>NZ_FTMD01000010.1 GCF_900156155.1 Aromatoleum tolulyticum
CAGCGAAAGAGAATGTTGTAGTCGAGCTGCTCGCAAAACTGCCGATCCGAGCGAATGGAGTACAGCGCGATCAGCAATTGCCCCTTGAGCAGGCGCTCGGGCGGGATCGACGGCCGTCCGACACTCGAATACAGCGCATTCAGATCCGCCGAAATGGCTGCGAGCGCCCGATCGGCGAGCTTCTTCACCCGCCGCAGCGGATGATCCGCGGGCACGCGCGACTCGGGCGAGAAGTAATGGAACATCGAGGACTGGGGATCGAGTTGGCCGCGCATCGCTGTCAGGACGGGAGTTTCGGGAATGCCTCTATGACAATCAACTCGTCAGTTCGTTCACTGGGTTTTGCATCACCCTGATAGGGAAAGGAAGACTTCGTGATGCCACGTAAATCATTTCGGAGGCGGTGACCGTTTTCGCAACCCTGACCTGCCTGATGATATTTGCAAGGTCGAAGTCGGCTTTCTGATCTTCAAGCTGCCAGTCGTTTCTTCAGGCTGACCGCCTCGTCCTCGGCCTGACCGGCCGTTGGGTCGCCGCGCCCAATCAGGCGGCCATGCGCCGGTTACCTGCCGTTCCGCCTTTTCGTAGCTACGAACGACAGCTTTCCTCTGCGGCGAACGCGACCTTGCGACCCATTGCGGTCATTGACGCTCGAGAAGAGCAGTCGTTCAACGTGGAGCTAACCGGCAGCCAAAAGCGTAGCTTTTGGCTGTCCAGCGACCGAAGAGAGCGGGGTTGAGCGCCATGTTGGGCGCACAGAGGCTACGGACGAATTTGTTTAAGCTGTTGAATGGACTTTTCCACATTCCGTTGCGCCTCGTGGAGCTCATTTGAGATATCGACGATGCGGACAATCCCCACGATAGAAAGCACTATCCCAATTACGCCGAGTAATTTCTTCTTTTGCCAAATGGAGACAAAGCCGCATATCAGTGCAACGGGGACGAAGAAGACTGCAGCAAAATATGGAACTACTATTGAAGCAGCCCCCAACCCAAGAGAAAATACCCCAAAGTAATTGATAATGATTTCAGGTTTAGGAGGGGGCTGCGACGTCTGATGGCGAACGTCGTCAATCGCATCTGAGTCGAAGTTCGGATTTCCAGCCAAGAGACCGAGCGATTTCGGCGTCTCCTTAGGGCCGCTTATTGTGGTGACGCTATCGATCGGATAGCCGCAGTGAATACAACTTGATGCCATATCGGATATCTGTCGTTTGCATTCTGGACAATCGATCAATGCCATTTTTCCCCTCATCCCCATCGCCCAACGTATGCCGCACGTCATTGTGGCCAAGCGGTTCGAGCAAATGTGCGAGGGTTGCGTGCGACTCTGTCTCCGTTGATCATACGCGTGACCCACTCTTGAACCTTTGCTTCGGTCGTGCTGTAGCTGCCAGCCAAGCCTAGGAGCGTATTCTGACACTCAGCAAGACCAACGGGTGTCAAGACGTAGCCATCAGCAGTTGGAGTAAGGCGTCCCTCTCCTTCCCAGTGGCGAAGTGCAGTATCACTTCCGGCCACCAGATGATGCAGAAGCTGAGCGTTCATGAAACGAGTGGACAACTGAGAGTTATTTTGTGCCACGCGAATTGCGGCAATCGTCATGGCGCGTCCGTGTCGAACGACTTGTTAGGCCGCAACTCCCGTCGACTGCTCTGCGCATTGGACTCAGTCATCCGGCAGTCTCCTCATGATCACGTGCGTCTCCCCGTCCTCGCCCATGCGGTGCAACTCCACCGCGAAGTTCATACCGAGGATGGAGTGGGGTGCGAATGCGGCGAGTTGGGAAATGACCTCGCCAGTCTCAACGTGCCGGTACTCTACCGTTCGAACGACAGGCACCTTAGCCTCTTCAATTCTGAGTTCGCCGAAGAACTCGATCCTGTCTACGCGGGCGTTTCCCACATCGGTTTCGATGTAGAAATGATCGTCCCCCGAGTACTGGCCGATAACGCAAACCTTCTTCGGTCGGTCAACTGACACTCCGTCAAATGCGGAAGGTTCAGTCTGCACAGCTCCCATGAACGCTTGGGTCACGGTCGCGTGCTCCTTTGTCAGGGCGGACACCAACAATGCATCATTGCCAGTTGCGCGCTCAATTACACGCTGGGCAGCGACCCTCACTTCCTCCGTCTCGGCCAGCCCAATGAAGATGTTCGCGTGCTTCAGGTCATGAACCTTCTTGATCTGAGACATCTCAGAAATTTGAAGCCATCCCTCAAAGCTGGCCGGATCAAGGTTCTGCACCTCACGAAGCTCGATACCCGCCTTTCTAGCGTAGTCGGCCGCCCCCGCCGCAAACCCCGTCGTGGAGACTGCGGTGACCTTATTGAAACCGAACCGATCACGCCTGCCGACTAGTTGCTCAATCCACGAGCCGGGGGCAGTACCCTGGCCTGGCCGGTCCCTACACTCAATCAACCACGAGATAGACGTCGAACCCACTTTCCCGCGGATCTCAATGTCAAATTCAGCAATCTGCACCCCCTCGTCGTTGAACACACGACTATTCGCTTTCACCTCGAAGCCTGGTGGCACCAAGGTCTTTTCAACGAATGAGACCAGCGCCTCGAGTTGTTTCCCGTCTGAGTGCATCTTGCGGCCTAACGAATAGCGTTTATCCGCCGCAGCGGAAGAGTTGGAGGAAGGCGAGGCGGCATGGCGGCGGATAAACCTCGTTGGACTGAACCGCCGCGACGGCGGATGCTATGGGGATTGTAAGCGGCGATCCTGCGGCGTCAATCCTTTGGCATGAGGCGAGCGATCTTTCGGGCATTCGAATCGGGCAAGGAGGGAGTCGGGAGCAGCAAGCCTCGGTCGGTCATGGTAACGGTGAGGCCGGACGGGAGTGCCGCGCCGAATTCGGGGCGAGTGCCGCCGCGAGCGCACGGCGCTGCGCTCGGAAGTGGAATCGTCGATGGCCGTCGCGATCATGGCGGTCCTCGCGGGTGAAGCGCCCGCGGCTCCGGGGCGATGACGGCCACCACGCGCATCTGTCCGCTGCCGTAACAGGGGCAGCGCAGATGCTCGATCCGCGCCACGCGGTGGAGGAAATCGGCGACCGATTCGAGGGTGGCCTCAGATGGGGCCGCCATGTCGAGCGCGGCCCGCGCGGCGGCCAGGCCGGACCGCTTGCGCGCCGGCGAGAGCAGCCCGTAGTGGCGGATGCGCTTGAAGCCGGCAGGCAGCACATGCAGCAGGAAGCGGCCGATGAACTCGACGCCCGGCAGGCGCAGCGTGCGCTTCCTGCCGCTACCTGCGTCGGCACGCACGCGGAAGGCGATCTGGTCGCCGTCGATACCGACGATGCGCTCGTTCGAGATCGCGACCCGATGCGTGTAGCGTCCCAGATACTCAAGGACCGCTTCGGGCCCGCCGAGCGGTTGTTTGGCGTAGACGACCCAGTCGTGGTCGTAGAGCCGTGGCTTGAGGCGCGTCCAGTCGGCGCCTCCCGGCCAGCGCTCGCTGCGGGCCAACTGATCGGGCCGGCGACGAACTTGCCCCGGAAGACGGGCGAGAGCGCGCGCACCGGAAACAGGAATCCCTTCTTCGGTCGGAGCCATTCGCCGCTTGAACTCAGCGCGCCGCCGGCGACGAGCGCATGAACGTGAACGTGGCGGCGCAGATCCTGTGCCCAGGTATGCAGCACGAGCGAGAATGCCGGCGTGCCCCCGAGATGCCGGGGGCTGGCAGCGAATTCGGTGAGCGTCGTGGCGACGCTGGCAAAGAGCAACTCTTAGACGGCTCTCGGGCGGGCGGCGATCAGTCCGTTGAGGGCGTGCGGCAGCGTAAAGACGAGGTGGAAGTACGGGATCGGCAGCACTTCCCGGCGCCGGGCGGCGAGCCACGCTTCCTTCGCCCGCGTCTGGCATTACGGACAATGACGGTTGCGGCAGGTAATGGGTTGCGCTCCATTACCTGCCTTATGGTGACTGCTCCGTTGTGGGGACCACGGTCGCTGAAGCGTCGCGAAAGCTGGGCCTTGCGCCCGTGGAGCTTCCCATTACATCTTGGTCTTCAGCAATGCGATCAGCCGATCTGGTGGCCGGAATTTGCCCTTGCGAAGGTTGGGCGGCACCATCGTCTCGATAGCCTCCAACTTCTGGCCGGGGTCGGCGCGAACGTAGACCTCGGTCGTGGCCAGGTTGGCATGTCCAAGCCAGAGCGAAACCTTGCGGATGTCCTGCGTGGCCTGCAGAACCATCATTGCGCAGGTGTGCCGCAACACATGTGGAGAGGCCTGCTTGCTGGCCAGGGACGCACATCGCTGACTCGCGGTGAGGACATGGCGTCGAAGAATGTATGCCACGCCCCATCGACTCAAGGGATCGCCGCGGGCGTTGACGAACACCTCCGGCGTTGAGAGGGCACCTCGCACCGCCAACCATGCCCGTAGTGCGGCTGCGGCTGGCTTCCATAAGGGCAATGCTCGCTCTCGACGGCCTTTGCCAAGCACACGAAAGCTGGCCGCCTGGGCGCCAACATCGGCAATGCGCAGGCCCGTCGACTCCGACACTCGCAGGCCAGCACACACCGCCAGATGCAGCATTGCCCGATCCCGGATTCCGTCCCGGGTAGTCGGGTCAGGTGCATCGAGCAAGGCCTGAACCTCGTCTCTATCGAAATGCACGACCAGCCGTGTATCGGTCCGCTTGAACGGTATCGCAAGGACGCGGCGGATCTGTTCGAGCGCCGCCGGTTCGCGATGCTGGAGGAAGCGGAAGAATGCTCGAATGGCCGCCAAACGGACGTTACCTCGGTATCGAGGTCGATGATGCCTTGGAGATCTCAGAGCAGATCGAGATCTGACGGTAGCACGGCCGCTCTCCTGGAGCATTCGGGGCGAGCGGCTGCTTACGGCGCACAGCCGGAGGGGCCTCTCGGCCAGAAGCGGCCAGCCGCAACCCAATCCAGATAGCGGCCATCCGGGCGAAGCGGTATGCTCTCCGCCTACGTGCTGCATGGATCGGATTACCCCGGTATGCCGTCGATTGCTGCTTTTCATGCCGATTTATTTTCCATTGTGCTTAGTTTAAGTTTCTAAACAGCAACTTGCAGAACATGTTATCCGGCACTCCGATCTTACGCGGCAAAGCTGTCGCCAGGCTACAAAGTTGGGAGTCTCAATGAACTCACGCATTATCCGCGTCGCACTGGCAATTGCATTGATTCTCATTGTCGGCGTTGTCACTGCCTATATCCTTCAGTTCGGGGTCGTCCCGGCATCGGAGCAGGGAACCTGGGGACAGTTTGGCGACTACTTTGCCGGCCTGTTGAATCCACTCTTCGCGATGCTCGCATTTCTTGCACTTATCTGGTCAATCTCCATTCAGCGAGAAGAGCTTCGTCGCGCATCCGAGCACTTATCCGAACAGACCAGTCTCGCGAGAAAGCAACTCGATGAGCTGGCTAGTGACAGGCTTGCGCAAGAACTATTGCACGTCATCAAGGAGATTGACGCACGCCTCGACCAAGTCACTCGAACGGTCGTTTCACCAGAAGGTTCGGAACCATCATTGACAGTGTCGCTTCTTGTCGCTGAAGGCGAGCGACTTCGCGCGTCTGGCGGTCACTCCGCTGCATATCACCAGTTCGTCAGGTTATCGCAGGAGAAAGGAACGGTCGTTGAAGCAGTAGTCCGCGAGATGACGCACCTTGTTGCGGAGATGCAGGACGTACTCGCACAGTTCTCGCAAGTACGAGGCAGCTCCTACGCTCCACTGATTGTTTACTACGCGAACAAGGTCTACCGACTGCTCACACCGCTGGAGGATGTTCATGCCATTACGTGTACAGTTCGCGAGTTCTATGCAACCGTCAGCGACAAGCACCACTAAGCGCCGCGCGGAGACGTCCAACCCATAATTCGACCGGACCTCGCGCGAAAATGCGCGCGAGGTCCGGTCGAATTCAAAAGTTGTATCTAAATCAACTACCAACACGGCACAAAAGGAGTCGATCGGTGACGCTGCTCGAAGAAATCAGAGAAAATTGGAAGCTGGACGCCAAGACCGAAGACACCGAACGCTACTTCTTCCACGTTAGAGAGCTTGAGCGAATCATTGCTGGCAAGCGTTCCTATGTCATTGGCCGAAAGGGCACAGGCAAGACAGCTATCTCGCAGTTCATCGGTGGCTTCAATGACCCAAATGTTTTTACCGAAAAACTGTCGTTCAAGAACTTTCCCTTCAATGAACTCTATAGTCTGAAAAACGCAGGATACACTGCGCCAAATCAATACATAACCCTGTGGAAATACATCATTTACAGCTACATTTGCAAGATGATGGCGCGCAACGAGGCCATCTCAAATGAAGCTCAAATTCCTCTTAAGGCACTATACGCGCCAGAGCCGGTAGAAAGCCTCCAGCGTTGGATCAAGAAATGGACCGCTAATGATTTTTCGCTTCATATTCTGGGGACGGGCGGTAAAATTGGGTTCAAAGAAAACGCAGTTGCTGATTCATGGGTGAACCGCGTCGATACGCTCGAAAATATCATTGCAAAATACATCGACGACTCCGCTTACTACGTGGTCTTTGACGAACTTGACGAAGACTATAAAAACATTATCGACAAGAGCCAGTACGAAAACTACACGCACTTATTGACCGGACTTTTTAAGGCTGTTCAAGACATCAAGAGTACGTTCAAGGATAAGCGTTATCGAATTTTTCCTATTATTTTCCTTCGCGACGACATCTATAGCGTCCTTACGGATGCTGACAAGACAAAGTGGGATGACTTTAAGATTGATCTTGAATGGGATAAGAACAAGATCCGGGATTTGTTGGCGTTCCGGATTTCGCGAGCAATGAACGCAAGCGGTGCTCTGTTACCCTTCGATTCAGCTTGGAAACACCTCTTTGACCTACGTCCTGTTGAGACGGGACACCGTCAGTCTAGTCGTATGTCGGCGTTTGACTTCATGGCGCGCAGTACGCACTTACGGCCACGAGATTTCACCAAGTACATACAGGCCTGCGCCGAGGCCACGGAGAATGGTACGGACAGGATTGCCGCCGATACTGTAAAGAAGGTCGACAAAGCATTCTCAAGTTATCTCAAGCGTGAACTGATTGACGAGATTCATGGTGTAATCCCAGATATCTCCTCAGTATTCGACGTAATTTCACAAATTAGAAAGCAGACCTTTTCTGAACGGGAGTTTAGGGAGGTATTCGAACGCAAAAACAAAGAGGGCTCAATCAGGGAGACGGATGCGGCATTTATTTTGCGAATACTCTTTATTTTTAGCGTTATTGGCAATCAGCCGCGCCAGGTCAATCAGACCGTGTTCCGCTATATCATTAGGGATGCAGAACCGAACTTCAAGGAGAATTTTGTTGTCCACCGCGGCCTCTTGAAAGCCCTTCAGATTCTTTAGCACTGTGAGTAGGTATAACTCTGCGCTCCAACCGACCAGTCAAAAGCAGCGCTTTTGACCGTCGGTTGAGCTTCGACGTTGAGCGTCCGCTCTCCTATAAAGCCAAGGGCGGCTACGGGTCGCAAGGTCGCGTTCGCCGCAGAGGAAAGCTGTCGTTCGTAGCCACGAAAAGGCGGAACGGCACGTAACCGACGCATGGCCGCCTGATTGGGCGCGGCGACCCAACGGCCGGTCAGGCCGATGACTTGACTGAGTCCGAAGACAGACATCCGACCGGTCCAGGATCGGTTACCCGTCGTTCGCGTTGGGCGAAAATTTTTCAGCCGCGATGCCTCTTCTTGGCCGACCGCCGCCATCCGCCAACATGCGAATCAGATGATTCGTACAGTGCTGCCGTAACGAGCGAGCTTGCCGTCCGCCGTGAGGAGAATGAGTGGCTCGCTCATCGACTGGGCAACCAGCAAGCGATCGAAGGGGGCACGATGGTCGTCGAAGGTCGGCAAGGCGGGGAGCTTGAGGATGTGGGCGTTCTCGATCGGCAGCCAGGTAAAGCCCATTGATTCGACCTGTTCGGCGAAAGCGGACAAGTCGATGCGGACCTTGCCCAAGCCGGCCTTGATCGTGAGTTCCCACTCAGTCGGAGCCACTGTGCCGCAATGCAGGAAGCAGCACGATGGACCAGCCCCCTACTTCAGCAACCGATCCAGCCGGTTCGCGAACGCCTGCCTGTCGCCGGCATTGAATGCCGCCGGCCCGCCGGTATCGACGCCAGTGCTGCGCAGGGTGTCCATGAAGTTGCGCAGGTCGAGCAGCTCGCGGATGTTTTCCTTGCCGTAGAGTTCGCCCCGCGGCGACAGCGCGTGGGCGTCTTTTTCGACGATTGCGGCGGCGAGGGGGATGTCTGCGGTGATGACCACGTCCCCGGCCTGCACGTGCGCGGCAATGTATTTGTCGGCCTCGTCGAGGCCCCCCGGCACCTGGATCATGCGGATCAGCGGGGAGGCGGGAATGCGCAGGTACTGGTTGGCGACCAGGGTGAGCGGACGCCGGGTGCGCTCGGCGGCGCGGAAGAGGATTTCCTTGATGACGCCGGGGCAGGCGTCGGCATCGACCCAGATGTGCATGGAATGTGTCCTGCCGCTCAGTGCCGGATGCAGATCTTGCCGAAATGCCGGCCGCTGGCGAGATACTGCATGGCTTCGCGCAGTTGCTCGAAAGCGAAGGCCCGGTCGACGACGGGCCGCATGCCGCTGTGCGCGACGGCGCGCGACATCGCGAGGAAATCCTCGCGGCTGCCGACGGTAATGCCCTGCAGGCGGACGTGGCGCGTGACGACCAGCCCCAGCGGAGCGTCCATGACGGAACCGCCCAGCACGCCGATCATGCTGATCGCACCGCCCGGCCGCACTGCGCGCAGCGACTGCGTCAGCGTGCCCTGCCCGCCGACTTCGATCACGTGGTCGACGCCGCCGCTGCCCGCGGCGTCGCGCGCGACGCGGCCCCATTCGGGGGTCGAGCGATAGTTGATGGTGACGTCCGCACCGAGTTCGCGGGCGCGTTCGAGCTTCTCGTCGCTGGACGAGGTGCAGATGACCCGGGCGCCGAGCAGCTTGGCGAACTGCAGGGCGAACAGCGATACGCCCCCGGTGCCCTGCACGAGGACGGTGTCGCCGGCCGTGACCCGCCCTTCGGTGACGAGCGCGCGCCAAGCGGTGACGGCGGCGGTGGGCAGGGTGGCGGCCTCGGTGTCGTCGAGGTGGGCCGGCACGGGTACGACCGTCGAGGCCGGGACGACCATGTATTCCGTCATGGTGCCGTCGCTTTCGCAGCCGAGGCTGTAGGCGAGGTGTTCGGCGCTCGGCTCGCCGCCGGGCCACGTGGAGAAGAACAGGGGGCAGACGCGATCGCCGATGCGGTAGGCGTCGACGCCGCTGCCGACCTGGTCGATGTGCCCGACGCCGTCGCTGAGCATGATCAGGGGCAGCGCCTGCATGCGCGACCCATAGCCGCGGCGGGGCACCAGCAGGTCGCGGTAGTTGAGCGCCGAGGCGAGCATCTTCAGCCGGACTTCACCCGGGCCGGCGGTCGGTTCAGGGCGCTCGCCGATCCGCAGGTTTTCGTCCGTCCATGCCGTGTCGACCTGAAACACTCTCATCGGAATCCCCTCGCAGCACGCTGTTGTGGCAGTCAGGCAATATTAATTGATCGAGATGCAGCACGCGGGCTCCGGAAGCGATGGAGACGCTCGCGACGGCTTTGCCCGTTTACCCCGTTTTTATCTGCGCCCCGTCAGAATTGACGCAACGACGAATTCCGGCCCCGACCCGCTGCACCAGCCGTTCCATGCCGCGGACGAGGATTGACGAGCCGAACATGCGAAACGACACCACCAGGCATCCCCCCATGATCTCCAGCCATGTGCTCGCACTGGCCGCCTGCGGACTCGCGGTCGCGGTCTGCCTGCCGCTGCGCGACGTACTGGATCTCACCAACATCGCGATGCTCCTGCTGCTCACGGTGGTGTTCATCGCCGCACGCCTCGGGCGATCCGAAGCGGTCCTGGCGAGCTTCGTCAGCGTCGCGCTGTTCGACTTCTTCTTCGTTCCGCCGCATCTCTCGTTCATGGTCAGCGACGTGCAGTACGTCGTCACCTTTGCGGTGATGCTGGCCGTGTCGCTGTTCATCAGCCATCTGACGACCAGCCTGCAGGCAAGCGCACGCGAGGCGAGCGACCGCGAGGCCCACTCCGTGGCGCTTTACGCCCTCGCGCGTAGTCTGGCCGGCGCGATATCGCCCGAACAGGCCGTGCAGCGCGTGGCCACATTCGTGCGCGAGCAGGCCGACGGGGAGCCCGTCTTCTTCCTCCCCGATGCCGACGAGCGATTGCACGAGTTTCCCCCCGGCACGTCCGCGCTCGGGCTCGACGAGTCGCTGGTGCTCGATGCAGTGTATCGGAGCCAGGCGAGCGACCCGTCCTGCAGTACCAGCGGCCGGAACGGGCCGACCCTGCTCTTTCCGCTGAACGGCGCGACCCGCCGCCACGGTGTATTGCTGGTGCGGGACTGCGGTCGCGACGGGCTCGACCTGCTGCGGCCGATGTTCGAAGCCGTGGCCTCCGTGACGGCGATCGCCCTGGAACGGCTACACCTCGTCGAACTTGCTCAGGCAAGCCGCATGGAAACGGAGGCGGAGCGGCTTCGCAGTTCGATCCTTTCGTCGATCTCGCACGACATCCGCACGCCCCTGACGGTGCTGTTCGGCTTGGCCGATACGCTGGCGCTGGCCGACACGCCCTTGAGCGGAGAGCAGCGCGACGCCGCGCGCGCGATCCGGGACCAGGCCGGACGGCTGCACGAGATGGTCGAGAAACTGCTCGACATGGCCCGCCTGCAGGCGGGGCGGGTACGCCTGCGGAAGGAGTGGCAGGCGATCGACGAAGTGATCGGCGCGAGCATCCAGCTGCTGGGCGAGGCCTTGCACGAGCACCCGGTGAAGGTATCGCTGCAGCCTGACCTGCCCCTCGTTGCGATGGACGCGGTGCTGATGGAGCGCGTGTTCTGCAACCTGCTGGAGAATGCCGCGAAGTATTCGCCGGCCGGCGCGCCCGTGACCATCGACGTGGCGACAGACGACGCGGGAGGCCTCGTGATCGAGGTGTGTGACCGCGGCGAAGGGTTTCCGGCTGGCAGCTTGGCGCGCATCTTCGACCTGTTCGAGCGCGGGGCACCGCAGTTGCCGACCCCTGGAGTCGGCCTGGGGCTGGCGATCTGCCGGGCCGTCATCGATGCCCATGGCGGGCAGATCAGTGCCTCGAACCGGCCCGGGGGCGGTGCCTGCGTCCGCATCGTGCTGCCCTGTGGCGGCGAACCGCCGGACATCGAACCCGAACCTGCGGACCCGACGGGAGCCGGATCATGAACGCGCACCAGGCCCGCATCCTTCTGATCGAGGATGAACTGCAGATCCGCCACTTCGTCCGCCAGACGCTGGAGAAAGCGGCGTATCAGGTGATCGAGGCGTCGACCGTGCAGCAGGCGGTGGGCGAGGCGGCATCGGGGAAGCCCGACCTCGCCATCCTCGACCTGGGCCTGCCCGACGGCGACGGCGTCGACTTCGTGCGTGCGGTACGCGACTGGTCGCGGATGCCGGTGCTGATCCTTTCGGCGCGTTCCGACGAGAGCGAAAAGATCACGGCGCTCGATGCGGGTGCGGACGACTATCTTACGAAGCCCTTCTCGGTGGGCGAACTGCTCGCGCGCGTCCGTGCCCTGCTGCGCCGCGCCGAGGGCGGCACGGACGCGGCGGCGGAGGTGCACTTCGGCGATGTGAAAGTCGATCTGGCGCACCGCACCGTGTTGCGCGGGGGGGCGCCGGTGCATCTGACGGCACGCGAATATCGCCTGCTGGTCGCGCTGCTCGCCAACGCCGGCAAGGTCATGACGCATCGCCAGCTACTGCGCGAGGTGTGGGGGCCGGCCTACGTCGACAGCACCCATTACCTGCGCATCTACGTGGGCCACCTGCGGCAGAAGCTGGAGGCGGACCCCACTCAGCCGGTGCATCTGCGCACCGAAATCGGTGTCGGTTACCGCTTCCAGGTCTGACCGGCCTTTCCTTCGCCCTCCACGGGAATTCATCATGTCCGCAAACCAGGATCATTCGCGCAGCAGCCTGGGCGCCCTCGCTCTGGCGGCGCTCGGCATCGTGTACGGCGACATCGGCACCAGCCCGCTGTATGCGTTCAAGGAGGCGTTCCACGGCTCGCACGCACTGGCGGTAAACGAGACAACCGTGCTCGCGACGCTGTCGGCGTTCTTCTGGGCAATGATGTTGATCATCTCGCTCAAGTACGTGTGGATCGTCCTGAAGCACGACAACGACGGCGAAGGCGGCGTACTCGCGCTGACCGCCCTCGCCCATCGCCGCGCGTCCGGCACGCGGCGGCTCGCGGCGCTGGTCATCGGCGCCGGGATCTTCGCCGCGGCACTGTTCTATGGCGACGCGATCATCACGCCGGCGATTTCCGTCCTGTCGGCCGTGGAAGGCCTCGCGGTGGCGGCGCCGGACTTCGAGCGGCTGGTCGTGCCGATCACGATCGGCATCCTGGTCAGCCTGTTCCTGATCCAGAAGCACGGCACGAGCCGCGTGGGCACCCTGTTCGGCCCCGTGACCCTGGTCTGGTTCGCAACGCTCGCGGTGCTGGGCCTGCACTCGATCGTCCAGACACCGCAGGTGCTGGCCGCGATCAATCCGGTCCACGCCTTGCGCTTCGCGCTGGAACACCCGCACGCTGCGTTCCTGCTGTTGTCGGCGGTATTCCTCGCACTGACCGGCGGCGAGGCCCTGTATGCCGACATGGGCCACTTCGGCGCAAAGGCGGTTCGCGTCGCCTGGTACGGCCTGGTCTGCCCCGCCCTGCTGATCAACTACTTCGGTCAGGGCGCGCTGGTCCTGCGCGACCCGACTGCGGTCGAGAATCCGTTCTACCTGCTGGCACCGGACTGGTTCGTCTTCCCGCTCGTCGGCCTTGCGACCGCGGCAACGGTGATCGCCTCGCAGGCGACGATCTCGGGCGCGTATTCGATGACGCTGCAGGCCTCGCGGCTCGGTTACCTGCCGCGCGTGCGCATCCTGCACACGTCGGACAGCGAGCGCGGCCAGATTTACGTTCCTAGCGTCAATTGGCTGATGCTGGTGGCGGTGGTATTGCTGGTGCTGGAGTTCCGCTCGTCCAACGCGCTCGCCGCGGCGTACGGCATCGCGGTGTCGGGCACGATGATCATCACCACGGTGCTCACCATCTTCGTCACCATCGCCGTTCCCGGCCGCTTCCGGCTGCCGATCATTGCCGGCCTGGGGCTCTTCGCCTTGCTGGAATTTGCCTTCCTCGGCTCGAATCTCACGAAGATTGCGGCCGGAGGGTGGTTTCCGATGGTGCTCGGCGCGCTCATCTTCATCGCCCTTACCAGTTGGAAGGATGGGAGTGCGCTGGTTGCCGAACAGCGGCGGAAGATCGACGTACCGATGGACGGCTTCGTGCTCGGCCCTCATCCGGACGTGCCCCGGGTTGCCGGCACCGCCGTTTACCTCACTTCGGACACCAGCGTCGTCCCGAGCGCGCTGTTCCACAATCTGAAACATTACAAAGTCATGCACGAACAGACCGTATTCCTGCATGTCATCAACGAGGAAGTGCCCTACGTTGCCGAAAACGAACGCCTGCGGCTGCACCGGCTCGGGCCCGATATCTACCAGGTGGACGTTCATTTCGGGTTCCGCGAAGAGCCGGACCTGCCCAAAGCGCTCAGCGGGGCGGACAGGCTGGGCCTGATCCTCGAGCCGATGCTGACGACCTATTTCGTCGCGCGCTCCGTGATCGTCGACGGGCCGGGCGCGCTGCCGCACTGGCGCTGCGCACTGTTTTCGTGGATGACGCGGCAGGCCGAGGGGGCTGCGACCTATTTCCGCCTCCCGCCCAACCAGGTCGTCGAACTGGGGACGCAGGTGCTGCTGTAACGACACGCCCGGTCGTGGCCGGGGTGGACGCATTCGGAGTCGGCGCGGGAAACGGCACGTTGACCGGAAGCGCGCCGTCGGTCACGGTAAACGGACTGCACGGCAAGGCCGGCGCCCGTTTCACCGCGCCGCTCCACCTCGCCGCACCTCGAATCCACGGAAGTGCCGCAATGATGAAGCTCTACACCTATTTCCGCAGTTCGGCCGCCTACCGCGTACGCATTGCGCTGAACCTCAAGCAACTCGACTACGAGGCGGTTCCCGTCCATCTCGTGCGCAACGGCGGCGAACAGCGGCAGACGGACTACCTTGCTCTGAATCCGGCCGGACTGGTGCCGACGCTGATCGACGACGGGAACGTTCTGCAGCAATCGCTCGCGATCATCGAATACCTCGACGAGGTGCATCCGCAGCCCGCGCTGCTGCCCGGCAGCCCCGCCGAGCGCGCGCGCATCCGCGCGATTGCGCAGGCGATCGCGTGCGACATCCACCCGGTGAACAACCTGCGCGTGCTGCGCTACCTGGTGCACGAACTGGGCGTGAACGACGCGCAGAAGAACGCGTGGTACCGCCACTGGATCGCGATCGGCCTGTCGGCGGTGGAATCCATGCTCGCCGCGGACCCGCGCACCGGCCTCTTCTGCCACGGCGATACGCCCACGCTGGCCGACTGCTGCCTCGTGCCGCAGGTGTTCAACGCGCAGCGCTTCGACTGCGACCTGTCGGCCATGCCGACCGTGATGGGCATCGTCGAGCGCTGCGCGGCACTCGATGCCTTTCAGCGCGCGGCGCCCGGGCAGCAGCCCGACGCGGAGTAGCCGGATCGCGCCGGACCGCGCGACAGCGCGCCGCGGCCGGACAAAAAAAGTCCGGGCACCATGACCCGGACCTGCAAGACCCCTCTGGAGAGAAGGGGGAGAACTCCTTGTGCGGGCCGCCTACTGCAGCTCGACCAGCAGATCCTTGGCCGCGACCTTGTCGCCGGGCTTCACGAACACCGCCTTCACAACGCCGTCGCGCTCGGCGGTGAGCGCGGTTTCCATCTTCATCGCCTCAATCGACACCAGCGGCGTGCCCTTGGCGATCTTCTGCCCGGCGTGCACGGCAACGGTGACGACGGCGCCGGGCATGGGGGCGCCGACGTGGTTGGGGTTGGCGTCGTCGATCTTCGGATGGCGGCGCCCCGTCGGCGCGGCCCCCGCCTTGGGGATGCGTTGCAGGCGCGGCTGGCCGTTGAGTTCGAAGAAGACCTTGACGCGGCCCTCCTCGTCGGGCGTATCGCTGCTGCCGGTCTGGCGCACGATGAGACTCTTGCCCTTCTCGATGTCGACGCTGATCTCCTCGCGGTCCTTCAGGCCGTAGAAGAACACCGGCGTGGGCAGCAGCGAGACGTCGCCGAAGCGCGCGTGGTGGGCGGCATAGTCCTTGAAGACCTTGGGGTACATCAGCCACGACGCGAGATCGGTGTCGGAGACCTGGCGGCCGATGGCGGCCTCGGCTTCGGCACGCGCCGCATCGAGGTCGACCGCGGGCAGGAAGTCGCCGGCACGGCCTTTGATCGGTTCCGCGCCTTTCAGCACCTTGCGTTCGAGCGCCTTGGGGAAGCCGTCCGGCGGGAAGCCGAGTTCGCCGCGGAAGAGCGAGATCACGGATTCGGGGAAGGCGATCTCCTTCGCGGGGTCCATCACCTCCTCGGGCGTGAGGTCGTTGGCGACCATGAAGAGCGCCATGTCGCCGACGACTTTCGAGGTGGGGGTGACCTTGACGATGTCGCCGAAGAGCTGGTTCACGTCGGCGTAGGCTTGCGAGACTTCCGGCCAGCGGTGCTCGAGCCCCATCGCGCGGGCCTGTTCGCGCAGGTTGGTGTATTGCCCGCCGGGCATCTCGTGCTTGTACACGTCCGAGGTGCCGCAGCGGATGTCGGCCTCGAAGGGCGCGTAGGCGCGGCGCACGCCTTCCCAGTAGTGCGATAGCGACTGCATCGCGTCGAGATCGAGGCCGGTGTCGCGTTCGGAGCCGGCGAGCGCCGCGGCGATGGAGCCGAGATTGGGCTGCGAGGTGAGCCCGCTCATCGCGTCGAGAGCGCCGTCGACGGCGTCGACGCCCGCTTCGACCGCGGCGAGCACGCTCGCGGCGGCGATGCCCGAGGTGTCGTGGGTGTGGAAGTGGATCGGCAGGCCGACTTCTTCCTTGAGGGCCTTGACGAGTGCGGCGGCGGCGCGCGGCTTGCACACGCCGGCCATGTCCTTGATGCCGAGGATGTGGGCACCGGCCTTCTCGAGCTGCTTGGCGAGATCGACGTAGTACTGGAGCTTGTACTTCGGGCGGCTCGCGTCGAAGAGGTCGCCGGTGTAGCAGAGCGTGCCTTCGCACAGCGCGCCGGCCTCATTCACGGCGTCCATCGCGACGCGCATGTTGTCGATCCAGTTGAGCGAATCGAACACGCGGAAGACGTCGATGCCCTCCTTCGCCGCCTGCTCGACGAAGTAGCGCACGACGTTGTCGGAGTAGTTGGTGTAGCCGACGGCATTCGACGCTCTGAGCAGCATCTGGAACAGCACGTTGGGCACGGCCGTGCGCAGGCGCGCGAGGCGCTCCCACGGGTCTTCCTTGAGGAAGCGCAGCGCGACGTCGAAGGTCGCCCCGCCCCAGCATTCGAGCGAGAAGAGCTGCGGCACGAGGCGGGCGTAGTGCGGCGCGATCTCGAGCATGTCGCGCGTGCGCATGCGCGTGGCGAAGAGCGACTGGTGGGCGTCGCGCATCGTGGTGTCGGTGAGGAGCACGCGCTGCTCGGCCTTCATCCACTGCGCGAAGCCGGCGGGGCCGAGGTCCTGCAGCAGTTCGCGCGTGCCCGCAGGCGGGGGCACGGCAAGATCCACGTGGGGCTTCACGGGTTTGGCGAGCGGGCCCTTGGGCGCTTCGCGGCCGGCCATCTCGGGGTTGCCGTTGACGCTCACTTCGCCGAGGAACTTCAACAGTTTCGTCGCGCGGTCCTGGCGCTTCTGGAAGCGGAAGAGTTCGGGCGTGGTGTCGATGAAGCGCGTCGTGCATTCGCCGGACCTGAACAGCGGGTGCGCGATGACGTTCTCGAGGAACTGCAGGTTCGACGACACGCCGCGGATGCGGAATTCGCGCAGGCCCCGGTCCATGCGCGCGATGGCCTCGTCCGGGCTGTGGCCCCAGGCGGTGACCTTCACCAGCAGGGAGTCGTAGAAGGGGGTGATCACGGCGCCCGAGTAGGCGGTGCCGCCGTCCAGACGCAGACCGAAGCCGGCGGCGCTGCGGTAGGCGGTGATGCGGCCGTAGTCGGGGGTGAAGGCGTTCTCCGGGTCCTCGGTGGTGACGCGGCACTGCAGCGCGTGGCCGTTGAGGCGGATGTCGGCCTGCGCGGGCAGGTAGGCATCCGCGGCGCCGATCCTCGCGCCTTCGGTGACCCGGATCTGCGCCTTGACGATGTCGACACCGGTGACTTGCTCGGTGACGGTGTGCTCGACCTGGATGCGCGGGTTCACTTCGATGAAGTAGAACGCGCCGGTGTCGGCGTCCATGAGGAACTCGACCGTGCCGGCGTGGGTGTAGTTGGCGGCGCGGCACAGTTTCAGCGCCGCGTCGCACAGCTCCGTGCGGCGGGTTTCATCCAGGTAGGGCGCGGGGGCGCGCTCGACGACCTTCTGGTTGCGCCGCTGCACCGAGCAGTCGCGCTCGAACAGATGCACGAGGTTGCCGTGGGTGTCGCCCAGCACCTGCACCTCGACGTGACGCGCGCGGCGCACCAGTTTTTCCAGGTAGACCTCGTCGTTGCCGAAGGCGGCCAGTGCCTCGCGGCGGGCGACGTCGAGGAGGCCGGGCAGCTCGTCCTCGTTCTCGATCGCGCGCATGCCGCGCCCGCCCCCGCCCCAGCTCGCCTTGAGCATCAGCGGGTAGCCGACTTCGCGCGCGAGGCGCTTGATTTCGTCGAGGTCCTGCGGCAGCGCGCCGGTGGCGGGGACGACCGGCACGCCGGCGGCGACCGCGAGCTTGCGCGCGGCGACCTTGTTGCCCAGATCGCGCATCACCTGCGGCTGCGGGCCGATGAAGGCGATGCCGGCGGCGGCGCAGGCTTCGGCGAACTCGGGGTTCTCGGAGAGGAAGCCGTAGCCGGGGTGGATCGCGTCCACCTCGGCATCCTTCGCCACGCGGAGGATGTCGGCGATGTCGAGGTAGGCCGCGATCGGCTTCTGGCCGGTACCGACGAGGTAGGACTCGTCGGCCTTGAAGCGGTGCAGCGCGAAGCGGTCCTCGTTGGCGTAGATCGCCACCGTGCGGATGCCCAGTTCGCTCGCGGCGCGGAACACGCGGATGGCGATTTCGCCACGGTTGGCGACGAGGATGCTCTTGATCGGTTTCATGTGCCTGCCCTGTCCTTCTGGCATGTCTTGCTGGTTGTAATTACTCACGAGTACCGTCGATACCGAACACGGCCGTGGTCATGGCCGCAGCCGTTGGGGACTTTAAGGCCGACCACCCGAACCCCGATATCCGGTAAACGCCTAATTCTTTTGTAATCGGCCTGTCTGAACCTTTTTTGTAATCGGCGTGGCCGAACCGTTAGAAGCCCTGCTCATGCGGCACATTGCAGGATGCGGGCCTTGGCGCGCATCTCCTCGTATTCGTCGTGCGCGACCGAATCGGCCGTGATGCCACCGCCGACGCCGTATTCGGCCCGGCCGGTGAGTCCGTCGAGCGCCAGCGTGCGGATCGCAACGTTGAAGATCGCGTCGCCGCCGGGTTTGAGCAGGCCGATCGCGCCGCAGTAGATGCCGCGCGGCGCGGCTTCGAGGCCGGCGATGATCTCCATCGCCTTGATCTTGGGCGCGCCGGTGATCGAGCCGCAGGGGAAGAGCGCGGCGAAGATGTCCGCGAGGCCGGCGTCCGGCCGCAGCTCGGCCGACACGGTCGAGGTCATCTGGAACACGGTCGGATAGGTCTCGACGGAAAACAGATGCGGCACGCTGACGGTGTGCGGGCGCGCGACCCGCGACATGTCGTTGCGGATGAGATCCACGATCATCAGGTTCTCGGCGCGATTCTTCTCCGACGCGGCCAGCGCCTCGGCGTGCCGTGCGTCCTGCCCGGGACTGCTGCCGCGCGCGAGCGTGCCCTTCATCGGCTTCGAGATCAGGCGGTCGCCGTCGCGGCGGAAAAAGAGCTCGGGCGACAGCGACAGGATGCGGTGGCGCCCGAGGTCGAGCAGCGCGCAGTAGCCGGTCGGCTGGCCCGCGCGCAGGTGCGCGTAGAGCGCGCGATGGTCGCCGTCGAAGCGGCCGTGCAGACGGATCGTGTGGTTGATCTGATAGACGTCGCCGGCGCGGATGTGGTCGAGGATGCGGCCGATGTCCGCGTCGTAGCGTTCGCGTTCGACGCCGGGCTGCCAGCCGTCGCAGCGCACCGCGGCGGGCGTCGGCTCGTCCGTGTCCACGGGCGCGTCGAACACGCCGAACCACGCCAGCGGCAACTCCGGACGCTGGCGGAAGCGGAACGCCGGGTCGAAGGCGGCGCCTGCCTCGTAGCAGACGAAACCGGCCACCCACGCCCCGGAGCGTGCCAGCGCGTCGGCCCGCGCGAGCACCGCACGCACTTCCTGCGGCTCGCGCGCGACGAGCTGCTCGCGCGGCGCAGCGAAATGCAGCGGCGTGGCGCCGGTGGCATCCGCCGGGAAGTCGAAGCGCAGCTTCACCATCACGTTCAGAGCAGACCGCCCACGGCGGTCAGCGGTCGGGCGTCGGACTGGTTCGATGCCGCCGCAAGAACATCCACCGACTGCTTCCGCCGCCGTTGCTCGCTTGCGCGCACATGTTCGCCGCGGTTCGCCGTGCGTTCGATGCCGATCGCGGTCGCGTAGCGGCTAACGCGCTGCTTGTAGAGGCCGACCGACACTTCCTGCACGCGCGGGTCGAGACCGAAGGCGAAATCGAAGACCTCGTTGACGCGCGTCTCCAGCAGCGGCGTATGCGCGCTGCGCGGCCATTCGGTCGCGAGCCAGCGGCACAGCGGTTCGTAGTCGAGGCAGTCGTCGAGCCCGTCCGGCACGGCCGGCGCGAGGCCGGTCAGGGTCACGGACACCCACACCGGCTGCGGCTCGTACTCGTCCTCGTAGATGCCCACCGCGAGGCGGGTCTCGAGGCGTTCGATCTTCACGCTCCAGATCGCATTCATCGTCATCAGCCTCCGATCACGCCGTGCGCCTGCAGGTCGGCGTGGTAGGACGAACGCACCATGGGGCCGGAGGCGACGTGGCGGAAGCCCATCTTTTCGCCGACGACGCGCAGCTCGTCGAATTCGGCCGGCGTGACGTAGCGGCGCACCGGCAGGTGGTGCAGGCTGGGCTGCAGGTATTGCCCGATCGTGACCATGTCGACGTTGTGGGCGCGCAGGTCGGCCAGGGTCGCCTCGATCTCCTCGCGCGTCTCGCCCACGCCCAGCATCAGGCCGGACTTGGTCGCGACGTTCGGGTGGCGCTCCTTGAAGCGCGCGAGCAGGTCCAGCGAGTGTTCGTAGTCCGCGCCGGGGCGCACTTCGCGATAGAGGCGCGGCACCGTCTCGATGTTGTGATTGAAGACGTCGGGCGGAACGGCCGTCAAAACGTCCAGCGCGAGGTCGACCCGGCCACGGAAGTCCGGGGTCAGGACTTCGACGGTGATGCCGGGGTTGGCGGCGCGCGTCTCGCGGATGCAGTCGGCAAAGTGCTGCGCGCCGCCGTCGCGCAGGTCGTCGCGGTCCACCGAGGTGATCACGACGTATTTCAGGCGCATGCCGCCGACGGTCTGCGCGAGGTTCTTCGGTTCTTCCGGATCCAGCGGCAGCGGGCGGCCGTGGCCCACGTCGCAGAACGGACAGCGTCGCGTGCAGATCGCCCCCATGATCATGAAGGTCGCCGTGCCGTGGTTGAAGCACTCGCCCAGGTTCGGGCAGTTGGCTTCCTCGCACACGGTGTGCAGGCGGTTTTCGCGCAGCGTGCCGGTGAGCTGGCGCACGCTCTTCGTGCCGCGGAAGGCGGCGCGGATCCATTCCGGCTTGCGCAGCTGCTGCGCCGGCGTGATCGGGATGATCTTGACCGGGATGCGTGCGGTCTTCTCTGCGCCGCGCAGCTTGAGGCCGGTCTGGGGGGTGGGGGTGCTTGCGTTCTGCATGGGAGGACTCCGGCGGGCGGTCCGGCGAGTGCCGGGCCGCCCGGTGGGGCATCAGCCGCGGTAGTAGCGCTGCGGCACGAAGGGGGTGCTGGCGACTTCGACCGGGACCGGCTTGCCGCGCACCATCGCGGAGAGCTGGGTGCCGACCTTGGCGAGCGCGGTTTCGACGTAGCCCATCGCGACCGGCGCTTCCAGCGTCGGGCCGAAGCCGCCGCTGGTCACGACGCCGACCTTGCGGCCGTCCGCGTCGACGATCTCGGCGCCTTCACGCACCGGCACGCGGGCGTTCGGACGCAGGCCGACGCGCTTGCGCGACACGCCGTTGGCGATGTGGCCGAGGATCACGTCGGCGCCGGGGTAGCCGCCCGCGCGCGCGCCGTCGGCACGGCGCGGCTTGGACAGCGCCCACAGCAGGCTGCTTTCGACCGGTGAGGTATTCACGTCGAGGTCGTGGCCGTACAGGCACAGGCCGGCTTCGAGGCGCAGCGAGTCGCGCGCGCCGAGGCCGATCGGGGCGACTTCCGGGTGGCTCAGCAGCTCGCGCGCCAGGGCCTCGGCCTTGTCGGCCGGCACCGAGATCTCGAAGCCGTCCTCGCCGGTGTAGCCCGAGCGGCTGATGTAGCACGGCACGCCGACGAGGTTCACGGTCGCGGTGTTCATGAACACCATCTTGGCGGTTTCCGGTGCGAGGCGGGCCATCACGGCACCGGCGGCTGGCCCCTGCAGCGCGAGCAGCGCGCGGTCTTCGAGCACCTCGACCTTGCAGCGGCCGGACAGGTGCTTCTGCATGTGGGCGATGTCCTGCGCCTTGCACGCGGCGTTAACCACGACGAACAGGCGGTCGCCGAAGTTCGCGACCATCAGGTCGTCCATGACGCCGCCGGTGTCGTTGGTGAACAGCGCGTAACGCTGCATGCCCTGCGGCAGATCGATGATGTCGACCGGCACCAGCGTCTCGAGCGCTGCGGCGGCCTCGGGGCCGACGAGGAAGACCTGGCCCATGTGCGACACGTCGAACAGGCCGGCCTGCGTGCGGGTGTGGGTGTGTTCCTTGATGATCCCCGTCGGGTACTGCACCGGCATCTCGTAACCGGCGAAGGGCACCATCTTGGCGCCGAGGGACACGTGCAGGTCGTACAGCGGGGTGCGCAGCAGCGGCGCGTCGGAGTGGTTGTCGCTCATCATGCTTCCTTTACTGGGTATCACGGGTCATCAACATTCGATGACGTTCACGGCGAGGCCGCCGCGGGCGGTTTCCTTGTACTTCAACTTCATGTCGGCGCCGGTTTCGCGCATGGTCTTGATGACCTTGTCGAGCGAGACGAAATGTTTGCCGTCGCCACGCAGCGCCATGCGTGCGGCGTTGATCGCCTTGATCGAGGCCATCGCGTTGCGCTCGATGCAGGGCACCTGGACCAGACCGCCGACGGGGTCGCAGGTCAGGCCCAGGTTGTGCTCCATTCCGATCTCGGCGGCATTCTCCACCTGCTCGGGCGTTCCGCCCAGCACTTCGGCGAGTGCACCGGCCGCCATCGAGCACGCGACGCCGACCTCGCCCTGGCAGCCGACCTCGGCACCGGAGATCGAGGCGTTTTCTTTATAGAGGATGCCGATCGCCGCGGCGGTGAGCAGGAAACGGATCACGCCCTCCTCGCTCGCACCCGAAATGAAGCGGCTGTAGTAGTGCATCACGGCGGGCACGATGCCGGCCGCGCCGTTGGTCGGAGCCGTGACGACGCGGCCGCCGGTGGCGTTTTCTTCATTGACGGCGAGCGCGTACAGGTTGATCCAGTCCATCGTCGTCAGCGGGTCGCGCAGGCTGGCTTCGGGGGCGCTGGAGAGCTTGCGGTACATCTCGGCGGCGCGGCGCTTCACCTGCAGGCCGCCGGGCATGATGCCTTCCTTCTCGCAGCCGCGGCGCACGCACCGCTGCATCACGTCCCAGATGCGCAGCAGGCCCGCACGCGTTTCCGCGTCGGTGCGCCACGCGCGTTCGTTTTCGAGCATCAGCTGGCTGATCGAAAGATTCTTCTCGCGGCACTGAGCCAGCAGCGCGTCGCCGCTGTGGAACGGATGCGCGAGCGGGGTCGTGTCGGCGACGATGCGGTCGGCACCGGCGGCGTCCTCATCGACGACGAAGCCGCCGCCGACCGAGTAATACACCTTGCTCGTGAGCGTTTCGCCGGCAGCATCGAAGGCCGTGATGCGCATCCCGTTCGGATGGAAGGGCAGCGACTGGCGACGGTGCATCACCAGATGTTCGCGCTCCGTGAACGCGATCGGATGTTCGCCGGCGAGGAGCAGGCGCTGCTCGCCGCGGATGCGCGCGAGCTTGCTGTCAACCTGCTCCGTATCGACGAGATCCGGCGCTTCGCCCTCGAGACCGAGAAGCACGGCCTTGTCGCTGCCGTGCCCCTTGCCGGTCGCGCCGAGGGAACCGAACAGTTCGGCCTTCACGCTTCCGACCCGTGCGAGCCGGCCGGATTCCTTGAGCCCGTTCGCAAAGACCTGCGCCGCGCGCATCGGCCCCACGGTGTGGGACGACGACGGCCCGATGCCGATCTTGAACAGGTCGAAAACGCTGACGGCCATGCCGGATTACCTCGAGGTTTCGGTTGCGAGCATGCCGTTCGCACGGGCGGCACGTGACTTGGAGATCAGGTAGCCCGCGGTCAGCAGCGCGAACCAGACCGGAGCGACGTACAGCGCCACGCGGGTGCCGGCGTCCATCGCCAGGAACACGACCACCAGGGCCAGGAAGGCGAGCACGAACCAGTTGGCGAACGGCGCACCGGGCATGCGGAAGAACACCGCGGTGGCGACGCCCTGCTTCACTGCCTGGCGGTACTTGAGGTGCGACCAGACGATGATGCCCCAGGTCCACACGGCGCCGACGGTAGCGATGCTGGTGACATAGACGAAGGCTTCCTCGGGCACGACGTAGTTGAGCGCGACGCCGACCAGCATGAACAGCGCGGACAGCGTGATCGCAGCGGCCGGAACGTGGCTCTTGCTCACCTTGCCGAGCGCGGCCGGAGCCTGCCTGAACTGCGCGAGGGTGTAGAGCATGCGGCCGGTACTGAAGATGCCGCTGTTGCACGACGACGCCGCCGCGGTGATGACCACGAAGTTGATGATGCCTGCCGCCGCCGGGATGCCGATCTTCTCGAACACGGTCACGAAGGGGCTCATGTTCGGGTTGAGTTCGTTCCAGGGGACGAGCGACATCAGCACGATCAGCGCGCCGATGTAGAAGATCAGGATGCGGTAGGTGACGCTGTTGGTGGCGTGCGGCAGCACCTTCTCGGGGTTCTGCGCCTCGCCCGCGGTGACGCCGATCAGCTCCACGCCGGTGTAGGCGAAGCAGGCTATCTGCAAGGTCAGCACGACCCCCACCATGCCCATCGGCGCGAAGCCGCCGTGCGACCACAGGTTGGAGAAGCTCGCGGTCTTGCCGAGGTCGCCGACGCCGAAGATGATGATGACGAGGCCGATCACCAGCATCGCGACGATGGTCAGCACCTTGATGATGGCGAACCAGAATTCCATCTCGCCGAACACCTTCACGGCAATCAGGTTGGCGCCGTACAGCACGACCAGCGTGACGAGCGCCGGTATCCACTGGGGGATGTCGGGAAACCAGTAGTGGAAATACACGCCGACGGCGGTCAGTTCCGCCATGCCGGTGACGACCCAGGTGAACCAGTAGGTCCAGCCGGTGACGAAGCCGGCCCACGGGCTGACGTATTCTTCGGCATAGGTCGCGAACGAACCCGCCACGGGGCGGTGAATCAGCAGCTCACCGAGCGCCCGCATGATGAAAAATACCGCGAGGCCGGCGAGCGCATAGGTCAGCAGCAGCGCGGGGCCGGCCTTGCTGATGGCCTTGGCCGAGCCGAGAAACAGGCCCACGCCGATCGCTCCGCCGATGGCGATGAGCTGGATGTGCCGGTCCTTGAGGCCTCGTTCGAGGTCCTTCCCTTCGTGTCGCTGCTCCTCATCGAGCATGTCGCTGATACGTGTCATCCTTCCCTTCCTCGGTTAGTTCAACGGTCTCTCTCTGGCGTTGGAAAGCGGCGCCCGCAGGCGCCGCATTTATATTTTTTTTATTTGCCGTAGACCGGGAAACGGGCGCACAGCGCGGACACCTTCGCGCGCACTGCGTCGATCACCGCGGGGTTCTCGAGGTCGTCGAGGATGTCGCAGATCCAGCCGGCCAGCTGCGTGACCTCGGCGATGCCGAAGCCGCGGGTGGTCGCCGCGGGCGTTCCGATGCGGATGCCGCTGGTCACGAACGGCGACTGCGGATCGTTGGGCACGGTGTTCTTGTTCACCGTGATGTGCGCCGCGCCGAGCGCCGCATCGGCGGCCTTGCCGGTGATGCCCTTGGCGATCAGGTCGACGAGGAAGAGGTGGTCGTCGGTACCGCCCGACACGATCCTGTAGCCGCGCTCGAGGAACACGCCGGCCATCGCGCGGGCGTTGGCAATCACCTGCTTCTGGTAGTCCTTGAAGGACGGATCCAGCGCTTCCTTGAACGCCACCGCCTTGGCCGCGATGACGTGCATCAGCGGGCCGCCCTGCGTGCCGGGGAAGACCATCGAGGCGATCTTCTTCTCGATGTCCGCATTGGCACGGCCAAGGATGATGCCGCCGCGCGGGCCGCGCAGCGTCTTGTGCGTGGTGCTGGTGACGATGTCGGCGAAGGGCACCGGGCTGGGGTACAGGCCGGCGGCGACGAGGCCGGCGACGTGCGCCATGTCGACGAAGAGCAGCGCGCCGACCTTGTCGGCGATCGCGCGGAAGCGCGGGAAGTCGAGGTGACGCGCGTAGGCCGAGAAGCCGGCGACGATCATCTTCGGCTTGCACTCGACGGCGAGCGCCTCGAGCGCGTCGTAGTCGATCACGCCGTCGTCGGTGACGCCGTACTGCACCGCGTTGAAGATCTTGCCGGAGAAGTTCACCTTCGCGCCGTGCGTGAGGTGGCCGCCGTGCGCGAGGCTCATGCCGAGGATGGTGTCACCCGGCTGCAGCAGCGCGAAATACACCGCGGCGTTGGCCTGCGAGCCGGAGTGCGGCTGGACATTGACCCAATCCGCGCCGAACAGCTGCTTCGCGCGGTCGATGGCGAGCTGCTCGACGACGTCGACATGCTCGCAGCCGCCGTAGTAGCGCTTGCCCGGATAGCCTTCCGCGTACTTGTTGGTGAGCACCGTACCTTGCGCCTGCATCACGCGCGGGCTGGCGTAGTTCTCGGACGCGATCAGCTCGATGTGGTCTTCCTGGCGGTCACGTTCGGATTCGATGGCCCCCCACAGGTCGGGGTCGAAGCCGGCAATCTCCATTTGCTTGTCAAACATGCGTGTACTCCGGAATGAATTTCGGGACAGGTGTCAGTGCGTCACGTCGGGACAGGAACCGCCGACGAGTCCATTCGCAGCGTGTGCCCGGGACGTGGTATTCAGCGGACCGCGGGGCGAGACGCCGCCCGCGGCCCCGCGGCTGCGTGCGAACGCGCGCGCGCCGCGGGAATGCTCCTGGAGGAACATGACGAGGCGCCGCGGCGGCAGGCGGTGCTCGATCAGTCGGCGGACTCGCCCTCGAGGTTGAGATCCACCATTAGCTCGTTCGCCAGCGTTTCCAGCTCGGCTTTCAGGACTGCCGGCTCGACGGACGCCGGCAGCTGCACTTCGATGCTGGCGCGGAACAACGGCTCGCCGCTGAACGATGCGTTCTCGCAGGCGGTTTCGAGCTTGCTGATACTCGCGCCGTGACGCGCCAGCGCAGCCGAGATCTCGCGCACGATGCCCGGACGGTCGTGGCCGACCAGGGTGAAATTCGTCGTGCGCGCCGTACCCGCGACCGGTGCCGCAGCGCCCCGCTCGATCGTCAGGCGCAGACCTTCCGCTTCGAGTTCGCGCAGCGCCGCCTCGAGCTTGCCGGCATCGGCCTCGGCGACTTCCAGGCGCACGATGCCCGCGAACTTGCCGGCGAGCTGCGCCATGCTGCTCTCCAGCCAGTTCGCGCCGCACGCGGCGGCACGCGCCGCCAGCGCATTCACGAGGCCCGGACGATCCGTGCCGATCAAGGTGATGACGAGAGATGCGTTCATGTCCTCGGCTCCTGTGGTTGGTATGCTTTATTCGTAGTCCGACATCGGCGGGCATGCACACACGAGATTGCGGTCGCCATACACGTTGTCGACCCGGCCGACCGGCGACCAGTACTTGTTCGCGCGCAGGCTGGCGAGCGGATACACGGCCTGTTCGCGGCTGTATGGGTGCGTCCATTCGCCGGCGATCGCTTCGGCGGTATGGGGGGCGTTGACCAGCGGATTGTCCCTGGCGTCGAATTCGCCGCTGCCGACCTTGGCGATCTCCTCGCGGATCGCGATCATCGCGTCGCAGAAGCGGTCGAGCTCTTCCTTGGACTCGCTCTCGGTCGGCTCGATCATCAGCGTGCCGGGCACCGGGAAGGACATCGTCGGCGCGTGGAAGCCGAAGTCGATCAGGCGCTTGGCGACGTCATCGACGCTGATGCCGGTCGCGTCCTTAAGGGGACGCAGGTCGAGGATGCACTCGTGCGCGACCATGCCGTTCTCGCCGCGGTACAGCACCGGGTAGTGCGCATCGAGGCGCTTGGCGATGTAGTTGGCGTTGAGGATCGCCATCGTCGTCGCGTGACGCAGCCCATCGCGGCCCATCAGCGTGATGTAGGTCCAGGTGATCGGCAGGATGCTGGCGCTGCCCCACGGCGCGGCCGCAACGGCGCCGATGCCCTTGAGGCCAGCCGCGGCGTGGCCCGGCAGGAAGGGCGCAAGGTGCGACTTGACGCCGATCGGGCCGACGCCCGGTCCGCCGCCGCCGTGCGGGATGCAGAAGGTCTTGTGCAGGTTCAGGTGCGACACGTCGCCGCCGAACTTGCCCGGGGCGCACAGGCCGACCATCGCGTTCATGTTGGCGCCGTCGATGTACACCTGGCCGCCGTAGGAGTGCACGATCTCGGTGATCTCGCGCACCGCCGTCTCGAACACGCCATGCGTCGAGGGGTAGGTGATCATGATCGCGGCGAGCTTGTCGGCGTGCTGCTCGGCCTTGGCCTTCAGGTCGGCGACGTCGACGTTGCCATTCTCGTCGCAGGCGACGACCACCACGCGCATGCCGGCCATGTTCGCCGTCGCGGGGTTGGTGCCGTGCGCGGAGCTCGGGATCAGGCACACGTCGCGGTGCGCCTCATTGCGGCTCGCGTGGTAGGCGCGGATCGCCAGCAGACCGGCGTATTCGCCCTGTGAACCGGCGTTCGGCTGCAGCGACACGGCGTCGTAGCCGGTGCAGGCGCACAGCATCTGCTCCAGTTCGGCGGTGAGCTGGGCGTAGCCCTGGGCCTGGTCCGCCGGAGCGAAGGGATGCACGCCGCCGAACTCGCGCCAGGTGACGGGGATCATTTCGGTGGTGGCGTTCAGCTTCATCGTGCACGAGCCCAGCGGGATCATCGTGCGGTCGAGCGCCAGGTCCTTGTCCGCGAGTGCGCGCAGGTAGCGCAGCATCTTGGTTTCGGATTGGTACAGGCTGAAAACCGGGTGCGTCAGGAAGGCGGAGGTGCGGAGTTGACCGGCCGGCAGGGCCTCGGGCGCGAGGTTCTCGACGTCGGCAAAATTTGGCAACTGAGCGGGCACCGCCGCGCCGTTGGCGAACACCGCCCACAGCGCCTCGACGTCGGCGCGGGTCGTGGTCTCGTCGAGCGAGATGCCCACGGTCATCGCGTCGATCTCGCGCAGGTTCATTTCACGGGCACGCGCGGCGGCATGCACGGCGGCCGCGTCGGCGACGCGCACGGCGATGGTGTCGAAGAACGCGTTCGTCACCACGTCGGCGCCGACGCGGCGCAGGCCGGCAGCCAGCGTCGCGGTCATGCGATGCACGCGACGGGCGATCGTCGTCAGCCCCTTCGGGCCGTGGTAGCAGGCGTACAGGCTCGCCATCACCGCCAGCAGCACCTGCGCGGTGCAGATGTTGGAGGTGGCCTTCTCGCGGCGGATGTGCTGTTCGCGCGTCTGCATCGCGAGGCGGTAGGCCTTCTTGCCGTGGCTGTCGATCGACACGCCGACGACGCGGCCCGGCATCACGCGCTTGTGCGCATCGAGGGTGGCGAAGTACGCGGCGTGCGGGCCGCCGTAGCCCAGCGGGATGCCGAAGCGCTGCGTCGTGCCGATCGCGACATCGGCGCCGAGCTCGCCCGGCGACTTGAGCAGCGTCAGCGCGAGCAGGTCCGCGGCGACGACGACCAGCGCCTTCTTGGCGTGGGCGGCGGCGACGATGCCGGCGTAGTCGATCACTTCGCCGGTGCTGGCCGGATACTGCAGCAGCACGCCGAAGAATTCATGCTGGTCGAGCTCGGTCGCGGGGTTGCCGACGATCACTTCGAAGCCCAGCGGCTCGGCGCGGGTGCGCACGACCTCGATGGTCTGCGGGTGGCAGTCGCTCGAGACGAAGAAGGCCTTGGCCGGGTTCTTCGACAGGCGCTGGCAGAAGGTCATCGCTTCGGCCGCCGCGGTCGCCTCATCGAGCAGCGAGGCGTTGGCGATCTCCATGCCGGTCAGGTCAGTGATCATGGTCTGGAAGTTGAGCAGCGCTTCCAGACGGCCCTGCGAGATTTCCGGCTGATACGGCGTGTAGGCGGTGTACCAGGCCGGGTTCTCGAGGACGTTGCGCAGCACGACACCCGGCGTGTAGGTGTCGTAATAGCCCGCACCGATGAAGGAACGGAACACCCGGTTCTTCCCCGCGATCCCGCGCAGCAGCGCGAGCGCGTCGGCTTCGGTCCGGCCCTCGGGGAGGGAGAGGGGCGAGGGCGACAGGATCGAAGCCGGGATCACCTTGTCGATGAGCTGGTCGAGCGAATCGAGACCGAGCGCGGCAAGCATCGCCTGCGTTTCGGTCGCATCCGGGCCGACATGGCGGCCGACGAAATCATCGCGCTGCTCGAGTTGTGCGAGCGTCGCGGGGAAGCGGGTGTCGTTCATGTTCATGGCTTGGGCAGTGTCCGGAAGTGGATCGATCAGGCGGTCAGCTTGTCGTAGGCAGCCTGGTCGAGCAGCCCGGACAGCGCGGACGGATCGTCGAGGCGAACGCGGATGAACCAGCCCTCGCCCATCGGGTCTTCATTGACCGTCGCCGGAGCGTCGGCCAGTGCGCCGTTGACTTCGACGACGGTGCCGGCCAGCGGCATCTTCAGTTCGCCAGCGGCTTTCACCGATTCGATGACCGCGGCTTCGTCACCAGCGGCAAAACTCGCGCCGACGTCCGGCAACTGCACGAAGACGATGTCGCCCAGCGCGTTCTGCGCGTAGTCGGTGATGCCGACCGTGGCGACGTCGCCCTCGACGCGCAGCCACTCGTGGTCTTCGGTGAATTTGATCGTGCTCATGAGGTCTCCAGGTTCGTGTGGATGGATGCAAGGGTCTGCTTCAGTGACGGCACGGATGTTATCAACCGGTTGACATGAGCGATTTTGATAGTTGAAATGAAATCATTAATTGCACAAATGACCGGCGCACAATGCAAAACATCCCCACCGAACTGCTGCGCACCTTCGTGAAGGCCGTCGATACGGGCAGCTTCACGCGCGCCGGCGAGATCGTCGGACGCACGCAGTCCGCCGTGAGCCTGCAGATCAGGCGCCTGGAAGAGATGCTCGACGCACCGCTGTTCGTGCGCGGCACGCACCGCGTGAAGCTCACCGAGGAAGGGGCGACGCTGGCCGGGTACGCGCGGCGGATGCTGGCGCTGAACGACGAGGCGGTGAGCAGCCTGCGCCGCCCCAAGGTCGCCGGCAGCGTGCGTTTGGGTGCGCCGCACGAGTACACCGCCTCGCTGCTGCCGGTGATCCTCGGCAAGTTCGCCCAGTCGCACCCCGGCGTGATGCTCGAAGTGACCTGCGACCTGAGCAAGAACCTGCTCGCGCGGCAGGAGAAAGGCGAATTCGACCTCGTGATCGCCCTGCACGACGACCCCGAAGAGCGCGGCGGCACCAAGGTGCTCACCGAGCAGCTGGTGTGGATCACCAGCCTCGACCACGAGCGCCACACGCAGCGGCCGCTGTCGCTGGTGGTCGCACCGCCGCCGTGCATCTACCGCAACCGCGTGCTGCAGACGCTCGGCCGCCAGCAGCGCCCCTGGCGCATCGCCTACATGAGCTCCAGCTACAGCGGCATTATCGCCGCCGTGCGCGCCGGCCTGGGGGTCACCCTGCTGGCCGGCAGCACCGTGCCCGAAGGGGTGCGGGCGCTGGGCGAGCGCGACGGCTTCCCCGCGATGGGGCAGCTGGACGTGCGGCTGTACGAGCGGACGGAAAGCGCGACCGAGGCGGTGCGCTGCCTCGCGGACTACATCACGAGCAGCTTTGCCTCGTCCGACGGCGCGCGCGGCGGCGGATCGGCACCGTCAGGCGCGCAGATGGCGGGCGAATAGCGCCGCCAGCGGCCGCGCCGCGACGCTCAGCGGCATCCCGCGCAGGCTCAGGATGCCGAGCGACATCGGCGGCGGCAGCGGTTCGACGGCGAATTCCTGCAGCCCCGCGCCGAAAATCGAATCGCGTATCAGCACCGTCGGGCCGAAACCGATGTGGTCGGTTCGCCGCATGAGCTCGAGCATCAGCGTGGGCGAGGCGCAACGCACGGTACTGGCCGGCACGTCGATGCCGTTGGCCTCGAGCCAGTTCACGAGGTGACTGCCCTGGCTGGCCCCGGTCAGGTTCAGCACCCAGCTCGCGCCGCGCAGTTCCGCCCATGTGCGTGCCGCGGCGAGCGGATGGCCGATACGGCCCGCGGGCGAGGCCGGGATCTGCGCAAGGGGCTCGAAATCCACTTCGTAGGGAAGATCCTGCGCATTGGCGAGCGCCACCGCGAAATCCAGGCGCCCTTCGATGATGCCGGGCACCACGTTCGTCAGCAGCCCCTCTTCCAGGCTCAGCGCGGCATCCGGCTGGATACGGCGGAATTCGGCCAGCACGCGCGCCAGCACCGTCGCTGCGACCAGCGGCGTCAGCGCGACGGCGATGCGCGCGCCCGCCCCGCCGCGCAGCAGCCGGACCTCCTCGCGCGCCTTCTCCAGCGTCGCCAGCGCCAGCCGCGCACGCACCAGCAGCGCCTGGCCGGCGGGCGTGAACACCACGCCCTTGTAGCTGCGCGTCAGCAGCTCCGCCCCCACGTCCTCCTCCAGTTCGCGCAACGCCTTCGTCAGCGCGCTCTGGCTGAGATGCATCACCCGCGCTGCCGCCCGGATCGAGCCGGCATCGGCAACCTGCACGAGCGCCTTCAATTGATGGTCCTTCATCGCTGCAAGTGATTACCCATAGTTGTCACCCCGGAAAAAGTACCGCCTTCCGCGATCGGTAGCAAATCCTATTATCAATCCATGAATACGACTGATCGCATCCTCCCCGACGAGGCCGCCATGAAGACCTGGCGGCGTGCCATCCACCAGCATCCCGAGCTCGGCTTCGACGAGTTCGAGACCAGCCGCCTGGTCGCCGAGCAGCTCCGCCAAGCGGGCTTCGAGGTGCATGCCGGCATCGCCACGACCGGCGTCGTCGGCACGCTGAGGTGGGGAAAAAGCGGGAGCAACAGCGGGGGCAACGGCGAGAGTCACAGCGGCCCGCGCCTGGGGCTGCGCGCCGACATGGACGCGCTGCCGATCCACGAGGAGACCGGCCTGCCGTGGGCGAGCCGCAATCCCGGCCGGATGCACGCCTGCGGCCACGACGGCCACACCGCGATCCTGCTCGGCGCCGCGCAGGTGTTCGGACGCCTGCACAGCGAAGGCCGCCTGCCCGGCAGCGGCACCCTGAACCTGATCTTCCAGCCCGCCGAGGAACTGGGCGGCGGCGGCGGCGCCAAGCGCATGCTCGAAGAAGGCCTGTTCGAGCGCTTCCCCTGCGATGCGATCTTCGCCCTGCACAACTTCCCCGGCGTGCCGACCGGCCACTTCCGCTTCCGCCCCGGCCCCTTCATGGCCTCGTCGGACAAGGTGCTGATCCGCTTCGACGGCAAGGGCGGCCACGGCGCGCTGCCGCATCTCGCCCTCGACCCGACGCTGCCGGCAGCGGCGACCGTGCTGGCGCTGCAGACCATCGTCGGGCGCAACGTCGATCCGGTCGACATGGCGGTGGTCAGCGTCGGCCGCATGTCAGCCGGCAAGGTCTACAACGTGATCCCCGAGACGGCCGAACTCGAACTGAGCGTGCGCGCGCTGCGCCCCGAAGTGCGCGACCGCCTGGAACAGCGCATCTGCGAGCTGGCCCGAGGACAGGCCGCAGCCCACGGCGTCGCCTGCGACATCCGTTACGAGCGCGGCTACCCGGTGCTGATCAACAGCGCCGAGCAGGTGCGCTTCGCGACGGAGGTCGCACGCGAGCTGGTCGGCGCCGACAAGGTCGACGGCAACGCCCCGCCGCTGTCCGGCAGCGAGGACTTCGCCTTCATGCTGCAGCAGGTGCCCGGCTGCTACCTGCTGATCGGCAACGGCGACAACGGCTTCGCCGGCGGCGAACACCTCGGGCCGTGCAGCGTGCACAACCCGCACTACGACTTCAACGACGCCTGCCTCGCACCGGGCGCCACCTTCTGGGTGGCACTGGCGAACCGCTTCTTCGGCGGCTGAGCGCCGGGCGGCACCGCACCCCAAAACGACAATACAGACTCATCAAGAGGAGACACGCATCATGAGCAGCAGCACCGCAGCGCCGCGCGCGCGCCAGATCGTCGCAGCCGTCATCGGCAACGCGCTGGAATGGTACGACTTCATTGTCTTCGGCTTCCTCGCCGTGGTGATCTCGCGCCTGTTCTTCCCCGCGGACAGCGAGTACAGCTCGCTGCTGATGGCGACCGCGACCTTCGGCGTGGGCTTCTTCATGCGCCCGGTCGGCGGCGTCCTGCTCGGCATCTACGCCGACCGCAAGGGACGCAAGGCCGCGCTGCAGCTCATCATCGCCATGATGACGGTGTCGATCGCGCTGATCGCCTTCGCCCCGCCCTACGCCGCGATCGGCCTCGCCGCGCCGCTGCTGATCGTGCTCGCACGCCTGCTGCAGGGCTTCGCCACCGGCGGCGAGTTCGCCAGCGCGACGTCCTTCCTGATCGAGAGCGCCCCGCCCAACAAACGGGGCCTGTACGGCTCGTGGCAGATGTTCGGCCAGGGCCTCGCGGTGTTTGCCGGCGCCGGAGTCACGGCGCTGATCACGCGCAACCTCTCGCCCGAGGCGCTCGACGCCTGGGGCTGGCGCATCCCGTTCATGATCGGCCTGCTGATCGGCCCGGTCGGCCTGTGGATCCGCCGCCACCTGGAAGAAACCGAGGCCTTCCTGGAGGCCCACAAGGCGCCGGCGGAAAAACAGTCGATCGCCCGCATGCTCAGGAACCACCTGCGCGAAGTCTTCGCGGTCATGGGCGTCACGGTTTGCGGCACGGTCGGCTTCTACGTGATCCTGGTCTACATGCCGACCTTCGCCACCAAGCAGCTCGGCATGGTGCTGTCGGATGCCTTCACCGCGCAGGTCATCGCGGTCGCGCTGATGACGATCCTGATGCCGGTGTTCGGCGCGCTGTCCGACCGCGTCGGCCGCAAGATCCTCGTCATCCTCGCCGCTGCAGGCCTGCTCGTCGCCTCCTACCCCCTGCTCTCGTGGGTCCATGCCGCCCCCTCGTTCGAACGGCTCGTCACGATGCAGATCGTGCTGTGCATCCTGCTCGCGGTCTTCTTCGGGCCGATTTCGGCGGTGATGGCGGAGCAGTTCCCGGCCGGCGTGCGCTCGACCGGTCTCGCCCTCGCCTACAACGTCGCCGTGATGGTGTTCGGCGGCTTCGCGCAGTTCATCGTCACCTGGCTGATCCACACCACCGGCCTCGCGATCGCCCCGGTGTTTTATGTCATGTTCGCGGCCGCGCTGGGCTTCGTCTCCGCCCTTTTCCTCACCGACCGCACGAAGGTCGCGCACCTCGCGGCGGTGGACGAGGAAATCCCCGCGCCCCATGCAGGACACGACGGCAGGGACGGCGTCATCCTTCCGCGCACCGCCGTCAATCGCGCCTGAAGCCGGCGCAAAAGGCCGCCCCCTCGGCCTTTTCCGTTCAGGTGAATAGCTCGCCGAGATTCACCGTCCCCCGGCTGCCGACATGCTGGCGCTGGGTGCGGATCCAGCGCGCGGCACGGACACGTCCGAGGTCGCGCAGTTCGTGCAGGAAGGCGCGCGCCGCGTTGAGCTTGCTGCCGCTGCCGCTCTCGGCCAGTTCCTGCGCCTCGATCATGTGAAAGCGCAGGCCCAGCAGCTTGCGCTCGAGACGCCCGTGCGGCACCCAGCCGCTGCCCGCCTCCAGATAGGCGCGGGCGTGCGCGATCATGCGCATCTCGCGCAGGAAGGTCGCCGAGAAGCCCATCTCCACCGTGCGGTCGGCGATCGCGCCAGCGCTGCGCGGTGCCGCGGCAATGCGCAGCGGATTGAGGAGCACGAGCAGGATGTCCGGCGTCTCGCATTCGTACATCAGCGGGTAGACCGCCGGATTGGCGCTGAAACCGCCGTCCCAGTAGGCCTCGCCGTCGATCTCGACGGCGTGGTGGATGGTCGGCAGGCAGGCCGACGCCAGTAGCATGTCCTCGGTGAGTTCGGCGGTGCGGAACAGGCGCACCTTGCCGGTCTGCACGCGCGTCGCGGCGATGAACAGGCGCAGGCGGCACTCGCGGCGCAGAAACTCGAAATCGAACTGCGCACGCACGACCTCGCGCAGCGGGTTCAACTCGAACGGATTGAACTGGTAGGGCGACAGCAGCCGCGTCATCCCCAGCATCATGCCAAGCGCATTGGGTAGTGCGCCGTTGCCATTGGGGTTCATGCTGTGCAGCAGGTCGAGCTCGAGCGGCGCGCTCGCCGCAACCGCCTCCCAGAAGCCGGACAGACTCGCGCGCGCGCCCTCGCCGCCGCCGCGCGTCCATCCCTGCGCCAGCGCCACCGCGTTCATCGCACCTGCGCTGGTGCCGCTGATGCCGTCGAGCCTCCAGCCCTCCTCCAGCAACCGGTCCAGCACGCCCCATGTGTAGGCGCCGTGCGCCCCGCCCCCCTGCAGCGCGAGGCTGATTGCGGGCAGCGCTTCACGCCTGCCCGACCACCATCGTTTGCGCAGCATGTTCCACTCCCTTCCATGCGCAGAAAAACTTCTGCTGCACTGCACCATACAGCAAGAACGGCAGCGGGAGTGTTTCAGATGGTCAGACCACGAACATCCGCAGCGCGAATCCGACCACCGCACACGCGGCGATCACGTGGATGACGTTCGCCTTGAAGCGGAACAATGCGACCGCCGCGCCCAGTGCGATGAGCGCCGACATCAGGTCGAAGCCGCCGTCCAGCCCCTGCGGCCACAGCACGTGGTAGCCGAAGAACAGCGCCAGGTTCAGCACCACCCCGACCACGGCGGCCGTGATCGCGGTGAGCGGCGCGGTAAACTTCAGGTCGTTGTGCGTCGTCTCCACCAGCGGGCCGCCGAGCAGGATGAAGATGAAGGACGGCAGGAAGGTGAACCACGTCACCACGGACGCCGCGACCGCGCCGGCGAGGAACAGGCTGTCGGGGCCGAACACCGATTTCACGTAGCCGCCGACGAAACCGACGAATGCGACCACCATGATCAGCGGCCCCGGCGTCGTCTCGCCGAGCGCGAGGCCGTCGATCATCTGCGTCGGTGTCAGCCAGCCGTAGTAGGTAACGGCGCCCTGATACACGTAGGGCAGCACGGCATAGGCGCCGCCGAAGGTCAGCAGCGCCGCCTTGGTGAAGAACCACCCCATCTGCGTCAGCGTGTGCTGCCAGCCGAACACGCCCGCCAGCAGCCCCATCGGCACCAGCCACAGCAAGCCGCCGACGATCAGCACGCGCGCGACGCGCGGCCATGCGAAGCGCGCATGCTCAGGCGTCGGCGTGGCGTCGTCGATCAGCGCGGGGCCGAAGGACTGGCCGGCCTTGCCGTGCGCGCCGCCGGCGCGGAAGTGCTCCGGCGACAGCCGCCCGCCGATCGCGCCGACGAGTGCGGCGCCGAGAACGATGGCCGGGAACGGCAGGTTGAATCCGGCGATTGCGACGAAGGACGCCGCCGCGATCGCCCACAGCACGTTGTTCTTCAGCGCCCGCGAGCCGATGCGGTGCGCCGCCTGGACGACGATGGCCGTCACCGCGGGCTTGATGCCGTAGAAGAGCCCCGCCACCAGCGTGGTCTCGCCGAAGGCCACATAGACCCACGACAGCCCGATCAGGATCAGCAACGACGGGAGCACGAACAGCACGCCGGCGACGATGCCGCCGCGCGTCCGGTGCATCAGCCAGCCGATGTAGGTCGCCAGCTGCTGCGCCTCGGGGCCCGGCAGGACCATGCAGTAGTTGAGCGCATGCAGGAATCGCCGCTCCGAGATCCAGCGGCGGCGCTCGACCAGTTCCTGGTGCATGATCGCGATCTGCCCGGCCGGCCCGCCGAAGCTGATGAAGCCGAGCTTCAGCCAGAACAGGAAGGCCTCGCGAAACGAGACCGGTTCGGGCGCGGTTGCGGTGGCATTGTCGGTGGGCTTTTCGGTGGTCGGTGCAGAGCTGCTCATTCTTGTGGCGCGGCCTCATCGAGGATGGCGGACGGGGCATGGAGAGGCGCGCCGCGCCGTGCGGCGAGCCCGCATGAGTCCCGGTGGATGCGTGCGAACGTGCAAGTATGCATGTCCGCCGCTCCTTCCACACGGCGCGGATCGAATCGCGCGCCGCGCAGGCCCGCCGTCCGCCCGCATAAACCGCCGGGCTGCGCCACCGCTCAACCGGACACCGGAGCCTGCCCCCCCTCCCGTCGCACCGCAAAGCGCAGCGGCGAACGCACCGCCGGCCGGCCGAAGGGAGCCCCATAGGCAAAACCCTGGGCGAGCACGCCGTGCGGCAGGTCGGACGATGCCCTGTCCTCCACCCGCGTCACGATCACCCGCGCCGATCCCGCGCGTGCCTGCAGCGCATCGAGCGCCTTGCGGGCATCACCCTCGGCCTGCAAAGCCGCCGTACCGATCTTGATGAAGTCCGCCGGCACGATCCCCGACAACGCATGCCATTGCGCCACGGACTCGACGTTCACGGCGACGCGGAAACCGTTGTGGCGATAGTTCCGCAGCACGAAACTGAGCAGGTCCGCCTGCCGGCTCGCGACGACCGGGGCCTCGATGACGATGCGTCCGGGCGCGAATCCGAGCGCGTCGACCACCTTGCGGAACGCCGCCCCGTGGTCGCCCGCGACGGCCGCCAGCAGACGGCCATGCACGTTCAGGAACAGCAGGCCGTCATCACCCACCGACGCGATGAAGTTCAGCGCATGGACGGTGCGCGCGAGCCGGTCGAGCGCGATCAGGCGGTCGTCGTCGGCGTTGGCCGAAAACAGCACCCACGGCGACAGGTCGCGCCGGCCGCCCCCCAGGCAACGCAGGAAGGCCTCGTGCCCGACGACCTGGCCGGACGACGGATCGACGATGGGCTGGAACACGCTCGACAGTTCGCAGCCGAACCAGTCCCCCACGACGCCGCCGTCGGCAAGGCGGCGCAGCTGCCGGCCGGCCTGACGTTCGAGCGGCAGGCGGTAGAGGAAGTCGCGAACGCGGTCGGCGATCTGCGAAGTCGGACTGGTCATGACGGGCTCCCATCGGTGGTCTAGGGCGAAACGCGATGCATCGCGCACGGAAAGCCGGCGCATCGTCGCACCGCGACTTTACGGGGGCGTGTCACGGACGCGAACCATGAAATTCTGCTGAGCTTATGCACGCAGAGCCGGCAGCTTCGACCGGGGTGAAGTGCGGCGACGCTTACAAACACGTAATACCGCCGTCATCGATCGGACAGTCGTCGCGGCGCACACTTTCGAACACGAGCGAAGGATTCCGGAGCATCCGCGCCGGAAGGGCATTCGCCGGAAAGTGCCGGAGATCATCATGAGGACCACCATTCCTTCCGTCGTCGCAATTGCCGCAGTGCTCGGACTGTCATTCAGCGCCAGCGCGGCGTCCCAGGCGCCGGCCGTCGAGCAGACCGGAAGCGCGGTACAAGCGCCCGCCGCGACAGACGCAGCAAGCGCGCCGCGGCACAGCCACATGGGCGAAAAGATCGGCGTGCGCGCAGAACAAGCCGCTGCGGCCGGATCGGCGACTGCGAAATCGACGCCTGCAAAGCCCGCCGCCACGCGCCACAATCACCAGCGCGATTTCAAGTAGGGGACGACTGCCGCAGCGCGTTTCTCGCACATTCAGCCACGGCGGGCGAATCGCAAACGATCTGCCCGCCGTTCCTTTGTGTGCGAACAAGCGGCCGCAACCGCGGCCGCTTTCCCCGCGTGCCGTTCAGCGCCCGCGGTGGTTGGAATGCAGCAGGCTGTCTAGGCGCCAGACCTCGTTCCCCTGCATCGAGATCTTCTTGCCGTCCAGGGTCTCCATCTGGTGCCCCTGATCCATCGGGAACGGCCGGCCGAACCTGTCCTCCATGGCCATCTTGCCGTCCCGGAAGACGTGCAGCGTCGAACCATCCTTGAGATCGTAGGATTTCTCGAGGGTGCTTGCTCCGTAGCCGTCACGGACGGTCTCGCGCAATGCCGGACTCGCCGACGTCGCGGGAGCCGCGCGAACGTCATCGAGCCAATGGCTCGAGCCCGCTTCGGAATAGTCCGTATGTGCCCATGCCGCAAATGGGCCGGCAAGCAGCATTGCTGCGAAGACGATGCGGATCGGGGTGCCTTTCATGATGCTTCTCCTTGCAGTGACCGGTTCAGGCGCTCACAGGCGAGCAACCATGATCGAATGCTAGGAAAGCATCCCCGACAGGACGATGACCGCGACATTACGCTTTGTTCAGCTCATCGTCATTTTCAGGAAATCATCGGCGAGCGCGATCGACGAGCACCCGAGTTTCCGCATCCGCGCACGTCGACCGCGATGCGGATCCTGAAGGTGCTGCGAACTACCGGGAATGTGGCCTCCGGTTCGATGCTGACAGGAATGTAATCATCGCGTCAGGGTGAAGTCGATCTCCGCGGTCTATGATGGATTCATCGGAACATCGGATGGATGCCATGCACTCGCAGCACTCTCCCGTGCCCGCCCCCGTGAGGGACGCCCCTCGGACGAAGCGCGCCCGCTGGGTATTCGGCATCTTCCTGGCAATCGCCGCCACCCTGCTGGCCTTCGAACACCGGATCCATCTGCTGGGCATCCTGCCCTGGCTGTTCCTGCTCGCCTGCCCGCTGATGCACCTGTTCATGCACCACGGCCACAGAGGCCACGGCGATCACCACGGCACGCCAGGCGACGGAGGCACCCGATGACCGAATCGAGCCCCGCCTATGGCCTGTGGTCGCTCGTCGTGATCAACTCGGCCGTGTTCATCCTGTTCGCCGCCAGTTTCTTCAAGCCGCGTTCGTCGCGCGACTGGCGCACGCTGGGCATGTTCTCCGCATTCATCGTCGCGCTGTTCGCCGAGATGTACGGCTTCCCGCTGACGATCTACCTGCTGTCGGGCTGGCTCGCGGCACGCTTCCCCGAGGTCGACTTCCTTTCCCACGACGCCGGCCACCTGCTCGAAGTGATGTTCGGCTGGCGCGCCAATCCGCATTTCGGCCCCTTCCACCTCCTGTCCGGCATCCTGATCGGCGGCGGCTTCTGGCTGCTCGCCGCGGCATGGAAGGTGCTCTACGCGGCGCAAGCGTCCGGCAGGCTGGCCACCACCGGCCCCTACGCGCGCATACGCCACCCGCAATACGCGGCCTTCGTCGTGATCATGGCGGGCTTCCTGCTGCAATGGCCGACGCTGATCACGCTCGCGATGCTCCCCGTCCTCGTCTTCGCCTACGTGCGTCTCGCCCGTCGCGAAGAGCGCGAGGCCGCGGCAACCTTCGGTGCCGACTGGCTGCGTTACGCCAGCAAGACTCCGGCCTTCTTCCCTCGTCGGACGAAGTCCCGCCCCCACCCGATCGCCGACGGCCACGGCGAGCATTCATCAGGAGAAGGATCATGAAACCGCTGCTGACAACCACCGCACTCGCACTGTCGCTCGCTACCCTGTCGCCGGCTTGGGCCGAGGATGCCCACCACCCGGAACAGGCGGCCGCCGCGACCGCTCCCGCTCCCGCCCCGGCACCCGAAAAGACGGTGCAGCGCATGCGCGACAACACGGCCACGATGCAGTCCCAGCTCGACGCGCTGGCCGCGGCGAAAACACCCGAGGAGCGCCAGAAGCTACTCATGCAGCACATGCAGACCATGCGCGAGAACATGATGCTGGGTCAGCAGATGGCCGCGGGCGATGGCGCTCCGATGGGCTGCCACATGATGGGAGGAAAGGGCGGCATGATGGGCGGCAAGGGGATGATGGGCGGCATGGGCATGATGGGTGGAATGATGGACGCGGATCCTTCCGGCGCGTCGCCCGATGCCATGGTGCAGCGCATGCACCAGATGGAACGGCGCATGGACATGATGCAGATGATGATGGAGCGCATGGCCGGCCCGGCGGGCAAGCGCCCCGCGAAGTGAGCGCTCGCCTGCACGCACACGGAGGAACGCGCGATGCCCGAATCGCTGAAAGCCCTGCTGCGGCGCCTGCGCGCATGGATGGCGGAGAACGAGCGCGCGCACCGCAATGCGAAACCCGACGGCTGCTGCAGCTCGCCGTCGGCGATCTACGCGGCACGTCGACAGCGCGGCAAGGAAGGCGAACATGACTGAGCCACGGCCCATGCACGCACATAGCCATCACGGCAGTGACAATCACGGCGACGACAGTCACGACGACGGACACCATGGGCATGAGGGACATGCCCGCCATCACGAGCACCAGCATCCCTCGCCCGCCGCGCCGCAGGAATCCGCCACCCTGAAGGACCCGGTGTGCGGCATGAGCGTGAAGCCCGATTCGCCCCACCACACCACCTTCGCCGGTCACGAATACCGCTTCTGCAGCGCGAAGTGCCTCGCCAGATTCAGCGCCGATCCGCAGCGCTATCTGGAACCCGAAGCGCAGGCCGCGCCTGCTGGCGAGACACCGGCCGCGGCCGAATACACCTGCCCGATGCACCCCGAGATCCGCCAGCCCGGCCCCGGTACCTGTCCGAAATGCGGTATGGCGCTGGAACCGGTGCTGCCGGAACTCGAGGAGGGAGAGAACCCCGAGCTGGCCGATTTTCGCCGGCGCTTCTGGTGGCCGCTTCCAGCCACGTTCGTCGTCACCCTGATCGCGATGTCGGGCGGATTGTTCGATCCGCTGCTCGGCAGCGCGCGCGCATGGGTCGAGCTGCTGCTCGCGACGCCCGTCGTGCTGTGGGGCGGATGGCCGTTCTTCGTGCGCTGGGCGCAATCCATCGCCAACCGCAGCCCCAACATGTGGACGCTGATCGGCACCGGCGTAGGGGCCGCCTACGGCTACAGCGTCGTCGCGACCGTCGCGCCGGGCGTGTTTCCCGAATCCTTCCACATGGGCGGGCACGTCGCCGTGTACTTCGAGGCCGCCGCGGTGATCGTTTCGCTGACACTGCTCGGACAGGTGCTGGAGCTGCGTGCGCGCTCGGAGACGGGCGCTGCGATCAGGGCGCTGCTCGGCCTCGCGCCCAAGACGGCGCGGCGCATCAACGCCGACGGCAGCGAGGAGGACATCCCCCTGACCCATGTGCATCCCGGCGACCACCTGCGCGTGCGGCCCGGCGAGAAGGTGCCGGTGGACGGCGCCGTGCTCGAGGGCTCGAGCGCCGTGGACGAATCGATGCTCACCGGCGAGCCGATGCCGGTATCGAAGGCCGCCGGCGACAAGGTGATCGGCGCGACGCTCAACACCAGCGGCGCCCTCGTGATGCAGGCGGAGAAGATCGGCTCGCAGACCGTGCTCGCGCAGATCGTGCAGATGGTCGCGCAGGCGCAGCGCTCGCGCGCGCCGATGCAGCGCATGGCCGACCGCGTCGCGGGATGGTTCGTCGTCGTGGTCGTCGCGATCGCGGCGCTGACCTTCCTCGGCTGGGGCCTCTTCGGCCCCTCCCCCTCATGGGCCTATGGCCTGATCAACGCCGTCGCGGTGCTGATCATCGCCTGTCCGTGCGCGCTCGGGCTCGCGACGCCGATGTCGGTGATGGTCGCGACCGGCAACGCCGCGACGCAGGGCGTGCTGTTCCGCGACGCCGCGGCGATCGAGAACCTGCGCCGCGTCGACACGCTGATCGTCGACAAGACCGGCACGCTCACCGAAGGGCATCCCGCATTCCACGCCACCATCGCCGCCCCCGGCTGGGAAGCGGACGAGGTGTTGCGCCTCGCCGCGAGCCTCGATCAGGGCAGCGAGCACCCGCTCGCCCACGCGATCGTCGGCGAAGCGCGGAACCGCGGGCTGGAGCTGTCCAAACCTGAGAGTTTCGAGTCGTCGTCCGGCATCGGCGTGCGCGGCGCGGTCGACGGACGCAAGGTGGTGCTCGGCAACACCGCGCTGATGGACGAGGAAGGTACCGACTGGCACGCGCTTGCGGGTCAGGCCGAAGCCCTGCGCCTCGAAGGCGCGAGCGTGATGATGCTCGCCGTCGACGGCGTCGCCGTCGGGCTGGTCGCCGTTGCCGACCCGGTCAAGGCTACAACCCCCGAGGCGCTCGCGGAACTGCGCGCGCACGGCATCGACCGCATCATCATGGCAACGGGCGACGGACTGACGACTGCGCGCGCCGTCGGCAAGCGCCTGGGCATCGAGGAGGTGCTCGGCGAGGTCAAGCCGAAGGACAAGGACGAACTGGTCGCCCGGCTGCAACGCGAAGGACGCGTCGTCGCGATGGCGGGCGACGGCATCAACGACGCGCCCGCGCTGGCCCGCGCGGACGTGGGCGTCGCGATGGGCACCGGCACCGACGTCGCGATGTCCAGCGCGCAGCTCACGCTCGTGAAGGGCGACCTGCGCGGCATAGCCGCCGCACGCCGCATCTCGGTCGAGACGGTGCGCAACATGCACCAGAACCTCGCCTTCGCCTTCGTCTACAACGCCCTCGGCGTACCGCTCGCAGCCGGCCTGCTGTACCCCTTCACCGGCCTGCTGCTCTCACCGATGGTGGCCGCGCTGGCGATGAGCGCGAGCTCGGTGTCGGTGGTCACCAACGCGCTGCGGCTGCGCCGGGCGGCACCCGCGGCCAACTGAACGCATCCGCGCCCGGCCACGCGAGCGCATGCTCGGCACCCGTTCAGGGCATCGCCGCGCGCACCCACTCCGCAATCGTCGCCGGCGTGGGAATACGCCCCGACGAAACGAGCTTCCCGTTGATCACCAGCCCGGGCGTCTTGAGCACGTCGTGGGCGATGATCTCGTTCATGTCCGTGACCTTCGTGATCTCCGCCTGCACGCCGAGCGACGCGACCGCCTCGCGGGCGACTTCCTCGAGCTTGCGGCAGTTGGCACAGCCGGGACCGAGAACCTTGATGTTCACCATGATCAGACTCCTTTCACGAGGGTGGATGCGGCGCGTCGGCTGGCGAAGGACAACAGCACGGCCAGCACGCCGATGAAGGCGCCCAGCCACAGCGCGAGCCGCAGCAGCGACATGCCGTCGACCCACGCGCCGTAGGTAAAGCCCGCGACGGCGCTGAACAGGGCCACCAGCCCGACGTAGGTCGCCGTCTTGCGCCGGCCGATGATGGCCGAAATGATCAGGATACTCTGCAGCGAGAGTTCGGGGTCGGACATCAGGTAGGCGAGCAGCGGCCCGCGGTGCATGCCGAGGTCGAGGAACATCTTCGCGATGGGCACTTCGACCAGGGTCGGGAAGTACATGAACACGCCGAAGGCGACGCCGGCGAGATTGCCGACGACGGAGTTCGTGCCCGCGAGCATCTCGATCCACTCGGGGCGGATCAGCACGCGGATCATGCCGACGATGAACACGCCGATCACCAGCAGCGGGAAGATCTGCTTCACGAAGCGCCACGACTCCCACAGCCAGTCGCGCAGCTCGTCCGGCGACAGGTGCGAGCGTGCGATCAGACCGACTCCGGCGAGCGCGACCGCAACGCCGAAGAACTTGCCGGTCAGGCCGATCCGCAGTCCGTCCGGCACCGCCTGTACCGACAGCGCGGCGACGAGCAGCGTCACGGCGATCGTCACGAGGCTCGTCCACGTCCATGCGTTCGCCCCGTCCTGGATGTTCTCCAGCCCGCGCCACGCGCTGAAGCCGATCACCCCGAGCAGGGCGATCAGCACCACGCCCTGCAGCGACACCCCCTCCTCGCCTTTAGCCGCATCGAACGGCACGAGCCGGTCGAGCACGCCCTGCCAGACCTGCGCATCGGCGAGCGGCAGCTCGAAATTCACGTAGGTGCCGGTCAGCACCCCGAGCTTCAGCGTGCCGGCCAGCAACAGCGCGACCCACACGAAAAGGAAGAACAGCGGCGCGCGCCCCATGCCCTCACCCTGGGCGGAGAAGGGGCTGTCGGTCGCGAGGTCGTGCGCGGCGTCGTCGGCGCGGAAGATCAGCGCCATGATCAGGCCGATGCCGATGCCGAAAATCAGCGAGAGCACGAAACGCGCGATGGCGAGATCCGGCCCGATGATGCCGCCGGTGTAGACCAGCGCGAGGATGTTCGCCGCGGGCGCGAAGAACAGGAAGGTGATCGCCGGCCCCAGCCCGGCGCCTTTCTTGTAGATGCCGGCGAACAGCGGGACGATGGTGCAGGAACATACCGCCAGCAGGGATCCCGCCGCTGCCGCGGCCGGATAGGACACCGCCTTGCTGGAATTGCGCCCGAGAAAGCGCGTGACCGTTTCCTTGGGAATCAGCGCCGCCATCGCGCCGGCGATGAAGAAGGCCGGCAGCAGGCACAACAGCACGTGTGCCGCGAGATACGCGGCCAGGTTTCCAAGCCCGCCGTAGAAGACGGGGAGGATCCAGGACGATACGGTTTCCATGGCATTGCTCCTCGGCCCTACGACAGCGCCCCTCGCAAGGCGCGCGCACCGGCACCGTTCGCGCGGGAGGATTCCTGCGCCCGCCCACGCTCGCGCGCGTCAGGCATCAACGAATCGCCGACGGCCCCTATATCAGTCATCACTGATTATCCTCCGAAAATCGCCGCGCCGATGCCAAAGACCTAACGGACGCCGCACCCCGCGATGCCGAACTGGTGGCCCCGCGAAGATTTCAGGCGTGCCCGATATCGAGTTTCTTCATCTTTTCCCACAGGTTCTTGCGGCTGATGCCGAGCAGCTCGGCGGTGCGCCCGATGTGCCCGTCGCAGGATTCGAGCGCACCGCGGATGTAGCGGCATTCGCATTCGCGCAGGTAATCGCCGAGCGGCGCCTGCACGTCGCCGGCCGGCGGCGGGAGTTCGGCATCGGGAAACAGCGCGGCGGGCGTGATCCATTCGGCCGGGCTCATGATGCAGGCGCGTTCGACCGCATGCTTGAGCTCGCGCACGTTGCCGGGCCAGGGGTAGGCCAGCGCGGCCTCCTCGGCGGCGGGGGTCAGGTGGCGGCGCGCCTCGCCGCTCTGGCGCGCGATGTCGGAGAGAAAGCGCCGGATCAGCCACGGGATGTCCTCGCGCCGCTCGCGCAGCGGCGGCACGCGGATCTGCACGACATTGACGCGATAGAAGAGGTCCTCGCGGAAGGTGCCCTCCGCGACCATCGCCTTCAGGTCGCGGTGCGTCGCGCACACCAGCAGCAGGTCCACCGGGATCGGGCGCTCACCGCCGACACGCACTACCTGCCGCTCCTGCACCGCGCGCAGCAGCCTCACCTGCATCGCCAGCGTCATCTCACCGATCTCGTCGAGGAACAGCGTGCCGCCGTGGGCCTGCTCGAAGACACCGGCCCGGCTGCGCGCGGCGCCGGTGAAGGCGCCCTTCTCGTGGCCGAAGAGTTCCGGCTCGAGCAGCGTTTCGGGCACCGCGCCACAGTTCAACGCGACGAAGGGGCGACGCGCGGCGTCGGGCAGGCAGGCATGCAGGCGCTGCGCGACGCGTTCCTTGCCGACGCCCGATTCGCCGACGATGAGGACCGTGCTGGCGGCCCGCGCGAGCCGCGGCAGCATCGCCTCGATGCGCTGCATCGCGGCCGATACGCCCAGCGGCTCGAGCCCGGGAACGCCCTCGTCCTGCGCCCGCGCGGCGGAGGCGATCTCGAGCACCCGGGCGACGAGTGCGTCGAGGTCGAAGGGCTTCGTGACGTAATCGCAGGCGCCGCGCTTGATCAGCGCGACGGCCTGGTCGACGGTGCCGTAGCCGGTGATGAACACGAAGGGCGGGGCCTGCGGCAATGCGCCGGCCGCCCAGTCGAAGATCGCTTCGCCGGTGGTATCGCCCAGGCGCATGTCGCTGATGACGACATCGAAGGCCTGTTCGCGCAGGCTGCGCATCGCCTCGGCGCCGCTGGTACACCAATGCGCGTCGAAGCCCTCGAGGCGGAAGCGCTCGCACAGCGATTCACCCATGATCGGATCGTCCTCGACAAGGCACACACGCACGGCGGCATTCATGATGCGGACTCCATTTCGACGGCCATGCCCAGCGGCAGATCGACCGCAAACACGGTGAGGCCCGGCTCGCTCTGCACCGAGATGTGCCCCCCGAGCCCGGTGACGATCTGGTAGGTGATCCACAAGCCGAGGCCGTGCTTGCCATTGCCGTCGCCGACGAAGGGCTCGAACAGGTAGGGCAGGCGCGACTCCTCGATGTAGCGGCCGTCATTACGCACCGCCATCGTCATGCCGTCGGCCGACAGGCCGATGTCGCATGCGACGGTGCCTCCCGCCTCGACCGCCTGCAGCGCGTTGAGCACGAGGTTGATCAGCACCTGCCGCACCAGCGTCGCCGGCAGCGGGATCTCGTCCGGCAGCTCGCAATTCCATTGCAGCCGCGCGGACTTCTTCGCGGCCTCGGGCTTGAGCAGGATATGCACGTCCTCGATGTCCTGCGGCGCCAGCGGATGGCTCGGCGCCTTGGCCTCGACCAGCAGCGCCGACACCGTGTCGCGGATCTGCAGCAGCCCGCGTTCGAGCAGCGACATCGTGCGCGCGGCGAGTTCGGGGTCGCTCGCGCCATGCTTGCGGTAGGTGCCGATGGCGTTGAGCATGCCGCCGAGCGGATTGTTGATCTCGTGCGCGATGCCGCCGGTGAGCCGGCCGATCGCCGCGAGCCGCTCCGAGAACAGCATCTCGCGCTCGAGCCCCTCCTTTTCGCGCAACTCGTCGAACATCCGCGCCACCGCCCGTCCGACCTGCCCCAGCTCGTCCTTCGAATCCTCGAACTGCAGCGCTCCGGGCGGCGGAATCGTCGCGCCGACCTTGCCGATGCAATCGGCCAGATGCACCAGCGGCTCGGCCATGCGTCGCCCCCAGAACCACGACACCGGCAGGATCAGCAGCAGCACGAACAGCGTCACCAGCGTCGCACTGAGCCACATGCCGGCGAAGCGCGACTGCATGAAGGTGCTGGTGTGTTCGAGGATCATGTGACCGAGCCGCACCCCGTCCGCGTCGATCGGCGTGATCACGTACAGCTTGTCGGCGATCTCCACGCTGTGCGACGCCGTGCCGGCTGCGCCGTCGATCCGGCTCGCGATCTCGCGCGCCGCCTCGCCGCGCTCGTGCAGCGGCGCGAGGATGGGGTAACGCGCCGGATCGGTCGACACGTAGATGCGCAGGCGCGGATCGACGAGCGTGATCGCGCTGGCCTGCTCGCCGCCGCCGGGCGACGTCGCCGCGCGCACGATCTCGAAGGCGCGCCACAGGTCGTCGTGCAGCATCGGGGCAACCAGCGTCTGGCTCAGCACCGCCGACCAGCGCGCCGAGCCGTCGAGCATGTCGCGGCGCAGGTCCCGGTATTCGCGCAGCAGCAGCGATGTCGTGAGCACCGTCGCGGTGACCAGCACCAGCACCGTCGCGCGCAGCGGAATCTTGTAGCGGAAGCTGATGTCGCGAAAATGCAGCAAGCGTCCTCCTAGACGTTGGGCTGGCCGACGGCGCGCAGCATGCGCTCGATGTCCGCATAGAGTGCCGGCGTGCCAAGGGCGAAGCGGTCGAGGTTGAGCTGGCGCAGGAAACCCGCGCCGGCGCCATCATCGTGCATCGCGAGGAGGATTGCCTGCATGCGCCTGAACAGCGCGGGCGAGGCGACGGGCCCCGCGACGAAAGGCGGAAAGCCGAACGGCGGCGAGCGGTCTGCAACGCGCGTGCGCCCGGTCAGCTCCGCGTGCGTGCGCGCGAGCGTGTCCCAGACGTAGCCGTCGACCGCCCCGCCGTGCGCGACCTCCAGCGCCACTGCCTCAACCACCTTCTTGTGCGAATAGGTGAAGAAGCTGCGGCGGAAGAAATTCGCCGGCGAAGTATTCGCGCGGTTGAGCTGGTAGTGCGGATAGAGGTAGCCCGAGTTCGAATCCGGATCGGAGAACGCAAACACGCGGTCGCGCAGCTCGGCGATCCTGGTGGTGGCCGTGTCCCGGGCAGGCACGATCAGATAGGAGCGGTACAGCGGCTGGCCCTGATGCACCGGCACCACCAGCAGCCGCATCCAGCGCTGCTCGCGCACGTAGGGATAACCGCACAGCCACGCGAAGTGCAGCTTCTCCTGGCGCATCAGCTCGACGATCTCGCGGTAGCTGCCCCGCTGGATGAATTCGACCGGTCGCCCCAGCGCCTGCGCGAGGTAGTCCCGCCACGCGCCGAGAAAGCCCACCTGGTCGTCGAGGAACACCGGGGTCATGCCGATCCGCACGGCATCGCCGCCAGTCTCCGCAACCGCCCGGGCGCCGCGGCCGGCGAACGCGAGGCCGCACAGGCCGAACAGGGCCTGCCGCCGGTTCATCGTTCCCCCGTTCCCGAGACCAGCATCCCTCCCCCTTCCCGTTCGCTCATGGAAGAACGGTCTCCTGCCTACGCAAGAACTGCACCGAGGATGCCCACCGGCGGCCTGCGCACGTCGTGCAGGAATTCCGTTACCAGATCGTAACAAAACCCTGCCCGCAACTGCAGTTTAGGTTACCGAACCGTAACCCGCGACTCCTCCGATTCCTTCCAATAACAGATATTTCCTTATTTTTCCGTTACTTGCATCGAATGGCCCGGCTCTTGCGGTACCAGCTCGACCAATCCGGAAGGCGACCATGAATCAGGATCTCCGCCATCTCGCCCGCGACGCTGCCCCCGCAGGACCGGAGGACGGTTTTCGGCGCCTGCACGCACTCGGACTCGTCGGCCTGCGCCGTGCGGCGTGCATCGCCGAGACCCTGCCCGCGACCGCATGCACGCGCTGCGAAGCGGCCTGCCCTCACGGCTGCATCGCACTCGGCGAGGACGCGCCGCTGCTCGACCCGGCCGCGTGCAGCGGCTGTGGCCTCTGCGCCGCCGCTTGCCCGACGGGCGCCCTGGCGGTCGATGGGGTAGCACTGCCGGCGACGGTGCCAGCCCAGGGACTGGTGCTGAGCTGCGAGCGCAGCCGGGCGGCGATCGACGCCCCCCTGCATCGCGTGGCCTGTCTTGGAGGAATCACCGTCAGCGACTGGCTGCGACTCGCGCTCGCCGCCGGCGATGCGCCGATCCGGCTGGTCGACGACGGCGCCTGCGCAGCGTGCGGCAATGCACGCGCGCACGAAGCACCCTGGCGCGCGCCCCTGGAGATCGCGCGCCGTGCGCTGTCCGAGGCCGGCATGCAGGCGGAACACCTGCCCGCGGCGGTCAGCCCGGACGCGTTACCGAACGGTAACCGCCGGGATGCCGCAGTCGGCGACCTGCCCATCGAAAGCCGGCGGCGCTTCTTCGCGGGCCTCTCGCGTTCGCTCGCCGCAGCCGTCACCCCGACAGCGACGGGCGAGACTTTGCCGACCGACGTTCCCGTCGCCCGGAGGCGCCGCGGCAGCATCGCCGCCCAGCGTGGCGAGGAGACACGCCTGTTGCTCGAGCACATCGCACGTCGCGCCGGCCAGCCCCATCCGCGGTCCGCGCTGCTGCCCGCACTCACGGCGAGCGCCGCCTGCCGGGCACACGGCGCGTGCGCGCGCGCCTGTCCGACGGGCGCCCTGCACCTTGAAACGGAATCCGACGATGGGCACGCCCGCCTGCAATTCGACGCTTGGCTGTGCGTCGATTGCGGCGCTTGCGCGCGGATCTGTCCATCCCAAGCGCTCGCACACGAAGGGCACGCCTGGCGCCCCTTCGCGGGCGCGCCGGCCGTACTCGCGACGATCGAACAAAGCGAGTGCGTGCGCTGCGGCGCCCTGTTTGCCGCGCACGACGAAGAAGCGTTGTGCGAGCGCTGCCGCAAGACGGAGAACCTCGCACGCGCCGGCTTCGCCCTGTTCAGCCGCCGCCACGGAGAGACGCCGGCCGCACCGGAAGGGCCGTGAGCCCTGAAGCGATCAATGACGAATACCACATCAAGAGGGTCGATCGAGGAGTCAGGAAAATGGAAATACTCAAGAAGCTCATTTCGCGGCGCCGCTTCCTGCAGGTCAGCGGCGCGGGGACGGCAGCCGGCGCGGCGGTGGCGGGCAGCGGCGGATTCGGCATCGGACAGTTGTCGACGCTGAAGGAGGCGCAGGCAGCCACCGTCGACAGCAACACCGTGGTGAACAAGAGCATCTGCGCGCAATGCCCGGCGCGCTGCGGCATCGACGTCTACACGACCAATGGCAAGGTGCACGCGATCTACGGCAACGCCGGCCATCCGATCGCCAACGGCAAGGGCTGCCCGAAGATGCACCTGGGCACCTACATCCTGTACGACCCGGATCGCTTCAAGGGGCCGATGAAGCGCACGAACCCGAAGAAGGGGCGCGACGAGGATCCGAAGTTCATGCCGATTTCGTGGGACGAGGCGCTGGAGACGGTCGCCGACCGCATGAACGCGCTGCGCGACAAAGGCGAATCGCACCGCTTCGGCCTGTTCTTCGGCCGCGGCTGGGGCGCGACCGACGTCGGCGTGACGCTCGCGCCGATGGCAAAGCTCTACGGCTCGCCCAACATCGGCATCGGCCATTCGTCGATGTGCTCGGACGGCTCGGTGCTCGCGAAGCAGATGACCGACGGCAACGCCTCCTACAGCTCGTACGACTACCGCAACGCCAACTACCTGCTGATCTTCGGCGCCAATTTCCTCGAGTCCTTCCGTCCGTACAACAACAACCTGCAGGTGTGGGGCTACATCCGCGGCGAGAAGGCGCCGAAGACGCATGTGACCGCCGTCGACGTGCATATGAACCAGACGCTGTCCGCGTCGGACCGCGCACTCATCATCAAGCCGGGCACCGACGGCGCGCTGGCACTGGCGATCGCGCACGTGATCCTGACCGAAGGCCTGTGGGACCGGAATTTCGTCGGCAACTTCGCAGACGGCCAGAACCACTTCAAGGCGGGCGAGCCGGTCGATGCACCCTTCGATGAGAAATGGACGCTGGGCCTCGCCGAATGGTGGAACGTCGAACTGAAGGACCGCACGCCCAAGTGGGCCGAAGGCGTCACGACGATTCCCGCGGACCTCATCCTGAAGACCGCGCGAGAATTCGCGACGACGCGCCCGGCCATCGCGCTGTTCGAGCGCGGCGCGCACAACCACAGCAACGGCGTGCTGAACGGCATGGCGATCCATTCGCTGAACGCGCTGGTCGGCTCGCTCTTCGCCGAGGGCGGCCTCGCCTACCAGATGGGGCCCGCCTACGGTCCTGCACCCGCGAACCCGGACGACCACCTCGACGACTACGCGAAGAACGGCCCGCACAAGGCCATGCCGCGCATCGACCTGAAAGGACACGAGGACGGCTACATGTTCGCGAAGAACATGCTGCAGGAAGTGCCGAAGAACCACCTCGCCGGCAAGCCCTACAAGATGGACACGGTCATGTTCTACATGACGAACCCCATCTTCTCGTCGCCCGACGCGACGGCCTGGGAAAAGATGCTCGCCGAGGTCTTCGTCATCGACACTTCACCCTTCCCGGGGGAGACGGCGATGATGGCCGACCTGATCCTGCCCGACTCGACCTACCTCGAACGCTGGCAGGACGCCCCGACCTACCCCTTCCAGGGCTGGCCGCTGGCGCAGATCCGCACCCCCGCGATCAAGCCGCTGTACGACACCCAGACCTTCGGCAACACGCTGATCGAGATCGGCAAGCGTCTCAAGGGCCCCGCCAGCGAGTACTACGCCAAGCTCGAAAACGTCGAGAACATCCTGCGCCACCTGGCCAAGGGCTTCGAGGCCACGCCCGGCGACAACGGCGTGAACAGCTTCGAATCCTGGGTCGAGAAAGGCGTCTGGTACAAGAAGCCCTACCACTGGCGGCAGGTGCGCGGCGAATTCTTCGAGTGGGACGGCCAAGGCTGGAACAAGCCGATGAGCGCCGAAGACGTGAAGAAGAAGCTGCTGAAGACGGACTCGGGCAAGTTCGAGTTCAAGTCCTCCTATCTCGACAGCAAGCGCGACTGGGTGCTCGCCAAGACCGGCCGCGATCCGGCGAAATTCAATTTCCCGCACTGGGAGGAGCCGAAATACACCGGCACGGGCGACCTGCACTTCGTCACGCCGAAGAACGCGCTCCACGCCGAAGGACGCAGCGCGAACATCCCCAACGCGATCGCGCTGATGCAGCCGGCCGCCGGCGGACGCCGACAGGTGTACGCGGAAGTGCATCCCTCGGTCGCGAAGGCCAAGGGCTTCAAGGACGGCGACCGCATCCGCATCAAGTCCACGCTCGGCGAAGTCATCGCGATCGCCCGCGTCACCGAGCTCACCCGCCCCGACACCATCGTGCTGCCCTTCGAGCACGGTCACTGGGCACACGGACGCTGGGCGAAGGAGCGCGGCACGCACGTGGATTCGATCATCGACAACCAGTCCGACCGCATCTCGGGCATGGCCAATTACTACACCGGCAAGGTGTCGGTCGAGAAGGCTTGAGGAGGCTCGCAAAATGGCTAAATGGGGAATGGTCATAGACCTGGAGAAGTGCACCGGCTGCCAGGCCTGCAGCACCGCCTGCCAGATGGAAAACAACCGACTGCCCGGCGAGAACTACCAGGACGTCCTGTACTACACGGATGGCAGACAGCCGACGCCGCAGCTGAAGTGGTTCCCGCGCCCCTGCATGCACTGCGAGGAACCGTCGTGCATGCACGTGTGCCCGACCAAGGCGACCTACAAGACCGAGGACGGCGTCGTGCTGATCGACTGGGACAAGTGCATCGGCTGCAAGTACTGCATGATCGCCTGCCCGTACGGCGTACGCTTCTACACCGACGAGAAGCCGCTGATCGAGCCGAACATCAAGCAGGTGTTCAAGGGCGACGGCGACCTGTCGTGGAACCCGCCGTACAAGGGGCCACAGCAGGACCCGAAGCACGGCGTGGGCATCCAGCCCAACGGCGTCGTGTCGAAGTGCAACTTCTGCTACCACAAGATCAGCAAGGCGCCCAAGGGCACGGCGGATCTCGACGAGAGCAATCCCGAGCTCGTCGAATACGTGCCCGCCTGCGTGCGCACCTGTGCGCCCAAGGCGCGCTACTTCGGCGACCTGGACAACCCGAACTCGCAGGTCAGCCGGCTGATTTCCGACAAGCAGGGCACGCGTCTGCTCGACCACACCGGCAACAAGCCGCAGGTGTATTACGTCAGCGGCGGCGGCGCGGCCAGCGGCGCGGTTCCGGGCACCCGTTCGAACAAGAAGGCTTGAGGAGGACACCATGGCAACACAAACTCAAGGCAGCGGCGCGGTGAGCGCGGTACTGATGGCCGGCCTCGCGGGCTTGGTCGTCAGCCTCGGCATCGCCTTCTTCAACCTGCTGTCGGGCGGACACAGCGCCTTCAACACCGGCAGCGACGGCGTCTCGTGGGGGCTGCCGGTGGTCAACTACGTGTTCTTCGCGCTGACTTCGACCGGCCTCACGCTGGTCGCCTCGGTGGCGATGACCTTCGGCAACAAGGGCTGGTACCCCATCGCCAAGCGCTGCGTGTGGCTGTCGCTGGTCACGCTGGTGGCAGGGTTCGCATCGCTGGCGCTGGAGCTGGGGCACCCGTTCCGCATGCTGTGGGCGATCCCGCTGAACGCGCAGCTCGTCTCGCCGCTCAACTGGATGGGCATCTTCTACGCCGTGTTCCTCGTGCTCGGCATCCTGAAGTTCCTGCGCATCCACAATGGCGACTGGAGCAGCAGCAGCAGCAAGCAGATCGGACTCGCGGCGCTGGTCACCGAACTGCTCGCGGGCGGCATGCTCGGCATGGCCTTCGGCGCGATGGCGATGCGGCCGATGTGGTACGGCAACCTCGTGCCGCTGTACTTCATCCTCACCGCGGCGTGCACGGGCGGTGCCTTCGCGGTGCTGGTCACGCGTCTGAGCTACGACAGCGAGGACACGATGCCGGCCCAGGTGCGCACGCTGATGCGGGGGCCGCTGCCGACCGCGTTCGCGGGGCTGCTCGGCATCACGATCCTCGTGATCGGCTACCGCACCGTGATCGGCTTGTGGAGCAACGCCGACGGCCTGCAGGTATGGGACGCCATCGTCGCCTCGCCGTGGTACTGGATCGAAGCCGCACTGCTGATCGGCGCCTTCTTCCTGCTGCTGCAACGCAAGGCCCTGGCAGTGGCCTCGGTGATGGTGATCGGCGGCTTCTTCATCGACCGCTACGACTTCGTCATCGGCGGGCAACTCGCGCCGCTGTTCAAGGGTAGCTGGGTGCCGGACCTGATCGCCTATACGCCGTCGACGACCGAGTGGATGCTCACGCTGCTGGCGTTCTCGATCGCCTTCTTCGGCTGGGCGCTGGGCGAGAAGATGCTCGACCTCGGGGCCGCGCCGCAGGACTGAGCGGCGGACCTACCGTGCGGACCGCGCGGCGCCGCGGTCCGCGACCTCGCCCGGGGGCGACCACCCTGCCCCCGGGCGGCAATGCGGAACGACACATGATGGATGCACGCAACATCGAATCCCTGGCCGAACGCGGCGAGTTCTACCTGTGCCTCGCGCGCGCCTTCCTGACACCGCGCAAGCAGGAAGTCTTCACCGCGCTGCGCGACGCCCTCGCCGACGACCTGGAGGAACTCGGGGCATCGCTGGGCTACGCCTGCGCCGATGCCGTGGCGGACTACCGCGCAGCGATCGCCGCGATTCCCGACCACGTCACGCTGCTGCAGCGCTACAGCACCCTCTTCCTGGTCCCGCCGCGAACCATCCAGATCAACACCGGCGGCTACCTGGACGGCGCGATCAACGGCGGCTCGGTCTCGGCACTGGAAGACACCTACCGGCGCTGCGGCGTCGAACGCGGCGACGACTTCCACGACCTATCGGACCATGTCGCGGTGCAACTCGAATTCGTGGCCCTGCTCTACCTGAACAGCGCCGAAGCGCTCGCCGCCGGCACCCCGCCGCCCGCAGTCCGGCCCGAACATTTTCTCGACCGGTTTGCCGCGCGCTGGGTCTCGCCCTTCCTGCGCGATCTCGAAAACGACGCCAGTACCCCCGGCGCCGGGCCGAATCCCTGGCTGCCGCTCGCTCGCATCCTCGCGACAGCGGTCGCCCATGACGCCGTCGCCGAGGAACTCCCGGCTGCCGTGCAGCGCGCGCGGCGGGCCATCGGCAAGGCGCGCCACGACCGTGCCGAACGCGGCATCACCGCCGACGACATGGCGTTCATCGCGCGCAAGTTGCGCGAGAAAGGATTATCGACCGAACACCTGGCGATCCCGCCGGAACTGCGCGACGAGGCGCGCGGCTACTCGCGCGGCACACCGCCCGGGCCGCGCAGGGGATCGCGTTACGAATGAGTCTGGCCGCAAGGCCAGGATGGATGGCAGCGGCTCGGCTCCGCCCAGACGACATCGAAAACGCCGGCTACGGGACGACGCGCGCATTGGAACGCGGCGGGAAACTGCCGCCCCCACGGGTTGCGACTCGATGGCGGCGTCGAACAGCTCCCTGCACGCCCCGCCCCCTGCCATTGATACCCGAATCGCGTATCGCGAGCCCCTGGCCTGAATACCCATTACGACTTAAGTGTTATTATCGGCATATTACTTCTGGTAACAATCGCGCCCGCACAGACCGCGATTGCCCGAAACGAATGTCCGAAGGAATTCTCATGAGATTCAAGCCCAGCGTTTGCCTGCGCACTGCGTTGGCCGTAGCCGGTCTGTGCACCGGCTCCCTCGCATATGCCCTCGACATCTCCGGATCGAGCACCGTGCAGCCGGTGGTGGAGAAACTTGCCCCGCTCTTCACGCAGGGCGGTGAAGCCGTAAAGGTCACGGGCGGCGGCAGCGGTGCGGGGGTGAAGAATGCCATCGCCGGCACCAGCGCCATCGGCATGGCGTCGCGCGATCTCAGCGACACGGAAAAGGCCGCGCTCAAGAACACCGTGATCGGCATCGACGCCCTCGCGATCGTCGTCAACCAGCGCAATCCGGTCACCAGCCTCACAAAGGCTCAACTGGTCGAGCTCTATACCGGCAAGATCGACAACTGGTCCGCCCTCGGCGGCCCCGACCTGCCGGTGCAGCGCGTCAGCAAGGAAGTCGGGCGCAGCACGCTGGAACTCTTCGAGCACTACACCGGGCTGCTGAGCCCCGACCGGAAGAAGTCCGACAAACCGCTCATCAGCTCCAGGACCTACGTCGTCGGGGCGAACGTCGAGGCCCTGACCCTGGTTGGCGGCATGCCCGGCGCGATCGGTTACGTGTCGGTCGGCACGGCCCGCGCCATGGCCGAAGCCGGCATGCCGATCAAGATCATTCCGCTGGACGGTCAGGAACCGACCGACGCGGCGATCAAGTCGGGACGCTATCCCATCGTGCGCCCGCTCAACCTTGTCTATGTGAACGAGTCACCGTCCGTGCGCGCCTTCCTGTATCTGGCACAAGGACCGAAGGGGCAGGAAATCGTCCAGTCCCTGGGCTTCCTGCCGGTCGGCGCAACACGCTAGGAGCGGATCATGCGAATCAACCTGACAAGAAAAATCATCGCCCCCTTCGCCCTCATCGGCCTGCTGGTACTGGCGATGATCGCCATCATGTTCGCGTTCGACGCCCGCCGCGAGACGGTGGCCGGGGAAGAGCGCGCCCTTCTCGCAACGCTCAACGGCGTGCGCGAGATCGCCGACCACGTCAAGAGCGGGATCCTCACGCACCGGGACAGCTTTGCGATCGAGGCGGCACGCGGTGCCCTTGCCGTCGATGACCGCCTCGCACAACTCGGACCGCGCGGCCAGGCGCTGCGCGACCCGGTACGCGACTACTTCGCCGGCGTGGTCGCGATCAACTCCGTGTATCTGGAGAATCGCAACGAGGAAGGCGCCCGACGGCTCGACCAGTTGCGTGAGCAGAGCCGCAGCATCGACGCGCTCGTGAGCGCACAGCTCGCCGACGTCGAGGTCGAGAAGAACCGCATCGGCTCGCTCGCGCGCACTTTTCAGATCGTCGTTGTGGTGGCCGTGCTGATCGCGCTGACACTGATGTACTGGATGGTGACCCGCACCGTGATTGCGCCGATCGCCGACATGCGCAAGCTCATCCGCGGCATCGCCCAGGGCGAGGCCGACCTGACCGCGCGCCTGCGCGTGAGCACCGGCGACGAAATCGGCGACATCGCCGAAGCCTTCAACACCATGATGGGCAAGCTGCAGGACATCATGCGCTTCGTCCGCGACGCCTCCCGGCAAGTGGCCGGCTCCGCCGAGTCGCTCGCTTCGACGATGTCGCAGACCGCGCAGGCGACGATGCGCCAGAGCGAATCGGCGGCCGCAACCTCGGCGGCGGTCCAAGAGGTGACGGTGAGCATCACGCAGGTCGCCGACCACACCGCCGATGCGGAAAATCTCGCCGCCGGCGCCAACGCCGAGGCACGCCAGGGCCAGATAACCGCCGAACAGGCAGCGCGTCAGATCCAGTCGACCGCCGACGCCGTCGGCCGCGCTGCACGACACGTCAACGCGCTGAGCGAGCGCTCGGAGCAGATCCGCTCGATCGTCGCGGTGATCCGCGAAATCGCCGACCAGACCAACCTGCTCGCCCTGAACGCCGCCATCGAGGCGGCCCGGGCCGGCGAGCAGGGGCGCGGCTTCGCGGTCGTCGCCGACGAGGTGCGCAAACTCGCCGAACGCACGACGGTTGCCACCAAGGAAATTGCCGAGATGATCGACGCCATCGGCACCGATGTCGGCAATGCCGTCGCCGTGATCCGCGAGAGCAACGAGCAGGAGAGCGAGGAAGTCGCGGCGGCCGAGGCCTTGCGCGACGTCCTTGCCCGCATCGGCGAAGCCGTCGACCGCACCACCCAGCGCGTCCGCGACATCGCCTCCGCCGCGCGGGAACAGGCCCTCGCCGCCGAATCGATGGCTCAGAACGTCGAGAGCATCGCCAGCATGTCGGAAGAGATCAGCGCGGCCGCCGGCGGCAGCAGCGAGTCCGCCAATTCGATGCGCGAACTCGCGTCCAGCCTCTATGAACAGGTCGGCCGCTTCCGGGTATGACCGGCCCGTGCCGCGGGTCAGGCGTCCCCGCGCCGGCCCGCGGCCAGTGAGGACTGCGCCCCCGCCTCGTACCACCCCTTGCTGGCGTTGACCACGCGCACGACCAGCAGCATCACCGGCACTTCGATCAGCACGCCGACCACGGTCGCCAGCGCCGCGCCGGACTCGAAGCCGAACAGGCTGATCGCCGCGGCAACGGCGAGTTCGAAGAAGTTCGACGCGCCGATCAGCGCCGAGGGGCAGGCGACGCTGTGCTTCTCCCCCACCGCGCGGTTGAGCAGGTAGGCAAGCGAGGAATTGAAGAACACCTGGATCAGGATCGGCACCGCCAGCAGCGCGATCACCAGCGGCTGCGCGAGGATCGCCTCACCCTGGAAGGCGAAGAGCAGCACCAGCGTCACGAGCAGCGCACTGATCGACCACGGGCCGATGCGCTCCATCGCCGCGTCGAACACCGCCTGCCCGCGCGCCAGCAGCGCCTTGCGCGCCACCTGCGCGAGCGCGACGGGAATCACGATGTAGAGCACGACCGACGTGAACAGCGTGTCCCACGGCACGGTGATCGCCGAGATGCCCAGCAGCACGGCGACGATGGGCGCGAATGCGACCACCATGATCGCGTCGTTGAGCGCGACCTGCGACAGCGTGAAGATCGGGTCGCCGTTGGTGAGCCGGCTCCACACGAACACCATCGCCGTGCACGGCGCCGCGGCGAGCAGGATCAGGCCCGCGACGTAGCTGTCGATCTGCTCGGCGGGCAGCCAGGGCGCGAACAGGTGGCGGATGAAGAACCACCCCAGCAGCGCCATCGAGAACGGCTTCACCAGCCAGTTCACGACCAGCGTCACGCCGATGCCGCGCATGTGGCCGCGGATCTCGTGCAGTGCACCGAAATCGACCTTCATCAGCATCGGGATGATCATCACCCAGATCAGCACCCCGACCGGCAGGTTCACCTGCGCGACCTCCATCCGCCCGATGGCCTGGAACAGCGCCGGCGCCATCTGGCCGAACGCGATGCCGGCGACGATGCACAGGAACACCCAGACGGTGAGATAACGCTCGAAGACGCTCATCGGCGCCACCGCGGCGCGCTTCGCGGTCACTTCACACTGAACCGACATCGATTCCTTCCTTCCTGGTTTGACTGTTCGTGCCGCCTGCGGCGAGCGCCAGCAGGCGCGGTACGCCCACCGGCTCGTCCGCCTGCACCGGCACCAGCGCGACGCGCCTGGCGTGGCGCTCGCGCACGATCTCGATCTGCGGCCACTCCTGCGCTGCGCGCCGGCGCAGCACGGGTGCGCCGGTTCGCGCAGCGGCGAGGCTGTTGTTGATGATCCACGCCCACGGCTCGATCCCGGCGCGGCGCAGGTCGGCCTGCAGGTTCGCGGCCTCCAGCACCGGCGTGGTCTCGGCGAGCGTCACGATCAGCACCTTGGTCTGCAGCGGATCCTGCAGCTGCATCATCGGCGTCGTGAAGTGCGTGATGCCGCTCTTGTCCATGTGGCGCGCGATCTCCTTGTGATACGCACCGGTGGCATCGAGCAGCAGCAGCGTGTGGCCCGTGGGGGCCGTATCCATCACGACGAACCTGTTCCCTGCTTCGCGGATCACGCGCGAGAAGGCCTGGAAGACGGCGATCTCCTCGGTGCAGGGCGAACGCAGGTCCTCTTCGAGCATCGCGCGTCCGTGCGCATCCAGATCCTTGCCGCTCGTCTCCAGCACATGCCGGCGATAGCGCTCAGTCTCGACCTGCGGGTCGATGCGGCTGACGGTGAGGTTCCCGAGCGAACCCTCGAGCGTCTCCGCGAGGTGCGCCGCGGGATCGGAGGTCGTCAGATGTACCGGAAAGCCGCGGTGCGCGAGTTCGACCGCGATCGCGGCGGCGAGCGTCGTCTTTCCAACCCCGCCCTTCCCCATCAGCATCACCAGCCCGCGGCCGTCCGCGGCGATACCGTCAACGAGGCCCGCGAGATTCGGCAACCCGTGCGCCGCCGGCGCCCGCTCGTCACCGGGCGCGTCGCAGGCCTGCGCACCGGCCGTGCCCAGCAAGCTTCGCAATGCCGCCAGCCCGACGAGGTTGAAGGGCATCAACGGCACGTAGTCGGTCGGCAGCCCGCGCAGTGGCTCGGGCAGCGCGGCGAGCGCATCCCGTTCGCGACGCAGCACCGCCGCGGCCAGTCCATCCGCGCGCGCCGCTTCGTCGTCGGACAGGACGCCATTGATGACCAGGAACTGGCGACTGAGTCCGATGGCCGCCAGCTCGGCGTGCGTGCGCGCCACTTCGCGCAGCGTCGAGGCCTGGGCGCGCGCGACCAGCACCAGCCGCGTGCGTACGGCGTCCGCGAGCGCCGCGACGGCGGCCGAATACTGCTCGCGCTGCTTCTGCAGCCCGGCCAGCGGGCCGAGGCAGGACGCCCCTTCGGTGTTGTTCGCGAGAAATCCCGACCACGCGGCAGGCAGCTGCAGCAAGCGGATCGTGTGGCCGGTCGGCGCGGTATCGAACACCACATGCTCGAAACCGTGCGTGAGCAGCGAATCGGTCAGCAACCCGGTGAACTCGTCGAACGCGGCGATCTCCGTCGTGCAGGCGCCCGAAAGCTGCTCCTCGATGCCGCGCACCACGTCGTCCGGCAGCACGCCGCGCACCGGGCCGACGATGCGATCGCGATAGGCCTGTGCAGCCGCCTGCGGGTCGATTTCCAGCGCAGAGAGCCCCGCCACCGCCTCGATCGGCGTCACGCGGTTGCCGATCTCCTGCTCGAACACCTGCGCCACGTTCGAGGCCGGATCGGTGCTCACCAGCAGCACCTTGCGGCCGAGTCCGGCAAGATGGATTGCAGTGGCGCAGGCGAGCGAGGTCTTGCCGACCCCACCCTTGCCGGTGAAGAACAGGTAGCGCGGCGGCTGATCGAGAAAGCGCATCGCCGTCCCGCTCAGCAGCAGCGGCCGCCGCTGCAGCACCCGCCGGCAGACTTCCCGGCCGGCTCGGCCTTCACGCCGGCCCAGCGGGCGAGCTCGTCGCGCGTCGGATAACGCCCCGCCAGGGCGAACTCTCCGTCGATCAGGATCAGCGGCAGCGACTCGGCGCCCGAACGCTCGAGAAAGCCCTTCACCACCGCGTTCTGCGCGAACGCCAGCGGCTGCTGCGCGAGATTGAAGCGCTCGAGCGCGACACCCTGCAGCTTCGCCCACTCGACGTCGGCGGCGAAGGTGACGAGCTGCTGGTCGACATCGACGCCGCACACGCCGGAGCTGCAGCACAGGGCAGGATCGAAGATCTGGATCGATTTCATGGTGATGGTCCCGGTAGAGGAATTGGAAGAGGGAGGAATCAGGCCGACAGCTCGCCGATGCGGTCGACCGCCGTCTGGAACGCAGCGGGGTCGCGCCGGGCGAGATCGCCGGGCAAGGCGAGGAATGCCTCGATACGCGCGCGCAGCACACGGTAGGCATGGGCGAACGCCGCGTCGATCTCCGCATCGCTACCGGTCGCCTTCGCCGGATCGTCGACGCCCCAATGGGTGCGCGGCACCTTGCCGAGCACCACCGGGCAGGTCTCGCCGGCGGCGCTGCCGCACACCGTGACGATCAGGTCGGGCACCCGCGGCAGATCGCTCCACGACTTGCTGTACAGCCCTTCGGTCGCGAAGCCCTCGCGCGCCAGCAGCGCCAGCGAGCGCGGATGCACATAACCCGCAGGCTGGCTGCCGGCGCTCATCGCCCACATGCCCGCAGGGGCCAGGGCGTTGAAGGTCGCCTCGGCAAGGATCGACCGGCACGAGTTGCCGGTACACAGGAACAACACATTCATGCTTTCGATTCCCGCGCTGGGTTGGAAGAGCCACAGCCGGGGATCCGTCCGGACAGGATGTCCGCGTCCCGGCACCCGCCGGCCACCCCGCTGCAGCAGTTTTCGGTGAGGAAGCCGACGACCTCGCTCATCAGCCCGAGATTCGCCCGATAGCGCAGGAATCGCCCCTCCTGCTCCACGCGCAGAAGTCCCGCCTGCGTCATCGTGCGCAGATGGAAAGACAGGCTGCTCGGCGCGATGTCGAGCGCGGTGGCAATATCCCCGGCAACGATGCCCACCGGCTCCGCCTTCACGAGCAGCCGGAAGACGCCGAGCCGCACGCCCGAGGAAAGGCACTCGAAGACGGCCACTGCCGCTTTTTCGTCCATGGCTTCCACATTTCCAAATTTGTTGAAATATCGTAACGAAACACGACCGCGTGCGTCAATGCCGTCTCGGCGCAGCCGGTCAGAACGGCACGACGCTCTCGAAAGTCATCGCGATGCGCCGCTCCGGATGAATGAAGGCGATCGCCGCGGCATGCAGGTGCAGGCGCGCGTGCAGTTGCGCGCTCTGCGGCGGCGCATACAGCACGTCGCCAAGAATCGGATGCCCCAGCGACATCAGATGCACCCGTAACTGATGGGTGCGCCCCGTCACCGGCTCCAGTTCGACGCGCGACACCGCTCCCTCGCCCTCGCCACGGCGCTCGACGACCCGGTACCGCGTCAGCGCCCGCCTCCCGCCCTCGCGGTCCACCCTCTGGCGCGGATTGTTGTCCGAATCGGCCGCCAGCGGCAGATCGATTTCCCCGCGGTCACTCGCGACGAGGCCATGCACGACTGCAACGTAACGCTTGCCGACCGTGCGCTGCGCGAACGCATGATTCATCCGCCGCAGCATCTCGGGCCCGCGCGCGAGCAGGATCAGTCCCGATGTCGCCATGTCGAGACGATGCACGAGGAGCGCGTCGGGGAACTGCGCCTGCACGCGCAGCTCGAGACAATCCTGCCGCTCCTCGCCACGCGCGGGCTGCGACAGGAGACCGGAAGGCTTGTCGGCGACGACGATGGCGTCGTCCGCATGGATGATGGCAGGAGCAAGATGCGGCACGGTTGCGGTAGCGCTGGGCGATGACAGGAAACGGGAAGAATGCCCCAGGAGGTGGAGGCGACACCGTGCCGGATCATTCTCCGACCGGGCCTGCCGTCCGCCACCGGACCGCGCCTTTTAGCAGGATTCCCGCGCCCCGGCAAACCCGGGCGCGCATCCGCCTTCGGCATCCGGCGACTTTGACGGCAAAATGGCCGTCCTCACACCACATCGAACCGCCATGTCCCGACTGCCCCGACGCATCGTCTGCCTCAGCACCGAAACCGTGGAAGTCCTCTACGCCCTCGGCGAACAGGACCGCATCGTCGGCATTTCCGGCTACACGGTCATCCCGCCGCAGGCCCGCAAGGAAAAACCGAAAGTCTTCGCCTTCAGCACCGGCGACCTCGACCGCATCCTCGCCGTCGAACCGGATCTCGTGCTGTGCTTCTGCGACCTTCAGGCCGACATCGCCCGCGATCTCGTCAAGGCCGGCGTCGCCGTGCATGTCTTCAACCAGCGCAGCGTCGAAGACATCCTCGCGATGATCGAAACGGTCGGCCGCCTCGTCGGCGCCGAGCCCCGCGCGCAGGCGCTCGTCGGCGAGCTGGAGCAGCTGATCGACGCGACGCGTACCGCCGCCGCGCGGCTTCCGCGGCGTCCGCGCGTCTATTTCGAGGAATGGGACGAGCCGGCGATCTCCGGCATCCGCTGGGTGTCCGAGCTGATCGGGATCGCCGGCGGCGAAGACATCTTCGCCGAACTCGCCAGCCGCCCGTCGGCAAAGGACCGCAGGCTCGCCGACCCGCTCGAAGCCGCGCGCCGGCAGCCGGACATTGTCATCGGCTCATGGTGCGGCAAGCGCTTCCGGCCGGAGAAGGTCGCCGCGCGGGCGGGATGGCAGGACGTACCCGCCGTGCGCAACGGGCAGCTCCACGAGATCAAGTCCGCGATCATCCTCGCGCCGGGCCCGGTCGCGATCCGCGAGGGGCTGCCCGCCCTCGCCCACCTGTTCGCGGACTGGGCACGAAGCGCGAGCGAGTAGGCGCGTCCACGACCTCGCCCCCCGGTTTCAGGGCGCCTGCGCCGCAATCCGTCCGATTACACCGAGGAAGGTGTCGAGCACCGGAGCGGACGGACGGTCCGCATGCGCGACCGCCAGCGACAGATACGCGCCTTCGTCGCTCACTGTCAGGTAACGCACGCGCGGCAGCCGCACGCATTCCAGCGGCGCGGGCAGCACTGCGACGCCGAGTCCGGACGCGACCAGCCCGATCTGCGTCGTCGCCTCGCGCGCACGCTGCACGATGCGCGTGTCGAAGCCCGCCTTGCGACACAGGTCATCGACGATCGCCGGCAATCCGGTGCCGACATCCGGCGGATAGGCAATGAAGCCCTCGTCGCGAAATTCCGCGAGCGAGACTTCCGCGCGGTGCGCCAGCGGGTGCGCGGCATTGACGACGAGCCGCAAGGAGTCGCGGCCGATCTCGCGCGTGACGATCCCGGCGGGCACATCCAGGCCGCGGTAGCGCACGAAGCCGACGTCGATCTCGCCGCGCTGCAGCGCCTCGAACTGCGCCCCGGTAAACATCTCGCGCAACGACAGCGCCACCTGCGGAAAATCGCGCCGATACGTGTGCAGCACGTCCGAAAGTGTCGTCGTATAGGGCAGCGAAGACGTGAACCCAACCCGCAACTCCCCCAGTTCCCCCTTCCCGGCACGACGGGCATCCTCGGTCGCGAGCTGCGAGCGCGTGAGGATCTCGCGCGCATGCTCGAGAAAGCGCCGCCCCGCCTCGGTCAGCACGACACGGCGTTTGTTGCGCTCGAACAGCGACGTGCCGATCTCCACCTCGAGATCGCGGATCTGCATCGACAGGGGCGGCTGGCCGATGTGCAGGCGCGCGGCTGCCCGCGTGAAGTTGAGCTCCTCGGCGACCGCGACGAAATAGCGAAGGTGGCGCAGTTCCATTCATACATTCCACAGATAACCAGAGCCATTTAAATATATTGGACGTATGCATCGGTCGCAACCTAGGATTCGCTGACGCAGCGCAACACCATGCAATCCGCACCGGACGACCATGTCAGACCCAGCTCCCTCCGCCACCGGTTCCCCCGCCCCGATCGAAGCCGGCACCCCGGCCTTCCGGCGCGCCAACCTCGCGATGTTCCTCGGCGGCTTCACGACCTTCGCGCTGCTGTACGCCACGCAACCCGTCCTCCCCCGCCTTGCCGCCGACTTCGGCGTCGCGCCGACCACCGCGAGCCTGTCCGTCTCGCTGGGCACCGCCGCGCTGGCGCTGATGCTCCTGCCCGCGAGCGTGCTATCCGACCGCTATGGCCGCCAGCGCCTGATGAAGACCTCCCTCGCACTCGCGACCGTGATCGCGTTTGCGACCGCCGTCGCGGCGGATTTCAGCCAGTTGCTCGTCCTGCGGATGCTGATGGGGGCGGTCCTCGCCGGCCTGCCAGCCTCGGCGATGGCCTGGCTCGGGGAGGAAATCGCACCGAGCGCGCAGGGCCGCGCAATGGGTCTCTACATCGCCGGCAACGCCTTGGGCGGCATGAGCGGGCGCTTCCTCGTCGCCGGCCTCACGGACTGGAGCTCGTGGCGCATCGCCGCGGCGGCGCTGGGCGTGCTCGGGCTCGTCGCAACCCTCGTGTTCTGGCGCTGCCTGCCGCCATCGCACCACTTCCGCGCACGGGCCGCCTTGCCCGCGCGGGTGCTCGGCGATATCGCCGCCCTGCTTGCCGACAGCGGGCTGCGCCGCCTCTTCGCGGTCGCCTTCCTGATGATGGGCGCCTTCACCAGCCTCTACAACTACCTCGGCTTCCGCCTACACGCGGCCCCCTTCTCGCTGGGCCAGACCGCGATCGGCGCGGTGTTCCTGCTGTACATGGTCGGAACATTGTCGTCGGCGTGGACCGGGCGTCTGGTCGACCGTATCGGCCGCCGCGCCCTGCTGTGGATCATGATCGTCGTCTGCGGCGCGGGCCTCGCGATCGCCCTCGTCGACCACCTCGCGGCCATCGTCGCCGGCGTCGCCGTCTTCACCTTCGGGTATTTCGGCGCCCACACCACGGCGAGCGGCTGGGTCGGACGCCGGTCCGGCGAACGGCGCGCCCTCGCTACCGCGCTCTACCTGTGCAGCTATTACCTCGGCGCGAGCCTCATCGGCACGCTTTCCGGCCTGGCGTGGGAATTCGCCGCGTGGCCCGGCGTGACGGCCGCCCTGATCCTGTGCGCCGCGCTGGCCCTCCTGTGCGCCTGGCAGTTGCGCAGACTTCTACCGATCGGCCAGCCTCCAGCCGTCACTCCGGCCGGCTGACGCCCCCCGACATCTTCGCGACGGAGGCCGGGTCGGAAATCTTCCGGCGCTCCACGGCCCTCACGCGCTGCGCCGCAGGATGTGCAGCGCCTCGCGCTGGGGCTCATCGACCAGCTCGGCCAGCGATACCTTGTCGAGCACCTGCAGGAAGGCCTCCAGCGCGCGGCCGAGCACGCCTTTCAGCCTGCAGTCGGGTGTCAGCAGACACTGGCTGCCGGTACCGAAGCATTCGACCAGCGCCATCCCGCGCTCCATGCTGCGCACCACCGCGCCGATGTTGACGGCCTCCGGCGCATGCGCGAGCCGCAGTCCGCCGCCCTTGCCCCGCAACCCTTCGACGAACCCGTCGCGCACGAGGTGGTTCGCGATCTTCATCAGATGGCTGCGCGAGATGCTGAAGCGTTCGGACACCTCCGCGATCGTCACGAGGCGATTTTCGTTGACCGCGAGGTAGATCAACACGCGCAAGGCGTAATCGGTGTGCTGGGTCAGATGCATGGCGGTTCCCGGAGCGGCCGTCGGGCGGCAGCGTAATTCCATTATACGCAGCGTGGGTTAAAGATTCATCCCCGTTGACTCTTTTTAAAGATTCATTTTATATTCCTCTTCAACCCCGGCACCCGGTCCGATCCGTCTGCCGCACACCATGTCTTGTTCCCGGAGGAAAGCGATGCGCCCCACCCGCCTCACCGCCCGACAGACCCTCATGCTCGGCCGCAGCACCATGGTCCTTTCCGGCCTCGGCATGATCGCTGCCACCCTCGTCGCCTATCCCTTCGCCGAACGCTTCGGCATGGGCATGCAGATCACCGGCCACCTCGTGCTGCCGGTGTCCGCGGCGTTCTTCAAGATCGGATATGTCGTGCGTCTCGCGTCGCACCACGCACTCGGGAACAGATCTGCCGGCTGAACGGGGCGCGTCCCCGCGGCGGGAATGAATACGCGGGTCTGCACGTCGCATCGCGGCACACCGCCCGACCCGGCACAAGGAGGATTACGATGCTTGCACTCGACGCAAAGCACGGCACCGCGCGCCTGCTCTCCAGGCGGCGTTGGACGCCCAAGCTCCTTTCCTTTCGCCTCGCACGCGACCCGTCGTTCCGCTTCGTTCCCGGCCAGTTCGCGCGTCTTGGTCTACGCAAGCCGAACGGCAGCCCGGTGTGGCGCGCGTACTCGATCGCCTCCGCACCGTGGGACGACCATCTCGAGTTCTACTCGATCATCGTCCCGGGCGGGCAATTCACGCCCCTGCTCGATTCGCTCGAGCCCGGCGACGAAATCATGATCGAGCGTACGGCCTACGGCTTCCTCACCACCAGCCGCTTCGCCGACGGTCGCGACCTGTGGCTGCTCGCGACCGGCACCGGCCTCGCTCCCTTCCTGTCGATCCTTCAGGACGAGGACACCTGGCGGCGCTTCGAACGCCTTGTCCTCGTGCATGGCGTGCGCGAATCAGCCGAACTCGCTTACTGGGAGGAAATCGATGCGCTGCGATGCCATCCGCTGTGGGCCGACGTCGGCGAGCGCCTCGCCTATCAGCCCGTGCTGAGCCGTGACCGCTCGGCTGGGGCGCTCGCGGGACGCATCCCGGCACTTCTGGACGACGGCACCCTGGAAGCGCATGTGGGCCTGCGCATCAGCCCCGAACACTCACGCCTGATGGTATGCGGCAGTCCTGACATGGTGCGCGACACGCATCGCGCACTGATTGCAAAAGGCTGCCGGCTGAGCCGGCTCGCAGCCCCCGCACAGATCGCAGTCGAGAACGGCTGGTAAAGGGCGCCAGGAAGAAGCGCCCGGGACGGGTGCCGCGACGGGCACCCGGGAAAAGACTCAGCGCCGCTCGACCCAGAACAGCAGCCCGGCGGCTGCCACAACGAAGAGCAAACTCGGCGTGGCCGCCGCGAGGACCGGCGGCCAACTGTTGATCACGCCCAGGTTCGAGAACAGGCCGTTCAACAGGTGGAAACCCACCCCCAGCATCACGCCGAGGAAGACCTTCACGCTCACGCCACCCATGCGTTCGTGGCTCATCGCGAACGGCAGCGCCAGCGCCATCATCACCAGCGCCGCAAAAGGATAGATCAGCTTCTTCCACAGCGCGATCTCGTAGCGGTCGGAGTTCTGCTGGTTTTCGCGCAGGTGGTTCACATAGGCCACCAGCGTCGCCACCGACATCCGCTCCGGCAGCACCATCAGCACGCTCAGCACTTCCGGTGTCAGCTCCGACTTCCAGTCCATCTCCGGCAGATCCACGACCTCGGTGCGATCGCCGAGGAAGCGCGTCTGGCGGATGCCGTTCAGGCGCCAGCTGTCCTCGTCGGCCAGGTAGCGGCCGGCCGCGGCCTCGGTCACCGACAGCAACGCATGGTGCTCGTCGAACTCGAAGATCCGTACCTTCTCCATGCTGCGGTCCGGCTGCAACGTCCGCACGTTCACGAAGCGCGGTCCATCCTTAACCCACAGGCCCGACCTGAGCTGGCTCGAAACGGTCGAATTGGTCGCCGTCAGGCGCCACTGCTGCGCGGCACGCTCGGCCGGCGGAGCGACGTACTCGCCGAAGATGAAGGTCGCGACGACGAAGATCGTCCCGATGCCCGCAAGCACGCGCAGCATCTTCGCCGTCGACATCCCCGACGCGCGCATCACGGTGATCTCGGAATGACGCGCGAGCGTCGTGAGCGAATACAGCGTGCCGATCAGCACCGCGATCGGCAGAAGTTCATACACCCGCCCCGGCAGGATCATCGCCACATACAGCAAGGCGTGATGCAGCTCGTACCCCCCCTTGCCGACCGAATCGAGCTCGTTGAGGAAGTCGAAGAACGCGAACAGCCCGAGGAAGGCGAGCAGCACCGTGAAGGTCGCCCCGACGATCTCGCGGGCGAGATAGCGGCCCAGCACCGTCATCATGCGCGCGCCCTCCAGAACGGCGACACCGCGAGGCGCCGGTAGAACATCAGCGCGAGCACCACGAGCACCACCACGTGCGGCAGCCACACGGCGAGCTCGAAGCGCAGCCGCCCCTGCCCGACCCAGGACTGGAAGATGCTGATCGCGTTGCTATACACGAGATAGGTCAGGATCGCGAAAAGCAGGTTGTTCGCCCGCCCGGCACGCGGATTCACGAAGGACAGCGGGATCGCCATCAGCGCCAGCAACAGCGCGGCAACGGGCACGCCGATGCGCCCGAGCAGCTCGCCGAGATTGCGATCCGTGGGCGAGGCGAGGAGTTCCGCGGTCGGGATCACACGCGTGCGCGACGACTGGCCCGCCACCTTGCGCTCCTCGATCAACACCGAGTAACGCTCGAATTCCATCACGCGATACTCGGGCGTGCCCGGCTCGCCCTCGTAACGCCGCCCCTTCTCGAGCACGACGAAGCGGTCGCCATTCGCATCCGTGTGCAGCGCCCCCTCGGCCGACACGATGACGCTCAGACGGCCGTTCTGTTCCGAACTCACGAACACGTTGCGCACCTTGCCGTTCTCCCCCGCCCCCATCTCGACGAAGAAGACGCGTTGCGAAGTGGCCGACTCGCGGAACACCCCCGGCGCGACGCGCGACGCGTCGTCGCGCGAGTCGAGCCGTGCCTGGAACTCGGCGTTCTTCTGGTGTGCCCACGGCGACAGGAACAGGGTCGCCGCCGCGATCGCGATCACCGCCGGCAGCGCAAAACGCAGCACCGGCCGGATGAAGCCCGTCAGCGGCACGCCCGAAGCGAACCACACGACCATCTCCGAGTCGCGGTACGAGCGCGACAGCGGCATCAGCACCGAAATGAACACCGTCAGCGATAGCACGATGGGCAGTTCGGTCAGTGCGCCGAAGCCGATCAGCGCGAGCACTGCGTCGGGGGGTACGCGGCCGCCGGCCGCCTGCCCGAGCAGACGCACCAGCACGACGGTGATGACGATCGCAAACAGCGCGACGAACACACCGGCAGCCGACTGGGAGAATTCACGCCGGAGGGCGCGGCTGAAAATCATCGCGCGAAAGCCTGGATCTCGTTGGAGTGCGGGGTTTTTGACGCGTTTGCCGCGAACGGGCCATAATCGGCGGCAATCGGAACGACGCGTCTTATAAAGGAACAGGGCATGGAATTTACCATAAAGACCGGGGCCCCGGAAAAGCTCAAGACCGGCTACCTGGTCGTCGGAGCATTTGCCGGCGGTACGCTCACCGACGCCGCAGCCGCCCTCGACAAGGCGGCCAAAGGCAAACTCGCCGCCCTGATCGCCCGCGGCGATCTCGATGAAAAGGCCGGCTCGCTCCTCGCGCTGCACGAGCTTCCGGGCTGCGCCGCCGAACGCGTGCTCGTCGTCAGCCTCGGCAAGCAGGAAGAACTCGGCGACCGCGCCTGGCGCGACGCCGTCGGCGCCGTCGCCAAGGCCCTCGCGGCCTCGCCCTCCCACGACGCCGCGGTGTGCCTCGCCGACGTCGCGCTTCCCGGACGCGACGCCGAATGGGCGCTGCAGCAGCTCGCGCGCACGCTGGCCGACGGCACCTATCGCTACGACACCACCAAGTCGAAGAAGAAGGACGACAAGCCGCGCGGCGCGCGCAAGGTCGTGCTGGCCACGCGCAACAAGATCTCCGCCGCCATGGAGGCCGCCGTCAAGCGTGGCCAGGCGATCGCCGAAGGCATGGCGCTGGCGAAGGATCTCGGCAACCTGCCGGGCAACTACTGCACGCCGACCCACCTCGCCGAGACCGCCGTCGAACTCGGCAAGCAGTTCAAGCTCAAGGTCGAGGTGCTCGAACGCGAGGACATGGAGAAGCTCGGCATGGGCTCGCTGCTGTCGGTCGCGCGCGGCTCGCACCAGCCGCCCAAGTTCATCGTCCTGCACTACAAGGGTGGCAAGGCCAAGGACAAGCCCGTCGTGCTCGTCGGCAAGGGCATCACCTTCGACACCGGCGGCATCTCGCTCAAGCCCGGCGCCGAGATGGACGAGATGAAGTTCGACATGTGCGGCGCCGCCAGCGTGCTCGGCACCTTCAAGGCGCTGGCGCGCATGGCGCTGCCGATCAACGTCGTCGGCATCGTCCCGACCACCGAGAACATGCCCGGCGGCGGTGCCACCAAACCCGGCGACGTCGTCACCTCGATGAGCGGCCAGACCATCGAGATCCTCAACACCGACGCCGAAGGCCGCCTGATCCTGTGCGACGCCCTGACCTACGCCGAGCGTTTCAAGCCCGCCTGCGTCGTCGATATCGCCACCCTCACCGGCGCCTGCGTCGTCGCGCTGGGCAAGATCCCCAGCGGCCTGCTCGCCAACGACGACGAACTCGCGCGCGAGCTCACCGACTGCGGCACCGTTTCCGGCGACCGCGTGTGGCAGCTGCCCCTGTGGGACGAATACCAGGAACTGCTCAAGAGCAATTTCGCCGACATGGCCAACATCGGCGGGCGCTACGGCGGCACGATCACCGCGGCCTGCTTCCTCGCGCGCTTCACCAAGGCGTACAAGTGGGCGCACCTCGACATCGCCGGCACCGCCTGGCTGTCGGGCGATGCCAAGGGCGCGACCGGCCGCCCTGTTCCGCTGCTCGCCGAGTTCCTGATCGCGCGCAGCCAGGGCGCCGGCGCCTGAGCCGGGGAACGGCCGCCATGCCTCCGCGCGTGCAGTTCTACCATAACGCCGAGAACCCGCTGGCGCTCGCCTGCGAGTTCGCCGCGCGCGCCTATGGCAGCGGCCGCAAGGTCGCCTTGCGCACGCAAGATGCGACGGCTGCCCGCCAGCTCGACCAGATGCTGTGGAACTTCGAACAGCAGGCCTTCGTGCCGCACGTGATGGCGGGCTCTCCCCTCGCGGCCGAAACGCCGGTCGTCATCGGCCACGCGGAAGCGCCGAACGAGTGGCCGCACGCCGAAATCCTCTTCAACCTCGCCGACGACGTCCCGCCCGGCCACGAGCGCTTCCGCATGCTGATCGAGATCATCGGCCAGAGCGAGGAGCAGAAGCTCCCGGCGCGGGCACGCTGGATGCACTACAAGCAGAAGGACCTGCCCCTGCAGGCCTTCGACGCGATCCGCAGGGAGGCCCTATGAGCACCTGGCCGCTGCCGCCACGGCTAGACCCCGACGACGACCTCAAGGCCGCCGACCTTCTCCTCGGCAAGGCCGACGCCCTGCTCAAGCGGCACCGGGGCCCCGAGCCGCAGCCGCCAGCTCCGGAAGAGGTGATCTCGCTGGAAGACGAGGACCTTCCCGTCCTGACCGAAGTCGTCGCACCGGAAGACCTCCCCGCCGAGCTGGCTTCACCCAGGCCGCCGCAGGCGAAACGCTCCGCCAGCGAACTCGCCGAACAGCTCATCAGCCTCGACACCGAAGTCTCGCGTGCCGTCGAAGCCTGGTTCCACGCCGAACTGCCGCAGATCGTCGCGCGCGAACTCGACCGGCTGGGCACCAACATTCGCGAACAAGCCCTCGCCCATCTGCGCGCAAGCCTGCTGCCGGAGCTGTCCGCGCACATCTCGCGCCATCTCGAAAAGAACACCGACGTTCTCCCGCCGGACCAGTCCTGACGGGCCCGCGCCGGTCCGCAGATGCTCCGGCGGCAAGGCAGGCGGCCTCCATCCGCTATAATCCGCCCTTTGCCTTCAAGCCCCTGAGCACACCATGGAACTGGCCAAGAGTTTTGAGCCCGCGGACATCGAAGCCCGCTGGTATCCGGAATGGGAGTCGCGCGGTCACTTCGACGCCGGACTGGACAAGTCCAACCCCGACGCCTTCTGCATCCTGCTGCCGCCGCCGAACGTCACCGGCACGCTGCACATGGGTCACGGCTTCAACCAGACCATCATGGATGCGCTCACCCGCTACCACCGCATGCGCGGCTTCAACACGCTGTGGCAGCCGGGCACCGACCACGCCGGCATCGCGACGCAGATCGTCGTCGAACGCCAGCTCGACGCCAAGGGCATCTCGCGCCACGACCTCGGCCGCGAGAAGTTCCTCGAAAAGGTCTGGGAATGGAAGGAATACTCCGGCGGCACGATCACGCGCCAGATGCGCCGCATGGGCACCTCGCCCGACTGGAAGCGCGAGCGCTTCACGATGGACGCCGGCCTGTCGAAGATCGTCACCGAAACCTTCGTGCGCCTCTACAACGAAGGCCTGATCTATCGCGGCAAGCGCCTCGTCAACTGGGACCCCAAGCTCGGCACCGCGGTGTCCGACCTCGAGGTGGTGTCCGAAGAGGAAGACGGCTTCCTGTGGCACATCACCTACCCCTTCTCTGACGGCCCGATCGAAGGCCTGCCCGGCCTCACCGTCGCGACCACCCGCCCCGAAACCATGCTCGGCGACGTCGCCGTGATGGTGCATCCCGAGGACGAGCGCTATGCGCACCTGATCGGCAAGACCGTCACGCTGCCGCTGTGCGACCGTGAGATCCCGATCATCGCCGACGAATACGTCGACCGCGAATTCGGCACCGGCTGCGTCAAGGTCACGCCGGCGCACGACTTCAACGACTACGCGGTCGGCCTGCGCCACAAGCTGCCGATGATCAGCATCCTGCGGCTCGACGCCCACGTCAGCGACGACGCCCCCGAGAAATACCGCGGCCTCGACCGCTTCGTCGCGCGCGAACAGATCGTGCAGGACCTCGAAGCCCTCGGCCTCCTCGCCGCGGTCAAGCCGCACAAGCTCATGGTGCCGCGCGGCGACCGCACCGGCGCGGTCATCGAACCGATGCTCACCGACCAGTGGTTCGTCGCCATGAGCAAGCCCGGCGCGGACGGCAAGAGCATCACCGCGAAGGCGCTCGAATGCGTCACCTCGGGCGAGATCCGCTTCTACCCCGAGAACTGGGTCAACACCTACAACCAGTGGCTCAACAACATCCAGGACTGGTGCATCTCCCGCCAGCTGTGGTGGGGCCACCAGATCCCCGCCTGGTACGCCGACGTCGAGGGTGACGCGCGCGTGTGGGTCGCACACAGCGAAGACGAAGCGAAGGCGCTCGCCGCGAAGGACGGCTACACCGGCAGGCTGCGCCGCGACGAGGACGTGCTCGACACCTGGTACTCGTCCGCCCTGTGGCCCTTCTCGACGCTCGACTGGACGCCCGAATGGCCGGCCAAGTCGAACGACGCGCTCGACCTCTACCTGCCGTCCTCGGTCCTCGTCACCGGCTTCGACATCATCTTCTTCTGGGTCGCCCGCATGGTCATGATGACCAAGCACATCACGGGCAAGATCCCGTTCCGCGACGTCTACGTGCACGGCCTGATCCGCGACGCCGAAGGCCAGAAGATGTCGAAGTCCAAAGGCAACGTGCTCGACCCGATCGACCTCATCGACGGCATCTCCGTCGAGGAACTGGTCAAGAAGCGCACCTTCGGCCTGATGAACCCGAAGCAGGCGCAGAGCATCGAGAAGAAGACGCGCAAGGAATTCCCGGAAGGCATCGCCGCCTTCGGCACCGACGCGCTGCGCTTCACCTTCGCGTCGCTCGCCACGCCGGGCCGCGACATCAAGTTCGACCTGTCGCGCTGCGAGGGCTACCGCAACTTCTGCAACAAGCTGTGGAACGCCACCCGCTTCGTGCTGATGAACTGCGAAGGCCACGACTGCGGCATCGACGCCGCGGCCGGCAGCGCCGCCTGCAACGCCGAGAAGCTCGACTTCTCCTTTGCCGACCGCTGGATCGTGTCGCGCCTGCAGCGCACCGAAGCCGACGTCGCCCAGCACTTCAAGGACTACCGCTTCGACCTCGTCGCCAAGGCGGTGTACGAGTTCGTCTGGGACGAGTACTGCGACTGGTACCTGGAACTCGCCAAGGTGCAGATCCAGAACGGCAGCGAAGCCCGGCAGCGCGCCACGCGCCGCACCCTGCTGCGCGTGCTGGAAACCGTGCTGCGCCTCGCCCACCCGCTGATTCCCTTCATCACCGAGGAGCTGTGGCACACCGTCGCCCCACTCGCCGGCCGCAAGGACGCCGACAGCGTCATGCTGGCGCGCTACCCGGAAGCCGACCTCGGCCGCATCGACGAGGCCGCCGAGGCGAAGATCGCGGAACTGAAGGCCATCGTCGGCACCTGCCGCAACCTACGCAGCGAGATGGGCATCTCGCCCGCCCAGCGCATGCCGCTGGTCGCCGCGGGCGATGCCGCCGCGCTCGACGTCTACGCCCCTTACCTCGCCGGCCTCGCGCGCCTGTCGGGTGTCGAGATCGTCGAGGACATCGGCGCCGACGAACTCGCCCCGGTGTCGGTGTCCGGGGCCTTCAAGCTGATGCTGCGCGTCGAGATCGACATCGCCGCCGAGCGCGAGCGCGTCGCGAAGGAGATCGCCCGCCTCGAGGGCGAAATCGGCAAGGCCAATGGCAAGCTCGGTAATGCCAGCTTCGTCGAACGCGCCCCCGCCGCTGTCGTGCAGCAGGAACGCGCCCGCCTTGACGCCTTCGTCGCGACGCTGGAAAAACTGCGTCCGCAGCTCGAAAAGCTCAATCGCGGCTGAGCGGCATCACGCCGCAAGCAAAGGGGGCCACCCGATCACCGGGCAGCCCCCTTGTTTTTTCGCGTCCGCACCCTGCCATGCAGGGCCGCGCAGCCCGATCCCTACTTGCGCTTCAGGTAGAACTCGAAGGCCTTGTCGGCCGTTTCACCCTGTTGCAGCAGATCGTTCCCGGTCTGCCGGGCGAAGGCCTGAAAGTCCTTCACCGAACCGGGATCGGTCGCCAGCACCCGCAGCACCTGGCCGGCGCTCATCTCGGCGAGCGCCTTCTTGGCCCGCAGAATCGGCAACGGGCAGGTCAGCCCGCGCGCATCGACTTCCTTTTGAAACTCCATTACGCGTAACCCTCACTGACAGTTAGCGCAATTCTACCCCATGGCCATAACCGCGCCCGCGGCCGGCTACGGAACTATCGTAGCTATCACTCCGAACGGCCGTTCTTGCGTTCCTCGCGGCGGCGTTCGCGTTCCTGTTCCTTGAGCTCACGCAGGCGCGCATCGACCGCCGACAGCTCGTAGAAATTACCGTCTCCCGCCCGGCGCGCCAGCTCCAGCTGCTCGATCGCGGCCGGAACCGCGCCGCGCAGCACATACACCTCGGCCTGTGCGCGGTGCTGGGCCGCGCGGTGCCCCTGCTCGGCCTCCGAGCGGGCAAGGAATGCCCACAGGCGCGGATCCTCCTTGCGGTTCTGCACTGCCGTCCGCGCCATTGCGCCGGCATCGCGCGCACGCCCTGCCAGGATCATCGCATCCATCAGCGCGTACCGCGCCGCCTGGCTATCGGGAAAACGCTTCTGCGCCGCTTCGAGGATCTGCACCGCACCGGCGGCATCATGCTGCGCCAGCCGCAACTCCGCCGCCAGCATGTCAACGAAGGACGACTGCGGAGCCTCCCGCCGCAAGGTCTCCACCTGCTTGCCGGCATCGTCGAGACGGCCGGCCGCGAGCAGCGCCCGCGCGTAGCCATAGCGCTGCGCGATATCGCCGCCGTTCTTGGCGACCTGCGCTTCGAATTCGCGCACGGCATCGATCGGCTGCATCGCCCCGACGCGCAGCTTCGCGCGCACGAAACCGAAGTCGGGCGAATCGGGAACCTGCTTGTAACGCAACTGCGCCACGCGGTTCCCCATGTCGGAAATCCGCTCCTGGGTCAGCGGGTGCGTACGCAGGTAGCTCGGTGCATTGTTCTCGTACAAGCGGCTCGAACGCTGCAGCCGCTCGAAGAAACTGGGCATACCGCGCACGTCGAAGCCGGCCCCTTCGAGCGATTGCAAGCCCAGACGGTCGGCCTCACGTTCGAAATCGCGCGTATAGCCGAGCTGCGCCTGCAGCGCCCCGGCCTGCCCCGCCGCGATCGCCGCCTGGCTGAGCTGCGAGTCGCCGCGCGCCGCAAGCACCGCGACGAGCATGGAGGCGAGCATGACCATGCTGGTCTGGCTCTGCTTGCCGAACATCTGCGCGATGTGCCGCTGCGTCACGTGTGCGACCTCGTGCCCGAGCACCGAGGCCAGCTCCGACTCGGACTCCGCCGTGACGATCAGCCCGGTGTGCACGCCGATGAAACCGCCGGGCATCGCGAAGGCGTTGAGCGTGCCGTCGCGCACGACGAAGAACTCGAATTCCAGCTGTGGCGCGGCGCTCGCCGCAACGAGCCGCCGTCCCATCCGGTTGATGTAATCCTCGACCTCGGGGTCGTCGAGATAGCTCGCTTCGCGCCAGCGGATCTCGCGCATGATCGACTCGCCGAGCTTGCGTTCGGCAAGCGGCGAGAGTTCCGAGGCCCCCACATCGCCGAGATCCGGCAGACCGGCCGCATTCACCGGCGGCACGAGGGCGACGCACAACAGCAGGATAAGAATTCGTCTGATCATCGGGTGCTATGATACCGGCCCACCATTAACCGTTCAGCGCGGAATGTATCGCACTGTACGACACCGCGCACACCGAGCCATGACCGAGCAGAAAGCTTCCGCCCTCACCCACTTCGACGCCCACGGCCAGGCCCACATGGTGGACGTCGGCGGCAAGAGCGAAACCCGCCGCGTCGCCGTCGCCCGCGGCTCGATCAGCATGAAGCCGGAGACCTTCGCGATGGTCAAGTCCGGCAGCGCAAAAAAGGGCGACGTACTCGGCATCGCGCGCATCGCGGCGATCCAGGGATCGAAGCGCACCAGCGACCTGATTCCCCTGTGCCACCCGATCCCGCTGACCCGCGTCGCCGTCGAGTTCGAACTCGACGAAGCGCAAAGCCGCATCGACTGCAGCGTCACCGCGGAAACGGTCGGCCGGACCGGCGTCGAGATGGAAGCGCTCACCGCCGTAAACGTGGCGCTGCTCACCATCTACGACATGTGCAAGGCCGTGGATCGCGGCATGCGCATGGATGGCATCCAGTTGATGGAGAAGCTCGGCGGGAAGTCGGGGCACTGGGTCGCGGGACAGTAGTCCGCAGCATCAATCAGGGCAACCGCTTCCCCGCGCAAGACAGAGGCTTGCGCTCCCAGCCGCGGAAATTGCGCGCGATCACCGTCGCACCTCTTCCCAAGAACTGATCGCAAATGAAAACGGGGCGGCTTGCGCCGCCCCGTTGTGAGCTACGTGCGTTACAAGAACCGCTTACTGGAACTTGTAGATGTAGCGTGCGCCGATGAAATTGGCCGTCTGCTTCGGCTTGTTCGAAACGACGGTACCGTCGGTCGTCGTGCCATAGACGTAGTTCGAGCCGTTGGCAAAGCTCCACGTCCAGTCGTCGGTCTTCCAGCGCTCGTGAATCAGGTCGAGCTGGACGTCGGCATTCTTCCGGATCGCGTAGCGGGCGAACATCGACACGCGGGTGAGCGTGCTCTCGATGTCGGCAAGCGGAATCTCGGAGGCCGTGCGTGCGGCGGACGTATCCTCGTCATACGAACTTTGCGTCCGCGTCCACTGTACGTCGGCTCCGATGCTCAACTTGCTCGTGACGGCGCCACGCAAACCCAGTCCGACCGAGTCCCCCTGGTCTTCGAGGTCCGCACGCTTCAGCATGTTAGGAATCGAGGAACTGGTATTACGCGCCCACCGTCCAGACAATTGTTCCGCACTTGTCACATCATGCGACGCCCAACCTGTGATCTGCCACTTGTCGGAGAACGCATAGCGAGCATCGACCGAGACCAGCGTCGCCTGTCCATCCTTCAGACCAAAGGGCCGACCATCTTCACGTTGATAGTCGTCGCGCGAGTCTTCGACATTGAACTGCATGCTGAAGGCCTCGACCGGCGCCCAGTCCAGCGACATCCGCCACTTGTTGCGCGTGCGATCGGCGATGTGCAGGGGATTGATCGCATCATAGATACTACCGCCATCCCTCAGCGTACTCGGCTCATGGGGCAACGCTCGCACCGATCCTTCGCGGACGCTGTGCAGGAAGGCGACCGAACCGTTAACCGTTTCCGACATCGAACGACGCAGTTGCAGACGATACGTCGTCTCCTCGATGCTCTCGGCGAACGGCACGTAACGTTCGTCGTGGAACTTCGGTGCAGAGCGGTCCTGATCCTTGAAGTCGACGCCGCCGATCAGCTTGAAGCGTTCCGGCAACAGGTACGACGCCTCGACCTTCCCTGACTTGGTCTCGTACGAATGCGGCGTGTTGTGCACCGTCGCTACGCGCGTCGTGTTGTTACCGACGAAACCGAACAGCGGGGTATTGTCGTCGACGTCGTGATAACGCAGGTTCGCATTCAGCGACAGCTTGCTGGTCGGCCGCGAGCTCAGCCCGAGTTCCACCAGCGAGGTCACGATCTCGCCATCCAGCTTGCGCGGCGCACCCGCAAATGGCGCATTGACACCCGTCAGCCCGATGCTCGGGATGGTTTCGTCCTGGGTCGCCACACTGCGCGAAACCTTGAGCGTCCCGCGCGTCGAGGGAGTGAAGGAATAGCCGGCATTCAGGAAGAACTGATGCGCCTCGTTGTCGAGCGGCAGTGACAACGGCGTCGTATTGGGCGCCGACGAAGTCTCTCTCGGATTCGACACGCCCCGGACAGAGGCCAACACCAAATCATTCTTGTTGTTGTACCAGCTCCCCGCATAACCTCCCGCCAGCTGGAGCTTCTCGCCGGTATATTCGAGCGTCACGTCGAGCTGTTGCGTGGTGCTGTCGATCGGTTCCGCGACGAAGAGGGCCGCACTGCCCATGCCCCAGTGCCGGCTGCCGTTCTTTTCCTCGTTCTTGAAGCTGAGCTTGAGGTCGACGTCCTTGAGCAGATTCTTGCTGAAGCCGACATGGATGAGATCGCGGTACGTTGCCAGGTCGACATCGTGGAACGGCAGCACATTGGCGCCGGAGCCGCTGACCGTGATGCGTTCGGATCCCACGCCGCGGATCCCGGAGCGGATCTCCAGCGGGCTTTCGCGGGGGATGCGCGAATAGTTCACGAAGCCGCCCATGTTGCCCTGCTGCTGCACTTCGACCGAGATCTTGCGGCTCTCCAGTCCGAGACTGTCGCCCTTGAACTTGAACCAGGTGCCCGTGGCGTCGTCGCGCTTGACGACGTCGGCATCGATCAGGGCATAACCGTGGTCATCCCGCATGCCGTCGAAGATGCCCTGCTGCGGACGATCATTCGACCAGTAGCCGGCACCCACCGAGATGGAGCTGTCGGGCTCCGTGAGCTGCTTGATGTCATCCTCGGCGAAAGCCGAGCCGTATGCCGCGAGCATGGCCGCAGCTACTGCGGTCAGCCTGAATGTCGTATTGAAGTTTTTCATGTCAATCTCCCTTGGCCCGATCAGCGACGGAAGCGCCCGGCGGTCGCATTGTTCACAGTGCTGTTGCCGCCATGGATATTCGTATGGCAATTCAGGCAGCCACGGCCGACGGTATGCGGAAGACTATTCCCCGTGCGGTCAACCGGCAGGCCGGCGAGACTGCTCGGGTGGCTGTCATGGCTGTGACATTCCTGGCACAGGTAGGGCGCGCGTGCCTTCAGGAGGTTGGCGATGTTGGTGCCGTGCGGGTTGTGACAGATTGCGCAGTCTTCGGACACCGGCTGGTGGTTATGCACGAACGGGCCGCGCTTTTCCATGTGGCAGGAGTAGCAGGTGTCGTTCACGCTGGACTTCACCAGCTGCGAGGGGTTGTCGCCATGCACGTTGTGGCAGGACGAGCAGCTCATCTGGCCTTCCGGCACCGGGTGGTGCGAAGGACGCGCAAATTGCGCACGCTGTTCCTTGTGGCAGTTCGAGCACACTTCGGGCTGCGACTTGGCTTCGCGAACCTTGTCGTGGCCGTCGTGGATGGAGTGACAGGAAACACAGGTCACATCGCGACGAGCGTGGGTGCTGTTCTGCCAGAAGATGCGGGTGCTGCCCTGGTGGCAGTTCAGACAGGCGGCGTTCTGGGCCTCGGCCGAAGTCGCGGTGTTCTTCTTCGTGAAGCCGACGTCGACGAGCGGCGTCGGGCCGCTGCCGCGACCGGCTTCCTTGACGTGCTTCTCGCTCTCGCCGTGGCAGTTCGTACAGCCCGGCGTGCGCTTGTCGGCGACGGTGCCGTGCTTCGTCTTGCCGATGCGCAGCGCATCGGGCGAGTCGTTCTCGTCGTGACAGGTCGTACATTTTGCATCGCCCGTGAGGACGATGTCCTTGGGCGCTTCCTTCTCGGCAGCGGTCGCAGTCAGCGCCGGGAACAGGCTCCCGGCGAGGACCGCGAACGCGCACACGCGCAACGCTTTTCCTAGCGATTTCATATAAACCCCCTGATTTGCTGATGAGTGGCGCGCACCACGGCGATGCGTGCCGGATCGTTTGCCGCGAGTTACTGGGCGCGGATCCAGTCGACGAGATTCTTGATCTCGGCCTTGTCGGTGGTGTCGATCACCTTGTGCGTTTCCTCGGTGCCGTCCTCGAGCTTCACCTTATGTTCCTTGGTGATCTGCTCGACCATCTTCTGCTCGGCGTCCGCCTTGTCCTTGAACTTGGCGGCGATCTTCTTGTAGGACGGGCCTTTCTTGGTCTTGTCGACCGCATGGCACTTGAAACAGTCATTGCGCTTGGCTGTGGCCTTGGCAGCGTCGGCGTCCACAGCCATTGCAGCCGGGGTCGCGAGGGTTGCCGTCAGTCCGACAAGGATCATGCTCGCAAGAATTCGTGCCTTCACGCTGATTCTCCTTTCGATATATACGCATCCAAATGCCCGCGGGAGCTGAACGGACTCCCCGTAGACATTTTGCTAGTGGAATATACCCCCAAATTTTCCAAGGATGTTCGACACAAACGTACAAAAGGACACAATTGCCTCGTTACAACACAAGGCCTTGACACGCTGACGATTTTTTATACAGGATCCGTATTTCCGCATGTACCGGCACATCACCGGCGACTAATTAAATGTATATGCAGGACATCTTAATTAGCACATTGCGATACTTCGGAAAGGCAGGCGTGTCGCCTGCGGCCAGCCGGTCAACCGGGGCCGTGGTCAATGCTGGAAGCGATAGCAACCGGCGGACGACACATCGTCGTCCGGCGACACCCATGTGCGACGGTCTTGGCGCCCGGGGAGCGCAACGGCAACGCCGCCCCGACTATTCGAGGACTTGCAGGCCCGAACTCAGGACGAGGGATTGCCCGGAAACGCGGTCGCGGACGGTTGCGATCACCTTGTAGCGTCCGATGCGGTCGTGCGGGTCGAAGCTGACCTGCATGCTGCCGTTGCCGAGATGGAGATGCCCGGGCACCGACTCGGCGGACCACAGGGACGTCGAGCCCCCCCGGATGCGCCCTCCGTCCGGCGCCTGGAGCACGAGATCGGCGACGACATCGCATCGTCCGGTAGCATCCCTTGCACATCCCTGGAAGACGAGCATGGCGATGACGGACGCCCCGCGCCGCACGGTCGCCGTGGCGGGCAGCTGCTGGGGAGTGTTCGACACGCGCCACGCCTTCAGGAAGTGCGACTCGTCGGGGGTGAGTACGAGCTGGGCGCCGAAGTGCTCGGCTCCATGTGCGTCGCTGCGGGCTGCGTGCACGAGATGCTCGCTGGAGATCCAGGCGCCGTGCGCGAGGAGCGGAAGACTTGCGGCCAAGGCCGCGGCGCAACGTCTCATGTTTGCAGCCCGGAATGATGGAGACGGAGCGCGCAAACTGCGCGGGCTGCGGATGCTACGGGTTGGCGATTCCGCAGTGGAGCCGAGCCGGAGCGCGCTCTTGGCGCAATTATCACTCTCCCGTCGAGCGGATCGGGCTGCTTTTACAACTGCACACAAGAAGGGGAATGTTGCGGGTGAGATTCCCCAAAAGCGGACCAATAAGCGGGAATTTGCCCCGGCACGAGACGCGAGGATGAGCGGTCTCGCGCCGGAGCAGGTGTGATTTACAGCTTCTGGTGGGCGCCGTCGCACATCACGCCGTTGCCCGACTGCTTACAGCCACAGAAGTAGGCGGTCTTGTTTTCCTCGGCCTTGTACTCGACCGGGGCGAAGCTGCTTCCCTGGTGGGAACCGTCGCAGAACGGCTGCTTGGTGCTCTTGCCACAGGAACACCACCAGTAGCTCTTGCCGGCCTCGATGTCGACTGCGTAGGGGGAATTCTGGGCGATCTTTGCGGATTCGTTAGACATGAATCAACTCCTCATGCGGTGGATAAAAAACCACCCCGGGAGTTCCGGGGTGGCAAAAGTGATCCCCAGGGGGAGGGATCAATGGAGACGGAATTTCGGACCGACTTACTGTTTGACCGCTTCGACCGCGATCTCGAGCGTGACGTCGTCGCCGACGTAGGGAGCGAACTTGCCGGCACCGAAGTCGGAACGCTTGACCACGGCGGAGGCGTTCGCGCCGCAGGCTTCCTTCTTGAGCATCGGGTGCTCCATGCAGTGGAAGGAGGTGACTTCAAGCTTCACCGGCTTGGTAACGCCCTTGATGGTCAGGTTGCCGTCGACCGAGGCGAGCTTGTCGCCGCTGAAGTTCAGCTTCGTCGACTTGAAGGTGATCGCCGGATACTTCTCGGTATGGAAGAAGTCCTCGCCCTGGATGTGACCGTTGAACTGGTCGAAGCCGGTATCCACCGACTTGGCATCGATCGAGACGTCCACCGAGCCGGACTTCGCGGCGCGGTCGAGCTTGATCGTGCCGGTGGTCTTGTTGAAGCGGCTCTCCTGCTTTGAATAGCCGAAGTGGCTGTAGGCGAAGCGCGCGAAAGTGTGCGAGCCGTCGATATCGAAGGTTTCGGGGGCGGCCATGGCGGGGGCGGCGACGGTGGCGGCGAGGATGGATGCGAGGGCGAGGCGCTTGAGTTGCTTCATCGTGAATCTCCTTAGTGCAGGAAGGGTTCGGAAAATGGATGGTTCTGGTGACAGGAAGGCTTATTTCGCAGCGCGGCGTTCGGCTTCGACGTGGAAGCTGACCTTGACCTCGTCCGCGACGATCGAGGTGTCCGACCAGGTGCCGTCGCCGATGGCGAACTCCAGGCGCTTGAGGGTGAAACCACCGTCGAACGCAGCGGTGTTGCCGTTCTGCGTGACGGTTACCGGAGTCGTCACGTCGCGGGTTTTGCCCTTGATCGTGAGCTTGCCGGTCATTTCGTAGCGGTCGCCGCCGAGAGGCTTCACGGACGACGACACGAAGGTCGCGGTGGGGAAGGCCTTGAGATCGAACCAGGGCTTGCCGACCACTTCGCTGTTCGCGTCGGCGGAGCCGGCATCGATGCTGCCAAGGTCGAGGTCGAGGCGAACGGTCGTCTTCGCGGGGGCGGCCGGATCGAAGACGAGATCGACATTGGCCTTCTTGAAGTAGCCCTTGACCGGCACGTTCATCTGTTTGAAGACGAAGTCGATACGGTTTTTCGCGGCCAGCACCTGATCGAACGTACCAGCCGGCTGCGCCGCGTATGCGCCGGTGCCGGCCAGCGGCAGAACGAGGGACACGAGGGCTGCGGCAAGAAGTCGTTTGCTGTTCATATGTGTATTCCTTTGACTGTCCGGTTCAGCGTTTGAGCAGGGGCACCATCCGCACCAGCGTTTCGTCGCGGTCGATGATGTGGTGTTTGAGTGCGGCGGCGATGTGCAGCCCCACGAGGACCAGGAGTCCGGAGGTAAGGACTTCGTGGGCAGACTTGAGCAGGTTGCCGAGCGCTTCGTCCTTGCCGACCAGATCGGGCAGCGGGACGAGGCCCAGATAGACCACCGGGAAGCCCTTCGCCGAGCTCATCAGCCAGCCGCTAAGCGGCACGGCGATGAGCAGCACGTAGAGCACGACGTGGGTGACCGACGCGATTGCACGCTGCCAGCCGGGCATGGTGTCGACCGGCGCGGGGACCGGTTTCGTGACGCGCAGGATCAGCCGGGGGATGAACAGCAGTAGCACCGTGAAACCGATCCACTTGTGCCACGAGATGAGCTGCAGCTTGCGCGGCGACAGGGACAGATCGGTCATGTAGTAGCCGAGCGGCAAGGCGACGAGCACGAGGATCGCAATCATCCAGTGCACGATTACCGCCGGTTTCGAATATTGGTCCGGAGCACTCATCGCTTTTCCCCTTGGTCCTGTTGTTTTCGTTGATGCACTCAGACTGCGCGGAAGAATTCCGCAATCAGGCAGTCGATCGACTTGGGCGGGTGGCCGACCAGCGCGGCGAAATCGTTGGTGGTGCGCGCCAGACGGCCCGCGGCGGCGGCCGTAAACATGTTCGCCATCGCGCGGGCGAGCCAGGCGGGCATGCCGACGCCCTCGAGCACGCCGGCGTAGACGTCCTCGCCAACCGGTTCATAGCGCAGCGTCTTGCCGGTCGCGGCGCCGACGCGAGCGGCGAGGTCGTGATAGTCGTGGGCGGTCTGGCCCGTGAGCTCGTAGATGCGCTTTTCGAGCCGCGGCGCGACGGCTGCGGCGGCGATCGCCCCGGCAAGCTCGTTGCGCGACAGGTAGCTGACCCTGCCCTCCCCCGCCGGCAGCTGCAGCAGGCCGCTCTGCAGCGCACCCGCGAAAGTCATCGGCAGGAAGTCGGCGTACATGCCGTTGCGCAGGATGGTGTGACCGACGCCCGATGCGGCGAGCGCTGCCTCGCTGTCGGCGTGCACCTGCGCAAACTCGGACGGTGACGCGGAGTCGGCGTCGAGGAAGCTGGTGTAGAGGATGTGTTCGACCCCGGCGCCACGCGCAGCTTCAATTGCATTGCGGTGCTGGGCGATGCGTTGCGCCTTCGGGCCGTCGGTCGACACGATCACCAGGCGCGAGGCGCCGGCAAAGGTCGCACGCAGGGCTTCGGGTTGATCGAAATCGCCACGACGCACTTCGATGCCGCGCGCAGCAAGCGCGCCGGCCCGCTCGGGGTCGCGCACGCTGACGGCAAGCCGACCGACACCCGCGCCCGGCAGTCGCACGGCAAGCTGCTGCACGATCTGCAGGCCCAACTGCCCTGTTGCTCCGGTTACGAGAATCATGTGGTGGTCCTTGGCGTTGCGTCATTAGCGTATGGGCGCACTTTATGGGATTGATTGGTTCTAAAATAGCGGAACCAAGCAAACTCTTTGTTGCACCGAGGACAACAATGGATCGCCTGCAGGCAATGGAAGTGTTTGTTCGCGTTGCGGAAGCAGGAAGCTTCACTGCGGTCGCGGACCGGCTGAATGTCGCCCGCTCGGCGATCACGCGACAGATCGCGGCGCTAGAAGCACACCTCGGAACCAAGCTGCTCGCCCGCAGCACAAGAAGACTGAGCCTGACGTCATCGGGTTCGGCCTACCTGGAAAAGTGCCGCGAAATCCTGGCGATGGTCGAGGCGGCGGAGGGCGACCTGGCAGGCGAGAAGCAGGCGCCGCGCGGTCAGATCCGCGCCAGCGTGCCGATGAGCTTCGGCGTGCGCCACCTGATGCCGCTCGTAGCGGACTTCATCACGACCTACCCGGAAGTCAGCGTGGACGTCGAGTTCAGCGATAGGCGCGTGAATCTGATCGAGGAAGGGATGGATTTCGCCGTGCGGATTTCGGAGCAGATCGATCCGTCACTGGTGATCCGTCGCCTGAGCCGCAGTTCGCTCACGGTGGTCGCCTCACCGGCCTATCTGGACCGGCACGGGCGACCGCAGCATCCCGAAGAGTTGCTGCAGCACCACTGCCTGACCTACACGCTGGGATCGAGCCTCGGCTGGAACTTCAGCGTGAACGGGGAACCCTATTCGGTACCGATCAAGGGGCGTTTCCGCGCCAACAACGGCGATGCCCTGCTCGATGCGGCGATCCGCGGGCTGGGGATCGTGCGCGAGCCGACCTTCCTGACCTCGCAGGCGGTACGGGCCGGACTGCTGGAAGTGCTGCTGCCGGAATATTCGGCAACCGAGCTGCACATCTACGCGGTGTTTCCCGGCACGCGCTATGTGCCGCACCGGGTGCGGACGCTGGTCGATTATCTGGCGGAGCGCATCGGGCCGGTCCCGTACTGGGACTGAGCGGCTCAGAAATTCATCCGCCACGGCAGCTCGCCCTGGATGAACAGGCGGGCTTCGTCGGATGCGGGGCGGGCGAAGAAGCGCTGCACCGAGGCGTGTTCGCGCACCCGTCCGGCGCTCATGAAGACGACGTCGTCGCCGAGGCGGGTGGCCTGACCGAGATTGTGAGTGGTCATGAGGATGCGGGTGCCGTCGGTACGGATCTCGCGCACGATGCGTTCGACCTCGGCCGTCGCGGAGGGGTCGAGGCTGGCAGTGGGTTCGTCCAGCAGCAGCAGGCGCGGCGCGGTCACCCAGGCACGGGCGAGCGCGAGACGCTGCTGTTCGCCGCCCGACAGCAATCTGGCGCTGTCGGACGCACGCGCGAGCAGGCCGACACGATCGAGCACGTCGGCCGCGCGGCGGCGGCGCTCGACGCGCGGTACGCCGTGGGGCTTGAGCGCAAGTGCGACGTTTTCCAGCACCGAAGCGCGCAGCATCATCGGATGCTGGAACACCATCATCACGCCGAGATGGGGGCGTGCGCCGCCGCCCCAGTCGATCTGCCCGGCAGTCGGTTCGAGCAGGCCGCAGATCGTGCGCAGCAGCACGCTCTTGCCCGCGCCGTTGGGGCCGAGCACGAGCGTGATGCCCTCGCCGCCCAGTTCGAGTTCGATGCCGTCGAGGACTTTGCGGCCGTTGGGCTGGAAACGGACGTCGCGCAGGCGCAGCGGGAACATGCTCAGCCGTACCTGCGCATCGCCCACGCCCGCATCGCGAATGCGGCAGCGTTGAGGACCAGGATGACCGCGACGAGCACGATGCCCAATGCGATCGCGAGCGGCAGGTCGCCCTTGCTGGTTTCGAGCGCGATCGCGGTGGTCATGACGCGCGTGGCATGGTCGATGTTGCCGCCGACGATCATCACCGCGCCGACCTCGCTCATGGCGCGCCCGAGTCCGGCGAGGACGGCAACGAGCAGGGAATGACGGCAGTCATATAACAGCGTCGTGACGCTTTGCAGCCATGTGAAGCGCATCGCCCGGAACTCCTCGGCATAGCGCTGCCACGTATCCTCGATGATCTGGCGGGCAATGGCGGCCATCAGGGGGACGACCAGCAGCGTCTGCGCGGCGACCATCGCAGCGGGCGTGTAGAGCATTCCCAGCCCGCCGAGCGGGCCCGAGCGCGACAGGATCAGATAGACGACCACGCCGACGACGACGGAGGGTGCGCCCATCAGGCCGTTGATGACCACCAGGGTGGCGCTCCGGCCGGGAAAGCGGCCTACGGCGAGACAGGCGCCGAGGGGCAGCCCGATGAGCGTGCCGAGGATCACGGCCGAACCGCTGACCCGCAGCGACAGGCTGACGATTTCGACCGCGCGGTGATCGAAGGTGGAGAGGAGAGCGAAGGCGTCGGAGAAGGTCGCGGCGAGTCCGTACATTGGCCGGAGCATAGCGCAAGCGCCGCACTTAGGCAGCCCTGCGCCGCATGCGGATCGGGAATCGCCTCATCCGCCGCCTCGCTGCATCGCACGGTCGAGCGGAACGAGCAAGGCCCTGCGGTCGGATTCGGTGCCACCGGAGAATTCGTAACGCACCCCGAGCGTCTGCAACTGAAGCAGGCCGAGCCGTCGCACGCCGCGTGTCGCGACATGGATGTCGAGCCGGGTCGGCCCGGCGCACAGGCGGAAATGACCGGGGGCGACGGCTTCCACCGCGCAGGGCGATGCCTTGCGCAGGTCGCGCTCGAACTCGGCGGGCGAGGCGGTTACCTCGCGCTCGAAGCGCTCCGGCACGGGACCGCTGACAAACGCCAACGAGCGCTCTCCTGTCATGTGTGGATGCAGTGTTCACTTGCGGGCTCCCTCCAGCTGCGGCCGCGTGGCTGCGGTCCTCGCAGTGCCGGAACTGGAACGCGCAAAATTCAGCCGCCGGCGATGGGCGGCCAGATGGCCAGTTCGTCTCCGTCCGCGAGCGGCCGCGAGGCGCGCTGCGCGGGCGGGATGAAATGGCCGTTGACGAGCACGAGATGCGCGCTGCGCTCGGGGAGGTTGAAGCGCATGATCAGCTCGGCGATGGTCGTCCCCTCGCCGACTTCCAGTTCGATGCGGTTGCCCCTGCGGTCGGACGGGAGGTAGTCGGTGAGGGAGGCGAAGAGCTTGAAGCCGATCTTCATGGGTGCATCCACTCCGGCATCAGCGCGCGAGCGCCATCGGTTGCTGCGAGCGGGCGACATACGCCTCGACGAATTGCAGCGGATTGGCAAGCAGGCGGTCCTTCCACGCCCCGAGCTTCACCTGGCCGTGGATCAGGCCGCGCAGCGCGCCGACGTGCTGGGTGAGGCCGATCGAAGTTGCGCCGATCATCACGTCGTCCTTGAACTGCAGGCTGAGGTAGCGGAAGCGGTTCTCATCAATGTGTTCGACACCCGCTCCGCCGGTTTCGCTCCCCTCGCCCCACCACTGGCCGAAGGACGCCGAGATCAGGCCCAGCGTGTCGAGCACGTTGATCGCGAGCACGCCGTTGAGCTGCGTGTGGCGGCCCGCCATGTTGAGCGCGGCCACGCGGGCCTGGTCGGCAGCGTTGGGCTGGATCGCCGCGACGAGGTGGGCACCGGTGAAGAGGTCGGGCGCCTCGGCGACGTCGCCGGCGGCGAAGATGCCCGGCACGCTGGTTTCGAGCTTGTCGTCGACGAGCACGCCCTTGGCGACATGCACGGGGGTGGCGTCGAGAAAGGCGACATTGGGCGCGACGCCGGCAGCGACGATCACGAGGTCGCACGGCAGGACGTCGCCGGTCGACAGGGTCACGTCCACGACACCCTCGGTGCTGCTGCGGTCGATGCGCTGCACGCCGGCGTTGGTGACGACGCGGATGCCCTCTTGCTCGACCCAGCGCTTGATCATGCTGCCGGCCTTGGGCGTCATCATGCGCGGCACCATGCGGTCGCCCATCTCGACGACGGTGAGCTGCACGCCGCGCGCAGCAAGGGCCTGCATGATGATGCAGCCGATGAAGCCGGCGCCGAGCTGCAGCACGCGCGAGCCGGGTTTGGCGAGCCGGGCGATGGCGCGGGCGTCGTCGAGCGTCCAGCAGGTCTGCACTTCGGGCAGGTCGACGCCGGGGATGGGCGGGCGCACCGGATGCGAGCCGGTCGCGATGAGGAGGCGGTCGTAGTCCTCGAAGTGGCCGTCGTGGAACAGGATGCGGCGCTTGTCCGTATCCAGCGACACGGCACGCGCGCGCAGTTCGCCGATGTTGAGCCTGCGGAAGTGCTCGGGCGCCTTGCGCAGGTAAGTGCCCGTTTCGTCGATGTTCTCTTCGAGCAGGTAGGGAATGGCCATGCGCGAGTATGGCGGAACGTTCTCGCTGCCGACCATCAGGATCTCGTCGGCGGGCGCGGCGCGGCGCAGCGTTTCGGCGGCGACGACGCCGGCGGGTCCGTTGCCGAGTATCACGTGTTTCATCGGTTCGTCCTCGTTTGGGCGATGAGGCGCCCTTCCCGGCAGCGGGCCGCCGGGAAGGGCTCACACGCTCGACAGGCGAGCGTCAGGCGATGCTCAGAGTCCGAGTCGCGCCAGGGTTTCCGCGGTCGGCACGCCGTCGGGCGTCCAGCCGCGCACCTTGTAGTACTCGGGCAGCATCTTGTCGAGGCCGTTGACGAGTCCCTTCGCCGGGCCGGTCTTGGCCGGTTCCTTCAACAGGCGCGGCGGCAGGTTGTCGTCCTTGGCGGTGAAGCCCGCGGCGTTGTTGAACTGGCGCTCGAGGTTCCAGATGCGTTCGCCGACCGCGTTGAGCTTCTCCATCGTCCATTCCTCGCCGCAGGCCGCCGCGAGTTGCGGCTGCACGTCGGCGAGCGTCCACGCGAAGGACGTGAATACGCAGATGCCGGCGGCGTCGAACACCGCGGTGGCGTCCTGGAAGGCCTTCACGAGTTCGGCCTTGCCTTCGGTGACGAGCGGATCGGTCTTGACCGGGATGCCCAGCACTTCGGACGCGACCGTATAGCCGCGCAGGTGGCAGGCGCCGCGGTTGGAGGTCGCGTACGCGAGGCCCATGCCCTGGATGCCGCGCGAGTCGTAGGCGGGGAACTCCTGGCTCTTGACGCTCATCGAGAGCTCGGGATGGCCGTACTTCGCGCACATGCGCGCCGAGCCCTGCCCGATCTCCTTGCCGAAGCCTTCGCCCGCTGCGGTCATCTCGGCGAGCTTCGCCAGCGCTTCGGCCGACCCGAAGGGCGTGTCGAGACCGATCTCTTCCTTCTTCAGCACGCCCATCTCGTAGAGTTCCATCGCCGCGCCGACGGTGGCGCCGAAGGAGATCGGGTCCATGCCCTGCTCGTTGCACAGCATGTTGGCGTACTGCAGCGCCTCGAGGTCGCCGACGCCGTTGGCGGCACCGAGCGCCCAGGCGGCTTCGTACTCCAGGCCGCCCGATGCGCCCCAGTACTGCGGGCTGTTCTTGACGGTGAAGTGGTTCTTGTCGAGCTGCGAGATGCGCCCGCAGGCGATGGTGCAGCCGAAGCACGCGGCGTTGGTGATGAGGTGGGACTTGCCGTCGGTCGGGCGCTTCTCGTGCATCGCCTCGGCGGAAATCTTGGAGGCGTCCTCGAACTGCACGTCGCGGTGGTTGCGCGTGGGCAGCGCGCCGATCTCGTTGATGACGTTCATCAGCACCTGGGTGCCGTACTTGGGCAGGCCCTGGCCGGTCACCGCGTTGTCGGCGAGCACCTTCTTCGCGTCGGTGGTGGCCTTGAGGAAGGCCGGGAAGTCCTTGATGCCCGCGACGCCCTTGGTGCCGCGGATAGCAACCGCCTTGAGGTTCTTCGAGCCCATCACGGCGCCCACGCCCGAGCGGCCGGCCGCTCGGTGCAGGTCATTGATGACGACCGCGAACAGCACCTGGTTTTCGCCCGCCTTGCCGATCGAGGACACGCGGATCAGCGGATCCTGGTGGTCGGCCTTGATCTGCTCCTCGGTGTGCCAGCAGCTGGTGCCCCACAGGTGCGAGGCGTCGCGCAGTTCAGCCTTGTCGTTCTCGATGAAGAGGTAGACGGGCTTCGGCGACCGGCCTTCGAAGATGATCATGTCCCAGCCGGCGAACTTCAGCTCGGCGCCGAAGAAGCCGCCCGAGTTGGAACAGGCGATCGCGCCGGTGAGCGGTCCCTTGCAGCTCACGGTGTAGCGGCCGCCGGTGGAGGCCATCGTGCCGGTGAGCGGGCCGGTCGCCATGATCAGCTTGTTGTCGGGCGACAACGGGTCGACCTTGGGGTCGATCTCGGAGACCAGGTACTTGGCCGACAGTCCGCGCGATCCGAGGTATTCGTTGGCCCACTCCATGTTGAGGGGCTCTTCCTTGCACGTGCCCTGGGTGAGGTTCACCCGCAGGAGCTTGCGATTCCATGCCATGGTATTCCTCTCCTCTCAGGCCGCCGATGCGGGGGTGTTGGCCTTGGCAGCCCAGGCCTGCATGCGCGTAAGACCCGTCCAGTTGGCGTCGATGTATGTGATCGCGCCGGTCGGACAGGCTTTCGCACAGGCCGGATCGCCCTCGCACAGGTCGCATTTCTGCACCTTGCCGGTAGCCTGGTTGTAATTGACCGTGCCGAACGGACAGGCGATCGTGCACACCTTGCAGCCGACACAGGTGTCCTCGAACACCATTTTCGCGCCGGTGGTCAGGTCCAGCCGGATCGCATCGACCGGACAGGAGTGCATGCACCACGCGTCGGTGCACTGGGTGCAGGTGTAGGGCACCTTGCGCCCTTCATGCTCGAAATTGAAGACCTTGATCAGCGAGTCGCTGGGATTGATGACACCGGTATGTTCGTACGAGCAGGCCATCTCGCATTGCAGGCAGCCGGTACACTTCGCGGGGTCAATATAGAGCGATTTCCACATCGATGTACTCCTCCGTCGGTAGATTCGCTACGGGACACAACAGACCACTTTAGGCAAATACCATGCCCGTGACAATGTCTATCGCATAACAGGGCTGTCAACTCATCCGGCCGAGCTTGCGGTAGAGAGTGTTGCGGCTGACGCCGAGGCGACGTGCGGCGGCGGAGACGTTGCCGCCCACTTCACGCATGACCGTCGCGATCGCTTCGAGTTCGATTTCGTCCAGGCTGCGCGCCCCGATCGTGGCCGCCGGCGCAGGCGACGCGATGGCCGCGACCGGCATGGCCGTCATCGGGGTAGAAGGGGCGAGGCCTTCGCCGCCCTCCTCGCCATCGATGCCGAAGAGCTCCTCGGGCAGATGGATCGAGGCGATCTCGTGCTCGTTGTCGTCGAGCAGCGCGACGGCGACGCGGATGACGTTCTGGAGCTGGCGGACGTTGCCCGGCCAGGGGTAGCGTTCGAAGAAGCCCATGACCTCTTCGCTGATGCCGAGCGGCCCGCTGCGCCGGTCGGCCGATTCGATCTCGAGCAGGTTCGACACGATGCGGCGGACGTCGGTGCGTTCGCGCAGCGGCGGCAGGGTGACGGTGAGGCTGTTGACGCGGTAGTAGAGGTCTTCGCGGAACACGCCCTGCTTCACGGCGTCGCGCAGCACGCGGTGGGTCGCGCACACGAGGGAGATGTCGACCGGGATCGATTTCATCGAGCCGATCGGCGTGACGCTGCGCTCCTGCAGCACGCGCAGCAGGCGCGCCTGCATGCCGAGCGGCATGTCGCCGATTTCATCCAGGAACAGCGTGCCGCCGTGGGCCTGCTGCAGCTTGCCGACCGCGCCCTCGCGCCGCGCGCCGGTGAAGGAGCCGCCGACGTAGCCGAAGAGTTCCGATTCGATGAGGTTTTCCGGAATCGCCGCACAGTTGAGTGCGACGAAGGGTCCGTCGCTGCGCACGCCGCTGTTGTGGAAAGCACGGGCGAAGAGTTCCTTGCCGACACCCGATTCGCCCTGGATCAGCAGCGGGATGTCCTTGCCCTGCACGCGGCGCGCGCGGTCGAGGGCGAGTTGCAGGCGCGCATCGCCGGTCGCGAGGCTGTCGAGGGTGATGCGACCTTTCGAACCGTCCGAGGTTTTCGCCGGCCCCTTCGCCGACTCCTGCGCCGCTTCCTGCAATCTCGGCGCAGGAACCTCCGGGCGCGTCCGCCGGTGGCCGCGCACCTGCACATAGACGGCATCGCCGCGCCGCATTTCGAGCAGCAGCAGGTCGTCCGGCGCGTTGGCCGCGCGGTCGAGCACCTGGCCGAAGCCGGTGCGGAAGAGCATGCCGAAGGACGGTGCGTCGGCCAGTCCGGCCGTAAGTCCCAGCCATTCGCGCGCGACGGGATTGGCGCCGACGATGCGGCCGTCGGCATCGACCGCGAGCATCGCTTCCTGCAGGCTGCCGACGTATTCGGGGCGCGGATGGAAGGCGATGCGGATTTCCTTGGCGAACTCCGCCTCGAAGAGGCGCTTCTCGAGCAGTTGCACCGAGAGGCGCACGAGGCCCAGCGTATGGCGCTGGTTGCTGCGCGAGTCGCCCGAGATATCCAGCACGCCCGCGATGCACCCCTGTGCGTTGAACACCGGCGCGGCACTGCAGGTCAAAAAGCCATTGCGTTCCAGGTAGTGCTCGGCGCCATGGATTTCGACCGGTGCGCCTTCGAGGATCGCGGTACCGATCGCGTTGGTGCCGCGGAAGGTTTCATCCCACGACGCGCCCGGCTGCAGTGCGACGCGTTGCGCGCGGCCGACGAAATCGGGGTCGCCGAGGCAGTGCAGGATCATGCCCTTCGTGTCGGCAAGGATGACCATGCTGCCCGAGGCGCGGATCTGTTCGAACACGTGTTCCATGATCCCGCCCGCGTGCTCCAGCAGCCGCGCACTGCGGTCGCGCGCGTCGGAGAGCTGGGCGCGGCCCGCGGGGTCGATCAGGTAGGCATCCAGGTGGTCGAGCCCGCCGTTGCGACAGCGCTGCCAGGAACGCAGCACAGGAGGGGCGAGCCCGGCCTCCGGCGTCTGGCCAAGCTCGAAGAAAAATCGTCGCGCGTCCGAAATGGTGTTCTCGCGGCGATCCCGCAATTGCGGTAATACGGCCATCTTCTCCTCCTCTCCTGCGCGTCACTTTGGGGACTATTTTTTTGTTTGTCCCTTGTGTCAGAAAGTAGCACCTGCACCAGGTCGAAGCAATCGGTCATCCGATCCGGCAACAACAGTGGAGCAATTTTCCTGCCAGCAGCTTTCAGGCGCCTTACCAAGGAAATACGCCGGATTCCGGGTCGCCTGGCCCACGTGGCACAGGGCTTGCGAAGGAAGGTGCAGATCCGGCACTCCGGGCGTCGTCAATCAGAGATGAGGAATCAGAAGGTGGACAAGCACAACAAGGAGACATTCACCCGCAAACTGCGCGCCGCGGCCTTCGCCGCCGGCCTCGCGCTCGGAGCGGGACTGGCCCACGCACACGGCGACGTGACGCCGCAGGCGGTGGATGTATCGACACTGCCCAAGCTCGGCGAGGAATGGCGCGCCGTCAATCCCTATCGCGACAACGCGGAGGCGATCCGCATCGGCGATTCGGCCTTCAACCAGAACTGCGCACGCTGCCACGGCCTCGGGGCGGTGTCGGGCGGCATCGCTCCGGACCTGCGCAAGCTCGACATCGCGCCGGAAACGGACGAGTATTTCCTGCAGCGCATCCGCAATGGCGTGAGTCGCAACGGCGCCGTGTATATGCCGCCGTTCGAGGGCATGCTGTCGCAGGAGGCGATGTGGGCAATAAAGGCCTGGCTGGAGACCGTACGTGAAAAATGAACGACGCGCATTCCTGATCGCAGCGGGCGCCATGATGGCAGGCGCCCTGCTCCCGGCCCACGCGGCCGCACAGCTCGAAGTGCAGCAGGCAGGTACCCTGCGGGTGGCCGTGTATGCCGACTATGCGCCCTTCTCGGCACGCGGCAAGGGCATCGACGTAGCCATCGCGCAGTCCCTGGCCGAGCGCCTGGGGATGCGCGCGGAGATCGTCGAGTTCCCGCCCGACGAGAACATGAGCGACGACCTGCGCAACATGGTGTGGAAAGGGCACTACCTCGGCCGGCGCCCGGCCGACGTGATGCTGCATGTGCCGGTGGATGCGCAGTTCGCGGCACAGAACGACAAGGTGGCGATCTTCGGCCCCTATCACCTCGAGACGATGGCGCTCGCGCGCAATCCCGCGCGGGTGCAGGCGGCAACGGGGTCGGCGGCGGTCGCCTTCGAAGTATTCACGCGCGAGAAAGTCGGCGTGGAGCTCGACACGCACGCCAGCGACTTCATGCTGCATGTGCTGAACGGACGGCTGCGCGACAACGTCGTCCATTTCCGCAGCGTCGCCGAAGCCGCCGCGGCCATGGTGAAGGGCGAGGTCAGCGCCGTGATGGCACCGCGCAGCCAGCTCGAAGCCGCATTGAAGGAACAGAAGCAGTTCGAGATCGACGCGCTGAACATGCCTGAATTGCGGGTGAAGGGCTGGCCGCTCGGCATGGCCGTGAAGGCCGACAGCAAGGAGCTGGCGGCGGCGCTATCGGAAGCGCTGGCGGACCTGCAGCGCTCGGGCGAACTCGCACGGATCTTCTCGGCCCACGGCGTCACGCACAAGCTTCCCTGAACGGCTTTCGGGGCACTCGGCGCCCCGAAAAATTGCCGGATGTTCGATAAACCCTATGCACGGTTTTGCAGAACATCCGGCTTCTTTTTGCCTCTGTTGTTCCGTTATGGAGCACCTGCTCCATGGTGTGACAGGAGCAGGTCAGGCAGGCTTGCCGCCCGTCCGTCTGAGCATCCCGCGCTGCGGATCGTAGCCGCGCACCGCAAGCGTGAAGAACACGGCAAGGCAGCCAGCCACGATCGCCAGCGAGGTGGCGGCGAGCTGGCCGTAGAGGGCGAAGCGGATCGCCTCGACGGCGTGGGTGAAGGGGTTCCACTGCGCGACCGCATGCACGACCGCTGCGCCCGATTCCTCGAGTTTCCACAGCGGATAGAGCGCGGGCGAGACGAAGAACATCGGGAAGATCACGAAGTTCATCGTGCCGGCGAAGTTCTCGAGCTGGCGCACCTGTACCGACAGCAGCAGGCCCAGCGCGCCGAGCATCATCCCCGCGAGCACGATCACCGGCAGCGCGGTGAGCCAGCCGGCCCACGGCACCTCGACGTCGAACAACCAGGCGATGACGAGAAAGACGTAGGCCTGCAGCACCGACAGCAAGGTGCCCGCAAGGAGCTTGGCGAAGAGGAGGAAGCTGCGCGGCAGCGGCGCGGTCAGCAGCAGCCGCATCATGCCCATCTCGCGGTCGTACACCATCGCGAGCGAGGACTGCATGCCGTTGAAGAGCAGCACCATGCCCAGCAGCCCCGGCACGATGTACACCTGGTACGGGATGTAGGTGTCGTAGGGCGGGATGATCGACACCCCGAAGACGTTCTGGAAGCCCGCCGCGAAGACGACCAGCCACAGGAGCGGGCGCACCAGCGCCGAGGCGAAGCGGCCGCCCTGGCGCACGAACTTGGCGATCTCGCGGCCGGCGATCGCCTGCAGCGCGAGCCATGCGTGGGAGAGTCTCATCGGTCGTGCCTGTCAGAACGCACAGCGGCTGTCGCGCTGGTCGAAGCCGAGGGTGTCCATGTTGTTGGTCGGGTGCAGGAAGCCCGCGATCGGCGCGCGCTCGATCACTGCGTTGTGGGTCGCGAGCAGCACGGGCTGGCGCAGCTGGTTGTCCCAGGCGCGGAAACCGAGACGATTGCCTTTGAAGCCGTCGAGCGCGATCTCCTCGCCCTTGAGGTATTTCGCGACCGTGCCGAAGGGGGCGTTCTGCGTGCGCACGACCGCTTCGACGACCGCCTTCACCGCCATCCACGCGGCCCAGTCGGGGTCGGCCATCTTGCGGCCGGCGTGCTTCTCGAGGCGACTGTTGAGTTGCGGCGCGCCGTGACGCTCCCACGCCCACGACCACGCGGCCGCGGCGAGGCCTTCGCCGCCGACGACCGGGCGCGGACGCACCGTGCGGTAAGGGACGCTGCGCGCGAACTCGCCGTCGCTGTCGGCGACGAAGACGACGTCGTGCTCACTGCCGGCCGTGAGCAGCGCGACGTTGCCCTGGTCGCGCTGGCGCGGGTCGTTGCTGAGCACGAAGGGGCGGCGCTCGACGAGCTTCAGGCCGAAGCGCTTGGCGGCGCGGTCGAAGGCGTCGGCGACGAGCTTGTCCTCGGGACGCGGACCTTCGAGCATCAGCACGTTGCGCCACTTCTTCGATACCAGGTACTGCGCGAGCGCATCCATGCGCATCGCGTCGTTCGGCAGCGTATGCAGCAGGTTGGGCTGGCATTGCGCCTGGCGTAGCGCGTCGTCCGGCGCGGAGACGTTGAAGAGCAGGAGTTCCTTCCCTCGCACGGCTTTGGCGACTTCGGCGACGACGGCGCCGGGGGCATCGAGGAGGAAGTAGCGCACCCCTTCCTTGTTGAGCCTGTCGATCGCGGCGAGCAGCGCCTTCGCATCCGCGCCGGTGACGCGTTCGAGCGCGAATTCGGCGCCCACCGCCTGACCGACGAAACGCGCCTCGCGCAGCGCGACTTCCGCGCCGGCGAAGGGCCGCCCGAGGGGCTGGGCGAGGCCGCGGAAGAAGAGTTTCGTCTCGTCGTAACGGGAATCGGTTTCGAGTTCCAGATGGGCGATACGCACATTCGTGGCGGCAAACGCGGACGCGGCCACGAGCGCGGCAAAGCTGCCGAGCGTGGCGCGCAGGAGAAGTCCGAGGCTGATGCGCATGGACAGTCCCCCTCAGTCGTCGATCACGACGGTGTGCGGCACGCGCCCGACCGGCACCGAGCGCAGCACCTTGCGGGTCTTGGTGTCGACGACCGAGATGTCGTCGGACAGGCCGTTGGCAACGAAGAGCAGGCTGCCGTCGCGGTTGAGGCTCGCGCCCCACGCGCGGTTGCCCACCAGCACGTAGTCCTGCACCTTGCGGCTCGCGACGTCGACCACCGCGATGTGATTGGCGCGCCCGAGCGTGACGTAGGCGGTCTTGCCGTCGCCCGTCATCGCGATGCCGACCGGGGTGACGTCGTCGGCGCGGAAGCCCTTGGGGGTGAAGGCGATCGTGGCCTTGACGGCGCTGGTGGCGCCGTCGAGCACGGTGACCTTGCCGCCGAGCTCGGAGGTGACCCACACCTCGGCGCCGTCCGGCGTCATCGCGAAGCGGCGCGGGCGGTTGGCGACGACGACGTTGGCGAGGATCTTGTGCGTCGCGGCGTCGATGACGTGCACCATGTTCGCGACCTCCGAGGTCGCATACACGCGCTTGCCGTCGGGCGACAGGCGCACGCCCTCGGGCTCCTCGCCGACCTCGATGCGGGCGACGGGCTTTTTCGTCGCGACGTCGATCACCGACACCTGCGCGCCCTCCTCGTTCGAAACGTAGAGCCGCTTGCCGTCGGGCGAGAGGTCGAACATCTCGGGGTCCTCGCCGACGGGGATGCTGTGGGTGACCTTGAGCTGGGCGATGTCGATGACGTCGACGCGGTCGGCCTTGCTGGCGATCACGTAGAGCTGGCTGCGATCGGGCGACAGGCGCATGTCGCGCGGACGCTGGCCGGTGGGGATGGATTTGACGACCTGCCAGCTCTTGCTGTCGAACACGGTCACGGCGTGGTCGTTCTCGCTGCTGACGAACACGTAGCCGGTGCCCTTGGCAGCGGCGGCGCCCGCGGCGAGCATGAAGATGCAGGCGGCGATGAGTCGGGTGCGGGGAATCAAGCGGGTCTCCTGTCGGGGTCGGATTTCCGGAACTGTTCTTTTTGGTTTGAAGGCGTTCAGTCGCTGCGCTCGCCGCCACCGCCGGTCATCTGCAGGAAGGCGTCGGCGAGGGTCGCGGTGCCGGCCTGATCGGCGAGTGCCTGCGGCCGGCCTTCGGCGAGGATCTGGCCGCGATGGAGCACGACGACGCGGTCGGCGGCCTCCGCCTCATCGACGAGATGGGTCGCCCACAGCACGGCGACGCCGCGCGCGCGCAGCGCCAGCACTTCGTCGAGGAGCTGGCGGCGGGAGGCCGGATCGAGGCCGACCGTGGCCTCGTCCATCAGCAGCACCGCGGGCTCATGCACCAGGGCGCGCGCCAGCTCGACCTTGCGGCGGTTGCCGCCGGAGAGTTCGCGCACGGGGTCCCCCGCGCGCTCGGTGAGGCCAAGGCGACCGAGGGCGTCGGCGACGCGGTCGCGCGCGTGTCGCCCCCCGAGACCGTGCAGCGCGGCGTGGAACTTGAGGTTCGCGGCGACGCCGAGATCGAGGTCGAGCGTGCTCTGCTGGAACACGACCCCGAGGTGCGCGAGCGCCGCGACCGGGGCCTTGCGGATGTCGTGGCCGCACACGGCGAGCCGCCCGGAGTCGGCGTTGAAGAGGCCGGTCAGGAGCTGGAACAGCGTGCTCTTGCCCGCACCGTTGGGTCCGAGCAGCGCGACGAACTCGCCGCGGTCGACCTTGAGCGTGACGCCACGCAGCGCCTCGCGCGTGCCGTAGGCCTTGCGCACGTCGGCGAGCTCGAGCGCGGCGCCCGCCTGCGCCGAATCGCGGGTGCGGGGGGATGCGTCGACGGCAGTGTTCATGCGCTCATTCATCCTGGGGCTCGTGCGGTTCGCTGGTGAGCCCGGCGAGGAGCTCGGGGTGCCGGGCAAGCAGCTCGGCGTGCAGCGCCTGCACGGCTGCATCGTCGGGGGCGCGCGGGCGCGCGAGGGTAAGGGGAAGCTCGAGCACGACGCGCCCGGGGGCGGCCGAGAGGAAGCAGATGCGGTCGGCGAGCGCGAGCGCTTCGCGCAGGTCGTGGGTGACGAAGAGCACGGTCGCGCCCGAGCGCTGCCACTGTTCGACCAGCATCGCGCGCAGGCGGTTGGCGGTGGGCACGTCGAGCGAGACGAAGGGCTCGTCCATCAGCAGGAGCTTCGGTTCGATGACGAAGGCGCGTGCGAGGGCGACACGCCGCTGCATGCCGCCCGACAGGCGCCCGGGGTAGGCGTCGAGCACGTCGGCCAGGCCCATCGCGGCGAGGAGGTCGCGCGCGCGCCGCTGTGCCGCGGGGCTCGCGTCGGTGACGAGGAGCACGTTGTCGAGCACCGTGAGCCAGGGCATCAGGCGCGGCTCCTGGAACATGAAGCCGATGTCGTGCGTGGAGTCGGCGAACGGGGCGCCGCCAAGGCGCACGCGGCCGTCGACGTCGCGGTCGAGCCCGCCGACGACGTTGAGCAGCGTGCTCTTGCCGCAGCCCGAGGGGCCAACGACGCACACGAACTCACCGGGGGCGGCCTCGAGGTGCAACCCGGCGAGCGCCAGATGCGGGGCCCCGGCGCGGTCGGGGTAGGTCTTGCGGTCGATGACGATGTCGAGCATTCAGGATCTCCAGCGCGTGAGGCGTCGCTCGAGCGGACGCAGGACGGCCGCTTCGACGACGAGCACGACGGCGGCAAACACGAGCGTGTAGGCGAGGATGCCGGTAATGTCGAAGAGCTGGAAGAACATGTTGAGCTGGAAGCCGACGCCATTGCTGCGGCCGAGGAGTTCGACCACGAGCACGATCTTCCAGATCAGCGACAGCCCCGAGCGCGCTGCGGCCATCAGGTAGGGGACGAGCTGGGGCAGATAGACGCGGGCGAAGGTGCGCAGCCGCGGCAGCCGATAGGCGTGGGCAACCTGCATCAGGCGGGCGTCGACCGCGCGCGCGCCTTCACGCACGGTGACGACCACCGTCGGGATCTTGTTCAGGGCGACGGCGACGATCGCGGCGGCGTCGTTCAGCCCGAACCACACGTAGCACAGGATGATGGTGACGAGCGCGGGGATATTGAGCCCGAGCACGAGCCAGCCGTCGAGGAGCGCATCGAGACGGCGCCAGCGCCCCATCGCGATGCCGATCGCGGCGCCGAGGGCCATCGCCAGCCCGAAGGCGACCACGACGCGCGCGAGCGTGATGGCCAGATGCGTCGGCAACGCGAGCGAGGCGGTTTCGGCGGCGATGCGCGCGAATACGGTGGCCGGGGTGGGCAGCGTCTGGCTGGCGAAGAGCCATGCGGCGAGCTGCCACAGCAGCAGGAAGGCGGCGAGCGAGGCCGCGCGCAACCAACCTTCGCCCTGCGGGCCGTTGCGTTTCATCGCGCGCCGGACGGGCACGGCCGGCTGCGGCCAGGGCGCGGAGTCATCGACACCGGCCTTCATCAGCGCGGGGCGCCCACACGCCAGAAAGTGCCCGCCGGCAGTGCGGTGGCACTGCCGACGAGTTCGGCACCGCCTTCCTGCGCGAGGATCGCAAACACGCGCCGCGCGGTGCGTTCGGCCTGCGCGATGTCCTCGCCGGGGATGCCGGCGCGGAAGCCGTCGCGCAGCGCGGCGAGCGTCGCGTCGTCCTCGGCGCGCGTGAGCGGACGCAGCTCCTCCCACACCGCATCCGAGCTTTGCATGTGGCGGCGCGCCTGGGCGCCGGCGCGCAGGAAGCCTTCGAACGCCACACGGTTCTTCGCCGCCCAGTCCTCACGGAAAACCCAGCCGATCATCGGCAATTCGCCTTCGACGCCGAGCCCCTTGAGGACGTCATCGAGGGAAAGGAGCTCGCGCATCCCGGCCGCACGCAGCCGCGCCGCGAAATGCCAGAAGTTCATCACCGCCGGGAGCTCGCCCTTCAGCATCAAGGCGTTCAACAGCGGCGGCGCGCCGAAATCCGGCTTCACGAGCGTCGCGGCGTCCTCGCCGAGGGTCTTGCGCGAATACGCGCGCAACAGCAGCCAGCTCTTGTCCAGCGCACCGCCGGCGACACCCAGGCGCTGGCCGCGCAGGTCGGCGAGCGAGCGCACATTCGCATCCGGGCGCACCATGATGCCGCCCACCGCGCGCGAATACGGCACGAAGGCGAAGTCGCGCCCCTCGGCGCGCTGGCGTGCGACCCAGATCCAGTCGTTCACGATCAGGTCCACCGCTCCGCCCTGCAGCGCGACGTTCGCGGCGTCCTTCTGCGCGAGCGGCACGACCTCGATGCGCACCCCCTCGCGCTCGGCGTAGCCCTGCCGCTTCATCACCTCGAGCTCCCAGCTCACCGTGCCGTACTGCAGCACGCCGATGCGGATCGGCACGGGATCGGCCGCGCGCACCGGCGCGATCAGGCAGGCAAGGAGCGCAGCCGCCACCAGGCACGCGCGCGCAAACGGTCGCAGCATTGATGTGTCTCCATCGTTCTTGTGTCAGCGCCCGCCGGATCGAGCCGGGGACGGTCGTGTTTCCAATGCAGGATTCGATCCAGCCCTCCCGCGCGGCTGCGAACCGCCTCGCCGCGCCCCGCCTGCTCCGATATGGAACAGTTGCTCCATATCGGAACACAACCCCGGAAAACGGCGCATCGCGGGCACTTCAGGCGGATCGATCACCCGCCTTGAGCATAGCGCATGATCAGCCCTCGTTTGCGAGGAGCGCAAGTTCCTCGTCCGTGAACAGGCGCGCGTCAGGAAAGTCAGTCCCTCCGGACCTTCGAGCGAGAACCTCCCGCGCCTTCCGTGGCCAGGACGCGTCGAATCACGATTCGCCCCCTTGCCGTCACGACGCAAAAAAAAACGGGCGGCCTTGGCCGCCCGTGAAGCTCTTCCGCTGTGGACGGAGGAGAGGGAGAGAAGAACAACATGAGCGCAGCGGGCGCCGAAATGCTGCGCCCGGCCGCCTCCGCGCTCAGAAGAAGCCGAGCGCGAGGGCTGGTAACGCGCTCAGAAGAAACCGAGCGCGAGGCCCTGGTAACGCGCTCAGAAGAAACCGAGCGCGTTGGGGCTGTAGCTCACCAGCAGGTTCTTGGTCTGCTGGTAGTGGTCGAGCATCATCTTGTGCGTCTCGCGGCCGATGCCGGACTCCTTGTAGCCGCCGAAGGTGGCGTGGGCCGGGTAGGCGTGGTAGCAGTTGGTCCATACGCGGCCGGCCTTGATGGCGCGGCCCATGCGGTAGGCCGTGCTGCCGTCGCGCGACCACACGCCGGCACCGAGACCGTACGGGGTGTCGTTGGCGATCTCGAGCGCTTCCGCTTCGTCCTTGAAGGTCGTCACGGCCAGCACCGGCCCGAAGATCTCTTCCTGGAAGATGCGCATCTTGTTGTGGCCCTTGAACAGGGTCGGCTGGATGTAATAGCCCTCGGCCAGCTCGCCGCCGAGACGGGCGCGGTCGCCGCCGATCAGCAGTTCGGCGCCTTCCTGCTTGCCCACGTCGAGGTAGGACAGGATCTTGTTCATCTGGTCGGTCGAGGCCTGCGCACCCATCATCGACGCGGTATCGAGCGGGCTGCCCTGCTTGATCGCCTTGACGCGCGCCAGCACGCGCTCCATGAACTTGTCGTAGATCGACTCCTGGATCAGCGCGCGCGACGGGCAGGTGCACACTTCGCCCTGGTTGAAGGCGAACAGCACCATGCCTTCGACCGCCTTGTCGAAGAGGGCGTCGTCGGCCGCGGCGATGTCCTCGAAGAAGATGTTGGGCGACTTGCCGCCGAGTTCCAGCGTCGCGGGAATGAGGTTCTGCGCGGCGGCCTGGGCGATGACCCGGCCGGTGGCGGTGGAGCCGGTGAAGGCGATCTTGGCGATGCGCTTGCTGGTGGCCAGCGGCATGCCGGCTTCGCGACCGAAACCATTGACGACGTTGAGCACGCCCGGGGGCAGCAGGTCGGCGATCAGTTCGACCAGCACCAGGATGCTGACCGGGGTCGATTCGGCGGGCTTCAGCACCACGCAGTTGCCGGCGCCGATGGCCGGGGCGAGCTTCCACGCCGCCATCAGGATCGGGAAATTCCACGGAATGATCTGGCCGACGACGCCGAGCGGCTCATGGAAGTGGTACGCGACGGTGTGTTCGTCGATCTCGCTGATGCCGCCTTCCTGAGCACGCAGGCAGCCGGCGAAGTAGCGGAAATGGTCGATCGTCAGCGGAATGTCGGCGTTCAGGGTTTCGCGGATCGCCTTGCCGTTGTCGACGGTCTCGGCGTAGGCCAGCATTTCGAGGTTGGCTTCGAGGCGGTCGGCGATCTTGAGCAGGATGTTGGCGCGATCGGCCGCCGAGGTGCGGCCCCACTTGTCGGCTGCGGCGTGGGCAGCATCGAGGGCGAGATTGATGTCTTCCTCGGTCGAGCGGGCGACCTGGCAGAACGGCCGGCCCGAAATCGGCGTGAGGTTTTCGAAATACTGGCCGCGTACCGGCGCCACCCACTTGCCGCCGATGAAGTTGTCGTAGCGGCTCTTGAACTGGACCTTGGCGCCTGCCTTGCCGGGCATCTCGTAGATCATTGAACTCGTCTCCAGAAGTGTGTTGATTGGTCGAAACGCTGTCTCGCGTCGCCATCCCTTCCGCAGGGCGCGTGCCAGCAAGCGCCACCATCCTCCCGCGAAAAATATTTCGCTTTCCAAACATACACTTGCACGACAGTCACGGAGATTCTCGCAACCGGACGCGCCGCAATCCGGCACTGCTCCCGGCTGCTCTACAAGGCAACACCTGTTCCGATGCGTGACAACGCAGCCGGCTCCTGCGCCCTCCGTTTCTGCAAAAACCCCTTTGCAAGTGCGGTTCGACGCCGTCGGAATGATTCATGCTTCATCGCTCCCCATGATGGAAGCTTCACCCCCCCTGTCCCGGCCGGAAACGCTCGTCGCATCGTGGCAACGCAGCCGCGAGCACGGGCTGCGGCCCGACGAACCGCTCAATGACACGGCGCTCGCGCCGGGCGAACTCACGGACCGGATCGCGGCAAACAACCGCCTGCTGGCCTTCTCGCGCCCGATGATCGAAGGCCTGTACCGCCAGATCGGCAGCCCGTCGTCGACGGTGCTGCTGGCCGACCGCCAGGGCATGATCCTCAGCGCGCTGGGCCACACGGACTTCCTCGACCGCGCGACCCGCGTCGCACTGCGGCCCGGCGTCGACTGGAGCGAGGCCGTGATGGGCACGAACGCGATCGGCACGGCGCTGCACACCGGAACCGTCGTCACGGTGCAGGGCGACCAGCACTACCTCACGCGCAATCGCATCCTCACCTGCGTCGCGACGCCCATCCTCGCCCCGACGGGCGGCATGCTGGGCATCCTCGACGTGTCGTCGGACGCGCACGAGAACCTGACCCATGCCGAAGCGCTGCTGCGCACGACGGCCGAGCTGATCGAACACCGCCTGCTGGAAACGCTGGACGACGGTTTCCTCACCCTGCACTTCCACACGCGCCGCGATGCGCTGTCGGACCCCCTGCATGCGCTCGTCGTGTTCGACGAAGGCGGCCGGCTCGTCGCGAGCAATCGCAAGGCACGCGGACTGCTCGGCCTGGACGCGCGCCGCCCCGCAGCAGCCTATGAAGCCTGTTTTGCGACACCCTGGGGCAGCCTGGTCGGCTGGGCAGCGCAGGCGCCCGACGCGCCCTTTCCGCTCTACGACCTCAAGGGACGCACCCTCATCGCCCGCGCCAAGCTGCGTTCGCGGCGCCCCCCCGAAACGGGACCTCGCAGCGGAACGGCGCGCCACGACGATTCCCGCCTGGGCGCGATCGGTCACGGCGACGGGCGCATGGCGCGCATCGTCGAAACGCTGCACAGCTGCGCGGCGGAAAACACTCCGCTGCTGATCGAGGGCGAGATGGGAACCGGCAAGGCGCATCTGGTGCGCGCGTTCCATGAAGACCACAAGCCGACCGCGGACGCACCGCTGATCGGCATCGACTGCACGGTCCTGCCCAGCGGAGAAGCCGCGGAGGCGGAACTCGACCGCGCCTGGACGCAGGCGGCCAACGGCATCCTGTTCCTTGTGGAGATCGACGCACTACCCACGACGCTGCAGGCGCGACTCTTCGACGCCCACGACGGCAGCCGCGCCCGCGTGATCGGTGCGGCACGGCGGCCGCTCGCCGAACTGCGCCGCGAAGGGCGACTCGACCTGCGCAATTTCGAGGCGGCGGGCGGCCGGATCATCAGCCTGCCGCCGCTGCGCGAGCGTGACGATTTCGACGAACTCGTGCGCCATTTCGTGCGCGAGGCCGCCGCCGGGCGACCGATCTACGTGTGCCCCGACGCACTTGCGCTACTGCACCGCCACCGCTGGCCGGGCAACCTGCGCGAGCTGCGCAACCAGCTGCGCCTGATGCTCGCCCTGATGGGAGACGAGGCCAGCCAGCTGTGCCCCGAGGACATCCCGCCGGAACTGTTCGAGAACGCCGCCTGACCTTCCGCGGGATCAGGCCGGCTGCGCCGCCTCGTTGCGCGCGCGGACGAGCGGCAGCAACTGGATCGCCATCACGCACGCGAAGATCAGCGCGCCGCCCAGCAGCTGCATCGGCGTGAGTACCTCGCCGACGAAGATGCGCGCCGCGATCGCCGCGAACAGCGTCTCGCAGCTCAGCAGGATCGCCGCGTCGGCGGCCAGGGTATGCCGCTGCGCGACCACCTGCAGCGTGAACCCCAACCCCACCGAGAGGATGCCGGCGTAGGCGATCGACGGCAGCGCGCGCTCCAGCGCATCGATGCTCACGACCTCCAGCGCTCCCCCGCTGGCCATGCCCAGCACGCCGCACATCAGGAACTGCAGGCACGCGATCGTGATCGGGGCGCCGTGGCGTGCGGCCACCCGCCCGACCATCATCACGTGCGCGGCCCAGAACAGCGCGCTCGCGATCACCCACAGATCGCCCGTCGACAGCGCCGAGAGGCTGCCGCCGCCTAGCAGGAAGGTACCGCCGAGGCAGCCCGCGCTCGCCGGCCACACCGACCAGTGCAGGCGTTCGCGCAACAGCAGCGCACTCGCGACGGGCACCAACGGCACGTACAGCGCGGTGAGAAAGCCGGCGTTGCTCACGGTGGTGCCGGCGATGCCGATCTGCTGGAATGCCGCACCGAGGAAGAGCACCACGCCGAGCAGCAGCCCGCCCGCCAGATCGCGGCCATCCAGCCACACGCCGCGCCGCCCGAGCCGGCGTAGCTCGCGCGCGACCAGCGGCAGGATCACCACGGCGCCGAACAGGAAGCGCACACCGGTGAAGGTGAACGGACCGACGTCGCGCATGCCCGCCTGCTGGGCGACGAAGGCCGTCCCCCAGATCAGTGCTGCAACCAACAGGAGGCCATTGGCCTGCGCGCGCTTCATTCACCTGCTCCCGATGCGATCATGTTCGACGTGGCTGCCGATCCGGCCACCATCCGGGCGGATCCCGAGGCAGGAAAGGTCGACGAACGCTTCCCGCCCGCCGACAATGCTCCCGCCGGGGGGATGTCCCGGACCGGCCGAGGCGCCTTTATACCCGAGCGGCGGGCATCGCTGGAGAGAGCGCACGCTGGATTTTGTGCAGATCGCCATTCAACTCTGCCATTTCGTCAGAGCCATAGCATTTCGATACAAAATTGACCATTCTGTTTGAGCGACGCATCCTTCAAAGTTCGGCCCTGCGCAACGGCACCGACCAGGTCCCGCGACGCCTTCCGCCCTGCCCGACGAACCACATCCCGTCGCGCGGGGTCGAACCGAACCTTCGCACCGCGGACTGCGGCGCGCGCACTGGGGGTAAACCGACACCATGACGATTCTGAACGTAAGCCTGATTGGCGTTCCCACCGACGTAGGCGCCGGCACGCGCGGCGCCAGCATGGGCCCGGAGGCCCTGCGCGTGGCCGAGATTCACGCGGCGATCGCGGCCTTCGGTGCCGACGTGCGCGACTGCGGCAACCTCGTTGGCCCGGCGAATCCAAACCTGCCTGCGGTCGACGGCTTCCGTCACCTGCAGGAGGTGGCACAGTGGAACGAGATCCTGCACGAGGCGGTGTATGCCGAACTGTGCGCCGGACGCCTGCCGGTGATGATGGGCGGCGACCACTGCCTCGCGATCGGGTCCATCAGCGCCGTCGCGCGCCATTGCCGCAGCGTCGGCAAGAAGCTGCGCGTGTTGTGGTTCGATGCGCACGCCGACCTCAACACCGCGACAATGACGCCTTCCGGCAACATCCACGGCATGCCCGTCGCCTGCCTGTGCGGCCACGGCCCGGAAGTGCTGACGCGCATCGGCGGCCATATCCCGGCGATGCGCCCGGCCGAGATCCGCCAGATCGGCATCCGCAGCGTCGACGAGGGCGAAAAACGCTTCCTGTGCGAACTCGGGGTCGAAGTCTTCGACATGCGCTACATCGACGAAGTCGGCATGCGCGCGGTGATGGAACAGGCGCTCGCCGGCGTGGACGAGAACACGCACCTGCACGTCAGCCTGGATGTCGACTTCCTCGATCCGACCATCGCGCCGGGCGTCGGCACCACCGTGCGCGGCGGCCCGACCTACCGCGAGGCCGAGCTGTGCATGGAGATGATCGCCGACACCGAGCAGTTCGCCTCGCTCGACATCGTCGAACTCAACCCCGCGCTCGACCACCGCAACATGACCGCCGAACTGGCCGTCGATCTCGTCGAGAGCCTGTTCGGCAAGAGCACGCTGATGCGCATGCACCGGCAGACGCGCGGCAACCGCTGAACCGGCGGCACGCTCCGGCGCGCGGCCGCGCTCAGAAGTCGAGCCGCAGCGACACCCAGTGGCGACGGCCGACGACACGGTCGGCCGGACTGCCGTTGGACTTGAACTCGCCGTGGTCGCCGTCGAGCGACTGCACCGTGTACGCCACTTCGCCGCCCTGCCTCGCGATGCGGAACGGGTAGCCCAGGCGCGCGTCGGTGCGCACGTAGCCCCCGACCGAGGTGTTGCGCGTCCATCGCATCGGATCGACCCAGTATCGCGCCACGGAGCCTTCCAGGCCGTACGGCAGCTTCTGCATCCACAGCAGCGAGGAGGCGCGCCGCGGCGCGGATTCCTCGGCGAACGCATCGACCAGTTCCTTGCGGCCGCGGCGGGTCACCAGGTTGCTCGTTGGCGTGAGCGCGCCACCCGAGTAGTCGCTGTCGATGCGGATGAAGCTCTGCGACACCATCAGGCGCGTCGCCTCCAGCGGCTGCCACTTCCACTGGTATTCGACACCATCGATGCGGATATCCTGGATCGGCATCACCTGGTCGCCCAGCCGGTCGCGCACGTTCGGGTCGATCAGGAAGAGGCGGTCGCCCACGCGTTCGCGGAAGCCCCGAACGTCCAGGCTCATGCGCCAGTCCTTCCAGTCGCCGAGGTAACCGACTTCCCAGCTGTCCAGGCTCTCGGCCGGCAGATTGCGCGTTCCCGTGAACACGGCGCGCGTGGCGCTGCTGCGCAAGTTCGCGCGGTAGTCGAGAATGCTGGCCGTGCGCCACGCCCGCGTGTAGCCGGCGCGGACGGTATTCTCGGCGTTCAGGTGAAAGCCGCCGCTCGCGCGCGACGACACGTTGTTGCCGGCGAGCGAATCGTATTCGGACGAGAAACCCAGGTTTCCCGTGAACCATGCCACGGGCGCCCACTCCGCGTTCGCGAAGGCGCGGCTGACGTCGCGCGACACCTTGTTCTGCCCGTACAGCATACTCTTCGAGCGCAGCGTGTCCTGCCGCCAGCTCGCCCCCCACACGAGCCGCGTCCTGTCGAAGGGCGAGAAGGTGTGCTGCGCCTCGACCTCGCTGCGGTGGCCGCGATCACCGGACTCGTCGATACGCGCAAAACCTGCCGGAAGACCGGGATCGACGTATTCGTCGCTCGCCTCGTCGGCCGAGTAGGCATAGCGCAGCGAGAAATCGGAGCCCTCGGACAAGGTTCGCAGCCAGCGAAGCTGCAGCCAGTTGCTCGACTGATCGAAATCGCGGATCGGATTCTCCGGATCGCTGCGGAACAGCTCGCCGCTGCGGTTCACGAAGTCCTTGTCCAGGCGCCCGAAAGTCATCACGCCCTCGATCCGGCCCGCGTGCAGGTCGAGTTCGTCGCGCACGCCGAGGCGCCAGGTCGCGCGCAGGTCCAGCAGGCGCGAGCGGAAGCTGTCGATCCAGTCGTACTGGTCCTCCAGCCCGTCGTCGTCGAGCTGCTGATAGGTCACGCGAAACTCGCCTTCCTCGCCCAGCCGCGCGCCGCCGCGCAACGTGTAGTCGCGCACCCCCTGGCTGCCGTGGTTGGCCGCCACCGAGACGCCGCGCACCAGCGCAGGATCGACGGTGACGATGTTGATCACGCCGAGGAAGGCATTCGTGCCATAGGAGGTGGTGTTCGACCCGCGCACGACCTCGATGCGTTCGATGTCCTCGAGCGCGACCGGCATCAGCGCCCAGTTGACGCCGCTGCGGAACAGCGGCGAATGCAGCGAGCGGCCATCCACCAGCACCTGCACCCGCGGCGAGAAATCCTCGTCGGTGATGCCGTGATAGGTCACCCGCGCCGGATCGGTGTTGTGCGGAAAAGTCTGGAAGCCCGGCACGAGGCGGAACACGTCGTTGAGCGCGCGCACGCCCGCGGCCTTGATCGTCTCGCGGTCGATCACGGTGACCGCCGTCGGCGCGTCCACCTGCCGCTGCGGCAGCCGGCTCACGCTCGCCACGACGGGCAATTCACTGAAGAAGAGATTATCGTCCGCCGCCGCCGGGGCACCGACAAGCGCTGCCGCCACTGCCAGGACGGACGCCCCGCCGCTGCCGATCTTTCTTGTATTCACCTGCACACGACTCCCGCGGCCGCGACTCGAAGTGCATGAGTATCGAAGGTGTCGCTGCAGTGCGTCAATCCCGACCGCACCGGCGCGACTCCCGTTTCGACATGCGGATGCGGGCAACGCAGCCGCCCGCGAGCCACCGGTGCGCCACCTTGCCCCTTGTGACCTTACAATGCGCCCCGCTGCACCCAAAACAACAACACAGGATATAGCGCATGCATTCGCGCAAGGCATTGCCGGCCCTCACGGTCGGCGCGATCGGCGTGGTGTTCGGCGACATCGGCACGAGTCCGCTCTACGCCCTGAAGGAAATCTTCAACGGCCACCATCCCATTCCCGTCACCCCCGAAAACATCCTCGGCATCCTGTCGATGGTGTTCTGGTCGATCATGGTGCTGGTGACGCTCAAGTACGTGCTGATCATCATGCGGGCGGACAACCGCGGTGAAGGCGGCTCGCTGGCGCTGCTCGCGCTGATCGTCGACAAGGCGAAGAGCCGGCGGCTCACCTGGGTCGTGTCGATGCTGGGGGTGTTCGCGGCGGCGCTGTTCTACGGCGACAGCATGATCACGCCAGCCATCTCGGTGCTGTCGGCGGTCGAGGGCCTGGGCATCGTCGCGCCGGAGCTGCAATCCTTCGTCGTGCCCATCACGGTGACGATCCTCACGGCGCTGTTCATGATCCAGCGCCGCGGCACCGGCGCCGTCGGCCTGTTCTTCGGCCCGGTCATGGTCGGCTGGTTCGCGGTGCTGGCGGTGCTGGGCCTCAACGAAATCATCCGCCATCCGGAAGTGCTCGCGGCCCTGAACCCGATGTACGCGCTCGGCTTCATCGGCAACCACACCGCGCTCGCCTTCCTCGCCCTCGGCGCGGTCGTGCTCGCGGTGACCGGCGGCGAGGCGCTCTACACCGACATGGGTCATTTCGGCCCCTTCCCGATCCGCCTCGCGTGGTTCGCCTTCGTGATGCCGGCGCTGGTGCTCAACTACTTCGGCCAGGGCGCGCTGCTGCTGAACGAGCCGGCATCGATCGAGAATCCCTTCTTCCACCTCGGACCGTCGTGGGCCATGATTCCCATGTTGATCCTCGCGACGCTCGCCACCGTGATCGCATCGCAGGCAGTGATCTCGGGCGCCTTCTCGGTGGCGCGCCAGGCCGTGCAGATGGGCCTGCTGCCGCGCATGCTGATCGTGCACACCTCGGGCCAGGAAGAGGGGCAGATCTACGTGCCCTTCACCAACTGGACGCTCTACCTCGCCGTGGTCGCGCTGGTGCTGGGATTCCAGAGTTCCTCGAACCTGGCCGCCGCATACGGCATCGCCGTCACCGGCACGATGATGATCGACACCGTGCTCATCGCCTTCGTGATGGTCCTGCTGTGGCGCTGGAATCGCCTGCTCGTCGCCCTCGTCGCCGGCTCGCTGCTGGCGGTCGACATCGCCTTCTTCGCCGCCAACGCGATCAAGATCCCGCAGGGCGGATGGTTCCCGATCGCGATGGGGCTCGTATCCTTCACGGTGCTGACGACCTGGCGCCGCGGACGCGGCATCGTGCAGGAGGAGATCGCCAAGCAGGGCCTGTCGATGAACGATTTCATGGCCATGATCGGCAGCGTGCATCGCGTTCACGGCACCGCCGTGTTCATGACCAGCGCGAAGGACGGCGTGCCCGCCGCGCTGCTGCACAATCTCAAGCACAACCAGGTGATGCACGAACGCGTCGTGCTGGTCACGGTGCAGACCGCCGACACCCCCTACGTCAGTGAGCTGGACCGCATCTACCTCCATCACCTGAAGCAGGGCTTCATCCGCGTGATCCTGCGCTACGGCTTCATGGAAGACCCGGACATCCCGAGCGCGCTGGACCACTGCAGCCGCTTCGGCGAACCCTTCGACATGATGGAGACGACCTTCTACCTGTCGCGCGAAACGGTGATCCCGCGCCTGAGCCGCAGCCGCATCGCACCGTGGCGCGCACGTCTGTTCGCGTTCATGACGAAGAATGCGACGAGCGCGACGGACTTCTTCCGCATCCCGAACAATCGCGTCGTCGAACTCGGCACGCAGCTCGTGATCTAGCGGCCGTCCTTACGGCTCCTGCGGCCGTTCGCGGAAGTGCTCTTCCGCGAGCTGCGCCGCCACCGCCCACAGCGCCGGCGCGCCGCGCTCGATGGGCGGGCGGCAGCGCGCCTCGACCTGCTCGAGGGTGACCTCGCATTCGACCCAGGTGCCGCCGTCGGTGGCGGCGTTGTGCAGCATCGGCTGGAAACGGTCGAGCGCCTTGGCGAATCTCGCATCATCGCTCTCGGCCGCCTCGAACTCGAACCACAGCTCGCGGAATTCGGCCGCCTGGGCGTCGGGCAGCAGGCCGAAAATGCGCTCGGCGGCCAGCCTTTCCCGCTCGGCCTGGCCGGCGTGCGTCGACGGCATGTGGAAGGGCACGTCGCCCGCGTCGATCTCGACGATGTCGTGGATCAGCAGCATCTTCACGACGCGCACCACGTCGACCTCGCCGGCGGCATGCCCGGCGAGCACCAGCGCGTAGAGCGCGAGGTGCCAGGAATGCTCGGCGCTGTTCTCGCGCCGCGAGCGGTCGATCAGCGGCGACAGCCGGACGATGCTCTTGAGCCGGTCGATTTCCTTCAGGAAGGCCAGTTGCCGTTGCAGGTCGGATACGTTCACGGTGCTGCGGACTCGGTGAGGCTGCGGGGCCGGAAAGTCTACCAGAGCCCGCAGCTTCCCTTCGTCTCCGCCCGAAGCGCACAAAATGAAAGGACCGGATGCCTCCGCTCCCGGTCCTGTCTGGTCACAGCGGCCCGCGCGCCGTCACTTCTTCTTCGCCGCCGCGACCTCCTTGTTCATCGCGTCGATGATCGGCTTGAAGGGCCCGAACTTGTGCTGCTCGGCGGTGAAGCCTTCGCGGTACGGCGGGAAGTGCGCATCGACGACCTTGTTGATGCGCGCCGGGAAGTCCGCCTCCAGACCCGCCTTCTTCGGGCGCGGCTGGCTGTTGATGAAGGCCGCCACGTCGAACGCCTGCTCGTCGGTGAGGACCGGCGCCTCCGCCGTCACGCCCTTGGGCATGTTGTTGCGGATGAAGCGCGCCGCCATGATCACGCGGTTCATGCCGGCGCCGTCGTTGTAGCTGTCCGGCCCCCACAGCGGCGGATTCACGTAGCCTTGCGCATCGCCGGCCTGTCCCACGCGCACGCCCTGGCCTTCCGGGCCGTGGCAGGCGACACAGAACTGGTCATACACCTGCTTGCCCTGCACCGGGTCGGCCGGACGGTCCGGGAACTTGCCCGGCTTCGGCAGCCCCAGGCCGGCCACGTTGGCACCGACCGGCACGTTCGTCGACATGAAGCGCATGTAGGTCGTCATCGCCTTCATCTCGACGCTGTCGAGCGGCAGCCGGCGCCCGTTCATCGACCGCTCCATGCAGCCGTTGATGCGTTCCTCGATCGTCTGCACCGAGTCCTCGCGCGCCTTGTAGGCGGGATAGCCGACGTAGGTGCCGACGAAGCCGTTGCCGTCCTTTTTCGCGCCGCCGTCGAGGTGACAGGTCGTGCAGCCGAGATTGTTGCCCGCAAAGCGCTTGGCGGGATCGGCAACCTCGGGTCCGATGTACTGATAGGTCTTCAGCACGAGATCCCGGCCCATGCGCACCATCTGCCCGTACTTGTCGTTCGGCAGCTTGTCGACGTCCGGCACGACCCACGGATACGCCGCCGGTGCGGCAGGCGCGGCCGCTGCGGGCGCCGCTGCGGCCGGAGCCGGCTGGGCCGGCTCGGCCGCAATCGAAGATCCCGCGGCTGCGACCAGAGCCACCGCCAATACATTCAGTTTCGCACTCATCGTTGCCTCCGTCCCGATTGGTCATCCAGGAGGGAACCGTCGTTTCCGGATCCCGCTTCCTTGGTTTGCACAATAGACGGACGGCATTTACCCAGGAATTGGTATGAGCGTCTGTTTCGCTAGATCAATCTCCCTATGGATGAACATCACCAGAAAGGCTACAGAACCGGTCTCGCACCGTGACGACGACTCCGTCCGCCGACGCACTGGCGTCATATGTCGATCGGGGCGGCACGCGGGATGTGCCCGACGCGCGCGCGGGGCACGCGTCCGGCCGAAGTACCGCATCCTCGACCTGCGTGCCCGCAGATGTCATGCGAAACGCATTTTCAGTGTAGCGCGGGCGTCGAGTTCGCCTGTACCGATCGGGCCGCGGCATTTGAATCGCCCCGCCAGCCGCGCGACAATGTGTTCCAAGGCTGCACATGCGGGTGAATGCCGATGGACAAACCGGAGATGACCGAATGGACCGGCTCGTCGCCGACCCCGCCCCCGCCGCGCCGCTTGCCAGAGTGATGCTGCGGCTGACGATCGCCTTCATCCTCATGCTCGCGGGGGTCACCATGTTCCAGGACCAGTCGCTCTACTACCCTGACAAGGCGCCGCTGGAGGCGCTGGTCTCGGGGCCGCTGCGTGCATGGCCGACGCCGGATGACTTCCGCGGGCTCGTCGCCGAACCGGCCGGCCCCGTGCGCGGCACCGCGGTCGTCTTCCACGGCAATGCGGGCCACGCCGGCCACCGCGGGTATTACGCCGCGGCGCTCACACGACTCGGCCTGCGCGTGATCCTCGCGGAATATCCCGGCTACGGCCCGCGCGACGGCGAGCCCGGCGAACGAGCACTGGTCGATGACGCCGACGCGACCGTGGCGCTGGCCCATCGCCTGTACGGGGCGCCGCTGCTCCTTGTCGGGGAATCGCTGGGCGCCGGCGTCGTCGCGGCGGTCGCCGAGCGCCAGCGCGACAGGCTCGCGAGCCTGCTGCTCGTCACGCCGTGGGACAGGCTCGAAAACGTCGCCACCTTCCACTTTCCGTGGCTGCCCGTGCGATGGCTGCTGCATGACCGCTACGACAGCGCCGCTCACCTCACATCATTCGACCGCCCGGTGCTGGTCGTCGTCGCGGAACGGGACAGCATCGTGCCCGCGCGCTTCGGCGCTGCGCTGTACGAGGGACTGACGGGTCCGAAACGCCGGATCGTCGTGCCGGCGGCCGACCACAATGACTGGGTCGAGCACGTCGACGACCGCTGGTGGAATGCGGTCGTGGCGTTTCTGCTCGGGGAGGATCGCTGACCCGTTGCCGGATCGTCCGCCGTGCAGCGCCAGGAGGCGCCGCGCGCAGGCAGGGTGACCGACGACGGCTCGCGGCTCCCGGCCCCGCAGCGGAGGGCGGGTCAATCCGCCTGCGATCGTTTGCGAAAGTGATCGGCGGCCATCCCGGCCGCAGCCTCCAACGGCGCCGGCCCTCAGGCGCTGACGATCTGGTCGGGCCCGAAGACTTCGTAGTGCACGCGTCCTGCCGGCACGCCCCACGAGAGCAGCGTGTCGCGCTGTTTCAGCATGAAGGGCAGCGGGCCGCACAGGTAGTAGTCGGCATCGGCGAGCTCGACCCGGTCGCGCACGCGTTCGAGATCGACGACGCCCTCGAAGTGGTAGTCGCGCCCGGCGACGTCCGCCGCGTCCGGAGCATCGTAGAACACGACATGCTCGACATGCGCATGCTCGGCCGCGAGCTGCTCGACGTGTCCCTTGAGCGCGTGCACGCGGCCGTTGCGCGCGCCGTGGACGAAGACCGCGCGCCGCTTCGTCTGCGCAAGCGCATTCAGCATGCTGATCATCGGCGTAAGACCGACGCCGCCGCTGACCAGCACGACGGGCGTGGTCCGCTCCTCGTCGAGATAGAAGTCGCCATAGGGTGGCGACAGTCGGACGCGGTCGCCCGCATTCACCGCGTCGTGCAGGCGATTCGACACGACGCCCTGCGGATCCAGGCCCTCGCGTTTGACGGAGATGCGGAAATAGCCGGTGTTGGGCGCTTCGGACAGGCTGTACTGGCGGATCTGCTCGTGGCCGAGCTCGGGGATGTACAGCACGAGGCTGACGAACTGCCCCGGCACGAAGGGCGGCAGCGCGCCGCCGTCGGCCGGGCGGAGGTAGAAGGAGGTGATGAGCTCGCTCTCGCGCTCCTTGCGCGCGACGGCGAATTCGCGCCAGCCATCCCAGCCGCCGGGGGCCGCGGCCGCCGCGCGATAGAGTTCCGCTTCGGCAGCGATCAACACGTCGGCGAGCTCGCCATAGGCCTCGGCCCAGGCGGCGACGATCTCGTCGGTCGCTGCAGCGCCGAGGACTTCGCGGATCGACGCGAGCAGGTGGCAGCCGACGATCGGATAATGCTCGGCCCGGATGCCGATGCTCGCGTGCTTGTGTGCGATGCGCGACGCAACCGGCGCCAGTGCCGCCGGGTTTTCGATGTTCTGCGCGTAGGCGAGCACGGCCTGCGCGAGCGCCTGTTGCTGTCGACCGCCGGCCTGGTTGCCGAGATTGAAGATGTTCTTCAGCTCCGGCTCGTGCGCGAATAGCCGATCGTAGAAATGCGTCGTCAGCGCGAGGCCGTGAGCCTGCAGCGCGGGAACGGTTGCGTGGACGAGTTCGACGGTACGTCTTGATGCCATCGGGGGGTCATTCCTATAAGAGTCATATTATTTGCATCTTTTCAGCCGCGAGCGTACACGCATGTCCGGGCGACTGCAAGGGCGTGAAGCAGTCGAATGGGACAGTCACGCCGAACCGCCAGGCGGCGCGAGAAACCGTTAGCGTGCACCGTGCCGCGACAGGACGGCGCACGCCAGGCGGAACGCGGCGAGCGCCCCCCTGCCGCCCGATGCGCTCAGCGCATGATGCCGAGGATCTCCCGCGCTTCGTCCGGCGTTGCCACCGGCCGCTCCATCTCCCCTGCGATCCGGGCGACGCGCGCGACGAGCTGGGCGTTGCTGGTCGCGAGCTCCCCCTTGCGGTACCACACGTTGTCCTCGAAGCCGACGCGCACATGGCCGCCGAGGGCGATCGCCATCGCGGCGAGCGGCAGTTGCGCGGCACCGATGCCGGCGACGGTCCAGGTCGCCTCCGGAGGCAGCTGCGAGCGCAGGAACATCAGCGACTCGGGCGTGCCGGCCATCGCGCCGGGGACGCCGAGCACGAGATCGACATGCACCGGCCCCTCGACGACGCCCTTCTTCAGCCAGCGCTGCAGGCTGTGCAGCATGCCGGCGTCGAAGATCTCGAACTCGGGTTTCACGCGGAATTCCTTCATCGCGGCGAGGAAGGCTGCCATGTCCGCCGGATGGTTGAGGAACACGTCGTCGCCGAAGTTCACCGAACCCATCGACAGCGTCGCCATCTCGGGGCGCAGCTCGACCGGCGCGAGGCGCTCGGCGGCCGTCATGCCGACGGCACCGCCGGTCGACACCTGCACGATCACGTCGCAACGCGCCTGGATTTTCTCGATGATCTCCGCGTAGATCGCCTTGTCCTGCGTCGGCGTGCCGTCGGGACGGCGCGCGTGCACATGCACGATCGAGGCGCCCGCCTGCGCGCACTCCTCGGCGGCGCGGGCGATCTCGTCGGGCGTGAGCGGCAGCGCGGGCTGCTGCTCGCGGGTGACTTCAGCGCCGGTCAGCGCGGCGGTGATGATGAGCCTGTCCATGACGCGCTCAGCGCACGTTGCGCTGGCACGCTGCCGGCACGACGCAGGTGCCGGACGCGCGGCAGACGACGATCGGCTCGGGCAGCACGTCGCAGGCCGACGGCTGGCCTTTGACACCGGCCGGGACGATGACCTTGCGCGCCTCGAACGCCATCTTGCGCGAGGTCTTGCCCATCGCAACGATGCGCCCGGTGGCCTCGATGAAGTCGCCGGCGCGCACCGGCGCGAGGAACTCGACACTGTCGTAGGCGACGAACAGACCCTCGTCGCCGTCGCTGCGGATCAGCAGTTCGGTGGCGACGTCGCCGAAGAGTTGCAGCATCTTCGCGCCGTCGACGAGGTCGCCGGCGTAGTGGGCGTCGTGGGAGCCCATGCGCAGGCGGATCATGCTGGTGATTTCGTTCATGGAGTGTCTCCTTGCAGGGCGAAGAAGCGCAGCGCATCCCGCCGGATGTTGTGATTGGCGGGATACGCCTTCGGCTCCTCCCGCCCTACGATTCATCGCTTCATACGGCGTGGCGTTTGGTCCATTCGTGGATCGCAAAGGACGCGACGTCCTCGGCGTAGGATTTGGTGCCGAAACCGGCGTCGTAGCCGAGCTCCTTGGCGAGTTCGTGCGAGATGCGCGGGCCGCCGACGACCAGGATCACGCGGTCACGGATGCCTTCGGCCTCTAACAGGTCCGAAAGGCGCGTGAGGTTGTCGAGGTGGATGTTCTTCTGCGTGACGACCTGCGACACGAGGATCACGTCGGCCTGCTCCTCGATCGCGCGCGCTACGAGTTCCTCGGAGTCGACCTGCGCGCCCATGTTGATCGCGCGTACCTCGTGGTAGCTCTCCAGCCCCTTGTGGCCGTTGTAGCCCTTCATGTTCATGATCGCGTCGATGCCGACGGTGTGGGCGTCGGTCTCGATGCAGGCGCCGACGACGACCATCTTGCGCCCCATCTTCTCGGCGATGAGCGCGTTGATCGCGTCCTTGTCGAGCGTCTCGAACTCGGGCTTCGCGACCTTGATGCGCGAGAGGTCGACGCGGTGCTTGCACTGGCCGTACAGCACGCAGAACGAGAAGCCCTGCCCCATGTCCTCGGCGTGGACGACGGCCGGCTCGTCGAGGCCCATCTCCAGCGCGAGCTGGCGCGCGGCTTCCTTCGCGTTTTCGTCGAGCGCGACCGGCAGCGTGAACGAGAGCTGCACGCGGCCGTCGTTCATCGTGTCGCCGTAGGGCTTTACCCAGTTTTCGGTGATCTGTTGTTGGGTCATGTCAGTTCACTCCCGCCAGCATCAGGTCCGGGAAGGGGTTGTAGTAGTCGGCGGATTTCGCGATCACGCCGTCGAGGCCCTTGCCGCCGTCCATCGTGCGCGAGATGTCCGCGAAGGTGCCACGACCGATGGCCGCCGGCAGGCCGATCTTCTCGATCTCGGCGAGGATGCCAACGGTCTCGGCGAGCACCTGCTGCGCACGCGACTCGATCCTGCCGCCGGCCCTGAATTCGACCTCGTCGTGCAGGTCGCGCATCGTCCCGAACACGTACTTGGCGTTCTGGATCGCGAGGAAGCGGTCCTGGATGAAGGGCGTGTGGATCGCCTCGGTCATCATGCCGAGCAGGTGGATGTTCTGCCCCGTGAGCGTGCTGACGACGTTGAACAGCGCGTCCTGGATGTGGCCACGGAAGATGTTGCCGGTCATGTGCTTCGTTGGCGGCATGTACTTGAGGCACGCTTCCGGGAAGACCTGGCGCACGAGCTGGGCGTGGGCGACTTCCCACAGGAAGCCGTTCTCGAGGTCCGGGTTGATCTCGAAGGCGTGGCCGAGGCCCATCTGGTCGGGCTTGAGGCCCGAGATGTAGGCGAACTGCTCGTTGATGAGCTGGGACGCGAGCACCGTGTGCGCGGCGTCGAACGCGTCGGCGGTCGTCAGGTAGTTGTCCTCGCCGGTGTTGATGATGATGCCCGCGTAGGCGTTGACCGTGCGCGAGAAGAACTGGTCGATGAAGGTGCGCTTCATGTTGATGTCGCGGAAGATGATTCCGTACATCGAGTCGTTGAGCATCATGTCGAGACGCTCCATCGCCCCCATCGCCGCGATCTCGGGCATGCACAAGCCGGAGCAGTAGTTCGTCAGGCGGATGTAGCGACCGATCTTCGTGCCGACCTCGTCGAGCGCGGCGCGCATCAGGCGGAAATTCTCCTGCGTCGCGTACGTGCCGCCGAAGCCTTCGGTCGTCGCGCCATAGGGGACGTAGTCGAGCAGGCTCTGGCCAGTCGAGCGGATCACCGCGACGATGTCGGCACCCTGCTCCGCGGCGGCGCGCGCCTGGACGATGTCCTCATAGATATTGCCGGTCGCGACGATCAGGTACAGCCAGGGCGTGCGGGCTTCGCCGACCTTTTCGATCTGCTGCGCGCGGAGGACGCGCTGGGCGGCGATGTGGTCGCACATCTTTGCGGCGATCGCTTCGGCGGACTGGCGCGCGGCCTTGTCGTGCTTCGGACGGGCGAGCACGAGCTTCCCGGCTGCGACGGCTTCGGCGACCTGCTGCGCGGTGAGGTTGTGCTCGGCCATTGCGCCTGCGACGACCGCCGCCGCGCCATGTTGCAGCAGCCCCAGCTCCTGCAGGTGGCTCACGAGACGGTTCGGCAGCGGGATCTGATTGTCGTCGACGCCATCGACGCCCATCAGGCGCAGCGTCGCGCGCTCGACGGTGGTCGTCGTGAACTGGCTCATGTCGTCGAACACGCGGTGCGCGATGCGGCGCGCCGACTCGCGTGCGCGGTCGATCTGGCCCTGGTCGAGATTGAGTCGGGTCATTCAAGAACTCCTTCGGTGTATTCCTCGCGCATCACGTCGGCCACGACGTGATCGGGGAAGGCCCGGCGTCCCGCGTCGAGGAAGTCCCCGGCGTCGAAGCTGCCGCCGAGCGGCGAAAACGGGTTGAGGGTGATGCCGGCGATGCGGATGCCGCGGAAGGCCGCGAGGCAACCGCCCTTTGCCGTGAAGGTCGCGACGTCGGTCGCGTCGATGAAGAGCTTGGTGCCGTCGGCGACGACAACGGAGAGCCCCGGATGGCGCGCGAGCAGCGTGTTGAGTGCGTGCCACAGCGCGCGGCCGACCGCGCCGCTGACGGCGATGGTGGCGATCGCGGGCTCATCGAGTCCGAGCAGCGTCGAGGCCGCGTTGAGCGTCGGAATGCTGGCGTCGAACACAGCTTCGCCGGCTCGGTTCCACACGCCGATGCCGCCGTGCGTGAAGACGGCGCGGCAGCGCGTCGCCAAGGTCTCATCCACGGACGGAATGCCGAGGATCGCGAGCCGGTCGCGCGTCTTGCGGATCACGTCCGGGATGCCGCCGCCTATCGCCGCGCCGGTCGCGAGCACGACCCCGTCGGCGATCGCGGGCGAGGCGTGGTGGCTGCGACCGAGCGCGCCGTCGAGCAGCACCAGCGCGCAGCCGCAGCCCTTGAGGATCGCGATCACCTTGTGCTGGTCGGAGCTGCGCGACGCTCCGGCGATCTCCATCTCGCCGTGGTCGAGCGCGCGCACGATCAGGATCTCGCCCATCGGGCTGTCGATGCCGGTCGTGCCGATCTGCTTCCAGCGCACCTTCGCGCGCAGCAGCGTGTCGCGCGCGGTCGCGACGAGGCTGCCGGGCCAGACGAGCACAGGCGGCTTCGGGATCATGAACACCTGGTCGCGATCCTCGCCGTCACGGCCGATCGACGTGATGCCGACGCTGACGCCCTGCACATGCGCCTGCGCGAGGAGATGGTTCAGGCACACCGTCTTGCCGGTGTTCTTCGTCATCCCCAGCACCGCCAGCGTCGTCATGCCGGCCGCGCGGATCTCGCGCCACAGCGCACTCCCGGTCATGGCAAACGCCTCAGACATAGAGCGTCTCGAACAGGCGGCGCAGTGTGGGCGATTCGCGCAGCAGTTCGAGCGCGAGCACCGCATGACCCTTCGCGTAGCCGTTGCCGACGATCATCTCGACGTCCTTGCCGACGCCTTCGGCGCCGAGCGCAGCGGCCGTGAAGCTCGTCGCCATCGAGAAGAAGTAGATCTTCCCGCCGTCGCGCGTCGCGAGGATGCTGCCCATCTCGGTGTTCGGGATGTTCACGCAGTTGATCACGACGTCCGCCATGCGCCCGCCGGTCAGATCCGCGATCGCCTCCATCATCGCCACCGCATCGGTCGCATCCGCCCGCAGCGCGTGATCGACCCAGCCGAGCTCGCTCATGCGGCGGCAGTCCTTGTCGAAGGGCGACACGCCGATCACGCAACCGGTCGGGCCGGCGCGCTTCTTCGCCTCGTACACGCATAAGGTGCCGGACTTGCCGCCTCCGCCGACGACCACGACCGTGTCGCCCGGACGCACGAGGCGCGCCGTCTGCGCCGGTGCGCCGGCGACGTCGAGGATCGCGAGCGCGACCTTCTCGGGGATGTCCTCGGGCAGCTTTGCGTACAGGCCGGTCTCGAACAGGATCGCCTCGCCGTCGATCTCGATCTGGTCCTTGTCGACATGGATGCTGCGGATCGCGTCGATGCGCAGCGGCGTCAGCGACAGCGAGACGAGCGTCGCGATCCGGTCGCCGACTTCGAGGTCGATCTTGCCCACGAGCGCCGGCCCGATCGCCGCGACACGCCCGATCAGCATGCCGCCCGAGCCCGTCACCGGGTTGTGCATCTTGCCGCGCTGGCCGACGATGTCGCGCACGATGGCCGCGATGCGGCCGAGGTCGCCCTCAGCCTCCGTCTTGATCTGCGTGAAGCTCGCGGCGTCGATGTTGAGCGCGGAGACGTCGATCAGGATCTCGTTGTCGCACAGCGCCATCGTGTTGTCTATCTTCCATGCGCCTTGCGGTAGCACGCCTTGGGGCTCGACGACGCGATGCGTGCCGTAGGGGGAACCATGCTTCATGCTGCTCCCCTTACGCGCGGCTTTGCGACGGGACGCGGAAGTCGAGACCCAGGCCCGGCATCTCGACGGTATCGCCCTTGTAATTGCGGCACTTGATCGTCGTGCCCTGGCCGTCGCGGCGGATCTCCTCGGTCACGTAGGTCGGGATGATCGGCAGCTTGCCGAGACCGCCCAGGCCATCGACGACAAAGGTCGGCACCGCCGGACCGCTGATCCAGCCACGGATCCCTTCGTAGAGTTCGAGCATGCGGTGGTAGGGCACGATGAAGTGATGCGCGCCCTCGACCATGTCGGTCGAATAGACGTAGTAAGGCCGTACGCCCATCTCGATCGCCTGCATGAAGAGCTCGCGCAGCACGGCGACGTCGTCGTTCACGCCCTTCAGGCACACCGTCTGCAGCCCCATCATGATGCCGGCCTTCTGGATCAGCTTGACGCGCTCGCGCAGCAGCGGCGTGATCTCCTTCGGGTGGTTGATGTGGATATTCACCATCTGCACGCGATGCTTTTCGAGGATCGCGCACAGCTCCGGCGTCACGCGGGTCGGCAGTTGCACGACCATGCGCGAGCCGATGCGCAGGAAGCGCACGTGCGGCGCGCGTTCGCGGATCGCGCCGAGGATGTAGTCGAGGCGCTCGTCGTCGAAGGTCAGCGGATCGCCGCCCGACAGCAGCACGTCGTCGATGTCCTTGTTGCTGGCGATGTAGTCGATCGAGCGCTCGATCTCGTCCTTGTGCACCGAACCGCTCGGCTGCGACACCATGCGTTTGCGGGTGCAGAAGCGGCACAGCGTCGAGCAGGTGTTCGACACGAGGAACAGCACGCGGCGCGGGTAGCGGTGCACGACGCTGGTGCCGGGCACGGTATCGCCCTCCTCGCCCAGCTCGTCGAGCAGTGTGGTGAAGCCGGCCTTCTGCTCCTCGTGGCGCGACGGCAGGTACTGCAGGCGGATCGGACAGTTCGGATCGTGCGGATCCATCAGCTTCGCCATGTAGGGCGTGATCGACACCGCGAACTTCTCGTACACGGTCTCGTTCACGTCCTCCATATTGTTCAGGACGTCCTTCAGTTCGGAGTGGTGGGTATAGCGGCGGGCGAACTGCTTCTGCCACGGTTCGGACGCCGGATCGTAGGCTTCCAGTTCGGCGCGGCTCAGCAGTTGGCGGGGAGAGATGACGATTTTTTGCAGCATTTTCCTGTCCCTTTTGTTCGTCGTTATGAATGGCCGCGGGGGCCTGACGAAGACGAGTTTAGGGACGGGCCGCGCCAGCCTGAACAGGCAAAGTGCCTTTGAACATGCCCGCAAATCAGTCAAAATGACCGACATTCGGACAATTTGATCTTTACCCTGCAAAACCCATGGACGAACTCGACCGCCAGCTCATCGAGCTACTCAAAGTGAATGCCCGCCTGCCCGTCGTGAAGATCGCGCAGGCGCTCGGCTGCGCGCGCAGCACCGTGCAGTTGCGCCTGAAGGCGCTGGAAGATTCGGGAACGATCAGCGGCTACACCGTCAGCGTGACGAAGCCGCAGTCATCGCGTTCGATCCAGGCGATGGTGCTGATCTCGATCGAGTCGAAGAACGAACCCGACGTCGTGCGTGCGCTGCGGAAGCGCCACGAGATCACCAAGCTCTACTCGGTCAGCGGCCGCTACGATTTGTGCGGCATGCTGGAAACGGAAACCACGCACGAACTCGACGCGGTCATCGACCGTGTGCGGGCGATCAGGGGCGTGGTGGATACCTTCTCGACGATATTGCTGTCGACGAAGCTGGACCGGCCGGGCTGACCGCGATCCGGCTCCGCCGCATCACGTCAGCCCCGCCGCACTCAATTCGCGTCTGAAGCGCTGGTGCAGCTGTTCGTCCCTGAAACCGTAGGATTCGAGGACCAGCTTCAGGTCCATCTGCGGGGCCATCGTGCGAAAGGTCTGCAGCATGTGCATCGCCTCGTCATGCCGCCCCAGGCGTTCGAGGGCGGCGATGCACATCACCGCCGTGCCGATGAATGCCTGCCGTGCCATACCGTCGATGCAGACTTCGGCCGCCTGCACGTCCTGGCCGTCCGCATACAGCGCGCGACTGTAAATGAACGGATACCACTTCGGGTACAGCGGATTCAATTCGATGGCCTTCTGCGCCGATTCGACGGCCTGACGGTACCAGCCGGCCGTCGAGGCGGCACGTGAGAACATGATGTGGTTCTCCGCGTCGTTGGAATTGATCTCGATCGCCTTGAGACCCGCCTTGGCGGCCTCTTCGTTGCGCTTCATGAAGGTCAGCACCTGCGCGAGGGCCTGGTAGCCAATCGACAGGTTGGAATTCAGCTCCAGTCCGCGATGGATGCTCGCCAGCGACTCCTCGAACGACGGCCCGCCGCCGGTGAACACCCTCAGCAGGCCGCCCGCCCAACCCAGCAGCACGTGCGCCTCCGCAAAGTTCGGATCGAGCGAGATCGCCTGCCGCAGGAGTTCGGTGGCCTTCGTCTCGCCTTCGGCATTGAGCTTGTGCTTCTCGCTGCGTGCCCGCTGGAAGAGGTCGTAAGCATCCAGGTTCTCTGTCGGTTTATGGCGGGCACGACGCTTTTCCGCCTCCTGCACCTGCGGCAGGACGCGGGTCGCGATAGCGTCGGAAATCTGGTCCTGGATGCTGAACAGGTCGCCTTGCGGCTGGTCGTATCGCTGTGCCCACAACTGGTTGCCGCTCTCCGTGTCGATCAGCTGCGCCTGCACCCGGATGGCGCTCCCCGAGGACTGGACGCTGCCGACCACGGCATACCGGACACCGAGCTGCCGGCGCACCGCAGCGACGTCGAGTTGACGGTCCCGGAACGCCAATGCGGAGTTGTTCGCAATGACGAAGAGTTCGGGGACGCGCGTCAGCGAAAGGTTGAGATCCTCCGTAAGGCCTTCCGCCAGATGCGGACGCGCGCCACCCTCACTGTGATTGACGAACGGGAGTACGGCAATCGACGGGCGCCCGCGTGCCGGGTCAATCGGCGCCTTCGCGGGGGCTCGCAGCACATACGCTGCGATTGCGCCCACGAGCACCACCAGCGCGACCACGATCGCACCGACAGGCGGGCGCAACCAGGTGAGCTGCCGGACCGGCGCCGTCCTCACGTCCTCGGCACCCGGCACCGATCTGTCGTCCGGCGTCACGGGCGCAATGAGCTGATAGCCACCCTTCGGCACCGTGAGCACATAGCGCGGACAATGACTGTCGTCGCCCAGCGCCCGACGCAGCTTGGCGATGGTCTGCGTCAGCGCGTCATACCCCACGACGCGCCCCGCCCAAACCTGTTCCTCGATTTCCTGCCGGCTGACCACCTCGCCGGCCCGCTCGACGAGCAACATGAGCAAGGCCATCGTGCGCGGCTCGACCTGCAGCGGCACCCCCTCACGTTCAATCACATGCTCCGATGGCCGCACGCGGCAATCGGCAACGCGAAATGCCTCCATCGCGCCCCCCTCGGGTTTCACCGCCTCCGTCGGCGGTCAGCCACTTGTCGATTCCATCATAGAGCGCGGGCGAGCCGGCAACAAACCAGCCGGAGCGCCGCGTTCGTCAGGCTCCGGCAGGAAAAAATCATCCAATCATCACGGCCCCGTCAGGTCCGGCAGCGCTCTCCCGGCTAGATGTAAAGCAGGACCGAAGTCCGCTTCGCACCGCGAATGGCGTCGGCCCGACGAACTGGAGGGCGATATCATGACCACATGCGATTCGATCCCGCTGCGTGCGATTCTTGCGGCGTTGGTAACGATCATTCCGGCGACTGCGGTGCCCGAGACAGCCCTGGCCGGCGACGATCCTTTTGTCGAGATGGCACGGCAGACGATGGAGGGGGCTTCCGCACGCGGCATCTGGCGCAATGCGCTGCTCCCGGAGGCAACTGGCGCCGAGCCGTCGCCACGCTCGGCGGACGCGATCATGGCCGAGCACATCGCCCACTACAGCCGTAAGGTTCTCGATCGCGGCGGATGGAGCAATCCTCATGCACCCGCCCGCGGCTACGACTCGGGAAACCCGCTGCTTGCCGTGGAACCGGGGACGGGATCCGTTTCGGGCGGCGAAGCACGAGCGGCAAGCCCCGATCCCGGGGCCGGTGGACACGGTCGACTCTGAGCTTACGCCGTGCCCAGCGCGCGCACCGAGGCGCCCGTCGACGCGCCGAGCCGGCTCAGGATGTCGGGCGACAGGATCAGGCGATCAGCTGCCAAGCTGCCGGGCGCTGCCGTCATGCAGAAGCCTTCGCCCTCGCCGGCCGCGACCCACCAGCGTTGCGCGCCGTCCGCTGGTTCGCCCGCCCCGGCAAGAAATTCGCGGCTGTTCGCAACCCCGTTCAGCGTGCGCGTGTGCGCTTCCAGCACCATCCCGGCGTCGAAGATGTCGACGTGGTTCTCGAAGTGGAAGCCGTCCTGCTCGAGCAACGGCGCGAGGCCCGCGATGTCGGGATGGATGCCGCCGACGGTGGATTGCGCCGATTCGGGCAGCAGGCTCAGGTAGACCGGATGCTTGGGCATCAGCTCGGCGATGAAGGCCTTGCGGCCCTGCGCGACGAGGCGCTCGGCGCCGCGCTGGTCGACCTTGAAGAAGTGCCGCCCGACCGCTTCCCAGAACGGCGAAGTGTCGTCGGGATCGCGCACGCCATGCATCTCGATGATGGTGCGCGGCGCGAACTCCGCCAGCCGCCCGGCGATGAACAGCTGTGCGGCCTTCGTCAGCAAGGCCGCACCTCCCAGCCCGCGCGCGTCACGTCGCACGTACAGGCTGTGCAGTTCGCTGCAACCGGTAAGGTCGTTGCACAGGTACAGCACCTCATGGCAGCGGTAGGACTTCAGGCGCGAGCTGGAATGGACGATCTTGCCGAGGCGATAGTCGTAGAACGGCTGATCCAGACCGATGCTGCACACGAGCTGAACGCAGCCGACGACCTCCCCGCTCGCACAGTCCTCCAGCAGCAGCAGATAGCCGCGCTCGGCGTCGCTCGCCTTGCCGGCGAGGCTGCGCTCGACCCGCTCCAGCGTCGCACGACTGGCCTCGGGCGATTCCGCATGGCGCTCCAGTGCGCCGTCCGCCTCGATCACGAGCGCATGGAAGGCTGCCGCGTCGTCCGCACGCGCGACGCGCACGATGAAGCGGCCGGCGGAAGCGGAAAGGGGAACCTGTTCAGGCAGGGACACAGCACACCTCGTCATCGTCGATCAGTTCGAGCCGGCTCGCGGCATCCGCGGTCGTGGCAAGACGGCCGTCGGGGCGCCGCAGCGCAGGCGCGAGCACGGCGCGGAAGCGGCTCGCCTCGCCGTTCGCAAGAAGGCACTCGGGTTCGCTGCGCCCGATGGATCCATCCACCGCAAGCGGAAGCTTCTGCGCGACGCGGATCGAGCGCGCCAGCCCGCGTTTGACGCAGAAGGTCGGTCCGCCGTCGAACACGTCCACGTAGCGCTCCGCCTCGAAGCCTTCGTCGATCAACAGGCCGTAGGTCGGCATGTAGCCGGCGCGGGTCTGGCCGAGCACGTTCTGCGCGCCCACGGGCAGTAGCGGCACGTAGATCGGATGGTGCGGCATCAGCTCGGCCATGAAGCTGCGGTCCTTGCCCAGCGCCAGCCGCTCCGCCTCGCGGTAGGAGACACCGAAGAACCTGCTCCCGACCGCCGACCAGAACGGCGACTCGCCATCGTCGTCGACCATGCCCGGCAGCGGCGCGATCAGGTCCTCGGCAAAGCGCGCGGGCTGCGTCGCGATGAAGGCCAGCGCGGCCTGCACGAGTGCGCGCTCGACACGGACCCGGCGTCCGTCGCCCGCGACCAGCGGCGGCCGCAGCAGCGTGAAGCCGGAGAGGTCGTGGCTCAGCGTCAGCGCATACATGCGGTGGTTCACGCCCAGCTCGGGCGAGGCGTGGATGATGGTCTCGTTGCGGAAGGAGTAGTCGGCGCCGGGATAACCCGCGGCGGCGACGACCAGCATCGCGCCGACGAGCGCGCCGTCGTCGGTGGCGACGAGCAGGTACTGCTCCTCGCCGGGGAAGTCGATGTCGGCCGCGAACGCGTCCTCGCTCTGCGCAATGAGACGTCCGAGCAGCCTGGGGTCGTTCGGCAGCGAAACGTCGGGCGCACCGGCGCGCGCGGCGGTCTCGGCCAGGGCGTCCAGGTCGGAATGCTGGGCGGGTCGGATCGTCAGCATGAGGGCTCCGTTGGGGGCGTGCCGGCGGCGCGGGAATCCGTTCCCTGGCTGCCGGTGAGCGTGGCGCGCGAGCGGTCTTCGCGCGGCGTGATGCCGAAATGGGCGCGGTAGGCAGTCGCGAAGTGCGAGCCCGACGAGAAGCCGCAGGACAGACCGATCTGCACGATGGACTGCTGCGTGCGCACGATGAGCTGGCGCGCGCGCTCGAGGCGCAGCTCCTGGTAGTAGCGCGAAGGCAGGATGTCGAGGTTCTGCTTGAACAGGCGCTCCAGCTGGCGCCGCGAGATGCCGACGCATTCGGCGATCTCGTCCGAGCCGAGCGGCTCCTCGAGGTTCGCCTCCATCACCAGCAACGCCTCGTTGAGCTTGGGCGGGTGCTGCGAAATGCGGCTCGAGGCCGGCACCGCCTGCTTCTCGTGGCCGGGGCGGATGCGGTCCAGCCCGAGCTGGCGCGCGACGTTGTCCGCGAGCCGGGGCGAGACCTGCTGGGCGATCACGCACAGCATCATGTCGAGCGTCGCCTGGCTGCTCGACGCGGTCAGGCGGTCGGCATCGATCTCGTACAGGCTCGCGCACAGCACCAGCTCGGGGTGGCGCTCGCGGTAGAGCGTCATGTCCTCCCAGTGCACGGCGACGCGGCGATTGTCCAGCAGCCCCGCCGCGGCGAGCCAGCCGGTGCCGCCGCGGTTGCCGCAGAAGGCGGCGCCCACGCGCGCGATGCGCTTCAGTTGCGAGACGATGTCGGCGGCGTTGGTGCCGGGCTGATGGAGGTCGGACGCGACGACGAGGGCATCACAGCGCACCAGCGCCGACAGCGCACCGCCCACCGACAGGCGTCCCCCGCCGGGTAACGCGACCGGGGCACCATCGGCCGAGACGAGATGCACGTCATAGAACCGCTGCCCGCCCAGCCGGTTGGCCTCGACGAAGGGATCGACGATGGCGCCGATCGTACCGAGCGACACCGGCGGCAGCAGCAGCACGGCGACGTCGAGCGACTGCGCGCCGCGCTCGGCATCGACGGGCCTGTCCCAGCGCATCCTCGCCGCGCCCTGGCTGCGCTCGCCCGCCGTCGCGTACGTGCGATTACTTCAGGTTGCCCGACAGGAATTGCTGCAGCCGCTCGCTCTGCGGGCGCACCAGCACTTCCTTGGGATTGCCCTGCTCCTCCACGCGCCCGCGGTGAACAAAGATCACGTGGTTCGAGACTTCGCGCGCGAAGCCCATCTCGTGCGTGACGACGAGCATGGTGCGCCCTTCCTCCGCCAGCGAGCGCATGACCTTCAGCACCTCGCCGACGAGTTCCGGGTCGAGCGCCGAGGTCGGCTCGTCGAACAGCAGCACGGAAGGTTCCATCGCCAGCGCGCGGGCGATCGCGACGCGCTGCTGCTGGCCGCCGGACATGTGCGCCGGATAGGCATCGCGGAATTTCCACACGCCCACGCGCTCGAGGTAGCGCTCGGCGCGCTCCAGCGCCTCAGCCTTGGGGAGGCCCAGCACGTGGATCGGCGCCTCGATGACGTTCTCCAGCACCGTCATGTGGCTCCACAGGTTGAAGTGCTGGAACACCATCGACAGGCGGGTGCGGATCAGCTGCAGTTGTTTCGGGTCGGCGACGACGAGGTCGCCCTTGCGGTTGCGCGTCAGGCCCACTTCCTTGCCGCCGACGACGACGCGGCCGGAGGTGGGGTTTTCGAGGAAATTGATGCAGCGCAGCCAGGTGCTCTTGCCGGAGCCGGACGAACCGATGATGCTGATCACGTCGCCCGAGTTCGCGGATAGCGACACGCCCTTCAGCACCTCGTTGTCGCCGTAGGACTTGTGCAGGTCCTCGACGCGGACCTGCTCGACGTTGGCGTTGTGGTTCATTGCGGTTCCTTGCGTGACGGCGGAGCGCACGTCGTTGAGCGCATCCTGGGGCGCCTCGTGCAGGCCGATGGAGTTGTGCGGGTCACCGACGCTGATCCGGTCGAAAGTCGCGGCGTGGTTCATTATGCTGCCTCCTTGCGCTTCGTGGCCTTGCGTGGTGCGAGATGGGCGAGCCAGCGGCCTTCGGCGTACTTGAACATGCCCACTAGCAGGAAGGTGAGCACCAGGTAGACGAGACCGGCGAAGACGAAGGCCTCGAAGGGTGCGAAATGGCGCGAATACACGTTGCGCGCGGCGCCGGTGATGTCGACCAAAGTCACCGCGCTGGCGATCGCCGAGCCCTGCAGCATCAGGATCACCTCGTTGCTGTACGAAGGCAGCATGCGGCGCAGTGCCGACGGCAGCACGATGCGCTGCAGCGCCTTGAAGCGGCTCATGCCCATCGCCTTGGCGGCCTCGACCTCGCCATGCGGCGTGTTGCGCATCGCGCCGGCGATGATCTCGATCGTGTAAGCGCAGGTGTTGAGGCCGAAGGCGAGCAGCGCGCAGAAGAAGGGTTCGCGGAACAGCAGCCACACGGGGTTGCCCGCCTCCCACGCCGCCTGCATCCACTGCCACTGGCCGGCGCCGTAGTAGATCAGCAGCAGCTGCACGAGCATCGGCGTGCCGCGGAAGAAGTAGGTGTAGGCCGCGACCGGGCCGCTCACCCAGCGGTTCTTCGACACGCGCGCCACGGCGAGCGGCACGGCGCCGGCGAAGCCGCACAGCAGCGCGATGCCGGTGAGCTGCAGCGTCATCAGCAGGCCGCGCCAGAACTCCGGCAGGCTGCCGGTGATGACCTGGAAATCGAACAGTTCCATGATTTTTACGGCCCCGTCAGACGTTGGCTTCGCGGACACCCACGTTGTAGCGGGTGGTCAGCCGGCCGAGGAACCAGCCGGAGACGGCAGTCATCGCCAGATACAGCACGCAGACCGCGAGATAGAAGGTGAAGGGTTGGTGCGTGGAGCGGCCGGCCTGGTCGGCGAGCGAAGTCATGTCGGAGAGGCCGATCATCGACACGATCGCGGTGCTCTTGAGCAGCACGAGCCAGTTGTTGCCGATGCCGGGCAGCGCGTAGCGCAACATCTGCGGGAACATGATGCGCAGGAACACTTGCCAGCTCGTCATGCCGTAGGCGCGCCCCGCCTCGAGCTGGCCGGCGGAAACGGAAAGGAAGGCGCCGCGGAAGGTTTCGGTGAAGTAGGCGCCGAAGATGAAGCCGATCGTCAGCACGCCGGCGACGAAGGGGTTGATCTCGATGAACTCCCACTCGAAGTAGTCGATGACCTCGTTGAGCAGCAACTGGCCACCGTAGAACACCAGCAGCATCATCACCAGATCGGGCACGCCGCGCACGATGGTCGTGTACAGCATGGTCCACAGGCGCAGCGGCAGCAGGTTCGACAGCTTGCACGCCGCCCCCAGCAGGCCGCTCGCGACCGCCAGCACCAGCGACAGCAGCGCCACCTTGAGGGTGACCCACGCGCCGCCGAGCAGGCTGGGGGAGTATTCGATCAGGGCATCCATTACTCAGAGCCCTTGAATAAATCTACTGCGCTGGTCGATTGCTGCGTTGCTCACTCACTCACTCCTCGCCTATCTATTGATATGTCTCGTCGTTCGCTCGATCGCGCCTTGCACTCGACCATGCTCGCGACGATTTCTTCAAGAGCTCGCCCTGACTCCGGGGAAACGGGAAAAGAAAAAGCGCCGCTTGCGGAAGCAATCCGGCGCTTGTCTTCAGGGCAATGATCAGTTGCCGTAGATGTCCATCGGGAAGTACTTCTTGCGGATTTCCTCGTACTTGCCGTTGGCGCGGATGGCCGCGAGGGCCTTGTTGAGCTGCGCGGTCAGCTCCTTGTCCTTCTTGCGCACGGCGATGCCGATGCCCTCGCCGATGACGCCCTTCTCCTCGGCGTTCTTGCCGAACAGGCGGTCGCCGGCGACATCGTAGCCCTGGCCTTCGGGCTTGGTCAGGAAGCCGCCGTAGGCTTCGAGGTAGTCGGCGAAGGCCGCGTCCAGGCGCCCCGACTTCAGGTCGAGGTAGGCTTCATCCTGCTTGGCGTAGCGGACCAGCTCCGGGCCCTTGCCTTCCCAATACTTGGTGGCGAAATTGTCGGACACGGTACCGCGCTGCACGCCGACCTTCTTGCCCTTCAGCGAGGTCGTGTCGGGACGCAGCGGCGAGCCGCTCTTGGCGATCAGCGCCAGCGGCGAGGCGTAGTACTTCTCGGTGAAGTCGACCTTGGCCTTGCGCTCCTCGGTGATCGACATCGAAGCGATGATCGCGTCGAACTTGCGCGCGACGAGCGCCGGGATCATGCCGTCCCATTCCTGCTTCACCCAGGTGCACTTGGCCTTCATCTCGGCGCACAGCGCATTGCCGATATCGACGTCGAAGCCCTGCAACGAGCCGTCGGCAGCGGTGATGTTGAACGGGGGGTAGGCGCCCTCGGACGCCAGGCGGATCTCCTTCCAGTCTTTTGCGAATGCGCCGCCCGCGGTCAGGGCGAGCATGGCGAACAGCAATGCAGTCTTCTTCATCCGGAATTCCTCATGAGTTCTTCACAGCGGTTTCGCGCCCGTGGTTCGGGACGCACGAAAGACCACGACATCATTGGGTAAAAATCAGGAAACGCTGCGCATGGTGGCAAAAAAAGCCCCGCTCCTCAATGAGGGCTCTCCGCGGCTATTGCAGCGCACTAAATCCGCACAGGCAGACACGAAGCCCGCGCAAACCCTCATTGCTACAAGGCTCTCCGGTTGTCAATCGGGTCCATCCGCAATCGGCACGCGTGGTCCGGGCGGGGCAAAGCTGATAGCAAATGTCGCAAAACTGTAATCGCTGATCGCCGCCATACTGCGAAAGCCGCGGAATATCTGGGCTTTGAGCTCAAGGGGCCACAGGCACACGATTTGCTCGCCAGGACCTGCAAGCTGCCAGTAAGCTGTTTCACGTATAACTTTATAAATAACTCCTATAACCAAATCTTCCCGCCCCATTCGACGATGATCGAAATCCTGGAGACACGTGTCGGTGAACTGGTCAGCGGTTCGCCGGTAGCAACCTTTGTCATCGACAGCGAGCACCGCGTCCGCTACTGGAATCGCGCTTGCGAACTGATGCTCGGAATATCGGCCGACGAGATCGTCGGCACCTCGGACCAGTGGCGCCCGTTTTACCTTGAGCGGCGGCCCGTGATGGCCGACCTGGTCGCCTCGGGGTGCATCGAGATGCTCATCCCGACGTACTACCCGAACAAGTATCGGCCGTCGAAGAGCGTTCCGGGCAGCTACGAGGCCGAGGATTTCTTTCCCCACCTCGGGCAGGGCGGGATGTGGCTCCACTTCACGGCGGCACCGATCCGCAACGAGCACGGGTGCGTGATCGGGGCGATCGAGACGCTGCAGGACATCACCGAACGCAAGGAAACCGAGCGCCGCCTGCAGGAATTGCTCGACGAGCAGCGCGTGATCTTCGACAACGCGCACGTCGGCATCGCGTACATACAGGACCGCGTGATCCTGCGCTGCAACCCCCGCATGGCGGAAATCTTCGGCTATGACGGCGCGCAGGACCTCGTCGGCCGGAAGACGGCAATGCTCTACCCTTCGGCACAGGACTGGCGGGAGAACGGCATCCGCCTCTATCACCGGCTTGAAGCCCAGGGCTTCAGCGAGGACGAGGTGCTGCTGCAGCGCCGCGACGGCCATCCGATCTGGTGTTACCGCGTCGGCCGCCCGCTCGACCCGCAGCAGCCGCACGGCGGCTCGATCTGGGTATATTCCGACATCAACGCGCAGAAGCGCCAGCAGCACCAGCTCGAGCTCGCGAGCACCGTGTTCGAGAACAGCGGCGAAGCCCTGATGATGTGCGATGTGGACAACCGCATCATCAGCGTCAACTCCGCGTTCGTGCGCATCACCGGCTACACGCAGGCCGAGGTGATCGGCCAGCCCCCCTCCCTGCTCAAGTCGGGGCGTCACGACGCGGCGTTCTATCGCCGCATGTGGGAAACGCTGCTCACCGAGAACCGCTGGGAAGGCGAGATATGGGATCGCCGCAAGAACGGCGAAATCTATCCGAAGCGCCTGTCGATTTCGGTCGTGCGCGACAAAGCGGGGCGCGTTGCGCATTTCGTCGGCGCCTTCTCCGACGTCACGCGACGCAAGCAGGCCGAAGAGCGGGTCCAGTTCCTCGCGCGCCACGACGCGCTCACGGGGCTGCCGAACCGCACGCTGCTGCGCGAACGCTTCGCGCAGGCCGCCGAGCACGCACGTCACACGGGGCGCTATCTCGCCCTGCTGTTCCTCGACCTCGACCACTTCAAGCGCGTGAACGATTCGCTCGGGCACCCGGTGGGCGACGCGCTGCTGGTCGCCGTCGCCGATCGCCTGCGGCATGCGCTCTACGGCACCGACATGATCAGCCGCCTCGGCGGCGACGAGTTCGTGATCCTGCTCGAGCACGTCCCCTGCCCCGACGACGTCGTGACCGTTGCCCGCAAGATCGAAGCCTGCATGGACGCACCGGTCGAGATCGACGGCCAGGTGCTGAGCGTCGGCGGTTCGATCGGCGTCGCGATCTATCCGGGTGACGGCAGCGATTTCGACACGCTGCTGCAGAAGGCCGATACCGCGATGTACCACTCCAAGGAGTGCGGACGCGGCACCTTCAGCTACTTCGACGAAAAGATGAACGCCAAGGCGGCCGAGCGCCTGGTGTTGCACAACCGTCTGCGGCAGGCGCTCGGGCGCGACGAGTTCAGCCTGGCGTACCAGCCGCAGGTCAACCTGCGCACCGGCCGCATCTTCGGCGCCGAGGCGCTGCTGCGCTGGACGCCGCGCGACGGCGAGCCGGTGGGCCCGAGCCGTTTCATCCCCGTCGCGGAGGAAAGCGGCCTGATCCTGCCGATCGGCGAATGGGTCATCCACGAAGCCTTCCGTCAGGTGCGCCGCTGGCGCGATGCGGGGCTGGCGATGCAGCTCAGCGTCAACGTGTCCGGATTGCAGATCTACCGCTCCGACCTCATGGCAACACTCGCCGCTGCGCAGCGCGACACCGGCGTGCCGCCGCGCATGATCGAGGTCGAACTGACCGAGTCCACCCTGGTGGAAGACGTGCATGCCGCGCACGAGGTGCTCGACGCGCTGAAGCGTGCGGGCTACGGACTCGCGATCGACGATTTCGGCACCGGCTACTCGAGCCTTGCGTACCTGAAGCGCTTCCCGCTGAACAAGCTGAAGATCGACCGCTCCTTTGTGACCGACGTGTGCAGCAACGCGGAGGACCGGGCGATTGCGCGCGCGATCATCCAGATCGCCCGCTCGCTGAATCTGAGAGTGGTTGCAGAAGGGGTCGAGACCGCCGAGCAGGCGGCGCTGCTGCGCCGGCATGGCTGCCATGAGGGCCAGGGTTACCTGTACGGTCGCCCGATGGCGGCGCGTGATCTGGACGGATTGCTCGAGGCACGCGCCGCCGGCAGCTAGCCTCGGTTCGAGCCGGCCCCGTGCGTGCGCGGCGAGCGCATGCCCGCCGCGCTGGTCGGCTACTACTTGCGAGCAATCGTCGCCGTGCGCGAGGTGCCGTTCGACGATGTCGTGCGGATGTGCGTCGCGTTTGCCGGAAGCGCCGTCGCCACGTCGATCGACCAGTTGCCGACGGCATCGGCGGTGCCGGTGCCGACGAAGCCGATGACTGCCCCGCTCACGTTGAGGAACTCGACGGCGATCGTCTGCCCTGCCGCCGGGTTGATCGTGCCCTGTGCCCGCATGCGCCCCTTGCTGGTGATGTACTCGGAACGGGTGATCGAGAGCGTCTCCGCCGCCGCCACCTGCACGGTCACCGTTGCCGGATTGGCCGACGTCGTACCGGCCGCATCGAGCGCGTAATAGGTGAAGGAGTAGGTTCCGCCCGAGGGTGCCGTGAAGGTCACGACGCCGCCATTCACCGTCACGGTCGCGCCGGTCGGCTGGGTCACGTTGGTCGCCGCGACGATGTCGGCCGCGCCGTCCGGGTCGGTGTCGTTGGCGATGACGTTGATCGCGAGCGGCGTATTGGCGACGCCCGACATCGAGTCATTGACTGCGGCAGGCGGATCGTTCACCGGAGTGATCGCGATCGTCGCGGTGCCGGTGTTCGACACCTGGCCGCCAAGCGTCACCGTGTAGGTGAGCAGGTCGGTGCCGTTGGCATTCGGGTTGGGCGTGTAGCCGATCGTGCCGTCGGCATTCACGACCGCCGTGCCGAAGCGCGGCAGCGCGTCCAGCGCGACCGTTCCGCCCGTGGCACCGGTGTCGTTGGCGAGCACGTCGAAGCTCGTTGGCAGGGAGTCCTCGCTCAGCGAGAACGTGTCGTTCACGGCGACCGGAACGCCGACCGGCGCGCCGGCGGCAAAGGCGGTGCGAACCAGGCGATCGTCCGCACCGAAGGCGCTGGACAGCACGCGCACCCTGGACGGCGGCGCAATCAGGTTGGGAAGGCTGGTCAGACCGGCGGCCATATCCTGGCGGACGTTCCCGTAGGCGAGCGTCAGGACGGGGGGGACGAGCCGATCGCTCGATTCCGCACTCACGGTGAGGGTGCCGGTGGCGCGATCGAAGTTCGCCACCGAGATGCTCACCTGGTCGCTCACCGTCTTCGGATGATAGACGGGAACGACGTTGCCCGTGACGTCCCGCGCCGTAAGGTCCTTCACGCACACGGATGACGGGAGCACGGTCGGTGCGATCTGGGCCCAGTACATGCCGGGATTCGTTGCAACCATCTGGGTTTCGGTTGCGGTGGCCGGCGCCTGGAAGGGTGGCAGGATCTCTCCGCTCACCGCATCGACCGTGCCTGCGCACGGGGCGTCGAAGAACGACAATTGCGGCGCGGCGGGCACCGGCCGCGGCTGCGCCGGCAACCGGCCCGACGAGGTGCCGGCAGCGGTCGCGAACACGTCGAGCTTGATCGCCGTGGCATCGCGCTCGTAGCTCGCCCGATCGACCTCGACGCGGCCCGGCAGGGTGCCGGTGAACACGCGGCCCATCAGCGAGAAATCCGTCGTTTCGAGGTAATCGACGTGCGCGCCGCTGACCGGATCGACGCCGAGCCCGGACCCGGCCGGCCCCTCGATACGGAAGACGTTATGGTTGCGCAACTGCCCGACCGAATCCGTGAAGGGCGGCAAGGTGCTGCCGGTCACCGGCCCGACGCGCGCCGGATCGGCAATGTACAGCTTGCCCGGCACCGGCCCCGCGACCGGCGGCAGCTCGGGACCTCCAGGCGCGTCCGCCGGCAGCAGGAAGGGGCCGACCGAGCCTTGTGTCGCACAGTCGAACTGTCCGGGGGGGCAATTGATGCCGACGTCGTCGGTAAAGAAGATCTTGTCGCCGGCCTGCGCCTGGATCGTCTTCTCGCCGTAGGGATGGATGAAGCGATACGCCCCCGTCACCGGCACGGGGTTGAGCACCAGGCGTACGCGCGCGAAGGTGATCTGACCGCCGGGCACGACGTCCGCGGCGAATGCGCCCTCCAGTGCTGCCGTCAGCAGCGCACGGCCGCCGCTCGCCGGGGTAACGCCCGCACCTGCCGCGAACCAGAAATGCTCGTCGAAATAGGAGGTCGGGAAGACTTCCGGAACCACGGGCACGTCGCCGGGGAGCAGCAGGCACCAGCCGCCCTCGACCTCGGCAAGATTCAAGGGATTGCAGAATTCGAGGGCGAGGCCCGTGGTGTCCTGGTACCAGGCAGGGTAGCCGCCGATTGCGGGGGAGTTGTCCGGCGGACCGACGCGTTCGAGGACGGCTTGACTCGGTCCGGATGTCAGCGCAAGGGCCAGGAGCCCTGCGGCAGTCGCATTGCGTTTGAACTTGTTCATTTCGTGCTCCTGTCGATGCGCGGGAGACCTCGCCGGACTGGCGGGTGAGCTCCCGTGCGCGAGCACGTCTCCGCATCAACCGTACCAATATGTTATCTATCTGTTTTTTATATATTTTTCAGCATTTAACGCACATCGCATACGGGTTTCATGGTATGTAATATGGGCATTTTTCCCCGCCCTTTCCCCACCGCATTCCCCGCGTCTGGTGGGGAATGAATGTCACCCACCACCGCCCCCCGGTACAGCTATCCGGGGATCGCTCACCTATAGTTGACTTACCCGACACGGCAATTCCACAAATACAACGGGTCATCAGGGAATCACTCATCGGGGAGAGACTCATGACACACAAGACCGCCGCACTGGCGCTGCTCGGCGCAGCGCTGATCCTGGCGCTCCCGTCCGCCGTCGCTGCAGACACCGTCAGCGACAAGTCCTTCGACCGGCAGGCGCAAGCGCTCGACGAAGGGATGAAGCTGAAGGAAGACGCCGGGGTGTTCGGACGCCCCGGACTCAGTGGCGACGAAGGTCCGCGCGCCAGCGCGGTCGGCGACCGCGAGATGGACCGCTACGTGCAGCGCCTCGCAGTGGAGATCCGCCTGCGCAATGCGCTCATGGACCGCGATCCGACCGGCTTCCGTTGATCGCGCCCGGCGCACGACTCCGACCGGCCGTGGCGCCGGGAATTTCCGGCGCGCCGCCCGCCGGCCAGCCGCTGCTACCCCTCGCGCAGGCCTAACGTGCTCGCGAGGGCGTCGATGAACGCCCGGTGTTCGTCGGGTGCTTCCTTGCGCCACTCGCGGACGTAGCCGGCAATTCCGTCGACGCTTCCGGCCGCTTCGAGGTTGAGATAGCGCAATACGACCCAGCGTGCGGCGTCGCGCTCGAAATGCGGCAGTAGCAGATTGGCGACGACCTCGTTATCGTCGCGACGATACGGATCCGCCGCCAGCCCTGCCAGTCGCGTCTTCAGCCATGAAGTCGCGGACACGCCAGGCGGCAGCTGCCGGTGCGGCTCGGCAACGAGACGCTCGGCATAGGAGGCCAGGCTGGGCGCATATGCCTCCCACCCCGGATATGGCGCGTCGGTCCGCCAGCGCACCGCCATGCTGCGCAGCACGTAGAGGCCGGCCGCCTCGCACAGCGCCTCCTCGAACCACTGCGTCGCGCGCCGCGCCGCATCGTGCGCACGCTGGTCATAGTTGGACAGGATGTGGCACAGCTCGTGGCCGAACTGGTACGCGTACTGCGCCCAGCCGCGATTGCGGGCGGACAGATGCACGCGGTATTCACCGTCATGCCCTTTGTCGAACAGCGTCACCGGACTGCCCGCGGCGTAACTGACGACGATGGGGCTCGCCAGTCCGTGCGCTGCGCCTCCGGTGAGTTCGTCCGCGACGGCGTTGAGCAGGGTTTCGACCTCGTCGCGCGCGGCGCTGCCCCAGTCCTCGCCCTCCACGCGAATCGTGAGGCCCGACAGGCCCGCGATGGACGCAGCCCCGTCCCCGGCGCGCGCGTGCGGCACCAAGGCCGCCAGCGCCCACAGGGCGACCAGTGCCTGCACGAACATCCCTCGGAACGCCTGCCTCGTCCTTGCCACCTTCCCCACCCCCGGCGCCGGAAATGCCGGCACCCGATGCTGCCGCACCTTACTCCACGTAGTGGCCGACGCCGATCAGCGAGCCGCCCTCGCGCCGCACGTAGGAGCGCTTCTTCTCGACGCGATTGGTCACCGGGTTGCGCCACACGTAGTCCACGGTGGCCGCGTCGGCCGATTTCAGCTTCTCGATCATCTCGGCGACGATCTTGTGGCCTTCGGCGTCCGCGAGGCCGCTCGCGTCGGTATCGGACAATGCAGGATTCATGCCCATTGCCTCGAACTTGCCGCTGTCGAGGTTCACCATGAACACGTAGAGGTCGTCCTTCACGAAACTGCCGCGGCGATCGTTGAACGCCGCGGCGGCCTTGGCATGGCCTTCGCCACGCGCGAGCGCGACGGCGCGGTCGAGCATCGCGCGGGCGTCGTCGGCGCTCGCGCGCGGTGCCGAGTAGCCGACGCCCAGCACGTAGCCGCCGATCTTGCGCACGTAGCTCACCTTGGGCTCGACCTTGTTGGTCACGCGGTTGAGCCACATGTAGCGCACCGTCGCCTCGGGCGTGACGCGCGTGCTGTCGATCATCTCGCGGAACAGCGGGTTGCCCGCCGCGTCCGTCGTGTTCAGCACGGTCAGGCCGACGAGCGCCTCGGGTGCCGCACCGCTCGCGTGGTAGACGCCCTTGTCGTCGATCACGAACACGTACAGGTCCTTGCGCACGAACTGGCCGCTACGGTCGTTGAAGGCGGCGAAGGCGCGGTCGGGCCCGTTCGCTTCCATGTACTTGACCGCCTGTTCGAACAGCGTGCGGGCTTCGCGCGGGGTGCTGCGATCCACGGCCGTGGCGGACTGCGTGGCGAGGGCAAGCAGGGTCGCGGCAGCGAGCGACTTCAGGGGGAGACGTTTCACGTGCGGATCCTCTCAGGCGAGATGCGGAAAATCGAAAATTGGAGCTTTGGCGAGATGGCCGGCTGAACCCGCCCGGGCGCCATGCGGCAGGCCCAGGCAGGCTCAGCCGGCCACCCCGGCGAACCGGGGCGACGGGCGCGGCTGGACTCCAGCCGCTTTTCCCTCGAATCAGAGGTTGCGAAGAAATCGTAGCGAGCGGCCCGAGTTCGTTCCGAGAAGCGCAGCCGTACGAGTGGTACGGGGAGCATCACAGGGACGAAATCGGGTCGCGCAGTAGATTTATTCGCGGCCTCTCAGGATTTATGCAGCTTGAACACCCACACCGAACCGCCCTGCTCGAGGAAGTTCACGCGCTTGGCGACATCCCCGCCCCACAGCGGCACCGCGCCGCCCCAACCCGACACCACGGCGATGTACTGCTCGCCCTTGTCTTCCCAGGTGATCGGGGGAGCGATGATCCCGGAGCCGGTCTGGAACTTCCAGACTTCCTTGCCGGAGGTCGCGTCGATCGCCTTCAGGTAGCCTTCGGGGGTGCCGTAGAAGACCAGGTTGCCGCCGGTCGCGAGGACGCCGCCCCACAGCGGAGCATTGTTCTTCACTTCCCACACGATCTTGCCGCTGACCGGATCGACCGCGCGCAGGGCGCCGATGTAATCCTCGTTGAGCGGCTTGATCGTGAAGCCCGCGCCGAGGTAGGCCGCGCCGCGCTTGTACGACACCGGCTCGTTCCAGATGTCCATCGCCCACTCGTTGGCCGGCACGTAGAAGTAGCCGGTCTTCGGGCTGAAGGCCATCGGCATCTGGTTCTTGCCGCCGAGGAAGGACGGGGCGTTCAGCACCACCTCGCCCTTCTTGCCGTCGCCGCCGCCTTCGGTGAAGGGATTGCCCGGGCGCTTGGCGTCGTTGTAGAGCGGACGGCCGGTGTTCAGGTCGATGCCCTTGGCCCAGTCGATCTGCTTCACGAACGGGAAGGCGTTGATCAGCTTGCCGTTGGTGCGGTCATTGACGAAGAAGAAGCCGTTGCGGTCCGCCTTGCCGCCCGCCTTGACCATCTTGCCGGTCTTCGGATCCTTGTAATCGAAGGACACGAATTCGTTCACGCCGTCGTAGTCCCAGCCGTCGTGCGGCGTGGTCTGGTAGTGCCACACGATCTTGCCGGTATCGGGATCGATCGCGACGGTCGAGGACGAGTACAGGTTGTCGCCCGGACGCAGCCAGCTGTTCCACGGCGCCGGGTTGCCGGTGCCGATGAAGATCAGGTTGACGTCCGGATCGTAGTAGGCCGACAGCCACGGTGCCGCGCCGCCGGTCTTCCACAGGTCGCCCGGCCAGGTGGCGTTGGTCGTGCCGCTGATGCCGTTCTCGACCTGGTTGCCGTCCTTGTCGTACTTGAAGCCCATGTGGCCTTCGACCACCGGACGCGTCCAGATCAGCTTGCCGGTCTTCGGATCGCGCGCATCCACGCGCCCGACGATGCCGAACTCGCCGCCGGAGTTGCCGGTGATGAGCATGCCCTTGACGATCTGGGGCGCGGCGGTGAAGGAATAGCCCGCCTTGTAGTCCTCGATCTTCTCCTTCCACACGACCTTGCCGGTGTCCTTGTCCAGCGCGACGAGCTGCGCGTCGAGGGTGCCGAAGATCACGAGGTTGCCGTAGATCGCTGCACCGCGGTTGATCACGTCACAGCACGGCATGATGCCGTCGGGCAGGCGGTGCTCGTACTTCCACAGCTTCTCGCCGGTCTTCACGTCGAGCGCGAAGATGCGGCTGTAGGAGGCGGTCACGTACATCTTGCCGTCGAACACGATCGGCTGCGACTGCTGGCCGCGCTGCTTTTCGCCGCCGAACGAGAACGACCACACCGGCACGAGGTTCTTGACCGTCTGCGGATTGACCTTCGCCAACGGGCTGAAACGCTGGCCCTTGGTGCCGAGGCCGTGGGTAACGACCTGCGAGGTATTGCCGGTGCCGTCCGCGAGGATGTCCGCGTCGGTCACCTCCTTGGCCTGCACGCTCCCCATGCCTGCGAGGGACAGCGCGAGGACGGACACCGCGACGGACCACCCTGCGCGTTTCCGGATCTGCTCCATTTGAATCCTCCTTTTCGAATCTCGTCGTATTGTTGGAAACCGCCTCCCTGACCGGGCGACCGGATTCGGCTACAGGATTCGCAAAGGGCGTGCCACCGGGCCACTGCCGCCGAAAATCCTCTCCGGTTCCTGAAACATGGCCCAAGCAACGAGTTTTTCAAGGCGATATCGGGACATCTAGCGATTTTCATTGCTCTGATTGACAGCACCTGTTCCGTTTTGGAGCAATTCCACCTCGCGGCCTGCACAGATGCGCTGCTCCGCCGCGTGGCACACCCCTTGCTCGAATCGGTGCACAAACAAGGAGGGCGGCATCGACCGCCCCCGCGGAGGAGACCCGATGCGCAGTTCGACCCTGATCGTGCTGGCGATGTTTTGGCTGTGCCCCGTCACGGAGGCGCCGGCCGCCCCCCCTGCTGCCGCAGCGACCAGTGCGGATCCGCTCGAGTCTGCGCGCTGGGGCGACATGGTGAAGACCTTCTTCCCCGACGCCCGGGTGGTGTTCGATGCGCGCGTAAAGGTCGTGGCGCCACTGATCGCCGAAGATTCGCTCAACGTCCCGGTCTCCGTCGATGCGACCGAACTGCCCGGCGTCGAGGAGGTGCTCGTCTTCGCCGACTTCAATCCCATCCTCCCGGTGCTGCGCTTCCAGCCGAAGAAGGCGCGCCCCGCCCTCGCCTTCCGCCTCAAGCTGCAGCAGTCCTCGCCGGTGCGCGCGGCCGCCCGCACCGCCGACGGCGTGTGGCACGTGGGCGGCGCGTGGATCACGGCGACGGGCGGCGGGTGCACGGCGCCGTCCACCGGCTCGGGCTCGCCCGAGTGGCAGGAGCGCCTGAACCAGGTCAGCGGCAGGATCTTCCCGCGCACCGATGGCGGCGAACGCCTGCGCATGCGCGTGATCCACCCGATGGACACCGGCCTCGCCCCCGGCATCCCGGTGTTCCATATCGAGGAACTGAGCCTCGCCGACGAATCCGGCGCGGAACTGATGCGCATTCGCGCCTACGAACCGGTTTCCGAGAACCCGCTGTTCACCATCGACCTGCCCGCCGACGCTGCGGCTGGATCGCGCATCCATGCACGCGGCCGCGACAACAACGGCAACCGCATCGACGCATGGGTGACGCAATGAGGACGCCCGCCCTGCCGCGCGTGCTGCTGCTCCTCGGCCTTGCCCTGACGCCCGCGCTGACGGCAACCGCCGCGGCCCCCGCCGTCCCCGACGCCGCCCGCTTCGACTACCGCCTGGAGCCGCGTGAAATCGCCCCCGGGGTGCACGTCTTCGTCGGCCTGCGCGAGGACTTCACGCCCGCCAACGGCGGCAACATCGTCAATACCGGCTTCCTCGTCGGCACGGACGGCGTCGTCGTCATCGACACCGGCCCTTCGCGCCGCTACGGCGAGCAGATGCTCGCGGCGATCCGACGCGTGACGCCGCTGCCGGTGGTGCTCACGATCAACACCCACCACCATCCGGACCACTTCCTCGGCAACCAGGCCTTCCCTGCCGCCACCCTTGCGGCGCTGCCCGAGACCCTGCGCGGCATCCAGAAGGACGGCGAGGCCTTCAACGAGAACCTCTACCGCATGTCGGGCGACTGGATGAAGGGCACCGAGCGGGTGACGCCCGTCCAGGCGCTCGCGCCGGGACGACGCAACATCGGCGGGCGCGACCTCGAGATCGTCGCGCTCGACGGCCACACCCCGGCCGACGTCGTCGTGATCGACCATGCGACCGGCACCGTCTTCGCGGGCGACCTGCTCTTCCACGACCGCGCCGCGACGACGCCCCACGCCAACCTCGCGCACTGGCTCGCCGCATTGAAACGCCTCGAGGCGCTCCCCGCAAAGCTGTGGGTGCCCGGCCACGGCGACCCTTCAGCCGACGACACGCCGATCCGCCAGACGCGCGGCTACCTCGAATGGCTCGCGGCCACGATGCGCGACGGCGCCGAGTCCGGCCTCGACATGACCGAGATGCTCGCCCATACCATCCCGCCGCAGTTCCGCGGCCTCGCCGAGGTCGAGCGCGAATACCGCCGCTCGGTCGTGCACCTCTATCCGGCCGCGGAACAGGCCGTACTGGAGAAAGCCCATGCGCGCTAGATCGACCACCCTCGGCACCCGCGTCGGCCTCGTGCTCGGCGCCACGCTTGCGCTGCTCCTGCTCGTCGGCGCCGGCTGGTGGGTGCGCGAAACACGCAAGTCGATCCACGAAGAAGTGCTCGCCGCGAGCCACGTCGCGCAGCAATGGGTCGCCGTGCTCGTCTCCGAAACCCTGCGCGACCGCGCCGACGGCCCCGAACGCCTGATGGCGCACCTGCGCGCCGTCGGGCGGCTGCGCGCGAACCAGCTGGAAGTGCATGCGCCCGACGGCGCCCGCCTCTACGTGTCGCCCGAATCGACCTACAAGCCCGGCCGCTTCGCCCCCGACTGGTTCGCCGAACGCATGACGCCCGCGCTGCCGGTGCGCCACTTCGACGCCGGCGACCGCCAGATCGTGCTGCGCCCCGACGCCTCGCGTGCCGTGCTCGACGCCTGGGACGACCTCACCGCCGGCCTCGGCTCGGCCTTCGCGCTCCTGCTGGTCGTCGCCCTCGCCGCGCGCTTCGCGCTGCACCGCGCACTTGCGCCGCTCGCGCAGATCGACGCTGCCCTCGCGCGCGGCGCCGACGGCCGCTTCGACGTGCGCCTGCCCGGCTACCGCGTCGCCGAGCTCGACCGCCTCGCCGCGAGCTACAACCGCCTCGCCGACACGCTCGACGACACCCGCGCGCACAACCTGCGCCTGGAAGAGGACCAGGCCTTCGCACGCGCCGTGCAGGCGCGTCTTGAAGAGGAGCGGCGCGTGATCGCGCGCGAGTTGCACGACGAACTGGGCCAGGCCATCACCGCGGTGCGCGCCATCTCAGGCGCCATCCTGCAGCGCAGTGACGACCATCCGCAGCTCCACGGCAGCGCCCAGGCCATCCTCGCGATGACCGGCCAGATGCAGGACGGCGTGCGCACGATCCTGCAGCGCCTGCGCCCCGCCGGCGCCGACACCGGCCAGCTCGACCGCGCCGTCGCCGACTACTGCCGCCTGTGGTCCGGCCACCATCCCGACATCCGGGTCGACTGCCGCACCGCCCCCGCCAGTGCGCCGACCGGCGAAGCACTGGGCCTCACGGTACTGCGCCTGCTGCAGGAAAGCCTGACCAACGTCGCGCGCCACTCCGGCGCCACGCACGTCGAAGTGCAGCTCGATTTCCAGCCCGGCGCCGTCGCGCTCGAAGTGCGCGACAACGGCCGCGGCCTGCCGCCCGACCCGCGCCCGGGGCGCTACGGCCTCACCGGCATGCGCGAGCGCGTCGCCGAGCTGCACGGCGAACTCGCATTCGACACCTCACCCGGCGGCGGCCTGCGCATCAGCGCCCGCCTGCCGCATCCCATCCCCAACGAGATTCCCACCGAGGAAAGCTTCCATGGCCAGCATTCTTGAAAACCTCCGCCTCGTCCTCGCCGACGACCACGCCATCGTCCGCATGGGCTTCCGCATGCTGCTCGAGGGCGCCGGCGCCACCATCGTTGCCGAGGCCGACAGCGGCGAGGCGGCGATCGCCGCATTCGGCGAGCATCAGCCCGACGCCCTGGTGATGGACGTGACCATGCCCGGGCTGGGCGGCCTGTGCGCGCTGGACCGCCTGCGCGCGCACCACCCCGGCGCCCGCGTGCTGATGCTGTCGGCGCACGAGGACTCGCAGATCCCGATGCGCGCACTGCGCTCCGGGGCCACCGGCTACCTCTCGAAGCGCGCCCAGCCGCAGGAGTTGGTCCGCGCCGTCGCCCAGGTCGCACGCGGCCAGCGCTACGTCGACCCCGAGCTCGCGCCGCAGCTCGCGCTCGCCCAGTTCGGCGGCAGCAACGACCCCGCCGACGCGCTCACCGACAAGGAATTCGCCGTCTTCCTCGAACTCGCGAAAGGCAATTCCGTGACGCAGGTCGCCGACACCCACAAGCTCAGCCCCAGCACCGTCGGCACCCACCTCTACCACATCAAGCAGAAGCTCAACGCCGCCAATGCCGCCGAGCTGGCGCTGATTGCCGTGCGCTCCGGCCTGATCGAGGCCTGAGCGGGAAACGCCCGCGGCGTGCGACCACATCCCGCGCAATTCCCGCACGGAGGTTTCGCACCACGGCTGGCACTTCGACTATTTGCACCTATCATTCAGTCAGAGTAACGCTCAGGTATGTCATAGACGCACACAAGGCCTGCGGCGCCAGAGGGTCGACGCCGCGACGGACGCGCTTCCGGGGAGGGCGATATGAGCCACAGGTCGGATCACATCGGCATGCCGGCCTCGAGCGACGGGCGCAGGGCACCGTTTCCTCCCAATGCGGGTTGAAACCATGCTGCGCGACCACCTCGACCTGCCGGTGGAGATGCTGCCGCAGCCCGACGAGACGACCTGCGGGCCGACCTGCCTGCACGCAATCTATCGCTACTGGGGGCGGGAGGAACGCCTCCGGGACGTCATCGAACGCACCAGCAAGCTCCAGCGCGGCGGCACCGTTGCCGTCTTCCTCGCCTGCGATGCGCTGCGGCAGGGCTTCGAGGCAACCATCTACACCTACAACCTGCAGGTGTTCGACCCCACGTGGTTCGCTCCGGGGGCAGACCTGAGCGACCGCCTGCTGAGCCAGCGCATGGAAAAGGTGGATGACCCGCGCGTTCAGGAAGTGACCGCGGGTTACCTCGACTTCCTGAGCCTCGGCGGGCGTTTGCGGCTGAAGGACCTGTCCCGCTACCTCCTGCGCGGCCTGATGCGCCGCGGGGTTCCGATCCTGACCGGCCTGAGTTCGACATATCTGTATCGCACGCGGCGCGAATACGGGCCGCAGGACCTTCCCGACGACATCCGCGGCACCCCTGGCGGCCATTTCGTCGTCCTGTCGGGCTACGACCGCCCGCGCCGCACCGTGCGCGTGTCGGACCCCTACGGACCGCACCCTTATGGGCCGTCGCGCGATTACTGGCTCGGCATCGACCGTGCCGTGGGGGCGATCCTGCTCGGCATCGTCACCCACGATGCGAACCTGCTCGTGATCCGCCCGCCGGGCGGAAAGCGCACATGAGCATACTGGTCGTCGTCAGCACCCCCAAGGACTGGCCGCTGGCGATGCCCGACGTCTGCGTCGTTTCCGCCCGCGACTATCTGATCGATCCAGCGTGTGCCGGCCACGGCGTAACGCAGGTCTTCAACCTGTGCCGTTCCTACCGCTACCAGAGCCTGGGCTACTACGTATCGCTGCTGGCCGAGGCGCGCAGCCAGAAACCCCTGCCCGGCGTCACGACGATCGAGGACCTGCAGTCGCAGAACCTCGTGCGTCTGCTCACCTCCGATCTGCACGGCCTGATCCAGGTCGCGCTCGCCCCGATCAAATCGGACACCTTCACGCTGAGCATCTATTTCGGGCGCAATCTCGCCGAACGCTACGACCCGCTCAGCCGCCAGATCTTCAACCTGCTGCAGGCCCCCTTCCTGCAGGCGAACTTCGTGCGCAAGAACGACGCATGGCACGTACAGAGCGTCACGCCCATCGCCATCGGGGAGATCCCGCCGCCGCACCAGAGCTTCATGATCGAAGCGGCGCGCGCCTACTTCTCCGGCCGCTGGCCCCGCCCGCGACGCCGCTACCTGCCGCGCTTCACGCTGGCGATCCTGCGCGACCCCGACAACACCCAGCCCGCCTCCAACCCGGCCGCCATCCGCAAGTTCGAGAAGGCCGCACGCGCCCTGGGCCTCGCGACCGAAATCATCGGGCGGCAGGACCTCGCACGCCTGCCGCAGTTCGACGCACTCTTCATCCGCGACAACACCTTCATCAACCACTACACCTACCGCTTCTCGCGCCACGCGGCGGCCGAAGGCCTCGTCGTGATCGACGACCCGGTCTCGATCCTGCGCTGCAACAACAAGGTTTATCTCGCCGAACTGCTGCCGCAGCACAACATCCCGATCCCGAAGACGCTGCTCGTGCATCGCGGCAACGTGCAGGACATCGTCCCTACCCTGGGCCTGCCCTGCGTGCTCAAGCAGCCGGACAGCTGCCTGTCGATCGGCGTCGTGAAGGCCGAGACGCTCGAGGAACTCAACGCGCAGGTCGCGCACCTGCTGGAGAAGTCCGAGCTGATCGTCGCGCAGGAATACCTGCCCACCGCGTTCGACTGGCGCGTCGGCATCCTCGACCGGCGCCTGCTGTTCGTGTGCAAGTACCACATGGCACGCGGGCACTGGCAGATCATCCGCCGCGACGCCGAGCACGACACCTACGAGGAGGGCCCCACCACCGCCCTTTCGCTCGATGAAGCCCCGCCGGACGTCCTGCGCACCGCCCTGCGCGCGGCCAACCTGATCGGCGACGGTTTCTACGGCGTGGACCTCAAGAAGGTCGGCGAGCGCTGCTGCGTGATCGAGGTGAACGACAACCCCAACGTCGACGCCGGCAACGAGGACGGGGTGCTCAAGGACGCCCTCTATCATCATGTGATGGACGTGTTCGCGACGCGCCTCGAACACCACACGGGGCACATGACATGACCTGCACCGCGCTGCCGCTGAAGGCTTTCGCCGCATGCGGCATCGAGCTCGAATACATGATCGTCGACCGCGACACCCTCGCGGTGCAACCGATCGCCGACAGCCTGCTGCGCGACGCCGACGGCCGCCAGCTCGCCGAAGTCGCGCGCGGCGAGCTGGCGTGGTCCAACGAGCTCGTGCTGCATGTCGTGGAACTCAAGAACGTGCGACCGAGCGCAAGCCTGGACGCACTGGTGCCGCGCTTCCAGGCCGAGATCGGCCGTATCGACGCCGAACTCGCCCGCCACAACGCCCGGCTGATGCCCACCGCGATGCATCCATGGATGGACCCGGCACACGAGACCCGCGTGTGGCCGCACGACAACGCGGCGATCTACCGCAGCTTCGACCGCATCTTCGACTGCCGCCAGCACGGCTGGGCCAACCTCCAGAGCATGCACGTGAACCTGCCCTTCGGCGATGACGGGGAGTTCGCCCGCCTGCACGCGGCGGTGCGCGTGCTGCTGCCGCTGCTGCCCGCGATCGCCGCAAGCTCGCCCGTCGCCGAAGGGCAGCGCCGCCGTGAGCTCGACTTCCGCATGGAGTCCTACCGCTTCCACCCGATGCGCGTGCCCGCGCTGATGGGCAGCGTGATTCCCGACAACGCGGCGAGTCGCGCCGAATACGAAGCCACGGTGCTCGCGCCGATGTACCGCGACATCGCCCCCCTCGACATCGAAGGGGTCATGCAACACGAATGGCTGAACGCCCGCGCCGCGATCCCTCGCTTCGACCGCAGCGCGCTGGAGATCCGCGTCATCGACGTGCAGGAATGCCCGCAGGCGGATCTGGCGATCGCCGCCGCGACCACCGCCGTCACGCAGGCCCTGTACGAAAACCGCTGGAGTCCGCTCGACGCGCAGCAGGCGATCGACACCACGACGCTCGCGGCAATCCTGCTCGACACGATCCGCGACGCGGACCGCGCGGTGATCGCCGATCCCGCCTATCTCGCACTGTTCGGCGTCCGCGGCGGTGGCTGCGAGGCGCGCGAACTCTGGCGCCATCTCATCGACGCCTGCGCGGACCATCCGCTGCTCACGCCGGCGACACGGCCCGTGCTCGACACCATCCTCGCGCACGGCCCCCTTGCGCGTCGCATTCTCGCGGCACTGGGCGAGCCCTTCGACCGCGCGCGCCTCGCGGTCGTGTACCGCCAACTATGCGACTGCCTGGCCGCCGGCCGACTGTTCACGGGATGCGAGCGATGACCGGCGCGGGCAACGGCCACAGCTTCCTGATCACCTGCGAGCACGGCGGCAACCGCGTTCCACCGCGCTACCGCGATTGCCTCGCCGGGCACGAGGCGCTGCTCGCGAGCCATCGCGGCTACGATCCCGGCGCACTCGCAATGGCACGCGACCTCGCGCACGAACTGCAGGCGTCGCTGATCTATGCGACAACCAGCCGCCTGCTCGTGGACCTCAACCGCACGCGGGGCCACCCGGGCCTGCACTGCGAAACCATCCGTGCGCAGCCGGAAGCAACGCGGTGCGAAATCATCGACAGGTACTACCTGCCCTTCCGCACCCGCGCCGAACGGCTCATCGCAGCAGAGGTCGCCGCGGGCCGCCGCGTGATCCACGTCTCCAGCCACAGCTTCACGCCCGTTCTCGACGGCGTCGTGCGCCGGGCCGATGTCGGCCTGCTCTACGACCCCTCCCGCCCGGGCGAAACCGCACTGTGCGCCGAATGGCTCGCGTGCCTGCGCCGCCGCTCGCCCGCGCTCACGGTGCGCCGCAACTACCCGTACACGGGCAAGTCCGACGGCCTCACGGCCTACCTGCGGCGCTGCTTCCCGGCCGAGCTCTACGTCGGCGTCGAACTCGAACTCAACCAGCGCCTCATCAGGCCCAGGCAGCGCGCGTGGCGCGACCTGCGAGCCGATGTCGTCGCCGCGCTGCGAGAGGCGCTCGGTCGCCCCGCGCCGCGCTGACGCGAGCGGCGACAACATCCTGCAACCACCCACCCAGCGGAGGAGTCATCCATGGCATTCATGCTCAAGATCCAGTGGGACATCAAGGTCGGACGCGAGGCCGATTTCCGCGCCAACCAGGCGGCGCTGTGCAAGGTGATGCTCGATCACCCCGGCGTGATCTGCTACCACGCCGATTACCCCTCATCCCGCGTGAGCCAGTGGACCGAGATCTACGCGACCGACGCGGCGTTCGAGGCGCATCTTGCCAATGAAAAAGGCCGGGTGCCGCTGGCGACCCTGATCGACGCCTGCGACAAGATCACCTGCCAGTGCTGGGGCAACCCGAACGCACGCTCGAAGGAGATCCTTGCGGGATTCGGGACGACGTATCAAGAGACGGCGGAAAACGCCTTCGTACTGAATCCACGGGCCGACAAGGACTCGCGCATCTGATCCGGCGCCGCCGGCGCTCCGTCCGGCGGGCGGTCCGGATCGCGGGCAGATCGGGCCGCTGCGCGGAACGCACCGGCCTGCCCGGCTGCATCAGCGCCGTTCGTCGTCGCGATCCCACCAGCGGCGGTCGCCATCGTCATCGCCCCGGCGGTCGCGCCGGCGATCGTCATCGTCGTCGCCCCGGCGGTCGCCGTCGCGGTCGCGGCGACGCTCCCGTTCGCGTTCCCGTTCCGAGCGGCGCTGGTCGTCACGGTCCCAGCGTCGATCGTCGCGATCACGGTCGCCGCGCCATTCGTCCCTGCGGCCCTTGTAGCGGATTTCACGCGGGTAGTGGCTGCGGGGCAACTCCACCCACGGGCCGGATCGGGAGCTCGCATAGCGCCAGCGGGTATTCTCGTAAACGTAGTAATAGCCGCGGTAGTAGTAATACGGCTCCGCGTCGAATTCAACGATGGTCGGCAGGGCCGGCGCGACGACCACCGCGCCGCGCGGAGGCGTCACGACACAGGCACTAAGCACGAGGGCCGCGAGCAACGCGATTGCGAGCTTCCTGTACATTTGAATTCTCCCGAACGGATGGGACTCCGGATCGCCGGAGGCTTGCGTCGACTTGGCAGGTCGGTAAGCCGAAACATTACAGCCGAATATTATCCTCTTGCCCGGAACGATCGCACGTTTCCAAACGTCACGCCTGCCGCCGCGCGAGCAGCAGCAGGTTGCGCGGCGTGAGCGAGCGGGCGCAGAAGGTGCCCGCCTGCACGTCGAAGCCCGCCTCCTCCAACCCCAGCGCGAGGTCCATCACCAGCCACACTTCGAGCGCACGGCGGAAGGCGTGGCGGATCACTTCGAGGCGGCGGACTTCGGCGCGGCGCCGCTCGCCGACGGCGAGCCAGTGCTCCCAGTCCGACGCCGCCGGCAGGCGCAGCCCTTCGCGCGCCGCCAGCGCCCGGCAGTAGCCGGCGAAGTCGAGCGACAGCCACGACGCGGGCACGGGCTTGAAACTGCGCACCGCTTCGCCCTCGATTTCGTTGCGCAGCGCGATGAAGCCCAGCTTCCACGCCTGGTCGCGCGCAAGGCGCGCACGCACGTTGCGCGGCGCGGTGACGGTCTCGGTGACCGCCAGGCGCAGCGCACGCTCGTCGAGCGCCAGCGTGGCGGCACGGCTCAGGGACCGGTAACGGTCACCCGCGCCGAGGTGATAGCAGCACGGCGCGATGCGGTAGCTGTGCGCATGATCGTGCGCCGCGTGACGGACCAGCGTGCGATGCAGCTCGCCGCAGGCATGCAGTGCGACGACGGCGTGGCCGTGCACATGGCGGCGGGCGCCCTCGTCCAGCGCATCGCCGCACGTCACGCGCTGTTCCACCCCGCTCCCCTCGGCGAGCCGCTCCGCGGCCCGGCACAGCGCCGAATCGATCTCCAGCAGACGCACGGGCACCCGGTCGAGGAGCGCCAACCGCCGCCCCAGATGCCCCTTGCCCGCACACCACTCCAGCACCGGCGCACCGGCGGCCGGCCCGTGCGCGGCGAAGGCGTCGATCTGCGCGAGCTTGCGGCCGGGGATGAACAGGTCGGCACGCGGGTCGCGCGGCGGCAAGTCGCGCGCGGTGAGCTGCCGCACGGTGCACAGCGCTTCCAGCGTGTCGACGACGGGCAGGCGCGGCGCGAGCCACGCGCGACAGGCGTCGGGATCGACGATGAAACGCTCGAGCGTCGCCTCGTCGAGCCCGAGCACCGCATCGGCGAGTGCCGGCTGCGCCTCGCACCAGGCGGGCCGCCGCACCTGGAAAGGCGACGGACGCCAGAACGCCTCGTGCGCGTGCAGCTCCGATTGCAGTTCGAGAAGGCGCTCGCGGTGATTCATGCAGTACGGCGGGAGGTGATTGCAGAGGCGCGAGTATCGCAAACTCCCGTGCTTCGCGGGCAAGCATGCGTGGCGTCCACCTCATGCGATTGCCACGGGCACGACTGGCGCGTAGGCTCTGCGGAACCCCGCACACGATCCGGCGGTCATTGCCGCATGTCCGGACACCGCCGCCGGCGGGCGTTCACGGACATCCGAGTCACCGGAAGCCGCACCGCAGCGCATGCACGCGCACGACGCGGCCTCCCCTGAATTCCCCCTCACCCGGTCAAGGAGCCCATCAATGAAGCTGTTTTTGAAACCCGGTGCATGCTCGCTTTCTCCCCACATCGTCCTCGAGGAAGCCGGCCTGAAGTACGAGACGGAGGTCGTCGACCTGCAGACGAAGGTCACCGCATCGGGCGCGGATTACTGGAAGATCAACCCCAAGGGCTACGTTCCCGCACTGCAGCTCGATAACGGCGACGTGATCACGGAAGGCCCGGCGATCATCCAGTACCTCGCCGACCAGGTGCCGGGCAAGAAGCTCGCCCCGGCCAACGGCACCATCGAGCGCTACACGCTTCAGGGCTGGCTCACCTTCATCGGCACCGAGATCCACAAGACCTTCAGCCCCTTCTTCAACCCGGCGACGCCCGCCGAGTGGAAGGCAATGTGCCGCGCGAACCTCGAACGCCGCTTCGGCTACGTGGCCGAACAGCTCGCCGGCAAGGACTACCTGATGGGCGCCGATTTCAGCGTCGCCGACGCCTACCTGTTCACGGTGATGGGCTGGGCGAAGTACATCGAGCTCGACCTGTCGCAGTGGCCCGCGCTCGCGGCCTACCAGGCTCGCGTCGCCGCCCGCCCGGCGGTCGTCGCGGCGATGAAGGCCGAAGGGCTGCTGTGACAGCGTGACACCCCGCCCTCCCGGCTCCCGCCGGGAGGCATCGCCGCCGTGCGGCAGGCAGGATCCGGAGGGACAGATCATGGATACGCAACTCAAGGACATCGCGGTCGAACGCCTCACCGGCGGAAGCACGACCATGAGCGAATACGCCGGCAAGGTGCTGCTGATCGTGAACACCGCCAGCCAGTGCGGCTTCACCCCGCACTATGCCGGGCTCGAACAGCTCTACGAGAAGTACCGCGACCGCGGGCTGGTGGTGCTGGGCTTTCCGTGCAACCAGTTCGGCACGCAGGAACCGGGCGACGCCGCCGAGATTGCCGCGTTCTGCGAGACCAATTACGGCGTCAGCTTCCCGATGTTCGCCAAGATCGAGGTCAATGGCGACAACACCCACCCCCTCTTCGCCTGGCTCAAGACGCACGCGAAAGGCGTGCTCGGCACCGAAGCGATCAAGTGGAACTTCACGAAATTCCTCGTCGATCGCAGCGGCACGCAGGTCGAGCGCTACGCATCGATGACGCCGCCGGAAGCCATCGCCGACGACATCGAAGCGCTGCTCTGAGGGCGACGCGGAGCCACGCCTTTGGCCGCAATGAACCGGCAGGATCCCGCGGGGATCGAAACGTCCACCAACATCCAACAATTCGTCCAGCCATGAAGACATTCGACCACGGCAAGCTCGACCGTATCGTCGCCGAGGCCCGGCGCACCGCCGACACGCGCAGCGACGGCTACCGCGAACGCGCGCTGAAGATCTACCCGTGGATCTGCGGTCGCTGCGCGCGCGAATTCACCGTGACCAACCTGCGCGAGCTGACGGTGCATCACCGCGACCACAATCACGACAACAACCCGCCCGACGGCAGCAACTGGGAGCTGTTGTGCATCTACTGCCACGACAACGAACACCAGCGCCAGCTCGAAGCGCAGGCGGGCAGCTCGATCCAGACGGACAACGGCACGGTGTCGACACACAACCCGTTCGCCGACCTGAAGGCCTTGCTCGCCAAGGGCAAATGAGGGCAAGTGAGGGGAAGTGACCACCCCCGAGGCTGCTTCGCACGCGCGGGCGCTACCGCGCCGGTGCGCGCTCAGCCGACGGCTTTCGCTTCCTGAACCGACGGTCCCGCGTCCGGATCGACGACGCGTATCGCTCCGCGACCGGCCTCCTTGGCCTGATACATCGCGGCATCCGCGCGCTTGATGACGGCGTCCTCGTTCGCATCGCCCCCCGTAAACAGCGTCACGCCGATGCTCGCCGAGCAGCGGTGCTCGATCTTGCGGACGCCGGGCGCGGCCGGCTCGATGCCCAGTACATAGGGTTCGGACAGGCGCGCGAGGATCTTCTGCGCGACCAGCGCGGCTTGGCGGCGCGACTCCGCGCTGTCGGACGGCAGTTCGCAGAGCATCACGACGAACTCGTCGCCGCCGAAGCGCGCCACGGTATCGACCTCGCGCACGCATTTCTGCAGCCGCTGCGCGACCTCCACCAGCAACTGATCGCCAATGTCATGGCCGTGGGTATCATTGAGCGGCTTGAAATTGTCCAGATCGATGAACAACAGGGCGCCCGGACGGCCGGTGCGCTTGCTGCCCGCCAGAGCCTGCCGCGCGCGGTCGTGGAACAGCCGGCGGTTCGCCAGGTTCGTCAGGGGATCGTAGAAAGCGAGCCGGCGGATCTGGTCTTCCATGTTCTTGCGCTCCGTGATGTCGGAGCCCAGCGCGAGGTAATGCCGAACCAAGCCGGACCCGTCGCGGACGGTGCTGATGGTCTTCTGCTCGGGATAGACGTCGCCGTTCTTGCGACGATTCCAGATCTCGCCTTTCCAGCTGCCTTCCCTGGTGATCTGCCGCCAGAGCTCGGCATAGAACGCATCGTCGTGGCGCCCGGACTTGAAGATGCGCGGATTGCGGCCCAGAACTTCCTCGCGGCTGTAACCGGTGATGCGGCAGAACGCGTCATTCACCTCGATGATCCGGCCGGTTGCCGAAGTGAGCACGATTCCCTCATCGGCATGCGTGAACACACTTGCCGCAAGGCGCAGCCTGTCGTCCGCGAGCTTGCGGGCAGTGATGTTGCTATGCACGACCACCACCCCCTTGTGCCCGCCCTCCAGCGGGCTGACGGTCATCTGGAACCAGCGCTGCTCGCGTGGAGAATGGCAGGGGTACTCGAGGCTGAAGCCCGGCGACCGGCCTTCGAGCACGGCCCGGATCCCCGCGTTCGCCTCGCCTCCGCTGCGCTCGCTCTCGCCCTCGCCGCACACCGACAGGTAATTCGTGCCGACACCCGTATTCGGCGCGGCCGCTCCCGCCGCCCCACCATTCTCGATCGCGAATCGCCGCCACGGTTCGTTGACGGCGATGATCACGCCCTGTCCATCCAGCACGGCGATCTGGCTGGGCACGGAGTCGAGAACCCCCTGGACGAAGACGCGGCTGTCGCGCACCGCCCGTTCGCGCTGCGAAAGGGTATCCAGCAGCCGGTTGAACCCGCCGATCAACTCCCCCACCTCATCGCGCCGGACCACCGGAAGGGGGTGCGGAACGTGGCTCGCATCCGAGAACGCCGCCAGCGTCTTGACGGTGTTGAGCATGGGCGCGAGCTGGCGCCTCAGCACCACCCAGGTGAGCCCGCCCGCGAACAGGGTGAGCATGATCGCGGCGACCAGCACGCGCTGCTGCACGGCACGCATGGGCGCAAAGGCCTCCTCGACCGGCAGCGCAACCCAGACAAACCAGCCCGCCAGCGCGATTTTCCTGGCGGAGCCGAGCACGTCCGCTCCGTCCGATGTGCGGAACACGGCCGAGCCTTCGTAGCCCTCGACGAAGCGATCTATCGCCGCGCTGACGCCGGAGGCGGGCAAGGTCTCCATGATCCGGCTCTTGTCGGACGCTGCGACGATCAGCCGCTGCTGCGGCGCCACGAGCAGGTAGGCCCCGGTGCGGCCATAGACGTTTCCGGCGACCTTGTCGATGAAGTTCGGTTTCGACAGGTCGGTCACGCCGAAGATCGCCCCAACCACACTCCCCCGTGCGTCACGGATCGGCACCGACATTGCGAAAATCGGCGCCGACAGTTTCTTGCCGATGACCGGCCGGCCGACCGTCGAACGCCCCTCGCGGAGCGCAGCGGCGACGTGATCCCGTTCCATGTAATTGAACCCGATGCGCCCCATCGAACGCGGCACGTCGGCGACCGCCGTGCCTTCGGCATCCACGATCACCACACCACCGTTGAACAGGTCCGCAAGGACGGGCTGTCGCTCGAGAAGCCCCTGCAGGGCCGACCGGTCCCGCCCGGCGGTGCCGCCCAGGGTTGCCGCGACGACCTGCAGCGCATGCAGGCGTTCGGCAAGATCGTCGTTGACCGACGCAGCCATGATGGTTGCCGCCGACGACTGCTGCTCGCCCATCAGGCGCTGCATATCCTCGCGCAGGATACTGCTCGCATAAAGCGCCAGCGACCAGATGCTGACGACGAAGATGAGCAGGGTGACGAGGGTGATACGCGTGTTGAGCGTTCGCCACCGGAAATCTGGCAGATTCATTCAGAGCTCTCGCGATGACCGTTCGAACGGAAAATGTCGGAAGCCCCGCAAACCGGAATATCGATGATATGTCATATGCAACAAGCCGACCTCGGCACGATCTGCAATTATAGTCGTGGAATGCACGGTAGCATCCGGCGGCCCGCCACTCGGTGAAATCCTCAACGCTGCGGGCCCGGCAGCCGGGGTTCAGGTGGAATCGCGCTCTTCCAGACGCCCCAACTGCCGCGCGACGAGGATCCAGCCCCCCACGACCGGTACCGCAACCAGGGCGATCGCGCCGACCGACAGGCCCAGCGCCGCGAGCCCGGCGTAGATCCAGCCGCTGGCGAGATCGCCGCCGCGATACACCACCGCATCGATGAAGGCCTTGGCCTTGTAGCGCTCCTCGCGGCCGACCAGCGTGAACAGCACCTCGCGCGCGGGCTTTGCAAGCGCATGGCGGCTGCTGTCGTAGAGCACGCGCACGACCACCAGCGCGGCCAGCGCCGGCGCGGTGCCGAGCGCGACGAAGCCGACGAGCGCGACCGCGGGGAGCAGCGCCAGCGTCAGCCCCACGCCGAGGCGGCGCAGGATGTGGGCCGTCAGGAAGATCTGCGTCGCGATCGTCAACACATTCACGACGAAGTCCACGCGGGCCAGGAACACCCGCCGCAGCGCCCGGTCGGCGTACGCCTCGCCCAGCATGTGCGCCTGCACGAAGTACAGGATCGTCGAGGCGAAGGTCATCAGCAGCAGCCACAGCGCAATGCGCAGCAAGGCCGGCGAACGTAACACGAGCCGCGCGCCGCTCCACGCGCTGCCGCCGATGCGCGCCTCCGGTTCGCGTGCGAGCGTGGCCGGCTGGCGCTGTGCATGGCGGTCGAGTGCCCGCGCGCACCACGACACCACTTCGAGCGGCAGCACCGCCATCAGCAGCAACAGGAACACCGGCACATGCTGCGCCAGCGCCGCGGTCGTCGCCGAACCCGCGATGCCGCCGAGCGAGGAACCGACCGCGATGAACCCGAACAGGCGCCTGCCCTGCTCATGGCGGAACAGATCGGCGACGAAGCCCCAGAACACCGTGACGACGAACAGCGCGAACACGCTCACCCACACGTAGAACACGCGGTCTATCCAGGCCCGCGCGGATTCGGGCAGCAGATACAGAGCGGCATAGAAAACGAGCAGATTGGCGGCGAAAAAGCGGTTCGCCAGCGGCACGAACACCGCCCGCGGCCAGCGCGCCACGGCCGCCGAATACAGCGGCACCGCCAGCAGCATCACGACGAATACGGCGGTCCACAGAACCTGCAGGTTGCCGCGGTCGGCCGCGCCGATCTCGTCGCGCACCGGGCGCAGCAGATAGTAGGAATACAGGATCGCGAAACCGTAGGCCGTCGCGAGCAGCAAGGGCAGCGTCTCGCCTTCGCGCACCGGCACCACGCGGCGGACGAGTCCCCCGATTAACGCGGCCATCAGCTAACCCATCCCCGTTCGCCCTGAGCCTGTCGAAGGGCAGACGCTCCGCAGGGCTTCGACAGGCTCAGCCCGAACGGTATTTGCTTGCCGGGCCGACAACATTGTTCACCCGCCCGCAGCCGAGCCCAAGGCGCATTCGACACGCGGGCGCATCCCCGGCGCCCTCAGCGCGCGACGCCCAGCGCCTGCCGCAGCTCGCGCGCCGTCAGCGCCCGCCCGAACACCGGCGAACCGACGTCGAAATCCCGGGCGCGCGCCAGCCCGCCGACCGGCACCGGCTCGAAGCCCGCATCCTCGACCAGCCGCGCGGCAACTGCCAGCGCGTCGCGGTCGTCCGCCGCCAGCGGCACGCCGACGCGCTCCCCGCTGCGATGCGCCTCGCTGCGCAGCGCCAGATACGGCACCGACGTGAAGGCCCGCACCAGGCGCACCCCCGGCAGGTATTCGGCCGACGCCACCCCGGTGCCCCGGTTCAATGCCGGCGTCGCCATCGGCCCGTCGCGTTCGGGACGCGGATTGCCGGTCTCCAGCACCACTTTCCTCGCCATCAGTCCCGCGTAGTCGCGCCCCACCTGCGGCAGCGCCCCGTACGGCACCGCGATCAGCACAACATCGCCGAAGGCCGCCGCCTCGCGCGGCGTCCCCACCCGCACGTTGGAGCCCAGCCGCGCCGCGAGCGGCTTCAGGTCGTCGGGATGGCGCGAGGAGATCAGCAGCTCGTGACCGGCCTTGGCCCACAGCGCCGCCAGCGCACCGCCGATCCGCCCGGTGCCGATGATGCCGATACGGAAACCGTCCGACGCACCGAGCACGACGCGCGGCAGCGCCGCCAGCACCGCCGTCGCGATCGCGGTGAAGATCAGCACGCGGCGGCGGCGACGATCGGTCGGAGAACCGAATGCCCGATCGGACAGGAGAGCGGGCCGAAAAAGGGACCGGATTTGCGCAATCATCCTTGCCTCCGCAGCATTATTCAGGCGGCAATCAAATACAACCGTTCGTCCCGGGCTTGTCGAAGGGCGCTGCCAGGGCTGGCTCAGCCCGAACGGTATTTCACCGGTTCAATAAACCGCGCAGCGCCCTGCCCCGCGGCTCAGGCGCCGATCGAATCGACATGGCGCTTCCAGAACGCCGCATCGGGGAGCGCGCCGATCGCCGCGCGCACGTTGTCCGCCATATGCTCCGGCCGGCCGGTGCCCGGAATCGCGCACGTCACCGCCGTATTGCTCAGCACGAACTTCAGCAACACCTGCGCCCAACTCGTCGCCCCGATCTCCGCCGCCCACGGCGGCAGCGGCCGGTCGCGCAGGCGGCGCAACACCCGACCGCCACCGAAGGGCCGGTTGACCAGCACTGCCATGCCGCGTTCGGCCGCCAGCGGCAGGATGCGCCGCTCCGCCTCCGTTTCGTCGACCGAATAATTGACCTGAACGAAATCGAATTGCGCCTCGCGTATCACCGCCTCGAGTTCGCCGTAGGCGCCGTGCGTGTAATGCGTGATGCCGATGTAGCGCACGCGCCCCTCGGCCTTCCAGTCGCGCAGCGTCGACAGATGCACCCGCCAGTCGACCAGGTTATGCACCTGCATCAGGTCCAGGCGCTCCACCTGCAGCAGCCGCATGGACTCCTGCATCTGGCGGATACCCTCGGCCCGCCCGTGCGTCCACACCTTGGTCGCGACGAAGGCCTTGCTGCGCAGCCCGGCCGCAGCGAGCAGTTCGCCCGTCACCGCCTCCGCCCGCCCATACATCGGCGAGGTATCGATCACCGACCCGCGGGCCTCGAACAAGGTCCGCAACACCTCGGGCAAGCGCCGATACTCCGTCGAGTCGCGCGGGACGTCGAAACCCACGTACGTGCCCAGTCCGATGACGGGCAAGCGCTCCTGGGTCGAAGGAATCGGACGCGTCAGCATCGCACCTCCGGAAGACTCGCCGAGAGCCCGAGCCTTAGCCCGGCCGCCGATGACGAGGGCGGCAGCTGCGCCCGCCGCAAGCCGCAGGAATTGCGCTCGCGTCATTCCACGGGCGGAAATCATCGGGGACAACGGGCTGGACATGCACCCTCCCTCCACACAACGGCCTAAGCACGGCCTCTGCAAGCTCTGACCGCGGGGATGCCCTCCGAGTGCCGCGATGCGCGGCAAATTCGCCGCCGACAGCGCGTCTGTTTCCTCTGCTTGTGGCGAACGCGGTGCTCAGTACAGCCCGGTCAGGTAGACGAAACTGATGACCACGAACACCGCCACGGTCTTGATGCAGGTGATGGCGAAGATGTCGCCGTAGGCCTGGCGATGCGTGAGGCCGGTGACCGCCAGCAGGGTGATGATCGCGCCGTTATGCGGAAGCGTATCCATGCCGCCGCTGGCCATGGAAGCGACCCGGTGCAGGACTTCCATCGGGATGCCGGCAACGTTGGCCGCAGCGATGAACTGCTCCGACATCGCTGCCAGCGCGATGCTCATGCCGCCGGTGGCCGAGCCGGTGATGCCCGCCAGCGTGGTGACCGTGATCGCCTCATTGATCAGCGGGTTGGGGATGGCCTTCAGTGCGTCGGCGACAATCAGGAAACCCGGCAGGATCGCGATCACCGCACCGAAACCATATTCCGAAGCCGTGTTCATCGACGCCAGCAGCGTGCCGGACACCGCCGCCTTGGTCCCTTCGGCGAACTTCGCCTTCACCGTCCGGAACGCAAACACCAGCACGGTGAGAATGCCCACCAGCAGCGCCGCTTCCACCGCCCAGATGGCGGCGACCTTGGAAACCTCGGTGACGATCGGTTTGCCGCCCGAGGCCAGCACGATTTCGTGGGTGCTGCCGTACAGCTGCGGAATCCAGGCGCCGAAAACCCGGTTCAGCACGCCCACGGCGAGCAGGGGCAGGATGGCGATCCAGGGGTTGGGCAAGGCCTCACCGGAGAAAGGCTCGGGTTCGTTGTGGTGCCCTTCGCCATAGCCTTCGTTCCTCGCCGCCGCCTGCTTGCGCCGCCAGGTCAGATAGGTCAGTCCCACCAGCAGGATGAAGACCGAGCCGACCAGGCCGAGCCAGGGCGCCGCCCAGGCATTGGTCTTGAAGAAAGCCGAGGGGATGATGTTCTGGATCTGCGGCGTACCGGGCATCGCATCCATGGTGAAGCTGAAGGCCCCGAGGGCGATCGTTCCCGGCAGGAGGCGTTTCGGTATGCCGCTTTGCCTGAACATCTCGGCGGCGAAGGGGTAGACCGCGAACACCACCACGAACACCGACACGCCGCCGTAAGTCAGGATGGCGGAGACGAGCACGATGGAGAACATCGCCCGGTCGCGCCCGACGAGCTTGATCACCGCGGAGACGATCGACTTCGAGAAGCCGGACAGCTCGATGACCTTGCCGAACACGGCGCCCAGCAGAAAGACCGGGAAGTAGAGCTTGATGAAGCCGGCCATCTTGTCCATGAACACGCTGGTGAACATGGCCGGCACCAGCGACGGATCGGTGAACAGCACTGCGCCGAGGGCGGCGACAGGTGCGAAGATGATGACACTGAAACCGCGGTACGCGACGAACATCAGAAACGCGAGCGCGGCCAGGATGACGATGAATTCGTAAATTTTCGAGAACCCGGTGAGGTGTGGGAGGGCTTGGTCAGTAGTTGCCGCCGGTGGCACCGCTGGATTCGATGCGCTCGCGCTCGAGATCCTTGATGAGGTGCTCGTCCTCGGCGACCACTTCTTTCAGCACGTCGCGCAAGAAAAGCACGCCGATCACCTTGCCCTGCTCCATCACCGGGAGATGACGCACCCACTCGCTGTGCATGACTGCCATGCAGCGCTCGCAGGAGTCATCGGCCGAGGCGCAGATCACATCGCTGGTCATGATCTCGCGCGCCCGGGTCTCCCTGGCCGTGCGGCCCTTCAACTCCACCTTCAAGGCGTAGTCGCGCTCGGTGACGATACCGAGCAATTGCCCATTGTCGATCACCAGCACGCCGTTGACGTCCTTGTCGGCCATCGCCTGCAACACCGCCATCACCGGGTCGTCCGGACCGACCGAAACCACGCCGACCCCGACCTCGGCCACCAGTTGCCGGGCCGTCTTCACGGTCTTTTCCATTGCCTGTCTCCTACCTTGTATGTGTTATCGAACATCGCTTGCTGTCCCGTGGATGTTCGAACGGGGCATGACCGCCTAGCGCTGGGGGAGGCTAAGCTCCTCGCGCTGCAACTCGCGCAACTTGAACTTCTGGATCTTCCCCGTCGCGGTCGAGGGCATCGTCTCGCGCACGATCAGGCGCTCGGGGATGTACTGCATGGCGACCTTCTGCGCCTTCAGGAAATCGACCATCGACGCGAAGTCGATCGTCTGGCCGGCCTTGGGTGCGATGACGGCGCAGCCGCGCTCGCCGAGGCGCTCGTCCGGGTAGGCGACGATCGCCACCTGCTCGACGGCCGGATGCCGGTACAGCAGGGACTCGATCTCGAACACCGGAATGTTCTCGCCGCCGCGGATGATCACGTCCTTGTTGCGGCCGCTGATGCGGATGTAGCCTTGCTCGTCCATCTTCGCGACATCGCCCGAGTCGAGCCAGCCGTCGGCATCGACGTTGTTCCATTGCGGCCGCTTGAGGTAGCCGCCGAAGGCCGAGCACGTGCGCACGACGAGGCGGCCGACCTCGCCGCGCGGAAGCTCGACGCCCGCGTCATCGACGATGCGGACCTCGGCGCCGTGGATCACCTTGCCGTCGGTCGTGTAGGCGCGCTCGTCGTCGTCGTCGAGGCCGATCATCGTGATCACGCCGATCTCGGTCATGCCCCAGGCCGACACGATCTTGGTGCCGAGGACCTTGCGCGCCTGCTCGACCAGCGGGGGGGGGGGAATCGGCGCGCCGGAGCACAGGAAGCTTCTCAGGGTCGGCACCGGCAGCCCGGATTCCTGCACGGTCTTCGTCAGGTCGGTCAGGAAGGGCGTCGAGGCCATCGTGAAGGTCGCGCCTTCCGCCCGGATCAGCTCGACCGCCTTCGCCGGCTCCCACTTGTCGAGGATCACCGAACGCCCGTGCAGCAGGATCGGCAGCATCATTCCGTACGCCGCACCGGTCTGGTGCGCCATCGGCGAGGCCATGAGCACGACATCGTCATGATCCAGGCGCAGCTGCCGGGCGTACTGCACGAGGTTCGCCATCACCGTGTTGGTCGAATGCATCGCCCCCTTGGGCTCGCCGGTCGTGCCGGACGTGTACATCAGCATCGTGATGTCGTCGGGGCCCGGCCGGCTGCGCGTCAGGATGTCCGCGGCGTCGGGTTCCTTCTCCCAGGCCGGCGCCGTGAGCAGCGCCTCGAAGGAGTCCGGGCCGTCGCTGTCGATGACGACGATGCGCTTCAACGCCGGCAGGGTCGGCTGCAGCCCGCGCGCCATCGCCTCGTGGTCGAAGCCGCGGAAGCTCTTCGGCACGATCAGCACCTTCGCCTCGCCGTGGCCGAGCATGAAGGACAGCTCGCGCTCGCGGAAGATCGGCATCAGGGGATTGATCACCGCGCCGATGCGCGCGCACGCGAGATACACCACCGTGAACTGCCACCAGTTCGGCAGCTGCATCGCCACCACGTCGTTGCGGCCCACACCCAGGCGCGACAGGCCGACGGCGACGCGATCGGCCAGGGCGGCTAGTTCGCGGTACGTAAACCGCCGCACTTCGCCGTCTTCGGCGCGCATTGCGGTCAGCGCGACCTTGTCGGGATACGTGGCGACGCACACCTCGAGTTCATCATTGATCGTGCGATCGGGCCACAGGCCCGCGGCAATGCAGGCGGCACGACGGGGGGGTAGCAAGACTGCGTCGAAGTCCATTGCTTGTCTCCTTGTTGGTATGAAGCGAGTGCGGTCGATCCGGTGCAACATCGCGCATTGGACGACGCACACGACCCTGTTCTCGCGGATTATCGGGCTCGAATTTCCCTCACCAAAGCAAGAAGTTGCACACGCCCTGTGCGTCAATGCACAATAGTGCGCATGGACTCCCTACCTGACTGGAACGACCTGCGCGTCTTCCTCGCGGTCGCTCGCCTGGGCACGATTTCGCTCGCAGGCGAGCGGCTGGGGATCGAACACTCGACGGTTTCGCGCCGCATCGACCGGCTCGAGGCCGACCTCAGCGTCGTCCTGTTCGATCGCCGGCGCACCGGGTATTCGCTGACCGATGCCGGTCAGGCGCTCATCCCGCATGCGGAAAGAATGGAAAGCGCCCTGCTCGAAGCCGTCGAGGAGAGCGTGGGCCTGGGCGTGCGGCTGAAGGGGTCGGTGCGCGTCGGCACCCCGGAAGGCGTGGGCATTCACCTGATCGCCCCCGGCCTGGCGAAACTGCATCGCGAGCACCCCGATCTGCATGTCCAGCTCATGCCCCAGCCGCAGTATCCGAGCCTGGTCACGCGCGAGGTCGAAATCCTGATCACCCTGGACCCTCCCGAGGCAGGACGCTACAAGGTCGCACGCCTGACCGACGTCGACTTTTCCATCTACTGCTCGCCCGGCTACCGCGACTCCCACCCGCCCATCCGCCAGTTGAGCGATATCGCCGAGCACGACTTCGTGGACTACATCCACGACGGCTCGCTCAGCGGCCTCTTCCGGGTCCTGGAAGAACTCACGCCACATCCCAGGCGGATCTTCACCTCCACCAGCATCCTTGCCCAGCGCGAGGCCGCGGCGGCCGGAATGGGTCTCGTGGCGTTGTCGCCCTTCGTCGCCAATCTTTCGGACGACCTGGTCTGCGTATTCCCCGGACAGTCGCTCGTGACCCGCACCCTATGGATCGCTGCACCCGAAGACCTGCTGCGGATCAAGCGCGTCCGCGTCGTGTGGGACTTCATCCGGAACCTGATCGAGCAGCGTCCGGAGGACTTCCTGCGCAACGTCTGACCGCGCTGCCGGCCAGTAGTGCGCCTTGGCGCGCACGAACCGCGGCGTGGCGCACCAGGACGTCATGCAGCCGCCCAAAAAACAAGGGCAGCCCGGACGTGCCGGCCTGCCCTTGATCGATCCCCTGCCGGGGCAACGCTTGCGGTAAAAAGCGCCTGTTCGCACCAACCGGAGCCGGGTTTGGCTGGAGCATCCCGGCTTGTGGCCGGAAGCGTCGGTGCAGATCAGTTGTCGCCATTAGACCTCAGGCAGATGAATCTGAAAATTTCATAATTGCGATACTGCCATCTCTATATCAGATAGACTGAGCAGGTCCTTTCCCTGCCCCCGACATGGAACTGCGCCAGCTCCGTTACTTTCTCGCCATTGCCGAACACGGCAGCTTTTCCAAGGCCGCCGCGGTGGTCCATGTCGCGCAGTCGGCGCTTAGCCACCAGTTGGCGCAACTGGAAGATGAACTCGGCCCGCCGCTGTTCCATCGCCTGCCGCGCGGGGTGGAACTGACGCCGGCCGGCCGGGCTTTCCATCCGCATGCAGTATCCATCCTGCGCCAGGTGGACGATGCCCGGCAGAGCGTCACCCAGACGGAGGGCGAAGCGGCAGGCAAGGTGATCTTCGGCATACCGCACAGCGTCTCGCAAGCGCTGGCTCTGCCGCTACTCAAGGCAGTGCGTTCGGCCTTGCCGCGCGTCGAACTGGAGCTGACCGAGGAACTCACCGGCAACCTGATCCCGCAGCTGCGCACCGGCCTGATCCATCTCGCGGTCCTCTTCGACGACGGCCTCCTCGATGAATTCCGCTGCCACCCCTTGCTGGAGGAATCGCTGCTACTGATTTCGCCGGCGGCAGCGCCCGATGCGCCACGCGGCCCCATCAGCCTGCGCGAAGCGTTGCGAATGCCCCTCATCCTGCCCGCGTCGCCGCATGGAGTCCGCCCCATCGTCGACGCCGCAGCGTGGAAGGCCGGCCTCGCCGCCCCCAACGTCATCGCCGACATCAGCTCCATCAGCATCCTGCGCACCAGCCTGCTCGCCGGCCTCGGGCACACCCTGCTGCCACCGATGCCGATGCAGCACGAACTGGACAACGGCACGCTGCGGGCCGTCCCCATCGCACCGGAAGACCTGAGCCGCCGCGTCGTACTCTGCGCCTCGCGGCATATTCCTGCCTCCGCGGCCACCCTGGCAGTCGCCCGGGTGCTGCACGCGCTGATCGGCAAGCTCTGCCGGGACGGCAGCTGGCGCGAAGCCCGGCTGATCGCGACCGGGAACCCGCCCTTTCCGGAGCGTTGAAACAGCTTTCGGAATCGGGCAGGGAATCGCCCGGAGGCGGCAAGCGGCCACGCTATGAGGTTCGACTTTCGTGCTCAGGCGCGCTGATCAAGCGACCTGATGGCGCCATGGATGGCTCGCTCGAAGATCGGCCGGTCGAGCTTCACGATCTGCGCCGTTCCGTTCTTCAGGCGCACGGCCAGCGCTTCGGGTGTGATCGATATCGCACAGGGCGAAGCGCTGTTGCTGAACAGGAAGAGCGTGCGGCTACGGTTGATCCAGGTCAGGCGCTCGCGGCGGGTCTGTCCCACCGTGGTGAAGTCCACCCAGTCACCTCGCACCAACTGACGCACTCGGCGAAGATCCGCACGATCCGGTATGTTTTCCCCGTCGAGGCCCTCGCTGGCCGGTAGCGAGATGTCCTGGACGCGGACCCCCACGTCCGTCGCATGGCTGACCTGCAAGGTCGGTCCGGCACCGCGCGGGCGCGCCTTCACGGCCTTAATCGCCTTGGCGGCGCCGGCGTTTTTCGCCCGCATGGCGGCGAGTTGCAGGTCAAGCAGCGTATCCAAGAAGGCCTTGCGCTCGGTGGGCGCCGAACCAATCTCGTCGAAACCGACGTTGATCTCACTCAGCAGTGCCGGCAGCGACGCGGCCTGCCGCTGCTGGTCTCCCGCCACATGCTTTGGCGTGACCGACCGCAGTAAATCGGTAGCGACCTGAAGGGCCTCGACGGTCGGCGCACCTTCCTCGCCGGTCTGCGAGATGCGGCTCTGCACGACGTCGCGCCAGTAGCTGCGGAGGAACTCCTCGATCTCGAATGGCGCCTCCGGCACCAGCACGCGGGCGATGCAGGCATCCGCCACCTTCTGGGCCCGCGCCTGGGCTTCGCGCTTGAGACGCATTTCCTCCTCGCGGGCGAGCACTGCGTCGGCCAGCGCGCGATTCTGCTGTTCGTCGCGTTCCTCGCACTCGGAGAGGAAGGCGTCCAGCTCGGCGTTGGCGGAATCGAACACCGCCATGTCACCGTCGTAGGTGCTCTGTACCTTGTCGACCAGCTCGGAGAGCTTCAGATAAAACGGGTCTTCCGCGTTGACGACCTTGCCCAAGCGCACGGCAACCACCGACAGGCTGTCGAGGAAGAGCCGTGCCGGGTGGCCCCGGTCGGCGAAGAAGCGCTGGTTCAGCATGGCGGCCTGCAGCACCGTCGTCTGCAAACGGGCCACCAGTGCCTTGATGCCATCCGCGACGTTGGGATCGCTGAAAATCAGGTCGAACAGCTTGGCGACGATGTCGAGCGTCACGGCCTCAAGTGGCTTCACGTCGCGCGCGGCGCCGCTGTCGCGCACCATGCGTACGACGTTAGTGTGCGTGCCGGGGGTTCCCGCCTGCGGCACCGCCTGCAGCGTTTTCAGCGAGTTGAACAGCTCCTGGCTGGCAGTCCCTGACTTGGGCATGTCTCTGGCGCCCGTCTCGACTGTGCGCGCCTGAACCAGGCGGTCGAGGGCGCTTGCCACCTTGGTGGATTCCTCCGCTACTTCGTGGGCGTCGACCGGCACCGGGTCCCGGTAACTGCGCTTGAGCGACGGCAGGATGTCGGCCTCGATCATCGCCTCGTTGACCACCCGATAGAGTTGCGGCATCTCTATGGCCATCTGGTCGCCGATCAATTGCAGCAACAGGATGAGCGGACCCGTGTCGGTCGTGACCTCGACGCACGCCGCCTCGATGCAGGACCACAGCGCGGCGACATTGAAGGTCTTGTCACCAGGTTGCATGGCCCTGCGCAGGACGAGGTAATTGATTCGCCGCTCCAGCGGCTTGGTCTCGTCGCGGCAGGCCAGGGTCACGCGATCCAGCACCTCGCGCATTGCAAGCTGGACGGATTCCTCAGCTGCGCTCAGCAGCCGCAGGTTCTCCTGATCGGCCAGGCCGTAGCCCGACTTCGTAGCATGCACGGCGCGCGCCGCGAGATTGGCCCTGAGGGAAGAGGCCACCCTTCCCCACTGTGTCGGAAGGGCCAGCTTGAGCGAGGCGGCGGCTCTGCTCTCGGCACGGTCGCGGCTGGTATTGATGCGCGTGATCGCCACCTGAGTCAGCACGGGCCCCAGTTCCTCGAACAACTCGCACAGGTCGTTCTCCATCTGCGCACGGCAACCCGCCACGAGCTCACCGAGGGGGGTGGCGCCATTTTCGGTCATATCAGGCCTGATTCCGAGAATCGTTTCCGCCAATTATTACTCGAATGCACTCTCCGCACGTCACGCGATCGTCCGAAACGGCACAGTCAGCGACCGACAAAACGTCGGCGACTGTCGCATTGGCATAAAAACGACACGGCCTAGTGCATTGTTTTTACTCGTTTATATCCTCGTTCGGATATAAAAATCGCCCTGGCACAGGTCCTGCAAAGTAGCGGTTAGTCGATGCAATCCGGCATCTCCAACCAGCGAGGACATCATGGCCTACAAAATCATCACCTCTTCGTGTACCGCCTGCGGCGCCTGCGAAATCGAATGCCCGAACACGGCGATCAAGGAAAAGAACGGCACATTCATCGTCAAGCCGGAATTGTGCACCGAATGCATCGGTCATTTCGATGATCCGCAATGTCTGGTCGCCTGTCCGTCCGACGGCACGGTGGTGATCGACAAGAGTGTGCCGCGTTACCAGGCCGCCTGAGGAGGATCGCCATGCACAGCGTAGTCTGCATCAAGCAGGTGCCCGACTCGGCGCAGATCCGGGTCCATCCGGTCACCAACACCATCATGCGCCAAGGCGTGCCGGCGATCATCAACCCCTACGATCTGTTCGCGCTGGAAGAAGCCTTGCGGTTGAAAGACCGCTTCGGCGGAACGGTGACCGTGATCACGATGGGGCCGCCGATGGCCGAGGTGGCGCTCAGGAAGTGCCTGTCCTTTGGCGCCGACGACGCGATCCTGGTATCCGACCGCGCCTTTGCCGGCGCCGACACGCTGGCCACTTCGTACGCGCTGGCGGCGGCGATCGGCAAGATCCGCGAGAACATGCCGGTCGATCTGATCTTCACCGGCAAGCAGACCATCGACGGCGACACCGCACAGGTCGGTCCCGGCATCGCCAGGCGGCTCGACTACCAGCTGCTGACTTACGTTTCCGCGATCCGCGAGATCGACCACGAGAAGCGCGAAATCCTGGTCGAGCGGCGCGCCGAAGGCGGCGTACAGGTGCTGAAAACCAAGCTGCCCTGCCTTATCACCATGCTCGAAGGCACCAACGAAATGCGCTACGGCGACATGGACGACATGTTCCGCGCCGCGCGCCACCCGCTCAAACAGTGGGATCGCCTCGCGGCCGGGATCGAAGACCCGAACGTGGTCGGCCTGAAAGGCAGTCCGACCGTCGTAGGCAAGGTCTTTGCGCCGAAGCCGCGCAGTCAGCGCGCCGAGATCATCGAGACGGTCGACAACGACCCGAAGAATCTGGTCGTCACGCTGCTCGCCAAGGTGTTCACCCAGCATCCCAAGCTCGAACGCGAAATAGAACGTCTGGCCAAGTGAGGACGAAATCATGAACGAACCCGTCAAGAAGCCGGCGCGCAAGAAGGTCGAACTCGACCCGCGCTTCGTCAATTACAAGCACGTCTGGGTGTTCATCGAGGCCGAACGCGGCGTCGTCCATCCGGTGTCGTGGGAACTGCTCGGGGAAGGCCGCAAACTGGCCGACGCCCTCGGCGTCGAACTCGCCGGTGTGGTGATGGGCCCGCCGGGCGAGCGGACGCGCCAAATCTGCGGTGAGGCCTTTCACTACGGCGCCGACCTCTGCTATCTGGCGCAGGACGAAGTGCTGCGCGACTACCGCAACGAACCCTACACCCGCGCACTGACCGAACTGGTCGATACCTACCAGCCGGAAATCATGCTGCTCGGCGCCTCGACGCTGGGCCGCGACCTCGCCGGTTCGGTGGCGACGACGCTGGCTACCGGCCTGGTCGCCGATTGCACCGAACTGGTGATCGAAGCCGATTCGCGCAACCTCGCCTCGACCCGGCCGACTTTCGGCGGCTCGCTGCTCTGCACGATCATGACCCAGCGCCACCGGCCGCAAATGGCGACCGTGCGGCCGCGGGTGATGGCGATGCCCGACGCCGACACCGCGCGTAGCGGCCGCATCGTCGAGCACAAGCTGGCCATCATCGAAAGCTCGATCATCACCAAAGTGCTCGAATTCATCCCCGACGCGCAGCAGGACAAGCCGCAGCTCGCCTTCGCCGACATCATCGTCTCCGGCGGACGGGGCTTCAAGAAGCAGGAGAACTTCCAGCTGGTCTGGGACCTGGCCAAGGTGCTCGGCGCCGAAGTCGGCGCCTCGCGGCCGATCGTCCAGGCGGGCTGGGTCGAGCTCGATCGTCAGGTCGGCCAGTCCGGCAAGACCGTGCGGCCCAAGCTCTACATCGCCGCCGGCATCTCGGGTGCGATCCAGCACCGCGTCGGGATGGATGGTTCGGACGTGATCATCGCGATCAACAACGACCCCAACGCGCCGATTTTCGACTTCGCGCACTACGGCATCGTCGGCAACGCGATGCAGATCCTGCCTGCGCTGACCGAAGCCTTCCGCGCCCAGATCGCGCTAGCGCGCCGGGCCGGCTGAACCGCAATTCGAGGAGAAAACTCATGGCCGAAAAATTTGACCTCATCGTCGTCGGCGCCGGCATGGCCGGCAACGCCGCCGCCTACACGGCCGCCAAGGCAGGGCTGAAAGTCCTGCAGATCGAGCGCGGTGAATATCCCGGCTCGAAGAACGTGCAGGGCGCGATCCTCTATGCCGACGCGATCGAGAAGATCATTCCCGATTTCCGCGAATCGGCGCCGCTCGAACGCCACCTGATCGAACAACGCGTCTGGGTGCTCGACGACGATTCCTACGTCGGCAGCAACTACCGCTCCGAGGAATTCAACCGCGAGCCGTACAACCGCTACACCATCATCCGTGCCCAGTTCGACAGGTGGTTCTCTGAACAGGTGACGAAAGCCGGCGGCCTGGTGATCTGCGAAACGACGGTGCAGCAACTGTTGATGGACGGCCAGCGCGTGGTCGGCGTGCGGACCGACCGCAAGAACGGCGACGTCTTCGCCGATTGCGTGATCCTCGCCGACGGCGTCAATTCGCTGCTTGCCAAGCGCGCCGGCTTCCATGAGGAACTCAAGCCCAAGGACATCGCGCTGGCGGTCAAGGAAATCCACTTCCTGCCGCAGGAGACGATCGAGGCGCGCTTCAACATCGGCGAAGACGAGGGCGTGGTGATCGAAATGGCGGGCAAGGTCACCGCCGGCATGATGGGCACCGCCTTCCTCTACACCAACAAGGAGTCGATCACGCTCGGCATCGGCTGCATGTTGTCGGACTTCAAGAACCAGAAGATCACGCCTTACCAGTTGCTCGAACAGATGAAGGAACACCCGGCGATCAAGCCGCTGCTGGCCGGTTCCGAGATGAAGGAATACGCCGCCCACCTGATCCCCGAAGGCGGCTACAACGCCATGCCGCCAGTCTATGGCGACGGCTGGATGATCGCCGGCGATGCCGGAATGTTCGTCAACGGCATCCACCGCGAAGGCTCGAACCTGGCCATGACCACCGGCCAGATCGCTGCGCAGACGCTGATCGACCTCAAGACGGCGGGCAAGGAGTGTTCGGCTAAAAACCTCAAGAACTACCGCGAGCGCCTCGACCAGAGCTTCGTGATGAAGGACCTCAAGAAGTACCGCCACATGCCCGAGGTCTTCCACAAGAATTCGCAGTTCTTCACCACCTACCCCGAACTGCTCAACCGCGCCGCGCACACCATGGTCAAGGTCGACGGCATCGACAAGAAGAGCAAGGAACGCGAAATTCGCGGCAGCTTCGTGCAGGCCCGTTCGCTGTTCGGCCTGCTCGGCGACGCCTTCAAGCTGTGGCGTGCCTTTCAGGCCCGCTGAGCCGCGCATGCGCCACTGAAAAACTGGAGAACGTCATGATCAAGGTCGAACAGAAGCTGTTTCAGAACCGTTACCGGGTCGACGCCGGGCGGCCGCACATCAGCATCAAGCAACCCGAGTTATGCACCAATAGTTGCCCCGAGCAGCAATGCGCCACCTGCTGTCCGGCCGGCTGCTACGTCGCCGAGGGCAACGGCAAGATCGTCCTGATTACCGATGGCTGTCTGGAATGCGGCACCTGCCGAATCATCTGCGACACGCATCGCAACGTCGAATGGGACTGGCCGCGCGGCGGCTTCGGCATTCTTTTCAAATTCGGCTGATTGATCCAGGAACAGGCGCTGCTCAATGAACGATATCCATGTTTTTCTTGCCCACGCCGTTCGGCTCGAGGCCGAGGCTGCCCGCCGTTTCGAGGAGCTGGCCGAGCAGATGCGCTCGGCCGGCAACGCCGAGGTGCAGGACTTCTTCAAGCAAATGGCCGAGTTTTCCCGCCGCCACCTGGCCGAAGCCACGGCTCGCAGCGGCTTTCGTCCGCTCCCCGATCTCCAGCCCGACGAGTTCCAGTGGCCTGACGGCACCAGCCCGGAGACCGCCGCCTGGAGCGGGGTGGACGGCATGATGGGGGTGGAGGACGCGCTGCAGCTCGCGCTGGAAAGTGAACGTGCCGGGCACGCTTTTTATGCAATGATCGCGACGAATACCACCAATCCTCGGGTCAAGGCCGCCGCTGACGAATTCACGCAGGAAGAAGCCGAACATGTGGCCGAGCTTGAGCGCTGGGTGCTGCGCTATGGTGTGCCGGGATAGCGGATTTATTGAGGAGCAGAAAAATGGCCAACTGTTGCCACGACAAAGGCTGTGCGCTCGACGCGCTGCGCAACCGGCAGGGGCGCACCTTGCGGATCGTGCTGGCGATCAACCTCATGCTGTTTCTGATCGAACTGAGCGCCGGTATCGTCGCATCGTCGACTTCCCTGATGGCCGATTCGCTGGACAGCCTTGGCGATGCGCTGGTCTATGCCTTCAGCCTCTACGTGCTGTTTCGGAGCGAACGCTGGAAGCTGGGCGCCGCCTTGCTCAAGGGACTGATCATGCTCGGCTTCGGTGTTGCCGTTACGGTGGCCTTGGTCCATCGGGCGCTGGCGCCGATCGTTCCGGTGGCCGAGATGATCGGCGGCTTCGGATTGTTCGCACTGGCCGGCAACCTCGCCTGCCTGATCCTGCTGACCCGGCATCGCAGCGACGACATCAACATGGAGTCGGTCTGGCTCTGCTCGCGCAACGACATCATCGCCAACGTCGGCGTGATTCTGGCCTCGTTTGGCGTTGCGCTCACCGGTTCGATGTGGCCGGACTTCGCGGTCGGCGCAGTGATCGCGGCGATTTTTCTGCGCTCGGCGCTCTACGTGGTGTCGCAGGCGATCCGGGGATTGCGAGGGCTGGATGGCGATCGAAGCTGCACGATCTGACCGACAAGTATCGGTCAGATCGCCGCATTCTTAGTTCGCCAACGGCGGAACCGAGCGCGCTTGCCCGGGGCGCCGCTTATTGCTCGACGAAGGCGCGCTCGATCACGTAGTCGCCCGCCACGCCGATGTGCGGCGAAATGTGGAAGCCGAAGCCGTCGAGCATCTTGGAAATTTCCTTCAGCATCGCCGGGCTGCCGCAGATCATGCCGCGATCGCTTGCCGGGTCGAGCGGCGTGTCGCCGATGTCCTCGAACAGCTTGCCCGACATGATCAAGTCGGTCTGCCGGCCTTCGTTGCGGAAGGGTTCGCGGGTCACCGTCGGGTAATAGACCAGCTTCTCGCGAATCAGGTCGCCCAGATATTCGTGATCCTTGAGATCCTGCTCGATGTAGTCGTGATAGGCCAGCTCATTGGTCCAGCGGACACCGTGGATCAGGATGACCTTCTCGAAACGCTCGTAGGTTTCGGGATCGTGGACCAGGCTCATGAAGGGAGCCAGTCCGGTGCCGGTGGCGAACATGAAGAGCCGCTTGCCGGGTTTCAGATCGCGCAGCACCAGCGTGCCGGTCGGCTTCCTGCTGACCAGCAGCTTGTCGCCCGGTTTCAGGTGCTGCAGGCGCGAGGTCAGCGGGCCGTTCTGCACCTTGATGCTGAAGAATTCGAGGTGTTCCTCGTAGTTGGCGCTGGCGATGCTGTAGGCCCGCATCAGCGGCTTGCCATCGACTTCGATGCCGATCATGACGAACTGGCCGTTGATGAAACGCAGGCCGGGGTCACGCGTGGTGCGGAAGGAAAAAAGACCGTCATTCCAATGATGGACGGAGAGGACAGTTTCTTGCAGTAGATTGCTCATGATTCAAGGTTTCGTGGGGAAGGTGAAGAAAGCAGCGGAACTGAAATGCTCATGATTCGAAGCGGTAGCCGACGCCGATTTCAGTCAGGATGAAGCGCGGTTGCGTCGGCGTGTCTTCGATCTTCTGGCGCAGATGTCCGACATAGACCCGGAGATACTGATGGTTCTCGACCGCCTGACCGCCCCACACCTGCGCCAGCAGGTGGCGGTGGGTCAGCACGCGGCCGGGATTGGCGGCCATATAGACCAGCAGGCGATATTCGATCTGGGTCAGGTGGATCGGAACACCCGCGCGGGTGACCACCCGATTGACGCAGTCAATGGCATAGTCGCCGAATTCGATCTTCGGGGCGGCGCCCTGCAACTCAGTCGGCCGGCGGCGCAGCAGGGCGCGAACGCGGGCCAGCAACTCGGCGACACCGAAAGGTTTGGTCAGGTAGTCGTCGGCGCCGGCGTCGAGAGCTTCGACCTTGCTTTCCTCTTCCGAGCGGGCCGACAGCACGAGGATGGGAACCGCGGACCAAGTCCGATAGTCGCGGATGAAGTCCACCCCGTCCCGGTCGGGCAGGCCGAGGTCGAGGATGACCAGATGGGGCAGTCTTGACGCGGCCTGCACGGCCGCGTGGCCGGCCGTTGCCGCCTCACAAACGGCAAAGCCCTCGCATTCGAGCGCCGTCACCACGGCTTCCCGGATCTGCCGTTCGTCTTCGACGACCAGAATGGTTTCAATACCGCTGTCGCTCATACCGGGAGTTCCATTTCGTCGAAGTCGGGCGGGGTACCGACCGGCAGGCGGATGCGGAAGCAGCTGCCGCCGCCGAAGCGGTTCCGTGCCGTGATGTTGCCGCCGTGTGCTTCGACGATGGTCTTGGCGATCGACAGGCCAAGTCCGATGCCCGGTACGTCCGACTCGACGCGACCGCGCTGGAACAGGTCGAATATCTTGTCGATCGCTTCGGCGGGAATGCCGGGGCCTGAATCACAGATCGAGAGTTCGACATCGCCGGCCAGTTGCCTGGCGGCGATCTCGATCGGAGTATCCGCCGGCGCGTATTTGATCGCGTTCTCGATCAAATTCCACAGCACGCGCTCGATCAGGACGGCGTCAATGTTGATCGGCGGCAACTCAGCCGAAACATCGACCGTGATTTCACGGTCTTTCCACTGGGCTCTTACCTGTTGCAAGGTCGCCCCCAAGACTTCATCGACGGGTTGCCAGGCGGTTTTCAGTTCCAGTTTCCCCGCGCTGAGCCGCGCCATTTCAAGCAGATTGGTCATCTGCCGGCTGATCGACAGGGCCTGATTGCGTATCGCTTCGAGCACCGTTTTCTGGCGTTCGGGAGAAACCTTGCCCAAGACGACCGTGTCAACCATGCCGACCAGCGCCGTCAACGGCGTTCTCAGATCATGCGACAGGGCAGAGAGAACCGAGCTGCGCAAGGATTCTGCGGCGTGCTTGATTTCGGTGGCCCGGGCAATTTCGGCAAAGTGTGAGCGTTCCAGGGCGACGGCAAGCACCGAAGCTGCGGTTTCGATGTATTCGACGGCGGCGTCGGAACTGACACCGGCCAAGGCGGTCTTGAAGCGCAAAACCCCTTGTGTTCCGCTGGCGGCATTGAGCAAGACATAAGCATAGGAATGTCCGTCGCGGGTCGGGCTCGAAATGAACATTTTCTTTTCGGCACATTGCCTGACCAACGCCGGTTTGGTCAGCGGGTCGAGCTCCTGATCCATTTCGGACGGCGTGATGACTCGAATGTCTTGCGCCTGCACCGATGCCTCAAGGAAGCGGCTTGCCGATTGAATGACCTCGTCGCGGGTCAAGGCACCAGCCAGGGCTTGGGCGAAACCGTAAAGTTCTGCACTCTCGCCGGTTTTTCGGGAGGCGAAGTCCGCGTGCTGTTTTAGGCGGGAGGTCAGGTGGCCGACCAGAATGGCCACCACCAGCATGATGACGGCACTCAGCAGATACTGCGTTTCGGTGATCGCCAGTGAAAAGTGTGGCGGCACAAAAACATAGGCAAAGCTCAGCGACCCGAAAAGTGCCGCCGCGATCGCCGGGCTGCGACCGAATCTGACGGCAATGATCACGACGGCCAGGACGTACAGCAGCGCGACGTTGGACAGGTCGAGAAAAGCGCGTGCCGGACTGAGCAGCAAGGAACCGGAAGAAATAACCAGCACCGCCCAAAGATGTCCCGCCATGGCCGGAGAGTAAACGGGTTTGGGCAGAAGATTCATAGGCTGCGATGCTATGAAGATGCGTATAAAAATGCCATAAATGAGCTGTTGCATCGCGGCACTGGGCCGTTTCATTGCTGCTCGTAGCGGCGGCCGTCGAGGCCGAGCACACCACCTCCATCTACGCCGGAACGGCCCCCCACTCCCGACCCGAAGACAAGCCGCATCCTGCGGGCTATAAATCAATTGTCGGCCAGGCAGGCGAACGGGATGACGGCTCACCCGGCGTCGCTTGCGCCGGTCCGAGGCGAGGCTTGGTTGGCTGCACGCGGTATGCGGCCGGCTGCCGCTCCACTGCCGACGTCGGCGCATGGAACGAGCGGATGCCTTGTCGGGCTTGCCCTGGAAACGCAGACCCTGGAGAGTGTGATGCTTCCGCGTGCCGATGACCCCCCTCGCCGCGAACCCCTTCCGCATCGCTGGCATGTGCTGCAGATGTTGCGGTCGATGCATGCAGGACATCCTTTCATCCACCTGTGGGATCTCTCCTGCCTCACGCACCTCGAAGGCGCGCCGATGGCGGTGCATTACTTCGGCTTTCTGGAGCGCAACGGCTACATCGTGCCGTGTGCGAAGGAAGGAACGCGCGCGCACTATTACACCTTGTCCGCCGACGGGGTCGCGCTTTACGAGGCCGGGGAACGGTGGTGGCGCACCTTGCGGTGGCGGCAGAAGTATTTGGTGATCTGGCACGGTTGAGGCGGCGCGCGGCTTTGCGCACCGGCGTTTCCCGCGCGCGGCCTCATGATTTTCTGTAGTGCGATTCCGCGGACTTTTGGACGCGGGACTGTGCGCGGGTCCGTAAAGTTGGTACAAACGCCCCACGCGGCGTACTCCAACCGACAGGATCCGGAATCATGTTCGCTTCCACCCGCAAATCTCCCGCCTCCTCCCCGCGCACGCGGCTTCGACCACTTCCCCTGGCACTGCTCGCCTGTGTGGGGGCCTCCGCCGTGGGGGCCGCGGAGCCCGCTCCGATACTGAACCCGGTGGTCGTCACCGGCAGCCGCGTCGAGGCCGAAAGCTTCGATCTGCCCTTCTCCGTGGATGCGGTGGATATGCAGGCGGTGCAGGCGAGCAATCTCGGCGTGAATGCGTCCGAGGCGCTCGCGGGGGTGCCGGGACTGGTGGTGCAGAATCGCCAGAACTACGCGCAGGATCTGCAGATTTCGGTACGCGGCTTCGGCAGCCGGGCGGCCTTCGGCGTACGCGGGGTGAAGCTGATCGCCGACGGCATCCCGGCCAGCACACCGGACGGACAGGGCCAGGCGGCGACCTTCAACCTCGACACGGCCGAACGCATCGAGGTGATGCGCGGGCCCTTCTCCACCGTGTATGGCAACCATGCCGGGGGCGTGATCCAACTGTTCTCGCGCGACCCGAAGGGTGCGCCGACGCTGCGCGGCGGGGTGCTGGGCGGTTCGTGGGGCACGACCAAGGTGGACATCGGCGCCGAAGGCGAAAAGAACGGCGTGGGTTATGTCGTCGACGCGTCGCGCTTCGATACCGACGGCTACCGCGACCACAGCGCCGCGACCCGCGATCAGCTCTTCGGCAAGCTGCTGTTCCGCCCGGATCAGGACAGCAAGCTGACGCTGGTGGCGAATGCGCTGCGGCAGGACGATACGGACGATCCGCTGGGGATCAGGTGGGAGACCTACAAGGACGATCCGCGCGACGGGGAAATCGACCAGACCGACACGCAGACGCCCAAGCGCACGGTCGCGGAACGCTACGACACACGCAAGAGCATCGACCACCGTCAGGGCGGCGCGACGTACGAACGGCGTTTTGGCGCGGGGCGGCTGCAGCTTTCAGCCTACGCTGGCGAGCGCAGCGTGATCCAGTACCAGGCGATTCCGCGCGGACCGCAGCTGGCACCGCGCCATTCGGGCGGCGTGATCGACTTTGACCGCAGTTTCCACGGTCTCGGCGCGCGCTGGATCCATACCCTTGCGGCTGGTCCGGGAGACCTGACGCTCACGGGCGGCATCGACTACGATCGCTCAGAGGATGCGCGCAAGGGCTATCAGAACTTCCTTGCCAGCAACCCCAATGTATTCGGGGTGAAAGGTGCCCTGCGCCGCGACGAGACCGACACCGTGACCAGCGTCGACCCGTACGTGCAGGCGAGCTGGAAGCTCGACAAGTGGACACTGCAGGCGGGACTGCGCCACAGCGACGTGAAGTTCGAGGTCGACGACAAGTACATCGTGACGAACAACCCCGACGATAGTGGCGACATACGCTATCGCAAGACCACGCCGGCGCTGGGCATCGTCTATCACCTGAGTCCGGTGGTGAACCTGTACGCGAGCGCGGCGCGCGGCTTCGAGACGCCGACGCTGACGGAGCTCTCCTATTCCGGCACGAGCTCGACGGACGGTTTCAACTTCGGCCTGAAGCCCGCGACCAGCAAGCAGTACGAGCTCGGAGCCAAGGCCTTCGTGGGCGAGAACACGCGCGTGAACGTCGCCGTGTTCGAAATCCGCACCAAGGACGAGCTGGTGGTCGACACCGCTGCCGGCGGACGCACGGTGTTCAAGAACGCGGGCTCGACGCTGCGCCAAGGCATCGAGTTCGCGGCCGATACGGAGTTTTCGCGCAACTGGCGCGGACGGCTGTCGGTGACGCAACTGCACGCGATCTACAACGAGGATTTCATCACCGGGCGATCGCCCAACGAGAAACTCGTGAAAGACGGCAAGCGCATCCCCGGCATCCCCGCGCTCTCCGCCTATGCCGAGCTGGAATGGAAGCCGCGTGCAGGCCTGGCTAGCGCCGTCGAGGTTCTGCACCGGAGCAAGATCTACGTCGAGGACACGAATGTCGAGCGCGCCGCACCGGGTTACACGCTGGCTAACCTGCGCCTGACGGCCGAGCAGCGGTCGGGGAACTGGACCTTCCAGGAGATGGTGCGCGTGGATAACCTCTTCGACAAGGAACATGTCGCGTCGGTGATCGTCGGCGACGGCAACAAACGTTTCTACGAACCCGGCCCGACCCGCAGCGTGTACGCGGGCATCAAGACGAGCTACCGATTCTGACCGGCCCCGCACTCCTCCTTCGCGGCGTCCTCCTCCGTCACGGCGACCGCTTCCGCCCTGCCCGGCTCGTTCGGGCGGGGCTCGTTTTTTTTGTCGCAGCCCTGCTCGTGGCGGGTACCGGGACGCGGGCCGCGGACGACATCGTCGTGCGCGAGCTGCATCCGCTCGCCTACGCGGACGCCCGCGCGGCACTGCTCGACGCCTTCGTCGACGAGGGGCTGGCGCCGCCGGCGGTGAGCCCGTTCGGCGACATGCTCGTGCGCACGGCGCCGGATCTCGGCCACCGCGCGGACTTCTACGGCGAGGCGGAGATCTTTTCCTTCTGCAGCGCGCAGGTCTCGGGCCGCATGATCGCCGAGGATGTGCGCAACATCGCGCTGTGCCCGATGACCGTGGCGCTGTACACACTGCCCAGCCAGCCGCGCACGGTCTTCCTGGCCACACGCCCGCCGGCGCTGAAGTCGCCCGCCGGCGAGTTCGCCCGCGCCCTGCTGCGCCGCATCACCGGGCGCACTGCCGACAACGCCGGCCTGACGCAATGATCGCCGCCAGCCGGGCGCCATAGCGACAGGCGACAGACGTCCCCCGAACCCGGATTCGTGAGAAATTGGGTGCCCGATCGTCATTTGGTATCCGCCCGTCACCGTAATACGTTAGATTTAAAAGGATTGATCGTCTCCCCAGCGAATCAGGTGGCGTGTGAAAGCTCCGCAGCTCAACCGGGTCGTGCTCATCGCGTACGCCGCAGTGATCGGGCTCGCGGGCTTCGGCTTCTATGAGTTGTGGTCCTTCCGCGTCGCTGCGGCGCTGCGCCTTTCCGGCGAAAGCCTGCAGGCCATGAGCGGCGCGCTCGACGCCACGGCGAAATCCGCGACCGACCACGTCGCGATCCTGCGCGTGGAGGCGGAACGCGCGCTGCGCGACGAGGTCGTCCATGCGCGCAACCCGCTGCGCAAGGCGTTCGCGGCGTTTCCCGAACCGGGCCTGTTCGCGACGACGCACGTCCCCGAGGACGTGCCGCCCGGCCTCGGAGCGTATGTCTTCGGCCGTGGCGATCCCGCGGCCTTTCCCCCGCCGATGGAACGCGAGGTCGACGTTGCGCTGCACCTGATTCCGGTATTCCAGCGCGTCCGCGAAAACGTTCCGCAGGCGGCGTGGGTGTATTACACGTCGCGCTCGGGCTTCGTCAGCATCTATCCGCTCGATGGGCAGTGGAAGTACCTGACCTGGCGCGACGAGATGCTCACGCACCCGGTCGTCACGCGCTCAGCGCCGGAGAACAATCCGGATCGCGCGCTGCGCTGGAGCGAGGCCTACGTCGACGAGGCGGGCAAGGGCATGATGAGTTCGCTGACGGCCCCCGTCTACGACGCAGCTGACCGGTTCCGTGCCATCATCGCGCTCGACATCACGCTCGCAACCCTGAACGGCTACCTCGCCGGCCCCGGCATGGAGATCGGCCGGATGTTCGTCGCCAACGAGCAGGGCCAGCTGATTGCCGATCCCGAAATCGTCAAGCAGGGCGATTCCGAAGTCCGCCTCGTCGATCGCACCCTGCCGCGCGAGCTCTCCGGCCACCTTCCGCAGCTCGTCGACGTCACGAAAGCCGGATATCACGAGCACGAGGGCTGGCTGCTGGCAGGCGTGCGCCTGAAGAATGCGCCATGGACGGTGTACCACGTGGTCGATCGCTCCGCACTGGGCTGGACGACGCTGCTGCACATGCACGTCGAGAGCATTGCGATGCTACTGATCGTGCTGGCCGGTGTGCTGCTGGAACAGCGCCGCCGCGCCGCGCACCGGTTGCGCCTGTTCAAGGTGGCAGTCGATGCGAGCACCTCGGGCATCATCATCACCGACCGCTCCTCGGCGATCGAATACACGAACCCGGCGTTCTCGCGCATCACCGGCTACCCTGCGCGCGAGGCCCTCGGGCAGAGGCCGGCGCTGTTCCGCTCCGGCAGGACGCCGCGCGAGGTGTATGCGGACCTGTGGAAAGTGATCCTGCGCGGCGAGAGCTGGCAGGGCGAGCTCCTCAACCGCCGCAAGAGCGGCGAGCTGTACTGGAGCGACCTGCGCATCGCGCCCATCCTCGCCCCCGGCGGCGAGCCGCAGCAGTTCGTCGGCGTGATGAACGACGTTTCGGCGGCGAAGGAGGCGATGCAGGCGCTGGTCGACAGCGAGTCGTACAACAAGACCCTGTTCGAGCATTCGCACATCGCGCAGGCGATCCTGGACCCCGGCACACGCCGCTACATCGACTGCAACGACGCGGCGGCGGCCCTGTGCGGCTACCCGGACCGGCAGAGCATGATCGGCCGCTCGCCGCTCGACCTGGCCGCGCCGGTGCAGCCGGACGGGCGTCCTTCGGGCGAGGCCGGCAACGACCAGCTCTCGCGCTGCCTGGACGCGCGCGTGAGCGCGTTCGAGTGGCGCAACCGTCGCCCGGACGGCGAGGAGTGGGACGCCGAGATCCGCTGCATGAGTTTCCGCCATCGCGACCGCACACTGCTGCAGCTGAGCATGCAGGACGTCACCGAGCGCAAGCGCATCGAGACCCGCATGAAGCAGGCAATGGTGGTGTTCAACGCGTCGAGCCAGGGGATCATGACCACCGACGCACATGCGGTGATCACGGCCGTCAATCCGGCATTCACCGCGATCACCGGCTACACCGCCGAGGAGGTGATAGGGCGCCGGCCTTCGATGCTCTCCTCGGGGCGCCACGACGAGACCTATTACAGCAACTTGTGGGAATCGCTGACCCGGAAGGGGCGCTGGGAATCCGAGATCTGGAACCGGCGCAAGAGCGGCGAGATCTACCCGCAGTGGCAGACGATCTCTGCCATTTACGACGACCGCGGCGCGGTCACCGGCTACATCTCGCTGTTCAACGACATCACCCAGCGCAAGCAGCAGGAGGAGGCCATCTGGCGCCAGGCCAACTTCGACCTGCTGACCGGCCTGGCCAACCGCAGTCTGCTGCAGGACCGCCTCGATCAGGCGATGACGCATGCGCGGCGCAACCGTACCCACGTCGGACTGCTGTTCCTCGACCTGGACGGCTTCAAGTGGATCAACGACACGCTGGGGCACGACACCGGCGACGAACTGCTGGTCGAGGTCGCGCGCCGCCTGACCTTCTGCGTGCGCGAGCAGGACACCGTGGCACGCTTCGGCGGCGACGAGTTCACGATCGTGGTGCACGACCTCGCCGAGCCCGACGACCTGAACGCAATCGCCGAGAAGATCGTCAGCGTGCTGCGCGATCCGTTCTCGCTGGGCGGAATGCAGCACCGCATGTCGGGCAGCGTCGGCATCACCGTTTACCCGGACGACGGCGAGGACGTGCAGACGCTGTTCCGCAACGCCGACATCGCGATGTACAAGTCCAAGCAGGCCGGCAAGAACCGCTTCCAGTTCTACGCCCGCGACATGCAGAGCGACGCCCTCGCGCGCCTGAAGCTCGAGGCGGACCTGCGCACCGCGCTCGAACAGCAGGCCTTCTCGCTGCACTACCAGCCCATCGTCGACGCCGACAGCGGCGAACTGGTCGGCGCCGAGGCGCTGATCCGCTGGATCCACCCCGAACGCGGCCCGGTGTCGCCGCTGGAATTCATCCCCGTGGCCGAGGACAGCGGCCTCATCATCGGCATCGGCGAATGGGCGCTGCGCGAGGCCGCACGCCAGTCCCGGGCCTGGCGCGAACAGGGACACGGAGCGCTGCGACTGGCGGTGAACATGTCCGGCGTACAGTTCCGCGAAGCCGGGCTGCCCGACCTGGTCGCCGGCGTGCTCACCGAATTCGGCATGGATCGCGGCAGCCTCATGGTCGAGATCACCGAGTCGGTGCTGATGGGCGGCAGCGAATCGATGGAAGCGCGCATGCGCGACATCAAGGCGCTGGGCATCGGCTACGCGCTCGACGACTTCGGCACCGGCTTCTCGTCGCTGTCCTACCTCAAGCGCTTCCCCGTCGACATCGTCAAGATCGACCGCAGCTTCATCAATGACTGCCCGGACGACCGCAACGACGCGCATCTCGTCGAGGCCATCATCAACATGGCCCACAGCCTCGGACTGCACGTCACCGCGGAGGGCGTCGAGACCGACGAGCAGGTGACCTTCCTGCGCGAACTCGGCTGCGACTTCCTGCAGGGTTACCTCATCGGCAAGCCGCTGCCGCCCGAGGAGTTCGAGGCGATGCTGCGGAAGCACTTCCTGCTGCCCTCGATCGACGATCTCGGCCCTGAAGAGTCCCGCTTGCTCACGGCACTGCGCCGCGACGACCTCGACGTCGACGGCTGGCTGCGCCGGCTGCTTGGCGAACGCTCGCCCGACCTGGCTGCGTTCCTGGAACGGGAAGGCTGGAAGCGGCACGGTCTGGACCTGAAACAGGCCATCGTGGCCCACCTCAACTGGCGCAAGCGGCTCAATGCCTACATCAGCGGGCGCTCCGTCGCCGACGCGCTGGAGGAGTCCGAAGCCAGCTCGGTGAGCCTGTGCCAGCTGGGCCAATGGATCGACGGCAACGATGCCCTGGCCGCCGACCGCCTCGCGCATCTCGCTCGCATGCACAAGGACTTCCACAAACTGGCGGGGCAGATCGTCGCCGACTATAACCATGGCTATCAGACCTCGGCGCGGCGCGCGCTCGCCGGCCTGAAGTTCCGCACGGCGTCGCGCGACCTCGTGATCGCGCTGATCGACTGTTTCGACGACCGGAGCGGCCCCGGCGGCTGAACGCCGCCCCTTCCCATCCCCCGCGAGTTTCCCCGACGACAGGAGTCGAGCCCATGCTGACCGCCACGCAGAAGAAGACCGCCGAGAGCATCGTCAATCTTTTCGAGACCGGACAGGTGCTCGGCGACTACGGCATGGTCACGATCATCCGCGGCGACAGCGGCCACCTCACCTACGGACGCTCGCAGACAACGCTCGGCTCGGGCAATCTCGGCAAACTGCTGCGCCAGTATTGCACCGCGCCCGGCGCCGAATTCGCACCGCTGCTCGACCGCTACCTGCCGCGCTTCGACACCGTCGACCTCGCACTGGACAACGACGGCGCGCTGCACAACATCCTGCGCGCGAGCGCCGACGACGCGGTGATGCGCGACGTGCAGGACGCCTTCTTCGACGAGAACTACTGGCAGCCGGCAATGCGCGCGGCCGCCCGCGAGGGCATCGCCTCACCGCTCGGCTGCGCCGTGGTGTATGACAGCTTCGTGCACGGCGCGTGGAAGGCGATGCGCGACCGCTGCAACGCCGCGCATGGCAGCGTGGCCGACGCGGGCGAACGGAAATGGATCGCCGGTTACGTCGCGACGCGGCGTGCCTGGCTCGGCGGCCACGCGCGCGCCGACCTGCGCCCCACCGTGTATCGCATGGATGCCTTCCAGCGCCTGATCGACCAGGGCTACTGGAACCTCGAGCTGCCGCTGGTGGTGCGCAGCGCCGAAATCTCGCCCGCGACCCTGGCCGCCCTGCCCCCGGGCTGTTTCGACGGCCCGGCCCCGGGTTCGCGTCCGCTGTCGGTCGGCTCACCGATCATGCGCGGGCTCGACGTGCGCCGCATCCAGCTGGGCCTGTCGCTGCGCGGCGTAGACATCAAGGCCGACGGCCTCTTCGGCCAGACCAGCGCGCGCTGCATCAAGGCCTGGCAGGCGAAGAACGGCCTCCCCACCACCGGCGTCGCCGATATCGCACAGGTCGCACGGCTGTGCTCGTTCGACGACCTGACGGTTTGACGAAGACCGGTTTGACAAAGAAGTGAGCGGCCTCTAAACAGATAATTAAACAGAATAAATGCGCGACACCGCCCCGTCCCGGGAGCGGCAGCGCATACCCCGACAGCAAGGTTGCGCCCGATTCCGTCCGCATCGCTCCGGCGTGCGGCCGGCAAGGTGCCGCCGCGGGAGGCGGGGATGCTCCGGACCCGAAGGAGAATCTCATGGCAAGACGCGCGCTCTGCATCGGCATCAACAACTACCCCGGCACCGACAGCGACCTCTCCGGCTGCGTCAATGACGCCAGCGACTGGGCCGCCGCCCTCACCGAACGCGGCTTCTCGGTGACCCGCCTGCTCGACTCCGCGGCGACCAAGGCGGCGATGGTGCAGGCCATCGACACCCTCATTACGGGCGCGGCGAAGGGCGACACGATCGTGCTCACCTATTCCGGCCACGGCACCTGGCTGCCCGACACCGACGGCGACGAGCCCGACGCCCGCGACGAAGCCTTGTGCCCGTGGGACATCGGCAGCGGCAATGCGCTGCTCGACGACGAGCTGCACGACCTCTTCAGCAAGCGTGCCGGCGGCGTGCGCATCATGCTCATCTCCGACAGCTGCCACTCCGGCACCGTCACGCGCGGCGACGAAAGCGATCTCGACCCCGGCATGCCGCGCGCACGCTTCCTGCCGCCCGCGGTATGGATGAAGCGCGACGCCCTGCCTGCCGACACGGTGCGCCCGGCGCGGCTGTCCGGCGGCTTCACGCGCGCCGGTGGCGACCTGCTGCTCGCGGGCTGCCTCGACACCCAGTTCAGCTGGGACACGAGCTTCAACGGCCGCCCCAACGGCGCCTTCACCTTCTATGCGCTGAAAACGCTGAAGAACCTGCCCGCGACGGCGACCTACGAGCACTGGTTCAAGGAAATCCGCAACTACCTGCCCTCCACGCGCCTGCCGCAGGATCCGCAGATCTTCGGCACCCGCACTGCGCGCCGCTTCAAGGTCTTCGCGTGACGCCCGCGCGCCGGCCTTGAATCGCCGGCGCGCCCCCTTCCCCACCGCAGCAGGAGGCCCGGATGCCGGCACCGCGCAAACCGAGTGAACTCGTCTTACACCTGCCGGGGATGCGGCGCGAGGCCGACACCCTGCCCGGCGCGCTGAAGGCCGGCACGCGCGCGACCGGCGCCGCGGCGCCCGATCCCTTCCTCGACGGCGTCGTCGCGGTGAAGACCGCTTACGCCCTGACCGCGCCCGGGCGCGACGCGACTGCCACGAGCGACGCGCACATGCGCGAGGATAGCCTGCTCGCACTGGAGACGGGCGACGGCACCACCGTCTTCATCCGCGCCGACAAGCTCAGGGAAGACCTCGCGCGGGTGCGCCCCGACGCCGTGCGCGCCGACGGCTCGATCGACTTCGCCGCCCTGCACGACCCGGCTGCGGCCGCGCGCGGCATTCCGGACTGGCTGTGGTCGGGCGTGTCGGTCCTCACCCTGGGGCACGACGCGATCGCCGACGTCGCGCGCGACAAGGCGCTGGAATGGCTGCAGGACTGGCTGGGCGAGCGCAACGAGGATCTCGCCGCGCCCGGCGCGTCGTGGCTGGGGACCAAGGCGCTGATGTGGGCGATCGAAAGCCGCCTCGCGGGTGAACCGGGGCTCTATCAGTGGCGCGACGGCGACGGCCTCGCGGGCGCCGACCGCTGCACCGCCAACGACCCGCGCCTCGCCGCGATCGGCGACGCACCGACGCTGCTCTTCATCCACGGCACCGCCTCGCACACGCTCGGGAGCTTCAAGGATCTGCGCGCCGGCAGCGCCGCCGCCGACTGGGAGCCGCTCGCACGCCGCTTCGGCGAGCGCATCTTCGGCTTCGAACACCGCACCTTCTCGGAAAGCCCGATCGACAACGCGCTACAGCTCGCCCGCACGCTGCCCGCCGGCGCCCGGCTGTCCGTCGTCACGCATTCGCGCGGCGGTCTCGTCGGCGACCTGCTGTGCCTCGCAGGCCTGAGCGACGACGCCATTGCCGCCTATCGCCACGCCCCGCCACCCAACGCGGACGAATCCGAGCGCGAAAAACGCCTGCGCGACCTCGTCACCGCGCGCGAGCAGGACACGCTGCGCGCACTGCGCCAGGAGCTCGCGGACAAGAACTTCCGCATCGAACGCTACGTGCGCGTCGCCAGCCCCGCGCGCGGCACGACGCTGCTCTCGGACAACCTCGACCTGTTCCTTTCCGGGCTGCTGAGCCTGACCGCCCGACTCGTCGGCGCCGTGACCGGCCCTGCCGGCGGCGCGGTGCTGTCGGCGTTCAAGCGCATCGTGCTGGAGATCGCCGACAAGCGCGTCGATGCGCGTCTCGTCCCCGGCATCGAGGCGATGCTCACCGACGCGCCGATGGGCACGCTGCTCGCGACCGCGCAGCGCAAGCAGGGCATCGCGATGGCCGTCATCAGCGGCGACATCCAGGAAACCAGCGTGCTCAAGCGCCTCGGGGTGATGTTCACCGACTGGATGCTGTTCGACAACCACGACAACGACCTCGTGGTCGACACCGACTCGATGTACGCCGGCCTCGCGATGCGCAACGAGGCGCGCTACCTCTTCGACCAGGGCGCCTCGGTCAATCACTTCAGCTACTTCGCCAACCGCCACACCCGCAGTGCGCTGCGCGACTGGCTCACGAGCAACGACCCGGCGGCCCTGCCCACGTTCAGCGCCATCGCCCGCCGTCGCGAACCCGGCGCCGCCGAGGCGCGCGATCGCGCCGCCAGCCGCGCCGCCCTGCGCGAGACGCCGCGCCCGGACAGCCGCCCGGTCGTGATCTTCCTGCCGGGCATCATGGGTTCGCACCTCGAGGTGCGCAAGGAAGGACGCAAGGCGGGCGACGGCGACCGCGTGTGGTTCGACTTCCTCGACCTCGCAACCGGCGGCCTCGCGAAGGTTGCGATGGACCGGGCCGACGTGCGCGAGGAAGCCCTCTTCGACATGTTCTACGGCGACCTCGCCGAGCATCTCGAAGCGACGCACTGGGTCATCCGCTTCCCTTACGACTGGCGCAGGCCGATCCACGCTCCGGATGGCGCAGCCGAACGCCTCGCCGACACCCTTGAGAAGGCGCTGAAGACGCACCCCAACCAGCCCGTGCGCCTGCTCGCGCACAGCATGGGCGGCCTCGTGTGCCGCACGATGATCGCGACCCACCCCGACCTGTGGGCCGAGGTCGTGCGCCGCCCCGGCGGCCGCCTGGTGATGCTGGGCACGCCCAACAACGGCTCGCACCTCATGGTCGAGACCCTGCTCGGCAAGTCCGGCACGATGCGCAAGCTCGCGCGCATGGACCTCGGCCACGGCATGCAGGGCGTGCTCGACATCGTCGCGGGCTTCCCCGGTGCGATGCAGCTGCTACCACGCCCCGGTTTCGACGACGCCGGGCCGACGCTGCACGCCGACTGGCTGCGCGCCCCCGTCTGGCCGTCCGCCGCCAAGGCCAACCGCGACCGCTGGTTCGGCGACGGCATCGCCGGACAACCCGGCAATGCCACGCTCACGGCCGCCCGCGGCCTGTGGGAGGGGCCGCTCGCAACCAACGACGCGCCGCAGCCGGTCGAGCGCGTGACCTACGTCTTCGGCCAGGCCGAGAACACCCCCTGCGGCACCACGCTCGAAGGCGGCCAGATCAAGATGATCGGCACGCCGCAGGGCGACGGCTCGGTGAGCTGGGCATCCGGGCGACTCGACAACCTGCCGCCCGAGCAGCACTGGTACATGCCGGTCGATCACGGCGCGCTGACCGGCACCGAGGAATACTTCCCCGCCGTCGCGGACCTGCTGCAGACCGGCACCACGAGCCGCCTCGGCCGCCTGCCCGCCACGCGCGCCGCCGCCGCCCCGATCGCCAGCTACGACGCCCCGCCGCCCGTGCTGCCGACCGAGGAAGAACTCGTCTGCAGCCTCGTCGGCACCCGTCCGCGCCGCCGCCGCCCGGTGTCGGCGATCCATCCGCTGCAGGTCTCGGTCAGCGCGATGGACCTGCGCTTCGCGCGCCAGCCGATCCTGTGCGGCCACTACCAGGGCGACGGGATCGCCGGTGCCGAGGCCGCAATCAACGACGCACTGGTCGACGGCGCCCTGCGCCAGCGCGAACGGCTCGGCGTCTATGCGGGCGAGATCGGCTCGGCGGCCATCGTGCTGCAGGCGCGCAACCGGGAAGACCGCCTGCGCGGAACCGGGCGCGGCGCCGTGATCGTCGGCCTGGGTCGATTCGGTCAGCTGTCCGCCACCGACATCGCCGAGACCGTGCGTGCCGGCGTCCTGCGCTACCTGCTCCATTCGCACGACCGCCAGGGCACCGAGGGCGGGGGTGGCGGGGACGAGGGCGACACCGAGCTCACGCTCGCGAGCCTGCTGATCGGCTACAACTCCACTGCCCACATCAGCGTCGACGACTCCATCGAATCCATCGTGCGCGGCGTGCTCGCCGCCAACCGCCAGTTCGCCGAGGCGATGCCGCTCGCGCGGCTGCGGGTCGCGCGCCTGGAACTGATCGAACTGTTCATGGACACCGCGATCAGCGCCGCGCGCGCGGTGCGCCAGCTGCCCGCGCGCATGGCCGGCGACCTGCGCCGCCTGGAGGCGCGCATCGAAGTCGCCGAGCAGCTCAACGAGGGCGAAGGCGCCCGCCCGCGCCTGTCGGTGTTCGCCCCGTTCGGCTACTGGCCGCGCATGCTCGTCACCGCGGACGACGGCCCCGCGGACGGCAGTGCGCAGCCCCCGGCGGGCGGCAGCCGGGCGATCGCCGCACGGCTGAAGTACGTCTTCCTGTCCGAACGCGCGCGTGCCGAAAGCGTCCTGCACCAGCGCCAGCCCGGACTCGTCGAGGCACTGGTGCGCAACGCGATCACCCAGGACCATTACAACGCCGACCTGTCGCGCACGCTGTTCCAGCTGATGGTGCCGCTGGATTTCAAGGCGGCCGCACGCGAGGCCGAACAGCTCGTCCTCGTCGTCGACAGCTACACCGCGAACCTGCCGTGGGAGATGCTGCAGGCCGACGAGCAGCCGATGGCACTCAACACGGCGATCGTGCGCCAGTTCGCCTCCGCCCGCTTCCGCCGCAACCCGCTCAGCATCACGCGCAAGGTCGCATGCGTGATCGCCAACCCGTCCACCCACGGCTATTACGCCCAGTTCGGCGATCCTGCGCGAACGCTGCCCGCAGCGCCGGACGACCATCTGGCCGATCTGCCCGGCGCGGCGGCCGAAGGCGCGGCGATCCGCGACCTGCTCGGCGAGTGCGGCTACGACGTCAGCTACGGCGAAGGCATCGAGGCGCTCGACGTGTTCGCACGCCTCTTCCGCCAGCCGTGCAAGGTGCTCGTCGTCGCAGCCCACGGCGTGTTCGAGGCCACGGCGCGCGACGGCACGCAGCGCACCGGCGTCGTCCTGTCCGACGGCATGCTGCTCACCGCCGCCGAGGTGTCGCAGCTCGAAGTCGTGCCCGAACTCGTGTTCCTCAACTGCTGCCACCTCGGCGCGATGACGGCGGCGCCCGACACGGCGAACCGCCTCGCCTACAGCATCGCATGCGAACTGATCGAGATCGGCGTGCGCTGCGTCGTCGCGGCCGGCTGGCAGGTAAATGACGAGGCCGCCCGCCTCTTCGCGACGAGCTTCTTCGAGAGCTTCGTGCGCGACGGCAAACCCTTCGGCCAGGCCGTGTTCACCGCCCGCAAGAGCGCATGGGAGCAGTTTCCGCAGTACAACACCTGGGGCGCCTACCAGGCCTACGGCGATCCGCACTACATGCTGGAAGCCCCTGCCGACGACAGCAAGGCGCGGGTCCCCACCAACATCGTCTCGCCCGTCGACCTCATGGACACCTTCGCCCGCCTGCGCGTCGACCTGTCGCACCGGGCGCGCAGCGTCGCCGACGTGGGGCGCCATATCGCGGCCGTCCTCGCGCAAGTCCCGGCCGCGTGGACGGATCTGCCCGAAGTGCAGGCCGTCATCGGCGCGACCTGGGCGGAGCTCGGCAGCGAAGGCTTCGAACGCGCCTGCACCGCCTATTGCCTCGCGCTCGCCGGCGAAGACCGCAGCGGACGCGTGCCCGTGCGCATCATCGAGCAGCTCGCCAATCTCGAAGCGCGCATGGGCGAGGCGCGGGGCGACGCGACCCTGATCAAGTCGGCCATCGCCCGCCTCGACAGCCTCATCGCGCTGGCGAAGCCGATGCCGCCCGGCACGACCCCCATGCCGTCGAACGCCGAACGCAGCGCCCTGCTCGGCAGCGCCCTCAAGCGCGAGGCGGCCGTGCTCGCCGCGCAGAACGTCGACTGGCCTCGCGTGCGCACGGTGCTGGCGCGCGCACGCGAGGCGTACGCCGGCGCCGAGGGCACGCCGGGCGATGCGGGCTTCGATCCCTACCTCATGATCAACCGCCTGCAACTCGACTGGCTGCTCCTCGAAGGCGACGACGACGCCGCGCGCAAGCGCGCGACCGAACAAGCGACCATGTGCGCCGAGGCTGCGCGCGCACTGTTCGCGCGCAGCGGCGACTTCTTCGACGCGGTGAAACCGGCCGACGCCGAGCTCGCCGCACTGCTGCTCGCGGGAATCGGTGCCGACGACGGCCCGAAGCTCGCCGGCCTCTACGAGCAGGCGATCGCCAACGTGCCGCGCAGCGCGCGCAAGTTCGACTCCGTCGTCAAGCAGATCTGCCTGCTCGCGCGTCTGGCCGCCCTGCGCGACCACCCCGGCGATGCGATGCACGCCCGCGTGCTGGGCGAGTTGGCACGCAGCCTCGGCCAGCAGGACTGCCCCGGGTTGCCGCCGCCGGCCCCCTCCCCGACGACGCCCGCAGCATCTCCGACGCCAGCCGCGAGCGCCCCGCGCAAACGCGCCCCCGCGCGGTCGCATCGCGCCAAACCTTCATAAGGCGGGGCGCCGACACCTCCGTTCCCCCAGTTTCGCCGAAAGCCCAGCGCAGGGCTTCGGCAGGCTCGGGGCGAACGGCATTTCGTCGCCTGCGCCTCGTCGTCGTCCCGAATCGGGCTCACCCGCAAACGCCGCGCCGGCGCCTGCCCGATTATACCGTGGGCATTATCCAGTGCTCGTAACAAGCCTTTTGCATCAATGAATTGGCGATATTCCCCAATCCACATTAAATATTTTTAATGCATATTGCAGAAGTTTGCTGCGGTATACCATTTCGCCCGCCTCCATCCAAACTCCATCAAAAGAACGTCGAACAATGGACACTCACGACCACTGCAACTGCAAGCACGCCCCGGGCGAAAATCACTCCGGTGCCCGTCGCAACTTTCTCACGCGCGCCACGCTCGCTGCCGGCGTCGCCCTGCTGGGAACCGTCTCGGAGAGCCGCCCCGCGCTCGCCGGCGGCCACACCGACATCCTGCTGCTCACCTGCATGGACTTCCGCCTGATGGACAGCGTCGAGCAATACATGGCGAACCGCGGCCTCACGCACAAGTACGATCACATCGTGCTGGCGGGCGCCTCGCTCGGCGCCCTGACCGACAAGTACCCCGCGTGGAACCGCACCTTCTGGGATCACCTCGCCGTCGCGATCGAACTCCATGCCGTGCAGAAGGTCGTCGTCATGGACCACCGCGACTGCGGCGCCTACAAGGCGATCCTCGGCGAAGACCTGGCGCCGGATCCCATGCGCGAAGCCACGGTACACCGCGACCACCTCGAACGCCTCGCCGCCGCCATCAAGGACAAGCATCCCGGCCTCGGCGTCGAGACCCTGCTGATGGCGCTGGATGGCTCGGTCGAGACGCTCGGCAACTTCGCCTGACCTGCTCCCGGGGAGCCGCGACGCGGCTTCCCTCCTCCTTCCTCCGCATATGCGTCGCGGCATGTGGACTTGAAGTCCTGCCGACCGCCTCTATATCCGGAGACATGGGTGTTGCAGGCGAGCGCCCGTCCCTGTCCGAAGGAGGATCATGATGTTCTACCGATCAGTGTTTCCCCGCGACCTGCTGTCCGAACTCGATCGTCTTCAGCGCGAGATGCAGCAGTCGTACGAGTTCTCCCCCAGCATCCGCGGTCTCGCGCGCGGCGGTTTTCCCGCGATGAACGTCGGCAACACGCCGCATTCCGTCGAGATCTACGCCTTTGCGCCCGGCATCGACCCCGCGGCGATCGACGTGCAGCTCGAAAAGGGCGTGCTGACGATCGCCGGCGAACGCGCAAGCCTGATGCCGCCCAAGGAAGCCAATGCCACGGTGCATATCGACGAGCGCTTCTCCGGACGTTTCCGCCGCGTCGTGACCCTGTCCGACGACGCCGACCCCAACGGCGTGAGCGCGAAGTACCGCGATGGCGTACTGCACGTCAGCGTCCAGCGCCGGCAGGCCGCCCAGCCGCGTCGCATCAGCATCGAGTGAGGAGGAACCGGACATGAGCGACAACACCAACGTCACCCGCAAACCCGAAGCCCCGGCCAGCGACATGGCACTACTGCCGCCCGTCGACGTCATCGAGGATGCGGGCGGGATCACCCTGTACGCCGACCTGCCGGGCGTGCCGAAGGACAAGCTGAACCTGCAGATCGAAGGCGACACGCTGACGATCGAGGGCGAGGTCAGCCTCGATGTGCCCGAGGGCATGGAATCGTCCCATGCCGAAGTGAACCTGCCGCGCTACCGCCGCATGTTCACGCTGTCGAAGGAACTCGATGCGAACAAGGTCTCGGCCGAGTTCAACCAGGGCGCACTGAAGCTGCGCATCCCGAAGGCCGAACATGCGCAGCCGCGCAAGATCGAAATCGCCGTGACGTAAGGCGGCTCCCGCGAAGGCTTCCCCCCACGAAGGCTTCCCCACGCAACGCCGGCCCGTCCCGGGCGAGCAATCGCCCGGCTCCGGCCGGCGTCATGTCGGGACGGCGCTAACCGAGCTTCGCGCGCAGGTAGTCGAGCAGGTTCCCCAGCGTCACGAGGCGGCCATAGTCCGCCTCGGGGATGCTCACCTTCAACTGTTCGCTGATCCCGATCAGGAAGTTGAGCCAGTCCATCGAATCGAGGTCGACCTGCTGGCGCAGCGGGCGGTCGTCGCGCAGCTCGTCCGCCTCGACCTCGGGCGCGATGCTGCGCAGGATCGCGATCACGTTCGCGCGCAGTTGCGGATATTTCTCTGCCATCGCTTTCCCCTTTTTCTACCCTTTTCGCTTTCGTCCTTCGCGCTCACAGTTCCTCGGGCCGCTGCAGGCGCTCGCGCAGTTCGGCGAGGAAGAGCGCCCCGCGGTGCCCGTCCGAAACGCGGTGATCGGCGGCGAGGCTCGCCACGACGGTCGGCATCGCGACCACGGCGCCAACCTCGACCCACGGGCGCGCCGCGATACGGCCGAAGCCGACGAGCGCGACCTGCGGCGGGTAGATCACGCCCATCACCGCTTCGACGCCCTGCTCGCCGAGGTTGGTCACGGTGATCGTCGGATCCGACATCTCCGAGCTGCGCAGCGAGCCCGCGCGCGTGCGCTTCACGAGATCGGCAAGCTCGCGCATCAGCTGGTCGAGCGGCTTGCTGCCGACGTCGTGCAGCGCGGGCGCGATCAGCCCGCCCTGGCGCAGCGAGATCGCGACACCGATATGCGCGGCCTGCACCGGCTCGAAGCGGCCGTCGCGGAAGAAGCCGTTCATGTCCGGAAACTGCGCAAGTGCCGCCGCAACCGCCTTCAACTGCACGACCGCCATCAGGAGGCGCTCGGTGATCGGCCGCCCCTCGTTGATCTGCGCGAGCCACTTCTGCGCACGCGCCATCGGGATCGTCTCGGACAGGTAATAGTGCGGGATCTCGCGCTTCGAGCGGCTCATCGCCGCAGCGATCGCTCGACGCATCTCCGCGTTCCTGTCGGCCGCGGGATGCGCAGCCGGCGTAGCTTCGGTGGGCGTCGGCGCTCCGGGCTGCGCCGCGGCCTCGATGTCGGCAAGCGTCACGGCACCGCCCGGACCGGTGCCCTCGAGCCGGGCGACATCCACCCCGAGCGCCTCGGCTCGCTTGCGTGCCGCCGGCGAGATGCGCAGGCGCGCGCCTTCCGCGACCGCGGCGCCGGGTACGGAGGGGGTTCGTGCGATGGCTTGTTTCGCCGCTCGCGCGGCCCCCTTCGGCGGCGCCTCTTCACCCGGTTCGAGCAGCGTCGCCATCACCGTGCCGACGGGAATCTGCTCCCCCGGCGCGATGAGCAGCTCATGCACGACGCCGTCCTGCCAGATCTCGACGTCGACCGCTGCCTTCGAAGTGTCGACGATCGCGACGACCTGTCCCTTGCTCACCGCGTCGCCGGTTTTCACCTTCCACTCGATGAGCTTACCCTCGTCCATGTCGGCGCCGAGCGAGGGCAACGTGAAGTCAAACATTCAGCACCTCCCTGACCGCCGCGACGATCTTCGCCGCCTGCGGCAGCGCGGCGTCCTCCATGTGCTTCGCGTAGGGGATAGGCACCTCCTCGCTGCACACGCGCAGCGGCGGCGCATCGAGGTCGTAGAAGCAGCGCTCGACGATGCGCGCCATCACCTCCGCGGCGAGGCTGCCGCTGCGCCAGCCTTCGTCGACGATCACGGCGCGGTGCGTGCGGCTCACGGACTCGGCGATGGTCGCCGTATCGAGCGGACGCAGCACGCGCAGATCGACGACCTCGACGTCGATGCCGTCGCGCGCGAGTTCGGCCGCGGCGTCGAGCGCCTTCGGCAGGCTGCCGCCGTAGGTGATCAGGCTCAGCTGGCTGCCGGGCCGGCGGATCGCCGCGTGCTCGATGTCGCACGCCCAGTCCTCATTTGGCTCATCTCGCAGATCATCTTCCATGTTGTAGAGCTGGGCATGCTCGAAGATCACGACCGGGTCGGGATCGGCGAGCGCGGGGCCCAACATGCCGCGCGCGTCGGCGATCGTTGCCGGCGCGAGCACGCGGATCCCCGGGATGTGGGCGTACCAGTTCTCGAGGCTGTGCGAATGCTGCGCCGCGAGCTGGCGTCCCGCGCCGGTCGCCATGCGGATCACCAAGGGCACCGACACCTGGCCGCCCGACATGTGGCGCAACAGCGCCGCGCTGTTCACGATCTGGTCGAGCGCGAGCAGGCTGAAATTCACCGTCATCACCTCGACGATCGGCCGCATGCCGCCCAGCGCCGCGCCGATGCCGGCGCCGACGAAACCCAGCTCGGAGAGCGGCGTGTCGCGGATGCGCTCCGGTCCGAACTCGTCGTAGAAACCCTTGGACACCGCATAGGTGCCGCCGTAGCGCCCCACGTCCTCGCCCATCAGGAACACACGCGGGTCATTGGCGAGCGCCTCGTGCAGCGCCTGGCGCATCGCCTCGCGGTAGCTGATCCTCATCGCATCGCTCCCGGTGTCGTGACGTCGCGCAGCAGGTCCTCGACCGGCTCCCACGGCGCCGCCTCGGCGAACGCGACTGCCGCGGCGACCTCCGCCTCTGCTTCCGCGTCGAGTTCGAGGAAGCCGTCCTCGGTCAGCTCGCCCGCGGCCTTCAACTGCGCCGAAAAACTATGGATCGGCCCGCGCTTCTTCCATTCCTCGACCTCGGCCTTGCCCCGGTACAGCTCGGGATCGAACATCGAGTGGGCGCGGAAGCGGAAGGTCCGGAACTCGACGAAGAAGGGTCCGCCCTCCCCGCGCACCTGCTGCGCGGCGCGGCGCGTCCCCTCATGCACCGCCAGCACGTCCATGCCGTCCACCTTCAGCGTCGGCACCTTGTAGCTCGCGGCCTTCACGCACAGCTCCGTCTGCGATTCCGAACGGTCCAGCGCCGTGCCCATCGCATACAGGTTGTTCTCGCACAGGAAGAGCACCGGCAAGCGCCACAGCGCGGCGAGGTTCATGCCTTCGTGGAACGCACCCTCGGCGACCGCTCCCTCGCCGAAGAAGCACGCCGTCAGGCGGCGGATGCCCAACATCCTGTCTGCGAGCGCGAGCCCCACCGCCAGCGGCAAGCCGCCGCCGACGATCGCATTGCCGCCGTAGAACCGTCGCGCGACGTCGAAGAGGTGCATCGAGCCGCCGCGTCCGCGCGAGCAGCCGGCCGCCTTGCCGAACATCTCGGCCATGATCGCGTCCATCGGCACGCCGCGCAGCAGCGCATGGCCGTGCTCGCGGTAGGTCGCGACGACGTTGTCGTCCGCGTCGAGGGCGTGCATAGCGCCGGTCGCGCAAGCCTCCTCGCCGATGTACAGATGCAGGAAGCCGCGGATCTTCTGCGCGCCGTAGAGCTCCGCGCACTTTTCCTCCATGCGGCGGATGCGCAGCATGTCCGCGAGCAGCTGATGTGTGAACGGCCGCTCGGACATCCCGCTCCCGGCCTTCGCCTTGCGTCCGGTGGCGTTCATGCGCCGGCCTCCAGTGTCGAGGTGTCGCCTTCGGGCAACCCCAGCTCGCGCGCCTTCAGCAGCCGGCGCATGATCTTGCCGCTGCGCGTGCGCGGCAGCGTCGTGGCGAAGTCGATCTCCTTCGGCGCGACGGCGGCGCCGAGTTTCCTGCGCGCGTGGGCGAGCAACTCCATGCGCAACGCCTCGCTCGGCTCGAATCCCTTCTTCAGCGACACGAAGGCCTTCACGACCTCGCCGACCATCTCGTCCGGCTTGCCGATCACGCCGGCTTCCGCAACCGCCGGATGCTCCATCAGCGCGCTCTCGACCTCGAAGGGGCCGATCAGGTGGCCGGCGGACTTGATCACATCATCCTTGCGTCCGACGAACCAGAAGTAGCCGTCGGCGTCGCGCCGCGCGAGGTCTCCGGTCAGGTACCACACGCCCGAGAAGCACTTGCGGTAGCGCTCCTCGTTGTTCAGGTAACCGCGCAGCATCGACGGCCAGCCGCGCAGCAGCGCGAGTTCGCCTTCGACGTCGGGCTCCTCTATGACCTCGACGAGGCCGTCCTTGCCCTCGCGCACGATCGCGGCCTCGACGCCGGGCAGCGGGCGGCCCATCGAGCCGGGCTTGATGTCCAGCGCCGGCACGTTGGCGATCATGATCCCGCCCGTCTCGGTCTGCCACCAGTTGTCGTGGATCGGCAGGCCCAGCACCTCCTTGCCCCACCACACGGCTTCGGGATTGAGCGGCTCGCCGACGCTCGCGACGAAGCGCAGCTGCGGGAACGTGAAGCGCTTCGCCAGCTCCGGACCGGCCTTCATCAGCATGCGGATCGCGGTCGGCGCGGTGTACCAGACGGTGACCTTCTGCTCGTGCAGGATGCGGTACCAGCGCTCGGCGTCGAAGTCGCCTTCGTCGACGATCGAGGTCACGCCGTGCAGCAGCGGCGCGATGATGCCGTAGGACGTGCCGGTGACCCAGCCCGGGTCGGCGGTGCACCAGAACACGTCGTCCGGGTGCAGGTCGAGCGCGTAGAGGCCGGTCGCCCAGTGCGTCGCGACCGCGCCATGCACGTGCATCGCGCCCTTCGGCGCACCCGTCGTTCCGCTCGTGAAATGCAGCAGCGCGAGCTCGTCGGGCCGCGTCGGCACGGTCGGGAAGTCATCCGAGGCCGCGGCCATCAGGCGCCCGAGGTCGTGCGTGCCTTCAACGTCGGTCGGGGAGCCGTCCTCCGACACGAGCAGCACGTGGCGCAGCGTCGTCAGCTCGCCGCGGATCTTCGCAACCTTGCGCTGGTACAGCGACTCGGTCGTCACCAGCACCGCGCCCTGGCCGAGGTTGAGGCGCGTGGCGATCGGCTCGGGCCCAAAGGCGGAGAACAGCGGCGATACCGCGCAGCCGGCGCGCAGGCCGCCGAGCACCGCGGCATAGAGTTCGGGGATGCGCCCGGTGAGCACGAACACGCGCTCGCCGCGCACGACATCGAGCCCGCGCAGCACGTTGGCGAATCGCGCCGTGAGTGCCGCGAGATCGCCGTAACTGAGGTCGCGCACCGTTCCATTCTGGCCGAGGAAGCGGAACGCCAGATGATCGCGCAACCGCCCGCCGGCATGGCGCACGACCGTCTCGTAGGCGATGTTCAGCGCCCCGCCGGGCAGGCCCGCGAGCGCCTCGTGCGCGATTTCCCAGTTGAAGCCGCGGCGGGCCGCCGCGTAGTCGACGAGGTTCGGCCGGGTTCGAAACTCCGCTGCCGTCTTGCGGATGATCGAGGTTCGTTCCATCGCTCCCTCCTCCGTTGCGTACGGATGTGCTTTTCAACCCTTGATGCAGACCAGCGGTGTCAGCCGCGCCACCTTGATCGCCAGCCCCGCCCGGTCGGCCGCCTCGACGACTGCGCCGACATCCTTGTAGGCGAGCGGCGCCTCCTCGGCGACGCCGCGGAAGCTCGGGCTGCGGATCAGGATGCCGCGCGCGGCCAATTCGTCGACGACATTGCGCCCGTGCCAGCGGCGCAGCGCCTCGTTTCGGCTCATCGCGCGGCCCGCGCCGTGGCAGGCCGAGCCGAAGGCCCGCTCCTCGGTGCCGGCGGCGCCGGCGAGGATCCACGACGCCGTGCCCATGCTGCCGCCGATCAGCACCGGCTGGCCGGCGTCACGGTACTCGCGCGGCAGCTCCGCGTGGCCCGGGCCGAAGGCGCGCGTCGCGCCCTTGCGATGCACGAAGAGCCGCCGCCGCTCGTCGCCGACGCGGTGCATCTCTTCCTTGCAGGTGTTGTGCGACACGTCGTACAGCACCGTCAGGCGCACGTGCGGAAAGACCTCGGCGAAGGCCGCGCGCGCTAGATGCGTGAGGATCTGCCGGTTCGCCAGCGCGCAGTTGATCCCGGCGCGCATCGCGCCGAGGTAGCACTGGCCGAGCGTCGACTTCAGGGGCGCACAGGCCAGCTCGCGATCCGGCAGCGCAATGCCGGCGGCGGGCGCGGCGATCACCATCTCGCGCAGGTAGTCCGTGCCGATCTGGTGCCCGAGGCCGCGCGAACCGCAGTGTATGCTCACGACGACGTCGCCCCTGGCCAGTCCGAATGCCTTCGCGGCCGCCGCATCGAACACCTCGTCGACCACCTGCACTTCGAGGTAGTGGTTGCCCGAGCCGAGCGTGCCCATCTCGTCGCGCTGGCGCTTCTTCGCCATGTCCGATACCGCGCGCGGGTCGGCACCGGCGACGCAGCCCGACTCCTCGATGTGCGCGAGGTCGGCCTCGCTGCCATAGCCTTGCTTCACCGCCCAGCGCGCGCCGCCCTTGAGCATCGCGTCCGTCTCCGGGCCGGACAGGCGCAGGGTGCCGGTGCTGCCGACGCCGGCCGGGATGCGCGCGTACAGCACATCGGCGAGGCGCTTCTTGTGCGCCTCGACGTCGGCCAGCTTGAGTCCCGTGTGCAGCGTGCGCACACCGCAGGAGATGTCGAAGCCGACGCCGCCCGCCGACACGACGCCGCCCTCGTCCGCATCGAAGGCCGCGACCCCGCCGATCGGGAAACCGTAGCCCCAATGCGCGTCGGGCATCGCATAGGAGGCCGCGACGATGCCCGGCAGGCTCGCGACATTCGCGACCTGTTCGGCGACCTTGTCGTCCATCGCCTCCATCAGCTCGCGCGACGCGAAGATCACGCCGGGCACGCGCATGCGCCCGGTGGCGGGCAGCTCCCATTCGTACGGGCCGCGTTGGCGGAATTTCCGCAGTTCCATCGTCTGCCTCCTGCCGCTCGCGTACCGCCGTCAAGGACCGCGCTTGCCCGATTCGGAGCCCCCGGTTCCAGACCGGGCCCGTCGTCGCACCGCCCCGCCAGACGTCAGCGCGCCCCGATCGCGCATGCCTGAGCGTCGCGCGACGCTGCACTGCGTGCGTCTGTCATGTCCAGCATAGCCAAAACCGGCCGGCATGGCTCACACATCGACCACACACTGTGCGATCCAGACGCCGTCGGCACAGTGCTCGACCCGCAGTTCGCAGAACGATGCCCCCTTCACCTCGGTCGCCGGCTGGTGGCGGGCGACCTCCACCGGCTCGCCCCAAGCCGTCGCCACAAGGCGGCAACCGCCCACATCCGACTCGACGGTCAGCTCGAAGCGCGAGAACAGCATGCGGCTCGTGGCCATGTGGAACACCAGCGCGTTAAGCCAATCGACCAGCAGGAGCTCGCGATCGGGCGCCGCGCATGCGATGCCGACCGGATCGCGCGGCACGACGGCGGCCGGATCGCAGATCACCGCGGTCATCGCCGTCGCCGCACCGGCGAAGGCCTCCGCGAGTGTATCGCCCGTACCGCACACACCGACGTCGGCTTCGTGCTCGAAGGTCCGCCACGCCATTCCGCCGCCCTCCCGATCATGCGCCGCACCGCTCCGGGCGGGCGCCCCTCCTATGATATTTTAGTAACTGGCAAGAGCGCACGTTCGCGCTGCGCTAATATCGGCGGCGAATCCAGCCGCAGGCCGCCGAACCGCTTGCCGCAGACCATCAGGAGAGAGACCCCATGCGCATCCGCTTCCCCTGGCATCTCCTTGCCGCCGCCGCGACTGGCCTGGTCGTTGCGGCGTGCGGCCTTGCGCCGACCGTCGAACCCGACGCCAAGGCGGAACATTTCCCCTACCAGGGCGGCGACGTGGCGGCTGCACAACGCGGCGCGGACTGCGAGCTCGCGCTGCGCGGCACGCTGACGCCAGCCGCCGTGTCCGCGCTGAGACTGGCGAGCGACGCGCTCGCGAAGCTTTCGTGCCGCGGCAGGACCGTGGTCCTCGATCTCGGCGACGGCAGCGTTGGTGCAGCGATCACGGTCGGCTCAATGCTGCGCAACCGCGGCTTCGACACCCGCATCGCCGCCGGCAGCACCTGCCGCACCCTGTGCCTGCTGGTGTTTGCCGCAGGCACCCAACGCGAGATCGCCCCTGATGCGCGGCTCGGCTTCACGCAAATCCCGCCCGACGAGGACTTCGGCCGCGCGAATTGCGAGACCGAACTCGACAACCGCCAGATGCTCAACCTGGCGCGCTACCTGCGCGCGATGCTGCCCGGCCTGACCGCCGACTACATGCTGCAGCAGATCCGCGCGACCGACTGCCGCGGCGTGCGCGAGCTGCCGGCGAGCGACGCCGTCACGGCAGGACTCGCGACCAGAGGCTAAAAAGGGGGGAGGACCCGGCCCGTGCGCGCCGCGACGGGCATCGCGGTCGGAACCTCGCCATGCATCGAAACCGCCCGGCAATCGACGCCACCGAGGTGCTCGGGATCGTGCGCGGGCTCGTCAGCGAGCTGCGCCCCGGCAAGCCGCCGGAAGCCGGACTCGACAGCCACCTCGAACGCGACCTCGGACTCGACAGCCTCGCGCGCGTCGAGCTGCTCGCGCGCATCGAGCGCGCCGCGCGCGCGCGCCTGCCGGAAGACACCCTCGCCACGGCGGAAACCCCGCGCCAGCTCTTTGCCGCACTGCGCGCAGCACGCCCGGAAGCGACCACGTCCGCGCCGGAGATCGCCGTCACGCCCGACACCGGACGCATCGAGGCGCCGACCGGCGCGTCCACGCTCGTCGAGGTGCTGCTCTGGCACGCGGAGCGTTCGCCCGAGCATGTGCACATCCGCCTGCTGCACGACGACGCCGAGGTCGGCACGCTCACGCACCACGAACTGCTGCGGGGGGCACAGCGCGTCGCCGCCGGGCTGCAGCAGCGCGGCATCGCGCCGGGCGACGCCGTGGCGATCATGCTGCCGACCTCGCTGGAATTCTTCACGAGCTTCTTCGGCGCCCTGCTCGCGGGCGGCGTGCCGGTGCCGATGTACCCGCCCACGCGCCCCTCCCAGCTCGAGGATCACCTGCACCGCCAGTCCGGCATCCTGGAGAGCTGCCGCGCGCCGGTGCTGATCACCGACGCGCAGGTGCAGCCGGTCGCCCGCCTGATCTCCACACCCTCGGGAAGCCTCAGGTACACCGTCACCGCACGCGAGCTCTCCGCCGGCAGCGACAGTCCCGCAGCCGCGGCGCCGCGGGCGGAAGACCTCGCGCTGCTGCAATACACTTCGGGCAGCACCGGCAACCCCAAGGGCGTTATGCTCACGCACGCCAACCTGCTCGCCAACATCCGCGCATGGAGCCGCAGCGTCGCCATCACGGCGGCGGACGTCACGGTGAGCTGGCTGCCGCTATACCACGACATGGGCCTGATCGCCGCCTGGCTGGGCAGCCTGTACAACGGCTGCCCGCTGGTGCTGATGTCGCCGCTGGATTTCCTGTCACGACCGGTGCGCTGGCTGCGCGCCCTGCACCGCTACCGCGGCACGCTCTCGGCCGCGCCGAACTTCGCCTACGAACTCGTGCTGAAGCACGTCGAGGAACGCGAACTCGCCGGCCTGGACCTCTCGCACTGGCGCATCGCCGCGAACGGCGCCGAGCCGGTGAACCCGGACACGCTGGAACACTTCGCCGAACGCCTCGCGCCCTACGGCCTGCACCGCGAAACGATGACCCCCGCCTACGGCCTCGCCGAAAACGCGGTCGGTCTTGCCGTGCCGCCCCCCGGACGTGGCCCGCGCATCGACCGCGTCGCACGCGAAGCCTTCTCCCGCACCGAGGCCGTCCGTGCCGCCACCGGGGACGCGAGCGCGATCCGCTTCGTCGGCTGCGGCCAGCCGCTGCCCGGCCACGAAGTACGCATCGTCGGACCGAACGGCGACGAGCTCCCCGACCGCCGCGTCGGCCGCATCGAATTCCGCGGCCCCTCGGCCACCGCCGGCTACCTGCGCAATCCCGAGGAGACGCGCAATCTGCTGCGCGGCGACTGGCTGGACACCGGCGACCTCGGCTACCTCGCCGAGGGCGAGCTCTTCGTCACCGGTCGCGTCAAGGACATGATCATCCGCGGCGGGCGCAACCTGTACCCCTACGAGCTGGAAGATGCCATCGGAGCCCTGCCGGGCGTGCGCCGCGGCTGCGTCGCGGTGTTCGGGGTCGCCGATCCCGCGACGGCGAGCGAGCGCCTCGTCGCCGTCGTCGAGACCCGCAGCGGCGACGATGCCGAACGCCGGCGGCTCGAACATGCGGTCGGCAACCTGGCGGTCGACCTGCTCGGCGTGCCGCTCGACGAGGTCGTGCTCGCACCGCCGCACAGCGTATTGAAGACCTCCAGCGGCAAGATCCGCCGCGCCGCGACGCGCGAGCTGTACCAGAGCGGCGTGCTCGGCCGCCAGCACAGCGTGCGCATGCAGATGCTGCGGCTCGCCGCGCTTGCCGCCAGCCGCAACGCGACCCAGGCGCTGCAACGCACGGGCGCCACGCTGTGGGCCGCCTGGGCGTGGACGGCGCTCGTGCTGCTCGCGATCCCCGTCTGGCTCGCCGTCGCAGGGCTGCGCCGCCCCGCCTTCGGCTGGCACATCGGCCGCGGCGGCGCACACCTGCTGGCCGCCCTGATCGGTGTCCGCATCGACGTCACGGGACTGGCGAACCTTCCCGCATCCGCCCCCTGCATCGTCGTCGCGAACCACGCGAGCTACCTCGACGGCCTGATCGCCGCGGCGGCGCTGCCCCGCCCCTTCGTCTTCGTCGCCAAGCGCGAGCTCCTCGACAACGCGATCGCGCGCCGCTTCCTGCAGGGTCTGGGAACGGAGTTCATCGAACGTTTCACGGTGCAGGACAGCGCGGACGCCGCGAAGCGGCTCGCCGAACGCGCACGGCTGGGCGCCGCGCTGTTCTACTTTCCCGAAGGCACCTTCGTGCGGCGACCCGGCCTGCAGGAGTTCCGTCTCGGCGCCTTCCTCGCCGCATGCGAGGCCGACCTCCCCGTCGTCCCGGTCACGATCCGCGGCACGCGCGCGGTGCTGCCCGACGAGACCTGGCGGCCGCGCCGCGGCCCCGTCACGGTGACGATCGGCCGCCCCATCCTGCCACGGGGGAAGGACTGGAATGCGGCCCTCGCGCTACGGGACGCTGCGCGCGGGGAGATCCTCGCCCACTGCGGGGAGCCCGACGCAACGCTCTGATCAACCTACCACCTCCGAATATTCCGGGCACCTCGCAAGCCCGCCCTTGAGCGCCTCGACGAGCAGGCGCACCTTGGGCAGCGGATGGCGGCGCTGCGGCGATACCGCCCACACGGCAGTATTCGGCGGCCGGTTGGCGTCGAGCAGCGGCACCAGCTCGCCGCGCCGGAACGGCCCGAGCACGTAGTAATCGGGCAACTGGCACAGGCCGAAGCCGCGCAGCGCGGCGTCGAGCACCGCGTAGCCGCTGTTGCAGCGCCAGTTGCCGCTCGGCCTGAACGGATACTCGCGGCCATCGAGCTGGAACATCCACGTGTCGCTGGTACCGAGCAGGCAGTTGTGGCGCGCAAGTTCGGAGAGCGTGTGCGGCCGGCCGTAGCGTTCGAGATAGGACGGCGCTGCGCACAGATACATCGTGCGCGGGGCGATGCGCGTCGCAACGAGGCTGGAGTCGCTCAGGCGGCCCAACCGGATCGCGAGATCGTAGCCCTCGTGCACCAGGTCGACGTTGCGGTTCGTCAGCTCGATCTCGACCTTCAGCCGCGCATGCTGCGCCATGAAGTCGTTCACCAGCGGCACGATGAAGCGCTCGCCGTAAGCTACCGCCGTGCTCATGCGCAACAGGCCGGCCGGCGCGCTCTGCAGGTCGCTGATCGCGAGGAAGGCCTCGTCGCGCTCCTCCACGAGGCGCTGGCAGCGCGCGAGGAAGACCTGTCCCGCCTCGGTGAGCGACACGCGCCGCGTCGTGCGGTAGAAAAGCCGCGCCTGCAGCCGGTCCTCCAGGCGCGCAACCTGCCGGCTCACGTGCGACGGCGACACCCGCAGATGCTCCGCGGCACGGTAGAAGCTGCCGTGCTCGGCCACGGCGAGGAATTCGTCCAGCCCTTCCCAACGATACATGCCCGACACCCCGACGGCGCTCCTCGGATCCAGCGATTATTGCTCGCAGGCAACAGTATATTGCCGCCCTGTCGATTATCCGCCCTTCCGCATCAATTAGACTCCCTCACCTACCCTCGACAACAACAGAGAGAGCCTCGCCATGACCATCAAGTCGCGCGCCGCCGTCGCCTTCGGGCCCAAGCAGCCTTTGCAGATCGTCGAAGTGGACGTCGAGCCGCCGAAGAAGGGCGAGGTGCTGGTGCGCATCGTCGCGACCGGCGTGTGCCACACGGATGCATTCACGCTCTCCGGCGACGACCCGGAAGGCATCTTCCCCGCGATCCTCGGCCACGAGGGCGGCGGCATCGTCGAGGCGATCGGTGAAGGCGTGACCTCGCTCGCAGTCGGCGACCACGTGATCCCGCTGTACACGGCCGAGTGCCGCGAGTGTAAGTTCTGCAAGTCGGGCAAGACCAACCTGTGCCAGGCGGTGCGCGCGACCCAGGGCAAGGGCCTGATGCCCGACGGCACCACGCGCTTCTCCTACCAGGGCCAGCCGATCTACCACTACATGGGCACCTCGACCTTCTCCGAATACACGGTGGTGCCGGAAATCTCGCTGGCGAAGATCCCCAAGGACGCCCCGCTCGAGAAGGTGTGCCTGCTCGGCTGCGGCGTCACGACCGGCATCGGCGCGGTGCTCAACACCGCCAAGGTCGAGGAAGGCGCCACCGTTGCCATCTTCGGCCTCGGCGGCATTGGCCTCGCGGCGATCATCGGCGCGAAGATGGCCAAGGCCTCGCGCATCATCGGCGTGGACATCAATGCCGACAAGTTCGAGATCGCGAAGCAGCTCGGCGCGACCGACTTCGTCAATCCGACCGAGCACGACAAGCCGATCCAGGACGTGATCGTCGCGATGACCGACGGCGGCGTGGACTACTCCTTCGAGTGCGTCGGCAACGTCAAGCTGATGCGCGCCGCGCTCGAGTGCTGCCACAAGGGCTGGGGCGAATCGACGATCATCGGCGTCGCCGGCGCGGGCCAGGAGATCAGCACCCGCCCCTTCCAGCTCGTCACCGGCCGGGTGTGGCGCGGCAGCGCGTTCGGCGGCGTGCGCGGCCGCACGGAACTGCCGAGCTACGTGCAGAAGGCGCAGAAGGGCGAGATCCCGCTCGACACCTTCATCACGCACAACCTGCCGCTCGCGGAGATCAACCAGGCCTTCGACCTGATGCACGAAGGCAAGAGCATCCGCACGGTGATCCACTTCTGATACCGCGCAGGAGGAGAAAGCCGTGCCCTTCGAAAACCTCTCGTGCCAGAAGAGCTTCGGCGGCTGGCTCAAACGCTACCGCCACCGTTCGCGCACGCTCGACTGCGACATGACTTTCGCGGTCTACCTGCCGCCGCAGGCCGAACTCGGCGGCAGGCTGCCGGTGCTGTACTGGCTGTCGGGGCTCACCTGCACCGACGAGAACTTCATGCAGAAGGCCGGCGCGCAGCGCGTCGCGGCCGAACTGGGGCTCGTCCTCGTCGCCCCCGACACCAGCCCGCGCGGGCCCGACGTGCCGGGGGACCCCGACGGTGCGTGGGACTTCGGCCACGGCGCCGGCTTCTACCTCAACGCAACGCAGGCGCCGTGGGCGCGGCAATATCGCATGCACGACTACGTCGTCGAGGAATTGCCGGCGCTCGTCGAGGCCAGCTTCCCGGTGTCGGACGCGCGCGGCATCAGCGGCCACTCTATGGGCGGGCACGGCGCGCTCGTCTGCGCGCTGCGCAACCCCGGCCGCTACCGCTCGGTGTCGGCGTTCGCGCCGATCGCCAACCCGATGAACTGCCCGTGGGGCGAAAAGGCCTTCTCGCGCTACCTCGGCGAGGAGCGCACGCGCTGGCGCGAATGGGACGCGACCATGCTGATCGCCGATGCGCAGGAAAAGCTGCCGATCCTCGTCGACCAGGGCGACCGCGACGACTTCCTCAACACCCAGCTCAAGCCCGAGGCCCTCGAAACCGCAGCCCGCGCCGCCGGCCACCCGCTGACGCTGCGGCTCCAACCCGGCTACGACCACAGCTATTACTTCATCGCGAGCTTCATCGAGGATCATTTGCGCCACCACGCGGCGGCGCTCGGCACTTAGCAGCTTGATGCAGAACTCGGTGAACGAACCAGGAAGCGAATTGTCATAGAGGTGCGCCCGAAACCCATGTCATGACAGCGATGCGCGCCCAATTCGATCCCCAGTCCGCAATGTTCCTTCTCTGCGGCCGGGAAGAAAAGTGCGGGAGCCCACCGCGGACGGCGGGCCCCGCGCGACTCAGGCGACCTGCAGCTCGCGAACCGCAGCGCGCGGGGCCGCACTCGCCGGCACGCTGCCGAACAGATTCTTCGGGTCGGCGAGATCGGGGATCAGCGAAATCTCTTCCTCGACACCCAGCTCGATCGCTAGGTCGCGCATGAAGCGCAGCGCGGAAAAGTCCTCCAGCGCGAAGCCGACCGAGTCGAACACCGTGACTTCGCTCGCTGCCTGACGGCCCGGAACCTTGCCGGCGAGCACGTTCCACAGCTCCGTCACCTCGAAGTCCGCCGGCATCTGCTGCATGTCGCCCTCGATGCGCGACTGCGGCTCGAATTCGCAGAACACGCGGCCCATGCGCAGCACATCCGCGTGCAGTTCGGTCTTGCCCGGGCAGTCGCCGCCAACGCCGTTGATGTGCATGCCCGGCTCGATCATGTCGGGCGTGAGAATGGTCGCGTTGGTCTTGTCGGCCGTCACGGTAGTGACGATGTCGCAGCCCTTCACGGCCTCCTTGGTGCTGGCGAAGCGCTTCGCGGACAGACCCATGCGCTCGAGGTTACGCATCAGCTTGTTGGTCGCCGCGGCATCGACGTCGAACAGGTGGAACTCGGTGACGCCCAACAGGTGGTGGAAGGCCAGCGCCTGGAATTCGCTCTGCGCGCCGTTGCCGATCAGCGCCATGCGCTTGCTGTCCGGGCGGGCCAGCGCGCGGGCGGCAAGCGCGGAAGTCGCAGCGGTGCGCAGCGCGGTGGTCAGCGTCAGCTCGCTGACCAGGGTCGGGGCGCCGGTATCGACATCGGCAAGCACGCCGAAGGCCATCACGGTACTCAGGCCGAAACGATGATTTTTGGGATGGCCATTCACGTACTTGAAGGAGTACAGCGAATCGTCCGAGATCGGCATCAGCTCGATCACGCCGTCGTCGGAATGATTGGCGACGCGGGCGGTCTTCTCGAAATCGTTCCAGCGCAGGAAGTCCGCGCGGATGTAGTCGGCCATACCCGCCAGACAATTCGCGAAACCCTTCGCGGCGACGAGCTCGGCAGCGCGCTCGGCGCTCAGGAAGCGGGTGGGGATGCGGTTGCTGGTTTTCATGGTCTCGTTCCTCTTTGGTGTGCTGCTTGGTGTCTTGCGATTCTGTGAGGACATGATCAACCAGTTCCGCGTCAATCAAAATATCAAGAACTGTGCTACTTTGCTAAAAACCTGATCATTTCGATAACTATTTCTGCCATATCGACAAAATGGACACCCTCGACCAGCAGCTGATCAGCCTCCTGCGTAACGACGCGCGGATGAGCGTCGCAAACCTCGCGCACAAGCTGAAGGTGTCGCGCGGCACCGTCACCAACCGCATCACGAAGCTCGAGAACGACGGCATCATCGTCGGCTACACGGTCAAGCTCAGGCCCGATTCGCAGCCGAACGAGATCCGCGCGTGGATGAGCATCGTCGTCGCCGGCAACGAAACGCGCTCGGTGATCGCGAGCCTGCTGGGCGAACCGGGCGTCGCATCCCTGCACGACACCAACGGGCGCTGGGACCTGCTCGCGGAGTTGCGCGCGGAGAACCTCACGGAACTGTCGAACGTCCTCGAACGCATCCGCCTGATCCGCAGCATCCAGCACACCGAGACGAGCATCCATCTCGCGAGCTACCGCGGCGAAAACTCCTGAGCGATCACACCGGCTCCGATCGCCCGCCGCTCGAGCCGTGCGGGGCTCTTTCACCCATATCGCATGCCCCTCGCACATTGCCGGCTGTATCATGACGGAATCGCGTTACCCTCAGAAGGAACGGCCGTGGCCAGCCCTGCCCCCCGCTACCGCCAGATCGAGGAATTCCTGCTCGAAAAGATTCGCAGCGGCGCCTATCCGGTCCACCACCAGATTCCGCCGGAAGAACAGCTCGCCCGCGACTTCCGCGTCAGCCGCATGACCGCCAACAAGGCGATCCGCGACCTCGTGCAGGGCGGCTACCTCGTCCGCCAACCGGGCCTCGGTACCTTCGTCACCGACCGCAAGGCCGAATCATCGCTCCACGAAGCCCTCAACATCGCCGCCGAAGTCCGTGGCCGCGGCAACGATTACAGCAACACGGTGCTCTGCTGCGAAGCCCTCGAGGCCGACGACGAGGTCGCCTTGCGTCTCGGCATACGCCTCGGCACGCGCATCTTCCATACCGTGATCGTGCACCGCGAGAACGACATCCCGATCCAGCTCGAGGAGCGCTTCGTCAACCCGAAGTGGGTACCCGACTATCTCGAAACCGACTTCTCGCGCCACACGCCGAACGAAGCCCTTGCCGCCGCCTGCCTGATCTCCGACGTCGAGCACGTCGTCGAAGCAGTCTTCCTCGACGCGCAGACCGCAACCGCACTCGACACAACCACCACCACCCCCTGCCTGCTGACGATCCGCCGCACCTGGTCCGACGAACACCTCATCAGCTACGCACGGCTGACTCATCCGGGTGACCGCTACAAACTCCGCTCATCGATGCGAAACCGGCCTTGACTGCCCTCCATGGCGGACGTCCGCTGGCAGCGGCCGATCCCGAACCGCCCCTGAGTTCATCGCCCCTGAGTTCGCGGCCCTGAAGCTGATCGCAAGCGCCCCCAGTCGATCGCACACGCCCCACCCCCTCTCGTACGATCCTCCTCCGTGTTCCGCAAGCTCCATCCTCAGTACGGCCTCGCGACACTGCAACCGCTCTTCCCGCACGGCTATGCCGAACCGCAGCGCAGCCCGCGCCTGCCCCAGCGCTTCGCCGAAATCATGGGCGGGCGCACACCCATCGACGATACCCACGCGGAGATTCCCGCATCCCTGTCCGACACCGTCATCGGCGAGCAAACGGCCACCGAAATCGCACTCCGGCCACCGACGCACTGACACGCAGCACGAATCCCTACGCAATCGCGCCGCTCCGACGGCCGCCGCGATCTCCGTCTCACGCGGCAGCTCGCGCCTGCGGCGCGCGATTACTCCTCGGGCATCGCCATCACCATCCACGAGACCCCGAAGCGGTCCGTGAGCATTCCGAAGCGCGGCGACCAGAAGGTCTTCTCCAGCGGCATTTGTACTTGCCCCCCCTCAGCCAGCGCCCCGAACACGCGCTCGACCTCCCCCACGTCTGACAGACTCGCTGTCAACGCAAAGCCCTGAAAACCGGGCTGCCCCGTGCACGGGCCATCCGACACCATCACCTGCGTGTCGCCAAAACTCAGGTTTGCGTGCATTACCTTCTCTTCGAATCCTGGCGGCAAGGTGCCCGGCGGCGGCGGATCCGGACTTTCGCGGAATCGCATCAACATCGTCACCTCCGCGCCGAGCACCTCGCGATAGAACGCAATCGCCTCATCGCAACGGCCGTCGAAGAACAGATAGGGCTGAACTTGCATCTCACACCTCCTTTGGTACAGGGCGGGCCTGCGCTGCAGGCGACTGCCGCATCACGCTCGACAGATCGCCTTCCGCAGCGACAACAGAGCCCGGAAGGCGACGCTCGATCTCGGCCGATACCCCCATCGGAAGTCACGGCACCTTGCGTTATATGCATCACAACGGCAAACGGCCACAACGAATCTGTGACAGTTCTCGCGTCGTGGCGTGCGTCAGGCCATCCAGCCAGGAAATCAAGTCAGCGCAAGATACGTTGCAATGCGACAGGAAGACCGCGGTCGGCTTACGGCGAGAAACGTCCCTTTTGCCGGGGGCACGGCACGACACGGTCGGGAGCGGCGGTAGACGCAAAAAAGCCGCTGATCCTGAGTAGGAAGAGCGGCTTTTTTGGGAGTAGGTAGTCTGACGATGAC
>NZ_FTMD01000021.1 GCF_900156155.1 Aromatoleum tolulyticum
CAAGCGCAAACGGGTCGAGGAAATCTTCGGCTGGCTTAAAACGGTCGGTGGAATGCGCAAGAGTCGATTCATCGGGCAGGCGAAGACCCAGATGGCGGCCTTCATCTCTGGCGCGGCGTACAACCTGCTTAGAATCGCGAAATTGAGTGATTCGGGGGTGAAGGCGTGAACTGCGGAGCAAAAAGGGCCTCCACGGCACACGCCGGTGGCCGCTTGGGCAATTCGAGCCGAATTGAAAATCCAATTCCGGCGAGGAAGTCGTCATGAAAATCAATCCGTGCCCCCCCGGTTGACACCGTGTCGCGCGTTTTTGCATCACCCTGTTAGAGCAGGAAATTGCCGACGCAGATGAAGACTCCGATGTGCTCACGGACAGTGGTGAGAGGCGCAACATTGGCTCACGACGGGCTCGAGCAGCAGAACAGGAGACGGACGACGAAGTACGCGAGATGTTCAAGACACTTTGCGAGCCAAAGTGAGGCCCGAGCGCGTCGAGGAGACTCAGGCTCGGCAGTTCGCGTTCGCTGGTCCCGAAAGTGGACTTTCGGCGCCAAGTAGGCCACGACGTCTGCTGACTGCCCGATACCTGCTGTTCATTCGCCGCGTGCCGGCCGTCAGCTCCGGCCGAGAACGCGACGCAGGCCGAGACCAACACGCTTGTAGCGTCATGTCCCATAGAAAAGGCCCACCAACACATTTCAAGACAAGCTACGACACCAACGGGACCTTGAAATCAGATGCGCGGCAGGTCTTACGGCAGTCCGACTCCGAGCAAAGAGACTGCCATCACCACCAGCCTTCAAGGGAAGCCGCCAAGCCGCCAGGTTCAGCTTTTTTCCTTTCCTGTGCCGCACCACGCGAAAAGTGGGGTTACCCTTCGCGCTCCCAGACCCAGTGGGCCAACGAACGAGGAACGCCACCAATGAGCTCCACCACTAAACCCCTCGCCGGCATCAAGGTCATCGAACTCGGCACGCTGATCGCGGGCCCCTTCGCGGCGCGGATTCTCGGCGAGTTCGGCGCGGAGGTTATCAAGATCGAATCACCGGACGGCGGCGATCCACTGCGCAAGTGGCGCAAGCTGTACGAAGGGACCTCGCTGTGGTGGTACCTGCAGTCGCGCAACAAGAAGTCGGTGACGGTGAATCTCAAGCACCGCGACGGCGTGGAGGTGGTGCGCAAGCTGGTGGCCGGGGCCGACATCGTGGTCGAGAATTTTCGCCCCGGCGTGCTGGAGAAGCTCGGCCTCGGCTGGGAGGCGCTGTCGGCAGTCAATCCGGGCCTCGTCATGCTGCGGCTGTCGGGTTTCGGTCAGACCGGGCCGATGGCGCAGCAACCGGGGTTCGGCGCGATCGGAGAGTCGATGGGCGGGCTGCGCTACGTGACGGGTTTTCCGGACCGGCCGCCGGTGAAGACCGGCATCTCGATCGGCGATTCGATTGCCGCGCTGTGGGGCGCGCTCGGTGCGCTGATGGCATTGCGCCACAAGGAGGTGAACGGCGGCCGCGGGCAGGTGGTGGACGTGGCGCTGTACGAGGCGGTGTTCGCGATGATGGAATCGCTGGTGCCGGAGTTCGACGTGTTCGGTTTCGTGCGCGAGCGCACCGGCAACATCATGCCCGGCATCACGCCGTCGAACACCCACACCACGAAGGACGGCAAACACGTGGCGATCGGCGCGAACGGCGATGCAATCTTCCGCCGGCTGATGCAGACCATGGGCCGCGACGATCTCGCCGAAGACCCCTCGCTTGCGGACAACGCCGGGCGGGACGCGCGGCGCGAGGAGATCTACGCGCTGATCGACGCGTGGGTCGCCGATCACGACGAGGCTGCCGTGCTGGAGGCGCTCGCCGCGGTCGGGGTGCCGGCGTCACGCATCTATTCGGTCGCGGACATGTTCGCGGATCCGCAATTCCTCGCGCGGGAGATGTTGCAGACGGTGACCTTGCCCGACGGGCGCGCGTGCCGCATGCCGGGCATCGTGCCCAAGCTCTCGCTCACGCCGGGCGAGGCGGAATCACCCGGCCCGGCGTTGGGCGAGCACACCGACGCGGTGCTCGGTGCGCTCGGCTACGACGCGACGGCGATCCGGGCGCTCAGGGCGGACGGAGCGATCTGAAACGCTGCCCGAGTGCCGCCAAGGGGTTTCACGCACCCGGTCCGGCGAATCGGCCGCCGCAGCGGATTCAAGGCCGACGGTCGGCCGGGAGCCGAGTCGCCGGCAGCGGCCGAACGGTCACTGCGACGCGGCGGTCTCGGGCGGCAGAATCCGCGGCAGTACCACCCGGAACATGGATCCTTTGCCGAACTCGCTCCTGACCTCGATGCGGCCATGGTGGCGGTTAACGATGCCGTAGGACAGGGACAAACCGAGTCCGGTCCCCTTGCCGACCTCCTTGGTCGTGAAGAACGGCTCGAAGATGCGGCTCAGGTGCTCCGGCCGGATGCCCTTCCCGGTATCTTCCACTTCGACCCAGACGACGCTCTCGTCATGGCCGGTACGCAGCGTGATGCGGCCGTGGTTCTCTATCGCGTGGGCCGCATTCACCAGCAGGTTCATAAAGACCTGATTGAGCTGCGACGGGAAGCATTCGATCGCGGGAAGACTGCCGTACTCCTTGACGACATCGGCCTTGTATTTGATCTCGTTCCACACGACATTGAGCGTGCTCTCGAGTCCGGCTTCCAGATTCGCCAGTTCCCGCTCCGCCTTGCCGACGTGCGAAAAATCCTTCAGATCCTGAACGATGCGCTTGACGCGCTGCAGACCGTCGAGCGATTCCGTCAGGAGTTCGCCGATGTCCGCACGCAGGTATCCGGCGTCGATTTCCTTCTTTACCCGCGCGATTGCCTCGACCTGCTCCGTCGTCAGTGATCCTTCGATCTCCTCGTAGGCAGTAAGCAGCCTCAGAAGGTCTTCGGCATAGCGCTTCAGGGTGCCCAGGTTGGAATTCACGAAACCGACGGGATTATTGATCTCGTGCGCCACCCCGGCTGCAAGCTGGCCGATGGACGCCATTTTTTCCGACTGGAGCAACTGGTTGTGGGCTTCCTCGAGTTTTCGAATCAGCGTCTCCTGGTGCCGCTTCTCCGCCTGCAACGTGGTATTGGCGGTCTCCAGTTCGGCCGTCCGTTCGCGAACCCGGTCTTCGAGTCGGTCGCGCGATTCCCGCAGGGCTTCCTCCGCGTGCGTGCGTTCGGTGATATCGGTGTATCCGAACACCCGCCCGACGATTCGTTCGCCGATATACTGCGGATGGGATTTGCACTCGAATACGCGACCATCGCGCAGTCGATGCAGATCGTCCGTCTCGGCGCTGTCGACGGTGGCACGCAGGCGCGCGCGACACAGGTCGCTTTCCATGACACGTTCGGCGATGAAGTCGAAGATCGCCGTATCGTTGCGCTCGAGCAGCAATGCATCGGGAATTCCCCACATGCTGCTGAAGAGCCGATTCATGTTGGTGATCTTTCCCTGCCAGTCGATAACGAGAATTCCGTTACCGGTCGACTCGAGAGTGGCTCGCAGTTGTGAAAGCGTCTGCTCGAGCGTGTCCTCGACCTGGCGTTCATACCTGGCGTCACGCGCCAGCACGAGGATGAGCGGGGCATCTTCATGCATGACGACGCGGACCGATTTCACCACGGACAACATCGCCCCGTCCGCGCATCGATACAGCCCTTCCTGCCCTTCGATCTCCTGATACTGCGCGTTGCGCACGTCCTCCCAATAGAAGACGTCCTGCAATGAGCTTTCGATGTCCGTGATGGCCATCGCGAACAGTTCCGCCCGCGGGTATCCGAGCGTCTGGGTCACAAGTTGATTGACCATCACGACGCGCAGGGAAGCCGGATCGACCAGCAGCATCATCTGCGAGCTGTGATCCAGCATCAAATCGGCAAGGCTGCTCATCGGGCCACCGTATCCTGACCGGGTTTTCCCGCGTCGAAGTAATAGCTGACGCGTTTGCGCGGACTCAGGTAGTTGTATATTTCGACCGGCACTTGAGCCGGCCGGATCGCCTTTGCGATATTCAGGTCCTGCTCTCTCGCCAAATCGACGAGGATCGACTCTTCCTTCGGAATGTTGGCGTCGTATATGACGATCACGGGCTTCATCGGCTTGGCGGTATTCACCGTAGCGACCATTGCAATCAGACCGTTCGAGAGCTGGACGATGGATCCGGGCGGATAGACCCCGAGGCAACGGATGAACGCCTGCAGCATGCGAGGATCGAATTTGCTGCGCAACTTCGCGAACATCGTCGAAAGTGCCTCATGCGGCGTCATGGCGCTGGCAATATCCACCGGGTTACAGAGTTCGTCGTAGTAATTGGTGACGGCGACGATGCGCGCCAGGACGCCGACCGCATCCCCTTTGAGGCCGGCCGGATAACCGGTGCCGTCAAACAGCTCGTGGTGGTCGCGGATGATCTCGAGCACAGCCTTGGACAGCTGCAGGCGATTGCCGATTTCAACACCGAACTGACAGTGCATCTGGTAGAGATGGCGCTCGGCCTGGGTCAGCGGTTCCGTCTTCAGCAGGATCCTGTCCGGAACCTCCTTGCGTCCGATGTCGTGAAGCAGTGCGCCCATGCCGAGCGCTCCGAAAGCCTCCTGGGGCACCCCGAGATCACGGGCGATCATCAGCGACAGCATCGCCACGTTCAGCGCGTGGAAATACAGCTCCTCGCCGCCGGTGCGATCGCCCATTACGTGGATTGCCAGATCAGGCGCACACAGGATCGAGTCGGCAATCTGGTTTACCAGTTGCGTCGCCTGCTGCACCGTCTCCTTGGGATCCGAATAGAGGTTTTTTTCGATGTCGCGAATCGCCTTCGCCGCACTGACGAACGCGTCCTCCACGCGTGCAGCGGCCTCACGCTGCGCCCGGATCCGCTCGACCAGCGCGCGCTTGGCAGCAAGCGCCGGCTGGGTTTTCGCGTTCGATTCCGGAGGGGCAGCGGATGCATCCCCCGGCTCGGCGGCTTCGGCCTCGATCGCGGGGGCCGCATCCGGCATGCTCTCATCCGCCACGGCCGCGGACCCTTGCCGTGCGGTCATGTCGCTCAGCGCCGGGTTATAGCGCACCGTCTTCAGCCCGAGGCTGCGGATCTCCCGGATCTGATCCTCGGATTTGATCTTGAACTGACTGAAGGCGAAGGGATGTTGAAACCAGTTGAGATCGAGCATGACATACAGCCCGATCCGCAACTCGCCCATCGTAACAGTGTTGGTTTCCGGCATTACTCATCCAGCATCGAAACGTTTCCGCCTCCGAACGATCGGGAACGCCGGCGACGCGGGACTTCAGCCGAAATCGTTCCACGAGGGTTCGAGCCCATGCGCATGACCCGCGTCCGCCAACCCGTCGACAAGCGCTCCGGGCCACGCCGGGCGAGTTGCCCGTCGGCGCGCACGGCATAATCATTTACATTGTCATCCCATTCGGCAATCGCCGTCGACCCCGCTCGCGGCGGAAGCGGTCGCGTTACGCCCTAACGGGAAGCGAGGCGGTCCACCCGGGCCAGCGCGTCGATCTCGATCCGCGCACCGAGCGGCAGCCGGGATACCTCCACGCATGAGCGCGCGGGGAAGTCCGTCGGGAAGTAGTTGGCATATACCGCATCCACGGCAGACAGGTCGTCCATGTCAGTGAGGAAAACGGTCACGCGCACGACCTGATTCAGAGCGGATCCGGCCGATCGCAGAATCACCTCGATGTTGTGCAGCGCTTGATTGGCCTGCGTCACTGCATCCGGCCCGACCAGCGCCGCGGTCGCGGGATCCAGCCCCAGTTGCCCGGACGTCCACACCCACCCATCCATCAATACCCCCTGCGAATACGGGCCGGCGGGAATGGGTGCGTCCTTGATGAGGACGATCCGTTTGCTCATGCACACCTCCGCAGTGACATTGCGTTCCAGCATACCCCGGCTGATGCCGGTCGCCCCACCCATTCGTTCCACCGGTCGCCGGTTCCGCCGCTTACGACGCAGGGGCCGCCCCGTATTCCCTTGTCACAAACGGAAAGCCTTCATCGACGAGCTACAGCCTCAGGCGTAAGGCCGGCATCCGTCGGAGGCCCGGGCTGCGGGCGTGCCTCGCAACCCGAAACACCCGCGCCGGCTCAGCGCCGCAGGCGTCCGGCCCAGAACGCCGCGACGTCCAGCATGCGCCGCGAGAAGGCCCATTCGTTGTCGAACCACAGCATCAGGTTGATGAGGCGCTCGCCGCTGGCGCGGGTCTGGCTGCCGTCGACGATGGCGGAGAAGCCGTTGTGGTTGAAGTCCACCGACGCGTGCGGGCCGTCCGAGTACGCGAGCACGCCGTGGCGGTCCTCCTCGGCGACGCGGCGCATCAGGCGGTTGATGGTCTCGACCGTGGCGTTGCGCCGCAGCGTCACCGTCAGGTCGATGGCCGAGACGTTCGCCACCGGGACGCGGATCGCCTTCGCCACGATGCGCCCTTCGAGCGCCGGCAGCAGGCGGGAAATGCCTTTCGCCAAGCCGGTCTGGACCGGGATCATCGACTGCATCGCCGAGCGGGTCATGCGCAGGTCGGTGGCGTGGTAGCCGTCGATCACGGGCTGGTCGTTCATCACCGAGTGCAGCGTCGTCGTCAGCGCGTGCTCGATGCCGAAGGTCTGTTCGAGGATCGCGAGGATGGGCACGACGGCGTTGGTGGTGCAGGAGGCCGCCGAGACGATGCGTTCGCCGCCGTCGAGCGCCTCGTGGTTCATCCCGAACACGACGGTGCGATCGACGTCGGCGGCGCTGTGGCCGGGGTGCGACAGCAGCAGCCGCGGGCAGCCGGCGTCGAGGAAGGCTTCGAGTTCGTGCCGGTAACGGTAGCGCCCCGAAGCTTCGACGAGGAGGTCGGCATCGAAGACCCGCCAGTCGACCCCGTCGGGCGACGTCGCGTGGGTGACCGCGATGTCCTGGTCGTCGATATGCAGGCAACCGTCACGGATGCCGACGGTGCCGGGAAAACAGCCGTGAGTCGAATCGAAGCGCGTGAGGTAGGCCATGCTCTCGATGTCCGCCGGCTCGTTGATGGCGACGACGGACAGCGAGTTGCGCAGCGGCGATTCGTGGAGGGCGCGCAGAAAGCAGCGGCCGATGCGGCCGTAGCCGTTGATTACGATGCGGAAGCTCATTCAGGGAAGCGGGACGGAGGGGCCATGCGGTTGAATGTTCAAACCGAAGCATAGCCGGAGAAAGGGACTCCCGTCGCGTTCGCCCGATTCGCGGGCGGGATTTCACCCCATCCCCCACCACTCAGGCCCCGGTTTCCCTCAGCCATCCCAGCCCGTCCTCGGTCCGGCCGCGGGGCCGGTATTCGCAGCCGACCCAGCCGGCGTAACCGAGTTCGTCCAGGAGGCGGAACAGGTAGCGGTAGTCGAGTTCGCCGTCGTCCGGTTCGTTGCGCTCCGGCACGCCCGCGATCTGTATGTGGCCGACGTGAGGGAGGTAGCGGCGCAGCTTGGTGGCGATGTCGCCTTCCATGATCTGCGCGTGGTAGAGATCCATCTGCACCAGCAGGTTGGGCTCGCCGATTTCCTCGCGAATCGCGTGCGCCTCGGCCTGCGTGCTCAGGAAGTATCCGGGCATGTCGCGCGTGTTGATCGGCTCGATCAGCACCGTGACGCCGTAAGGCGCTGCGGCGCGTGCCGCGTGGCGCAGGTTGTCGACGTACAGGGCGCGCTGGATGCCGGGCGCTGCCCCGGGCACGACGAGGCCGGCCATCGCGTGCAGACGCGGGGTTCCCAGCGCCTGCGCGTATTCCAGGGCACGGACCACGCCCGCGCGGAATTCCGCCTCGCGCCCCGGCAGCGATGCAAGGCCGCGCTCGCCCGCCGCCCAGTCGCCCGGCGGCATGTTGAAGAGGACGTTTACGAGCCCATGCGCCTTCAGCCACGCGGCGACCTCCGCCGGCGCGTGCTCGTAGGGGAACAGGAACTCGACGGCCTCGAACCCGGCATGCGCCGCCGCGGCGAAACGCAGCGGAAACGGGTGCTCGTTGAACATCATCGTCAGGTTGGCGGCAAACTTCGGCATCGCGGCTTCCTCGGGGGGAAGAGAGGGAGACGGCAGGGCGCGGGAAGAGCGCTCCGCGGAGCGCCGATTGTCGCGAACTTCGGCGCACGACACCAGCACCGCCACGGCCCCGATGCGGGCGGCATCCGGCATGACAAGCCCCCTTTCCGCAGCGCATAATCGGACCATGCGAATCCGGTATCCGCGCGGCCGTGTGCCGCGGAAAATCCCTATCGCAGGACAATTCCAAAGTCGTACGGAGAACACCGATGAGCCAAGTCCTGTTCGAATGGTCCGACAGTTTCAATGTCGGCATCCAGGAGATCGACGAACAGCACCGCACCCTGGTCGACCTGCTCAACCAGCTGCATGCGGCGATCCGCGACCACAAGGGCAGCCAGGCCTGTCGCGCGATCCTCGACCAGCTGGCCGAGTACACGCGCACCCACTTCCTGCTGGAAGAAAGCCTGATGCGCGTATCGCACTATCCCGGCTTCGAGCTGCACAAGCAGCAGCACGAAGACCTCATCTCCCAGGTCAAGTCGCTGCAGGACAAGCTCGATACCGGCCAGGCGTCGATCAGTTTCGAGCTGCTGCACTTCCTGCAGGTGTGGCTCACGAAGCACATCAACGAAAGCGACAAGCGCTTCGGCAACCACTTCGTCCGCAACACCGACCTGCAGAGCTATACGGAATGGTCCGAAGAGGTGAAGACGACGATGAAGAAAAAGAAGTGGTGGTGGAAGTTCTGGTGATAGTCGCACCGCGGGGCGCCGGGAACGCGCACGGGTTTGCGTCGCCCGGCGCGCGCGCTCAGAATCGCGGGTAGCGGCAAGACGCCGACAGACCCTGCGCACAGGGCACGCCCCCGAACCTCCCGAGCCCCCCGACGAGAACACAGATGGATCTTCCCGCACACCAACTCACCATGACGGTGCTGATGACACCGGACATGGCGAACTTCTCCGGCAAGGTGCACGGCGGCGCCGTGCTCAAGCTGCTCGACCAGGTCGCCTACGCCTGCGCGAGCCGTTACGCCGCGCGCTACGTCGTCACGCTGTCGGTGGATCAGGTGATGTTCCGCCAGCCGATCATGGTGGGCGAACTCGTCACCTTCCTCGCGAGCGTGAACTACACCGGCAAGTCGTCGATGGAAATCGGCGTCAAGGTGCTCGCGGAGAACATCCGCACGCAGGAAGTGCGGCACGCGAACAGCTGCTTCTTCACGATGGTCGCCGTCGATGACGACGGCAAGCCGGTCGCCGTGCCGGCGCTGCGCCCCTTCAGCCCGAAGGAGAAGCGACGCTTTGCCGCCGCCGAGGCGCGCAAGGCCCTGCGGCTGGAGCTCGAACGGCGCTTCGCCGAGACCCACGGCTCGGACGACAAGGCCTGATCCGGCCCCCTGCGCCCCGCGGGTAGCGCAGTCATTGAAAGGACACCCGATGCAAGATCACCCGCAGATCGTCTGGCAGGACGAGACCGGCGCCCCCCATTCGGCCCGCTGGCGCTCGGAAAGCGGCAGCCCGCCGCCGCGGCGGGTCGTGCTCGCCGACGACCAGACGCCCGCCGACCAAGCCTACCGGCTCGCGTGCGAGGGCACGGCGCTGCTGTACCGTGGCGACTTCCACAACGCGAAGCAGCTGCTGCAGGCGATGGCACGGCGCATCGACCGCAAACCGCGCCGCCCCGGCAAGCCGGCCGCGGCGAAGAGCGCGGCGGAAACCTTCCACCTGCACCGCCAGGCGCAGGCGCAGCGCGCGCGGGTGCTGGGCATGCTCCTGCTGCCCTTCGATGCCGGCCACAGCCTGCCGCTGCGCCGCGCGCCGGAGGTGGGGCAGGCCTGCCTCGAAGCCTACGGCGCCGCCGACGAACCCTATGTCGCGTCGCTGCGCGAACTGCTGGGTCTGATCGGCGCGCACGAGTGGCGCAAGAAAGGAGTTCCGGTCCCGGCGCTGGGCGCGGCGATCCATCCGCATTACGGCGTGTTCTCGCCGGTGCGCGGCGAATACGTCGATCTCGTCGCCAAGGCGCCCCTGCCCGCGGCCTTGGCGGGCGATGCGACGGCCTTCGACGTGGGGACCGGCACGGGCGTAATCGCGGCGGTACTTGCGCGCCGCAGCGTCGCGCACATCGTCGCGACCGACCAGGATCCGCGCGCACTGGCCTGCGCGAGCGAGAACATCGCGCGCCTCGGCTATGCGGGACAGGTCGAGGTCGTACCGGCCGACATGTTCCCGGAAGGGCGCGCGGCGCTGGTCGTGTGCAACCCGCCGTGGGTGCCGGCACGCCCGAGCTCGCCCGTCGAATACGCCGTTTACGACCCCGACAGCCGCATGCTGCACGCCTTTCTCGGCGGCCTCGCGGCGCATCTCGCCCCCGGCGGCGAAGGCTGGCTGATCCTGTCGGATCTCGCGGAACATCTGGGCCTGCGCGCGCGCGAGGAGCTGCTCGCGGCGATCGACGCCGGCGGCCTGCAGGTGATCGGGCGGCTCGACGCCCGTCCCCGGCACGGCAAGGCGAGCGACGCGGATGACCCGCTGCATGCGGCGCGGGCCGCGGAAGTCACGTCGCTGTGGCGCCTCGCCGCACGCTGAGCAGCGGCGCGTGCCGGCGCCTCATTCCTCCTGCAGCAGCTTCTTGAGGTATTCCGGCAGCCCCGACAGCACCAGCGTGTCGCTCGCGCGGTCGTAGTGCACGGCGCCCGAATGCAGGCTGGCGCGGTCGAATTCCAGCTTCCACTGCTCGCCGGCGGCGCGGAAGCGCACCAGCGGGCGGATTGCGCGACGGTCCGGGACGAAGCCACCGGCGAGCGGCGCCTCGCCTGACGCGAGGGCCGCGTCGAGGCGTTCCGGCTGCTCGGGCCACACCTTGCGTGCGATCTCGTCGAGCGCGAGCGGCGAGCCGGCTTCGCCGAGTTCGTCGAGGTAGCCGTGCGCGCGCTCGAGCATCGCGTCGCGCGCGGGCGCCTCCAGGCGCTGGGTCTCGGCGAAGTCGGACAGGCGCTGCACGAGCTTCTTCGTTTCCTTCAGCGCGATCACGACGTCACCGCAGCCGAGGAAGCGCTTGAACCACGGCGCGACGTCGCTGCGCCCCTTGAGGAAGCTGACGTAGCGCTCGTCGCCGCGCTGCCAGCCGGTGAGGTCGATGCGCCCGGCCGCGGGCAGCGCCGCGAAGTCCAGATGCAGGCAGTCGACGATGTCGAGCGCGCCCGTGACGGCGCTGCCGACCGCTTCGCCGACCACGGCGATCCACAGGCAGTCGGTGGCGCCTTCGAGGATGCGCGCGATCACGACGTAGCCGGAGACCTCCGCGCCCTCCTCGTCCGCGCACAGGCGCAGCGCGTCCATCATGCGCTGCGACAGTGCGGCGAAATCGAGGCGCTTGTCGACGACGTGTTCGCGCACGAGACGCGGCAGCGGCGAGCCCTCCTCGCCCTCCTCCTCCGCGAAACGCCCGTAGCCCCTGCTGCTGCGGTCCGCGTAGTGTCCGCACAGGCGCTCGACGAGGCGCACTGCGGCATCGTCGACGCGGCAGGCGCCGTCGCGCAGTTCGGCGCTCGCGGGGCCCTCGCCGGCGCGGTGGAGCTTGTGGACGACGAGGTGGGTGATGGTGTGCTGGACCTGGCTCATGGCGGCATCTCGTGCAGACGGGGGCGCGATTCTCGCACGCCCCGGCCCGCGCGGGACCGCCTTCGCGTCACTGATGCCACGCGTTGAAGCGCGCCTCCGCCTGCTCGAACAGGACCTTCACCTTCTCCACTTCCCACGCCTGCTCGGCCAGCGTCTCGTGGTCCCACAGGCTGCGCGGCTGCGGCGGGGCGAAGAAGTCCCCGCCATACACGTGGATCGCGCAACTCATCTTGCCGATCGGGTTGAGCACCGAGTGGATCGCGTCGCGTTCGAGCGCGGTGACGTCGCCCACGCCCAGCGAGCTTGCGCCGATCGCCTCGATGCTGCCCGCGTTGCGGCGCCAGAACACGTTGTCCTCGCGCCCGGCATAGATCCCGACCACCGAGAACATCTGGTGGTTGTGCGGCATCAGGCTCATGCACGGCGCCCATACGAAGTTGATGATCGTGAGCTCCGGCGAACGGTACAGCGCGTTGATGCCCGCGTGCTTCGGTTCACCGAGTTGCGCGACGATCGCCGCGCCGTCCGAGACCGCCTCGGCCACCAGTTCGCGCACGGCTGCCGGCCCTTCGGCCACGGCCTGCGTGCAGTCCTGGATGAATCGCTCCTTGTCGAACATGATCCATGCTCCCAATCTCGATCCACGTTCCCGCGGCGACGGGCGGCCGTCTGAAGGCCCGGCCGCCCCGCCCCCTGAATCCACCCCTTCCCTTGCCATCGGGAACCTCCTCGTCCGGGCAGTCCCCCATTCATTAATAGGACACGACAGCGGGCCGGGCCAGACATCCGCTCACGCGGACGCCTTCTCCAGTTCACCGAACAGCCAGTCCTGGAAATTGCGGATCTTGGGCAGCTCGGCACGCGCTTTCAACAGATTGAAGGTGTAGCCCTGCACCTTCGGCCCGTCGAGCCCGAGCGGCGCGACGAGCCGCCCGGTTTCGAGCTCGCGCTGCGCGAGCAGCAGGCTTTCCAGACACACGCCGAGACCGTCCACGGCCGCGCTGAGCGCCATGAAGGAGCGGTCGAAGCGCAGGCCGCGCGAGATGTCGAGCTTGACCTTGCGGTGCTGGCGCATCCAGTCGCGCCAGCCGACGAGGCACACCTCGCTGTGGATCAGCGTGTGGTGGACCAGGTCGTCGGGCGTGCGGATCGGGTGGGGGCCGTTCATCAATGCCGGCGAGCACATCGGCACGATGGTCTCGGGCGGGAAGGTCAGCACCATTGTGCCGGCCGGCTGCAGCCGCTTCATGCCGTAACGGATGTCGATATCGACGGTCTCCGCGACCAGATCGACGGTATCGGTCGACGCGTTGAGGCGCACGTCGACGTCGGGGTTGAGCGAGCTGAAGCGCGCGAGGCGCGGCATCAGCCACTGCGTCGCGAAGCTGGGCGTCGCATGCACCGTGAGGATGTCGCTCTTTTCCGTGCGCCCGAGTTCGCGCGTCGCGAGGTCGATGCGTGCGAAGGCCGCCGACACCTCCTCCGCGTAGCGCCGGCCCGAGTCCGTCAGCACCACCGCGCGATGCACGCGATGGAAGAGCTGCACCCCGAATTGGTCCTCCAGCAGCTTGATCTGGTGGCTCACCGCCGAGGGGGTCACGAACAGTTCTTCTGCTGCATGCGCGAAAGACGACAGCCGCGCGGCGGCCTCGAACGCTTGTATGGCCTTGAGAGGGACTCGATGCTGCATCGCAAAACCCACATGAATTGAATTCACCTATAAGGCTAATTTATTCGTTTGAGCGACACCGAGCAAGGGAATACGCTTTCTCCCACTCGCCGGACGTTGTGCAGACAGCCCGAGCGAAGGCGGAGAGCCCCCTCTCCTGACAGAGAGCAACGATTCGTCCCGACGCCCCAGGGCAGCGGACCCAACCAAGGAGAACTGCGTGGATACCAGCGTTACCGCCCCCCGCGCCAAGATCGCCGAGCACGCCTACCGCATCCGCCGCAACGCGCTGCGGATGGGCGAAGTGCAAGGCCAGGGCTACATCGCCCAGGCGCTGGACATCGCCGACGTGTTGGCGACGGCTTACTTTCATGCGATGCGTTACCGGCCGGAAGACCCGGCGTGGGAAGAGCGCGACCGCTTCCTGCTGTCGAACGGCCACTACGCGATCGCGCTGTATGCGGCGCTGATCGAGGCCGGCATCGTCCCCGAGGAAGAACTGGAGACCTACGGCAGCGACGACAGCCGCCTGCCGATGTCCGGCATGGCGAGCTACACGCCGGGCATGGAAATGTCGGGCGGCTCGCTCGGCCAGGGCCTGACGATCGCCGTCGGCCGCGGCCTGGGCCTGAAGCGCAAGGGCTCGAAATCCTTCGTCTACACGCTGTTCTCGGACGGCGAACTCGACGAAGGCGCGGTGTGGGAAGGCCTGATGTCGGCCGCACACCACAAGCTCGACAACCTGATCGCGATCGTCGACGTCAATAACCAGCAGGCCGACGGCCCGTCGTCGCAGGTGATGGCCTTCGAGCCGCTCACCGAGAAGATGCAGGCCTTCGGCTGGTTCACCCAGCGCATCGACGGCAACGACCTCGACGCCGTGATCGCCGCCTTCGACGCCGCGCGCAACCACCCCGGCCCCGAGCCCCGCATGATCATCGCCGACACCCTGATGGGCTGCGGCGTGCCCTTCCTCGAAGCGCGCGAGAAGAACCACTTCATCCGCGTCGAGCCGAACGAGTGGCAGCTGGCCCTCGAAGCGCTGGACGCCGGGAGGAAAGCATGAGCACCGTTACCGCACAAAAGCCCAAGCTGAAGACCTCGGCGATGATCGCGTCGATCGCCGGCGAGGGCCAGCGCACCGTCGCGGCCCCTTTCGGCCACGCGCTCGTGAAGCTCGCCGCCGAGCGGCCCGAGATCGTCGGCATGACCGCCGACCTCGCGAAATACACCGACCTGCACATCTTCGCGCAGGCCTACCCCGAGCGCTTCTACCAGATGGGGATGGCCGAGCAGCTGCTGATGGGCGCCGCGGCCGGCTTCGCGCATGAAGGCGCGATGCCCTTCGTGACGACCTACGCGGTGTTCGCGACGCGCCGCGCCTACGACTTCATGCACCAGACGATCGCCGAGGACGACCTCAACGTGAAGATCGCCTGCGCGCTGCCCGGCCTCACCACCGGCTACGGCCCGAGCCACCAGGCGGCCGAGGATCTGGCGCTGATGCGCGCGATGCCCGGCATGACCGTGATCGACCCGTGCGACGCGCTCGACATCGAACAGATGGTGCCGGCGGTGGCCGAACACAAGGGGCCGGTGTACATGCGCCTCTTGCGCGGCCAGGTGCCGCTGGTGCTCGACGAGTACGACTACAAGTTCGAGCTCGGCAAGGCCAAGCTCGTGCGCGACGGCCGCGACGTGCTCGTGATCTCGTCCGGGATCATGACGATGCGTGCGCTGGAAGTCGCCAAGGCGCTCGCGGCCGACCGCATCGATGTCGGCGTGCTGCACGTGCCGACGATCAAGCCGCTCGACACCTCGACGATCCTGCGCGAGGCGGGCCGCTCCGGGCGTCTGGTCGTCGTCGCCGAGAATCACACGACGATCGGCGGACTCGGCGAAGCGATCGGCGCCGCACTGCTGCGTGCCGGCGTGACCCCGCAATTCCGCCAGATCGCGCTGCCGGATGCCTTCCTCGACGCCGGCGCGCTGCCGACGCTGCACGACCGCTACGGCATCTCGACCGAGGCGATGAGCAACACGATCAAGGGCTGGCTCGGCTGAGCCGCCGGATACCCCGACCCCATCTAAAGAGAGGAACACACACATGTCGCAATCCCTTCTCCTCGACGGCAAGGTCGCCGTCATCACCGGCGGCGCCGGTCTCAACGGCCTGGGCTTCGCCACCGCCCGCATGCTCACCGCGCAGGGCGCCCGCATCGCGATTCTCGATCTCGCGCAGGCCAACCCCGCCGGCGCCGCCGCCGAGCTCGGCCCGCAGCACATCGGCCTCGTCGCCAACGTCACCGACAAGGCCTCGTGCGACGCTGCCGCCGCCGAAATCCTCAAGCAGCTCGGCCGCATCGACGTGCTGGTGAACAACGCCGGCATCACGCAGCCGCGCAAGACGCTCGACATCACCGGCGCCGACTACGACGCGGTGCTCGACGTCAGCCTGCGCGGCACGCTCTACATGTCGCAGGCCGTGATCCCGGCGATGCAGCAGCAGAAGAGCGGCTCGATCGTGTGCATCTCGTCGGTGTCGGCGCAGCGCGGTGGCGGCATCCTCGGCGGCCCGCACTACTCGGCGGCGAAGGCCGGCGTGCTGGGCCTGGCGCGTGCGATGGCGCGCGAATACGGCGCCGACAACATTCGTGTCAATTGCATCACCCCGGGCCTCATCGCCACCGACATCAACAAGGGCAAGATCCCGGAGGACCGCCGCGCCGCGATCCTGGAATCGATCCCGCTGGGCTGCATCGGCGAGCCCAACGACGTGGCCGGCTGCGTCGTGTTCCTCGCCAGCGACCTGTCGAAGTACTGCACCGGCGTCACGCTGGATGTGAACGGCGGCATGCTGATTCACTAAGCCGCATTCCCCCTGGTCCGACGCCGGGGGGCCCTCGATTAACCTGATGCCGCGAAGACGGCGCCAGAGGAGACACTGATGAACCGCAGAACCTTCCAGATCGCGGCGCTCGCGCTGAGCGCCACCTTGGCCTTCCCCGCGATGGCGCAGACCGTGAAGCTCACGCTCGGCCACGGCGCCGCCCCCAGCAACCCGCGCAACGAGGCGGCGGTGAAGTTCGCCGAAACCGTCAAGGCCAGGACCAACGGCCGCTACGAAATCCAGGTCGCGCACTCCGCACAGCTGGGCGACGACGCCGCGATGGTCACGGCGCTGCGTTCCGGCACGCTGGACATGTCGGCCAACAGCCAGGGCGCGATGTCCGCGGTGGTGCCCGAGTACAACGCCCTGGGCCTGCCCTTCCTGTTCAGCGACATCCAGCAGGCCTGGCAGCTGCTCGATGGCCCGGTGGGCGAGGAACTTGCCAAGCGCACCGCCGCCAAGGGCATGGTGGTGCTCGGCTACTGGGACAACGGCATCCGCCACATCACCAACAGCAAGCGCCCGATCAAGGCGCCCGCCGACCTGAAGGGACTGAAGATCCGCACCCCGCCGGACGCCATGACGGTGGACATCATGCAGGCGCTGGGCGCCGACGCGCAGCAGATCAAGTTCTCCGAACTTTACGTGGCCCTCCAGCAGGGGGTCGTGGACGGCCAGGAGAACCCGCTCGCCAACATCGCCGCCTCCAAGATCTACGAGGTGCAGAAGTACCTCTCGCTCACGGGTCACAAGTACGAGTCCACCCCCTTCCTGATCAGCAAGCGCACGTGGGACCGCCTCGCCGCCGCGGATCAGAAGGTGTTCATGGAGGCCGCGGCCGAGGCCACCCAGATGCAGCGCAAGCTGTCCAAGGAAGCGGACGAAAAGCTCGCCGGCGAGCTCAAGGCCAAGGGCGTGCAGATCGACACGGTCGACCGCAAGGCCTTTGTCGATGCGACCCGCACGGTCTATGACAAATGGAGCGCCGGCGACACCGGCGACTTCGTCAAGCGCGCGGTCCAGCAGGTGCGCTGACCGTCCGGGCAGCCGGGCCGTCGGCACGCGCACTGCGCGCGCCGACGGGATCCCGGCTGCACCCGTTCCAATACCGTGCCGAGCGCACGGACCTATTGCGAGGGCAAGTGATGCCATTCCTCAATTTCATCGACCGTGCAATCGGCGCGGCGTGCCGCGGCGTGCTGTACGTCACGATCTCCGTGGTGTTCGCGATCCTGAGCATCAACGTCGGGCTGCGCTATGCCGCGGGCACCAGCATCACCTGGGCATCCGAACTGCCCGAGCTGATGTTCCCCTGGCTCATCATGGCCGGCGTGGTCCTGGCCGCGCAGCACGGCTCGCACATCGCCGTGGTGATCCTCACGCAGAAACTCGGCGCCTCGCGCCGCTGGGTGCTGGCCGGGGGATCCCTGGTGGTCGCCACGCTCTACGTCGCGATGGCCGGGCTCGCCTGGCCGCTGATGGAAATCGCCGCCGACGAGCGGACCCCCATCCTGAAAGTGCCCGGCTCGGTGAGCGTGGGCTGCCTGATGCTGGGCTTCATCCTGCTGTCCGTCGTGACGCTCTGCAGGCTGCCCCAGGTATGGCACGCGCATGGAGAGCATGCCATGCGAGCCGACGCCGACGCCGACGCCGAAGCACTCGCCCACGGAGCCTGACCATGACCACCCTCATCATCCTGCTGTTCATCGGCGCCGCGCTGCTGTCCATCCCCATCGCTCACGCGCTGGTGCTCGCCGCGGTCGGCGGCCTGTTCATCCTCGACCGGGTGCCCGTGCATCTGGCGGTCGAGCAGATGCTCGCCCAGACGCAGAGCTTCCCGCTCATCGCCATCCCCTTCTTCATGATGACCGGCGCGCTGATGGTCAGCGGCCGGCTCGGGCAGAGCCTCGTGAGCCTGCTGTCGATGATGATCGGCCGCATCCACGGCGGCCCGGCGCAGGTGGGGGTGTTGTCCTCCACCATCTTCGGCGGGGTGTCGGGCTCCGCGGTCGCGGACGCCTCGGCCATCGGCTCGATGCTGATCCCCTGGCTGAAGAAGCTCGGCTACCCCGCGCCTTTCGCCGCCGGCACGCTGGCCGCGGCCGCCACGATCGACATCCTGATCCCGCCCTCGATCCCGATGATCGTGTATGCCCTGGTGTCGGGCGCCTCGATCGGCGCGCTCTTCATCGCCGGCATCCTGCCCGGCCTGCTGATGTGCGGCGGCTTCATGGCGGTGTGCTACGTGCAGGGCCGGCGCCGCGGCTTCCCGCGCGACACCACGCCCTTCGAGTGGCCGGCCTTCTGGCGCCTGCTCGCGCAGGCCGGCCCCGCGCTGGCCATGCCGGTCCTGATCATCATTTTCCTGCGCTTCGGCATCGCCACCCCGACGGAGGTGAGCGTGATGTCCACGCTCTACGCGCTGTTGGCCTCCGGCATCGTGTACCGCGACCTCTCGGTGGCCAAGCTCAAGGCCGCCGCCATCGAGGCGGGAATCTCCACCGGCGTGGTGCTGCTGATCATCATGGCCTCGAGCGTCGTCGGCTGGATCGTGACCTACGAGCAGTTGCCCGCGGCCTTCACCCAGTTCGCGAAGGAAACCCTGCAGTCCCCCTGGCTGATCATCCTGGCGATGAACCTGATCATGCTCGCGACCGGCATGTTCATCGACCTGCCCGCGGCGGTTCTGCTGCTGACGCCGATGTTCGTGCCGCTGGCCTCGGCCGTCGGAATGGACACGGTCCAGCTCGGGATCATGATGATCGTGAACCTCTCCATCGGCCTGTACCACCCGCCGATCGGCACGACGCTGTTCATCACGAGTTCCATCGCCAAGGTACGCATCGGCGACGTGGTCATCGAGCTCATCCCCTTCTACATGGTCGCCATCGGCCTGCTGCTGGGCTTCGCCTACCTGCCCTGGCTCACGATCCGCTAGACGGCCCTTCCCCGCTCTTCCTCGCTACCGACGCCTCCCCTCCGGGGAGGCGCACAGGAGAACCTTTGCCATGTCCCCCGCCGATCTCACGCCGCTGGCCAACGCGATCCGCTTCCTGTCCATCGACACCATCGTGCATGCGACCGAAGGCCACCAGGGCGTGCCGCTCGGCATGGCCGAGATCGCTACGGCCCTCTTCACGCGCCACCTGAAGTTCAACCCCGCCGACCCGACCTGGCCCGACCGCGACCGCTTCGTGCTCTCCAACGGCCACGGCTCGATGCTGCTCTACTCGCTGCTGTACCTCACCGGCTACGCCAAGATCGGCCTCGACCAGGTCAAGAGCTTCCGCGAACTCGGCTCGCACTGCGCCGGCCACCCCGAGTTCGACCCCGCCGCCGGCATCGAGGTCACGACCGGGCCGCTCGGCCAGGGTATCGCCAACGCCTTCGGCATGGCGGTCGCCGAAGCCTACCTCAACGCGAAGTTCGGCCCCGACCTCATCGACCACTACACGTGGGCCTTCGTCGGCGACGGCTGCCTGCAAGAAGGCATCGGCCAGGAGATGATCTCGCTCGCGGGGCACCTCAAGCTCGGCAAGCTGATCCTGTTCTGGGACGACAACCTGATCACCGACGACGGCGCAACTTCGCTGTCGATCAGCGAGAACGTCGCCGCACGCTTCCGCGTCGCCGGCTGGCATGTCGTCGAGCTCGACGGCCACGACGTGGAGGCCGTCTCGGCGGCGATCGCGCTGGCGAAGAAGGATCCGCGGCCGTCGCTGATCGCCTGCCGCACCGTGATCGGCCGCGGCATCCCGCGCCTGCAAGGCAGCCGCGGCGGGCACAGCGCGCGCCTTTACGCCGAAGACGCCGCCGCCGCACGCGAACTCCTCGGCTGGACTCACCCGCCTTTCGAAATCCCCGGCGACATCCTCGCCGCGTGGCGCGCCGCCGGCCGGCGCAGCGACGCCGACCACGCCGCGTGGCAGGCCCGCCTCGCTGCGCTGCCCGCTGCCGAACGCGCCGAGTTCGAGCGCGTGCAGGCGGGCGAGCTGCCCACAGGCTGGCGCGAGGTCCTGCTCGGATACAAGCGCGACGCCGCCGCGGCAACGGAGCCCAGGCCCGGCATCTTCGCCTCGGGCGAGATCAACGACCTGCTCACCGAGGTGCTTCCCGAGCGCATCGTCGGTTGCGCCGACCTCGAAGCGCCGACCTCCCACAAACGCAGCCTCACGGCCTTCACCGCGGAAGACCGCAGCGGCGCCTATGTCCACTGCGGCGTGCGCGAGCACCTGATGGGTTCGATGGCCAACGGCATCGCCGCGCACGGCGGCGCGATCGCGCTCGCGGTGACCTACCTCGCCTTCTCGGACTACGAGCGCCCGTCGATGCGCATGGCCGCACTGATGGGCCTGCCGGTGAAGTTCGTGTTCAGCCACGACTCGATCGGCGTCGGCAAGAACGGCCCGACGCACCAGCCCGTCGAGATCCTCGCGTCGCTGCGCGCGATGCCCAACATGCTCGTGATGCGCCCGGCCGACGCGGTCGAGGCCGCCGAATGCTGGGAGGTCGCGCTGGAGCAGCGCCGCACCCCGGCGAGCCTGATCTTCGCGCGCCAGGCCCTGCCGACCGTGCGCAGGTCTCATATCGACGACAACCTCTCGCGCCGCGGCGCCTACGTGCTGGCCCAGCCCGAAGGCGGCAAGCGCGCCGTCACGCTCCTCGCGACCGGTTCCGAAGTCGCCGTCGCGCTCGCCGCGCGCGAACTGCTGCAGGCCGACGGCATCCCCACCGCGGTCGTGTCGATGCCCTGCTGGGAGCTCTTCGACGCCCAGGACGCCGCCTACCGCAATGCCGTGCTCGGCGAAGGCACGGTGCGTGTCGGCGTCGAGGCCGCGCTGCGTTTCGGCTGGGACCAGTATCTGGGCAGCCGCGGCGGCTTCGTCGGCATGAAGGGCTTCGGCGCCTCCGGCCCCGTCGACCAGCTCTACGAGCTCTTCGGCATCACCCCGGCGGCCGTCGCCGCCGAAGCCAAGCGCCACCTCTGACCCCACCCAAACAGAGAACAACATGCACAAGATCGTCTTCCTCGACCGCGCGACCATCGCCCCGCAAATCCGCCTGCGCACTCCGGCCTTCGTGCACGAACTCGTCGTGCACGAGCGCACCCGCCCCGACGAGGTCGTCGAACGCCTCCAGGGCGCGGGCATCGCGATCACCAACAAGGTGGCGCTCACGTCCGCGATCCTCGAACAGCTCCCCGACCTGCGCCTCGTCGCGGTCGCCGCGACCGGCACCGACTGCGTCGACAAGGCGTACTGCCAGCGCCACGACATCGCCGTCGCCAACATCCGCGGCTACGCGGTGAACACCGTGCCCGAGCACACCTTCGCGCTGATCCTCGCGCTGCGCCGCAACGTCGTGGCCTACCGCGAGGACGTGATCAAGGGAGAATGGCAGAAGTCCGGCCAGTTCTGCTTCTTCAACCATGCGATCCACGATCTCGCCGGCGCACGCCTGGGCATCATCGGCGAAGGCGCACTCGGCCAGAGCGTCGCCGCGATCGCGCGCGCCTTCGGCATGGTGCCGCTGTTCGCCGAGCACAAGGGCAGGAGCGGCTTCGGCCAGCTGTACACGCCATGGGACGAGATGCTCGCGACAAGCGACATCATCACCCTCCACAGCCCGCTCACGCCCGAGACGCGCAACATGATCGCGCTGCCCGAGTTCCGCAAGATGGCGCGCCGCCCGCTGCTGATCAACACCGCGCGCGGCGGCCTGGTCGACGAGGAAGCGCTGGTGCAGGCGCTCGACGAGGGCCTCATCAGCGGCGCCGGCTTCGACGTCACCGCGGGCGAGCCGCCTGCCGCCGACAGCCCGATGATGCGCATCGCCGCCCGCCCCGACGTGATCCTCACCCCGCACGTCGCATGGGCCTCGGACGAGGCGCAGCAGACGCTCGCCGACCAGCTCATCGACAACATCGAGAACTTCGTCGCCGGCCGCCCGACGAACCTCGTCAAGGGCGCCTACTGATGAGCCCCGACCTCGACCCGCGCGCGCTACTGCGCCGCATGTTCGATGCGGCGATCGCCGCCGCCCAGTCCGCGCGCTGCATCCCGCCGCACCTGCCGGCGCCGCCCACCGGCCGGCTCGTCGTCATCGGCGCCGGCAAGGCGTCGGCGGCGATGGCGCGTGCGGTCGAGGACCACTGGCCGGGGCCGCTCGAAGGCCTCGTCATCACCCGCTACGGCTACGCCGTGCCCTGCGAGCGCATCGAGATCGTCGAAGCGGCCCATCCGGTGCCCGACGCCGCGGGCCTCGCCGCGACGCGGCGCGTGCGCGAACGCGTGCGCAGCCTCGGCCCCGACGATCTCGTGCTGTGCCTGATCTCCGGCGGCGGCTCGGCGCTGCTGAACGCCCCGCTGGAAGGGCTGACGCTGGAGGACAAGCAGGCGGTCAATCGCGCCCTGCTGAAGTCCGGCGCGACGATCTCCGAGATGAACTGCATCCGCCGCCACCTCTCGGCAGTCAAGGGCGGACGGCTCGCCGCGGCGTGCCACCCTGCGCGTGTCGTCACCCTGCTGCTCTCGGACGTGCCCGGCGACGACCCGACCGACATCGCCTCCGGCCCGACGGTCGCCGACCCGACGACTTGCGACGACGCCCTCGCGATCGTGCGGCGCTACGGCATCGCGCTGCCGACCGCGGTGCGCGAGGTGCTGGAAAGCGGGCGCGGCGAGAGCATCAAACCCGGCGACAGGCGACTCGAAGGCCACGAGACGCGCATCGTCGCCGCGCCGCAACTCGCACTCGAAGCCGCCGCGCAGGTCGCGCGCGACGCGGGCCTAGCGGTGCATATCCTCGGCGACAGCCTCGAAGGCGAAGCCCGCGATGTCGGCAAGGTGCTGGCCGGCATCGCGCTGCAGGTCGCCCGGCGCGGCCAGCCCTTCGCGAAGCCCTGCGTGCTGCTGTCGGGCGGCGAGACCACAGTGACGGTGCGCGGAAACGGACGAGGCGGCCGCAACGTCGAATTCCTCCTCTCGCTCGCCCTCGGACTCAACGGCGCGTCGGGCATCCATGCACTCGCCGGCGACACCGACGGCGTCGACGGGCAGGAGGAGATCGCCGGCGCGATCATCACCCCCGATACGCTGGCCCGCGCCTGGAATCTGGGGCTTCGCCCCGCCGACCGCCTCGCCGACAACGACGCCCACGCCTTTTTCGAGGCACTCGGCGACTCGGTCGCGACCGGCCCGACGCTCACCAACGTCAACGACTTCCGCGCCATCCTCGTGCGCTGACGCCCTGCCCGCGCCTTTGCGGGCGGGAGCACGCGCAACGCGGCACAATTTCGCACTGCCCGCCGTCGGCCTGGACTACGATGTCCGGCACAGGCACACCCGGCGGCCACGGGAACCGATCGCCGCGACACCGGACCAACAACAGACAAGCCACGAGAACAGGACGGCGGAGCCGACCCGCGCACACGGATCGCCCGCACGTCCCGCTACAACCGCAGAGAGGCGCGGATGGAAGGACTCGGCACTTCGCACGCAGCGGAAATCGCCCGCCTCGAGGACGAACTCGCGCGCAGCCGGGCGATGGCGGAGCGCGCGCGGCAGCTCATCGAATCGGCCCCCGACGCAATCGTCGTCGTGGACAACGGCGGCCGCATCGTCCTCATCAATGCGCAGACCGAACGGCTCTTCGGCTATGCGCGCGCGGAACTCATCGGCCAGTCGATCGAGATGCTGGTCCCGCAGCAGTTACGCGGCGACCATGTCGGCAAACGCAACGCCTACATCGGCAAACCCTCCGTGCGCCCGATGGGCACCGGGCTGGACCTCGCCGGCCAGCGCAAGGACGGCTCGCAGGTGCCGATCGAGATCAGCCTCAGCCCCCTCGGCAACGGCGACAGCGTGCTCATCTCCGCGGCGATCCGCGACATCACCGAGCGCCGCGCGGCGCAAGCGGCGCTGCGCCAGGCGCGCGACGAGCTCGAGCTGCGCGTGCGCGAGCGCACCGCCGAACTCGAGCAGGCCAATCGCGCCCTGCAAACGGAGATGGAGGACCGCGCGGCGGCCGAACGCGCGCTGCATCAGGCGCAGAAAATGGAGGCCGTCGGACAGCTCACCGGCGGCATCGCGCACGACTTCAACAACCTGCTGACGGTCGTGATGGGCAACCTGCAGCTCCTCGCCCGCCGCGTGCACAACGACCCCACAGCCGCCGAGCTCATCAAGGGCGCGCTCGACGCGGCCTGGCGCGGCGCCGAGCTCAACCGGCGCCTGCTCGCATTCTCGCGCAAGCAGCGCCTGGCCCCCGTGCCGCTGGATCTCAACGACCTCATCGCCGGCATGACCAGCCTGCTGCGGCGCAGCCTCGGCGAGCACATCAACATCAAGCTCCATGAGGCCGTGGACCTGCCGCCGGCCCTCGCCGATGTCACCCAGCTCGAATCGGCGCTGCTCAACCTCGCGGTGAATTCGCGCGACGCGATGCCCGAAGGCGGCACCCTGACGATCGAGACGGGCGCCGTGAGCCTCGACGAGCACTACGCAGCGCTCGAAGGCGACGTGAAGCCCGGCGCCTACGTGATGCTCGCCGTATCGGACACCGGCTGCGGCATGCCGCCGGAGGTGGTCCAGCGCGCCTTCGACCCCTTCTTCACGACCAAGGAAACCGGCAAGGGCAGCGGCCTCGGCCTGGCGATGGTGTACGGCTTCGTGAAGCAGTCCGGCGGCCACGTGAAGATCTACAGCGAGCCCGGCACCGGCACCACGGTAAAGATCTTCCTGCCGATCATCGCCCGCCCGGCGGGCGCACTGCCCGCCGACGCGCCCGCCCCCCGTCCCGACGCCTCGGGCAGCGAGACCATCCTTGTCGTCGAGGACGAGGACAAGGTCCGCGAACTCGTCTGTCGCGTGCTGGGGGGACTCGGCTACCGCATCCTGCAGGCCCCCGAAGGCAGGACGGCGCTCGCGCTGCTCGCGCAGGAACCCGGCATCGACCTGCTGTTCACCGACGTCGTCCTGCCCGGCGGCATGAACGGACCGGAGATCGCGCGCCGCGCACGGCAGCAGCGCCCGGACCTGAAGCTGCTCTACACCTCGGGCTACACCGGCAACGCGCTGCTGGAGCTGGAAGCCATTCCCGGCGAGTTCCGGATGATCAGCAAGCCCTACCGCATCGAGGACCTCGCGCAGATCGTGCGCGAAGTCCTCGATACCGGGCCCGCGTAGGCCTCAGGGCATCACTTCGACATACTCGTAGATCTCGCAGTCCGAGATCTCGCGCCGCACCGGCAGCGTCGCCTGCGCGTACCACGCATGCGGATCGCGCCGGTCGATCTCCGCCCCCATGAACTTCACCAGCTCGCAGATCGGCTCGACGACCTGCTCGCGATACGGCGCATCGTCGAGCACGTAGCCCACGTACAGGTTCTTCATGCAGTTGCGGCGGCAGAAGGAAAGCGCTTCGCAGCCCTCGCAGGGCATCTCGGGGGCCGGTTGCAGCGGGCTCGGCTTCAGCCAGTTGGCGTTCAGGTCGCCGCTCTGCAATTCGGGCAGATGCGTGAGATCCGGGCACGGGAAGATGCGCCCGTCGGGCAGGATGTTGAGGATGTGCGTCGACGAGCGGCACTGCGTGTGCCCGCTGCACGCCTCGCGGGCGCGCGACGGCAGCACCTTGTTGCGCACCGTGCCCATCAGCGGGATGAAGGGGTAGAGCCCGTCGGTCGTGAAGAACTTGTCGATCAGCTGCGTCAGCGCGGCTTTCTTGCGCCGCATGTTCTCGGCATCGTAAAAGCCCTCGGCCTGTGCGAACTGCCAGTACACATAGTCGAAGGTCGGCAGCAGGCTGTCGAGCTCCTCGAAGCTGATGTCCTCGTGCCCCCAGGTCACGCGCGCGGTGAGCTTGCCGCCGAGCTTGGGGCGGATCTTCGCGATGTTCGAGGTCACCTTGCGATACACGCCGCGGCCGCGGTAATGGTCGGTCGTGTGCTCCGCGCCATCCACCGACACCAGCACGTTCGACAGCTTCGCCAGCACCGCGTCGGGCAGGCGATGCAGCAGCGTGCCGTTGGTCTGCAGCTGGTAGCGCCAGGTCGGGTGGCGTTCCATCAGCCCGACGATGAAGGGAATGTTCAACGTCGGCTCGCCGCCGTAGAAGGTCACGTAGATCTCCTTGTCCGCGAGATGCGTCGCGACGAAGGTATCCAGCGTGTCGAGCGAATACTGGGCCTTGCCCTGCGAGCCGACGACGTCGCCGACCGCGATCGAGCAGTACGAGCACTTGAGGTTGCACGTCAGCGTCGTGAAGATGTTCAGTTCGACGCGGTTGCCGACGATGGGCGAACGCAGTTCCGGCGCATTCATGTGCGTATCCGATCCCGAGAAAGATTTACCCCCAACATTGGGGGCGAAGATTATAGCGGGCCCCGCGCAACGCGGGGACGATCATCGCGACCGCATGGGCGCCCGCCTGCCGGCCATGTTCGGGGCGCTCCCCGGCGCGAACCGGGGCGCATGCCAAACGATCGGGCGAAAATCAGGTCAGCCGCTCGGCCAGGTGCCGCCTCACCGAGATCGCGCTGCCGAGCCAGCCGAGGAAAGCCGCGAAGCCGAGGATTGCCGCGCTCTCGTGCGGCCCCGGCCCGGTCAGCGCGAACACCGCGCCGTAGGTCTCCGCGAGGCTCGCCACCGGCCCGCCGAGCGCATGCACGGTCGCCCACACGGTCGCGAGCGCAACGCAACCGCCGAGCAGGCCCTGCAGGCTGCCGAACCAGTAGAACGGACGGCGGATGAAAGGGTCGGTCGCGCCCAGCAGCCGGCTCACGTCGATCTCGTGCCGCTGCGTGAGGATCTGCAGCCGGATCGTGTTGAACGTGACGATCACGAGCGCGAAGCCCAGCAGGCCCGCGAGCAGCAGCACCGCCGAACGGCCCAGCCCCAGCAGCGCATGCAGGCGCTTCACCCACGCGGAGTCGAGCTGCACGTGGGCGACGCCCGGCCAGGCCGCGAAGCGCGCGTGCAGGCTGTCGTAAAGAGCGGGATCCTCGCCGCGCGGCGTGACGATGAAGGCATCCGGCAGCGGATTGGCGGTGAGGCCGCCGAGCACGTCGCCCAAGCCGCCTTTCTCGAGCTGGCGCAAGGCCTCGTCCTTCGTCACATGACGGTAGCCCGCGAGCTGCGCATCCCCGCGCAGCCGCTTTTCGGCCGCGGCGATGTCCTCCGCCGACGCATCCTGCGACATGAAGACGCTGATCTCGGGCGTACCGGACACCCCGCGTGCCAGCGACGCGACGTTGTCGATCAGCAGATAGCCCGCGGCCGGCAGCGACAGCGCGATGCCCACGACCAGCGCCGACAGCAGCGTCCCCAGCGGCTGCGAGGCGAGGCGCCGCAGCGCCTGCATGAAGGCGCGGCCGTGCAGGTAGAACCAGTTGCTCATGCTCCAGCTCCCTGCAGCAGCCCCTTGTGCAGCACCAGCCGGCGCGGGCTGTGCTGCGCGAACAGGCGCTCGTCGTGCGTCGACACCAGCACGGTGACCCCCGCGGCGTTGAAGGACTTGAACAGGCTTGCGATCTCGTTCGCGTAGGCGACGTCGAGGTGCGCGGTCGGCTCGTCGGCGATCAGGATGGACGGACGATTCACGATCGCACGCGCGATCGCGACGCGCTGCTGCTCGCCGCCCGACAGCCCCGCCGGCATCTCGCGCCCGCGCCCGGACAGCCCGACGCGCTCGAGCGCCGCCGCCACGCGCTTGGCCGCATCGCGCGGCGGATGCCCCGTGATCACCAGCGGCAGCATCACGTTGTCGTCCACGCTGCGGTCGTACAGCAGGCGGTGCTCCTGCAGCACGAGGCCGAGGTTGCGGCGCAGGTAGGGAATCGCGCGCGGGCGCAGCGCCGAGACGTTCTGCCCGTTGATGCTCACGCTGCCCGACGTCGGCCGCTCGATCGCGGCGATCAGCTTCAGCAGCGTGCTCTTGCCCGCACCCGAGTGGCCCGACAGCACCGCCAGCTCGCCGTGGCGGATCTCGAAACTGACCCCGGCGAGAGCCGTATAGCCGCCGGGGTACTGCTTCACGACTTCGTTGAAGACGATCATGCCGCGCTGCCGGCTCCTGCGACGGGTTCGAACAGCGCATCGACGAATTCGCGCGCATTGAACGGCTGCAGGTCGTCGATCCCCTCGCCGACGCCGATGAAGCGCAGCGGACGCGGATACTGGCGCGCAATCGCCGCGACGACGCCGCCCTTCGCGGTGCCGTCGAGCTTCGTGACGACCAGCCCCGTGACGCCGATCGACGCATCGAAGGCCTTCACCTGTGCGAGCGCGTTCTGCCCGATGTTGGCGTCGAGCACCAGCAGCACCTCGTGCGGGCCGGACGGCTCGGCCTTCGCGATCACGCGGCGCACCTTGGCGATCTCCTCCATCAGGTGGAGCTGCGTCGGCAGCCGGCCGGCGGTGTCCGCCAGCACGACGTCGATGCCGCGCGCCTTGGCCGCGTTGATCGCGTCGAAGATCACCGCCGCGGCGTCGCCCCCTTCCTGCGCGATCACCGTCACATTGTTGCGCTCGCCCCAGGTCGTCAGCTGCTCGCGCGCCGCGGCACGGAAGGTGTCGCCGGCCGCGAGCAGCACGCTCTTGCCCTGCAACTGGAAGTATTTCGCCAGCTTGCCGATCGAGGTCGTCTTCCCGGAGCCGTTCACGCCCGCGATCATGATGATGTACGGCGAATGCCCCGACACGTCCAGCGGCTGCTCGAGCGGGGCGAGGATCGCGAGGAGTTCCTCCGCAAGCGCCCCCTGCAGCTGGTCCGCGGTCTCGAGCTTGTCGCGCTTCCAGCGCTTGCGCAGCTCGTCCAGCAGGTGCTGCGTCGCATCGACGCCGCAATCGGCCATCAGCAAGGTCGTTTCGAGCTCTTCGAGCAGATCCTCGTCGATCTTGCGCCGGCCGAACAGGCTCGCGAGCCCGCCGCCGATCTGCTGCCGCGTGCGCGACAGGCCCGCCTTCAGGCGGTCCGCCCAGGAGCGCTTGACCACCGGCTCGGCCGCCGGCGCCGAGATGAGAGCCGAAGAGGGCGCCTCGACTGCGGCCGGAGGTGCGACCTCCGCCTGCGGCTGCGCCGCCGCTTCGGGTTTGGGGGACTTCTTCAGGAAACCAAACATGCTCACTCGGGTCTCTTGTGAGGTTTTAACGACGCCGGACGCCAAGCCGCCAATAACGCTAAGATGCGGCTTCGCGTCGAATCGGATGCCCGGATCGCGGGCCACGTGAACCGCAAATTCTACCAGATGCAGGACATGTCCATGTTTCGCCAGACCTTTCCACGCGCCGCATTCGTGGCCGCCGCGCTCACCGTGGCGGCCGGCCCTCTGCAAGCCAATCCGTACGAGACCACGCTTGCGAACGGCATGAAGATCATCGTCAAGGAAGACCGCCGCGCCCCGTCCGTCGTCCACATGGTGTGGTACGGCGTGGGCTCGATGGACGAACCCGCCGGCGTCTCCGGCATCGCCCACCTGCTCGAACACATGATGTTCAAGGGCACCGACAAGGTCGGCCCGGGCGAATTCAACAAACGCGTCGCCGCGATCGGCGGCCGCGACAACGCCTTCACGTCGCACGACTACACGGCCTACTTCCAGCAGATCCCGTCCTCGCGTCTCGCCGACGTGATGCAGCTCGAAGCCGACCGCATGAGCAACCTCAGGATCACCGACGCCAACTTCAAGCCCGAACTCGAGGTCGTCAAGGAAGAGCGCCGCCTGCGCACCGACGATCAGCCGCGCTCGCTCGTCGGCGAGCAGCTGATGGCGACCGCCTTCCAGGCCAATCCCTACGGCCGCCCGATCATCGGCTGGATGACGGACCTCGACACGATGACCGCGGAAGACGCGCGCAAGTGGCACAAGACCTGGTACACGCCCGGCAACGCGCGCCTGGTCGTCGTCGGCGACGTCGATCACAAGACCGTGTTCGACATGGCGCGCAAGCACTACGGAGCGATCAAGGCGCGCGCCCTGCCGCCGCGGCGCATCACCGCCGAACCCGAACAGCTCGGGCCGCGCGAGACCGTCGTCAAGGCGCCGGCCGAACTGCCCTACATCGCCCTTGCATGGCGCGCACCGACCCTGCGCGATCCCGAGAACGACCGCGACGTGCACGCGCTGAAGGTGCTGGCCGCGATCCTCGACGGCTACGACGGCGCCCGCCTGCCGCGCCGCCTCGTGCGCGAGAACCAGGTCGCCGTCTCCGCCGGCGCCGGCTACGACGGCACCGGCCGCGGCCCGCAGCTCTTCACCCTTGACGGCTCGCCCGCCGCCGGCAAGACCGTCGCGGACGTCGAGGCCGCGCTGCGCGCCGAGATCGAACGCATCCAGAAGGAAGGCGTCGCCGAGGACGAACTGCGCCGGGTCAAGACGCAGACCGTCGCCGGCCAGGTCTACAAGCGCGACTCGCTGATGGGCCAGGCGATGGAGATCGGCTTCCTCGAAGCCACCGGCCTGTCCTGGCGCGACGACGACAAGCTCCTCGAAGGCATCCGCAAGGTCACCGCCGAGGACGTCCAGGCCGTCGCCCGCAAGTACTTCACCGACAACACCCTCACCCGCGCCCGCCTCGACCCCCTGCCGCTGCCCGCCGACGCGAAGCCGCGCGCAGCCGTCCCGGGAGCGAGACACTGACATGCAGACGAAGCCCATGACCGCGTTGCGCATTCTCCGCCCGAATTTCCGCTCCTTCCGCACCCTGCTCGCCTGCGCCGCCCTGCTCGGCCCGCTGGCGAGCCCGAACGCCGCCGCCGGCCCGGACATCAAGCACTGGAACGCCACGACCGGCGCGCGCGTGTATTTCGTCGAAAGCCACGCCCTGCCGCTCATCGACATCCAGATCTCCTTCCCCGCCGGCAGCGCCTACGAACCCGAAAGCGCCACGGGCGTCGCCAGCCTCACGCGCAGCCTGCTCGACGCCGGCACCGAAGGCCTGAACGAACAGGAAATCGCCGAGCGCATCGCCGACACCGGCGCGCGCATCGGCGGCGGCGCCGATACCGACATGGCGACACTGTCGGTGCGCACGCTGTCGAGCGCCGCCGAGCGCGACGCCGCAATCGCGCTCGCCGCCCGCCTGCTCGCGAAGCCGACCTTCCCGGCCGACATCCTCGAACGCGAGCGCGCCCGCGCGATCGCCGGCCTGAAGGAAGCGCTCACCCAGCCCGACACCCTCGCGTCGCGCCGCTTCATGGCGATGATCTACGGCAACCACCCCTACGGCCGCTCGACCACCGTCGAGTCGCTGCAGGGCATCACGCGCGATCAGCTGCAGGCCTTCCACCGCACGCACTACACCGCGGGCAGCGCCGCCGTGACCATCGTCGGCGACGTCAGCCGGGATGACGCCGATGCGATCGCGCGCCTGCTCACCGAAGGACTGCCCGCGGGCGCCGCCCCCGCGCCGATCGCCGCGCCGCAGCTGCCCGCACGCGGCACCGAGCACATCGCCCACCCGTCGGCGCAGGCCCACATCCTGATGGGCATGCCCGGCATGAGCCGCGACGACCCGGACTACTTCCCGCTGCTCGTCGGCAACTACGTCCTCGGCGGCGGCGGCTTCGTGTCGCGCCTGACCAAGGAAGTGCGCGAGAAGCGCGGTTTCGCCTACAGCGTGTCGAGCTACTTCATGCCGCTGCGCGTCGCCGGCCCGTTCGAGATCGGCCTGCAGACCCGCGGCAGCCAGGCCGAGGAGGCGCTGAAGGTGACCAACGGCGTCCTCCAGGACTTCGTCGCCAAGGGACCGACGCCTCAAGAGCTCAAGGCGGCACGCGACAACCTCGTCAACGGCTTCGGGCTGCGCCTCGACTCCAACCGCAAGATCCTCGACTACGTCGGCATGATCGCGTTCTACCAGCTGCCGCTCGACTGGCTCGAGACCTACCCGAAGAAGGTCGCGGCGGTCACGGTCGAATCGGTGCGCGACGCCTTCGCCCGGCGGGTGAAGGCGGAGAACCTCGTCACGGTGGTCGCCGGCGGCGACGGCGACAACGGCGCGGGCAGCGCAGCGCCGGCGGCAAAGAAGGCAGGCCACGGCAAGTGAGCCGGGTGCGCATCGTCGGCGGCGCATGGCGTTCGCGCCTGCTCGAAGTCGCCAGCGTCCCCGGCCTGCGGCCGACGCCCGACCGCGTGCGCGAGACGCTGTTCAACTGGCTGGGGCAGGAACTCGACGGCCTCACCTGCCTCGACCTCTTCGGCGGTTCGGGCATCCTCGGCTTCGAGGCGGCCTCGCGCGGCGCCGAACGCGTCGTGATCGTCGAGTCGGACGCACGCGCGTTCGCCGCCCTGCGCCAGGCCGCAACGACCCTCCAGGCATCGCAGGTGGAGCTCATTCGCGGCGATGCGCTAAAATTCGCGCAAACCACCTCTGACAGGTTCGACGTGGTGTTCCTCGACCCGCCCTACAACAAGGGCTGGCTCGAGCGGCTGGAGCCCTGGCTCGGCCGGGTGCTGAAGCCGGACGGCTGGATTTACGCCGAATCTGAAGCAGCAGTGACTGAACTGGCAGGATTGAGCACGGTCAAGGCAGGCCGTGCCGGCCAGGTGCATTTTCATCTTCTGCATGGGAGGCAGGAATGAAGGAAGGGGTGGCGATCTATCCGGGGACCTTCGACCCCTTCACGCGCGGGCACGAGGATCTCGTGCGGCGCGCGTCGCTGCTGTTCAACAAGGTCGTCGTCGCCGTCGCCGAAAGCCGCGGCAAGGGGCCGATCTTCACGCTCGACGAGCGTGTGCAGATCGCCCGCGACGTCGTGGCTCCGTTCGGCAACGTGGACGTCGTCGGCTTCGACGGCCTGCTCATGGATTTCCTGCGCGCCCAGAACGCCCGCCTGATCCTGCGCGGCCTGCGGGCCGTGTCGGACTTCGAGTACGAATTCCAGATGGCCGGAATGAACCGGAAGCTCTTTCCCGACGTCGAAACGGTATTCTTGACGCCGGCGGAGGAATACATGTTCATCTCGGCCACGATGGTGCGCGAAATCGCCCGTCTGGGTGGCGATGTCAGCAAGTTCGTGCAGCCTGCCGTCTACCAACGGCTGCTGCAGAAAGTTTCAGTGAAGTGAATACGAGGAATTGAAAGATGGCTCTGATGATTACGGACGAATGCATCAACTGCGATGTGTGCGAGCCGGAATGTCCCAATGGCGCGATCTCGCAGGGTGACGAGATCTACCAGATCGATCCGAACAAGTGCACCGAGTGCGTCGGCCATTTCGACGAACCGCAGTGCCAGCAGGTCTGCCCGGTCGACTGTATCCCGCTGAACCCGGATGTGGTCGAGACCAAGGAACAGCTGATGGAGAAGTTCGTGCGCCTGACCGGCAAGACGGCCTGAACACCCCCGGCCGGCGCCGGAAGATTCACGAAAGAGCGGACCGCAGCGGTCCGCTTTTTCGTTCACGCGGCACCCGGCGGCATCAGCCCCGGGCCCCGCAAAACTCAGGCCGCGTGCGCGATGCCGGTCCTTGCCCCGGCCCGTGCCGGCGCCCCCAGCGCCGCGCGGATGCCGCCGGCGATCTCCTTCAGCTCGGCAAGCTGCGCGATCATCGCCGCTTCGGCCTGCTCCAGCTCGGCGACGCGCTCCTCGAGCGTGTCGGTCGCCTGGTGAATGCGCTTGACGCTCTCGAGGCGGCGCTTCAACTGCAGCTGGTACTCGCGCACCTGCGTCTCCAGCGGCGACATCACCGCGCGCAGCCACTGCTCGACGTCGCGGTTGGCAACCTCGAAGGTCCGCCGCGCCTCGACGGCGACGGTCTCGAAGAATTTCTGCGTCAGCGTGTGCTTCTCGGTCGTCACGAGCGCCAGCGCCGAGTTGATCTGACGGTTGAAGGCCGACTCCAGCCGGTCGAGTTCGCGCTCGTAGCGCAGCGTCGAAAAGGCCTCGGGCGCAGCGAGCTTGAGCCCGTGCTCGACGCTGAAGCGCTTGTACATGCTGTCGAGCATGCGCGTGATCTCGGCGATCTCGTCGGCCGAGCGCGCAAGGTTGCCGCGCAGCGACAGGAAGAAGCTCTCCATCGCCACGCTCAAACCCTTGGTGAAGGTCGATTCCAGCATCGCCTCGCGCGTGCGCCGCGTCTCATCGCGCAGCGTGTCCATACCCAGATGGGCGAGCAGATTGTTCGTCAGCGTCGAGAACACGCTGCGCACGGCGTAGTACTTCTGCAAACCCTGCTCGAACTCGGTCTTCTCGCTGCGGATCTTGCGCATCATGTATTCGATGACGCTCTGGTTCTTGCCGCGCAGGTCGGTCAGCTCCTGCAGCTGCTCGCGCAGGCCGGTGAGCCGCGCCCCGAGCAGCGTATCGGTCTGCCTCACCAGGTCGTCGGTCTCCGAGAGCGTGCTGTCCCGCACGATCTCTTGCTTGGTCGGCAGCAGATCCTCGGCCAGCGCCCGCTCCAGCTCGCCCAGGCGGCTGCGCTCGACGAGCGCGGCGTCGCCGGAAATGCGTCCGACCAGCCCCTTCTGCGCCGACACCGGAAACACCGTCGTCTCGGGAACGTCCAGCGTTTCCGCGACCGAGCTCACCTGGCGTGCGATCTCCGCATCGATCTGCGCCTCGTCGCGCAAGCCGTCCCACAGCCCGTCGATCTTGTTCAGCACGACGAGGCGGCCCTTGCGCCGGCTCTGCCCGCACTGCACGTACTCGCGCCACACGGCCATGTCGCTCTGCGTGACGCCGGTATCGGCCGCCAGCACGAACAGCACCGCATGGGCGTTGGGCAGCAGCGACAGGGTCAGCTCCGGCTCCGCACCGATGGCGTTGAGGCCCGGCGTGTCGAGCACGACCAGCCCCTGCTCGAGCAGCGGATGCGGGAACTGGATCACCGCGTGACGCCAGCTCGGGATCTCGACCATGCCGTCGGCACCGGGCTTGAGGCCGGTTTCGCCCTTGTCGTCGATGTCGAAACCCAGGCGCGACGCCAGCTCGGTCGACACCCGCTCGGTCTCGCCGACGCGCGCGAAGGCCTGCTGCAGGTCCGTGAGCGACCCGGCATCGAGGCGCAACACCATCCACTCTTCCGGAAACTGCTTGAGCTCGCTCACGCTCGCATGCGTCGCGCGCGAGCGGATCGGCAGCATGCGGATCTCGGCCCGTGCGCCGGGCGTCCATTGCAGCTCGGTCGGGCACATCGTCGTGCGCCCGGCGCTGGACGGCAGCACGCGATCGCCGTGCCCGGAGAAGAAGATCGCATTGATGAGCTCGGACTTCCCGCGCGAGAACTCGGCCACGAAGGCCACCGTCAGCTTGTCGTCGCGCAGGCGGTCGAGCACGTATTGCAGCCGCAGGTCGCCCTGCACGTCGCCGAGCTCGTTGCGCGACAGCCACTGCCGCAGACGCGCGACCGCCCCGGCCGCATCGGCACGCCATTGACTGTAAGCGGAAAATTGATCCACGAGGGTCATTAAGGTCTCGCTAGCGCGTTCCCGCGGGCCGGGCGCGCACAGGTTTCAGATCCTGGGAGCATAGCGCCGAATCGGGCGCCGTCCAATGCGCGAAGATGCGGGCTCGACCGGCGGCACGCCGGCGCCGACGAACGACGCCCGCGGCCGATGCCACCGCCATTTCATTCACAGGCGCTGACAGCGCGGGCAGAAGAAGGTCGAACGCTGCCCGCACACCACCCGCTGCACGCTCGTGCCGCACACGCGGCACGGCAGCCCGGCGCGGCCGTAGACGAAATACTCCTGCTGGAAGTAGCCCTTCTTCCCGTCGCCGCCGACGAAGTCGCGCAGGGAGCTGCCACCGGCGGCGATCGCCGCCTGCAGCGTCTCGCGCACCGCCTCGACGAGGCGCCCGATACGCCGCGCGCCGACGCTGCCGGCCGGCGCCAGCGGGTGAATGCGCGCCCGGAACAGGCTCTCGGACGCATAGATGTTGCCGACGCCGACGAGACGGTGTCCGTCCATCAGCGCCTGCTTGATCGGCGCCCGCACCCCCTTGAATGCGCGGTGCAGCCAAGGGCCGGTGAACTCGTCCCCGAGCGGCTCGATGCCGAGGCGCGCGAGCAGCGGATGCGCGAGCGCATCGCCCGGCTGCCACACGACCAGCCCGAAGCGTCGCGGGTCGCGCAGCCGCAGCGCCCGGTCGCCGAAGACCAGATCCACATGGTCGTGCGCGCCCGGCGGCTGACCCGCATCGACCACCCGCAGGCTGCCCGACATGCCCAGATGCACGATCACGCTGCCGGCGGGGAAATCGAGCAGCAGGTACTTCGCCCGCCGCCTCACGCCCTGCAGCGGCGCACCGGCCACGCGCTCGCCCAGGTCCGGCGGCACCGGCACGCGCAGGCGGCCGTTACGCACGCTCACGCCGGTCATGGTCCGGCCGTCGATGGCCGGGCGTATGCCGCGGCAGGTCGTTTCGACTTCAGGCAATTCAGGCATTCACGACACTCGAAAGCAAAGGGGACAAGCCCCGGAAACCGGCCCGTACAGCCGCCGCGCTTGCCCGCAAACGAAGAAACTGCATAACATCGGGCGAACGCATCCGCATTCGGGCCTTCTAACGGACGACTGCCGACGCACCGCGGCAACAGCATACGTCAGACACGACCGCAGGGCCGGTTTGAAGTTCGTGCAATCCCCTCTGGGCCAAGTACATGAATCGCCTTATCTCCTTGTTCGCTTCCGGTCTGGGACTGACTGTCGCGCTGGCCTTCCCGGCCCCTGCGCAGGCCGCCCCCGCCCCTGACGAGGCGGCCGCCGCTGCCTCGCTGCCCGCCCAGGAACTCAGCGCGCGCACCCTGTATACCTTCCTGCTGGCCGAAATCGCCGGCGCGCGCGGCGAAATCGGCATCGCCGTGCAGGCCTACGCCGACCTCGCACAGCGCACCCGTGACCCGCGCATCGCCCGCCGGGCGATGGAAATCGCGCTGTTCGCGCGCGACATGCCCGCGGCGGTCGAAGCCGCCCGCATCTGGTCCGAAACCGAACCGGGCTCCGACGAGGCGCGCCGCATCCTCGCGGGCCTGCTCGCGGGCGGCGACGGCCAGCTCGAACAGGTGCAGACCCAGCTCGCCCGCCTGCTCGCGCAGTCGCCCGAAAACGTCGACAACCACCTGATGGGACTCAACCGCGCCTTCTCGCGCGTGCAGGACAAGGAAGCCGTCAAGGGCATCGTGATGCGCCTGACGGAGCCCTACACGAGCCATCCGGAAGCCCACTTCGCCCGCGCCCAGGCCGCCGTCGGAGCCGGCGACATGATGGAATCCGTCGCCTCGATCGACACCGCGCTGCGCCTGCGCCCGGACTGGGAGCCGGCCATCCTGTTCAAGGCGCAGCTCCTGTCGCAGTCCGGCGCGATGCAGGAGGCCACGAAGCTCGTCCGTGAATACCTCGAACGCCACCCCGACAGCCGCAACGCCCGCCTCGCCCATGCGCGCGCGCTGGTGTCGACGCGCCAGTTCGAGGCCGCGCGCAAGGAATTCCGCCAGCTCCTCGACGGCGCCCCCGACGACCGCGAGCTGATGTACGCCGTGGGCCTGCTGTCGGCCCAGCTCGAAGACTACGACACCGCGACGACCCAGCTCGAACGCGCGCTGAACGCCGGCCATCCCGACGGCGACAGCATCCGCCTCAACCTCGGCCAGGTCGCGGAAAGGCGCAAGGACAGCGAAACGGCCCTGCGCTGGTACCGCGCCGTCGAACCGGGGCCGCAGCACTTCGACGCCCAGCTGCGCGTCGCGTCGGTGCTCGCACGCGACGGCAAGCTCAAGGAAGCGCGCGAGCACCTGCGCGGCGTCAAGGCCGATGAGCCCGAGCGCAAACGCCTGCTGCTCGCCGAAGCGCAACTCCTGCGCAGCGCCGGCAAGGAGGCCGAAGCCTTCGACCTCATCGACGGCGCGCTGCGCGACAACGCCGACGACACCGATCTGCTGTACGAGTCGTCGATGCTCGCCGAGAGCCTGGGCAAGCTCGACATCATGGAAGGGCGGCTGCGCAAGCTGATCGCGCTGCGCCCGGACTTTTCGCACGCCTACAACGCGCTGGGCTATTCCCTCGCCGATCGCGGCGTGCGCCTCGACGAGGCCGAAGCGCTGATCGTGCGCGCACTCGAACTCACCCCCGACGACCCCTTCATCCTCGACAGCATGGGCTGGGTACGCTTCCGTCGCAACGACGCGACCGGCGCCCTCGCCCATCTCGAAAAGGCCTACGGCATACGCCAGGATCCCGAGATCGCCGCCCATCTCGGTGAAGTCCTGTGGTCCCTCAAGCGCCAATCCGACGCATCGCGCGTGTGGGACGAGGCGCTGAAGAGCAACCCCGACAACGATGCGCTGAAGTCGGTCGTCAAGCGCCTGCGCGGCCAATGAAGCGCACCGCATCCCGGACAGCCGGACGCGCTGTCGCCGCCGCGCTCGCCACGCTGCTCCTGGCCGGCTGCGCGAGCCAGGCCATGCGCGGCCTCACCGCCGCCCCGCGCCCCGTGGCCAGCGCGTTCGAACTCGAAGGACGCCTTGCCGCCAGTGACGGCGAACGGGCCGCGAACGGCTCCCTGACGTGGTCGCACACGCCGGTCGCCGACGAATGGACCGTGTACAGCCCCCTCGGCCAGATCGTGGGCCAGCTCGTGCGCACCCCGCGCGGCGCGATGCTGCTCACCGCCGACGGCCGCACGGAACAGGCCGAAGACGCCGACGCCATCCTGCCGCGCCTGCTGGGCGTTCCCGCACCGATCGACGGGCTGCAGCACTGGGTCCAGGCCTCCACGCGCCCCGGCGCGCGCGTGCTGAGCCTGGACGAGGCAGGCCGCCCGACGCGCATCGCCGACGCCGGCTGGATCATCGACTACACCGAGTACGCCGGCCCCGCGGCCGACGCCGCTCCACGCCGCATCGACGCGGCCTGGGGCGACGCGCGCATCCGGCTCGTCATCGACCAATGGACACCCCGCCGTTGATCCGCCTCGAACGCTGCCCCGCACCGGCCAAGCTGAACCTCTTCCTGCACGTCGTCGGTCGCCGTGCCGACGGCTACCATCTGCTGCAGACCGCCTTCCGCATGCTCGACTGGGGCGACAGCCTCACGTTCGCACTGCGCGCGGACGGTGCCGTGCATCGCACGACGGAAGTGGCGGGCGTGCCCGAAAAGCAGGATCTCGTCGTGCGCGCAGGCCGGCTGCTGCAACAGGCGAGCGGCTGCCGCCACGGCGCCGACATCGCGATCGACAAGCGCCTGCCGATGGGCGGCGGCCTGGGCGGCGGCAGCTCGGACGCCGCCACGACCCTGATCGCCCTCAACCGCCTGTGGGGAACCGGCCTGAGCCGCGCCGCCCTGGCGAAACTCGGCCTGCAGCTCGGCGCCGACGTCCCCTTCTTCATCTTCGGACGCGACGCCTTCGCCGAGGGCGTGGGGGAGGAACTGCAGCCGCTGACGCTGCCGCCGGCGTGGTACGTGGTCGTCGCGCCCCCGGTCCTGGTGCCCACCGCCGAAATTTTCCGCGCGGAGGAGTTGACGCGCGATACGGGACCCATCAGAATAACGGACTTCGCAGCAAGCACCACCCGCAACGATCTGCAAGCAGTAGCATGCAATCGGTATCCCGAGGTCGGTGCTGCAATCGAGTGGCTGGCGCAGTTTGCGCCCGCGCGGATGACCGGGTCAGGCGCCTGCGTGTTTGCCGAGGTTGGCAGCGAGATGGAAGCGAAAGACATCGTCGAAAAGTGCCCAGCGCCGATGCGGGCATGGAAGGCGAAAAGTCTGGCAAGACATCCGCTGAGCGACTGGCTCGATTGAGCGGGCGAAAAAGTTTTATTGGGGAGTCGCCAAGTTGGTCAAGGCACCGGATTTTGATTCCGGCATTCGAAGGTTCGAATCCTTCTTCCCCAGCCAACATATTCGGGCAGGCCTCGCGCCTGCCCGAGTCGTTTTTACCCTCGCCATTCTAGCGGCATCGGAGATTCGGACATGGCCTACGGCAGCCTGATGGTCTTCACCGGCAACGCCAACCCCAAACTCGCGGCGGATGTCGTTCGCAGACTGGGCATTTCCATCGGCTCGGCCACGGTGGGCCGCTTCTCCGACGGCGAGGTCAACGTCGAACTGCTCGAAAACGTGCGCGGCAAGGATGTCTTCATCCTCCAGCCGACCTGCACGCCGACGAACGAAAACCTGATGGAACTGGTGGTCCTCGTCGATGCCCTGAAGCGCGCATCGGCCGGCCGCATCACCGCCGCCATCCCCTACTTCGGCTACGCCCGCCAGGACCGCCGCCCGCGTTCCGCGCGCGTGCCGATCACCGCGAAGGTCGTCGCCAACATGCTGCAGGCCGTCGGAGTCCAGCGCCTGCTCACCATGGACCTGCACGCCGACCAGATCCAGGGCTTCTTCGACATCCCGGTCGACAACGTCTATGCCGCGCCGGTGCTGCTCGCCGACCTCGACAAGCAGAAGTACGACGACCTGCTGGTCGTCTCGCCCGACGTCGGCGGTGTCGTCCGTGCCCGCGCCTTCGCGAAGCGCATGGAGTGCGACCTGGCGATCATCGACAAGCGCCGTCCCAAGGCCAACGTCTCCGAGGTGATGAACATCATCGGCGAGGTCAAGGACCGCACCTGCGTGATCATGGACGACATCGTCGATACCGCCGGCACGCTATGCAAGGCCGCCACTGCGCTGAAGGAACACGGCGCCCGTCGCGTGCTCGCCTACTGCACGCACGCCGTGCTGTCCGGCGCGGCGATTTCGCGCGTCTCCGAATCCGATCTCGACGAACTGGTCGTCACCGACACCATCCCGCTGCGCGACGACGCCAAGGCCTGTCCGCGCATCCGCCAGGTCTCGGTCGCCTCGCTGCTCGCCGACACGATGCTGCGCATCAGCAACGAAGAGTCGGTCAGCTCGCTGTTCATGGAATGAATTTCGTCCCCGGGAGTTCCGGGGATTCAACCCATCCGTCTGGTCGCGGACGGATCGTTTCAACCAGGAGTATCACCATGCAGATCCAATTCAAGGCCACCAAGCGCGTGGAACAGGGCACGGGTGCGAGCCGCCGCCTGCGTCGCGCCGGCCAGATCCCGGGCATCATCTACGGCTCGGGCGACGTCGAGACCATCGCACTGGACCACAACGAGCTGTACCACCTGCTGCGCAAGGAAGCCTTCCACGCGTCGATCCTGTCGGTCGACGTCGACGGCGCGAAGCAGGCTGTGCTGCTGCGTGACACCCAATGGCATCCGTTCCGCCAGCAGATCCTGCACCTGGACTTCCAGCGCGTCGATGCGAGCCAGAAGATCCACCTCAAGGTGCCGCTGCACTTCGCGAACGGCGAGGCGAGCCCGGCCGTCAAGCTCGGCGGCTGCATGATTTCGCACACCATCACCGAAGTCGACGTGCAGTGCCTGCCGGGCAACCTGCCGGAGTTCATCGAAGTCGATCTGGCGAACCTGCAGGCCGGCGAGTCGATCCACGTATCGCAGCTCCCGCTGCCGGCCGGCGTCGAGCTGGTTGCGCACGGCGAAGGCGACCCGGTCGTTGCGACCGCAGTCACCGTCAAGGGCGCTGTCGCTGAAGAAGGCGCCGAAGGCGCAGCCGCCTGAGGCTGACGCCTCGGGACGCAGCGCCGGGATGACGCAGGAACCGACACGATGAGCGCCGCAGCACCGCGTCTCATCGTCGGCCTCGGCAACCCCGGCGCCGAATACACCGAGACCCGGCACAATGCCGGGTTTTGGTTTTGTGAGCGCCTCGCCGACCAGCTCGGCGTGCGCTTCAATCACGAATCCCGTTTCCACGGTCTGGTCGCCAATGCGCGCGACGCCGGCGTGTGGCTGCTGATGCCGCAGACCTTCATGAACCGCTCGGGCCAGGCCATCGGCGCGCTCGCGCGTTTCTACCGCATCACTCCGGCCGAAATCCTCGTCGTGCATGACGAACTCGATATCCCCCCCGGGCAGCTGCGCCTGAAGTTCGGCGGCGGACTCGGCGGACACAACGGCCTCAAGGACACCTCGGCCCACCTCAACACGAACGACTACTGGCGCCTGCGCATCGGCATCGGCCATCCCGGCGACCGCAACGAGGTCGTAAACTTCGTCCTGAAACCCGCGCGCCGCGAGGAACAGGTGCTGATCGACGAAGCCATGGAACGCGCCCTCGCGACCTGGCCGATGATCGCCCGCGGCGAGTGGAACACCGCCAGCACCCGAATCAACGCCCGCCCGGCCGCGCCGAAGCCGGCAAAACCCAAGGAAGAACCCCGCCCATGAGCCTCAAATGCGGCATCGTCGGCCTGCCCAACGTCGGCAAGTCGACCCTGTTCAACGCGCTGACGAAAGCCGGCATCGAAGCGGCCAACTACCCCTTCTGCACGATCGAGCCCAACGTCGGCATCGTCGAAGTGCCCGATCCGCGCCTCGCCGCGCTGTCGGAGATCGTCAAGCCGCAGAGGATCCAGCCCGCGATCGTCGAGTTCGTCGACATCGCCGGCCTGGTCGCGGGCGCCTCCAAGGGTGAAGGCCTGGGCAACCAGTTCCTCGCCAACATCCGCGAGACCGACGCGATCGTCCACGTGGTGCGCTGCTTCGCCGACGACAACGTCGTGCACGTCTCCGGCAGCGTCGATCCGATCCGCGACATCGAGATCATCGACACCGAACTTGCGCTCGCCGACATGGCCACCGTCGAAAAGGCCGTGAACCGCTACAAGCGCCCGGCCGCCGCCGGCGACAAGGACGCCAAGATCCTCGTCGCAGTGCTCGAGAAGTGCCTCGCCCAGCTCAACGAGGCGAAGCCGGTGCGCGCACTGGACCTCAGCAAGGAAGAATGGGCGAGCATCAAGCCCTTCTGCCTGATCACTGCAAAGCCGGTGCTGTACGCGGCCAACGTCGCCGAGGACGGCTTCGAGAACAACCCGCATCTGGACGCCGTGCGCGCCCACGCGGCCGCCGAAGGCGCCCAGGTCGTCGCGCTGTGCGCTGCGATCGAGGCCGAGATCGCCGACCTCGAGGACGCCGACAAGAAGGACTTTCTCGAGTCGATGGGCCTCGAGGAACCGGGCCTGGATCGCCTGATCCGCGCCGGCTACACGCTGCTGGGCCTGCAGACCTACTTCACCGCGGGCGTCAAGGAAGTGCGCGCGTGGACGATCCACGTCGGCGATACGGCCCCGCAGGCCGCAGGCGTGATCCACACCGACTTCGAACGCGGCTTCATCCGCGCGCAGACGATCGCCTACGACGACTTCATCGCCTACAAGGGCGAAGCCGGGGCGAAGGAAGCCGGCAAGATGCGCGCCGAAGGCAAGGAATACGTCGTCAAGGACGGCGACGTGCTGAATTTCCTGTTCAACGTCTGAGCCGCCTCGACCCATCACCCGAAAAGCCCGGTCCGCCGGGCTTTTTCATTCAGGGCGAGCTCAGAACGGCACCGGGCTGACGAACTTCATCCGCTGCTTGGTCTGCGGATGGTCGAAGGCGAGCATCGCCGCGTGCAGGTGCAGCCGCGGGTGGCGCTCGGCGCTTTCCGGCGGGGCGTAGAGGGTGTCGCCGAGGATCGCGTGGCCGATCGTCATCATATGCACGCGCAGCTGGTGCGAGCGCCCGGTGACGGGCTCGAGTTCGACGCGCGAGACGGCGTCCGGCCCCGTGCCGCTGCGCTCGACGACGCGGTAGTTCGTGAGCGCGCGCCGGCCGTTCACGGGATCCACCATCTGGCGCGGACGGTTCGGCCAGTCGACGATCAGCGGCAGGTCGACCTCGCCGTCCTGAGACAGCACATGGCCGTGCACGAGCGCGAAATAGCGCTTATCCACCTCGCGCTTCTCGAAGGCCATGCTGAGTCGGCGATGCATCTCCGCGCCGCGCGCGAGGACGATGAGGCCCGAGGTGTCGAAGTCCAGCCGGTGGACGATGCGCGCGTCCGGGTAGCTCGCCTGGATGCGCGCGATCAGGCAATCCTGTTTGTGCTCGCCGCGCCCCGGCACGGACAGCAGTCCGGCGGGCTTTTCGGCGACGATGATGTAGTCGTCGACATGGACGATCCGGGGTTCGAGATGCGGCACGGTAATCGAGGCTTGAGAAACGACGGATGCGCGCGGCGCGCGCGACACGATGTGCGATGGAGCGCCTATTCTACCGCCCACCGCGGTTACCGGCCGGACGCTTGCGGAAGGTCCACAGGGCGTTGCCTACGTAGTGCCAGCCGAGCAGGATGGCGGTCGTGACGATCTGGGCGATCAGGTAGTGCACGCCGACAAGATCGACGAACAGATACATCAGCAGGGCATTCCAGCACAGCCCCATGCCGGCGATCGCGAGGAAGCGCGGCAGCGCCTCCGCGTGCGCGCGGTCGGAGCGGAACACCAGGGTGCGATTCATCGTGTAGTTGACCAGCGCGCCGAGCAGGAAGCCCGCGACGGAACCGGCGATCGGATCGACGCCGGCACCCTCGACCAGCGCGAGCAGCAGCGCGTAATGGGCCACGGTGCCGATCGCGCCGACGAGCGCGAAGCGCAGGAAGCGACCTGCGTGGCCGCGCAGACGGTCGGTGTCGCTCATTGCGGCGGGCGCGGCTCGCGATCGGCGCCGACGAGCATGCGGCGGTCGCGCACGACCGCAAGGGCAACGCCTTCACGCGAAATCTCGCCGATGATCTTGCCCTTCACCGCCGTATCGCAGTCCATGTGCGTCGGCGACAGGAAGAAGTCCGCCGCGCGCCAGTCGCGCGTGACCTCCAGCCCCGACGCGAGCCAGGCCGTGCCCTGCACCGACTCGGCGCACACGGCGACGGTCCAGATCCGCGGCGCCACGCCCTCCGCAGCGACGTAGACGTTGAGGAGACCGGCAGCCTCACGCAGCGCGTCGCCCCAGTAGTCCTGTTCCCAACGCCCTTCGGTACCGCGCAGACCGCCGGTGAATCCGTTGTACGCGACGTACTCGTAGGGATGCAGGCGCACGAGGGTGAGGAGGTGGGTCGCGGCCAGCAGGCCGCAGCCCGCGACCGCGGCGAGCCGCGCCTTGGGCCAGCGCGACGCGCGGGCCGCGGTCGCGACCAGGCCGGCGGCGGCAAGCACCGCCAGCGGCGGCAGCAGGAAGGTGAAATGCCGGATGCCGTTGTAGAGCGGCGGTGCGGCGAGCAGCGTATAGGCGAGCGGAAACGCCGCGGCGAGCGTCACGGGGAGCCAGCGCAGGGCCTGCGCACGCGCGGGTGCCGACGCGAACAGGCCGGGCAGCACGCGCAATCCGCTCAACGCGGCGAGCGCGATGCCGAGCAGGAACAGTTCCGGCAGGCGCACGAGCAGGTAGCTCGCGAGGTAACGGCCGGGCACGTCGCCGTTCTTCATCACCGCCCCGTCGAGGATCGTGTACAGCTCGAACGAGAAGCGCGAGAAGGTCGTCATCGCCTTCACGAGGTTGCCGCCCGACTGGACCGCCCACGGCCAGAAGAGGCCCAGCAGCGCGAACGCGAGCGCCGCCGCGGGCAGCAGCGCAAGGACCGCGCGGCGCAGCACGGCCAGCCGTCCACGCAGATCCTCGCCGTTCAGCCAGGCCGCGGCGAGCACGGCGACGCCGAGGTAGAACACCGCGAACACGGCACCGACGCGCAGGCCGAAGGCGCAGCCGATCGCGATGCCGAGACCGACGAGGTCGCCCGCCTTCACCGCCGGCAGACGGGCCGCGAAGCGCGTCGTGAAATACAGCGACCACACCATCGTCGTCGCGAAGGGCACGTCCTTGGTGTGCGTGAACATCGCACCGGACCACGCCCCGGTGAGGGCGAGCAGCACCAGCGCGACCAGCCCCGCGGCCTCGCCCAGCAGCAGGCGCGCGAGCAGCCAGGTCCCGGCCAGGCCGAGCACGCCGAAGCCGGCCGACAGCAGGTGGCGCAGGTCCCACACGTTCAGCGGCACGATGCGTTCGAGCGCTGCGGCGATCAGGTCGAAGAGGCCGCCGTAGAGATAGAGGTTCTTGTACGCGAAGGCGCTGCGGTCGGCGAAGCCCGAAGCATAGAAGTCGAGCAGCAGGCGCCCGTAGACGTGCTGCACTTCCTCGTCGTTGCTGATGCCGTGCTGGTCGAACGAGAACAGCACGTAGGCGCCGAGGACGGCGAAGACGACCAGCGCGAGGCGGAAGGCGAACTGCGGCGACAGCAGGCCTGCGGACGCGATCGGCGCGCCCGGAGCGACCGCGGGAGCGCTCACTTCGCGGCCTCGTCGAAGCCGATGCGTTCGGAGACCAGGTACAGCGGGCGCTGCTTGACCTCGGTGAAGATGCGTCCGACGTACTCGCCGAGAACCCCCAGGCTGATCAGCTGGATGCCGGACAGGAACAGCACCGAGACGATGATCGACGCGTAGCCGGGAAGGTCGATGCCGAAGATCGCCGTGCGCACGACCAGCCAGCCGCCGTACAGCACCGACAGCCCGGAAATGCACACGCCGATCATCGACCACACACGCAGCGGCAGCGTGCTGAAGGCCGACAGGCCGTCGATCGCGTAGCGCAGCAGGCGCAGCAGCGACCACGCGGAAGCCCCGGCGGCACGTTCGGCAGGCTCGAAGTCGATCGTCTCCTGGCGGAAGCCCACCCAGCTCGTGATGCCCTTCATGAAACGGGTGCGCTCGGGCAGGCTGTTGATCGCATCGACGACCGCACGGTCGAAGAGGCGGAAGTCGCCTCCCCCCTCCTCCAGCGCGACTTCCGACACGCGCTTGAAGAGCCCGTAGAAACCGCGCGAGAGCTGGCGCCGCAGCCACGGGTCGGTGTCGCGCGAGCGGCGCACCGCGGTGACCATCTTCGCGCCGTCGTGCCAGCGCGCGAGCATCTCGGGAATGAGTTCGGGTGGATGCTGCAGGTCGCCGTCCATCAGCACGATGATGTCGCCGCGCGCCGCACGCAGGCCGGCCGCCATCGCGGCCTCCTTGCCGAAGTTGCGCGCGAAGCGGATCGCCCGGATCGCCGGATCGATGGCCGCCAGCGCGGCGACCTCGTCGAAGGTCGTGTCGCGACTGCCGTCATCGACGAAGACGAACTCGTGGCCGGCCAGCGGCAGGTCCGCGATCGCCGCCTTCAGACGCTCGTGCAGGGCCCCGAGCGAGCCGCTTTCGTTGTACAGCGGGATCACGACCGACAACAGCGGCGCGGACACGGGGGATGGGGCGACGCGCACGGTGGCGCGGGTGGTGGGAGCTGACACGTTATTCCGGCGGATGATGAATGGGCGAGGCGCCAAACCTCGCAGGATAAACGCAAACGGGCTCTGGCGCGTTGACGCGCGAGCCGCTATAAGGGGGGCCATGAACGAACAGCCCCCCGCCGACCGCCGACCGACCCGCCCTATCATCGTCTGTGCCGACGACTACGGCATCGCGCCGGGCGTCAGCGCCGCGATCGCCGGGCTGATCGCGGCCGGGCGCCTGTCCGCGACGAGCTGCATGACCCCGCTGCCGGACTGGAAACGGCGCGCGGGCCTGCTGCGCGAAACCGTCGCGGCACATCCGGCCGATGTCGGCCTGCACCTCACGCTGACGGATCACGTGCCACTCACCGCTGCAGTCGGACTCGCCCAGGCAGGACGGCTCCCGGCGATGGGCTGGCTGCTGCCGCGCGCGCTCGCACGGGCGCTGCCGTGGCAGGCGATCCGCGACGAGTTGCGCGCGCAGCTCGACGCCTTCGAAGACGCCTGGAACGCCGCGCCGGACTACGTCGACGGCCACCAGCACGCGCACGTGCTGCCGGGCATCCGCGAAGCGCTGGTCGAGGAGCTGCTGCGCCGCTACCCGTCCGGGTCCGTGTGGGTGCGCGACTGCCGGGAGCCGCTGGCGCGCTGCGTGCGCCGTCGCACGGCACTGCCGAAGGCGCTGCTGATCTCATCGCTCGGCCTCGGCCTGCACCGGCTGCTGCGCCGCCACGGGCTGCCCGCCAACGACGGCTTCGCCGGCCTGCACGACTTTTCCGGCCGGGTTCCGTTCCGCACGCTGATGCAGTCCTTCCTCGCCGGCAGCGGCCCACGGCCGCTCGTGCATGTGCACCCGGGCCGCGTCGATGACGAGTTGCGTGCCTGCGACGTGCTCACGACGCCGCGCGAGACGGAACTCGCCTACCTCGCGTCACCCGCGTTCGCCGAGGATCTGGCCGCGGCGGGACTGCATCCCGCGCGCTTCACCGATTTCCCGCGCCAGGCGCCGACAATCAGCCAGATCAACCCGCCCGACGCGAGCAACGGATCGATCAGGTAATCCCACAGGTTGGTCGATTCGAGCAGCTGCAGCCGCCACATCGCCAGCGCGGCCGTGAGCGCCCCGGCAATCGTCCAGCGCCCGGTCGCAGCCGCGGCCAGCGCGAGCGCACCGACCGCCAGCGGCATCAGCGCGCCGCCGTAGCCCCACGCATAGGGGTCGATGGCACCGAGCCCCAGCGCGGGCGGGTAGAACAGCAGCCCGGCGGCGGCGGCCAGCGCGGCGACGAGCGCGCGCTCGCCGCGCGGGAAGACGCATTCGCACGCACAGCGCGCGCACAGCAGGGCAGCGAGCGTCGCCGCAGTCGTCACCGACGCTGCCCCCGCTGCACCGCGCAGCACGGCCAGCAGGCTGGTGCCGCCGACGGGCAGCCACAGCAGGGCGGCGATCACGAGCACCGCAACCGCGCCGTACGCAGGCCGTCGGCGCAGCCCCGGCAGGCACAACGCGAACGCGCAGGCCCAGGCGAGGGAATCGAATAGCGCAGGGATCACAGCCTTGCCTCCAGCCATGCCTGATTGAAGCGCAGATGGCGGATGAACGAGCGGTTCCACGTATACACGAGGTGGAAGTCGCCGTCGGCACCGCGCACGAGATAGGGATAGTCGTATTGCCACGCGCAGGTCTCGCCGCGGCACAGGTTGGCCTCCGCGTTGCGCACGACGGAATCGGCGGCCGGCCCAGGCCCCAGCGACGCGACATCCTTCGCGAGCAGCGGACGCAGCACGTCCGGGCCGAAGCTGCGGCCGAGGAAGTCCTCGCGGTCCTCGAAGCGGTGAATCGCACGCCAGTGCCGGCCGTCGTCCTCGCTCACGAGCAGCGTCAGGCGCAGGCGCTCGTCCTCGGTGTCGTTGGCGACCGCGATCAGGCGGCCGTCTTCCAGCGCGAGCGCGGCCAGCGCCGAATTGGGGTTCGCAAGATCGCTCGCTTCGACGGCGGACCACGTGCGCCCGCCGTCGCGCGTCTCGCTGCGCCACGCGCGCGGCGGCTTGGTCTCGCCGGCGAAGCGCTGCAGCACGACCGCGTGTTGCGCATCCTTGACCAGAATCACCGGCTGCAGCGAACGGTCGCCGTGATCCAGGCGCTCCTTGCGGCGCACCCTGCCCTCGGGCGTGAGCACGAGCAGCTCGCCGAACTTGCCGGCCATCTCGTGATACACGGGCAGTCCGATGTCTTCGTTGTCGAAGAACACCGGAAAACCCTTCGCGAGGGTGCTCAGGTTGAAGAAGGGCGAGGCAACGAGGCGCGTGGCCGGCGTCCAGGTTCGCCCCATGTCGGCCGAGCGGATCAGGTTGAGGTGGCTGGTCGCCCAACCTCCCAGGGTCACGCTCACATACACGACCCACAGCTCGCCCGACGGCACCATGAAGGCGACCGGGTTGCCCATCTTGCGCACGAGGCGGCCGAGGTCGCGCGAGGTCTGCGCGGGCGTCGCGAGCGTGAGCTGCTCGCCCCAGCGTCCGGCTGCAGGATCGAAGAAGGCGCCATAGACCTTCACGTCGGTCGCGCCCTCGCGCGAGCCGCCGAACCAGGTCGAGAAAAGGCGCCCGTCGGGCAGTGCGGCGATCGACGCGGCATGCACGCGCGCCGGTTCGGCCGCATTCACGACGAAGGTGGCGAGCATCGGCTCGCCACCCTTGCCGACGCGCTCCGCCGCAGCCGGTGCGACGAACCCCGCCGCCGGTGCCGTGTGGAAGCCCGGCCAGGCCGCCCACACGCTCACGCCGGCGATCGCTGCGAGCGCGAACGCACGCAGCCCGCCCGATGCGTTCCGATTCATTGCCGATCTTCCCCCGAAACGCGCAGCACGTAGTGGCGCGACAAGGTTTCCTCGCGCCGGCGCGGATCGAGGAAACGGATGCTGAGCCGCGTGACGCGGAACTCCGGACTCGCCGCGAGTTCCTCGACCCTCAGTCCGGCCTCCTCGATCGCCTTGCGCCCCGCATCGCCCGCGTACACCAGCACCGCCCCGCGCGTCGCCTTCAACTCGTCGAGCGTCACCGGCTGCGCGAGTTGTCCGGTGTAGAAATCGAAGCTGTTCGCGCGCGCGCCGAAATGCCGCACCCCACCGACGTCAATGCCACGCGCCTGCAAGGCCAGCGCGAGATTGTTGCCCGCCTGGTAGCGCAACAGCTGCGGATAGAAATTGAAGTTCTGCAGGAAATTGAACACCGCCGCGACCACCACCGAGGCGAACACCAGCCGCGCCATGCCCTGCGCCGGACGCGCCAGCACGACTCCCGCGAGCGCCAGCGCCACGGCGCCCGCGCCGACTGCGACGCGGTCGAGCGGGAAGGCCCACGCGTTGAACGCGAGCGCCAGCACGCCCATCAGGGCCCACACCAGCCCCTGCGCCAGCTTCGCGCCGCGCGGCGCCGGCGCCCGCATGCGCGGCACGAGCCAGGACGCGAGCAGTACCGCGAAGAGCGGCAGCAGGATGTTCAGGTAATGCGGCAGCTTGAACCCGGAGCTCGAGATGATTCCGAACATCACCGCGATCGTGCCCAGCGTCAGCATCTCCTGCCCGGGCACCGGCCGCAGGCGCGCCGCGACCAGTTCACGCCCGCGCGCCCACACCGCCGCGGCGCCGAGCAGGCTCCACGGCAGGAAGGCCCACACGAAGGTGTGGAAGAAGAACAGCGGATCGCTTCCCCCTGCCGTGCCGAAACGACCGCCGGACAGGCGCTCGAAGTTCTGCGACCACAGGATGAACTTCACGCCGTCGATGCCGAACTGGCGGTGATAGGCCCACAGTACCGGCGTCGCCAGGACCAGGGTCAGCAGCGCGAGCACCAGCCAGCGCGGATCGAAGAGCCCGCGCCAGTCGCGGCGGTACAGCAGATGCACGAAGATCGCGATCGCCGGCATCGCCACGCCGATCATCCCCTTGGTCGCGAATCCCAGCGCGAGTCCGAGCGCGGCAAGTACGAGATTGCGCCAGCGGCGGTAGGTGGCGAACTCCGCGAGCTGCCAGATCGACAACGCGATCGCCGCAGTGAGCACCGCGTCCATGCGCACATCGTTGTTCGCGAGGATGAAGGCGAGCGAACTCGCGAGAATCAGCGCCGCGACCCGCCCGACCTCGCGCGAATACAGCACCCGCCCAAGCCCGTAGGTCGCGTAGACGCCCAGCACGCTGAACAGCAGCGACGGCAGCTTGAACGCGAGCGTCGTGACGCCCAGCAGCTTGTACGCGCCGGCCGCGAGCCAGAACAGCAGGTGCGGCTTGTCCAGATAGGGCTCGCCCTGGGTCACGAGCGACGCATAGTCGCCGGTGAGATGCATGTGCAGCGCGATCGTCGCGTGGTGCGCCGAATCGTTGTTCATCAGCGGCACGCACAGACCGCCCAGATACACCACGCCCAGCAGCAGGTAGAAGCCGTACAGGTTTCGGGAATCGGGCGTCACGATGGGGCGGGGCGGGAGGCCTTGGCAGGGAGCGTGGTCGGATAGCGCGGGCGGTTCGGGTGCAGCCCGCGCCCCGCGGCGGCGGCAGGTCGCCGCGGCGCGCAATGTTATCATGCGCGCCTTGCGCCCTTGCGCCCCTGCGAACGCGCAGCGCCGCGCCCGCGACGTCCTCCGCCCCATGCCCCCAGCCCCCTTACCGTACATCGGCCGCTTCGCGCCCTCCCCGACCGGGCCGCTGCATTTCGGCTCGCTCGTCGCCGCGATCGGCAGCTATCTGGAGGCGCGCAGCCGCGGGGGCCGCTGGTTGCTGCGCATCGAGGACGTCGACGCCCCGCGCACGATCCCCGGCGCCGCCGACGCCATCATCGCGACGCTGGCGCGCTTCGGCTTCGAGTGGGACGGCGACATCGTCTGGCAGAGCCGGCGGCTGGACGCCTACCGCGCCGCCTTCGAACAGCTCAGGGCCGCCGGCCACGTTTTCCCGTGCGCCTGCACGCGCCGCGAGATGGCCGACTCCGCGCTCGCGCGCGACGGCTCGCGCATCTACCCCGGCACCTGCCGCAACGGCCTGCCGCCCGGCCGCAGCGCCCACGCGTGGCGCGTGCGCGCGCAAGGGACGGTGGCGTTCGACGACCGCATCCAGGGCCGGCAGGAAGAGGATCTCGCGCGGGAGGTCGGCGACTTCGTCGTGCTGCGCGGCGACGGGCAGTTCGCCTACCAGCTCGCGGTGGTCGTCGACGATGCGGCAGAGGGCGTCACCGACATCGTGCGCGGCGCCGACCTCCTCGGCTCGACCGGTCGCCAGATCCACCTGCAGCACCTGCTGGGCGTGCCGACACCCGGCTATGCGCACCTGCCGGTGGTCGTCAACGCGGCGGGCGAGAAGCTCTCCAAGCAGACGCTCGCCGCACCGATCGACGCCCTGCCGCCCGCCGCCGCCCTGGCCACCGGGCTGGAGTTCCTCGGCCACACGCCACCTGCCAAGCTCGCGCGCGGGCCGCTGTCCGGGCTGTGGGCGTGGGCCTGCGCAAACTGGGCGCTCGATCGCGTGCCGCGACGGAGTCAGGCGCAGGCGCCGGCCGGGCTCGCCGCGACGGTATCCTGACGCCGCCCTACCAGGGGATCGGCTGGCAATCGCGGAAGAAGCCGCCGGTCGGCCCGTCCTCGGGCAGCGTCGCCGCCCACACGACGCATTCGACGCCCTCTTCAGGCAGGCGCGGCGCCTCCGGCCCGCCAAGATCCGTGCGGCACCAGCCGGGGCATACCGAATTGACCTTGATCCGGGTTCCCGCGAGTTCGGCCGCAAGGATGCGCGTCAGCGCGTTGAGCGCGGTCTTCGACATGCGGTAGGCGGGCGTGCCCGCATCCATTTCCGCCAGCTGCCCCATGCTCGACGCGAGATTGACGACCCGCCCCGCGCGGCTCGAGCGCATCAGCGGCACCAGCGCCTGCGTGAGGCGCAGCGTCCCGATCAGGTTCGTCTCCAGCGTCTCACGCACCTGCTCGAGCGGCAGCTCGAGGATGCTGGTCGAGTGGCGATCGATCAGGATGCCGGCGTTGTTGATGAGCACGTCGACGCGTCCGAAGCGCCCCGCTATCCAGTCGCGCAGCGCAATCACCGAGGCGTCGTCGGTGATGTCGAGCTGGTGCGGCTCGACGACGTGGCCGCTGATGGCGAGCTTCGAGCGCAGCGGCTCGAGGTCGTCCGGATTGCGCGCGGTGGCGACGACCAGATAGCCGTCCATCGTCGCGAGGCGGTGTGCCGCCGCGCGCCCGAGCCCGCGGCTCGCCCCGCTGACGACCGAGATGATGCGGTCTTCCATGTTGGCTCTCCCCGCCGCGCGCCGCACCGCGGCACGCGGGCGCGGGTTTCAGGAGCGCAGGCGCGCGCTGAGCTGGTCGACGATCTCGGCCCAGTCCGCGTCCTCCTTCAGCTCCTCGCTGAGGAAAGCCGCCTGCTGCGGCGACCAGAACGGCGCCTTGGCGAGCTCCACGCCGCACGGCAGAGGCGCGTGCGCGGCGATGAAGCGCTCGATCGCGGATTCGTCGGACGGCAGCCCGAGCTGGGCAAACAGGTTGTTCATCGTGTGGAGCGGCGGTTCCATGGGACACCTCCTGGGGTGGGCGGCACCTGCGCGACGCGCATCGCGCGGCGCCGAACAACCCTTCGACTTTGCCGTCCCGGTCGAGTTCAGCCCGGCACGGCCTCAGCTGTGCCGGCCGTAGCCGGCCACGCCGATCGCCAGACGCACCACCTGATAGGCCGCCCAGGTCGCCGCCCGGCGCAGCCGCGACAAGCGCCCCCAGTCCCCGCTGCGCAGCTCGTGTGCGCCGTTCGCGCGCGCCCGTTCGAGGCTGCTGCGCAGGTCTGCGGCAAAGCCCGCATCGTCGACCACGACGTTCGCCTCGCGCGCGAGCAGCAGGCTGAACGGATCGATATTGCTCGACCCGACCGTCGCCCACTGACCGTCGACCACGGCGACCTTCGCGTGCAGGACGCTCTGCCGGTACTCGAACAGGCGGATGCCGCGGGAGAGAAAGAAGGGGTACAACGCACGCGTTGCGTACTGCAGCATCGGATGATCCGACATTCCCTGCAGCAGCAGCACCACCTCCACGCCGCGCTCGGCGGCATCGACCAGCGCCTGGCGAAAGCGCCGCCCGGGGAAGAAATACGCGCAGGCGATCACCACCTCGCGCCGGGCCGCATCGATCGCATCGAGGTAGGCCTCCTCGATGTCGCGACGATGGCGCAGGTTGTCCCGGATCAAAAAGCACGCGCGCACGTTGCCCGCCGGCTCGGTGCGCGCCGGCGCGACGAGCGGCTGCGGACGCCGCTGCCGCAGCCCGGCCCACGCAACCAGCCGCCACACGTGATGCACCGAATGCAGGATCGGCTCGACCAGCGGCCCCTCGACGCGCACCGCGTAGTCGTAGCGCGGGTGAGGAGGGCCGTGGCGCGTCAGGTCGTCTACGATGTTGATGCCGCCGACAAAGGCCACGCGCCCATCGACGACCGCGAGCTTGCGATGCAGGCGGCGCAGGCGGTGGCGGCGCATCGCGAAGACGCGCAGTTCGCGGCGATAGATCTGCACGCCGACACCGCCGGCGGCGAGGCCCGGCATCACCGAACGCACGAAGGCGCGGCCGCCGAAACCGTCCACCAGCACGCGCACCGCGACACCGCGCGCGGCCGCGCGCGCCAGCGCCGTCGCTACCCGAGAGCCGACCCCGTCGTTCTCGAAGATGTAGGTCTCGAGGAAGATCTCGCGCTCGGCGCCTTCTATCGCCAGCATCAAGGCGGGGAAATAGTCGGAGCCGTTCTCCAGCAGCGTGATCGCATTGCCGCCGAGGAAGACGCTCACCCGGCGGACTCCAGTTCCGCGGTCAGGGCGGCGTGATCGGAGATCCGCGACCAGGGCGGGCCGGAATGCACGTCGGCCTGCCTCACGGAGAAGCCCCGCACGTAGATGCGATCCAGCCGGAACACCGGCATCCTGCTCGGAAAACTGCGTGGCGGACGACCGTACCCGGAATCGAACGCATCCCGGACGCTCAGCCGCTCGACCAGCAGATCCTGCGCGCGGTTGCGCCAGTCGTTGAAGTCGCCCGCAATGATCAGCGGCGCACCGTCCGGCGCCAGGCGCTCCATGCGGTCGGCCAGCGCCTCCATCTGCCTGCGCCGGCTGGCCGCGAAGAGTCCCAGGTGCGCGCACACGCAGTGCACCGGCAACTCGACCCCGGGCACCTGCACCTCGCAATGCAGCAGCCCGCGGCGCTCGAAGCGGTGGTCGGAGACGTCCTGATTGCTCGTCGAGACGATCGGAAACCGGCTCAGGATCGCGTTGCCGTGGTGGCCGTGGTCATACACCGCGTTGCCGCCGTAGGCGGTCTGGTGCCACACCTCCTCGGCGAGGAACTCGTGCTGCGGCGGTTCGGGCCAGTTCGGGTGGCGGCTCGCATGCCCCAGGTGCAGGCCCTGCACCTCCTGCAGGAACACGAGGTCGACGTCGAGGCTGCGCAGGCGGTCGCGCAGTTCGTGGATCACCATGCGGCGATTGAACTGCGAAAACCCCTTGTGGATGTTGTAGGTGCAGACGCGCAGCTTCATGGTCTGGCCTCCGCACCCTTGGTCAGGACACCGCCAGCATCCGGTCCAGCGCCACCTTCGCGAGTTCGGCCTCGTGCGGCGGCACCTGGATGTGATTGACGATCTTGCCGTCGGCGAGGTTCTCCAGCGTCCACGCCAGATGCTGCGGGTCGATGCGCTGCATCGTCGAGCACATGCACACCGTCGGCGCCATGAACTGCACGATCTTGCCTTCCGGTTTCACTTCCTCGGCCAGGCGATTGACCAGGTTCAGCTCGGTGCCGACCAGCCAGCGCGTGTTCGGCGCGGCGTTCTTGATCACGTTGATGATGTACTCGGTCGAGCCGACGTAGTCGGAATTCACGCATACGTCCAGGCTGCTTTCCGGATGCGAGATCACGAGACCTTCCGGATGCTGCATGCGCCAGCGGCGGATATGGTTTTCCTGGAACATCTGGTGCACCGAGCAGTGCCCCTTCCACAGCAGGATCTTCGCGTTGCGGATCTGCTCCGGCGTGAGGCCGCCGTATTCGAGGTCCGGATCCCACACCACCATCTGCTCGAGCGGAATGCCCTTCTTGTAGCCCGTCCAGCGCCCCAGGTGCTGATCGGGGAAGAACAGCACCTTCTCGCGCTGAGCGAAGGCCCAGTCGAGGATCACCGGCGCGTTCGTCGACGTGCACACGATGCCGCCGTGCTCGCCGCAGAAGGCCTTCAGGTCCGCTGCCGAGTTGATGTAGGTGACCGGCGTGATCAGCGCGTCGGGCGTGCCGAGCACCTCGCGCAGCTCGCGCCAGCAGCGCTCGACCTTCGCGAGGTTGGCCATGTCCGCCATCGAACAGCCCGCAGCGAGGTCAGGCAGGATCGCCTTCTGGTGCGGCTGCGACATGATGTCCGCAACCTCGGCCATGAAATGCACACCGCAGAACACGATGAATTCGGCGTCGGTCTGCGACGCGAGCCGCGACAGCTTCAACGAGTCGCCGGTCAGGTCGGCATGCTGGTACACATCGGCGCGCTGGTAGTGATGGCACAGCAGCACGGCCCGCTCGCCGAGACGCGCGCGCGCGGCACGGATGCGCTCCTGGGCCTCGTCGTCACGCAGGACATTGAATCGGTCGAAACTGATGGTGGCGGTCTGCATCGTCGTCTGTACTTCGGTCGCAAGAATCATCAATCAAACCGGCTGCGCGCCGGCGTGTCAAATCGCTGAGGACACCGGGAGCCCGTGCTCAACCCTGATGCCAGGGCAGTCCGGCATGACGCCAGCCGCCGATGCGGTTGCGCTGGCCGTTCGCATCGCGGTCGCCCTCGAATCCCTCGAGCACGTTGTAGCAGCTCCGGTAGCCGGCCTCCGTGGCGGCCCGTGCCGCCTTGTCGGAGCGCGCCCCCGAACGGCACATGAACATCACCAGCGCCTCGGGATCGACTTCGCGCCCGAACTGCGCGAGGAAGTGCGAATTCCCGACGTTGCCCGGATAGCCCATCCACTCGATCTCGACGGCGCCGGGCACGCGGCCGACCCAATCCCATTCGGCACGCGTGCGCACGTCGACAAGCTTCGCGCCGGGCGCGAGCTGCCACACCTCGTAGGCCTCGGCCGGCGTGAGCGCGCCCGCATACGGGAGTTTCATCTCCTGCGCTCGCTGCTGGGCGAGGCGGAGCAGGTCGGTCAACTTTCCCATTGCATCCATCCGGATAGAATTGCTCGATCGGAACCTGAGTATACCCATACCGCTGGCGCCATGGACCACCCGCCATCAGGCAAGTCGCGCCGCAGCGGCGCCGACGAGCCGCGCAGCCGCGGCATACAGCGCGTCACGCTCGCGTGGTGCGACTCCCACATCCAGGCCGCCCCACGCATCACCGTGACGGACACCAGATTTCCGACACGGTGAGCTTCCGCGTGCGCACCGCACACCCCGAAGTGCGCGAGGCGCTGGTGCACGTCGACGCCCTGTTCGCGGAGTGTCCTCACTACCGGGCCATCACCATTCTGGGTTGCATTGCACTATCTTGGCGCATTGACAGCGCAGTGCGCACATTTTCGGTGCGCACACCCCTGCTCGCCCCTCGCCCGGGTCTGCAATCCTTCCCGCGCCATCTCCCGTCCCTTCTCCCGCGGGGGTCGGCCGCAGCCTTGCGCGGCCGGTTCGCGCGCGTCCGTGATACGCGCAGTCGCCCTTGTGGCACAATGCCCGGCAATGTCGAACTTACGTATGGCACGGATACTGCTTTCTTCCGCTCCATCGGAAGTTTTCCGTTACCAACAACCGCTTTCGCCTCTTCTCATCAGGAGTGAATATGAACGCTCAAGAAGTCATGAAGATGATCCAGGAAAACGAAGTCCGCTTCGTTGACCTGCGTTTCACCGATACCATGGGCAAGGAGCAGCACGTCGGCCTGCCGGTGTCCGCCTTCGAAGAAGACCACTTCGAGCACGGCCACCCCTTCGACGGCTCGTCGATCGCCGGCTGGAAAGGCATCCAGGCCTCCGACATGATCCTGCTGCCCGAAGCGGGCACGGCCTACATCGACCCGTTCTTCGACGAAACCACGCTGGTACTGACCTGCGACGTCATCGAACCGTCGGACGGCAAGGGCTACGACCGCGACCCGCGCTCGATCGCCAAACGCGCCGAAGCCTATCTGAAGAGCACCGGCCTGGGCGACACCGCCTTCTTCGGCCCGGAACCCGAATTCTTCATCTTCGACTCCGTCGAGTGGAACATCGACATGTCGGGCGTGTACAGCAAGATCATCTCGGAAGAAGCCGCGTGGTCGACCGCCGACAAGTTTGAAGGCGGCAATACCGGCCACCGTCCGCGCGTCAAGGGCGGCTACTTCCCGGTTCCGCCGGTCGACAGCCTGAACGACGTGCGCGCCGCGATGTGCCTCGCGCTCGAGGCCGCTGGCGTGCCGGTCGAAGTGCATCACCACGAAGTCGCCAACGCCGGCCAGTGCGAGATCGGCACCAAGTTCAGCACGCTGACCAAGCGCGCCGACTGGACGCAGGTCCTGAAGTACATCGTGCACAACGTCGCACACCAGTACGGCAAGACCGCGACCTTCATGCCGAAGCCGATCGTCGGCGACAACGGCTCGGGCATGCATGTGCACCAGTCGATCTGGAAGGACGGCCAGAACCTGTTCGCGGGCAACGGCTACGCGGGCCTGTCGGAACTCGCGCTGTACTACATCGGCGGCATCATCAAGCACGCCCGTGCGCTGAACGCGATCACCAACCCGGGCACCAATTCGTACAAGCGTCTCGTGCCGCACTACGAAGCTCCGACCAAGCTGGCCTACTCGGCCCGCAACCGTTCGGCCTCGATCCGCATCCCGTACGTGGCCAACCCGAAGGGTCGCCGCATTGAAGCGCGCTTCCCGGACCCCCTGGCCAACCCGTACCTCGCCTTCTCGGCCCTGATGATGGCCGGCCTGGACGGTATCCAGAACAAGATCCACCCGGGCGATCCGGCCGACAAGAACCTGTACGACCTGCCGCCCGAAGAGGATGCAAAGATCCCGACCGTGTGCACCAGCCTCGACCAGGCGCTCGAGTACCTCGACAAGGACCGCGAGTTCCTGACCCGCGGCGGCGTGTTCTCGAACGACTTCATCGATGCATACATCGGCCTGAAGTCCGCTGAAGTCGACCGCATGCGCATCACCACCCACCCGGTGGAATTCGACATGTACTACAGCCTGTAATCTCCGGATTGCACTGAGGTCGAAGGGGGACGGGCATTGCCCGTCCCTTTTTTATGGGGTCTAATGCCCCACGTATGCATTGCGGGAGGCCCGTCGCGCCACCGGATGCATCCCTGACTCTCCGACCGACGGACATGCGAACACTTCCGGTACTGCTCCTTCTGCTCGTGTCACCCCTGGCCCAGGCACAGGTCTTCAAGTGCGTGGACGCGAACGGCGCCGTCACCTACACCAACGACCGCAACCAGGGCCGCGGCTGCAAGCAGCTCAGCGAGGACCAAACCGTGTCCTCGGTTCCCGCCCCGCCGAAGCGATCGTCTTCCGCTTCACAACCGACCCCGTCGAATTTCCCGCGCGTCGCCCCCGACGCACAGCGCGCCCGCGACGACACCCGCCGTCAGGTGCTGGAAAAGGAACTCGCCACCGAGGAAGCCGCCCTGGCCGAAGCGGAAAAAGCCGTCGCCGAGCAGGAAGGCCGCTACCAGGGCGCCGAACGCCGGCTGCCCCTCGTCCAGAACCGACTGCAACCGCTGCGCGACACGGTCGAACTGCACCAGCGCAACGTCGAGGCCCTCCGGAAGGAACTCGGCAACCTGAAGTAGGGGCAACTGCGACCTGGCGTGTTTTTTGCGAGACCACAAGGGATTCCGAGAACACACCCATGCCGAACACGCCCAAAACCCCCGGTCTCGCAGGCCCCTTCGCCGGGCTCGATCTGCTGTCGTCGGCCGTTGTCGTCGTCGACGACCATCTGCTGATCCGCTACCTCAACGCCGGCGCCGAAAACCTCTTCGCCGTCAGCCACCGGCGCCTGGTCGGCGCACCGTTGTCACAGCTCCTCGGCGAACCCGCCGGCCTGTCCGCCGCGCTCGACAACGCACTGCGCAAGAACTGGAGCTACACCGGCCAGGATCTCAAGATCGCCCGCCCCAACGCCGAGCCGCTGCACGTCGACTGCACCGTGAGCCCGGCCGAAGCGGCGGGTTTGCGCCTGCTCCTCGAATTCCGCCCGATCGACGCGCAACTGCGCGTCGCACGCGAGGAACAGCTGCTGCAGCAGCAGCAGGCCAACCGCGAGCTGATCCGCAACCTCGCCCACGAGATCAAGAACCCGCTCGGCGGCATCCGCGGCTCCGCGCAGCTGCTGGAACGCGAACTCGCCGACCCGCAGCTGCGCGAATACACGGAAGTCATCATCGCCGAGGCCGACCGCCTGCAGGACCTGATGAACCGCCTGCTGACCTCGCACTGCATGATGCGACCGGACCAGCTCAACATCCACGACGTGCTCGAACGCGTGCGCCGCCTGATCCTCGCCGAGTACCCCGAAATCACGATCCGGCGCGACTACGACACGAGCCTGCCCGAGCTCACCGCCGACCGCGAACAACTCATCCAGGCCATCCTCAACATCGCGCGCAACGCCGCGCAGGCGATGGAGGGCCGCGGCGAGATCCGCCTGCGCACACGCGTCGCGCGCCAGGTCACACTCGCGAAGCGTCGCTTCAAGCTGGCACTGGAATTGCAAGTAATCGACAACGGCCCCGGCATTCCGGATGAGATCCGCGACAAGATCTTCTATCCGCTGGTCTCGGGGCGCGAAGGGGGGAGCGGCCTCGGTCTCTCGCTGGCACAGAGCTTCGTCGAGCAACATCAAGGCATGATCGAAGTCGAAAGCCGCAAGGGCCGCACCTGCTTCACCATCCTGTTGCCGATCATCGACCGTGCCTGACGCCCAAGAAGATGCATGGTCGCACCAAAAAGGTGCATTAAATAATGAACACCGTCTGGATCGTTGATGATGACCGCTCCATCCGCTGGGTGCTCGAAAAGGCACTCGGCCGTGAGGACATCCCGCATCGCAGCTTCTCGTCCGCAAACGAGGCGCTGTCCGCGCTGGAAATCGAACCGGTGCCGCCCAAGGTCCTGATCTCGGACATCCGCATGCCGGGCGAGTCCGGCCTCGGCCTGCTCAAGCGGGTGAAGACGCTGCACCCGCAACTCCCGGTCATCATCATGACCGCGTACTCGGACCTGGAAAGCGCGGTGTCGGCCTTCCAGGGCGGCGCTTTCGAATACCTGCCCAAGCCGTTCGACGTCGATCAGGCCGTTGCACTGGTGCAGCGCGCGATCGCACAGAGCTCGCACCAGAAAGGTGCATCGGAGAGCACTGCGCTCGCGCCCGAGATCCTTGGCCAGGCGCCCGCGATGCAGGAAGTCTTCCGCGCCATCGGCCGCCTCGCCCAGTCGCACGCGACCGTGCTGATCAATGGCGAATCGGGCACCGGCAAGGAACTCGTCGCGCGCGCCCTGCACCGCCACAGCCCGCGCGCCGACGCCCCGTTCATCGCGATCAACACCGCGGCGATCCCGCGCGACCTGCTGGAATCGGAACTCTTCGGCCACGAGCGCGGCGCCTTCACCGGCGCAGCCGCCCAGCGGCGCGGACGCTTCGAACAGGCCGACGGCGGCACGCTGTTCCTCGACGAAATCGGCGACATGCCCGCCGAGTTGCAGACGCGCCTGCTGCGCGTGCTCTCCGACAACCACTTCTACCGCGTCGGCGGCCAGCAACCCATCCGCGCCAACGTCCGCGTCATCGCGGCGACCCACCAGAACCTCGAAGACCGGGTCCGCCAGGGCCTGTTCCGCGAAGACCTGTTCCACCGCCTCAACGTGATCCGCCTGCGCCTGCCGCCGATGCGCGAACGCCGCGAGGACATCCCGCTGCTGGTCCAGCACTTCCTGCAGAAAAGCGCTCAGGACCTCGGCGTGGGGCCCAAGCGCGTGTCCGACGCGGCAATCAAGTACCTGCAGGCCCTGCCCTTCCCCGGCAACGTGCGCCAGCTCGAGAACCTGTGCCACTGGCTCACGGTGATGGCACCCGGCCAGGTCGTCGAGATCGCCGACCTGCCGCCCGACATGAAGGCCCAGCCCGACCGCGAAGCGCCGATCAGCTGGGCGGACGGGCTCGCACTCGAGGCGGACCGCCTGATTGCGACCTCGCCGGGTGAAGTATTCGACCGCCTCACGCGCGACTTCGAACGCACGCTGATCCGTCGCGCGCTCGGCGCCACCGGGGGCCGCCGCATCGAAGCCGCACAGCTGCTGGGAATCGGGCGCAACACGATCACGCGCAAGATCCAGGAACTCGGCATGGACGACGGACGCCCGGCGGCACCGCCGGCCTGAGGCCACGATGGTCCGGCCGCCGGAGCCCCCGCGCCGGCCGGAATGCAACGCACCACACTCGTGCATGCGCATGCAATGACGGATAATGCAGGTTTTCACGTACCGCACGGGAAGACCGGCTTGAGTGCATCCCCCTCCGACGCGCCGCTGAACGCCGCAGCCATCCACCAGCAACTCGGCGATCTCGCCGGCACCTTCGACGTGCAGGTGCTCGACGAGTGCGCCTCCACCAACAGCGTGCTCATGGACGCAACGCCGGCGGACGATGGACGCATCCACGTCGTCGTCGTCGAACGGCAGACCGCGGGACGCGGCCGGCGCGGCCGCCAGTGGCAATCGTGGCCCGGCGGCAGCCTGACCTTCTCGACCCTGTGGCGCTTCGCGCCTGGCGCCCCGGTGCCGGCCGGACTGTCGCTCGTCGCCGGCCTCGCCGTCGTCCGTGCGCTGGAAATACTCGGCGTGCAGGGCCTGCAGCTCAAGTGGCCGAACGACGTGCTCGTGCACGGCCACAAGCTCGCCGGCATCCTCGTCGAACTGCTGCCCGGCCGCGGCCGCACCCCCGCGGCGGTGGTCGGCATCGGCATCAACCTGCATCTGCCCGCGGGAACGCGGATCCCCGACCAGCCCGCCGTCACCGACCTCGGCGAACATGTCGCCACGCTGCCCGACCGCAACCGCCTTCTCGCTGCGGTGCTCACCGAACTGTACGCCCTGTTCGACACCTACGCCGCCGCCGGCTTCCCCGCGCTGCGCGGTGCCTGGCAGCAGCGCAACGCCTTCGCCGATCTGCCCGTGCGCATCACCGGCGACGGAAACGAGATGACCGGCATCTGCGCCGGCGTCGACGACGACGGCGCCCTGCTCCTGCGCACCGACACGGGCCTGACCCGTATCCTCACCGGCGAGGTCTCGCTGAGGGCGGCACAGTGATCCTGCTGATCGACGCCGGCAACACGCGCGTCAAATGGGGCCTTTTCGGCGACGATGTGTGGCAGGGCGAAGGCGCGCTCGAACATGCGTGCGTCGACGAGCTCGGTGCCCTCGCGCAAGGCCACGCCGGCATCGTCAGGGTCTTCGGTTCCAACGTCGCCGGCTCCGCTGTGGCCGACGCGATCGCACAGGCCCTGCACGGCCACGCCCCCGCACCGCAATGGCTGCGTTCGTCGGCCGCGTGCTGCGGCATACGCAACGCCTATGACCAGCCCGGCCAGCTCGGCACCGACCGCTGGGCCGCACTGATCGGTGCGCGCGCCCTGCATTCCGCCGCCTGTCTCGTCGTCAGCGCCGGCACGGCAACCACGATCGACATCCTCGACGCCGACGGCCTCTTCCGCGGCGGCCTGATCCTGCCCGGCGAGCAACTGATGCGCCGCTCGCTCGCCCGCGACACCGCCCAGCTGCCCTTCGCCGCCGGCCGCTTCGTCGACGCCCCGCGCAACACCGCCGACGCCATCGCCTCCGGCTGCCTCAACGCACAGGCCGGCGCCGTCGAGCGCATGTTCCGGCACATCGCGCACGACGCCGGCGCCCTGTGCCTGCTGAGCGGCGGCGGCGCCGACACGCTCGCCGAAGTGCTGGAGATCCCGTTCCGCCGCGTCGACAACCTGGTCCTCAAGGGCCTCGCGGTCGCCGCCACACAGCCCGACACGCCGTAGGGAGGCGCGTCGCACCACCGCCAAACGATAACGAGGGAGAAGACCAGATGACCGAACCGACCCGCATCCTGCTCGACGAGAACGAGATCCCGACGCACTGGTACAACGTCGTCGCCGACATGCCCAACGCGCCCTCCCCCTCGCTCGGAGCCGACGGCAAGCCGGTGAGTCCCGAGCAGATGATGGCGATCTTCCCCGGGCAGATCCTCGAGCAGGAGATGAGCGCCGAGCGCTGGATCGCGATCCCCGACGAGGTGCGCGAGATCTACAAGATCTGGCGACCCAGCCCGCTGATGCGCGCCGTGCGCCTCGAACGCGCGCTCGGCACCCCGGCGAAGATCTTCTTCAAGTACGAAGGCGTCTCCCCGGCCGGATCGCACAAACCCAACTCCGCAGTGCCGCAGGCCTTCTACAACAAGCAGGCCGGCATCAAGCGCCTTACCACCGAGACCGGCGCGGGCCAGTGGGGCTCGTCGATCTCCTTCGCCGGCCAGATGTTCGGCCTCGAAGTGCGCGTCTACATGGTCAAGGTCAGCTACCAGCAGAAACCCTACCGCCGCCTGATGATGCAGACCTGGGGCGCCGAAGTGTTCGCGAGCCCGTCGGAGATGACGCAGACCGGCCGCGACGCGCTCGCCAAGGATGCCGACAACCCCGGCTCGCTCGGCCTCGCGATCTCCGAAGCGGTCGAGGAAGCCGCCGGCCGCGCCGACACGAACTACACCCTCGGCTCGGTGCTCAACCACGTGCTGCTGCACCAGACCATCATCGGCCTCGAGGCGAAGAAGCAGTTCGACAAGATCGGCCTCTACCCCGATGTCGTCCTCGGCCCCTGCGGCGGAGGCTCGAGCTTCGGCGGCCTCGCCTTCCCCTTCCTCGCCGACAAGGCCTCGGGGGACAAGCGCGCCGAAAATCTGCGCTGCGTCGCCGTCGAGCCGACCTCCTGCCCGACGCTGACGAAGGGCCAGTACGCGTACGACTTCGGCGACGCCTCCGGCTTCACACCGCTGATGAAGATGTACACGCTGGGCCACGACTTCATGCCGCCCGGCATCCACGCCGGCGGCCTGCGCTACCACGGCGACTCGCCGCTGGTGTCGCAGCTCTACCACGAGGGCCTGCTCGAAGCCGTCGCGGTGCCGCAGCTCGCCACCTTCGAGGCCGGCGTCATGTTCGCGCGCAACGAGGGCATCATCCCGGCACCCGAGTCCTGCCACGCGATCCGCGCCGCCATCGACGAGGCCATCGCGTGCAAGGCCACGGGGGAACCGAAGGTGATCCTCTTCAACCTCACCGGCCATGGTCACTTCGACATGAGCTCCTACGAGCGCTACTTCTCCGGCCAGCTCGAAAACTACGACTATCCTGCCGAAGCGGTCGCCGCGTCGCTCGCGCACCTGCCGAAGTTCGGCTGAGGCTCGGCGCGTGAATCGTTCGCCTATCCGGTAGAGTTCGCCCATGCGCATCGTGTTCGTCATCCTCGTGCTGCTCAACCTGCTCGCCCTGGCGTCGATCCGGGGCTGGCTGGGCAGCTCCGCGCCCGAAGGCGAACCCGAGCGCCTGAGCAACCAGCTCAACCCGGACCGCATCGTGCTGCGCCCGGGCGGCACCGCCCCGCAGCGCGAGGCCGAAGCGCCGACGCCGCCCGCCGAAGCGACCGCCGCCGCGCCCGAAACCGGCAACGGCCGCGAGGCGGCCCCGCCCGCAGCCGCAGCGGCCGCTGCGCCGGTATTGCCGCAGGCCTGCACCGTCATCGGCGGACTCGCCGAAAGCGAGGCCGATGCCCTCATGCAGACCGCCGTCACGGGCAAACCCGGACTGCGCGGCGAGCGCAAGACCAGCAGCACCCCCACCGCGTGGTGGGTGCGCATCCCTCCCAACGGCGGGCGCGAAGCCGCCGAACGGCGCGTCGCCGAACTGCGCGGCCAGGGGGTATCGGAGCTCTTCATCGTCAACGACCCCGGACCCAACCAGTACGCGATCTCGCTCGGCCTCTTCAAGACGGAAGCCAAGGCCCAGCAACACCTCGCCAGCCTGCAGGCGAAACAGGTGCGCGGCGCCGGCATCGCCTCGCGCACGACCACCGTTCACCGCATCGAGGTGCGCGGTCCGGCCAGCACACTCAAGACCCTCACCAGCTCGCCGGCGGTGCGCCGCTCGGGCGCAACCATCAGCGAATGCACACCATGAGCAACAGCCCCTACGTCGTCGGCCTCACCGGCGGCATCGGCAGCGGCAAGAGCGCAGCGGCCGACCGCTTTGGCGAACTCGGCGCCGCGATCGTCGACACCGACGCCATCGCGCATGCCCTCACCGGCCCGGGCGGGCTGGCCATTCCCGCGATCCGCGCGGCCTTCGGCGATGCCGTGATCACGCCCGACGGTGCCCTCGACCGCAAGGCCATGCGCGACCGCGCCTTCGCCGACCCGAACGAACGGCGCCGGCTCGAAGCGATCCTGCACCCGGCGATCGGCGCCGAAAGCGCGCGTCAGGTGAGCGCGGCGCGTGCGCCCTATGTCGTGCTGGTCGTGCCGCTGCTGGTCGAATCGGGCAAGTATCGCGAACGCTGCGACAGCCTGTGCGTCGTCGACTGCCCCGTCGACGTCCAGGTCGCGCGCGTCATGACGCGCAGCCGCCTGCCGGAAGAGCAGGTGCGCGCCATCATGGCGACCCAGGCGAGCCGCGAACAACGCCTCGCCGCCGCCGACGAGGTCATCGACAATAGCGGCGACCTTGCGACGCTCGTCGCCCAGGTAGACCGTCTGCACGAAAAGTACCTCGCCGCCGCCCGCGCGGTCGCCTGAAAACGCCCACGGACAAAGGCTTTTCGGGCGATCCCGCACCGCAAACGGACAGGCCGCGACATATCCCCTGTGCTATCATCCCCGCACTAACGGGAGATCCGGTTTTCTCAGGCGCAAATGCGGTGATCAGCTACGAATATCCTCTTAACGAGCGTATCCGCACCCTCCTGCGCCTGGAAGACCTGTACAGCAAGCTCGCCCATTTTTCGCGCGGCGATGCGCCGCAGGATCACCACGTCACACTGCTCACCCTGTTCGAAATCCTCGAGGTCGCCGGCCGTGCCGACCTCAAGGTCGACCTCGTGCAGGAACTCGAACGCCAGCGCCAGATCCTGATCTCCTTCCGCAACAATCCGGAGATCTCCGAGGAAGCGCTGTCCGGGGCGCTCTACGAGATCGAGCAGGCCTCCTCGTCGCTGCTCGCGATGGCCGGCAAGATCGGCCAGTACCTGCGCGAAAACGAGTGGCTGATGGCGATCCGCAGCCGCGCGTCGATTCCTGGCGGCGTGTGCCAGTTCGATCTACCCTCCTACCACTACTGGCTGCAGCGTGACGCCGACCAACGCCGACACGACCTGTCCAACTGGGTGCACCCGATGCTGCCGATCCGCGACGGCCTCTCGATCGTCCTGCGCCTGCTGCGCGCCAGCGGGCGCCCCGAGACGCAACTCGCCCGCGGCGGCACCTACCAGCTCATGATGGCCGGCCGCAGCGCGCAGATGCTGCGCCTGCGCCTGTCCCCCGCCGACGCCGTCGTGCCCGAGATCAGCGCCAACAAGTACGCGCTCAATGTCCGCTTCATGCTCTCCGAAACGGTCATCCGCCCGCGGCTCGCCGAGCGCGACGTCAATTTCGAACTCACTTTCTGCAGCCTCTGAGGCCACCCGCAGCATGGCGCAGATCCGCACCGTAAAATGTCCGCAATGCGGCGCCTCCGTCCGCTGGGTGCCTGAGAACCGCTTCCGCCCGTTCTGCTCCGAACGCTGCAAGCAGATCGACCTCGGAGCGTGGGCATCCGAGGACTACCGCGTCCCCGCCGCCGCCGAGGGCGACCCGGGGGAGCAAAGCCCCTCCGGACGCTCGACTCAGGACTGATCCCAGCTCCCGCGGATCGCCGCGATGCCGTGCGCCCCCGCTTCCCGCGCGCGCGCCATGTCGGCCCGCCACAATCCCCCGAGCGCCAGCACCGGCAACGGCAGCCCGCGGACGAGCTCCGCAAACCGCTCCCACCCCAGCGCCGCCTGTCCGGGGTGCGTCGCCGTCGGTTGCACGGCGCCCAGCACCGCATAGTCCAGGCCGAGACCGGCCGCACGCTCGAGCTCCGCGCGCGTATGGCACGAGGCGCCGACCCATTCCAGCGCCGGTCGCGCCCCCAGGACGCCAAGCTGCGCGGCCGACAGATGCACACCATCGGCCCCGGTCTCCGCCGCGAGCTCCGCGTTGCCATTTACAACGACCGACGCCCCGCACGCCCGCGCGCGCTTCACGAGCTCAACGGCAAAGGCGCGCAGTTCGGGCCCGGCCATTCCCGGCTCGCGCACCTGGACCAACCGCAGACCGCCGGCCAGCGCCGCATCCAGCAGCTCGAGCTGGCGCGCGACGCCGATCTCGACCGCATGCGTGATCCCCATCCAGCGCGGCAAGCGCAAGGCCTTCAGGATCGGGCCGTTCGCCGGCAGCATCGGCCCTACCTCCGGAGCTTCGACCCGCTCCCAGGAAAGCGCGCTATGCACGTGATCGTGCAGTTCGCCTTCCCAGTCGGCGACCTCGAAGAAGTGCAGCCGCACATGCGCATGCTCGTACAGATGCTCGCGCGTGATCCACGGCCGCACCGCATGCACGCGAATCCCCAGCTCCTCGTCGAGCTCGCGGATCAGCGCGTCGGCCGGCGACTCGCCCGGCTCGACCTTGCCGCCGGGGAATTCCCAGTAGCCCGCATAGAAGGTATCGGGCGCCCGCTGACCGAGCAGGAAACGCCCGTCCCGGCGGAAGATCACGCCGGCAGCCACCTCGACGCGCTTGGTCATCGCGCGTTTCCCGTCTCGAAGCGCCCCGCCCAGTCGCGCGCGAACTGCCACGCGACGCGCCCGGAACGCGAGCCGCGCATCAGCGCCCACTGCAGGGCCTCCTGCCGCGCCGCGTCGATCGCCTTGCGCTCCAACCCGAAGCTCTTCAGCCAGTACGCGACGATCTCCAGGTACTCGTCCTGGCTGAACGGGTAGAAGGATATCCACAGACCGAAGCGTTCCGAAAGCGAGATCTTCTCCTCGACCGCCTCGCCCGGATGGATCTCGCCGTCCACATGCTGCGTCTGCAGGTTCTCGTCGTGGTACTCCGGCATCAGGTGCCGCCGGTTCGACGTCGCGTAGATGAGCACGTTGTCGGGAACCGCCGCCACCGAGCCGTCGAGCACACTCTTCAGCGCCTTGTAGGCCGGCTCCGCATCCTCGAAGGACAGGTCGTCGCAGAACAGGATAAAGCGCTCCGGGCGCCCCTGCACCAGCTCGATGATCTCGGGAAGGTCCATCAGGTCGTCACGATCGACCTCGATCAGACGCAAGCCCTTGCCCGCATAGGCATTCAGCAGGGCCTTCACGAGCGACGACTTGCCGGTGCCCCGGGCTCCCGTCAGCAGCACATTGTTCGCGCGCCGGCCCGCGAGGAACTGCCGCGTGTTGAGATCGATGCGCTCCTTCTGATCGTCGATGTCGCGCAGGTCCTTGAGGCGGATGGCGTGCGGACGAGTCACGGGCACAAGGCTCGCATGACCGTTCCGCCTGCGCCACAGGAAGGCCCGCGCCGCATCCCAGTCCGGCGCCGCCGCCGGCCGCGGCAGCAGCTGCTCCAGGCGCCCGATCAACTGCTCGGCGCGCGTCACCAATTGCACTAGATCATTCATCTCGATTCGTTTTTCCTTCGTTCGCGTCGCCATCGCGCCGCTTCGGCCAGGTCGCCCACACGATCACCAGCAGCAGCGCGAGCGCGACGCCCGCTTCCAGAAAGATCACCCACATTGCGCTCTCCCGCGGGAATGGCGATTCGGGCCGATCCGGGCAAGCCGGTATACTGGGGACCCTTGATTTCACGAGTCTACCCGATCCTCCCCATGAACCGGCGCGCCCCAACATCACCCGCGCAGCGCCTGCGGTGTCTCCTGCCCTTCGTGCTGCTCGCTGCCTGTGCCAGCCAGCCGCCGGCACCTGCAACCGCCACGACCCCGTGCTCCGCAACGAAGCCCTGCCCGTCATGCCCGAGCTGTGCAGCCCCGTCGGCCCCCACCGCGCCGGCGTCCACCCCGGCACAGCCCCCCGCACCGTCGCCCGCAGTGGAAGCGCTGCAACGCGCAAGCTGGAACGAACTGCCCGACTGGCGCAGTGACGACGTCGCGCAGGCCTGGCCCGCCCTGCGCCAGTCGTGCAAGGCGCTCGGCAAACAGCCGCGCTGGCAGCGCATGTGCGACGACGCGCAGCGCCTCGGCGACACCCCGGGCACGACCGCGATACGCCAGTTCATCGAGACCCGCTTCACGCCGTGGGCCGTCCGCAATCCCGACGGCACGGCCGAAGGCCTGATCACCGGTTACTACGAGCCCATCATCAAGGGCAGCCGGTCCCGCTCGGAACGCTATCCGTGGCCCATCCACGGCGTGCCCGGCGACATGCTCACGATCGAGTTCGGCGACCTCTATCCCGACATGCGCAACCTTCGCCTGCGCGGCAGACTGGTCGGCAACAAGGTCGTCCCCTACTGGACGCGCGCCGAACTCGACGGCATGCAGGATCGGTCTCCGGCGCCCACCCTGCTGTGGGCCGCCGATCCGATCGATCTCTTCTTTCTTCAGGTACAAGGCTCCGGACGCGTGGAACTGCCCGACGGCAGCCAGGTCCGCGTCGGCTACGCCGACCAGAACGGCCACCCCTACCAGTCGATCGGCCGCTGGCTCGTGAACCAGGGCGAACTGCCGCTGGAGAAGGCGTCCATGGACGGCATCAAGAACTGGGCGCGCAGCAACCCGCACCGCCTCGCCGAACTGCTGCACACCAACCCGAGCTACGTGTTCTTCAGGGAAATGCCCTCCTCCACCGGCGGCCCCACCGGCGCGCTCGGCGTCCCGCTCACGGCTGGCCGCAGCCTGGCCGTCGACCCACGCACCATCCCGCTGGGCGCTCCCGTCTTCCTCGCGACCACCGCACCGAACAGCGACCGGCCGTTGCGCCGGCTGATGCTCGCGCAGGACACCGGCGGCGCCATCAAGGGCGCGGTCAGGGCGGACTTCTTCTGGGGGCTCGGCGCGGATGCCGGCGTGCAGGCCGGCCGCATGCGCCAGCAGGGCCAGCTGTGGGTCCTGCTGCCGAGCGAAAGCGGCGCCCTCTGAGGGCGGCGGAGAAACGAACGGCGCCCGCCGGCGCCGCTCGTTTTCCGTCTTACTTCGCGACGCTCGCTAGCTGCTGCTCGAGCTCCGCCGCCGGCACGTAGCCGCCCAGGCGGCGCCCGTCGGCGAGGAAGATCGTCGGCGTGCCGTTGATGCGCAGCTTCTGGCCGAGCGCCACGTTGCGATCGACCGCTCCGCTGTCACACTTCGCCGCAGCCGGGGTCTTCGCCTCGAGGATCCACTCGTTCCATGCCTTTGCGCGATCCTTCGCACACCAGATGTTGCGCGACTTTTCGGTAGAGTCCGGGCTCAGGATCGGGAACAGGAAGGTATACAGCGTCACGTCCTTCATCTGCACGAGCTCCTTGCCGAGCCGCTTGCAGTAGGTGCAGTTCGGATCCTCGAACGTCACCAGCACCCGCGAACCGTTGCCGCGAACCTGCTTGATCGCGTGGTCGAGCGGCAGGGACGCGAAATCGATCGACGACAGCTGCGCCATGCGCGCCGCAGTGACGTCCTTGCGCGTCTTCGTGTCGATCAGGCGTCCGTCGAGGAAGAAGCTCGTCTTCTCATCCGTGTAGATCAGCTCCCCGCTCTTCATCACGACCTCGTAAAGTCCGCCGTACGGCAGCTTCGCGACCGAATCGACCGCGGGAGCACCGACGAAGGCCTCTACCGCCTTCTTCACTTCCGCCTCGTCGGCACGTGCGGCCCCTTGTGTCAGCAGCACCAGCCCCAGGGCCGCGACCAGCGGACGAATTACCTTCTTGAACATCTGCATCTCCATGGAATCAGAATCGACCGCTCACCGCATATCGCACGAGCGCGTTGCGTACGACCGGCAAACGGTCAGTGAGGTTCAAACCGGCGTTGCGCACGGCCGCGAGCAGCGGATTGCGCGAGCCGAACAGGCGATTGAGGCCGTGTGTCGCGTATTGAACCAGAAAGGGCTCTTCCGCGCGCGCGCGGGCATAGCCGCGCAGCACTGAAATCTCCCCGGGATCCCGCCAGGCGGGAAGCTCCCGCAGCACATCGGCGAGAGCCCGGGCATCCTGGAAACCCAGATTGATGCCGTGACCCGAAAGCGGATGGATCGCATGCGCGGCGTCGCCGACCAGCGCCACGCGCTCCTTCACCACTGACGACACCCGCATGAACCGCAGCGGAAAGGCCTGCGCCGGCGTCACCAGTTCCAGCGCCCCGAGCGCACCGCCCGCAGCATCCGCGACGCGCCGGCACAACGCCGCTCCGTCCAGCGCGAGCAGCGAATCCGCGAAGTCGTCCGCGCACGACCAGACCATCGACACCACCCGCCCCGGCAGCGGGAGCAGCGCGAGGATGCCGTCGTCGCGAAACCACTGGAATGCGCGGTTGCGGTGATCCTTTCCGCAACTGAAATTCGCGACGACTCCACGCTCGCCGTAGGGGCTGATCTCCGCATCGATTCCCGCCTGCGTGCGCACCCACGAATTGACACCGTCCGCACCGACGACGAGCCGGCCATAAATCGACTTCCGGCCGGGAAGCGCGAGCGAAACACTCTCCCTATCCACGCTCATCGCCTCGGGCACGCCGCCGACCAGCATCGTCACGTTGTGCTGGCGCTTGACCGTTTCCCACAGCTCGCGTTGCATCCGTCCGGACTCGACGATCCAGGCGAGCTCCGACAAGCCGCTGTCGTACGATGAAAACTCGAGCTCGCCACCCGCATCGCCACGGATCGACATCGAATGCACCGGTGCGATCCGCGCGGCATCGAGGTGTTGCCAGATCCCGATCTCGCGCAGGAAATCCGCGCATGACGGACTGATGGCGTAGACGCGCGCATCCCAGCCCTCGACAAGGGCAGGCGCACGCGCCTCGACGAGCGCGATGCGGTAACGGGTTCCCTGCAGAGCGGCTGCGAGGCTTGCACCGGCGAGCCCCCCGCCCACGATGATCAGATCGAAATCCATGAAACGCCAATCCGGTGAAGAGTGGCGATTCTGCACGATGCGCCGGCTCAAGTCACGGTCGCACGACACGGTCGGGAGCGGCGGTAGACGCAAAAAAGCCGCTGATCCTGAGTAGGAAGAGCGGCTTTTTTGGGAGTAGGTAGTCTGACGATGAC
>NZ_FTMD01000011.1 GCF_900156155.1 Aromatoleum tolulyticum
CCATGGCAAGACGACCCTGACCGCAGCGATCACGACGATTCTGTCGTCGAAGTTCGGCGGCGAGGCGAAGGCCTACGACCAGATCGACGCGGCGCCGGAAGAGAAGGCGCGCGGCATCACGATCAACACCGCGCACGTCGAATACGAAACCGCGACCCGTCACTACGCGCACGTCGACTGCCCGGGTCACGCCGACTACGTCAAGAACATGATCACCGGTGCGGCGCAGATGGACGGCGCGATCCTGGTTGTGTCGGCCGCCGACGGCCCGATGCCGCAGACTCGCGAGCACATCCTGCTGGCGCGTCAGGTCGGTGTTCCGTACATCATCGTCTTCATGAACAAGTGCGACATGGTCGACGACGCCGAGCTGCTCGAGCTCGTCGAGATGGAAGTGCGCGAACTGCTGTCGAAGTACGACTTCCCGGGCGACGACATTCCCATCGTCAAGGGTTCGGCGCTGAAGGCGATCGAAGGCGACAAGGGCGAGCTCGGCGAAGGCGCCATCATGAAGCTGGCCGAAGCGCTCGACAGCTACATCCCGACGCCGGAGCGCGCGATCGACAAGCCCTTCCTGCTGCCGATCGAAGACGTGTTCTCGATCTCCGGCCGCGGTACCGTGGTCACCGGTCGTGTCGAGCGTGGTATCGTCAAGGTCGGTGAGGAAGTCGAAATCGTCGGCATCAAGCCCACGGTCAAGACCATCTGCACCGGCGTCGAAATGTTCCGCAAGCTGCTTGACCAGGGTCAGGCGGGTGACAACGTCGGCGTGCTGCTGCGCGGCACCAAGCGTGAAGATGTGGAGCGGGGTCAGGTCCTGTGCAAGCCGGGCTCGATCAAGCCGCATACCCACTTCACCGGCGAAGTGTACGTGCTGTCGAAGGAAGAGGGTGGTCGTCATACTCCGTTCTTCAACAACTACCGTCCGCAGTTCTACTTCCGTACGACCGACGTGACCGGTTCGATCGCGCTGCCGGAAGGCACCGAGATGGTCATGCCGGGTGACAACGTGTCGATCACGGTCAAGCTGCTGGCCCCGATCGCCATGGAAGAAGGTCTGCGTTTCGCGATCCGCGAAGGTGGCCGTACCGTCGGCGCCGGCGTCGTCGCCAAGATCATCGAGTAATTGCTTCGTTAAATCCCCCCGGGGTAATTGCCCCGGGGTTTTTGCTCTTTTAAGGACTGCAACATGCAAAACCAGAAGATTCGTATCCGGCTGAAGGCCTTCGACTACCGCCTGATCGATCAGTCGGCCCTCGAGATCGTAGACACCGCCAAGCGTACCGGCGCCGTCGTTCGCGGTCCCGTTCCGCTGCCGACCCGGATCGAGCGCTTCGACCTTCTGCGTTCGCCGCACGTCAACAAGACTTCGCGCGACCAGTTTGAGATCCGCACCCATCAGCGTCTGATGGATATCATCGATCCGACTGACAAGACGGTCGATGCGCTGATGAAGCTGGATCTTCCTGCCGGGGTCGACGTCGAGATCAAGCTGCAGTAAGTCGTCCGCGCTTGCGGAGTTTGAAAAAAGGCCGGTATAATCCGGCCTTTGCGTCTTTTGGCGCAATTCATGTGATAGGGCCCGGTCAATCGTAACCGGGGATCAGGAGAAAAAAATGAGTCTAGGCCTTGTAGGACGCAAGGTTGGCATGACTCGCATTTTTGCCGAGGACGGTCGTAGCGTCCCGGTGACGGTGCTTGACGTTGCCAATAATCGCGTTACCCAAGTCAAGACGCCTGAAAGCGACGGCTATGCCGCGGTTCAGGTGGCTTTCGGCAAGCGCCGTGCGAGTCGCGTCAATAAGGCGCTCGCCGGGCATCTCGCCAAGGCCGGCGTTGAAGCCGGTCATACCCTCCGCGAATTCACCGTCGAGCCGGCACAGCTGGCTGGCCTGAAGGCTGGCGACGTGATCAGCGTGGAGCTCTTTGCCGTCGGTCAGAAGGTCGATGTGACCGGGACCTCGATCGGTAAGGGTTTCTCGGGCGTCATCAAGCGTCACAATTTCTCGTCGAACCGTGCGTCGCACGGTAACTCGGTGTCGCATAACGCGCCGGGTTCGATTGGTATGGCGCAGGATCCGGGTCGCGTTTTCCCGGGTAAGCGCATGGCAGGCCAATACGGTAATGTGACCCGCACGACGCAGAGTCTCGAAGTGGTTCGCGTTGATGTCGAGCGTCAGTTGCTCCTGGTTAAGGGGGCTGTGCCTGGTTCGAAGGGCGGCGACGTTATCGTCCGTCCCGCCGTCAAGGCCCGAGGCTGAGCGAGGACGTGATGGAACTTAAAGTATTGAACGATCAGGGCGTGCAAGCGGCGACGCTGCAGGCTTCTGATGCGCTCTTCGGGCGCGACTACAACGAGGCGCTGATTCACCAGGTCGTCGTTGCCTACATGGCAAACGCTCGTTCGGGTAATCGTGCGCAGAAGGGGCGTGCCGACGTTACGAAGTCGACTCGCAAGCCGTGGCGCCAGAAAGGTACGGGTCGTGCTCGTGCCGGTATGGCGTCGAGCCCACTGTGGCGCGGCGGCGGCCGGATCTTCCCGAATTCGCCGGAAGAAAACTTCACGCAGAAGCTGAATCGCAAGATGTATCGTGCGGGCGTCGCCTCGATCCTGTCGCAGCTTGCGCGCGAAGATCGGCTCGCTGTGGTCGAGAATTTCAGCGTGGAAGCGCCGAAGACCAAGCTTCTGTCGCAGAAGCTGAAGGGCATGGGGTTGGACTCCGTGCTGGTGATCACGGATCAGTTCGACGAGAACCTGTTCCTGTCGTCGCGTAACCTGCACAAGGTGCTGGTGCTCGAAGTCAGCGAGACGGACCCGGTGGCTCTTGTGCACTACGATCGCGTGATCGTGACCAAGGGTGCGCTGGCCAAGATGGAGGAGGCCTGGCAATGAGCGGATTTAGCCAAGAGCGTCTGATGCAGGTGCTGCTCGCGCCCCAGATCTCCGAAAAGGCGACCTATATCGCCGACAAGAACGAGCAGGTAGTGTTCAAGGTGGCGTCGTGCGCAACGAAGCCTGAGGTCAAGGCTGCCGTCGAGCTGCTCTTCAAGGTCGAGGTCAAGTCGGTGCAGATCGCGAACGTCAAGGGCAAACTTAAGCGCTTCGGCAAGACGACCGGTCGTCGCAAGGGCTGGAAGAAGGCGTTCGTCTGCCTGAAGCCGGGCCAGGAAATCAACTTCGCGGCCGGGGAGTAATAGTCATGGCACTGGTAAAACTGAAGCCTACGTCTGCCGGCCGTCGTGCGATGGTCAAGGTGGTGAATGCGGATCTCTACAAGGGTCGTCCGCTCGCCTCCCTCGTCGAAAAGCAGTCGAAGAATGCCGGCCGTAACAACAACGGTCACATCACCGTCCGTCACAAAGGCGGCGGTCACAAGCAGCACTATCGCCTGGTTGATTTTCGTCGCAACAAGGACGGGATCGTCGCGCGCGTCGAGCGCATCGAGTACGACCCGAACCGCTCGGCGAACATCGCGCTCATCTGCTACGCGGATGGCGAGCGTGCGTACATCATCGCCCCCAAGGGTCTGGAAGTCGGTGCGCAGGTCATGAGCGGCGCCGAAGCTCCGATCAAGCCGGGCAATGTCCTGCCGATCCGCAACATTCCGGTCGGTTCGACGATCCATTGCGTCGAGATGATGCCTGGCAAGGGCGCGCAGATCGCGCGCGCAGCCGGCACGTCGGTGCAGCTCCTGGCGCGTGAAGGTGCCTATGCCCAGGTTCGTCTGCGCTCCGGCGAAGTGCGCCGCGTGCATGTCGAATGCCGCGCCGCGATTGGCGTCGTGGGCAATGAAGAGCATGGTCTGCGCAAGATCGGCAAGGCCGGTGCTAACCGCTGGCGTGGTATCCGCCCGACCGTTCGCGGTGTGGCGATGAACCCGGTCGATCACCCGCATGGTGGCGGCGAAGGCCGTACCGGCGAAGGTGGTGTGCCGCGCAGCCCGTGGGGTCAGCCGGCCAAGGGTTATCGTACGCGCAGCAACAAGCGCACCGATACCATGATCGTGCAGCGTCGTCACAAGCGTTAAGGGGTAACAGATGGCACGTTCAATCAAAAAAGGCCCGTTTGTCGACGCGCACCTCCTGAAGAAGGTCGACGCCGTCCGGGTGAGCAACGACAAGCGTCCGATCAAGACGTGGTCGCGCCGTTCCACCGTGCTGCCCGACTTCGTCGGCCTCACGATCGCGGTGCATAACGGCCGCCAGCACGTTCCGGTGTTCGTCTCCGAGAACATGGTCGGCCACAAGCTGGGCGAGTTCGCGCTGACCCGTACGTTCAAGGGTCATGCTGCGAGCAAGAAGGCGAAGAGGTAAGGAGTCACCATGGAAACCAAAGCAATCCTCCGCGGAGTTCGCCTGTCGGCCCAGAAGGGTCGGCTGGTTGCGGACCAGGTGCGGGGCAAGCCGGTTGATCAGGCCCTGAACATTCTCGCCTTCTCGCCGAAGAAGGGCGCCCAGATCATCCGCAAGGTCGTCGAGTCGGCGATCGCAAACGCCGAACACAACGATGGCGCAGACATCGACACCCTCAAGGTGAAGACGATCTACGTCGAGGAAGGTACGTCGCTGAAGCGGTTTACGGCGCGCGCTAAGGGGCGCGGTAACCGCATCCTGAAGCCGACCTGCCATGTCTACGTGACCGTCGGGGAGTAAGGGGTAAATATGGGTCAGAAAATTCATCCGACCGGATTCCGTCTGGCGGTCACCCGTGACTGGAGCTCGCGCTGGTTTGCTTCGAGCCGCGACTACTCCAAGATGCTGCACGAAGACATCAAGGTTCGCGACTTCCTGAAGAAGAAACTCGCGCATGCCTCCGTTGGCCGCATCGTCATCGAGCGTCCCGCCAAGAACGCGCGCATCACGCTGTTCAGCGCGCGTCCCGGTGTCGTGATTGGTAAGAAGGGCGAAGACATCGAGCTGCTGAAGCGCGAACTCCAGAAGATCATGGGCGTGCCTGTGCACGTCAATATCGAAGAAGTGCGCAAGCCGGAAATCGATGCGAAGCTGATCGCGGATTCGATCGCCCAGCAGCTCGAGAAGCGCATCATGTTCCGCCGCGCCATGAAGAGGGCGATGCAGAACGCGATGCGTCTGGGTGCTCAGGGCATCAAGATCATGAGCGCGGGCCGTTTGAACGGGGCCGAAATCGCGCGTACCGAGTGGTACCGTGAAGGGCGTGTTCCGCTGCACACGCTGCGTGCCGACATCGATTACGGTGTTTCCGAGGCGAGCACGACCTACGGCATCATCGGTATCAAGGTGTGGGTGTACAAGGGCGAGATGCTCGGCCGCAATGAGCGTCCGGTCGTCGTCGAGAACGAGAATGAGGCTCGCCGTGGCCGTCGCGGTGCGCCGCGCGGTGCCGAAGGTGGCGAGGGTCGTCCTGGTCGCCGTCCCGCTCGCCGGGGTGGCGCCGAGGGCCAGGCCAAGCAGCCGCAAGAAAGCAGGGGTGAATGATGCTGCAGCCGACGAGAAGGAAATATCGTAAGGAGCAGAAGGGCCGCAACACCGGCGTTGCGACGCGCGGTGCCAAGGTGAGCTTCGGCGAATACGGTCTCAAGGCCATCGGTCGCGGTCGGCTCACCGCCCGCCAGATCGAAGCGGCGCGTCGTGCGATGACTCGCCACATCAAGCGTGGCGGTCGCATCTGGATCCGCGTGTTCCCGGACAAGCCGATCTCGAAGAAGCCTGCCGAAGTTCGTATGGGTAACGGTAAAGGCAACCCGGAGTACTGGGTCGCGGAAATCCAGCCTGGCAAGGTTCTTTACGAGATGGATGGTGTCGATGAAGCTCTGGCGCGCGAGGCGTTCCGCCTCGCCGCGGCGAAGCTGCCGGTCGAGACCGTGTTTGTTCACCGTCTGTTGGGGTAATCATGAAAGCGAGTGAACTCCGCGCGAAGAGCGCCGGTGAAGTGAATCAGGAATTGCTCGAGCTGCTGAAGGCGCAGTTCTCGCTGCGCATGCAGCTTGCGACGCAGCAGCTCAGCAACACGAGCCAACTCGGGAAGGTGCGCCGCGACATCGCGCGCGTGCGTACCGTTCTGCGTGAAAAGGCAGGGCAGAAATGAGCGAACAAATCGAAAAGGTGCGTCGCGCCCTGGTCGGCCGTGTCGTAAGCGACAAAATGCAGAACACGGTCACCGTGCTGGTCGAGCGTCGCGTCAAGCATGAGCTGTACGGAAAGGTGATCACGCGCTCGGCGAAGTATCATGCGCACGTCGAGGGTGGCGTCGCTGCCGCCGGTGATTTGGTTGAAATCGAGGAATGCCGTCCGATTTCCAAGACCAAGTCCTGGCGCGTCGCGAAGGTGCTTGAGAAGGCGCGCGTAATCTAAGCAGAGTACGGGCTACTGCTGTGGGCAGCTTGGCAGGCGACTGCCAGGCTGTTATAATTTTATTTCTTTGCTTTTCGCTCTTCGGGGCTCCTTACCCGTACGGGTTCCAAGACTGACCGCTGTAGCGGGGCAAGTTGGAGATAAATTCATGATTCAAATGCAGTCCATTCTGGACGTCGCCGACAATACCGGCGCGCGTTCGGTGATGTGCATCAAGGTTCTTGGTGGTTCCAAGCGTCGCTATGCCGGCATTGGCGACATCATCAAGGTGACCGTGAAGGATGCCGCGCCGAGGGGTCGCGTCAAGAAAGGCGATATCTACAGTGCCGTTGTTGTGCGTACTGCGAAGGGCGTGCGTCGTCCGGACGGTTCGCTGGTGAAGTTTGATGGCAATGCGGCCGTCCTGCTGAATAACAAGCTCGAGCCGATCGGCACGCGTATCTTCGGGCCGGTGACGCGCGAACTGCGTACCGAGCGGTTCATGAAGATCGTCTCGCTGGCGCCTGAAGTGCTCTAAGGAATTATCGAGATGAACAAGATCCGCAAAGGTGATGAGGTTGTTGTCCTGACGGGCAAGGATCGCGGTCGTCGCGGTGTCGTGCTGCGTCGGGTGGGCGAGGAGCATCTGGTGGTCGAGGGTGTGAATCGCGCGAAGAAGCACGTGCGTCCGAATCCGCTCAAAGGGGAAGTGGGTGGCATCGTCGAGAAAGAGATGCCGCTGCACGTTTCGAATGTTGCGCTGTTCAATCCCGCCACCCAGAAGGGTGATCGCGTGGGTATTCGTGTGCTTGAGGATGGTCGCAAAGTGCGCGTCTTCAAGTCGAATGGCGAACTGGTGAACGCGTAAGGAGTGGTGATGGCGCGCTTGCAGCAGTACTACAAGGAAACGATTGCTCCCGATCTGCTGAAGCAGTTCGGGTACAAGTCCGTGATGGAAGTGCCTCGCATTACGAAGATCACGCTGAATATGGGTGTCGGCGAGGCGGTTGGCGACAAGAAGATTCTTGATCATGCCGTCGGCGACATGCAGAAGATTGCGGGTCAGAAGCCGGTGGTGACCAAGGCACGCAAGTCGATCGCGGGTTTCAAGATCCGTGATGGTTATCCGATCGGCTGCATGGTGACCTTGCGTGGCGAGAAGATGTTCGAATTCCTCGATCGTCTGGTGACGATCGCCATGCCGCGTATCCGCGACTTTCGTGGTATCGCCGGCAAGGGTTTTGACGGTCGCGGCAACTACAACCTGGGCGTCAAGGAGCAGATCATTTTCCCCGAGATCGAGTACGACAAGATCGATGCTCTGCGGGGTATGAACATCAGCATCACGACGACGGCCAAGTCCGATCAGGAAGCTCGCGCTCTGCTCGCGGCGTTCAAGTTCCCGTTCAAGAATTGAGGGTGTTATGGCAAAACTGGCTCTGATCAATCGAGAAGAGAAGCGTCGCAAGCTGGTGGCGAAGTTCGCCGCGAAGCGGGCCGCGCTGATCGCTCAGATCAACGATTTCAAGTTGCCTGAAGAAGAGCGCATGGCTGCTCGTCTGAAGCTGCAGCAGCTTCCGCGCAACGCAAGCCCCGTTCGCGAGCGCAATCGCTGCGCCCTGACGGGTCGTCCGCGCGGCGTGTTCCGCAAGTTCGGGCTGTGCCGCAACAAGCTGCGCGATCTCGCGTTCCGTGGCGAAGTGCCGGGCATGACCAAGGCGAGTTGGTAAGGAGATTATCGAATGAGTATGTCCGATCCGATCGCCGATATGCTGACCCGCATCCGTAACGGTCAGCAGGCTCAGAAGCAGAGCGTGTCGATGCCCAGCTCCAAGCTGAAGGTTGCGATCGCCAAGGTCCTGCAGGATGAAGGTTACATCGACGGCTATGCAGTCCGCGATGCCGAAGGTAAAGCCCAGCTCGATGTGGTGCTGAAGTACTACGCTGGCCGTCCGGTCATCGAGCGCATCGAGCGTGTCAGCCGTCCCGGTCTGCGTGTCTACAAGGGCAGTGACGATCTGCCGCGTGTCATGAACGGTCTCGGTGTTGCGATCGTGTCGACGCCGCGTGGCGTCATGACCGACCGTGCGGCACGTGCCGGACGCGTGGGCGGCGAAGTCATCTGTTACGTCGCTTAAGGGGGTCTCATGTCTCGTGTAGCTAAGAATCCCGTGGCAATCCCCCAGGGCGTCGATGTGACTGTCGCGGCTGGTGAGGTTTCCGTGAAGGGTCCGCTGGGTACCGTCAAACAGTACATTGGCAACGCCGTGTCCGTGCAGCGCGAGGGTGATGCGCTGGTGTTTGGTGCCGTTGCCGGTGCTGCGAACGGCCGTGCGATGTCGGGTACCGTGCGCGCGCTCGTGAATAACATGGTCACCGGCGTTACGAAGGGTTTTGAGCGCAAGTTGAACCTCGTCGGCGTCGGTTATCGTGCGCAGGCGCAGGGCGACAAGCTCAATCTGACGCTCGGTTTTTCGCATCCTGTCGTGCATCAGATGCCGGCGGGCGTGAAGGTGGAAACGCCGACACAGACGGAAATCGTGATCAAGGGCATCGACAAGCAGCAAGTCGGTCAGGTCGCGGCCGAAGTGCGTGCATACCGCGCTCCCGAGCCTTACAAGGGCAAGGGCGTCCGCTACGCGGACGAGGTGGTCGTGCTCAAGGAAACCAAGAAGAAGTAAGGGCGGTTCGATATGAACAAGAAAGTGGTTCGTCTGCGTCGTGCTCGTAAAACCCGAGCCAAAATCGCGGAACTGAAGGCGGTTCGTCTGACTGTGTTCCGTTCCAATTCCCATATCTACGCCCAGATCATCGATGGTTCCGGCGCGCGCGTGCTTGCTGCGGCCTCCACGGTCGAGGCGGACGTGCGTTCGCAGCTGTCGCACGGCGGCAACAAGGCCGCAGCCGTGATCGTCGGCAAGCTGATCGCCGAGCGGGCGAAGGCCGCGGGTATCGAGTCCGTCGCGTTCGATCGCGCCGGCTTCCAGTATCACGGTCGCGTCCAGGCGCTGGCCGAGGCCGCCCGCGAAGGCGGTCTCAAGTTCTAAGCGAGGAATCGTATGGCTAAGCAACAAAGCAAGCGTCCGCAGGCTTCCGAGGAGCGTGACGACGGCCTGCGCGAAAAGATGGTCGCCATCAACCGTGTGACGAAGGTCGTGAAGGGCGGTCGTATCCTCGGTTTCGCGGCGCTGACGGTGGTTGGCGATGGCGATGGCGGCATCGGCATGGGCAAGGGCAAGTCGCGCGAAGTGCCGGTGGCCGTGCAGAAGGCCATGGACGAAGCGCGTCGCAAGATGGTCAAGGTCTCGCTCAAGAACGGTACGCTGCAGCATTCCGTGGTCGGCAAGCACGGTGCCTCCGAGGTGCTCATGCAGCCTGCTCCCAGCGGTACCGGCATCATTGCGGGTGGCCCCATGCGCGCGGTGTTCGAGGTGATGGGCGTTACGGACGTGGCCTGCAAGTGCATCGGTTCGTCGAATCCGTACAACGTCGTGCGTGCAACGCTGAACGGTCTCCTGGCGATCAATACGCCGGCGGAGATCGCCGCCAAGCGTGGCAAGAGCGTCGAAGAAATTCTGGGGTAAGCCATGGCCGAGAAAACGATCAAGGTTACGCTGGTCAAGAGCGTGATCGGTACCAAGCAGTCGCACCGTGCGACGGTGCGCGGGCTCGGCTTGCGTCGCCTGAACCATACCGTCGAGCTTCAGGACACGCCTGAAGTGCGCGGCATGGTTAACAAGGTGTCCTACCTGGTGAAGTGTGAGGGTTGAGATGCGTCTTAATACGATTAAACCTGCGACGGGTTCGAAGTTCGCCGGCAAGCGCGTCGGACGCGGCATCGGCTGCGGGCTGGGCAAGACTTGCGGTCGCGGTCACAAGGGTCAGAAGTCGCGCGCGGGCGGGTTCCACAAGGTCGGCTTCGAAGGCGGACAGATGCCGCTGCAGCGCCGCCTGCCGAAGCGCGGCTTCGTCTCGCTGACGGCTTCGCGCAACGCCGAAGTCCGCCTGTCCGAGCTGGACAAGCTGCCGGTGGATGAGGTCGATCTGCTTGTGTTGAAGCAGGCCGGCATCGTTGCTGCGGATACGCTTTCGGCGAAGGTCGTGCTGTCCGGTAGCATCGGTCGCAAGGTGACCCTGCGCGGCGTCGGCGCCACGAAGGGCGCGCTCGCCGCAATCGAGGCGGCCGGCGGTTCGGTCGTCATCGAGTAAGCAGGGATCCAGCTGTGGCCACTCCTGCTGCCACCTTGGGAACGCCCGGTCGGTTCGGCGACCTGAAGCGCCGACTGATGTTCCTGGTCGGTGCCCTGATCGTCTATCGGATCGGTGCGCACATCCCGGTGCCCGGAATCGACCCCAGTCGGCTGGCTGAGCTGTTCCAGTCGCAGTCCGGGGGGATTCTCGGTGTCTTCAATCTGTTCTCGGGCGGTGCGCTGTCGCGCTTCACCATCTTTGCGTTGGGGATCATGCCGTACATCTCGGCATCGATCATCATGCAACTGATGACCGTGGCGGTGCCGTCGCTCGAAGCCCTGAAGAAGGAGGGCGAGGCCGGTCGGCGCAAGATTACGCAATATACGCGCGCCGGTACGCTGGTTCTAGCGCTGGCTCAGTCCCTCGGCATCGCGATTGCACTCGAGGGGCAAGGGGGGCTGGTGCTGGATCCGGGTGTCACGTTCCGATTCGTGACGGTGGCGACGCTGGTGACGGGCACGATGTTCCTGATGTGGCTCGGCGAGCAGATCACCGAACGCGGCCTCGGCAATGGCATCTCGCTCATCATCTTCGCCGGTATTGCCGCGGGGTTGCCGAGTTCGATTGCGGGGCTGTTCGAGCTCGTGCGCACGGGGGCGATGCATCCCTTCACGGCGTTGCTGATCTGCGTGCTGGTTGCGCTTGTCACTGCGTTCGTGGTGTTCGTCGAGCGCGGCCAGCGCAAGATTCTGGTGAATTACGCAAAACGCCAGGTCGGCAACAAGATCTACGGTGGTCAGAGTTCGCATCTGCCGCTGAAGCTGAACATGGCGGGGGTGATTCCGCCGATCTTCGCATCGAGCATAATCCTGTTCCCGGCGACTCTGGGTCAGTGGTTCGGTTCGTCGGAGAGCATGATCTGGTTGCGGGATCTTTCGGCGAAGCTCGCGCCGGGGCAGCCTGTCTATGTGATGCTTTATGCAGTGGCGATCGTCTTCTTCTGCTTCTTCTACACTGCGCTCGTGTTCAATGCACGCGAAACCGCGGATAACCTGAAGAAGAGCGGGGCATTCGTGCCGGGTATTCGGCCGGGCGACCAGACGGCGCGTTACATCGACAAGATCCTGACGCGTCTGACGTTGGTGGGTGCCGTGTATATCACGCTGGTGTGTCTGCTGCCGGAGTTCCTGATCCTGAAGTGGAACGTTCCGTTCTACTTCGGCGGTACGTCGCTGCTGATCATCGTGGTGGTGACGATGGACTTCATGGCGCAGGTTCAGGCTTACGTGATGTCGCATCAGTATGAGAGCCTGCTGAAGAAGGCGAACTTCAAGGGGACGGGGCTTCCAATCCGGTAAGTTATGGCGAAGGAAGACGTCATCGAGATGCAGGGTGAGGTTACCGAGAACCTTCCCAATGCAACGTTCCGCGTCCGGCTCGAAAACGGACATATGGTCCTCGGGTACATTTCCGGGAAGATGCGCATGCACTACATCCGCATTCTTCCCGGCGACAAGGTCACCGTGCAGCTGACGCCCTATGACCTGACCAAGGCCCGAATCGTATTCCGGACCAAGTAATCAAGAAACAGGAGCAAGGAAATGAGAGTTCAGGCTTCGGTTAAGCGGCTCTGCCGCAACTGCAAGATCGTTCGCCGCAAGGGTGTCGTCCGCGTCATCTGCGCGGATCCGCGGCACAAGCAGCGCCAGGGTTGATATTCGGGCGCTCAGGGATTAACATTTAATGTTTAGCTTTTTGGGGTAATCGAATGGCCCGTATTGCTGGGGTAAACATTCCCAATCACAAGCATGCCGAGATTGCGCTGACCGCCATCTATGGAATTGGCCGTTCGCGTGCTCAGAAAATCTGTGATGCCGCCAACGTCGCGCGTTCCGTCAAGGTGAAGGATCTCACCGAGTCGGACATGGAGCGTCTGCGTGATGAGGTTGGCAGGTTTGTCGTCGAGGGCGATCTTCGCCGTGAAGTGACGATGAATATCAAGCGCCTGATGGATTTGGGCTGCTATCGTGGTGTCCGTCATCGTCGCGGCCTTCCGCTGCGCGGTCAGAGGACCCGGACAAACGCCCGCACCCGCAAGGGACCGCGCAAGGCGATCGCCGGCAAGAAGTGATAAGGACTGATAATGGCTAAAACTGCTGCGAAGGTTCGCAAGAAGGTTAAAAAGAACGTTGCCGAAGGTATCGCGCACGTTCACGCGAGCTTCAATAACACGATCATCACGATTACCGATCGTCAGGGCAATGCCCTGTCGTGGGCAACGTCGGGCGGCGCGGGCTTCAAGGGTTCGCGCAAGAGCACGCCGTTTGCCGCCCAGGTTGCCGCCGAAGCTGCCGGCAAGGCCGCGCAGGAATGTGGCGTCAAGAACCTGGAAGTGCGCATCAAGGGGCCCGGTCCGGGCCGCGAATCCGCTGTTCGCGCCCTGAACGCGCTGGGTATGAAGATCTCCAGCATTACCGACATCACGCCGATTCCGCATAACGGCTGCCGTCCGCCGAAAAAGCGTCGTATCTGACAAGGAGTTGAAACGTGGCTCGTAATCTGGATCCCAAGTGCCGTCAGTGCCGTCGCGAAGGCGAGAAGCTGTTCCTGAAGGCCGAGAAGTGCTTCACCGACAAGTGCGCGATCGAGCGCCGCTCGTATGCTCCTGGCCAGCATGGCCAGCGTTCCGGACAGCGTCTGTCCGGCTATGGCGTTCAGCTGCGTGAAAAGCAGAAGATCCGCCGTCTGTATGGCGTCCTCGAGGCGCAGTTCCGCAAGGTGTACGCCGAGGCGGACCGCCGTCGCGGCCAGACCGGCGAGAACCTGCTGCAGCTGCTGGAAGGTCGCCTCGATTCCGTGGTCTATCGCATGGGTTTTGGCGGCTCGCGTGCCGAGGCTCGTCAGCTGGTCCGTCACAACGGCATTCTCGTGAATGGCAAGCGCGTCAACATCCCGTCGTACGTCGTGCGTCCGGGTGAGACGGTCGAGCTCACCGAGGGTGCGCGCGGCCAGCTCCGCGTCAAGGCCGCGCTCGAAGCCGCTGCCGCGCGTGGTTTCCCGGAGTGGCTGGAAGTCGACGCCAAGGCCGGCAAGGGCGTGTTCAAGGCATACCCGCAGCGTTCGGAGCTGCCGCCGACGATCAACGAAGGTCTCGTCGTCGAACTGTACTCCCGCTAACGGGCTCGCCTGAAGACTCAAAGATCCGAGGAACTGCTGATGCAAAGCAATTCACTGCTGAAACCCCGCATCATCGACGTCCAGTCCGTGTCGCCTGTGCAGGCGCGCGTGACGATGGAGCCGTTCGAGCGTGGTTTCGGTCATACCCTGGGGAATGCGCTGCGGCGCATCCTCCTTTCCTCGCTGCCGGGCTATGCGCCGACGGAAGTCTCGATTGAGGGCGTGCTGCACGAGTACTCGACTCTGGACGGCGTGCGCGAGGACATCGTCGACCTGCTGCTGAATCTGAAGGGCGTCGTGCTGAAGCTGCATAACCGCGGTGAGGCAACGCTGCGTTTGTCGAAGTCGGGCGACGGTGTTGTTACCGCGCGCGACATCGAGGGCGGTCACGACGTCGAGATCATCAACCCCGATCATGTGATCGCGCATCTGGCACCGGGCGGCAAGCTCGAGATGCAGATCAAGGTCGAGGAAGGCCGCGGTTACGTGCCGGGTAACGTGCGTCCGGCTGTCGGCGAGAGCAAGAGCATTGGTCACATCGTGCTGGACGCTTCGTTCAGCCCGGTGCGCCGGGTGAGCTACCTGGTCGAGAGCGCTCGTGTCGAGCAGCGTACCGACCTCGATCGCCTGGTGATCGATATCGAGACCAATGGCGCGGTCGACCCGGAAGAGGCTATTCGTTACGCCGCGCGCGTGCTGATGGATCAGCTGTCGGTGTTTGCGGATCTGGAAGGTACGGCGCCGGTCGCGGAAGTGACCGCGGCGCAGGTGATCGATCCGGTGCTGCTGCGCCCGGTCGATGACCTCGAGCTGACCGTGCGGTCGGCCAACTGCCTGAAGGCCGAGAACATCTACTACATCGGCGATCTGATCCAGCGTACGGAAACCGAGCTGCTGAAGACCCCGAACCTCGGCCGCAAGTCGCTGAACGAAATCAAGGAAGTGTTGGCCTCGCGTGGGCTTACGCTCGGCATGAAACTGGAAAACTGGCCGCCGGCCGGGCTCGAGAAGCTCGGTTGAGTCGGCGCAGTTGAGTGAGGAATAGAAATGCGTCACCGCAACGGTCTTCGCAAGCTTAACCGTACCAGCGCGCATCGTCAGGCGATGTTCCGCAATATGGCCAATTCGCTGCTGCGTCACGAAGTCATCAAGACGACCCTGCCCAAGGCCAAGGAACTGCGCCGTGTGGTCGAGCCGCTGATCACCCTGGGCAAGAAGCCCAGCCTGTCGAATCGTCGCCTGGCGTTCAACCGCCTGCGCGACCGTGACATGGTCGTGAAGCTGTTCGACGAGCTGGGTCCGCGCTTCGCTGCCCGTAACGGCGGCTACCTGCGCATCCTGAAGTTCGGTTTCCGCGACGGCGACAACGCGCCGATGGCTCTCGTCGAACTGCTGGATCGTCCGGCCGAGGGTGAAGTGGCTGCTGAAGTGCAGGAAGCAGCGGCTGCGTAAGAAATCGCTTCGCGACCGCTGTGTCATCGAAAATGGGCCGTTCTGCGGCCCATTTTTTTTGTGCAGGCCGCGGCGAGTTCGAGGTTAGCCTGAGATGGAGGTGCTGCATTGAGTACGGTGCTGGTAACGGGTGGCGCGGGGTACATCGGGTCGCATACCTGCGTGGCGCTGATGGAAGCAGGGCACGACGTGGTCGTGGTCGACAATCTGTGCAACAGCAAATCGGCCGCGCTAGAGCGGGTCGAGCGAATTGCGGGCAGGAAGCTGCGCGGGTTCTATCGTGCCGACGTCCGCGATGCGTCGGCGTTGAAGCGTCTGTTCGGCGAGCATCGGGTCGATGCGGTGGTCCACTTCGCGGCCCTGAAGGCCGTGGGGGAGTCGGTGGCGAAACCGCTGCCGTACTACCAGAACAATGTGGGCGGGTTGTTCGCGCTCGTTGAGGCGATGGAGGCGGCTAATGTCCGTCGGCTCGTGTTCAGTTCCTCTGCGACGGTGTATGGGGATCCGGCGACGGTGCCGATTCGCGAGGATTTTCCCACCGGGGCGACGAACCCGTATGGGCGCACGAAGCTGATGTGCGAGGAGGTGTTGCGTGATCTCGTTGCGGCCGATGCGCGCTGGCATGTCGCCTTGCTGCGCTACTTCAATCCGGTCGGGGCGCATGCCAGCGGACTGATTGGCGAGGATCCGAACGGAATCCCGAACAATCTCATGCCGTACGTGAGTCAAGTGGCGGTCGGGAAGCTGAAGGAACTGCAGGTGTTCGGCGGGGATTATCCGACTGCGGACGGAACGGGGGTCCGGGACTATATCCATGTGGTTGATCTCGCCGCCGGGCATGTTGCCGCGGTCGAGCGCATGGACGGCCACCCGGGTGTCAGCTGCCTGAATCTCGGAACCGGACGCGGGTACAGCGTGCTCGAAGTCGCGCGAGCGTTCGAGGTGGCGTCGGCGCGCGAGGTGCCTTACCGTATCGTGGCGCGCCGGCCGGGTGATGTCGCGGCCTGCTGGGCGGACGCGAGTCTGGCTTGCAAGGTGCTCGGGTGGACGCCGCGGTTCGATCTGGACGCGATGTGCCGCGATGCGTGGCGGTGGCAGTCGCAGAATCCGGACGGCTATCCGGACTGACGGTTTCGGGGGCCTTTTCCGCGCGAGTGGCGCCCGCTGCTTACCAGGACTTGCGCAGCCGGTTGCGGTACTGGACGTCGTGGGGAAGCACCTTCTGCATCGGTTCGAGGTGCGCCGCGACGATGTCGCTGGCTTTCGCAAGGGTTTCCGGCGTGAGTTGCGGCAGTTCGCTGGTGCGCGCCGTGAGGCGCACGACCTGATCGATCGCGCGTTTGCGCTGCTGTTCCTCGGCCGCCTGATACACGCCTAGTCCGGCGTCGAGCAGGGTCTTGAGGATCTTTACGCGACGTTCGATGCGGTCGAGGAAGACGGCCTGTACGTCGTTCGGAACTGCGGGCATGAGCTTCTCCTTGATTTTGCGGGGGTCATTGCGGCGACCGCCGTATTGTCCGGAATACCCGTGGTGGGTTTGCTTCAAATTGTAAGCGCGATCGCCGGTGATTTCCGCCTCAAGTGTTCGCGGTGGGTTCGAGCATGCGCTTCAGGTAGCGGCCAGTGTGGCTGTCGGGGTGGGCGGCGATCGCTTCGGGCGGACCGCTGCACAGGATCCGGCCGCCGCGGTCGCCACCCTCGGGGCCGAGATCGACGAGCCAGTCGGCGGTCTTGATGACGTCGAGGTTGTGCTCGATGACGACGATGGTGTTGCCGTGGTCGCGCAGGCGGTGGAGCACGCCGAGGAGCAGTTCGATGTCGCGGAAGTGCAGGCCGGTGGTCGGTTCGTCGAGGATGTAGAGGGTGCGGCCGGTGTCGCGCTTGGAGAGCTCGAGGGCGAGCTTCACGCGCTGCGCTTCGCCGCCGGAGAGGGTCGTCGCACTCTGGCCCAGGCGGATGTAGCCGAGTCCGACGTCCATCAGCGTTTCAAGCTTGCGCGCGACGCCGGGTACGGCGCCGAAGAATCCGAGCGCGTTCTCGACGGTCATGTCGAGGACTTCGTAGATGCTCTTGCCCTTGTAGCGGATCTCGAGGGTTTCGCGGTTGTAGCGCTTGCCGTGGCACACGTCGCAGGGGACGTACATGTCGGGCAGGAAGTGCATTTCAACCTTGATCATGCCGTCGCCCTGGCACGCCTCGCAGCGCCCGCCCTTGACGTTGAAGGAGAAGCGGCCGGGGCCGTAGCCGCGGGCGCGCGCATCGGGGACGCCGGCGAAGAGTTCGCGTACCGGGGTGAGCAGCCCGGTGTAGGTCGCCGGGTTGGAGCGCGGAGTGCGGCCGATGGGGCTCTGGTCGACGTTGATGACCTTGTCGAAATCGTCGAGACCGTGCACTGCCGAGAAGGGGGCGGGTTCAGTCGTCGAGCCGTAGAGATGCCGGGCGGCCAGCGCGTACAGGGTGTCGTTGATGAGGGTCGATTTGCCGGAGCCAGAGACGCCGGTGATGCAGGTGAACAGGCCGACCGGGATGGCGAGTTCGACGTTCTTGAGGTTGTTGCCGGTGCAGCCTTCGAGGCGCAGCTGGCGCTCGGGGTCCGGAACTGCGCGGCGTGCCGGCACGGGGATGGTGTAGCGGCCGGCGAGGTAGGCGCCGGTGAGCGATGCCTCGCTGGCGACGATGTCGGCCGGGGTGCCGCGGGCGACGATTTCACCGCCGTGCACGCCCGCGCCGGGGCCCATGTCCACGACGTAGTCGGCGCAGCGGATCGCGTCCTCGTCGTGTTCGACGACGATCACGGTGTTGCCCAGGTCACGCAGCTGGCGCAGCGTGCCGAGGAGGCGGTCGTTGTCGCGCTGGTGCAGGCCGATCGAGGGTTCGTCGAGGACGTACATGACGCCGGTGAGGCCGGAGCCGATCTGGCTGGCGAGGCGGATGCGCTGTGCCTCGCCGCCCGAAAGGGTGTCGGCGGAGCGGTCGAGCGAGAGGTAGTCGAGGCCGACGTTGATCAGGAAGCTCAGGCGGTCGGAGATTTCCTTGACGATCTTGGCGGCGACGAGGCCGCGGTGGCCGGGGAGGGCGAGGCCGTCGAAGAAGGCTTTGCATTCGCCCAGCGGCATGCGGCTGACTTCGTGCAGCGAGCGGTCGCCGATGAGGACGTTGCGCGCCTCGGTGCGCAGGCGGGTGCCGTGGCAGCTCGGGCAGGCCTGGGTCGCGCGCAGCTTGGTAAGTTCCTCGCGCACGGCGGTGGAGTCGGTCTCGCGGTAGCGGCGCTCGAGGTTGGGGACGATGCCTTCGAAGGGGTGCTCCTTCGCGACCATGCGTCCGTTGTCGGAGAGGTAGCGGAAGGCGATCTTGTGGCGGCCGGAGCCGTGCAGGACGACCTGCCTGACTTCGTCGGGCAATTCGCCGAAGGGGGTATCGATGTCGAAGCCGTAGTGGTCGGCGAGGCTTGCGAGCATCTGGAAGTAGAACTGGTTGCGGCGGTCCCAGCCGCGGATCGCGCCAGCGGCGAGCGAGAGTTCGGGGTGGGCGACGACGCGTGCCGGATCGAAGAATTCGACCTGGCCGAGGCCGTCGCACTTGGGGCAGGCGCCGGCCGGATTGTTGAACGAGAACAGGCGGGGCTCGAGTTCGGCGAGCGCATAGCTGCAGACGGGACAGGCGAAGCGGGCGGAGAAGAGGTGCTCGGTGCCGGTGTCCATCTCGAGCGCGACGGCGCGGCCGTCGGCGTGGGTGAGCGCGGTCTCGAAGGATTCGGCGATACGCCCGCGTTGGTCGGCGCGCACCTTGAGGCGGTCGATGACGACTTCGACGGTGTGGCGGCGGCCCTTTTCGAGTGCGGGCATGGCGTCGAGCTCGGCGATCCGGCCATCGACGCGCACGCGCACGAAGCCCTGCGCGCGCAGGTCGGCGAACAGATCGCTCTGTTCGCCCTTGCGGTGGGCGACGACGGGCGCGAGGATCATCAGGCGCGTGTCTTCCGGCAGCGCGAGGACGTGGTCCACCATCTGCGAGACGGTCTGCGCCTCGAGCGGATGCTCGGGGTGGTCGGGGCAATGCGGCGTGCCGGCGCGCGCGTAGAGCAGGCGCAGGTAGTCGTGGATTTCGGTGATCGTGCCGACCGTCGAACGTGGGTTGTGGCTGGTGGCTTTCTGCTCGATCGAAATCGCGGGCGACAGGCCCTCGATGAGGTCGACGTCGGGCTTTTCCATCAGCTGCAGGAACTGGCGTGCGTAGGCCGACAGCGATTCGACGTAGCGGCGCTGCCCCTCGGCGTAGAGCGTGTCGAAGGCGAGCGAGGACTTGCCCGAGCCGGACAGGCCGGTGATCACGGTGAGCCGGTTGCGCGGTAGCTCGAGGGTGATGTTCTTGAGATTGTGGGTGCGGGCGCCGCGAATGCGGATTTCGTCCATGGGGCGGGCTGACGAAGGGTAACGTGCCACTATACGAGAGAACGCCGACACAAGCCAAACCGGCGGGCGGCGGGTGCTAGAATCGCCGTTTTGTTCCAGCCCCGAGACCGATGGCCCGACCCGAGCATGATCCGATGACCCCCGCAGAACGCCGGGCTGGCGCGAGCCTTGCCGCGATCTTCGCGCTGCGCATGCTTGGCCTGTTCCTGATCCTGCCGGTGTTCGCCGTGCACGCGCACAAGCTCCCGGGGGGGGACAACCTGACCCTGGTGGGGCTGGCGATCGGTGCCTACGGGCTGACCCAGGCCTTCCTGCAGATGGCCTACGGCGCGGCGTCGGATCGCTTCGGGCGCAAGCCGGTGATCGTATTCGGATTGGTGGTGTTCGTGATCGGAAGCGCCGTTGCGGCGCTGGCCAGCGATATGGGGACGGTGATCGTGGGGCGTGCGCTGCAGGGCGCGGGGGCGATCTCGGCGGCGGTGACGGCGCTCGCGGCGGACCTGACGCGCGACCAGCATCGCACCAAGGTGATGGCGATGATCGGTTCGAGCATCGGACTGGTGTTCGCACTGTCGATGGTGGCGGCACCGGTTCTGTATAATGTCATCGGCATGAGCGGGATCTTCTGGCTGACGGCGGTGCTCGCGGCTGCGGCGATCGGAGTGGTGCTGTACGTCGTGCCGGCTGCGCCGCCGGTGCCGCGTGCGCCGACCGGGCTGTTCGGCGAGGTGTTCCGCGACGGTCAGTTGATGCGGTTGAACGTCGGCGTGTTCGTGCTGCACCTGATCCAGACGGCGATGTGGGTGATGGTGCCGGCTGCGCTGGTGAGCGGGGCGAACCTGCCGCTGCCCGAGCACTGGAAGGTCTATCTGCCGGCCGTCCTGCTGTCGTTCGCGGTGATGGTGCCGGCGGTGATCGCGGCAGAGCGGCAAAATCGCATGAAGCTGGTGTTCGGCGCTGCGGTCGCGCTGCTGGTGGTCGTGCAGGCCGGGCTCTTCGCTTTCGGCCAGAGCGTCGTGACGCTGGGGCTGTGGCTGACGCTGTTCTTTGTCGCCTTCAACGTGCTCGAGGCGATCCTGCCGTCGTGGATCTCGAAGGTGGCGCCGGCGCACGCGAAAGGCACGGCGCTCGGGCTGTACAACACGCTGCAGTCGGCCGGGCTGTTCCTCGGCGGCATGCTGGGGGGCTGGCTGGCCGAACACTTCGGCAGCGGCGCCGTGAACCTCGTGTGCGGCGTGCTCGCCGTGATCTGGCTGCTGCTGGCAGTCTCTATGAATCCGCCCGCCCGCCGCGTGACGCCGGCGTCGGCGGCGCACTAACCTGAAACATCCGAGGAGAACCTCATGGCTTCGTTGAACAAAGTCATCCTGATCGGCAATCTGGGCCGCGATCCGGAAACCCGCTATGCGCCGAGCGGCGACGCGATCTGCAACATCACCGTGGCGACCACCGAGACGTGGAAGGACAAGGCGACCGGCGAGCGCAAGGAAGCGACCGAGTGGCACCGCGTGGTGTTCTTCGGCCGTCTGGCCGAGATCGCTGCGCAGTACCTGCGCAAGGGCAGCCAGATCTACGTCGAAGGGCGCCTGCAGACGCGCAAGTGGCAGGACAAGGACGGCCAGGACCGCTACACGACCGAGATCCGCGGCGACGAGATGAAGATGCTGGGGTCGCGTCAGGGCGGCGGCGGTGGCGATGCGCCGATGGGCGGCGGCTACGACGCTCCGGCTGCGGCGCCTGCACGCCAGGCCCCGCAGCAGGCGCCGGCGCAGAAGGCGCCGAGCCAGTCGGGTGGCGGCGGCGGCTTCGGGGACTTCGACGACGACATCCCGTTCTGACGAAGAAATCTTTCCTGTTGTAAACAACGAATGCGAAGCCCCGGTGGCTTCGCATTTTCGTTTGTGCCGTACGCAACGGCACGTGGGGTTCCGTGCTCCGTCCGGTTGCGCGCCCTTATTCTGGTGCCTTCCATGTCGCCCGTGCTGACATGGACGGTTTCCGCCTCTTCCCGTTTGTCCCGTTTTTTCCGGTTCGCATCGTCCGGACGCCCTGAGCGGTGACCGGCGCGTCCGTTCGACTTCCGGACGGTCATCCATTTTCTGGTCGTACGCCCGGCGCAGCGTTTCCTGTTGCGGTGCACGAGGCGCGTGGCGCTTCTCCGCCATTCCCGGGCTCATCGGTCTGGTGCGTTGCAGCGGCCGAAATCTGGCACGTCCGCTGCAACAGGTCCTGCGGGGGCCGGCAGCATCGGCGACTCGACAATCCAGGAGATGATGGAGACAAACATGGAAGTCCAACAGGCAGCATCACAAGTACAGGTGATGGGCATCGACGCCGGCGGCACGATGACCGATACCTTCTTCGTGCGCGCCGACGGTCGTTTCGTCGTCGGCAAGGCTCAGAGCAACCCCGGGGACGAATCGCTGGCGATCTTCAACTCGTCGCAGGACGCGCTGGCCCATTGGGGCCGCGAGGTCGACGACGTGTATCCCGAACTCGTCACTTGCGTGTATTCCGGTACGGCGATGCTGAACCGCATCCTGATGCGCAAGGGCCTGGACGTGGGTCTGATCTGCAACCGCGGCTTCGAGCAGATCCATTCGATGGGGCGCGCGCTGCAGAGCTACCTCGGCTACGCGCTGGAGGACCGCATCCACCTCAACACCCACCGCTACGACGAGCCGCTGGTACCGGTGTCGCGTACCCGCGGGGTGACCGAGCGTACCGACGTGCAGGGCAAGGTCGTGATCCCGCTGCGCGAGGACGAGGTGCGTCAGGCGACGCGCGAACTGGTCGAAGCCGGCTCGCAGGCGATCGTGATCTGCCTGCTGCAGTCGCACAAGAACGAGGTGAGCGAGCAGCGGGCGCGCGACGTCGTCAAGGATGAGCTGAAGAAGCTCAAGGTGGATGTTCCGGTGTTCGCGTCGGTGGACTACTACCCGTCGCGCAAGGAAAGCCATCGCATGAACACGACGATCCTTGAGGCCTACGGCGCCGAGCCGTCGCGCCAGACGCTGAAGAAGGTCAGCGACCGCTTCAAGAAGCACGGCGCGAAGTTCGACCTGCGGGTGATGGCGACGCACGGCGGCACGATCTCGTGGAAGGCGAAGGAACTCGCACGCACCATCGTCTCCGGCCCGATCGGCGGCGTGATCGGGTCGAAACTGCTGGGCGAGTACCTCGGTGACGAGAACATCGCGTGCTCGGACATCGGCGGGACTTCGTTCGACGTGGCGCTGATCACCAAGGGCAGCTTCGCGATCAAGTCCGACCCGGACATGGCGCGCCTGGTGCTGTCGCTGCCGCTGGTGGCGATGGACTCGGTGGGCGCGGGCGCGGGCAGCTTCGTGCGTCTCGACCCGTACAGCAAGTCGATCAAGCTCGGGCCCGACAGCGCCGGCTACCGCGTCGGCACCTGCTGGCCGGAGAGCGGGCTGGACACGGTGTCGGTGTCCGACTGCCACGTCGTACTGGGTTACCTGAACCCGGACAACTTCCTCGGCGGCGCGATCAAGCTCGACGTGCAACGCGCACGCGACCACATCAAGGCGCAGATCGCCGATCCGCTGGGGTTGTCGGTCGAGGACGCGGCGGCCGGCGTGATCGAGCTGCTCGACCTGACGCTGTCCGAGTACCTGCGCGCCAACATCAGCGCCAAGGGCTACAACCCGGCGGAGTTCACGTGCTTCTCGTACGGCGGCGCCGGTCCGGTGCATACCTACGGCTACACCGAAGGCGTCGGCTTCAAGGACGTGGTCGTGCCCGCGTGGGCGGCCGGATTCTCGGCCTTCGGCTGCGCCTGCGCCGACTTCGAGTACCGCTACGACAAGTCGGTGGACCTCGGTGTCGCCCAGTTCGCGGCCGACGCGGACAAGGCGGCGGCCTGCGCGAGCCTGCAGGAAGCGTGGGAAGAGCTGGCGGTGAAGGTCATCGACGAGTTCGTCATCAACGGCTACAAGCCGGAAGACGTGCTGCTGATCCTGGGCTACAAGATGCAGTACATGGGGCAGCTCAACGACCTCGAGATCGTGTCGCCGGTGTCCACCGCGGCCACCGCCGCCGACTGGGACCAGATCATCGATGCCTTCGAGAACACCTACGGCCGCGTCTATGCCAACTCGGCGCGTTCGCCGGAACTGGGCTTCTCGATCACCGGCGCGATCCTGCGCGGCATGGTGGTGACGCAGAAGCCGGTGCTGCCGGAAGACCCCGACTGCGGCCCGACGCCGCCGAAGGAAGCCTATCTCGGCACCCGTCCGTTCTATCGCCACAAGAGGTGGGTCGAGGCCGCGCTGTGGAAGATGGAATCGCTCAAGGCCGGTAACCACATCGTCGGCCCCGCGATCATCGAATCGGACGCCACGACCTTCGTCGTGCCCGACGGCTTCGAGACCACGGTCGACAAGCATCGCCTGTTCCATCTCAAAGAAGTGAAGTGAGGAGAACCGCCATGAACATGATGACAAACAAGGAACTCGGCTTCGCCGACCTGCTGAAGAACGGCCAGACCCTCAAGCAGTTCCGCGACGGCATCATCGAGCGCACCAAGGCCAGCGGCTACTACAACGGTCAGGAAAAGCTCGAATTCCGCGACAGCGACCCGATCGGCTACGAAAAGCTGTTCTCCAAGCTGCGCGGCGGCTTGGTGCATGCGCGCGAAACGGCCAAGAAGATCGCCGCGAGCCCGATCGTCGAGCAGGAAGGCGAACTGTGCTTCACGCTGTACAACGCCGCAGGCGACTGCGTGCTGACCTCGACCGGCATCATCATCCACGTCGGCACGATGGGCGCGGCGATCAAGTACATGATCGAGAACAACTGGGAAGGCAACCCCGGCATCAATCCCGGTGACATGTTCACGACCAACGACTGCGCGATCGGCAACGTGCACCCGTGCGACATCGCGACGATCGTGCCGATCTTCTGGGAAGGGCGGCTGATCGGCTGGGTCGGTGGTGTCACGCACGTGATCGACACCGGCGCGGTGACGCCGGGCTCGATGTCCACCGGCCAGACGCAGCGCTTCGGCGACGGCTACATGATCACCTGCCGCAAGACCGGGGTGAACGATGAGCCGCTGCGCGACTGGCTGCACGAGTCGCAGCGCTCGGTGCGCACGCCGAAGTACTGGATCCTCGACGAGAAGACCCGCATCGCCGGTTGCCACATGATCCGCGAGCTGGTCGAGGAGGTGATCCGCGCCGACGGCATCGAGGCGTACGAGAAGTTCGCCTTCGAGGTCATCGAGGAGGGCCGCCGCGGCCTGATGAGCCGCATCAAGGCGATGACGCTGCCGGGCAAGTACCGCAAGGTGTCCTTCGTCGACGTGCCGTTCAAGCACGAGGACGTGCAGGTCTCCAACGCCTTCGCCAAGCTCGACTCGATCATGCACTCGCCGTGCGAGATGACGATCAAGCCGGACGGCAAGTGGCGGCTGGACTTCGAGGGCGCGAGCCGCTGGGGCTGGCATACCTTCAACGCCCACCAGGTGGCCTTCACCTCGGGCATCTGGGTGATGATGTGCCAGACCCTGGTGCCGACGCAGCGCATCAACGACGGCGCGTACTACGCGACCGAGTTCCGCCTGCCCAAGGGGACGTGGTGCAACCCGGACGACCGCCGCACCGGTCACGCCTACGCCTGGCACTTCCTCGTCTCCGGCTGGGCGGCGCTGTGGCGCGGCCTCTCGCAGTCCTACTTCAGCCGCGGCTATCTGGAAGAGGTGAACGCCGGCAACGCCAACACCTCCAACTGGCTGCAGGGCGGCGGCATCAACCAGGACGGCGAGATCCACGCGGTGAACAGCTTCGAAGCTTCGAGCTGCGGTACCGGTGCGTGCGCGGTCAAGGACGGCCTGAACCACGCCGCGGCCATCTGGAACCCGGAAGGCGACATGGGCGACATCGAGATCTGGGAGATGGCCGAGCCGCTCCTGTATCTGGGCCGCAACGTGAAGGCCAACTCCGGCGGCTACGGCAAGTATCGCGGGGGTTGCGGCTTCGAGACGCTGCGCATGGTGTGGAACGCCCAGGACTGGACGATGTTCTTCATGGGCAATGGCTTCATGAACAGCGACTGGGGAATGATGGGCGGCTACCCGTCGGCGACCGGCTATCGCTTCGAGGCGCACAAGACGGGGCTGGAGCAGCGCATCGCGATCGGCGACTCGCTGCCCCTGGGCGGTGACCTCGACCCCGCGCGTCCCGACTATGAGCGCCATATCGACGCGACTGCGGTGGTCAAGCGCGACAAGCAGTGCATGACCACCGAGGACTGCTACGACAACCACGACCTGTACCTGAACTACCTGCGCGGCGGCCCCGGCTTCGGGGATCCGATCGATCGCGAGCCGAAGGCGATCGAGAACGACCTGAACCAGAAGTTCCTGCTGCCCGAATACGCGCAGAAGGTCTATGGCGCGGTGTTCACGCAGGACGCGAAGGGCGTGTTCGCGGTGGATGTCGCGAAGACCGCCGCCCGCCGTGCCGAGATGCGCAAGGAGCGGCTCGCCCGCGCCCTGCCGACGCGCGAGTGGATGAAGGAGGAGCGCGAACGCATCGTCAACAAGCATGCGGCGGTGCAGGTGCAGCACATGTTCGCGACCAGCTTCGCGCTGTCGGAGAAGTTCACGAAGGAGTTCAAGGCCTTCTGGAACCTGCCGGCCGACTGGCAGCTGCTGGAGTCCGAGCTCGGCGTGCCGTCCTACGGCTCCAAGCACCGCATGGACCTGTCGCTCCTGCCCGACGTCACCACCGTCGTCCAGGTCGAAGAGTAATCACCGAATCGAGGAGTTGGAAAATGTCTGCCTACACCAATGAACAGGTCGCCCACCTCGTCGAAGGCTCGCTCGACTGGGAAACCACCTTCCGCATGCTGTCGATGCCCAAGGACAACAGCCGCTTCGAGCAATACCTGAAGGCGCTGCAGGCCAAGGTCACGTTCCCGGACAAGATCGTGCTGCCGCTGGGACCGCATCTGTACATCGTGCAGTCCGCAAAGACCAAGCAGTGGGTCACGATGTGCGACTGCGGCCACGAGTTCGGCGACTACCGCGAGAACTGGAAGCTCAACGCGGCGATCTACGTGCGCGACACCGAGGAGGCGATGACCGAGGTGTATCCCAAGCTGATGGCGCCGGATACCCAGTGGCAGGTGTACCGCGAGTACTACTGCCCGACTTGCGGCACGATGCACGACGTCGAGGCACCGACCCCGTGGTATCCGGTGATCCACGACTTCGAGCCGGACATCGAAGCCTTCTACAAGGAATGGGTCGGCCTGCCCGTCCCTGAAAAGGCGGCCTGAGCCGTCCTCGCCGGGCGGTAGGCCCGGCGCCTGCGGGCCGGTGCCTCCTTCGCGGGGGGCGCCGGCCGGGGCCCTCCGCGGGCCCGATCGAATTCCCGTATCAACCGACACCCATGCGGGGCGCGAGCCCTGCAGGGCCTCGGCTGCGCAAAAAAACGAAAGTCACGCGCCGTGCCCCGGCGTGGAGGAGAGAGTGATGCTGCGTCGATTGAGGAAATATGGAGGCGGCGCCCGCGGCGTCGTCACGTTGATGACGTCGTCCGCGCCGCTGGTGATCGTCGGCGGGCTGCTGTACGCCGGACTGTTCGTGAAGGCCGAGGCGGTCGTGCAGAAGGTCGAGCCGCCGGCGATCGAGCGGCGCGACAGCTTCTACGCGGTCGCCGCCCCCGACGAGCGCGTGGTGTGGGCGGTGGGCTCCGGCGGCAAGATCGTGCGCAGCGAGGACGGCGGCCAGTCGTGGGTGCGTCAGGCCTCCGGCACCGACGTCAATCTGCAGGGCATCGCGGCGTGGGACGAGCAGGGCGCGATCGCGGTCGGCAACGACGGCGTGGTCGTCGTGACGGCCGATGCGGGGCGCAACTGGACCCGCGCCGAGATCCCCGCGAGCAGCAATCCGAACAAGCTTTTCCGTGTGCGCATCGCCAACGGGGCGGCCTGGGCGGTCGGTGAATTCGGGGCGCTGCTGCGCTCGGACGACCGCGGCGTGACCTGGGCGCGCGCGCTGCCCGAAAAGGATCGGGCGTGGAACGACATCGCCTTCGTCGGCGATGCCGGCTGGCTGGTGGGCGAGTTCGGCGCGCTGATGAAGAGCAGCGATGGTGGCGCGAACTGGGAGCCGGCTGCCACGCCGAACAAGGTCAGCCTGATGGGCGTGGCCTTCCGCGATGCGCAGCATGGCGTTGCCGTGGGCCTGACGGGCGCACTGCTCGTGACGGCGGACGGCGGTGCGTCGTGGCAGCAGGTGCCGGCCTTCACGCGTGAGCACTTCTACAGCGTGATGTGGGACGAGGGGCGCTGGCTGGCGGTGGGCGACAAGGGCGTGATGGCGACCGCGCAGGCCGATGCCGGGCAGTGGCAGCTCGGCCGCGTCGCGGAAGGCGACGTGTCGTGGCGCACCCAGGTCGCACGCGCCGGTTCGCGCTATTTCCTCGCCGGCAGCAACCTCGCCGTGCTCGACGACGGCGCGCTGCGCGTCGCCGGCCACCAGCGCATGTGAGGGGGCGAGGATGAAGAACACGACATTCGGCAAGGTCGACGCGGCCTTCGCCTTTCTCATCCGCTTCCGCGCGCTGGTCGTCGCCGCGGTGGCGCTCGTGACGCTGGTGATGGGCTACCTGGCGAGCCAGATCGAGGTGAAGACCGTCTTCAGCGATCTGCTGCCGCGCAACCATCCCTACGTCGAGGTGAACCAGCGCTTCAAGCAGACCTTCGGCGGCTCGAACATGGTCAGCATCATGCTGGAGACGGAGCAGGGCGACATCTTCAACCCCGTCGTGCTCGGCAAGGTGCAGAAGCTCACCGTCGATCTGCAGCAGGTCGAGGGCGTCGATACCTACCAGATCATTTCGCTCGCGTCGAAGAAGATCAAGGAGGTGCGCGCCTCGACCGAGGGCGTGGAATCGCGGCCGCTGATGTGGCCGGACCTGCCGCAGGGCGAGACGGAACTCGCGGCGCTGAAGGCGGCGGTGCTGAACAACCCGCTGGTCTATGGGCCTTATGTGTCCACCGACCTGAAGGCGACGCTCGTCACGGTCGACTTCAGCGACGGCAACATGGACTACACGCGCGCCTTCAACCAGCTGATGAAGCTGGTGGAGGAGGCGCGCGGTGACGGCGTCGAGGTGCGCATCGTCGGCGAACCGGTGCTGTACGGCTGGGTGAACCACTACCTGCACGAGACGCTGACGATCTTCTTCATCGCGGTCGCCGCGCTGGTCGTGCTGCTGTGCCTGATCACGCGTACCTGGCACGGCACGGTGCTGCCGCTGCTCGCCGGGCTGGTGAGCGCGATCTGGGCACTGGGGGCTGCGCGCCTGATGGGCTTCCATCTCGATCCGCTGGTGGTCGTCGTCGCCTTCCTGATCACCGCGCAGGCGATCTCGAACTCGGTGCAGCTCATCGCGCGCTTCGACGACGAGACGCGCCAGGGCACGCCGAGCGCCGCCGCGGCGGCACGGGCGAGCGCGCGCAACCTGTTCAAGCCGAGCATGCTGGCGATCGTCGCGGATGCGGGCTGCGTGCTGGTCGTCGCGCTGACGCCGATCCCGCTGCTGCAGAAGATCTCCTTCATCGGCACGGTGTGGGTGCTGACGATCGCCATCAGCGCGCTGGTCCTGACGCCGGTGATGCTGTCGTGGTTCGGCGCGCACCAGCGCTACATCCATCCGGTGAACATCAATCCGTTGCTGATGCGCATCCTCGGGCTGTGCTCGGCGATCGTCACGACGCGCTGGCGCTACGCGGTGCTGGCGATGGCCGGTGTGGTGTTCGTCGTGTCGGGGCTGTACGCGTTCAACCTCAAGGTCGGCGACGCCAACCCCGGTTCCCCGATCCTGTGGCCGGATTCGAGCTACAACCGCGACGCGGCCCAGATCAACCGCCAGTTCCAGGGCTCGGACCGGATGTTCGTCGTCGTCGCCGGCAAGGAGCCGGGGGCGCTGCGCGAACCCGAGGTGCTTTCCAGCATGACGCGCTTCCAGAAGTACATGGAAGCGCAGCCGGAGGTCGGCGGCAGCATCTCGCTCGCGGACATCCTGCCGCAGGTGAACCGGGTGCTGCGCGAAGGCAACCCGATGTACCAGGAGCTCGGCAAGAGCGCCGACGAGAACAGCGAGCTGATGTACATGTTCGTGTCCGGCTCGGACCCGGGCGACATGGACCGCTACGCCGACGCCGACGCGAAGAACGGTGCGGTGACGCTGTTCTTCCGCGACCACCAGGGCGAGACGATCCGCACTGCGGTGGCGCGCGTGCGCGACTACGTCGAGCAGCATCCGGTGAAGAACGCAGAGTACCTGCTCGCGGGCGGCCTCGTCGGCGTGCTGGCGGCGGTGAACGAGGTGATCCTCGCCGGGCAGATCGAGGCCATCGCGCTGGCGCTGCTGGTGCTGGTGGTGTGCTGCACGATCACCTACCGCTCCACGGTCGCCGGGGTGTTCTTCATGATCCCGGTGCTGCTGTCGAACACGATCACCTTCAGCTACATGGCGTGGCAGGGCATCGGCATGAACATCAACACCCTGCCGGTGGTCGCGCTCGGGATCGGGCTGGGCGTCGATTACACCTTCTACATCGTCGATGGCATCCGCGAGAACCTGCACCGCTCGCACAACGTCGAGCGCGCGATCGTCAATGCGCTGACGGGCCCCGGCAAGGGCGTGCTGATCACGGCGATGACGCTGATCACCAGCGTCGTTCTGTGGCACTTCTCGTCGCTGCGCCTGCAGGCCGACATGGGCGTGCTGATCGCGCTGTGGCTGTTCATCTCGGCCTTCAGCGCGCTCTTCATCATGCCGGCCCTCGTCTATGTGTTCCGTCCGGAATTCATCGTCGGCAGCAAGCGCCATCCCATCGAGCAGGCCGAACCCGTGCTGGTCGGCTGATCCACCCCCGGCGGACGCGACGGCAAGCTGCCGCGTCCGCCCGTGACCCCTTCAGAGCAGTGACAAAACCAAAAGGAGCGAGGAGATGAGGAGCAAGGGAGTATCGAAGATCAGGGCATCGGTGCTGGCGGTGGCCGCGGCCCTCGGCGGGTTTGCCGGCAGCCCCGCATGGGGCGCCGACGCCGCCGGGAACTACGAGGTCGCGGCCTTGCAGCCGGGCGACGCAGCCGTGAAGTCCTGGGCCGCCGACGACTTCAGCTTCAACCTGTCGGGCTATGCGCGCGGCTGGGTGTCGGTGAACCTCGAGGACCAGCCGGAACTCAAGGCGATCGGCGAGAAGAGCAAGGGCAAGCTGTCGATGGTGCGCGGCTCGCTGCTGCTCGACGCCGACGCGAAGACCGGTGCGGTCAAGTGGAAGGCGATCGGCCGTGTCGATCGCGAATACAAGACCGACTACCTGAAGGACCTCGAGCGCCTGCGCGAAACCAACGGCACCGACCAGGGCGGCCACGCGAACAGCATCCTCGACAACTACAACCGCGGCGAGATCCGCGAGTTCTGGGCCGAGATTCCGCTGGGCGAGCGCGTCACGGTCAAGGCCGGCAAGCAGCAGCTGGTGTGGGGCGAGTCGGACTTCTTCCATGCGATGGACCTGGTGCACGGCTACGACCTGTCGTGGCGCCTGTTCTTCGAGGGCGAGAACGAGGAGTGGCGCAAGCCGCTGACGCTGATCTCGACCAAGATCCGCGTGCCCGAGGCCGACGGCATGCTGGCGGCCTACATCCGCCCCGGCGTCGACCGCTGCCAGGACATCGGCAACACCTACGATATCCAGGGCGGGCGCTGGTTCTTCCAGCCTTACCGCGGCTTCGACCTCACCGCGGTCACCGACAAGGACTGTGACCACCCGTCGGGCGACTACCGCGACGTCACCGGCGGCGTGCGCTGGTCGGGCGAGGCCTTCGGCCTGAACTACTCCTTGGCGTGGCTCACGACCTTCTCGGCCGACCCGGTCGCGAACTCGGCGTTCCGGCCCTACAAGAAGGCGCCCGAGGGCGCGGTGTTCGACCGCATCCACCCGCAGATCGACGTCTACGGCATGACCGTGAGCGGCTACAGCTCGACGCTCGACGCCGTGCTCAGCGCCGAGATGGCCTACACCAAGGACCAGCCCTACAACATCGGCACCGGCGCGTTCCTCGACCCGGTGGTGCCCGGCAACGTCGGTATCGGCCTCGGCGGCGTGAAGCTCAAGGACACGCTGACGACGATGCTGCGCATCGACAAGGACCTCGACCTGCAAGGCATCTTCGGCACCTCGCGGCCCTCGTTCTCGTCCATCCAGCTGTTCGACACGCAGGTGCTGAACTTCAAGGAGTCCGACGACCTCGTGCGCCTCTTTGCGTACGGCACGCCGCTCACCGAGCACAACACCATCCTCACCGCGTTCACGACGCTGAACTATCGCAACGACACGATCAACCCCGGCTTCGCGATCGGCTTCGACCTCAGCCACGGCGGCGGTTTCGCGATCCCCAGCCTGTCGCTGACGCTCAACGACGAATGGCTCGCGCGCATCGAGGCGGACATCTTCTGGAGCGGCAACCGTTCGAACAAGGTGGCCTTCAGCGGCCAGCGCTCGCAGCTCTTCGGCTACTTCGACAACGCCAGCCAGCTCGTTTTCCGCTTGACCCGGCAGTTCTGAAAAAGAGGAGACACACCATGCACCAGCAACTCCGACCCGCCGCCCGTCCCTCGGTGCGGCAACTTGCGACCGGCGGCACCCTCGGCCTGATGCTCCTGCTCGGCGCCCACGGCGCGCACGCCAAGGCACTCGAACCCGGCTTCATCATCACCAAAGACAACCTCGCGAGCGTCAAGAGCGACACCTTCGAGGGCAAGACCATCGCCAGCATGATCCCCGAGAAGCTCGAGTGGATGATCACGAACTACGGCCTGACCATCAAGATCGCGAACTCGAAGAAGATCGAGATGGACCCGAAGTACGTCGAGGCGACGAAGAAGTGGTCGAAGGACGTCAAGTTCAATCCGGCCGATCGCACGATCAGCGGGTGGAAGGCCGGCATGCCGTTCCCGCCCGAGACGATCAAGATGGACGACCCGAACGCGGGCGACAAGGTGATCTGGAACCTGCGCGCGGCGACCTACGGCGCGACGATGGACCTGCGCGACATCGCCTGGGTGTTCCTCGACGCGAAGAAGGGCTACGAGCGCGTGCAGGCCTTCCAGTCGCGCCGCTATTACATGGAAGGGCGGCTCGACGGCGGGCCGATCTCGGTCGGCGACGGCGACATCTCGCAGAAGACCTATTTCGTCGCGCACTACCCGCAGGACATCCGCGGCCTGGGGACCTTCTCGGTGCGCTACAACCAGCCCGACTCGGCCAAGCCGGACGACTCGTACGCCTACCTGAAGTCGGTGCGGCGCACGCGGCGCCTCTCGGGCGGCGCGTGGATGGACCCGATCGGCGGCACCGACCAGCTCTACGACGACTGGGACATCTGGGACGCGTGGCCGACCAAGTACACGCAGAACAAGCTCGTCGAGAAGCGCTGGGTGCTCGCGATCGCGCACAGCCCGGAGGTCAGCGTCGACACCACGCAGCCGTGGAGCGAACCGCAGAAGCGCTTCCCGCGCATCAACATGGCCGAGCCGCCGTTCGCCAATCCGGCGAAGGACGTCGAGTGGGAGCCGCGCGAGGTGTACGTCGTCGAAGGCACGCCGCCGGCCGAGCATCCGTACAGCAAGAAGGTCGCGTACATCGAAGTCGATTTCCCGCGCCCCTACCTGGGCTATGCGCTCGACCGCAAGGGCGAGTTCTGGAAGATGTTCATCTTCCAGAACCGGCCTGACACCGGCGACGACGGCTACAAGGCGGTCATGCCGGTCGTCGGCCACATCATCGACGTCAAGCGCGGCCACGCGACCAACTGGTCGTCGAACATGAAATCGAATCCGAAAGGCGTGAAGGACACCGACGTGTCGCTGAACGTCCTCGAGGAAGTCGCGACCGGGACGGGTCGCTGACCGCGTCGCCGCGAGGCGCGCCGAAACCGCAGTCTCCCCTTTGGTCCGCCCCAATCTCGTTCGGGGCGGACACTTTTCCCGGGGAAGGACGGCGCGCATCGCGGCAGCGACATCGACCAGGGAGGACCCTGCCATGAACACCTATACCGCGACCGGCTGCGACTGGGCCGACACGCAGCTCGCGCGCTTCATCCGCCGCCACGGCGACCGCGACCTCGACGCACTGCGCGAGCGCGCGGCCCGCGAGCCGGCGCGCTTCTGGGACCAGGTGCTCGACGCGATCGACCTGCGCTGGGTGACGCCCTACCGGCAGACGCTCGATCTTTCGGGCGGCGTCATGTGGCCCAAGTGGTTCGTCGGCGGGCGGCTCGACCTCGTCGACAACCTCGTCGGCAGGCACGCCCGTGCGACGCCGACGAAGATCGCGATCCGCTGGGAAGGCGACCGCGGCGAACTGCGCACGATCAGCTACGCGGAACTCGCGGCCGAGGTCGAGCGCGTCGCCGCGGGCCTGCGCGCCCTCGGCGTGGGCGAGGGCGACCGCATCGCGCTCTACCTGCCGATGATCCCCGAGGCGGCCGTGATGATGCTCGCGGCGACCCGCATCGGCGCGATCTTCATCCCGTTCTTCTCCGGTTACGGCGCGGATTCGGTGGCGCAGCGCGTGCAGGATTGCGACGCGCGGCTGCTCGTGTGCGCGAACGGCTACTACCGCCGCGGCAAGCGCGTCGACATGCTGGCGGACGCCCGCGCCGCCGTGCGGGCCTGCCCCTCGCTGCGCCACCTCGTCGTCGTCGACCGCCTCGGCACGGGCCTGTGCGCGGAACCCGGCGCGAGCGGCGAGTGCATCGAGTTCGACTTCCGGCGCTTGCCCGTGTCGGTGTCGACCTGCCCGCTGACGGCCTTTCCCGCCGAGCAGACGCTGATGCTGATCTACACCTCCGGCACGACCGGCAAGCCCAAGGGCGTCGTGCACACGCACGCCGGATTCCCGGTGAAGGCCGCACAGGACCTGCAGATGGCTTTCGACCTGCGCGCGGACGACACGCTGATGTGGGTCACCGACATGGGCTGGCTGATGGGGCCGTGGATGGTCTACGGCGGCCTGATGCTCGGCGCGACCCTCGTGTTCTACGAAGGCACGCCCGACTACCCCGACGCGGGGCGCCTGTGGGAGGTGGTCGAACGCCATGGCGTGACGCACTTCGGCCTGTCGCCGACGCTCGTGCGCCTGCTGATGGCGCATGAAGGCAGCGTCCCGGCGCCCCACTCGATCGCGACGCTGCGGGTATTCGGCTCGACCGGCGAGGCGTGGAACGACGCGCCGTGGCTGTGGCTGTTCGAAGAGGTCGGCCGCTCGCGCCGTCCCATCATCAACTACTCGGGCGGCACCGAGATCGGCGGCGGCATCCTCGCGTGCTTCCCCGGCCTGCCGCAGAAGCCCGGCTCGTTCGCGGGGGCCATCCCCGGCGTCGCCGCCGACGTGCTCGACGCCGAAGGCCGCCCGGTGCGCGGCACCGTCGGCGAGCTCGCGATCAGGCAACCCTGGCCCGGCATGACCAACGGCTTCTGGCACGACCCCGAGCGCTATCGCGACGCGTACTGGTCGGTGTGGCCCGACGTATGGGTGCATGGCGACTGGGCGCGCATCGACGAGGACGGCCACTGGTTCGTGCATGGACGCAGCGACGACACGATCAAGGTCGCCGGCAAGCGCGTCGGACCGGCCGATTTCGAATCGGCGCTGGTGTCGCATCCGCTGGTCGTCGAGGCGGTGGCGGTGGGCGTGCCCGACGCGATCAAGGGCGAGGCCGTCGTGTGCTTCGTCACCGTCGCGGACCGCGAGCGGATGGCCGCGCGTCCGTGGGACGAATTCGAGGCCGAGCTCGTCGAGCACGTCGGGCGCCAGCTCGGCAAGCCGTTGCGGCCCGCCCGCGTGCATCGCGTCGATGCGATCCCGAAGACCCGCAACGGCAAGACGGTGCGACGCGTGATGCGTGGCGCCTACCTCGGCACCGGGCTCGGCGACCTGTCCTCCATCGAGAACCCCGACGCGATCGCAGCCGTCGGCGCACTGGGCCGGGACCGCCCGGTTGCGGCCGATGCGCTGCCAACCTGATTCACACACGAGGAGAACATCATGAGCAAGCTTTACCCCGACGCGCAGGCCGCGCTGGCGGAAGTCGTGCGCGACGGCCAGACCGTCGCCGTCGGCGGCTTCGGCCTGTGCGGCATCCCCGAGATGCTGATCCACGGCCTGCGCGACGCGAAGGTCAGGGACCTGACCGTGATCAGCAACAACGCCGGCGTGGACGGCGTCGGCCTCGGCCTGCTGCTCGCGACGCGGCAGATCCGCAAGATGGTCGCGTCCTATGTCGGCGAGAACGCCGAATTCGAGCGCCAGCTGCTGTCCGGCGAGCTGGAGGTCGAGCTCACGCCGCAGGGCACGCTGGCCGAGAAGCTGCGCGCGGGCGGCGCGGGCATTCCCGCCTTCTACACCCGCACCGGCGTCGGTACGCTGGTGGCCGAAGGCAAGGAGGAGCGCGACATCGACGGCAAGCGCTACCTGCTGGAGCGCTCGCTCACCGCCGACATCGCGCTCGTCAAGGCGTGGAAGGCGGACCGCGCGGGCAACCTCGTCTATCGCAAGACCGCACGCAACTTCAACCCGGTCGTCGCGACCGCCGGCCGCATCACCGTCGCCGAAGTCGAGGAGCTGGTCGAGAACGGCACCCTCGACCCCGACCACATCCACACCCCCGGCGTCTTCGTCCAGCGCATCGTCGTCAATCCGCGCCCGGCGAAGCACATCGAACAACGCACGACGCGGCAGGAGTAGGTCATGGCCTGGACACGCAACGACATGGCGCGCCGCGCCGCGCAGGAACTGCGCAGCGGCTTCTACGTGAACCTCGGCATCGGCATGCCGACCCTGGTCGCGAACCACATCCCGCCCGGCATGGACGTGTGGCTGCAGTCGGAGAATGGCCTGCTCGGCATCGGCCCCTTCCCGACCGAGGCCGAGGTCGACGCCGACCTCATCAACGCCGGCAAGCAGACCGTCACGACGCTCGCCGGCAGCAGCATCTTCAGCAGCGCCGACTCCTTCGCGATGATCCGCGGCGGCCACATCGATCTGGCGATCCTCGGTGCGATGCAGGTGAGCGAGCATGGCGATCTCGCCAACTGGATGATCCCCGGCAAGCTCGTGAAGGGCATGGGCGGCGCGATGGATCTCGTCGCCGGCGTGCGGCGCGTGATCGTGATGATGGAGCACTGCAGCAAGGACGGCGCGCCGAAGATCCTGCGCCGCTGCGATCTGCCGCTCACCGGCGTCGGCGTGGTGAACCGCATCATCACGGATTTGTGCGTGCTCGACGTCACCCCCACCGGCCTGCGCCTCGTCGAAACCGCGCCGGGCGTCGATGTCGGCGACGTCCTCGCCTGCACCGGCGCACCGATCGAGCCCGGCGAGCTCGTGCCCGTCTGATCCGTCCGGCCGACCGTACGATTTTCGAACGCCGTCCGGACGAAAGCGTCCGGAAATCGTACGGTCGGCCTTCGCGGGCGGCTATCGCGGCGAGGAGGACCACGCGAAGGGCATTGGGCCATTTCCCCCGCGAAAGGGTTCCGCGGCGCGGGCGAAAAACAGTTTAAGCAAATCCTGTTTCTGGCATCTCCTTTGCTATGATTTCTAGACGCGAGCACCTCGTTGCACGCGCTTTCGCCGGAGACTTCACGCACCGCAAAACACACACAACGCGCTTTCGCCTGCAGAACTTACAGGACACGGTCCAACTGGCCGCGCACGACGCGGCTCGCGGCGGAGAGCGCTTACCGGAGGAGAGACTTGATGACACGGGTGCCCGAAGGGCAGATGTTTTCCGACCCGGGTAGCGACGCCGCCGTGATGGCGGCGTGGGAACGCTTTCTCGACGGCGAGAGCCGTCCGTCCGATTCCTTGCGCACGCTCGTAGACCGTTCATGGCAGCGTTGCCAGCAGCACAACGTCGATCCCGACAAGCGCAGCGCACCGCCGCCGGTCGACGAGTCGATGCTGGCTTCGATGAAGGAACACCACGGCGAACTGCTGCAGGCCAGCGCCCCGATCATGGCCTGTGCGCGCGACTTTCTCGCCGAAACCGGCACCGTGATGGCGCTGGCGGACACGAGCTGCACGATCCTGACGATGGAGGGCGACAATCCGACGATCGGGACCGCAGAGAGCATCCACCTGCTGCCGGGCGTCTCCTGGAGCGAACGCATCTGCGGCACGAACGCGATCGGCACGGCGCTGGCGGTCGGCGAACCGGTGCAGATCCACTCCGCCGAGCACTACTGCGCGGGCATCAAGCGCTGGACCTGTTCGGCGACGGTGATCCGCCACCCACACGACGGCGAGATCATCGGCGTGGTCGACGTCTCCGGCCTGTCGGAAACCTACAACCGCCAGAGCCTGGCGCTGGTCGTCACGACCGCGAGCCGCATCGAGAACAAGATCGCGATGCGCGAGATGGAGCGGCGCTACCACCTCCTCGAAGCCTCGCTGCAGCGCTGGACCAACGGCACCGACGGCCTCGTGCTGTTCGACCGCCGCGGCTACCCGGTGCGGGCGAACGAGATCGCGCAGGCGGCGATGACTTCGCTCGGTGCCGACCTCGACCTCTCCGCGCCGCGCCGTGTCACGGCGCTGGCGGTGGGCGACAACGGCGAACTCGTGCGCACGCCGGCGCTTCCCGTTTGGTTGCAGCCCGACTGGCTGGAGCCGGTGTACGGCGCACAGGGCCAGCGCCTCGGCACCCTGCTGGTGCTGCCCCTGCCGCGCCTCGGGCGCGCCATCTCAGGGGAAGGCGCACGCCGCCTCGCCCGCGAGTCGGCAGTGGCTGCAAACGACATGCCCTCCGGGTTCACCGGCATCATCACCCGCGACCCCGCGCTGCGCGAAGCCGTGCGCAAGGCCGACCAGCTCGCGCGCTCCAAGGTCCCCGTGCTGCTGCTGGGCGAGACGGGCGTCGGCAAGGAGGAATTCGCCCAGGGTCTGCACAAGGCCAGCCCCTTCCGCGACGGCCCCTACGTCGCGCTGAACTGCGGCGGCCTGTCGCGCGAACTCCTCGCCAGCGAGCTCTTCGGCTATGTCGATGGCGCCTTCACCGGCGCGCGGCGCGGCGGCATGGTCGGCAAGATCGAGGCCGCCAACGGCGGCACGCTGTTCCTCGACGAGATCGGCGAGATGCCGCTCGACCTGCAGCCGCATCTGCTGCGCGTGCTCGAGCAGAGCGAGATCTACCGCCTGGGCGAGAACGTGCCGCGCAAGGTCAGCTTCCGTCTCATCGCTGCGACCCACCGCGACCTGCGCAAGGAAGTCGCCGATGGCCGCTTCCGCATGGACTTCTTCTATCGCGTCGCGGTGACCTCGATCCGCATCCCGCCGCTGCGCGATCGCGTCGGCGACGTGCGCGAGCTCGCCCGCTACTTCGTCGAGCGCTTCTCGAAGCAGCACGAGCTCGGCCCGCGCCAGCTCGACGACGAGCTCCTCGCCCGGCTCGAGAGCTACAGCTGGCCGGGCAACGTGCGCGAACTGAGGAACGTCGTCGAGAGCGTGCTGCTGATGAGCGACGGCGAGTGCGTCGGCATCGACGCGCTGCCGCCGGAGCTGCTCGGCATGGCCGATCCTCCGGTCAGCGCGCCGGTCGCGACCGCCCTCGGCGCACTCGCGACCAAGGTGCCGGTCGGCAGCATCGCGGAAAGCGAGGCGGAACTGATCCGCCGCGCGATCGCGGCCACCCACGGCAACCTCACGCGCGCCGCCCGCGAGCTCGACATCGCGAAGAGCACGCTGTACCAGAAGGTGAAGCTGTACGGCCTGGAGCACGACATCGGGCGGGTGCGCGCCGGCTGAGGGCTCGTATGCGATTCGGCCCCTCTAAATACCGTTCGGGCTGAGCCTGTCGAAGCCCTGTGCATGCCCTTCGACAGGCTCAGGGCGAACGGCCGGACCTAATAGGCCCGCGCCGCGTCGTGGGCGTGCAGGGCGCCCTGCATGCGCCGCAGCGCTTCGCCGAGCAGGGCGCGCGGGCAGCCGAAGTTCAGGCGCACGAAGCCGGGCATGCCGAAGGGGGCACCATCGGACAGGCCGACGCCGGCGTCCTCGAAGAAGCGCATCGGGTCTTCGAGGCCGGCGCCGCGGCAGTCGATCCACGCGAGGTAGGTCGCTTCGGGCCGCGTGGTCGCGAGGCCGGGCATCGACGCGACGGCGTCCAGCACCAGGTCGAGGTTGCCGCGCAGGTAGTCGAGCAGGGCCGTGCGCCACGGGCCGCCGTCGCGGTATGCGGCTTCGGCGGCGACGAGGCCGAGCAGGTTGTTGTGCGGGACGACGCCGCGCATCTCGTGGCGGAAGCGCCGGCGCAGCCCGGGATCGGGAATGATCGCCAGCGCGCAGTAGAGCGCGGGGATGTTCCACGTCTTGGACGGCGCCATCAGCGTGATCGTGCGGCGGGCGGTCGCTGCGTCGAGCACGGCGATCGGGATGTGCGGCGTGGCCGGATCGAGGACCAGGCCGCAGTGGATCTCGTCCGAGCAGATCGTCAGGTCGTGGCGTGCGGCGAGGCCGGCGAGCCATGTGAGTTCATCGCGGTCGAACACGCGGCCGACCGGGTTGTGCGGGTTGCACAGCATCAGCAGGCGCGTGCGCGCGGTGATGGCATCTTCGACTTCCGCGCGGTCCCACCCCCAGCGGCCATTGTCGAGTTTCAGCGCGCGCGTGACCAGGCGCCGGTCGCTGTTGCCGGGCGCGGTGAGGAAGGGCGGATACACGGGAGTCGCGGTGAACACTTCGTCGCCGGCTTCGCCGGTGGCGCGGCAGGCGAGGTTGAAGCCGGTGACGACGCCGGGCAGCCACACGATCCAGTCCGCCTCGATGCGCCAGCCGTGGTCGCGGGCGATACCCTCGATGACGGCCTCCGAGAGACTGGGCCAGGGATCGGTATAGCCGAATACGCGGTGGTCGATGCGCGCGCGGATCGCATCGATGACCGGCGGTGGCGCGGGGAAGTCCATGTCCGCGACCCATAGCGGCAGCACGTCGCGTCCGGCGTAGCGGCCCCATTTTTCGCCGGGCACGGCACGGCGATCGGGAACATGGTCGAAATCGAATGGCGCGGGGGACATGCTTGCGGTTCCTTCGTGGCGCAGTGGGCAGGTTGGGGATTTCCCTTCGGGAATTGTCCGCGGGCGAGGGATACAATTACACAAAACGACCCGCTGGCGTTGGAGGAAGACAATCGTGCAACACCTCACGGCCCACCCCGATGGCATTCTCGCGGTGGACTCCGGCTACTGCCACCCCGGCCTTGCGGCCATTCACCTGATCATTCACGAGGGGCGTGCGGCCGTCGTTGACACCGGCACCAACGCCTCGGCGCCACGCGTGCTGGCGGCGCTGGCCGCGGCCGGGATCGTGCCGGAGCGCGTGCAGTGGGTGATCCTGACGCATATCCATCTCGATCACGCCGGCGGCGCCGGCAGCCTGATGTGCGCGTTCCCGAACGCGAAGCTCGTCGTCCATCCGCGCGGCGTGCGCCACATGATCGATCCGGCGAAGCTGTGGGAAGGTACCTCGGCCGTGTATGGCGCGGAGCGCGCCTTCGCGCTGTACGGCCGGCTGGCGCCGGTCGAGGCCGAGCGCATCGTCGCCACCGAGGAGGACATGGTGCTCGATCTGGGCTCGCGCAGGCTGCGCATCCTGCACACGCCCGGGCACGCGAAGCACCACATCTGCATCTGGGACGAGACCGCGCGCGCCTTCTTCACCGGCGACACCTTCGGGCTGTCGTACCGCGAGTTCGACGTCGATGGCCGGCCGTCGGTGTACCCGACGACGACGCCGACGCAGTTCGATCCGGATGCGCTGCACGAGTCGATCGACCGGCTGGTGAGCTATCGCCCCGATGCGATGTACCTGACCCACTACAGCCGCGTAACCGGCGTGGTCCGGCTCGCCGGGGACCTGCACCGGCTGATCGAAACGCAGATCGCGGTGGCGCGCGCGGCGCGCGGGGAAGGGGTCGCCCGCCATGTCGAGATCCTCGCGGGGCTGGAGCAGATCGTGCGCGAGGAGGCCGAGCGTCATGGCTGGCCGCTGTCGGAAGAGGAAATCTTCCGGGTGTTGCGGACCGACCTCGAGCTCAATGCGCAGGGCCTGGGGATCTGGCTCGACGACTGCGCGCTGCGCGAACTGAGCACCGCCTGATCCGTAGCGGGCCCGACGTCTACGGCGCCGCGTCGGCGGGCCGGGCCTGCAGCGCCTCGTACTTCGCCCGCGCGGCCGCGTCGCCCTGCAGTGCCGCCTGCGCGTACCAGTGTTCGGCCTGGCGGAGGTCGGCGGGCACGCCTTCGCCCGATTCGTACATCGACGCGACGATGTACTGCGCGCCGGCGTGCCCGGCGCGGGCCGCGGCGAGGTACCAGCGCGCGGCCGCCGCGAAATCCCGCGGCATGCCGTGGCCGACGTAGTACATGGTCGCGAGGCTGACCTGGGCTTCGGCGTGTCCCTGCTCGGCCGCGCGGCGGTACCACTCCGCCGCGATGGGGAGCGATTTCGCGACCCCGCTGCCGCGGTCGTACAGCAGCGCGAAGTTGAACTGTGCCTGCGCGAGACCGGCCCCGGCCGAGCGCCTGAGCCAGCGCCATGCGGCGTCGGGTTCCGGCGCGACGGTCTCCTTGCGGAACAGCATCATCGCGAGGTTGAACTGGGCAAGCCGGTTGCCGGCGCGCGCGGCGCGTTCGAAGAGTTGCGCGGCCTCGTCGAAACGGCCGGCCTCGTAGGCGCTGACCGCGTTTTGCGCGAGCGCGGCGGGGGGCGTGGAATCGGCGCGGGCGGGGGCGTGGGCGCTTGCGGCGCCGAGCAGGCCGGCGGCCAGCAGCGTACGGCATGCCAGATGGCGCATCGTGGGTCCTCCAATGGCCCATTGGAGCGGAGGCGCGCAGGCGAGTTCATCGCGGCCGTGCTGCGGTAACATCCGCGCTTCTGCGTGCAACGGTAATTGCCATGTCCGGCCCGAGTCCCGAATCCCCTGTCGAAGTCGATCGCGAACGCCGTTTCGGCGGCATCGCCCGCCTGTACGGCGCCGATGCGCCCGCGCGCCTCGACGCCGCGCATGCGTGCGTGATCGGCGTGGGCGGTGTCGGCTCGTGGATCGCGGAAGCGCTGGCGCGCAGCGGGGTGGGGCACATCACGCTGATCGACCTCGACCATGTCGCCGAGTCCAACATCAATCGCCAGATCCACGCGCTCGATCCGACACTGGGGCAGGCCAAGGTGCTGGCGATGGCCGAGCGCATCCGCGCGATCAATCCGCATGCGCGCGTGGAGGTGGTCGAGGACTTCGTCACGCCGGACAACGCGGCGGACCTGCTGCAGGGCTTCGACGTCGTCGTCGATGCGATCGACAACGTGCGCGCCAAGGTCGCGATCGTGCTGGTGTGCCGGCGGCGGCGCATCCCGCTGATCGTCGCCGGCGGGGCCGGCGGCAAGACCGATCCGGGCCGCATCCGCGTCGACGACCTGTCGCGCACCGAGCAGGACCCGCTGCTCGCCAAGGTGCGCAAGCGCCTGCGCAGCGAGCACGGCTTTCCGCGCAATCCCAAGCGCCCGTTCGGCATCGAGGCGGTGTATTCGTGCGAGCCGCTGCGCCTCGACGACCTCGCGTGCGACCTGCCGCACGGGCCGCAGGGGCTGGCGTGCGCGGGCTACGGGTCGAGCGTCGCGGTGACGGCCTCGGTCGGCATGTTCGCCGCCGCGCGCGCGATCGAACGTCTGCTTGCGCCGCCGGTCGACGCCAGTCCGGAAACTGTCGAGAGCGAATCATGAGCGATGCACATGCGGTGGTGCTGTTCGGGCACGGCGCCCGCGATCCCGAATGGGCGCGGTCGATGCAGCGCACGCGCGATCATCTGCGCACCCAGGCCCCCGCGCTGCGCGTCGAACTCGCCTTCCTCGAATTCATGACGCCGACGCTGGATGAGGCGATCGCCGCGCTGGCGCGCGACGGCATCCCGCATATCACCGTCGTGCCGATGTTCATCGCGCAGGGCGGGCACCTGAAGAGCGACGTGCCCCGGCTCGTCGCCAGCGCGCGCGCGCTTCACGCCGGCTGCGAGATCACGCTCGCACCGGCGGTCGGCGAGGCGGACGGCGTGATCGCGGCGATGGCGAACTACGCGCTGGGGTGCAGCGGGGCGGCTTCCGCCGCGGACTGAGCGACCCGGCAACGCATAGCGGTTGCCCGCATTCCTGTTGACTCGGCTGAATATAAGAATAAACTTATATTCATGACGAGATATTCCATCATCCGGTTCGTGTTGCCCGCATTTGCGCTGGTCATTGCTCCCCTGGCGCAGGCGCAGGTGTCGACGCAGCGCATCGAGGCGCGCGCGGTCGGCCTGACCCATCCTGCCGAGGCCACGCTGGAGGCGGTGCATCAGGCCACGCTCGCGGCGCAGGTCCCCGGTCGCATCGTCGAACTCAAGGTCGATGCCGGCGACCGCGTTGCGAAGGGGCAGGTGCTGCTGCGCATCGACGCGGCCGAGGCGAGCCAGGCCGTCGCCGGCGCCGAAGCCGGCATCGCGCAGGCCCAGGCCAGCCAGATCAACGCGAAAGCGGCGTACGAGCGCACGAAGACCCTCGTCGAGCGCAAGTTCGTCAGCCAGTCGGCGCTCGACCAGGCCAGGGCGTCGTTCGACGCGGCCGAGGCCCAGCTGCGCGCGGCGCGCGCCGGACGCGGCCAGGCGGCGACGGTGCAGGGCTACACGACGATCATCGCGCCGCTCGCGGGGCTGGTCGCGGCGCGCCACGTCGAGCTGGGCGAGATGGCGCAGCCGGGGCGGCAGCTCGTGACCGTGTACGACCCCGCGGCGATGCGTGCCGTGGTCGATGTGCCGCAGCAGCGCCTCGCCGGCCTCGCGCCCGGGCAGATCCGCGCGCGCGTCGAGCTGCCCGATTCCGGCCGCTGGCTCGATGCCGCGAGCGTCACGGTGCTGCCGGCGGCCGATCCGCGCACGCACACGGTGCGTGTGCGTGTCGATCTGCCGGCGAACGCCGAAGGCCTCGTGCCGGGGACCTTCGCGCGCGTGCATTTCGCGACCGGCGAAGGCTCGCGTATCGCCGTCCCGGCCGGTGCGATCCTGCGCCGTGGCGAAGTGACCGGCGTCTACGTCGCCGACGGCACGGGCGGCTTCGCGCTGCGCCAGATCCGTGCGGGCGAGCCGCTGGCGGACGGCAGCGTCGAGGTGCTCGCGGGGCTCGTCGGGGGCGAGGACGTCGCGCTCGATCCGGTGCAGGCCGGCATTGTGATGCGTGCCGCCCGCAACGGCGCCGCGCGCTGAGGGGGCATCGATGAGCCTCGGCATCTCCGGCCGCATCGCCGGCGCCTTCCAGCGCAACGCGCTGACGCCGCTCCTCGCGCTGATCCTGCTGCTGATGGGCGTGTTCGCGACGCTCGTGACGCCCAAGGAGGAAGAGCCGCAGATCGACGTCACGATGGCGAACGTGCTGGTGCCCTTCCCGGGGGCCTCCGCGCGCGACGTCGAGGCGCTGGTTTCGCGCCCCGCCGAACAAGTGCTGTCGCGCATGGCGGGCGTCGAGCACGTGTACTCCGTGTCGCGCCCCGGCATGGCGGTGATCACGGTGCAGTTCGAGGTCGGCGTGCCGAACCAGGACGCGTTGGTGCGCCTCTACGACACGGTGCATTCGAACAAGGACTGGCTGAGCCCGCAACTCGGCGTCGGCGAGCCCATCGTCAAGCCCAAGGGCATCGACGACGTGCCGATCGTGAGCCTGACCTTGTGGACCGCCGACCCGGAGCGCACGGGCTTCGACATGCAGCAGGTGTCGCGCGCGGTGGAGCTCGAGATCAAGCGCATCGAGGGCACGCGCGACGTCACGACCATCGGTGGGCCGGGGCACGTCGTGCGCGTGCTGATGGATACCCAGAGCATGAACGCGCACGGCGTCACTGCGCAGGACGTGCGCGCGGCGCTGCAGCTCGCGAACGCGTCGCAGCCCGCGGGCAGCCTCGTCGCCGGCAACCGCGAGGTGCTGGTGCAGACCGGCACCTATCTCGAATCGGCCGAGGACGTGCGCAGCCTCGTTGTCGGCGCCGCCGGTGGGAAGCCGGTGTTCATGCGCGACGTCGCGCGCATCGAGGACGGCCCGGACCAGCCGACGCAATACGTGTGGTTCGGCACCGGTGCGGCCGCGGACAAGGTCGGCATCGCCGAGCAGGGCGTGTTCCCGGCGGTCACGCTGTCGGTGTCGAAGAAGCCGGGTGCGAACGCCGCGGATGTCGCCGACGACGTGCTCGCGCGCGCCGAGGCGCTGCGCGGCGAGCTGATCCCCGAGGGCGTCAACTTCACCGTCACGCGCAATTACGGCAAGACCGCCAACGACAAGGCCAACACGCTGATCGGCAAGCTCGTGTTCGCGACCTCCGCGGTCGTGCTGCTGGTGTTCTTCGCGCTCGGCCGGCGCGAGGCGCTGATCGTCGGTGTCGCGGTGGGCCTCACGCTCGCGGCGACGCTGTTCGCGTCCTGGGCGTGGGGTTTCACGCTCAACCGGGTGAGCCTGTTCGCGCTGATCTTTTCGATAGGCATCCTCGTCGACGACGCGATCGTCGTGGTGGAGAACATCCACCGCTGGCACACGCTGGAGCCCGACACGCCGCTGTGGCAGCTCATCCCGCGTGCCGTCGACGAGGTCGGCGGGCCAACGATTCTCGCGACTTTCACGGTGATCGCGGCGCTGCTGCCGATGGCCTTCGTCACCGGCCTGATGGGGCCGTACATGAGCCCGATCCCGATCAATGCGTCGATGGGCATGTTCATCTCGCTCGCGGTCGCCTTCGTCGTGACGCCGTGGCTCGCGCAACGCCTGCTCAAGTCCGTCGATGCGCATCACCACGAGGGTGAGGACAAGCTCACCGCGCGCCTCGACCGCGTCTTCCGCCGCACCATGTCGCCGATGCTCGACCCCGTGCGCGGCGGCGGCGCGCGCCTCAAGCTGTGGCTGATCGTCGTCGCGCTGATCGTCGTGTCGGTCGCGCTGCCGGTGTTCAAGCTGGTCGCGCTGAAGATGCTGCCGCTCGACAACAAGAGCGAGTTCCAGGTCGTGCTCGACATGCCGGTCGATACGCCGGTCGAGGAAACCGCGCGCGTGCTGCGCGAGATCGGCGGATACCTCGGCACGGTCGAGGAGGTCAGCGACTGGCAGGCCTACGCCGGCACCGCGAGCCCGATCAACTTCAACGGCCTGGTGCGCCAGTACTACCTGCGCAGCGGCCCCGAGGTTGGCGACATCCAGGTGAACCTCGTCGACAAGAAGCATCGCGATCGCAAGAGCCACGAGATCGCCACCGCGGTGCGCGCCGAGGTCACGCGCATCGCGCGCGCGGCGGGCGGCAACGCGAAGACCGTCGAGGTGCCGCCCGGCCCGCCGGTGCTGTCGCCCATCGTCGCCGAGGTGTACGGGCCGGACTACGCGGGCCAGACCTTGGTCGCGCGCAAGGTCCGCGCAGCGTTCGAGGGCACGGCGGACATCGTGGATGTCGACGACACCGTCGACGAGGCCGCGCCCAAGCTCGTGCTGCGCGTCGACCAGGCCAAGGCCGCGCGCATGGGCGTCGCCCAGGCCGACATCGTCGAGGTCGTGCGCCTCGGGCTGTCCGGCGAGGACGTCACGCCGATCCACGGCGGCGACAACAAGTACGAGATCCCGGTGCGCATCCAGCTGCCGTCCGAGCGCCAGTCCAGCGTCGATGCGCTCCTCGCGCTCAAGGTGCGCGCGCGCGACGGCACGCTGGTGTCGGTGTCGGAGCTCGTCACGGTGCAGGAGACGACGCGCGAACAGGTGATCTACCGCAAGGACCTGCTGCCCGTCGTGTACGTCACCGGCGACATGAGCGGCCATCTGGATTCGCCGCTCTACGGCATGTTCGACATCCGCGCGCAGATCCGCGACATGCCGCTCGCCGGCGCGCCGGGCCTCGCCGGGACGCTGGGCGAATGGTTCATCCGCCAGCCCGCCGAGGCCTACGCGGGCTACAGCGTGAAGTGGGACGGCGAGTGGCAGGTCACCTACGAGACCTTCCGCGACATGGGCGCCGCCTACGCGGTCGGCCTGATCCTGATCTACCTGCTGGTCGTCGCCCAGTTCCGCAGCTACCTCGTGCCGCTCATCATCATGGCGCCGATCCCGCTCACGATCATCGGCGTGATGCCCGGCCACGCACTGCTGGGTGCGCATTACACGGCCACCTCGATGATCGGGATGATCGCGCTCGCCGGCATCATCGTGCGCAACTCGATCCTGCTCGTGGATTTCGTCAATCAGCAGGTGCGCGCGGGCGTCGATCTCGGCGAGGCGGTGATCCGCGCGGCGGCCGTGCGCGCCAAGCCGATCGGCCTGACCGCGCTCGCGGCGATGATCGGCGCGCTCTTCATCCTCGACGACCCCATCTTCAACGGGCTGGCGATCAGCCTGATCTTCGGCATCTTCGTGTCCACCGTGCTGACGCTGGTGGTCATTCCGGTGCTGTATTTCGCCGCGATGCGGACTCGCATCGCGCAACTGCAAGGAGAAACACCATGACGCTGACCGTCAACCAGTTCGTCCGCATCTTCGCCGGCGCCTTCGTGCTGATCTCGCTCGCGCTCGGCGTCGATGGCTCGCCGTTGTTCGTGAGCAAGAACTTCCTGTGGTTCACCGCCTTCGTCGGCGCGAACCTGTTCCAGAGCGGCTTCACGCGCTTCTGCCCGCTGGAGATCTTCCTGCGCAAGGCGGGCGTGCCGGACAGCGCCGGCTGCCGCTGATTTCTTGCGCGCGGGGACGGGCAGCGAAAGGATTCGGTGTGGATGACGGCGGAGGGCTACAATCGGCCTGTCATCGACCCTGCAGCCCGCCCGGCCCATGAACGATCGCGCATCCCACATCGAACGGCGGCTCGACCGCCGCATCCCGCTCGGCTGCCCCGCCGTCATCCGGCTGAAAACCGGTGAAACGGTGCGGGCCGAGTGCGTCGAGATCAGCGTCGGCGGGATGACCTTGCGGGCACCCTACGTGCCGGGGGAGGCCGAAGTCCTCGAAGTGATGGTCTCGGTGCCCGGCAGCAGCGGCGCGATATCGTCGCGCCCGCCGCTCGTGACGCGGCTCGAAGTGAAGCGCTGCCACGCGGTCGGGCAGGGCCTGTACGAGATCGGCGGCACGACCGTGCGCGTCGTCGGCTGACGCGCACCGCTCACGATTTCAGCCGCGCAGCTTTCCGCGCACGATCAGCGTGATCGCCCCGATCGCGATCAGCGTCAGCGTCACCAGCGACCAGTTCGCGATCGAAAGTCCCAGGAAGCTCCAGTCGATCTTGGTGCAATCGCCCGTTCCCTGGAAGATCATCGGCAGCGCATCCCCCAGCGGAAAACTTCCCAGCATGAATTCGAGATCGGGGCCGCACTCGGCGATTTCCGGCGGATAGATCTGGATCCAGGTCTGGCGCGCGGCGACGCCTGCGCCTGCCAAGGCAGCCAAAAGGATCAGCCCCGAGTAGACGCGCGTGCCCGTCCGGCCCGGATTGTGCAGCCCCGCGACGAGCGCGAACAGCGCGACCGCGATGAAGGCATAGCGCTGCATGATGCACATCGGGCAGGGCTCGAGGCCGACGTAGTGCTGCAGATAGAGCCCGAACCCGAGCAGGCCGACGCAGGCGGCGAACAGTCCGAGGAAGAGGATGCGGGAGGACGGTGCGGATGAATTCATCATGGGCATGAACGGGGGAATGAGGCGCGATTGTAGGTCAGTCCGGGCGGTTCGTCCCCTGCCGGCGGGAAAAGTTCAGTCGCGTCGCAAGCCCCAGGGCTGCGTGCGCGACGATCCGGTGCTCGAAACGGTCGTGCAGATCCTGCAACAGTGAAGTGCAGGTATTCGGGTTTTTCCGCAACAATGCTTCCCCTAAAGTGACCCCATCGACAAACCACTTCGATGGAGCACCGAATGAACATCCTGCAAGTCAATTCCAGCGCCCGTAGCGAAGGTTCCGCTTCCACCCGTCTCGCCAACAGCATCGTCGTGCGTCTGCGTGCCGAGAACCCCGGCGCCAGCCTCGTCGTCCGCGACCTCGCCCGCAACCCGCATCCGGTCCTCGACGAAGCGGCCCTCGGCGCGCTCTTCACCCCCGCCGAGCAGCGCACCCCGGCGCAGGCCGAACGCGTCGCGCTCGACGACGCGCTGATCGCCGAGATCAAGGCCGCCGACGCCGTCGTGCTGGGCGTGCCGATGTACAACCTCGGCGTACCGGCGCAGCTGAAGAACTGGATCGACGCGATCGCCCGCGCCAAGGAGACCTTCCAGTACACCGCGAACGGTCCCGAAGGCCTGCTGAAGGGCAAGAAGGTGTATGTCGCGCTGACCCGCGGCGGCAAGTATCGCGGTACGGATTGGGATTCGCAGGTGCCCTACCTGAAGATCGTGCTTGGCTTCCTCGGCATGACCGACATCACCTTCGTCTACGCGGAAGGTCTGGCGATGGGACCGGAGGCGGAACAACAGGCCTTCGCCGAAGCCCAACGCGAAATCGAGGCGGCTTTCGCTTAAGCGACGCGCAGCCTTGCATCACCGGACGCCGGACACATAGATCCGGCGCCGGAAGAAATACAGAGAGCACCCCCGACCCCAACACGGAGGACAAGACCATGTCCGATACGCAACAGCAACGCAGCAGCGCAGACGTCACCCGCTCACGCGGCGTCGAACGGCTCGTGGCCGGGCAGGCCACCTCCGACGGGGCGGGCGTCAAGCTCACGCGCGTGCTCACCCAGCCGCTGCAGCGCCGCCTCGATCCCTTCCTGATGCTCGACGCCTTCGGCAGCAACGATCCGGGCGACTACATCGCGGGCTTCCCCGACCATCCGCACCGCGGCTTCGAGACCGTCACCTACATGATCGCCGGCCGCATGCGCCACCGCGACAGCGCGGGCCACGAGGGCCTGCTCGAGAACGGCGGCGTGCAGTGGATGACGGCCGGCAGCGGCGTGATCCACTCCGAGCTGCCCGAGCAGGAAGAGGGCGTGATGGAAGGCTTCCAGCTGTGGCTGAACCTGCGCGGGCGCGACAAGATGTGCGCACCGTGGTACCGGGACTTCGCCGCGGGCGAGCTGCCGTCCTTCACGACCGTGGCCGGCGCCGAGGTGACCGTGATCGCAGGCGAGAGCCACGGCGTGACCGGTGCGGTGACGCGCGACGCGACTGCGCCGCTCTACCTCGACATCCATCTGCCGGCGGGCGCCCGCTTCGCGCAGTCGCTGCCGGCGGAGCACAACGCGTTCGTGTACGTGTATCGCGGCGCTGCCACGGTCGCCGGCACGCAGGTGGCGGTGCAGCGCATGGCGATCCTCGCCAACGAGGCCGCCGCGGATGGCGTCGTGATCGAAGCGGGCGACGTTCCGACGCGCGTGCTGCTGATCGCCGGTCGCCCGCTCGGCGAACCGATCGCGCAGTACGGCCCCTTCGTAATGAACACGCAGGCCGAGATCCACCAGGCGCTGGCGGACTACCGCGACGGACGGTTCGCGCCGATCCCGGGCTGAGGTCGATTCGCAAGCACCGATCCTGCGCCCGGCAGGAGAGGCTTTAGCCGCGGCGGGAGTTTCCCCTCCCTGAGCTTCCGTCGCGGTTGAGGTCTCTCCTGCCGGGCGCAGGCTTGTATATGGGCCTTCACGTCTCAGTCGCGAGTCGCACGAGCAGCGGATTGGTCGAGGATCGGCTGCGGCACCGCGATCTTGCCGGCCGGCATCGCTTTCGTAGGGCGGGAGGAGCGCAGCGCATCCCGCCAATCCCTCCGCCGAAGGCTGCCCAAGCGCCGTGTGGTGGCGCAGTTGACACATCCGGCCCTCGGCTCCTCCATCCCCGCGAATCTGCCCCGCTCCGGACGGCGCTCAGGCTTCGGTGGCGAGCCGCACGAGCAGCGCCGCCTGGTCGAGCACCGGTTGCGGCACCGGGACCTTGCCGGCCAGCATCGCGCGGATCAGCGCGGCATTCTCCTCGACTGCCGGCGCATCCGGCAGCCCTTCCAGCGGCGGCGCGCCGCCTTCTTCCGCTGGCCAGCCGAGCTCGGCCACCCCATCACGGAATACCTGCATCGCCGGCCGCCGGCGCGGGTTCGCGTAGGCCTCGCCCTCGGTGCCGCGCATCAGCAGTGCGCGCCCGCCGTCGGCGACGAGGAACTCGTGCATGCGCTCGAGATACTCCGGGTGCGTGACGGCGACCACCCGCACGCTGCGTCCGAGGCACGGGTCGACGAGCTTCGCCATCGTGTGCCCGCTGCCGCGCACGCCCAGGCGCAGGCGCAGCGCGAGCAGGCGGTCTAGCCCCGGCAGCAGTTCGTCGAGGCGCAGGCAGGCGATGCGTTTCCCGGCGAGTTCGCGGTGCGCTTCCCCGATCCCGAGCGCCGGATGGATGTCGAGCGCGGCGAGCAGCTCGAACGGACTCACGCGCGACTCGAAGTCGTGCCGCCCCTGGATCAGTACCGGCACCCCTTCGCGCGCCAGCAGCAGCGCGACGAGCGGCATCAGGTTGGCCTGGCGGCGCGCGCCGTTGTAGGTCGGCAGGATCACGCAGCGCGGGCCCGGCGGCACCGCGAGCTGCGGGCAGCGGGCGTCGATCGCGCGCTTGAAGCCCAGCAGCTCGTCGCGCGATTCGCTCTTGATGCGCAGCGACACGATGATCGCGCCGAGTTCGAGGTCCGGCACCTTGCCGTCCAGCATGTCGCCGAACAGCTGCTCCGCCTGGGCGGCGTCGAGGTCGCGCGCGCCCTTGGCGCCACGGCCGATTTCCTTGATGATGGGGGCGTAGGTCATGGCGAAGATTATGCGTCGCCATGCGCGTTCCAGCCACAGGAGAATCGAAATGGAAGTCGGATTCATCGGCCTCGGCCTGATGGGGCGCCCGATGGCGCTGAACCTGATGAAGGCCGGTCACAAGGTGCACGTGTGGAGCCGGCGGCGCGAGTCGATGCAGCCGCTGCTCGACGCCGGCGCGGGTGAGTGCGCGAGCGCCGCGGAGCTCGCATCGCGCGCCGAGGTCGTCATCAGCATGGTCGCGGATGCGCCCGACGTCGAACACGTCGCGCTCGGCCCGCAGGGCGTGGCCGAAGGCGCCCGGCCGGGGCTGATCTTCGTCGACATGAGCACCATCGCCCCGGCCGCCGCACAGGCGATCGCCGCGAAGCTCAAGGCGCGCGGCATCGAGATGCTGGATGCGCCGGTGTCGGGCGGCGAGATCGGCGCGATCAACGCGACCCTGACGATCATGGTCGGCGGCGATGCGGCCGCCTTCGAACGCGTGAAGCCCGCGTTCGAGGCGCTGGGCAAGACGGTGTCGCTGATCGGCGCGAGCGGCGCCGGCCAGGTCGCCAAGGCGTGCAACCAGATCCTCACCGGCGTCGGCGTCGCGGCGGTCGCCGAGGCGATGAACTTCGCGAAAAAGAGCGGTGTGGATGCCGCGAAGGTGCGCGAGGCGCTGCTCGGCGGCTTCGCCTACTCCCGGATCCTGGAGAACCACGGCCAGCGCATGCTGGATCGCAACTTCAAGCCCGGCTTCAAGGCGTGGATGCACCAGAAGGACCTGCGCATCGTGATGGAAGAAGCGCACCGCCTCGGCCTCGCGCTCCCGACCTCAGCCGCGACCGCGCAGATGCTCAACGCGATGGTGGGTAGCGGCCTCGGGGAGAACGACTCGATCGCGATGCTGAAGCTCCTCGAACGCATGAGCGGCGGGGAGGGGCAGGACTGATGGAGGTCGGTTTCGTCGGCCTGGGCGCGATGGGGCGCCCGATGGCGCAGCACCTGCAGCGCGCCGGCCATCGGCTGCACCTGTGGGCGCGCCGCCCCGAAAGCGCCGCGCCCTTCGCCGGCACGGGCGCGGTCGTGCATGCGACGCCCGCCGAACTCGCCGCCGCGACGGACGTCGCGTTCACGATCATCACGACCAGCGAGGACGTCGAGCGCGTCGCGCTGGGCGAGGGCGGATTCGTCGAAGGTGCGCGGCCGGGCTGGGTGCATGTGGACATGAGCACCATCGCGCCGGGTACGACGCGTCGCGTCGCGGCCGCGCTGGCAAAACGCGGGGCGGCGATGCTGGATGCGCCGGTGTCGGGCGGATCGGCGGCGGCCGAGGCGGGGACGGTCGCGATGATGGTCGGCGGCGATGCGGCGGTGCTGGAGCGCGTGCGTCCGCTGCTCGCGTGCTTCGCCCGCGCGGTCGTGCACGTGGGCGACAACGGCGCGGGCGAGGTCGCCAAGGCGTGCAACCAGATGGTGATGGTCGCCGCGATCCAGGCCTGCGCCGAGGCGATGCTGCTCGCGCAGGCGCACGGCGTCGATGCGTCGAAGGTCCGCGAGGCCTTGCTGGGCGGTTCGGCCTCGTCGCGCATGCTCGACGTGATGGGGGACCGGATGATCCGGCGGGATTTCGCCGCCGGCATCGAGGCGCGCCTGCATCACAAGGACTTCGGCATCCTCATGGACGAAGCGGCGCGCCTGGGCACGCCGCTGCCGATCGCCGCGCAGGTGTGGCAACAGCTCAACGCGCTGATGTCACAGGGCGGCGCGCACGACGACACGTCGAGCCTGATCCGTGTGCTCGAGCGTGCGTCGGGACGGGGCGATGAGTGACGACTCGGGTCTGGGCCTCGTCGGCGCTTATGTCGCCGACGTGCTCGGCGACAAGGCTGCGCGCAAGTGGCGCTGGCTCCGCTGGTTGCGGTATGCGAGCGGGGTGCTGCTGTTTCTGGTGATTGCCTTGCTGATGCTGCTGAGCTTCGCGAACCCGTAGGCTGGTCGTAGGGCGGATGAGCCGCGGGCGTTATCCGCCGCCCCGCGGATTTTCAAGCTCCCAACGAAATACCGTTCGGGCTGAGCTTGTCGAAGCCCTGCCAATGCCCTTCGACAAGCTCAGGGCGAACGGAGGTGGCCCGATGCCGTCCTATTTCGCCCGCGGCTTGCCGTACCAGCGGAAGCGCTCGACGACCTCGGCCATCTCGTCGTCTGAGAGCAGCACCGGTTCGCCGATCTGGCGGGTGCGCCAATACTGCTCGCACAGCGTCTCGAACTCGATCGCGAGATCGAGCGCGTTGTCGAGATCGCGCCCGAACACGAGCATGCCGTGGTTCGCCATCAGACAGGCCGAGCGTCCCTCCATCGCGGCGAGGATGTTGTCCGACAGTGCCTGCGTGCCGAAGGTTGCGTAGCGCGCGCAGTGCACGGCGTTGCCGCCGAAGCGCGCGATCATGTAGTGGAAGGGCGGGATCTCGATGCGCTGGCACGCGAGCGCGGTCGCGAAGGGCGCGTGCGCGTGCAGGATCGCGCCCGCTTCCGGGCGTCGCGCGTAGAGGTCGTGGTGGAAGCGCCATTCGCTCGATGGCGCGAGGCGTCCCCTGACGCTTCCGTCGCCGGCCACGATCACCATGTCGTCGGGCGTGCAGGCGCCGGGAGGCATGCCGCTGGGGGTGATCAGCATGCCGCCGTCGATGCGCACGCTGACGTTGCCCGCGGTGCCGGTATTGAGCCCGGCCGTGCTCATCGCGCGGGCGGTCGCGAGGAGTTGCTCGCGCAGCTTGATATCGACCGTGAGGCTCATCGCGCCGCGTCCGGATACAGGTCGCGCAGCCGTCCGGGGGCGCACACGCCGCGCTCGGTGATGATGCCGGTGATGCAACGGGCGGGCGTCACGTCGAAGGCGGGGTTGGCTGCGGCGGTGGACTCGGGGGCGAGGCGCAGGCTCTTCACCGCGCCGTCGCTGTCGAGACCGAGCACCGTGCACACTTCCGCCGGGCCGCGATCCTCGATCGGGATCGCGCCGCCGTCGGCGCAGCCGAAATCGACGGTCGAGAACGGGGCGGCGATGTAGAAGGGCACGCCGTGCTCGCGCGCGGCGAGCGCCTTGAGATAGGTCCCCACCTTGTTCGCGGCGTCGCCGTTGGCCGCGACGCGGTCGGCGCCGGTGATCACGACGTCGACCTCGCCGCGCGCGAGGAGGATACCGGCCGCGTTGTCGGCGATGAGGCGCAGCGGCACGCCCGCTTCGCGCAGTTCCCATGCGGTCAGGAGGCCCTGGTTGCGTGGCCGCGTCTCGCTGACCCACACTTCGATCGCGAGGCCGCGCGCCTGCGCCTCATATACGGGGGCGAGCGCGGTGCCGGCGCCGCAGGTCGCGAGCCAGCCGGCGTTGCAGTGGGTCATCACGCGCAGCGGGCGGTCGAGCCCGGCGGCGAGGCGTTCGAGGATCGCGTAACCGTGTCTGCCGATCGCGGCGCACATCTCGGCGTCGTCGCGGTGGATCGCTTCGGCTTCGCGCCAAGCCGCTGCGGGGCGTTCGGTCGCCGCCAAGGGGAGCAGGCGTTCGCGCATCTGTCCGAGCGCCCAGTGCAGGTTCACCGCGGTCGGCCGGGTTGCCGCGAGCGTCGTCAGTGCATGGTCGAGGCGCGCGTCGCTCGCATCGGTTGCGAGGGCGATGGCGACACCGTAGGCCGCGGTCGCGCCGATGAGCGGGGCGCCGCGTACCTGCATCGAATGGATCGCGGTGGCGACCTCTTCGAGCGTCGTCAGGCGGCGCAGTTCACACGCGTGCGGCAGCAGGGCCTGGTCGAGGATGACGACGGCGTCGCCGTCGCGGCGGATGGTGGGAATGGGCTGGGTAAACATCGGGGTATTTTAGCCGGGCGGGCGGTGCGACTGTTGAGTCCGGGGCTTGCCCGCACGTCGGGAGGTGTCCGCGGTCGCAGAACCGTTCCCGACGTGGGGGCGTGTTTGTCCGCGGGGCAGGCGCTCGCGGCCTTCGGCTTCCCGGTGCATGACGATTTGCGGGGGAGTCGCTGCAAACTCGCCCGCTGCGCGGGCTCAGACATGCACCGCCTTGTTTCCCCCGCAAACCGCCCTGCACCGGCGCTCGCGGACAGCCCCGCGGACAGACGCGCCCCCACGGGTGAGCCGCGTGCCAAACTGCATGTGTGGCTTGATTGGTGAATGTGACGGGCTCTGCCAGAATGCTCCGATCCGCCGAACACGACCTGCACGCCATGCCGCATTTTCCCGCCCCTCTCGAATCCCGCCTGCCGAATGTCGGCACGACGATCTTCACCGTGATGTCGCGCCTGGCGCAGGAATGCGGCGCGATCAATCTCTCTCAGGGATATCCGGATTTCAACGCCGAGGACGTGCTGTTCGAACGTGTCGCGCACTGGATGCGCGCGGGGCACAACCAGTACGCACCGATGGCTGGCGTGGCACCGCTGCGCGAGGCGATCGCCGGCAAGGTTGCCGCCCTCTACGGCACGGAATACCACGCCGAGGCCGAGGTCACGGTGACGGCCGGTGCGACGCAGGCGCTGTTTACCGCGGTTGCGGCGCTGGTCCATCCGGGCGACGAGGTGATCGTGTTCGAACCCGTGTATGACTCGTACGCCCCGGCGATCGAGTTGCAGGGCGGGCGCGTCGTGCGCATGCAGCTGGCGGCGCCGGACTATCGACCGGACTGGGGTGCGGTGGCCGAGGCGATCACGCCGCGCACGCGCATGATCATGATCAACAGCCCGCACAACCCGACGGCGATGGTGTGGACGGCGGGTGACATGGCGCGGCTGGCGGCGCTGACGCACGGAACCGGCATCGTGATCGTCTCGGACGAGGTCTACGAGCACATCGTCTTCGACGGCCGGCGTCATGAGAGCTGCGCCCGCCATCCGGAACTGGCCGCGCGCAGCCTCATCGTGTCGAGCTTCGGCAAGACTTACCACATCACCGGCTGGAAGGTCGGTTACGTCGTCGGGCCGCGCGAGCTGATGGCGGAATTCCGCAAGGTGCATCAGTTCAACGTGTTCACCGTGAACACGCCGGTGCAGCTCGCACTGGCCGACTACATGGCGGATGCCGCACGTCACGAGAGGCTCGCGGCGTTCTACGAGGCCAAGCGCGATTTCTTCCGCGAGGCGCTGGCCGGCTCGCGTTTCGAGCTGCTGCCATCGTCCGGTACCTATTTCCAGCTTGCACGCTTCGGCGCGATCTCGGACGAGCCCGATACCGCCTTCGTGCAGCGGCTCACGCGCGACACGGGTGTCGCGGCGATCCCCGTGTCGGCTTTCTTCGCCGACGGCCGCGACGAGCGTGTGATCCGCTTCTGCTTCGCGAAGAGCGAGGCGACGCTGGCGGCAGCCTGCGAACGCCTGCGGCAGGTCTGACGCTGGCTGCGTGCTAAACTCCTGCGGCTGATATCCCGCTCACATCGTTCATCGTGCGAAACCTGCTCCTCTTCGTCCTCGTTCTGGTCGGCATCTGGTGGGTGCGTCGCGCCTTGAACCGGCCGCGCGACGGGAACGGGTCGGCCGGCGAGCGCCGGAAAGGTGTGCCCGAACGCATGCTCGGCTGTGACCACTGCGGTGTGCACGTGCCGGAAAGCGAAGGCATTCGCGACGGCGATCGCTTCTTCTGTTGCGAGGAGCATCGCCGGCTCGGCGCTCGGCACCGGGAAACCTGAGGATGCGCGCCGCTGCGGACGAACGACGCGACCTCGCGCGCCGAGGCCCCCTGCGCTACCTCAACCTCTTTCGCCTGATCCTCGCCGGGCTCTTCCTCGTCGCGGGCCTCGAGCTCAATCTCGGCGCGGATGCGCCGCAAGTGTTCAACGCCGCGGCCATTGCCTACCTCGCCGCCGTGCTGGCGCTGGGCTTCCCCGATGCGGCGCGGCGCTTTGGTGTCGACCGCGTCATCACCCTGCAGACCGTCATCGACATCGGCGTCCTGGCCGCGATGATGTGGGCCAGCGGCGGTTACCGCAGCGGCATACCGGTGCTGATGATGGTCGTGCTGGCCGGCGTCGGCCTTGTCGCCGAAGGGCGCATGGTGCTCTTCTACGCTGCGCTTGCCACTGTCGCGGTGCTGGCCGAGAACGTCTGGCGATTCGTCGCCGGGGAACGGGCGGCGGACTTCGTGCAGGTAGCCTTCGTCTGCACGGCCTTCTTCGGCATCGCGATCACGGCGCGCTTCCTCGCGTTACGCGCAAAGGCCAACGAATCGCTGGCGGTGCAGCGCGGCGAGGCGCTCGCCAAGCAGCAGGCCGTCAACGAGCGCATCATCCACGACATGCAGGATGGCGTGCTGGTGGTCGCCGCGGACGGTGTCGTCAGTCAGGCCAATCCGCGTGCCGCGGAGCTGCTGGGCTTGACCAGCGTCGATGGCCTGCGCCTGACCGACGTCGACGAGAATTTCGCCGAGGTGCCCACGTGTTGCAGCACGCCCGAAGGCAGCCTGCGCCGCCTCGGACCGGCAGGGAAGCTGCTGCGTTGCCGTGCCGTCGGCGCGCAGGACGACGTCGACGGGCAGCGCGCCGCGGGCGGCGAGACGGTGATCTATCTGACCGATTTCGAGGAGATCCAGACCCATATCCAGCAGCTCAAGCTGGCCGCGCTGGGGCGTCTCACGGCCAGCATGGCGCACGAGATCCGCAATCCGCTGTCTGCCGTCACGCAGGCGGCCGAGCTGTTGACGGAGGAGAAGCGCGGCGACGTTCAGGTACGCCTGGTGCGCATCATCAACGACAATGCCAAGCGCATCGAGCGGATGATCCGCGATGTGCTGGCGCTGGGACGACGCGACGAAACGCTGCCCGAGGCATTGCCGCTGGCGTCCTTCGCGTGCGGCTTGCTCGACGAATTTGCCCTGCGCGGCGGTGCCGAGCGCCAAGTCTTCGCGCTGGACATCCCCGGCGATGTGACCTTCGCCGTCGACCGCGCGCACATGCACCAGATCCTCGACAACCTGATCGGCAACGCCCGCCGCTACTGCTCGGGGGCGCCCGGTTCGGTGCACGTGTACGCCCGCGTCGAGGCCGGCGGACGGGTTGCCGTGCATGTCGTCGACGACGGTCCCGGCATTGCCGCGGCCGATCGTGCGCGCATGTTCGAGCCCTTCTTCACGACGCACCCCAAGGGTACCGGCCTGGGCCTCTATATCTCCCGCGAACTGGCCGAAGCCAATGGCGCCACGCTCGAATTGCGCGACAATGCGCCCGGCGCCCATTTCGTGCTCACCGGACGGAGTCAGCCATGAATACACCCGAACGACGTAACCGCCCCGCCGGAATCGACGTCCTGGTCGTCGACGACGAGGAGGACATCCGCGAAGTTCTGGAACTCTCGCTGCTGCGCATGGGGCTCGCGTGCGATACCGCCGGGACCGTCGAGGAGGCGCGTCGCCTGCTCGGCGAAAAGAACTACCGCCTGTGCCTCACCGACATGCGCCTGCCCGACGGCGACGGGCTGGAACTCGTCGCGCACATCCAGTCGCACTTACCGGGCCTGCCCGTCGCCGTGATCACCGCCTTCGGCAGCATCGAAACGGCGATCCGCGCGCTGAAGTGCGGCGCCTTCGATTTCGTCACCAAACCCGTCGAACTCAAGGCCCTGCGCGAGCTGGTCAGCCACGCCCTGAAACTGCAGGCCGCGGCGGCACCGACGCCCGGCGCCGGCGGCACGACGCGCACGCTCATCGGCAACTCTGCGGCGCTCGAGCACCTGCGCGCGCAGATTGCCAAGCTCGCGCGCAACCAGGCACCGGTGTTCATCCAGGGCGAATCCGGCACCGGCAAGGAAGTGATCGCGCGCCTCATCCACGAGCTCGGCCCGCGTGCATCGGCCCCGTTCGTGCCGGTGAACTGCGGCGCCATTCCGCCCGAACTCATGGAAAGCGAGTTCTTCGGGCACCGCAAGGGCGCCTTCACCGGCGCCGTGTTCGACAAGGACGGCCTCTTTCAGGCTGCGCGCGGCGGCACCCTGTTCCTCGACGAGGTTGCCGACCTGCCGCTGGCGATGCAGGTGAAGCTGCTGCGCGCGATCCAGGAGCGTGCGGTGCGCCCGGTCGGCGCCCACGCCGAAGAATCCGTCGACGTCCGCATCCTGTCCGCCTCGCACCGCGACCTCGCGCAGCTCGTCGCCGACGGCAAGTTCCGCCAGGATCTCTATTTCCGCATCAACGTCATCACGCTGCGCGTGCCTCCGCTGCGCGAACGCCCGGAAGATATCCCGGAGCTTGCCGGGCACATCCTCGCGCGGCTCGCCGACCGCGACGGCGTCCCGCCGCACCGCCTGGCGCCCGATGCCTCCGCCGCGCTGAAGCAGCACCCCTTTCCCGGCAACGTCCGCGAACTCGAAAACCTGCTCGAACGCGCCTGCGCGCTATGTGACGGCGACGAAATCCGTGCCGGCGACATCGACCTGCACCCGACCGAAGGCATCGCCCAGCCTTTCAGGGTTTTCGGGGCGGCGGATTCCTGCGGCGCGGATCTGGACGCCGACAGCAGCGAGGATGGTGAGGACGAACGCGTACGGATTCTGCGGATGCTCGACGAGACGCGCTGGAACCGCTCCGAGGCTGCGCGGCGCTTGGGGATGACGCTCAGGCAGTTGCGCTATCGCTTGCAGAAGTGGGGGATGGAGTAGGCGAACGCGAGGCCGTCCGCAGCTGCCTGTTCCGTGCGCATGACCAGGTTGACGGCTGCGGATGCATTCAGGACGACACGCATCCTCTGGCGCTCCCGGTCGTCGCGGATCACGGCTTCCGGTGCGGGAAGCGTGCTCGCAATCCCTTCTTCCGAAAGAGACTGGGTCCCTTTGTTCTAAAAGCAAAAGGGATCGCCTCGGCGATCCCTTCATTCACGCGGCGGAAGGCGCTTCGCTTTTCCGCCCTACGCTAGCTATTCTTACTTGCACGAGCCCGGTGCATACTTGGCGAGCACGGTACCCGGCGTAGTGCCTGTCATTCCCGACGCGGTCGATGCGGCCTGAGTTACTGATGCGCAGGACCAGTCGAGACTCCCCGTGGTACCGGCAGTCAAAGCAGCGTCCAACGTAACAGCAGTGCCAGCGCCGGCGGCACGCACGAACGGACGGATGACGAGCGTATTCTGACCTGCGATAACGCCGGTAGATGCCGGATTATACGTAATCGTAATTTCGCCAGTTGTGCCACTCATCAACACGGAGTTGACGTACTTACTGTTAGCGCCAGTATTTGCAGCCTGCGCGTTCCAAACTGTCGCAAGCGCCGCAAGGTCAGTCGCAGTAGCCGAACCTTCGGTTGCAATGCGCGCCTTGGCATCACCGGCCAAACCGAAGCCTTCAGTCAAGCGGGCCCTAATCGTGTAATCCTGATACGCCGGCAGCGCCACCGCCGCCAAGATACCGATAATCGCCACAACGATCATCAGTTCGATCAGGGTAAAGCCTTGCTGAACCTTTTTCATGATGCTTCTCCTTGAGGGAAACCACGGAAAATCCGCTTGTCTACCCTGTTGCAATGGCTATGCCAGATTCCCAAGGCGCGCATTCCCCGCACGGAATCCTTCAGAAAACCTCGCCAACCCAAAGACTTAAGGAGTCAACGTCCCGTCAGGGTTTGAGGCCGCATGACATTCCTCTGTGACAATTGTCACAATTTGCGTCAACAGCCGACGTGATGACGTGCGGAAATGTCAGATGTTGACAATGTCTTGGGCGCGGAGCGGTGACGCCGCAGCAGTCGGCACGTTTGAGGCATCAGGCCCCGAGCCTTTAGAACCCCTGAAACAGCAGATTCACGAGCGACGCTGGGGTGAGGGGACCCGGCGCAGCGGACGTTGCTGCCGCGCCCTCAGATCGATTCCGGTTCGAGCCAGCACGAGTCGCGAGTCGCGACGAACGAAATTTCACCTCAAGAACCCCGACGGGACGACGGGCGGTGTCAGTGGGGGGCTGATCGAGGCAGGGCGGTCGCGTCCCGCCCCCGCCGCAACTCCCACTCCTTCACCAGCGCATAAATCGCCGGAATCACGCCCAGCGTCAGTACCGTCGAGGACAGCATGCCGCCGACCATCGGGGCGGCGATGCGGCTCATGACCTCGGAGCCGGTGCCGGTGCCCCACATGATCGGCAAGAGGCCGGCGATGATCGCGACGACGGTCATCATCTTCGGGCGCACGCGCTCGACGGCGCCTTCCATGATGGCGTGGTAGAGGTCGGCGGCGTCGGGCTGGCGGCCGTCGGCGAGGCGTTTGGCGCGGATGGCTTCCCATGCGTGGTCGAGGTAGATCAGCATGACGACGCCGGTTTCGGCGGCGACGCCGGCGAGCGCGATGAAGCCGACGGCCACCGCGACGCTCATGTTGTAGCCGAGCCACCACATCAGCCAGATGCCGCCGACCAGCGCGAAGGGCACCGAGAGCATGACGATGAGGGTCTCGGTGAGGCGGCGGAAGTTGAGGTAGAGGAGCAGGAAGATGATCGCGAGCGTCAGGGGGACGACGACGACGAGTTTTTCCTTGGCGCGCTCCATGAATTCGAACTGGCCGCTCCAGGTGGCGTAGTAGCCGGGCGGGAAGTCGACCTTTTCGGTGACCGCGCGGCGGGCGTCGGCGACGTAGGAGCCGATGTCGCGGTCGCGGATGTCGACGAACACGTAGGCGGCGAGGAGCGCGTTTTCGGTGCGGATCGCCGGGGCGCCTTTCGTGAGCGAGACCTTGGCGAGCTGGCCGAGGGGGAGGTTGCCGCCGACGGGCAGCGGCACGAAGACTTCCGCGGCGATGCGGCGCGGGTCGTCGCGCAGGTCGCGTGGGTAGCGCACGGCGACGGTGTAGCGTTCCAGGCCTTCGACGGTGGTGGTGACGGGTTCGCCGCCCAAGGCGGTGGCGACGACCATCTGGAAGTCGTCGACGGTGATGCCGTAACGCGCGAGCTGGACGCGGTCGGGCGTGATGTCGAGGTAGAAGCCGCCGGTTACGCGCTCGGCGTAGGCGCTGGTGGTGCCGGGCACGTCGCGCACGGCGGCTTCGACTTCACGCGCGAGCCGTTCGATGGTGGCGAGGTCCTTGCCGAAGACCTTCACGCCGATCGGGGTGCGGATGCCGGTCGACAGCATGTCGAGGCGGGCCTTGATCGGCATGGTCCAGGAGTTGGCGACGCCCGGGAACTTGAGCGCGGCGTCCATCTCGGCGATGAGCTTGTCGGTCGTCATGCCGGGACGCCATTCGGACTGCGGCTTGAGGTTGATGACGGTCTCGAACATCTCCAGCGGTGCCGGGTCGGTGGCGCTGTTGGCGCGGCCTGCCTTGCCGTAGACGGACTCGACTTCGGGGAAGGTCTTGATGATGCGGTCGGTGGTCTGCAGCAGTTCGCCGGCCTTGGTGACCGACATGCCGGGCAGCGACGCGGGCATGTAGAACAGCGTGCCTTCGTTGAGCGTCGGCATGAACTCGGCGCCGATGCGCTGGGCGGGGAAGATCGTGATCGCCATCGACGCGACCGCGGCGACGAGCGTGAGCCAGCGGTGGCGCATGACCCACGCGATGATCGGGCGGTACAGCCAGATCAGCACGCGGTTCACCGGGTTCTTCGCCTCCGGCATGATGCGGCCGCGGATGAAGAGCATCATCAGCACCGGCACGAGCGTCACGGACAGGAGTGCCGCGCCGGCCATCGCGAAGGTCTTGGTGAAGGCGAGCGGCGAGAACATGCGGCCTTCCTGGCCTTCGAGCGTGAACACCGGCAGGAAGGAGACGGTGATGATCAGCAGCGAGAAGAACAGCGCGGGGCCGACTTCCTTGCAGGCGCGGATCATCGCCTCGGCGCGTGCCGTGTGCGGGGCGTCGTCGGGGACCTGTTCGAGGCGCTTGTGGGCGTTCTCGATCATCACGATCGCGGCGTCGACCATCGCGCCGATGGCGATGGCGATGCCGCCCAGGCTCATGATGTTGGAGCCGAGGCCGAGGGAGTGCATCGCGATGAAGGCGATGAGGATGCCGATCGGCAGGGTGATGATGGCGACCAGCGCGCTGCGGACGTGCATCAGGAAGATGATGCACACGGCGGCGACGATCAGGCTTTCCTCGATGAGGGTGGTCTTGAGGTTGGCGATGGCGCGTTCGATCAGTGCCGAGCGGTCGTAGACCGGGACGATGGAGGTGCCTTCGGGGAGTCCCGCGGAGATCTCGGTGATCTTGGCCTTGACGTTGGCGATCACTTCCAGCGCATTCTGGCCGAAGCGCGCCATGACGATGCCGGAGGCGACTTCGCCTTCGCCGTTGAGCTCGGCGATGCCGCGCCGCTCGGCCGGCACCATCTCGACGCGCGCGATGTCGCGCACCAGCACCGGCGTGCCGCCCTCGCTCTTGAGCACGAGGTTGCCGATGTCCTCGGCGTTCCTGAGGTAGCCGCGGCCGCGCACCATGTACTCGGTTTCGGCCAGTTCGACGACGCGTCCGCCGACGTCGCGGTTGGAGGCGCGGATGACCTGCGCGACGCGGTCGAGCGGGATGCCGTAAGTGGCGAGGCGGTGCGGGTCGACGGTGACCTGGTATTCCTTGACGAAGCCGCCGAGGCTCGCGACTTCGGCGACGCCGTGGGCCTTGGTGAGCTGGTAGCGCACGTACCAGTCCTGCAGGCTGCGCAGTTCGGCGAGCGAGCGGTCCTTGCCGGTGAGCGCGTATTGATAGACCCAGCCGACGCCGGTCGCGTCCGGCCCGATCTGCGGCGCGACGCCTGCGGGCATGCGGGCGGCAGCCGAGGACAGGTATTCGAGCACGCGCGAACGCGCCCAGTAGATGTCGGTGCCGTCCTCGAAGATCACGTACACGTACGACGCGCCGAACATCGAGAAGCCGCGCACGACCTTGGCCTTGGGCACCGCCAGCAGCGCGGTCGTGAGCGGGTAGGTGACCTGGTCCTCGACGACCTGCGGCGCCTGGCCGGGGAAGTCGGCGTAGACGATGACCTGCACGTCGGAGAGGTCGGGCAGGGCGTCGACAGGCGTCTTCTTCAGCGCATAGAGGCCGGCGGCGCTGACGAACAGCGTCGCGAGCAGGACGAGGACGACGTTGCGCGCGGACCAGTCGATGAGGCGATTGAGCATGCCGGTGACCCCTCAGTGTCCCTTGTGCCCGCTGGCGGCGGCGGGTTCGATGCGGGTGATCGTGAATTCGCCCTGCGCTCGCTGTTCGAATTCGAAGCGGATCGGGGTGCCCGGCGCAACGCCCTTGGCGACATCCGGCGAGGCCAAGTTGAAGTCCATCGTCATCGGCGGCCATTTCAGCGCGGGGATTGCGCCGTGGGTGATGCTGACGGTGCCGGCGGAGGTGTCGATCGCGTCCAGCGTGCCGTCGGCGGAGTAGTTCGGCACGGCAGCGCCTCCGTCCTTGCCGGCGGTGAAGGTCGCGAGCGCGGCGCGCAGGTTGCTTTCGGCATCGATCAGGAAGTTCGCTGACACGACGACGCGGTCGCCGGCGGCGATGCCTTCGATGATCTCGATGTGATCGCTGCCGCGGCGGCCGACCTTGACTGCCTTCGGCAGGAAGCGACCTTCGTCCTGCGCGACGAGCACGACCTGGCGCTCGCCGCTGTCGATCATCGCGGAGGCGGGGACCGTCAGCACGGGGGCGGCCTTGCCGGTGGCGACTTCGGCGTGTGCGAAGAGGCCCGGGCGCAGGAGCCCCTCGGGGTTCGCGAGTTCGAGGCGGATGGACACGGTGCGGGTCGCGGCGTCGAGCGTCGGATACAGGTAGGCCACTTTCGCCGGGAAGCTGCGCCCGGGGAAGGCGTCGAGCGTCACGGTTGCCGGCTGGCCGGGTTTTACGCGCGCGAGGTCGCGCTCATACACGTCGGCGAGCACCCACACGCTCGACAGGTCGGCGATGCGGTAGAGCGCCTCGCCGGGCATGAAACGCATGCCCTCGACGGCCTTTTTCTCCAGCACGATGCCGTTCGCGGGCGATGTGAAGGTGAGCCGTCCGCTGCCGGGAGAGGTGACGGAAGGCCCGTCGGTGCCGGCCTTGGCCCCCTCGGGCAGCTTCATCTGCCAGTTCGAGACGCGTGCGCGGGTCGCCTCCGCGAGGCGGCGGGCCGATTCGGCGGCTGCCGGGTCGGCCGCGGCGTCGCGCTGCAGGCGTTCGGCGATCTGCAGTTCGCTGCCGGCCGACATCAGTTCCGGGCTGTACACGGAGAACAGCGCCTGGCCGCGGCGCACCGGGTCGCCGTTGGCGTTGACGTGCAGACGTTCGATCCAGCCTTCGAAGCGCGGCGCGACGTCGACGATGGTGCGCTCGTTGATCGCGACACGGCCGACGACGCGGACGGGTTCGTCGAGCGCGCGCAGCTCGGCGAGCGCCGTGCGCACGCCCAGCGTCTGCAGGCGCGACGGGCTCACGGTCACGGTGCCGGTGTCGTCGGCGCCTGCGTCCTCGCCTTCATACACAGGGATGTAGTCCATGCCCATGGAGTCCTTCTTGGGTACCGGCGAGGTGTCGGGCAGGCCCATCGGGTTGCGGTAGTACAGGATCTTCTTGCCGCCCGTGTTTTCCGCGGGTGCGGGTGCGGTGGCGTCGGCAGAAGTGGCGGGGGCGGGATGGTCCGCGTTGCGGGTGCCGGCGAAGTAGCCGGCGGCGAGGGCGAGCGCGACCGCGGCGGCGCCGGCGGCGAGTTGTGCGGCGGGCTTCACAGGGATTCTCCGACCAGTTTCTCGATTTCGAACAGGGCCATGCGGGCTTCGACTTCCGACTGCAGCAGGCTCATGCGGGTGTCGACCAGCTGGCGCTCGGCTTCGAGCACCGCGTCGAAGTCGGCGCGCCCGGTCTCGAAGGCCGCGCGCGTCGCGTCGCGTGTCGCCTGTGCTTGCGGCAGCAGCGTGGCGCGGAGGAGGCGCTGGCTTTCCTGGCTGCTCGTGTAGTTCGCCCAGGCGGCGCCGAGCTCGCCCGCGAGGCGTGCGCCGGTCGCCTCGCGCTTCGCGTCGGCGGCCGTGAGCATGTGGGCGGCCTCGCGCTCGCGGGCGCGGCGTGCCGACTGCTGCAGCGGGATCATCACTTCGAACATCAGGTCCCAGGATTGGTCCTCGCCGCGCGGGCGGTTGTTGGTGAGGCCGATCGAGTAGTCGGGGTAGCGGTCGGCCCAGGTGCGTTCGCGTTCCAGGCGGGCAGCCTCGATGCCGCGCTCGTCCGCCGCGAGGGCCGGGTTGGTGCTGCGGGCGCGGTCGGCGAGGGCGGGCAGGTCGAGCACGGCGGGGAGCGCGGGCGGTTCGACGGGGGCGGCGAGCGGGCTATGCGGTGCGCGCGCGAGCAGGCCGTTGAGGGCCGCGACGGCGCCGCGGCGGCGCTGTTCGATGCCGACCTGCGCGAGGCGTTGGCTGGTGATCTCGCGCTGGGCGCGCAGCACCGCCTGCTGCGGGGCGAGACCCTGGCGGTAGCGTGCGAGGGTGGCTTCCTCGAGGCCACCGAGCAGTGCGAGCGATTCCCGCGCGAGGGCGGCTTCGCGGTCGGCCGCGTAGTAGCGAAGCCACGCCTGCTTGATGGTCATGGCGAGATCCAGCCAGGCGGCGTCGAGCCCGGCCGCGGCCTGCTCGGCCTTGGCGGCGGCGGCGCGGCTCTGCAGGTCGCGCTTGCCCCAGCCCGGCAGCGGCTGGATGAAACGGTAGCGGGTCTCGCCTACGCGGCCGGGCACCAGCGTCGTGCCGCCGCCGCGCATCTCGTTGGTGAAGTCCATCAGCTCGACCTGCACGTTCGGGTCGGGCAGGGCGCCGGCGGAGTCGATGCGTTCGCGTGCCGCGGCGGTTTCGGCGCGTTGGGCGGCGAAGGCGGGGTTCGTCGTGCGGGCGTGTTCCAGCAGGCCGGCGATGTCGGCGCCGAGGGGGGGCGCCTGATTCACCGCAGGGGCGGTTGGAATGACCGGGAACGTTCGGGCGATCGATGGGGCTGGTGGCGGGTTTGCGTCCTCGGCGTGGGCCGTCACCGCGACAACCAGCAGGCTTGCGACCAGGAGCGAGGCCGGGGCGTGCGGCCGGTGCGTTCCTGCGTGGGACGAGTTCATCGTCGGGACTCCGCGAAGGCGTTGTTGTTTGCGGCGGCGGGGCAGCTGCCGTGTTGTTCGTGGTGTGACGGCCGCCGGGGGCGGCGCCGGGCGTCCTGCGAGTCGCCGGGCGGGCTCCGTTCGGCGGACCCAATTAGCGAATGCGGCAATCAAATACCTCCGTTCGCCCTGAGCCTGTCGAAGGGCATTGGCAGGGCTTCGACAGGCTCAGCCAGAACGGTCATTCAATGGTTCGCGACTTCCAGCTGCGTAACGGTAAACACACCATCGACGCGTTCGGCGACGAAGCGGATCTTGTCGCCCGTCTTGACCTGGTCGAGCATCGCCGCATTGCCTGCGCGGAAGGCCATCGTCATTGCCGGCATGCCGAGGTTTTCGAGCGGTCCGTGGGCGATCGTGATCTTTCCGGCGGCTTTGTCGACCTTGCGCACGGCACCTTCGGACATCTTCGCGGTGCTGGCGGCGGTTGCAGCGACAGGAACGGCTGCCGGCGCGTGGCTGTGCGCGTCATGGCTCATCTGCGCCAGCGCCGGCGCGGCGGACATCGCGAACAGGGCGAGGGTTGCGACGAGGGCAAGGGGTTTCATGGTGCGTACTCCGTGTATGGCCGGGGATTGGATGCAGTATGAAAACCGGCTCCGGACAGAAAGCTGACCCGAGGGTTACATCTTTGTAATCTTGAGCCGTGTCCGGCGCAGGCGGGCACAATGCGTTCCGTGGTGAGTTGGTGGCAAGGAGCCCGTGGTGAAGATCCTGATCGTCGAAGACGAGTCCAAGACCGGCGATTATCTCAGGCAGGGCCTGGTTGAGGCCGGCTTCGTCGTCGATCTCGCGCGCGACGGCATGGACGGGCTGCATCTGGCGCTGACCGGCGACTACGATCTGGTGATCCTCGACGTGATGCTGCCGGGCCTCGACGGCTGGAGCGTGCTGCAGACGGTGCGGCGCGCGGGGCGCGAGATGCCGGTGCTGTTCCTCACCGCGCGCGACCAGGTCGAGGACCGCGTGCGCGGGCTGGAGCTCGGCGCCGACGACTACCTGGTGAAGCCCTTCGCCTTTTCCGAGCTCCTTGCGCGCGTGCGCACGCTGCTGCGCCGCGGCAAGTCGAAGGAGCCGGACGTGCTGCGCGCCGCCGACCTCGAACTGGACCTGCTGCGCCGGCGCGTGACGCGCGGCGGGCAGCGCATCGACCTCACCGCGAAGGAATTCGGCCTGCTGGAGCTGTTGCTGCGCCGCCAGGGCGAGGTATTGCCGCGCTCGCTGATCGCGTCGCAGGTGTGGGACATGAACTTCGACAGCGATACCAACGTGATCGAGGTCGCGGTGCGCCGCCTGCGCGCGAAGGTGGATGATCCCTTCGAGCCGAAGCTGATCCGCACCGTGCGCGGCATGGGTTACGTGCTCGAGGCGCCGTGATGCCGCGACTGTCGCTGACGCTGCGCCTGACGCTGCTCTTCGGCGGGCTGTTTGCCGCCGTGCTGCTGGGCCTGGGTATCTATATCTCGGCGACGGTCGAGCGCCATTTCGAGGAAGGCGACCTCGTCGAGTTGCACGGCAAGCTCGAACTGGCGCGTTCGGTGCTCGCGCAGGTGGGCGACGAGGCGGATTTCGCGAACGTCGCGCAGCAACTCGACAGCGCGCTGGTGGGGCACCACAGCCTGTCGATCGCGGTGCTGAGGGACGAGGGCCGCGGCGAGATCCTGTTCGCGTCGTCGGGGGCGGATTTCCCGGCGCAGGAGGCGCGGGTCGATCCCGGCGGCGATCCGGCCGCCTATCCGCCGGCGCGCACCTGGGAACAGGGCGGGCACATCTACCGCGGCGTGGTCGCGAGCGCGCGCACGGGCATTGCAGGTGCTCCCGCGGCGCGCGTGGTGGTGTCGATGGACATCGAGCATCACCGCGCCTTCATGCGCGACTTCGAGCGTTCGCTGTGGTTTGCGGTGGCGCTGGCGATCGTCGCAACGGGTCTGCTCGGCGCGGTCGCGGCGCGTGGCGGGCTCGCACCGCTGCGCAAGATGGCGGAGGTCGCGCGCGGCGTCTCGGCGCAGCATCTCGCAGCGCGCATCGACACGCGCAGGCTGCCGGTGGAGCTGGAGGCGCTGGCGGGCGAGCTCAACGCGATGATGGCGCGGCTCGAGGACGGGTTCCGGCGGCTGAGCGAGTTCTCGTCGGACATCGCGCACGAGCTGCGTACGCCGGTGAGCAACCTGATGACGCAGACCGAGGTTGCGCTCGGGCGCGCGCGCAATGCGGACGAATACCGCGAGATCCTGACGTCGAACCTCGAGGAATACGAGCGGCTCGCGCGCATGATCGCCGACATGCTTTTCATCGCGCAGGCGGACAACGGCCTGCTGCCGCGGCCGGCCGAAACGCTGTCGCTCGCCGGGGAGGCGGGCGCACTGGCGGAGTTCTACGAGGCGCTGGTCGAGGAGAAGGGCCTGCGGCTGGAGGTGGGCGGCGATGCGCGCGTGCAGGGCGACCGGCTGATGCTGCGGCGCGCGGTGTCGAACCTGTTGTCGAACGCGCTGCGCCATGCGGCGCCGGGCGGCGTCGTTCGCATCGCGATCGATACGGCCGGGGGCGAGGCGCGGCTGGCGGTCAGCAACCCCGGGGAGACGATCCCGCCCGAACATCTCGCGCGCATCTTCGATCGCTTCCATCGCGTCGACCCCGCGCGCTCCCGCCAGGGCGACGGCGCAGGGCTGGGGCTCGCGATCACGCGCTCCATCGTCGAAGCGCACGGCGGCCGCGTCGGCGTGGAATCCGCCGGTGGCCTCACCACTTTCACGCTGTATCTGCCGCTCGCGTCCGCCGATGCGCGATTCGCGGCAGCCGGTGCCCGCGGGACGGAACCTCCGTCCGCCGGAACGGGCCAAACGTCGGCAATCGTCTGAGTTCGAGGAAGATCATGAAGTCGCATACCCCGTCCCGTCCCGCCCGTTCCCTCGCCCTCGTCGCGACGCTGGCGCTGGCCGCCGCGTTCGCGGCGCCGGTGTTCGCTGCCGGCGAGGAAGTGGTGATGTACAAGGATCCCAACTGCGGCTGCTGCGGCAAGTGGGCCGAGCACATGCGCGCGGCGGGCTTCTCCGTGAAGGAGATCAAGAGCACCGACATGGGCACGATCAAGCGCGGGGCGGGGGTGCCGCAGGCGCAGGCCTCCTGTCATACTGCCAAGGTTGGCGGGTATTTCGTCGAAGGGCATGTGCCCGCGGCCGACGTGAAGCGCCTGCTGGCGGAGAAGCCGAAGGTCGCGGGCATCGCGGCGCCGGGCATGCCGCAGGGCTCGCCCGGTATGGAAGGGCCCTTCCCCGCCGACCGCTACGACGTCGTGAGCGTGACGGCGGACGGCAAGACGCGGGTCTTCGCCAGCCATTGAGCCCTCATTGAGCCGCGTTGCGCGGGGCTCCGGAGAGTCGAACATGTGCAGGAAACTTGCCGCCGCCCTGGGGGCGGCCGTGTTGCTGACGACGAGCGCGGGGGTGTCCGCGCAGCAGGCGGGAACCGTCACCGGCGACCGTGCCGGCGACATGACGGCCGACCTTCTGCTCGTACGACCGCTCGGCGTGGTCGGCACGGTGATCGGCGCCGCGGTGTTCGTCGTTGCGCTGCCCTTCACGCTGCCGACGGGCTCCGCGGGCGATGCCGCGCATGAACTCGTCGGCAAACCGTTCGAGTACACCTTCAACCGCCCGCTCGGCGACTTCCAGCACTGCGGGGCGGACCGCCACCCGTGCGGCGACCGGCGTGACCCGTAAGGCGGGCGGGCGGCTGCATGCCGCGGCGCTCGTCGCGGTCGCGCTTGTGGGCGTGGCAGGCTGTGGCGGCGGGGCCGAGGGCCGCATCGATCCGAAGGATGCGGCGCAGGTCGCGCGCGGAGAACCGCTGTACCGTCGCCACTGCGCGTCCTGTCACGGCGCCACGCTCGAAGGGCAGCCCGACTGGCGTCAGCGCAAGGCCGACGGACGGCTGCCGGCGCCGCCGCACGATGCGTCCGGCCACACCTGGCATCACCCGAACGAGTTGCTCGTGAATATCGTGCGCGACGGCATGGTGCCGCCGTGGGCGCCCGAGGGCTACGCGAGCGACATGCCGGCGTTCGCCCGCGTGCTGTCCGACGACGAGATCCGCGCGACGCTGGCCTTCATCCAGAGCACCTGGCCGGCCGAGGTGTGGGCCGCGCGCGCGCAGATGGCGCAGCAGCGGCGCTGATCGCTCAGGGCAATCGCACCAACTCGCGTAGGACGGGAGGAGCGCAGCGTATCCCGCCAATCCAGGCGTTGGAATCCGTCCAACCGCCGCGTGGCGGGATGCGCCATGCTCCTCCCGCCGTACGTATCCCGCCGATTATCGACAAGATCCACCGGCGACGTCACGCCGACTGCATTCGTGCGGTTGCCCGGCGTTGAATGACCTTCGCCTGCCGATGCGGCGGCAGGACTGGTATCCTAAAGCGCTTTCCCGTTTCGGGTGAGCTTCCCCAATGAATGAATCCTTCAAGCGCGGCGCCCGCGAGGGCCTGACGCTGATGCTGCCGATGTCGGTCGGCCTGCTGCCGTGGGCGATCGTCACGGGCGTGGCGATGCGCTCGACCGGCCTGTCGGCGGTCGAGTCGCTGGGCATGAACCTGATCGTCTATGCGGGCACCGCCCAGCTCGGCACGCTGCCGCTGATCGCTGCCGGCGCGCCGCTGTGGCTGATCTTCGTCACCGCGCTGGTGCTCAACCTGCGCTTCGTGATCTTCAGCGCCGCGCTGGCGCCGGCCTTCCACGGCGCGTCGTGGTCGAAGCGCCTGCTGTCGGGCTATCTGCTCGTCGACGGCCTGTTCGTGCTGTGTGCCGACCGGCTGCTGCGCAGCGACGATCCGCATTGGCGCTGGGGCTTCTACGTGGCCCCGGCGATGCTGTGCTGGAGCATGTGGCAGCTCGGCGGCCTCGTCGGCGTGCTCGGCGCGGGCGTGTTCCCGAAGGATTGGTCGCTGGAGTTCATGACGACGATCGCGCTGATGGTGATGCTGGTGCCGATGGTGAAACAGCGCGCGATGCTCGTCGCCGCGCTGGTCGGCGGCCTGGGGGCCGTGCTGTTGCGCGGCTTGCCGCTCCGGCTCGGCGTCATCGCCGGGATCGCCTTGGGCATCGCGGCCGGTTTCGTTGCCGAGCGCTGGTCGGAGAAGCGGAGGCAGGCATGGTAGATGGGGTATGGCTGTGGCTGACGCTGTTTGCGATCGGCTCGACGACGATCCTCACGCGCGGCAGCTTCGTGCTCGGCGGCGAGGGCGCGCGCCTGCCGCCGGCGCTGCAGCGTGCGCTGCGTTATGCGCCCGCTGCGGCGCTGTCCGCGCTGATCATGCCGGACCTGCTGCTCGATGCGGGCGCGTTCGACCCGGCGAATCCCAAGCTCGCGGCCGGCATCGTCGTCGCGCTCGCCGCGGTGCGCTCGCGCAGTCCGTGGCTGCCCTTCATCGCCGGCATGGGCGTGCTCCTCCTGCTGCGCAAGGGGCTGGGCTGGTAGCGCCGTGATGGTCGGTAGGGCGGGATGCGCTTCGCTCCTTCCGCCCTACGATGCTCCGCCGGGTTGGTAGCGGACGGCGCTCAGGTCAGCAGGTAATTCGCGTCGGGGACGGGGGCGGGCGGTGGGGTTTCGCCGAGCATTTCGCGCAGGCTGGCGTCGATGCCGGCGACCAGCGCATCGAGCGCCAGATCGTTGGGCATCGTGCCGAAGGGATCGTCGATCTCGTCGCTGAGCGCTTCGAGCGCGAAGAAGGTGTAAGAGACGAAACACACGATCAGCGGCGTCATGATCCCGATCGAATCCACCAGGCCGAACGGCAGCAGCATGCAGTAGAAGTAGGCGCTGCGATGCAGGATCACCGAGTAGGTGAAGGGCAGCGGCGTGTTGGCGATGCGCTCGCAGCCGCCGAGCGCGCCGGAGAGCTCGTTGAGCGACTGCTCCATCTGCTGCGCGGCGATGGCGTCGAGCTCGCCGGCATCGCGGCGCGTGCGCAGCCATTCGCCCAGCCACAGCAGGATCAGCGCGGGACCGAAGCGCGCGGTGCGCACGCGCTCGACGAGGTCCATGGGCAGCAGTCCGGCGAGGTCGGTGTCGCGCGGACGTGCGCGCAGTTGGTTGCGCATCGCCGTCGCGAAGCCGACCAGGCCCAGCACGAACTCGCGCTGCGTCGTGCTCGGCGTGGCGAGGTTGAGCGCCTGGCGCGCGAGGTTGCGCGCTTCGACGAGGACCGCGCCCCACAGCTTGCGCGCTTCCCAGTAGCGGTCGTAGCTCGCGTTGATGCGGAAGCCGAGGAAGATCGCGAACGCGACGCCCATCAGCGAGAACGGCGCCGCCGTAAGGGTGACCTTCCAGTGGAAGAGCTGTCCGTGCAGCAGCACGACGGCGCAGGACAGCGCGAAGATGAACAGTTGCTGGGACAGGATGCGCGGGACGAGCGAGCCGCGGCGGACGAAAAGCAGATGGACCCAGTGCGGGCGGGGACGGAGGATCACGGCGGGGGCGGGCATGTCGCGGATGCGACGGAAGGCGCGATTCTCGCAGGTTTGGTGCGCCCCTTGGGTGAAATTTGCTGCAGTGCAGCGTCTGTGCAACGGAGCCGCGGCCTGCGGCTCCGCCGCGTTCCCGTCAGCAGACCTTGCAGGCTTCGACCGGCAGGCCGCTCCTGATCCAGCCCGGGCCGGCGGCGCTGCCGCTCATGCCTTCGCGCACGCTGTACACGTTGGTGAAGCCCTGCGCGGCGAGCAGGCGCTGCGCCTGGCCGCTGCGGTTGCCGCTGCGGCAGATGAAGGCGATCGGGGTGTCGCGTTTGCCGCCGACGCGGGCGACCACTTCCTTGACGAAACCTTCCGCTCCGCCCGGATGGTACAGGTTGATCGGCGTTGCGCCCGGTGCGACGCCGGTTTCGCGCCATTCTTCGGGCGTGCGCACGTCGATCAGCGTGATCTTCCCGGCTTTGGCCTTCGCCTGCGCCTCGGCAGGGGTGATTTCGGGCACGGCGCCCTGTTGCGCGCGCACGGCCGAAATGGGCAGCAGGAGGGCAGTTGCGGCGAGCAGCAGCGCACGACGGGTCAGGAGACGGACGGGAAGGGTCATGACGAACTCCGGGAGGATGAGGCTGACGGTGCGTCTTTCTGAGACCGGCCTCCGGTTGCTGAGTTCGTCATATTAGCATGTGCTTGTATATGGACGGAGTCCGCGTTTCAGCCCGCGAACCACGCCAGCCCGGTCGCGACGGCGAGGCCGCCGCTCGCGAGCAGCGCGAGCCGTCGCGGTGAGCCGTGCAGCCGGCCCCACAGCCAGAAGCCGGACAGGCCGAGAAAGGCGAGGCCGAGCGCGGCGGCGTCCGACAGCAGCACCCAAGCGGGACCCGTGCCGATCGCCATGTGCAGGCGTGCGAGGTAGAGCCACAGGTTGGGCTTGGTGCGCTTGGCTTCGGCCTGGCTGCTGCCCACCCAGTAGTCGATCTGCACCGTTTCCGAAGGCGTGTCCGCGCGCAGGATCCAGCGCTCGGGTTGCCGGATGTCGCCGCCGCCCCAGCCCACCGCCTTTGCGGGTTCGACGCGGGGCTTGAGCGTCGCCGCGTCGAGTCCCAGCGCCGGCGCGAGCGCCGCGGCGAGCGCCGCAGGATCGGCAGGTCTCGCCTCGATGGGCAGCAGCTGGGTGACCTCCTTGCGGTCGAGCGCGGGGATCTTCATCTCGGCGCGGTGGTTGAGCAGGAAGCCGGTGGTCGCGAACAGCAGCAGCATCGCGGCGAGCGCAAGGCCGAACCAGGCGTGGATGCGGCGCAGCCACTTCTGCGAGTTGCCGCGATGGCTGGGCGGGCGGTGGTGGAGGTGGATCACGGCGGGCTCAGAAGCTCAGTTTTGCGGAGAGGCGGAGTGTACGCGGCATGCCGACCGCGAGCAGCGGACTGTTGGAATTGACGCGGCTGTCGCCGGCCGCGGCCCAGTAGCGCTCGTCGGTGACGTTCTCGAGGTTCGCGACGAGGCAGCGTCGAGCCTGGTGCGGTAACGCGCGCCGAGTCGTGGCAGGTGAAAGCGTCGACCCGGGCCTGATCCCGGCCGTCGGCAGGCGGCCGGGAGGACGAGACGATCAGAAGCGATAGGTCGCCGTTGCCTGCAGCGTGCGCGGTGCGCCGGGCTGGTTCAGGCCATTGACGCTGCCGTGGGCGGTCGCCCAGTACTCGCGGTCGAAGACGTTCTTGAGGTTGAACGCGAGGTCGTAGGCCTTGCTGCGGTAGAGCAGCGCCGCGTCGAACACCGCGAAGCCGGGCAGGCGCACGAGGTTGTCGGGCGAGGCGTACTGCGAGGCCTGCGCGTGCACGCCGCCGCCGAGGCTCCAGCCGCGGCCCAGTTCGCGCGTCACCCAGATCGAACCGCTGTGGCGCGGCGTGAGCGCGGCGTTCTTGCCCTCGAAGGGCACGGTGACGCGGCGGGTGCCGAAGTTCGCCCCGCCGGTGGCGGTCGATTTCACGATCTCGGTGTCGAGGTACGCATAGCCGGCGTGGACCTGCCAGCCCGGCGCCGGGCGGCCGGAGATCGACAGCTCCAGGCCGTCGGTGCGCTGCTCGCCGGCATTGATCGTCTGGCGCGTGGCCGGATCGGTGATCTTCATGTCTTCGCGCACGAGCTGGAAGATCGACGCGCCGGCCGACAGCGCGCCGCCGAGGAAGTCCCACTTCGCGCCGATCTCGTGGTTGGTGGTGATCTCGGGGTCGGCGTCGACGTTGGAGGCGGAGAGCTGGAACTGCTCGGCCGAGGGCTGGAAGGAGCGCGACACGGAGGCGTAGTAGGCTTGGCTCGCATCCGGCTGCCACACAAGGCCGGCGCGCGGGCTCCATTCGCGGTCGGTGCGCTCGAAGTCGGGCTTGGTCGCCTCGGTGGTCTTCTGGCGGTACTCGTCATGCCGCACGCCGACCAGCGCCTTCCACTGCTCGCCGAGTGCGATCTGGTCCTGCACGTAGAAGGCGGTGCTGTCCTGCGTGGTGACGTTGTCGATGGTGCGCGAGTTGGGCGCGCGCGTCGTGTAGGGCGGGATCGCGCCGCCGGGGTTGTAGAGCGGCACGCGGTCGATGCCGATCCAGTTGTCGATGTCGAGGCCCTTGTCCTGGGTGCCGACCTCGATGCCGTAGAGCAGCGTGTGCTGCAGGCCGCCGAGCTTCACGCGCTGGGTGAGTTCGAGCTGGTTGAACCAGCCTTCCTCGTCGCGCACGACGTGGCCGTGGGTGCGCTGCATCATGAGCTGGCCGCCGGAGAGCGTGTAGGCGCTGCCCGAGCGGTACAGGGTGTTGTCGCGGTCGAGCTTGAAGTCGTAGTAGCGCAGCACGTTGCGCAGCGACCATGTGTCGTTGAAGCGGTGCGACAGGGTCGCCGTCGCGGTGTTCATCGTCGCGGTGGTCGTGTCGTCGCGATCGGCGTTGCCGGAGCCGTAGTAAGTGTCGTGATCGACGTCGAGCGGGCGGCCGTTGTTGTCGGGGATGCCGAAGTCGGTCGGGCGGCGGTCGCGGTTGTGCGAGAGCTGCAGCAGCAGGCGCGTGTCCTCGCCGAGCTTGAGGTCGACCGAGGGCGCGATGGCCTCGCGCTTGAGGAAGGACTCGTCGCGGAAGCCGGTGGAGTCCTCGAAGGCACCGGTCAGGCGGAAGGCGTGGCCGCCCGTGCCTAGCGCACCGGCGGTGTCGAAGCTGATGCGCTTTTCGCCTTCGCTGTCGAGCTGCACGGTGATCTCGCGGATCGCCTGCGTCGTCGGCAGCTTGCTCACGCGATTGATGATGCCGCCCGAGGAGCCGCGGCCGTAGAGCACTGCGGCGGGACCTTTCAGGACCTCGATGCGTTCGGTGTTGGACAGGTCGCGGAAGTACAGCGCGTCGTCGCGCACGCCATCGACAAAAGTGTCGCCGATCGCGGTGAAGCCGCGGATCGCGAACTGGTCGCGCTGGCCGTCGCCCATGTTGAGCGTCACGCCGGGCACGTTCTGCAGCGCGTCGGCGAGCGAGCGCACGCCCTGGTCGGCGATCAGCTCGGGGCCGACGACGTTCACGGTCTGCGGGATGTCGCGCAGCGGGGCGGTGCCCTTCGTCGCGGAGGACGAGACGAGCGGGTTGTAGGACGGCGCGGCGGCGCCCTGTTCGGCGGTGACGGTGACGGCGGGCAGGGTGGCCTGGGCGGCAGCGAGGGCGGGCAGCGCAGCCGCGATCGCCACGGCGAGGGTGGTGGGACGCATGGGGACTCCGGTCGGGACGTTTCTGGCTGGCGATCCGTCCGGAGGCGGCGGAATGGCTGGCTGGGAGGTGTGTTCTGAGGGCGGATTGTATTGCAGTGTGTAAATGCGAATCAATCGCAAATAAGATTCGTTGTATTTACACCACCACCTGCCGCGCAAGGTACGCAGATGCATCGTGTTGCGAAGGCATGTCATTTGCGATGCGAACACGTTCTCGAGCGTGACGTCCGCAAGCCGGCGGTTTCCGACCGGTCACAGCTGGCGCACACGGGGCCGTACCGTACCGATAGTTCATCGACGGCAAGCGAGGCGACGTCTCTACCCTGTCAACCAGGGCTCATGCAGGAGTAGAAAGATGTCATCCGTCCCCGGCTGAAGCCGGTCGTGTATGCCTTGCTCGCCGCAAGCGCCTGCGGCAATGCTTCGAGCGCCTGTACGACGAGCGCACCGCCGACCGCGGCATTCCCTCGCAGGGCGCCCGCCCTTACTCCGTCAGGCCTTCAGCTGCTCGCCGATCGGCAGCGTGCGGATGCGCTTGCCGGTCGCGGCGAACAGCGCATTCACGAGCGCCGGCGCGAGCGGCGGCACGCCCGGTTCGCCGACTCCGGTCGGTTTCGCAGCCGAGCGCACGATATGCACCTCGACGCGCGGCATCTGGTCGATGCGCAGGATCGGGTAGTCGTGGAAGTTCGACTGCTCGACCACCCCGTCCCTGAGCGTGATCGCGCCGCTGAGCGCGGCGGCAAGCCCGAAGCCGATTCCGCCTTCCATCTGCGCGCGGATCACGTCCGGATTCACGGCGATGCCGCAATCCACCGCACACACGACGCGATCGACGGTGAAACCGCCGTCGGCTGCGACCGTGACCTCGACCACCTGCGCGACGAAGGTGTTGAAGGACTCGTGCACCGCGACGCCGCGACCGCGCCGGCCTGTCTGCGCCGGCGCGAGCGGCTTGCTCCAGCCGGCCTTGTCGGCGGCGAGCTTCAGCACGCCGGCGTGGCGCGGGTGCGCGCCGAGGAGGTCGAGCCGGTACGCGACCGGATCGGCCCCCGCGGCCGTCGCCAGCTCGTCGAGGAAGACCTCGGCCGCGAACGCGGTGTGGGTCGAGCCCACCGAGCGCCACCACAGCACCGGTACCTTCACGTCCTTGCTCGTCGTGTGCAGTTCGACCTGCAGGTTGGGGATCGCATAGGGCAGGTTCGCCGCGCCTTCGACCGAGGTCGCGTCGACGCCGTCCTTGACCATCGCGGCCTCTAACGCCGTGCCGGCGAGGATCGACTGGCCGACGATGCGCTGCGACCACGCGAGCGGCTTGCCCTGCGCATCGAGCGCGGCGCGCAGGCGGTGCAGGTACAGCGGCCGGTAGTAGCCGGCGCGCATGTCGTCCTCGCGCGACCACACCAGCTTCACCGGCGCCTCGCCGCGGATCGCCTTCACGATGTGCGCCGTCTCCAGCACGTAATCGGCGGCCGGGTTCGCGCGCCGGCCGAAACTGCCACCGGCGAACAGCATGTTGAGCTTCACCTGCTCGGGCTTGAGGCCGAAGAAGGCGGCCAGCGTGTATTGGTCGCCGGTCTGGAACTGCTCGCCGTTCCACACCTCGCAGCCTTGTGCATCGACGCGCATCACGCAGTTGAGCGGCTCCATCGGCGCATGCGCGAGGTAGGGGAAGGCGTATTCCGCTTCCAGCGCCTTTGCGCCCTCGATCAAGGCCTTGTCCGTGTCGCCGTCGCGGCGCGCGACCAGCCCCGGCGTCACGGCGAGTTTCCGGTAGTCGGCGAAGATCTGCGCGGAGCTGCCGCGGTAGGCAGCGCTGTCGTCCCAGTCGATCTGCAGCGCGTCGCGCCCCTTCTTTGCGGTCCAGTAGTCGCGCGCCAGCACCGCGACGCCCTGCGGGATGCGCTCCACGCGCACCACGCCGGGCACCGCGCGCGCCGCCCGTTCATCGACTGCGCGCACGGTCGCGCCGAAGCGCGGCGGGTGCGCGACGACCGCGACGAGCATCCCCGGCAGCTTCACGTCCTGCGTGAACTGCGCGCGGCCGGTGGTCTTCTCGACGCTGTCCTTGCGCGGCACGTGGCGCCCGATCAGCGTGAAGTCCTTGGGATCCTTCAGGCGCACTTCCTGCGGCACCGCCTGTTTCGCCGCGGCCTCGGCCAGTTCGCCGAAGCTCGCCTTGCGGCCGCTCTTCGCATGGCTGACGACGCCCGCCCTGATGCGGATCTCGCCGGCCGGCACCTTCCAGCGCGCCGCCGCCGCCTGCACCAGCATTGCCCGCGCGCTCGCGCCCGCCTGGCGCAGTTGCTCGTAGGAGTTGGCGATCGCGGTGCTGCCGCCGGTGCCCTGCGACGGGCCGAAGAGCAGATTGTTGTAGCGCTTGGCGTCGGCCGGGGCGCCTTCGACGACGACCTGCGCCCAGTCGGCGTCCAGTTCCTCGGCGACCAGGGTCGCGAGGCCGGTGTATGTGCCCTGGCCCATCTCCAGATGCTTGGCGATGACCGTCACGCGGTTGTCGCTGCCGATGCGCACGAAGGTATTCGGCGCGAAGGCGGCTTCCTCGCCCTGCGATTCCTTCGCCGCGGCGGCCAGCGCGGAACCTGCGCCCGGCAGCACCAGCCCCAGCGTGAGGCCGGCGCCGGCCTTGAGGAAGTCGCGACGCGACACGTTCTCGATGCGGCTCGTCATGCCGTGCCCCTCCCCGCGAGGTTCTTCGCGGCTTCGTGGATCGCGGCGCGGATGCGCACGTAGGTCGCGCAGCGGCACAGGTTGCCGGCCATCGCCGCGTCGATGTCCGCGTCGCTCGGCCGCGGTGTCTTCGCCAGCAATGCGGTGGCCGCCATGATCTGGCCGGACTGGCAGTAGCCGCACTGCACGACGTCGAGCTTCTGCCACGCCGCCTGCACCGCCGCGCCGACGCGGTTCCTGCCGACCTGTTCGATGGTCGTGACGTGCTTGTCGGCAACCGCCGAGACCGGCGTCGAACAGGACTTCACCGCGATGCCGTCGACATGCACCGTGCACGCGCCGCACAGCCCCATGCCGCAGCCGAACTTGGTGCCGGTGAGTTCCTGGCCGTCGCGCAGCACCCACAGCAACGGGGTGTCCTCGGGCATGGAGGAGTTGACCTTCTGCCCGTTGAGGATGAATCGGGTCATCGCAATCTCCTGTCGGGGCGGCCCCGGTCTCTAGCCGGGATGCCGATGACCAACAGGTTAGATTATTTATGTTGCAAGATCGACCCGGCGCGCATTACCAGACGTAATACATCAGTACCCAGGGCACGACCGCGGCCGCGGTGCCCGCGCCGAACGCCAGCAGGGCGCCGATGCGCCGCAGCGTCGGCGCCGTGGTGCGGCGGACGTGGATGGCCGCCAGACCCAGGCTCGCCAGCGTCGCCGCCACGAGCAGCGTGGCGCGCGCTTCCGGCAGCGCCGTGAGGATCACCCCTTCGGCGGCGAGCAGGGTGACCGTGAGGCCCGAGAGCCCGAGGAACACGCCGGCGCCGCCGAGCGGGATCAGCGCATAGGCGAGCCGCAGGCGCGCGGCCGTGTCGCCGAGCAGGCCGGCGGCGATGCGCAACCACAGCGTGATCCAGCCGCCGAGCACCAGCGCCGTGACGCCGATGTACGCAAGGATCATGATCCCGTCGAGCCACGTGAATACGTCGTTCGTTTCGGGGTAGTGGGTCAGCAGCCACCACGGGATGTCGTCACCGAGCAGCGCGAAGGCGTCGCGCTCGACCAGCCACTCCGCGGCGGCGAGTTTCGCGCGCACGAACCACGGCGAGGCCGACCACTGGAAGGCGCCGATCGCGGTGCCGATGATGCCGAACACCAGCAGGCGCACTTCCCAGCGGTCCGCGTCCTGCGCGTCGAGCTGCGCGACCTCGCTGCCGGGCACGCGCGCGGCGAGGCTCACCGCGTCGCGATGCCCCGCGCAGCGCCCGCACATGTGGCAGTCGGCGGCGCTCTCCATGCGGCGGATGTCCACCAGCGGCGCGCAGTTGATCGGGATCACCTTTTTCGCGCCATACGACTCCCATGCCGCGCGGTCGGTGCGGAAATGCACCGGCGCGAGCCGCGACAGCAGGCCGAACACACCGTTCACCGGGCACAGGTGGCGGCACCACACGCGCTTGCCGCGGCCATAGACCAGGCCCACGGCGATCGCCGCGACGGTCGATCCGCCCAGCACCAGCAATGCCGCCTTGGGGTACTCGTACACGCTCACGAGCTGGCCATATACCGTCGTGCCGAGGAAGGCGACGAAGGGCCAGCCACCCCACTTGATCCAGCGCGGCACCGGGCGGCCGAGGCCGAAGCGCGACACCTGCTCGGAGACGAAACCCTCCGGGCACATCACGCCGCACCACACGCGCCCCATCAGCATCATCGACACCAGCACGAAGGGCCACCAGATGCCCCAGAAGGCGAACTGCGCGAAGAGCGTCAGGTTGTTCCACAGGCGCGCGTCCGAGTCCGGCAGCGGCAGGAAGGCGGGCGTGACGACGAGGAACAGGTAGGCAGCGAGGATCGCCCACTGCACGCCGACGATCCAGCCGCGATGGCGGCGCATCAGCTCGCCCACGCGGGCAAGGCGCGGGCGGGCGGAGGCAGCGGCGGTTGGCATGGCGCAGGTGTTCATGCCGCGGCCCTCTGCTGCAGCCGCCCGAGCAGCGCGATCACGCCCCAGTAGCCCAGCCACGCGATCAGCACCATCAACGAGGGCTGCGCGCGATAGCCGGCGAAGGCTGCGGCGATGCCGCCCGCCGTGCTGCCGTCGGCGAGCAGCGCCGAGCTGTCCCACACCGGCTCGATGAGCGGCGGCAGCCACTCCATGTCGATCAGGCGCTCGACGCCCGATACCAGCAGTGCCGCCGCGAGCAGCAACAGCACGATCTCGCTCGCGCGGAAGAACAGGCGCCCCGGCAACCAGCGCGCGCCCGACAGGATCACCCACGCGGTCGCCAGCGCCAGCGCGAAGCCGATGCCCGCGCCCGCGAACAGGCGAGCGAGCGTTTCGCCGGACTGCTCCATCGCCAGTCCGTACAGGAACAGCACGGTTTCCGCCCCCTCGCGGCCCACCGCGATCGCCGCCAGTATGGCGACCGACGCGCCGCCGGCCGAATCCGCGGCGCGTGAGAGGCCGGCCTCCAGTTCGCGCTTCATGTGGCGTCCGTGCGAGCGCATCCACAGCACCATGTGCGTGATCAGGCCGGCGGCGGCAAACACGATCGCGGTCTGGAACAGGTCCAGCGCGTCGGCCGCGAGCCACCCATGCACGCCCAGCATCGTCAGTGCGAGGAAGCCCGCGAGCGCGAGTCCGCCGCCGATGCCCGCCCACAGGTGATGCACGCCGATCCGGGTGTCTCCGCGTTCGCGGATCCACGCGAGCAGGATGCTGATGATCAGGATCGCCTCGACGCTCTCGCGCCATACGATGAATAGTGCGTTGCCCATGCTGCCGGCCTCCCGAAGTGCTTACTTGGCGACGAAACGGCCCTTCGCCGTGTCGGGGTGGAACTCGCCGAAGAACGGATAGGAGCCCGGCTTCAACGGCGGAAAGATGGTGCTGCGGGTCACGCCCGGGCCCACCACGAGCTCCTTGAACGGCGTGCTCGTCTCGAACTCTTCGGGGCCGACGTTGCGGTTCGTCAGTTGCAGGCGGAAGCGCGTGTTGGCGGGCACTTCGATCGTCTCGGGCGTGAAGCGGCCGTTCTCCGCGACGACCTCGAAGGTCGGCATGTCGGCGCGCGCAAGGGCAGGTGCCGCGAGGACGGCGGCGGCAAGGGCGAGGCTGCGGACGGAGGCGATCAGGCTGGCTGGAATCTTCATGGCTGGCGGGTTCTCACCGTGGAAATGCAAAAGCCCCGCCCGGCGGAAAGCCGGGCAGGGCGAAAGGAGCGTTGGCGCTCAGAACGCATACAGGGCGCGCACCCCGAAGGCGGTCATGTTCTTCGCGTCGCGGTTCGCCGCAGCGCGGCGCACGTACTGCAGGTCGGGCGTCAGCGACAGCTGGTCGTTCAGGTGCCAGCGGTAGTACAGCTCGGCCACCTGTTCGGCTCCGCTCGGCGTGTAGCCGAAGAGGAAGTTGCCGTCGCCGTCCTGCAGGTCGGCGGCTTCGCGGCGGAAGTCCTTGCTTGCGCGCAGCCAACCCCACGCGAGGCCGACGCTGTCGGCACCGCGGCCCCACGCATCGCCCATGAGCTCGGCGCCGACCGTGACGGCGCGATCGAACGCGGCCTTGCCCGAGGTCGCCTGGCCGTAGCGGGCGAACAGCGTCACGTCCTCATGCACGCGCTGGTCGACGCTCGCGCCCCAGCCGGTCGCCGTGTCGCGCGAGCCGTCGAAGCCCTCGTACTGGCCGTTGCGCCACGCGTACAGGCGGTAGGTGCCGTCGAAGCCGTAGTTCTTGCGTCCGTATTCCAGCTGGCCGATGACGAAGGGCTTGTCGAAGCTGCGCCCGAACTGCGCGCCTTCGCCGGCACCGAACGCGGCGAGCGAAACCTGCCACCAGTCCGGCTTGTCCATCTCGTTGCGGTAGGCCAGACGCAGGCCGGGGGTGAAGCCGTAGCTGTCGGCGCCGACCGCCCCGCCCGAATCGAGCATCGGGTTATGCACGAAGACGTTGTTGAGGAATTTCTCCGCCTCGTTGTCGGCGATCGCGTTCTGGTCGAAGAACACGAAGGGGTCCATCTTGCCGACGGTGAACTGCAGCTTGTGTGGCGCGTCCTCGCCCCCCGCGCCGAGTGGCGTCGTCAGCTGATACCACGCCTGCGCGACGATCGCGTAGGTCTCCTCCGAACCGCCGCCCGCCTGGAATGCGAGGCTGTTGAAGGCGCCGGTGAAGGTCGGATTCAGGCGCGTGAAGCTGTCGCCCTGGCCCACGCGCAGCTGGGTGAAGAACTCCCCCTTGCCCTCGCCGATGTCGCCGGCCGGCAGCGTGATGCCGAGGTCGCCGCGCCACGAGAGCTGCGATTCGCGCTCGCCGTTGTCGCGCGCGCGGCTGTTGATCTGCTGCGCCACCGCGGCGACGCTGCCCTCGATCGCGATCCCTTCGAGCGCGCTGGCGAGCTTGGCGGGGGCCGCGATCGCGTTCGTGCGCTCCTCGACGGCCTTCAGGCGGATCGCCAGCTCGGGGTCGCGTTCGCTGATCCGGTCGCTCTCCAGGCTCGCGGTCAGTTCCTGGTTCGCCTGCTCCAGCGCCTGCACGCGCTGCGCGAGGGCGGATGCCGGCGCCGCAGTACCCGCAGCGAGTTTCGCCTCAAGCTCGGTGTTGCGTTTCTCGAGCTTTTCGACGCGCTCGGCCAGGCGTTTCAGCTCCGCGATGAGCTTGTCCTGCGCCGTCGGTGCCGCCTGGCTCGCGCACGACAGACCCGCCACGGCGATGGCGATCGCCGTGCGGGCAATGCGTGCGGCCCTCATCAGTAGCCGCCCTTCTTGCCGATGCCGGCATAGGTGAATTCGTTCTCGACCTCGAAGGCCTTGAACCACGGACGCACGCCGGTGGCGCGGTCGGTGTGGCGCCCGAAGTGGCTGCCGTGGCTCGCGCCCGGCGGCAGGATCGTGTACTTGACCTTGTACTTGCCCGGGCCCGCGAGCTTGATGTTGTCGCCGTAGTGCGGACCGTCGCTCGCGACCATGGGCATGAACTCGCCGGCGAGCTTCCAGTCGCTGCCGACCTTGGCGATCTCGAACTTCACCGTCAGGTAGGGAATCCAGCTGCCTTCCTCGAAGCCGTTGGGGTTGTTCGCCAGCGCACGGATGTCGGCCTCGATATGAACGTCGGTTTCGGCTGCCTTCTTCATCATGCCTTCCGGCTCCATGTCGATCGGCTGCAGGTACACGGCCGCGATCTCCATGCCGTTGCGCTGCTGCGGCGCGCCGATCGGATATTCGAGGGCCTGTGCCGAGAACGACAGGGCTGCGAGAGTGGCCACGGCAAGGGAGCGGAACGGGAGACGGAGCATGAGGCTTTCCTTTTTTCTGGCTGATGCTGGGAATGATCGTGGATACGCAAATCGCTTGAATGCTGATGCAAATAATAACGACAATGAGAATTAGTCGCAATAGAGATCGAGCCCCGATTCGTGTGGCGAGGGGTGCCGGCGGCCTTCGGAGCCTTCGGCTGTGCACCGAACGCGCTGGTCGGTACGCGACTTTCGGGGAGGATCTGTGCCGTCAGCCGGGCGTGGATCCTTCCGTGGCGGACCAGCCGCCGCCGAGCGCCTTGTAGAGATCCACGGTGCCCGTGAGGCGGGCGAGCCGCAGCTGGGCGAGCTGGTCCTGCGCCTGGAACAGCGTGCGCTGCGCGTCGAGCACCGTCAGCAGCTCGTCCGCCCCTTCGCGGTAGCGCATCTCGGCAAGGCGCAGGCTGCGCGCCGCCTCGCGGCTGATCTCCTGCTGGCTGTCCTCGAGGCGGCGGTCGCGGTCGGCGTTGCCGAGGGCGTCCTCGACCTCCTTCAGCGCGACATGCACGGCGGAGCGGTAGTTTTCGACCAGCGCCCGCCGCCGCGAACGTGCCGCTTCGACCTCGTTGCGCAGGCGCCCGCCGTCGAACAGGCTATGCGTGAGCCCGGCCGTCAGGCCCAGCGTGCTGGCGGGATTCGCGAGCGAAAGCAGCGCCGTGCTTGCGAGGCCGGCCGAGCCGGCAAGATCGATGCGCGGCAGCAAGGCCGCGCGCGCCGCCGCGACATCGGCGTCGGCCGCGGCGAGCTGGGCCTCGGCGCTGGCGAGATCAGGTCGGCGCGTGAGCAGTTCGGCGGGCATGCCGGGGGCGACCGGCGGGATCGCGAGGGTCGTGAAGGATTCGGCCGCGAGGCTGAAATCCGGCGGCGCCTGCCCGACGAGGAGCGCCAGCGCGCTATGCGTCTGGCGTTCGAGCGTCTCCAGCGGCAGCAGGGCGGCACGCTGTGCGAGCACGGTGCTGCGCTGGCGGCTCACGTCGAGGGCGGACGCCGCGCCGTTGCGGTAACGCGCTTCGACGATGCCGAACACGCGCTCCGCGATCGCGAGGTTGTCGCGCGCAATGACCAGCCGCTCGCGCGCGGCGAGCAGTTGGAAATAGGTGTTGGCGACGCTGGCGACCAGCGTCAGGCGTGCCGCGTCGTGATCGTGGCGGCTGGCGGTGAAGCTTGCTTCCGCGCCGCGCACGTTGGCAGCGATGCGGCCCCACAGGTCCACTTCGTAGTTGACCGACAGGCTCGCGCCGGATGATTCGCTGTCGACCGAGCGTCCGCCGCCGCCCGGATCGCTGCGCCGCCATGCGGTGTCGCCGCCGATGCCGGCCGAGGGCAGCAGCGACGCACCGGCCACGCGCAGCGCGATCTCGGCCTGGCGGACGCGCTCGACTGCAGCGCGGAAATCCGGATTGTCCGCGACTGCCGCAGTGACCAGGGATTCCAGCCGGGCCGACGCGAAGCCGCGCCACCACAGGCGGTCGGGCTGAAGTGCGCCGTTCGCGGCAGGTTCGGTCCAGCCTGCGGGGACGGCGACGTCGGCGCGCGTCGCCGGTTCGGTGACCGCGCATGCGGACAATGCGAGCAGCAGGCTCGTAGCGAGCGCCGGAGCGAGCCGGCGCGGAGGAATGCGGTTCATCGAGGGATCACTCCGACGCAAGGGCGACGACCGGGTCGAGGCGGGCGGCCTTGCGCGCGGGCAGGTAGCCGAAGATCAGGCCGGTGGCGAAGGCGCAGCCGAAGGCGAGCAGCACGGGGGGCAGCGAATACACGACAGGCTTGTCGAAGGCTTCGATCACTGCCGCGGCGCCCAGGCCGACGGCGACCCCGATCAGTCCGCCCAGCGCCGACACGACCAGCGCTTCGATCAGGAACTGCTGCAGGATGTTCTTCATGCGCGCACCGGTCGCCATGCGGATGCCGATCTCGCGCGTGCGCTCGGTGACCGACACCAGCATGATGTTCATGACGCCGATGCCGCCCACCAGCAGCGAGATCGCCGCGACGGTGCCGAGCAGCACGGTCAGCGTGTTCTGCGTTTCCGACGCGCTCTCGATCACCTGCGCCATGTTGCGGATCTGGAAGTCCTCGATGCCGGAATGGCGCGCCTGCAGCAGCGCGCGCACGGCCTCCTGCGTGTCGTCGATCTGCTCGACATCCTCCACCGCGACGATGGCGCTGCGCAGGTGGCGCTGGCCGGTCAGGCGCAGGCTGCCGGTCGAGAAGGGCACGAAGATCACGTCGTCCTGGTCCGAGCCCCACGGCGTCGCGCCCATCGGTCCCATCACTCCGACCACCTGGAACACGAGGTTATTCACCAGCACGTACTTGCCGATCGGATCCTCGTCGCCGAACAGGGCCTTCGCGACCGTCTGGCCGACCGTGGCGACCGTCGCATAGCGGCGCTCGTCGGCGGCGCTGAAGAAGGTGCCCTGCGCGACCGGCCAGTCGCGCGCGATGGTGTAATCGGCGCCGGTCGCCGTCGCCGAGGTGCGGTGGTCGGCGTTGCCGTAGCGCACCGTCACGCCGGTGCTCTGTTCCGGCACCGCGGCGAGCACGTTGGGCAGCTCGATGATGGCCGCGACGTCCTCGCGCACCAGCGTCGCGGTCGTGTCCCGACCGCGCTGGTTGGGCGCGCCGGGCCGCACCGTGAGGAGGTTCGTGCCCATCGCGCTGATGCGGTCGATGACGTCCTGCTTGGCGCCGTCGCCGATCGCCAGCATCGCGATCACCGCCGCGACGCCGATGACGATGCCCAGCAGCGTGAGCGCCGCACGGAACAGGTTGGCGCGCAGCGCCCGCAGCGCCGTGCGGGTCGCCTCGACGAGGTCCGACAGGTGCGAGGTGCGGTCGATGTGCGGGGCGAAGTCGGGCTCGGGATCCACCGGCGGCCGCGGGCCCGGATCCGAGACGACGCTGCCGTCGCGGATCTCGATGATGCGCTGAGCCTGGTCGGCAACCTCGCGCTCATGCGTGATCAGGATGATCGTGTGCCCCGCCGCCGACAGCTCGCGCAGCAGCTGCATGACCTCCGCGCCGCTCTTGCTGTCGAGTGCGCCGGTCGGCTCGTCGGCAAGGATCACGCGGCCGCCGTTCATAAGCGCACGAGCGATCGACACGCGCTGCTGCTGGCCGCCGGAAAGCTGGCTGGGGCGGTTGGTGGTGCGGTCGCCCAGACCCAGGGTCGTCAGCAATTGGATCGCGCGTGTATGGCGTTCGGCCGGCGGCATGCCCGAGTAGACCGCCGGCACCTCGACGTTTTCGCGCGCGCTGGCGCCGCCGATCAGGTTGTAGCTCTGGAACACGAAGCCGAAAGTCTCGCGTCGCAGGCGCGCCAGCTCGTCGCGCTCGAATCCGGCGACGTCCCGCCCCATGAAGCGATAGGTGCCGGTGCTCGGACGGTCGAGGCAGCCGAGGATGTTCATCAGCGTCGACTTGCCCGAACCCGAGCTGCCGACGATGGCGACGAACTCGCCTGGGTAGATCGTCAGGTCGATGCCGTGCAGCACCTCGACGGCGAGCTCGCCGGTGCGGAAGGTCTTGGTGACGCCCGACAGCTCGATCAGCGGCTCGCCAGACGGCCGGCGCCGGGGCGAATCCGGGTCCAGTCCGGCGATCAGCGGTTCGGCTTTCATATGCGTGGCGTGCGGCGCGGTGCGCTGGCGTTGGCGCCCTTGTCCGCGGGGGCCATGCCCGACACGATCCGTTCCCCTTCCTCGAGGCCGGACAGGACCTGGGCGTGGATGCGGCTGCGCACGCCGATCTCGACCTGGCGGTCCTGCAGCGGTCCTTCCGCCGGCGCGACCTTGATCGTCACCGTGCGCGCCGCGCCGCCTGCACCCTTCTTCGTGTCGGGCCCCTTGGGGGCGTCGGCGCCCGGTGCGCCGGCGGGGCGCGCGTCCCCGCCCGCGGCCGCGGTCTTCATGCGTTCCGCGCGACCGCTGCGGCCGGCGGCCAGCGCCGACATCGGCACGAGCAGCGTGTCCTTCGCCGAGGCGACGACGAAGAACACCTGTGCGGTCATCTGCGTCATCAGCGCCTGGTTCGGGTTGGAGACGTCGAACAGCGCGTTGTAGAGCACGACGTTGTTCTGCACCACCGGTGTCGGCTCGACTTTGCGCAGCTTGCCCTCCCAGCGCCGTCCCTCGCCGCCGAGGATGGTGAAGTAGGCGTCCATGCCGAGGCGCAGGCGGCTCACGTCCGCCTCCGAGACCTGGGTCTGCACCGTCATCGTCGACAGGTCCGCGACGCGCAGGATGACGGGCGCCTGCTGGCTCGCGATCAGCGTCTGGCCCTGGCGCGCGGTGATCGACACGACGGTGCCGGAAATCGGCGCGTAGATGCGCGCGTAGTTCAGGTTGGCCTCGTCCGCGCGCAGGTTGGAGTCGGTCTGGTCGATCTGCGCCTTGATCGCCTCGACCTGCGCCTGCGCCGACAGCAGCGCGGCCTCCGCGTTCTGCAGGGTCTCGCGCGTCGTGGCGTCCTCGGCCATCAGGTTGCGCTGGCGCTTCACCTGCACATCGGCCAGCGTGCGGCTCGCCTCGCGGTCCATCAGCTGGGCGCGCAGGTTGCGCAGCTGCGCGCGGGTCGCATCGACGCGGCTCTGCAATACGACCGGGTCGATCTCGGCGAGCAGATCGCCCGCCTTCACCTCGGAGCCGACTTCGACATGGATCTTCTTCAGCTGGCCCGACACCTGCGCGCCGACATCGACGTAGTCGCGCGGCTGCAGCGTCCCGGTGGCCGTGACGACGTCCTCGATGTCGCCGCGTGTCACGGTCGCGAACTGGTAGCGCGCCAGCTCGTCGGGCGGCGCGAAATACTTGGTCCACGCGAACCAGCCGCCCGCTCCCAGCACGCCCAGTGCGACCAGGGCAATCACGGCGCGGCGCAGTCGGCGCGGCTTGGGCGCGGGGGTGGAGGTCATGTTTTCGTTCGGCAGGTTGTTGGGTTGAGCGTTGAAGTTTCGCCGCAGGGCTGCGGCTTGGCAAATGGATATTCCGCGGCGCAGGCGCAATGCCGCGCGCACAGCGAGATCGCAGCCAAGGATAGCGAATGCCCGTTTCCGGTTTGTATCGTATTGCAGCGCGGGGTTCCCCGGCGCAGGGCGCGCCGGGGCCGGCGGGGGAGCTTGCCGGAGAGGCGGGGAGGGGGTAACGCGCACCGGGGGCCGGGCGGCCCCCGTCGGTCAGTGCTCGGGAACGGTGATGAAGCCCATCTTCTGGATGCCTGCGGCGCGCGCCGCCGACATGATCTCGGCGAGCTTCTGGTAGCGCGTCTCGCGGTCGGCGCGCAGATGCAGCTCCGGCTGCACCGGCTGGGCCGCCGCGGTGGCGAGCCGCGTGGCCAGTTCCTCGTCGCCGATCTTCCGGTCGTTCCAGTACAGCGCGCCGGCCGCGTCGAGCGCCAGCGTCACGGTGTCGGGCTTCTCGTTGTTGGCCTGGCTGGCCGCGGTCGGCAGGTCGATCTTGACCGAGTGCGTGAGCAGCGGTGCCGTGATCATGAACACGATCAGCAGCACCAGCATCACGTCGATGAGGGGGACCATGTTGATCTCGCTCATCGGCGCCGAGCCGCCCTGCTCGTTGAAGCTGCCGAAGGCCATCACGCCGCTCCCGCGAGCTTGGCCGCCGCAGCCGGTGTAACGGCGCGCGGGGCCTGCTCGGCGGGGGCGCTCGCCAGGCGCGTCCCGGTCGTGAACCATGCCAGCAGGTCGTGCGCAAAGGCATCGAGTTCGGAGAGCTCGAGCCGGTTCGCCCGCGTGAAGGTGTTGTACGCGAGCACGGCCGGAATCGCGACGAACAGCCCGAAGGCCGTCATGATCAGCGCCTCGCCCACCGGGCCGGCGACCTTGTCGAGCGTCGCGGCGCCCGAGGTGCTGATGCCGATCAGGGCGTGGTAGATGCCCCACACGGTACCGAACAGGCCGACGAAGGGTGCGGTCGAGCCGATCGAGGCGAGCACCGTGAGTCCCGATTCGAGCTGCGCGGTCGACAGGGCGATCGACTTGCGCAGCGCGCGCGTGACGAATTCGTCGGCGTCGAGCTTGCCGCCCAGTGTGTCCGCGGCGGTATGGCGGCGCAGGTGCTCGGCCGCGGCCGCACCCTGGCGCGCGAGCGCCTCGAAGGGCGAGTCCGGCGCGACCTGCGACACGCGGCGCAGGCCCTCGTCGAGGCTGGCTGCGCTCCAGAAGCCCTCGACCGCGCTGTCGAAGCGGCGGGCGCGCAACTGGCGCGTCGTGCGTACGGCGATCAGATACCAGCTTGCGACAGACATCACCACGAGGGTGAAGGCGACGAGTTTGATGACGATATCCGACTGGGCCCAAAGGTGGGACAGCCCGAAAGTGTCGGTGAGCATGTTCAGTTTCCTTCGAGTTTGAATACGATGGGGACGATGACCGCCGCGGCGACGGGCTGCCCGCCCTGTTTTGCCGGCACGAAGCGCCAGCGCTGCACCGCCTCGCGGGCAGCAGTGTCGAGGCGTGCGAACCCGGAACTTTCCGCCAGATCGACCTGCGCGGGCAAGCCCTCGGCGGTGACCTGCACGCGCAGCATCACCCTGCCCTCCTCGCGCATGCGGCGCGACAGGGGCGGGTAGGCGGGCGCGGGGTTGTTCAGGTAGGCCGCGTCGAAACGGGCGGCAATTACGGCAGGCGGCGCTTCGGGGGCAGGGCGCGCCGGCGGCGCGGGCGGGGCCGGAGGCGTCGGCGCGACGGCCTCGCGTGCGGGTTCCGGCGTCGCCTGCGGCGGGGGCGTTTCGCTGCGGATCGCAGTCGGCGCTTCGGTCACCTGCGGAGCGGGTTTCGGTGCGCGCGTCTGCGGGCGCGGTGTCGGCTTCGGCGGCGGTTCGACGACGGGCCGGGGCGGGGGCGGCGCCACGCTCGGCAGGGGCACGGGCAGTTCGATCAATGCCACCGAAATCGGCGTTTCGGCCACGACGGCGGGTTGCCGGGCAAGCTGCGCCAGGGCGGCGAGGCCGGCGGCGTGGGCGAGCACCACCAGCACGAAAAGCAGCGGCCGCTCGCGGCGACCTTTGCGTGCGGCGCGCGCGGTGACCGGCTCCTGCGGCGCCGCCGGTTCGCGCGGCGGCGCAAAACCGGGCGGCCGACGCCCCGAGGGGTTCGGCAGCGGCGCGAAGGAAGCCGAAGGCAGGGCGTGGGACTGGGCCATGTGTAGCCGGACGTGTCGCAGCGCTCAGCGGATCAGCAGGTCGATGAGCAGCGCCGCGAACGCCACGTACAGGACGAGGCGGTGCGCGGCAAAGGCGGGGCCCTGCCGCAGCGACGGATCCTTGATTTCACCCACGGTTCGGGTATGCATGCTGGCCAGTTCTCCGTTCGATCATTGACGCTGGCTCGTTCTGCGGGAGAACTGGCTTGCGGTATGCGTGTGCGCCGGCACTATCGGGGCCGGCGCGAAGGATGGGCGCGCGTCAGCTCGCGCTGCCCATCTGCGACTGCAGGTAATTCTGCAGCCCGACCTTGTCGATCAGTTCGAGTTGCGTTTCCAGGTAATCGATGTGCTCCTCGGTGTCTTCGAGGATCTCCTCGAAGATCTCCCGCGACACGTAGTCCTTACAGGACTCGCAGTACGCGATCGCCTCGATCAGCTCGGTGCGTCCGCCCTGTTCGAGCTTGAGGTCGCCCTGCAGGCATTCCGGAACGTTCTCTCCGATCAGCAGCTTGTTGAGGTTTTGCAGGTTGGGCAGTCCTTCGAGGAACAGCACGCGCTCGATCAGCTTGTCCGCGTGCTTCATCTCCTCGATCGACTCTTCGTACTCGTGGTGGCCGAGTTTCCCGAGGCCCCAGTTCTTGTACATGCGTGCATGCAGGAAGTACTGGTTGATTGCGGTGAGTTCGATGGTCAGCTGCTTGTTGAGGTATTGAATGACTTTCTTGTCGCCTTTCATACGGCCTCCACTGCCAGGGAATACGAGGGCGCGAACGCGGTCATCGCCGGTTTCGCGGTCGTCGTCTGTTCCGCCATCGCAGTACGCAGGCAGTCGCGCGCGCAGGTCGCGCAACGGCCGCATTCACCTGCGACGCCCAGCCGGGTCCGCAGCTCGCGCAAGGTCGAGACGCCTTCGCTGACTGCCTCGCCGATGTGGCGTTCGGTCACTGCGTTGCAGATGCAGACATACATAGTCTAGCCTCGTTGTTCCGTTTGTCGTGGTGGTGGAAGCCGATTACTTCGTCAGGATCAGTTTTCCTGCACGCGTGGCGCGCAGCACGTAGTGGGTGCCGTCATGGTCGATCGTCACGCAGGTCTGGCCGAGCAGCAGCCGTTCGCTGGGAATCACGGCGCTTGCCGGAAGGCCGGCTTCGCGGGCGTGCGGCGCGGCTTCCGCGGAGCGGGGAAGGGGGCAATGCGGATTGGCCTGTGCCTGCATGATCTGAGCGATAAAGCAAATAGGAACGATTCGCATTACAACATCGAGCGCTTGCCCGGTCAACTCCCCTGTGGTCTGATCGCCACCCGTCACGCCCCGCCACCCAGGGCCTGCTGCGCTCCATCCCTGGGCGGAACGCCGCGGCGAATTCCGGAGAAACGAGATGTCCGAAGCCTATGTGATCGAACCCGCCCCGCGTCCTGCCGTTCCCGTCGCGGGAGGCGGATTGTTCCCCGTGCGCCGCATCTACTGCATCGCGCGCAATTACGCCGCGCATGCGCGCGAAATGGGCGGCGATCCGAGCCGCGAGGCGCCTTTCTTCTTCACCAAGCCGGCCGATGCCGTGCTGCCCGTGCCCGCCGGCAGTTGCGGCGAATTTCCCTATCCGCCGGCGAGCAGCGACGTCCATCACGAGGTCGAACTCGTCGTCGCCCTGGGGGCGGGCGGGCGCGACCTGACGCCCGAGGCGGCGCGTGCCTGCATCTGGGGTTACGCGGTGGGCCTGGACATGACGCGCCGCGACCTGCAGGCCGAAGCGAAGGCCCTCGGCCGGCCGTGGGACAGCGGCAAGGCCTTCGACTGGGCCGCGCCGATTTCGCAGATCGTTCCGGCCGCTGGGCAGGTGCTCGAGGCGGGCGAGATCCGCCTCGACATCAACGGCGAAACGCGCCAGCGCGGCGACCTCTCGGACATGATCTGGACGATCCCCGAGATCATCGCCTTCTTCTCCCGCTACTACCGGCTGGAAGCGGGCGACCTGATTTTTACGGGGACGCCGGAGGGTGTGGGGCCGGTCGTCGTCGGCGACCGCCTGCGCGGCGTCGTCGCCGGTGTCGGCGAACTGGCGCTTCAGGTCGTCGCGTCGCGCTGAGTTCCCGAGGCCGCCGAGTCGGGGGCGGGCGGGTCAATGCGGGAGGGTCAGGGCAGACGCAACAGCACCTTTACGCGCCCGTCCGCCTCGGCGGCGGGCATGTAGCCGATGAGGTTGGGTTGTGCCGCGAGCCACTGCCGCAGCTCGGCCACGCTGTCGGCCTGCTGGGGCGGCAGCGCGCGCCCGGTGAACACCATGCGTGACCAATGGGCGCGGATCTGGTTGGCGTTCTTGCGCGTCAGTTGCTGATAGAACTGGTCGCGCACCGCTCCTGCTGGCAGGTCCGCGAGCGTCACCACGCTGCCGTCAGGAAGCGTGTGCGCGCGGCCGAGGTAGAACTGTTCCGCCTGCTCGGGCGTGAGTTCGGGCAGCAGGCTGCGGGCGCCCGCGACGATGACGATCTGCGCGAGCGCGCAGGGCGCAGCCAGCAGTGAGAGGGCGAGGAAACAGCCGCGAACCAGGCGAATCACCGGCATCCCCTCAGAAGCTCACGTCAAGTGACAGGCTGAAGGTGTTCAGCGTGCGGCCGCCGATGCGTGTCGTCTCCACATCGCCCCGTGGGGCGTACGAGCCCCAGGCGTCGCCGTCGGGTCTGGCCTGAGTGACCTCGGCCTTCACGGCCGCGTAGGCCGCGAGCTCCCAGCGGGCACCCAGGGTGACACTGCGCTGGGCGTTGTTGCGCGACACGAGGAAGACGTCCCACAAGGTCGCAAGCCGCCCGGATGGCAGTGTTGCGGCGGCAAACTGTTCGTCCAGCATCTGGCGCGCCACCACCATGTACGGCATCACCGGGCCGAAGCGCCTGCCCAGGCTCAGGTACCAGCCGTGCGCGCTCGCCGCATAGCGGTTGGTCTTGCGCCGCGCATACTCGCCGATGAGTTGCCAGCTGCCGTCGTCCCATTGCACGCCGACGGAATCGAAGCGCGTGCGGCCGTGCGTGCCCGACAGGTCGGAGATCACCCCGCCCTGACCGGTGCGCTGCAGGATATTCGAGACTGCGACGAACAGTGCGTCGCCGCGCTCCAGCGTGAACGTGCCTTCGCCGTGGCCCAGGTGCAGCGAGAAATCGCCGCGACTCAGTCCGAGGTTCACGCCGAGGGCTTCCTTCAGGCGGGCCTTTCCCTGAGGAAACGGAATGCGGCCGCCTCCGTAATAGGGGTGGACCTCGATGTCGAAGGCGTCGAACCGTGCGTTGTAGATGAAATCGACGCCGTCGAGGTCGTTGAAGGGATTGAGTCCGTAGACTTCCACCGGCGGCCGCACCCACGGATTCGCGTAATTCACGTAGAGCGAATCGGACAGCATGAAGAACGGCACGCGAACGCGGCCGAGGCGCACCGACAGGCCCGGTGCGAGCGTCTGCCGGAAGAATGCGAGCGTGAGCTGCGGATCCTGGCTCGCGCCGCCGTCCTCGCGCACCAAGCCTTGCAGCGTGATGTCGTTGTAGGGCGTGAGACGCAGGCTGCCCTGGATGCCGACGAGACTGTCGGGGCTGAAATCCGGATCTTTCTTGCCCGGGTAGTTGACGCCGTAGCGCGTAAACCAGACGTCCTTGTCGTCCGTGGACACGGCGCCGAGCGTACCGAAACCGGCAAACTCGAAGCGCGGGGGGGATGCCGGTGCGTCCGCTTCGGCGTGTGCGGGGGCCGCGGCGGCCGCAAGGAGCATCATCGCGGCGCAGCGGCGGAGCAGCCTGGTCAAGCTCATGCACTGGCCTCCTGGGCCAACTGTTGGCCGAACAGCAAGTGTTCGACGGCGTCGTCGTCGAGCGGGCGGGCGAACAGGTAACCCTGGCCGTAGTCGCAGCCCATCCCGAGCAGCAGTTCGGCCTGACGCGTCGTTTCGATGCACTCCGCGACCACGCGCATGCCGAGGTCGTGGGCGAGCTCTATGCTCCTGGCGACGATCGTGCGCAGGCGCCCGTCGTGTTCCAGCGAACGCACGAAGGACCCGTCGAGCTTCACGAGGTCGCAGGGGATCGTGTGCAGGTAGCTCAGCGCCGAGTAGCCCGTGCCGAAGTCGTCGATCAGCACCGACATGCCCGCCGTGCGCAGCTTCTGCAGGATCTCCGCGGCAGGCCCTTCCGGCTGGGCGAGCACGCTCTCGGTGACCTCGAAGCGCAGCATCTCGCGCGGCAGGCCGTGGCGGTCCACCTCGGCGATGATCTCGCCGGCGAGATCCGGGCGCCCGAACTGCGTCGCCGACAGGTTGACGCTGACCTTGGGAACGGCGGCATCGCTGCATGCGCGTTCGCGCCACTGGGCGATGCGCTCGCAGGCACGCGTCAGCACCAGCATGTCGAGCTCATGGATGAGCCCGAGCGTTTCGGCCAGCGGCACGAAGAGATTCGGCGGCAGCATGCCGCGGCCGGGGTGGCGCCAGCGCACCAGTGCCTCGAAGCTCGCGATCGAGCCGCTGTCGAGCGCGACGATGGGCTGGAAGTGCACGCTGAGCTCGTTGCGCGTCAGCGCATCGCGCAGGTCGCCCTCGAGCTGCAGGCTTTCCAGCGCCTGCGCATGCATGGAGGCGTGGAAGATCGCCACCGAGTCGCCGCCGCGCTGGCGGGTGCGCTGCAACGCGTTGTCCGCATCGCGCAACATCGTGTCGCCGTTCTCGCTGTCCTGGTAGTCGCTGCTCAACGCCATGCCGATGCGGAACTTCGGATACAGGATTTGGCCCGCGACACTGGTCGGCTTGGACAGGCGCTCGCGCAGCGCCTCGGCGAGGCGCAGGGCCTCGGCGGGATTCTCGATGCGATTGAGCAGCAGCGCGAACTGGTCCCCTCCCACCCGTGCCGCGATGTCGCCGTAGCGCAGCGTTTCCTGGAGCGTGTGCGCGACTTGGCGCAGCAGCGCATCGCCGGCCTCGTGACCGAAACTGTCATTCACGAGCCGGAAGCGTTGCAGGTTGATCGCGAGCACCGCGAAGTCCTGCCCGCCCACGCGGCGCTGCTGCCCCAAGGCGCTGCGCACGTGTTCGAGGAAGAGGGCGCGGTTCGGCAACCCGGTCAGGCCGTCGTGCAGCGCATCGTACTGCAGGCGGACCTGCGCCAGCTTGTGGGCATGCACGTCGCTGATCGATCCGGCCATGCGCACGGCGCGGTCGTGGTCGCCGCGCACGGCGACTCCCCGCGTCATGACCCAGCGATAATTGCCGTCCGGCTGGCGCGCCCGGTATTCGCATTTGAACTGGGAGCTGAAGCCCTTCAGGTGCTCGATCATCTTCGCCCGGTAGCCCGGCGCATCGTCGGGGTGGATACCGGTAAGGACCTCGTCGGGGCTGTAGTAGAGGCGTCCGGCGGTCAGCCCCGCGATCTCGCAGTAGCGCGGCGAGCAGTAGACCTGCCCCTCCGTGATGTTCCAGTCCCACAGGCCGTCGTGTGCGCCCTGGATCGCCAGTTCGTAGCGCTGTTCGCTGGCCTTCAGGCGCTCGGCCGAATCCTGCAGCTCGCCGATGCGGTCCTGCAGGTTCGCCGCCATCACGTTGAAACGCCGCGCCAGGCGGGCCAGTTCGTCGTGGCCGTTTTCGGGCAGGCGGTGATCCAGCTTGCCCGCCGCGATCGCCTCGCTGCCGGCGAGCAGGCGGGTCAGGTTGCGGGTCAGCAGGTAGCCGATGCCCGACAGCAGGCCGAAGGTCATCAGGATTTCCGCCAGCGCGATCGCTGCGCCCTGTTCGGTGATCGCCTTGCGGGCCGCCGCCAGGACCGACACGGACACGCCGAACTGCATGAATCCGACTTCGTTGCGTTCGAGCAGCAGCGGCCGGCGCACATGCACGATTCCGCCGGCGCCGCCGCCGCGGGCGTTGCCGTGGTCGACCTCGGGCAATGCCTGTGTGTCGGGCAAGCCGGCATTGACCAGCACGCGCCGGTCCGGCGCGACGATGCGCACGTAGATCAGGCCTTCGTCGGCCTCGCTCAGGAGTTCGCCGAGCACGTCCTGGAGGGCGTCGAACTCGCCCATGTCGCCGTACGCGACCGCCATCGCATGCAGCATCGTGGCGTTCTGGTTGACGAGCGTGTTGAGGCTCGCGTTCGTTGCCTGGTTCATCAGGCGGACGCTGTTCGCGAGCAGCAGCGTCAACAGCACGACCTGCACCACGGTGCTGGCGAGCAGCAGCCGCATGCGGATCGAACTGAGACGGAGCGAAAGTTTCACGATCGGGGCCGCTCCCTGCGCTTATCGTCGTGCGAGGCGCCTGACGCCCGCGGCGGCGTCGATGCGGCCCGTGTCCACGAAGGACTCAACATTGTCGACGATGCGGTCCGGGTCGTACAGGTAATTGACCATGACGCCCCACGACTGGCCGAGCCCCTTCGCCGAGGTGTCGGCGAGCCAGTTGAGCCGCTCGACGCGGGCGCCGTTGCCGAGATGGAAGCGGGCAACGGGATCGAGCGGCAGCTTGTCGCGCTTGGCTTCGAGGAGGTAGGCGGCGGTCGCCTTGAGCAGCGGATCGCGCAGCGCGCGGGCGAGTGCCGGGTTGCCCGCCCACTCCGGATCGCCCGCAAGCACCCGGGCGAGGAGGGGGGATTCCGGCCCGTCGATGCCGGCTGCCGCGAGGCGCTTCCAGTCCTCCTCGCCGAACGTCGCCACGATGTCTTTAGAATTCTTTGCCGCCCACTTCACGAGTCCCGGGATCGGCGACAGCGTCGCAAAGGTCTTCAGGCGTGGGAAGTCGCGCTGCAGATCGTCGACGACGCGCTTGAGCAGGAAGTTGCCGAAGGAAACCCCGCGCAGCCCGTCCTGCGTGGCACTGATCGAATAGAAGATCGCCGTGTCGGCACGCTCCGCGTCGGCCGCCGGTGCGTTCTCGTCGAGCAGTTTCTGGACGTTGTCGGCGAGGTCGTCGAGCAGCGCGACCTCGACGAAGATCAGCGGCTCCTGCGGCATGCGCGGATGGAAAAAGGCGTAGCAGCGGCGGTCCGAGCCGAGTCGGTTCTTCAGGTCCTTCCACGAGCGGATCTCGTGCACCGCCTCGTACTGGACGATCTTCTCCAGCAGCGCCGCAGGCGAGTTCCATGTCACCCGTGTGAGCTCGAGGAAGCCGACATCGAACCACGCCGTGAGGCGCGCATCGAGTTCGCGGTCGAGCGACTTCAGTTCCTTGTCATCGTCGAGGAAGCGCAGCAGGTCGGCGCGCAGGTCCACGAGGAACTTCACACCCTGCGGAATCGCGTTGAACTGGGTCAGGATGCGGATGCGCGACGAGCGCATCGCCGCGCGCAGCTGCGCCTCCGCGTCCCACTGCTTCGGCGTGCCGACGGCGGCCTGATAGGCCTCGTGTGCCTTGGCGATGCGTTTCGGCTCGGGGCCGAACTCGAGTGCGATGATGCGCAGGAAGGCGTGGCGGCCGGCGTCGTCGAGCTTCAGGTAGGTGTCGGCAAGGCGCGCCGCGCGTATGCGCGTCGAGACCTCGCCGCCGCGGCTTTCCGCGCATTCGTGCAGTTGGCGGCGAATCCGGTCCAGCTGCTTCTCGGTCGGCTCGCCGTTGCGGGCGGCAGCGCCGGCGACGATTTCGCGGACTTTCGAAAGACTGCGCGATACCAATCCGGGTGCCATCTGCACTCTCCTTTGCGTCATCGTGCCAGAAATGAACATGTCATCGTGCGAACTTTTGCACGGAACTGCCCCGCCGGTTATGTCGTCCGGTTATTCAGTCGCGCCCGTCTGTGCGGGCGTCATCGATTCCTCAGCGGGCGCCTGCCCCTGTGCCGCGACCCGCTGCCAGCAGCCACGCCCCGGCGGCGAACATCGGCACGCACAGCCACTGCGCCGTCGACAGTCCCAGCGAGAGAACGCCGAAAATCCCCGGATCCGGGGTGCGGAAGAATTCCGCGGCGAAGCGCAGAATCGCGTACCCGAGCAGGAACGTCGCCGACACCGCCCGCGCAGGGCGCGGCTTTGCCGCATACAGCCACAGCAGCACGAACAGCAGGAGGCCCTCGCCGGCGGCCTGGTACAGCTGCGAAGGGTGGCGCGGGAGGTTGTCGACCCACGGATAGATCATCGCCCAGGGCAGGTCGCCGTCCACCGGCCGGCCCCACAACTCGCCGTTGATGAAGTTGCCGATGCGCCCCGCTGCGAGGCCGGTCGGCACCAGCGGCGCGATGAAGTCCGTGACGGCCCAGAATCCCTTGCCCGTGCGCCTGCCGTACAGCCACATCGCTGCCAGCACGCCGAGGAAGCCGCCGTGAAAGCTCATGCCCCCTTTCCACACGGCGAGGATCTCGGCCGGATGCGCCAGATAGTAGGCCGGCTGGAAGAACAGCACTTCGCCCAGCCGCCCGCCGATCACCACGCCCAGCATTCCGTACATCAGCAGGTCGTCGATCTGCTGCGGCGTCCATCCCGTTTCGGGGCGGCGGCGCGCGTGGGCGCGCCCGAGCAGCATGAACAGCACGAACGCGACGAGATACATCAGGCCGTACCAGCGTACCGACAGCGGGCCGAGCGACAGTGCGACAGGATCGAACTGCGGATGGATCAGCATGGTTGCCACGCGCCCCGCTTCAGTCGAACTGGGCGCGGAAGGTGTCGAAGTCGCTGCGCAGCCGGTCGAGTTCCTCGCGCAGGCGGCGCACCTCGTCTTCCAGTTCGGTCGTGCGTCCCCGCGCGGCACCGCCGGAGGGCGCACCCGCCAGCGATTCGCCCATCGCCTCGAACGCCGCCGTTCCCCCCAGCAGGTGCGCGTAGCGCGTCTCCTTGGTGCCCGGTGCGCGCGGCAGGGCGTCGGCCATGGGCGGGAATTTCTCGGCGAGGTGCTCCAGCACCGCCTCGACCGCCCCGATATCGTCGAAGCGGTACATGCGCTCGGCGCGCTGGCGTATTTCCCCGGCCGTCTGCGCGCCGCGCAGCAGCAGTACTGCGACGACGGCCTGTTCGGCCGGCGGCAGCGAATGGCGCAGGCGCACGAGGTGCTCGTACTTGGCCACGCGTCCGCTCGCCTGATCGCGCCGCGACACCAGTTTGCGCGTCATCAGGCGGTCGACCGCGGCCTGGACTTCCCCGTCCGACAGGCTCATTACCGGCTCGCGTCCGGTCAGCTGATTGCAGCCGGTGACGATGCCGTTCAGCGACAAGGGATAGGCGTCCGGCGTCACGAAGGCCTTCTCGATCAGGACGCCGAGGACGCGGATTTCTATCGGATCGAGGTCGAAGCCATCGGTGGGGGAATCGGGGGCGCTTGGCTCGGTCATGGTTATCGTTGGTGTGGGGCAGGGCCTGGGTGGGCAATGATAGCCGAGCACCGTTTGCCTTCGGTTAGAATTCCAAGACTTGATTCCGTGTGACGCACCGCCGATGCAGCGTGCGCCCGAACCCTGAGTAGAGGACACCATGCCCCAGTACCGTTCCCGTACCTCCACCGCCGGCCGCAACATGGCGGGTGCCCGCGCATTGTGGCGCGCCACCGGCATGAAGGATGGCGACTTCGAAAAGCCGATCATCGCCGTCGTCAACAGCTTCACCCAGTTCGTGCCGGGGCACGTGCACCTGAAGGACCTCGGCCAGCTCGTCGCGCGCGAGATCGAAGCCGCGGGTGGCGTCGCCAAGGAGTTCAATACCATCGCCGTCGATGACGGCATCGCCATGGGCCACGGCGGCATGCTGTATTCGCTGCCCTCGCGCGAGCTGATCGCCGACAGCGTCGAATACATGGTGAACGCGCATACCGCCGACGCCATGGTGTGCATCTCGAACTGCGACAAGATCACCCCGGGGATGCTGATGGCCGCGCTGCGCCTCAACATCCCGGCGATCTTCGTCTCGGGCGGTCCGATGGAAGCGGGCAAGGTCAAGTGGGAAGCCAAGGTGATCTCGCTCGACCTCGTCGACGCGATGGTCAAGGCCGCCGACAGCAGCTGCTCGGACGAGGAGGTCGATGCGATCGAACGCTCCGCCTGTCCGACCTGCGGCTCATGTTCCGGCATGTTCACGGCCAACTCGATGAACTGCCTGACCGAGGCGCTGGGCCTGTCGCTGCCGGGCAACGGCACCGTGCTCGCGACGCATGCCGACCGCGAACAGCTCTTCCGCAGGGCCGGCCGCACCATCGTCGACATGGCGCGCCGCTACTACGAGCACGACGACGCTGCGGTCCTGCCGCGCTCGATCGCGAGCTTCAAGGCCTTCGAGAACGCGATCAGCCTCGACGTCGCGATGGGCGGCTCCACGAACACCGTGCTGCACCTGCTGGCCGCCGCCCGCGAGGCGCAGGTGGATTTCACGATGGCCGACATCGACCGCGTCTCGCGCAAGGTGCCCTGCCTGTGCAAGGTCGCGCCCGCGGTGGCCGACGTGCATATCGAGGACGTGCATCGCGCCGGCGGCATCATGGGCATTCTCGGCGAGCTCAACCGCGCCGGCCTGCTGCACGCCGAAGTGCCGACCGTGCATAGCAAGACCCTCGGCGAAGCGATCGCGCGCTGGGACATCATGCAGGCGCACGACAACGCCGTGTTCGAGTTCTACAAGGCCGCGCCCGGCGGCGTGCCGACCCAGGTCGCGTTCTCGCAGAACCGCCGCTGGAACGAGCTCGACATGGACCGTTCCAAGGGCATCATCCGCGACCGTGCCAACGCCTTCACGCAGGACGGCGGCCTCGCCGTGCTGTACGGCAACATCGCGGAGAAAGGATGCATCGTGAAGACGGCCGGCGTCGACGAGTCGATCTGGAAATTCACCGGCAAGGCGCGCGTGTTCGAGAGCCAGGAAGCGGCGGTCGAAGGCATCCTCGGCGACAAGGTCGGCGCGGGCGACGTCGTGATCATCCGCTACGAAGGGCCTAAGGGCGGCCCCGGCATGCAGGAGATGCTGTACCCGACGAGCTACCTGAAGTCCAAGGGGCTGGGCAAGGCGTGCGCGTTGCTCACCGACGGCCGCTTCTCCGGCGGCACCTCCGGCCTGTCGATCGGCCACGCCTCGCCCGAAGCGGCGTGCGGCGGCGCGATCGCGCTGGTGGAGGAGGACGACACGATCGAGATCGATATTCCGAATCGCAGCATCCGCCTGGCGGTGAGCGACGACGAGCTCGCCCGGCGCCGTGCCGCGATGGAAGCGAAGGGCAGCCGGGCGTGGAAGCCGGCCAATCGCCAGCGCGTCGTTTCGGCCGCGCTGCAGGCCTACGCAGCACTTACGACCAGCGCCGATACCGGCGCCGTGCGCGACGTGACCCAGGTGCAACGCTGACGCGATGAGCGTGCGCGCGGCCTTCGACGGCGGCAGGCCCTGAGATGCTGGGCTGGCTGAAGCGTCTCTTCGGCATCGAGCCCGAGCGGCCGGCATTCTCGCCGGCCATTCCCGTCCAGCCGCGCGAACCGTCGCCGTCCGCAGCGCCGCCGCAGCCGTCGTCCGTTTCTCCGCCTGCGGGGCCGGGGCCGACTGCGGTGCCGGCTGCCGCGAACGTCGTGCCACGCCCGGCCGACGACGAGGTGCGGCCGGCCGATGCGTCGCTTTCGCTGCTGTGTCGCAGCGAAATGCTCGACCGCGACCAGAACCTGACCGGCTACGCCTTCGAACTGCGCGAGGACGTCGCCGGGCGCATCCGTGCGACGGGGCGGCGTGCGCGCGATTTTCTCGACAGCCTGCTCGTCGAGCAGATCGACCGTTACGGCCATGGCGCGGCGCTGAAAGCCCGCCGGGTGTGCCTGCGGGTATGGGAGGGCTTCCTCGCCAATCCCGCACTGGAGCGTCTGCAGGGGCTCGATGCGACCCTGCTCGTGCGTCCCGAGCTGCCCACGCGTGCCGCGTCCGCCGAAACGTTGGCGAGCGCTGCGCGCCTGCGCGCGGCCGGCGTGCAGATCGTGCTCGATCACGGCGAGCCCGGGGTGTGGCTCGACAGCATGCTGCCGCAGGCCGATGCAGCGCTGTTCCGCATGGGGTTCTGCCTGCCCGAGGACCTCGGCCTGTACATCCGTGCGGTGCGGCAGCGGCGCGCCGACTTGCCCGTGTGGGCCTGGGAGGTGGGTACGCCGGACGAGTTCGAACTCGCGGCGAGGCTCGGCTGCAAGGCGTTCTCCGGCGGTTTCGTGACGCGCCGCGAAGACTGGAAGGGCAACTCGCTGTCGCCGCACGGCATGCGCCTCGCATCCCTGCTGCAGCGTCTGCGCAGCGGCGTGGATACCCAGGAAATCGCCGTCATCCTCAAGCACGATCTCGCCCTCGCGTATCGGCTGCTGCGCTACGTGAATGCGGCCGCGTGGGGGCTCAATCACCCCATCAGCTCGGTCGAACAGGCGATCCTCGTGCTCGGGCAGCAGCCGCTGCAGCGCTGGGTGTCGATGATGTTGCTGGGCAGCGCGCGCAGTGCGCCCGGTGCCGCCGTCGTGATGGAGGATGCCCTCGTGCGTGGACGCCTGCTGGAGCTCCTGGGCGGTCTGCGTGGCGAGCGCGACCCCGCCGCCCAGCTCTTCGTGCTGGGCCTGTTCTCGCTGCTCGACGTCGCGCTGAAGGTGCCGCTCGAGGACGCGATCCGCCCGCTGAAGCTGTCCGACACGATGCAGGATGCCCTGTTGCACCAGCGCGGGCCGATGGCGCCGTATCTCGAACTGATGCTCGCATTCGAGCGCGGCGATGCACAACGCGTGACCTCGTTTGCCAACGTGCTGGGCATCGATGTCGGCGAACTGAACCGGTTGCAGTTCGAGGCCCTCGACTGGGTGCATTCGGCCGAGGCCTGAGCGGACTGCCTTGACCGCCTCCCGGGGCGCCTCTACCATCCCGCCGATGGACGCAGAACTGAATAAACTCGAGAACCAAGTCGAACAGATTGTCGGCCTGCTCGAATCGTGCCGCGCGGAAGGGCGCGAGTTGCGCACGCGCGTCGTGCGGCTGGAGGCCGAGAACCGTGTGCTCGCCGACAAGGTCCGGCTTGCAACGGAAAAGCTCGAAGCCCTGCTCGCGCAGTTGCCGGAATCCTGACATGCCCACCGACACCCTCGACATCTCCCTGCTCGGGAAGACCTATTCCGTCGCCTGCCGTCCCGAGGACCGCGAAGGTCTGCTTGCGGCGGTCGCCTTTCTCGAAGAAAAACTCAACAGCCTTGCGGCGCGCACCAACGCGTCGGGCGAGAAACTGGCTGTCATGACCGCGCTGAATATCGCGCACGAATTTTTGCAGTTTCAGCGCTCCGGCGGGTTTGACATGCAGGCCGCGAAGCGTAGAATCGGTCTCGTGAATGCGCGGCTCGATGGAGTGCTGGCGCAGCAGGAAAAGCTTTTCTAACAGGTAGTTAGCGCGGGTTGGTGCGTATGTAAGGTCAATCCCCGCTGTGTCGTCGAAGTCGTAGATTCCTTGGACCAATGTCGAGAGACTTGGTCGCGGACCATGGATGCCGCAGGTGTGCACGCCCCTAGCCGGGTGAGCCTGATGCGGAAGGAAAGCGACCTCCCTGAACCCCAGGTTCAGGATGCCGGCCGAGGCGACACTGCGGGGGCCAAACGAGAGAGGCGCGGATTTCGGTCCGCGCCTCTTTTTTGCTTTTTTATTTTGCCATGTCCGGCGCGGGGGCCGGAACGCCGCGGAGCGGATTCCGCGCAGCTAGGGAAGGGAATTGATGGATTTCGATGTGTGGTGGCTGAGCTACCTCGCGCTGGGGGCCTTCGTCGGATTCTTCGCCGGCCTGCTGGGGGTCGGCGGCGGCGGGATCATGGTGCCGGTGCTGACTTCGCTATTCGTCGCGCAGGGGATGCCGCGCGAGAGCGTCGTGCATCTGGCGCTCGGCACGTCGATGGCGGCGATCGTCATGACCTCCATCGCGAGCCTGCGTGCGCACCACAAGCACGGCGCGGTGCGCTGGGACGTCGTGCGCTTCATTGCGCCGGGGATCCTCGCCGGCACCTTCGCGGCGACCTTTGTTGCCTCGCGGATCGAATCCAAGCCGCTGGCGATCTTCTTCGCCTGCTTCATGGCCTATGTGTCGTTGCAGATGCTCGCGAACATCAAGCCCAAGCCCTCGCGCGAGTTGCCCGGGCCGGTCGGGATGAGCGCGGTGGGTGCCGGCATCGGCGGCATTTCCGCGCTGGTGGCGATCGGTGGCGGTTCGCTGTCGGTGCCGTTCATGACCTGGTGCAACGTGAAGGTGCATCACGCAATCGGCACCTCGGCGGCGATCGGCTTGCCGATTGCGCTGGCGGGCACGCTCGGCTACCTGGTGAACGGCTGGGGCAGCACGGGGATGCCCTCCTACAGCCTCGGGTTCATCTATCTTCCGGCGCTGGTGCTGATCAGCGTCGTGAGCACCTGGACCGCGCCGCTGGGCGCACGGCTGGCGCACCGGCTTCCGGTGGCCGTATTGAGAAAGATCTTCGCCGGCGTGCTGATGCTGCTGTCGGCCAAGATGCTGCACGCACTGTTCTTCTGAACGGCGACATGGACCGTATGGAGCGCATGCGATGAGCTGGAACATGTGGCTGGCGTTTCTTGCCGCGGCGGTGGTGATCGCCGTTTCGCCGGGACCCGGGGCGGTGCTGAGCATGGCGACGGGCTTGCGTCACGGCTATGCGGTGGCGCTGCGTGCGATCCTGGGCCTGCAGACGGCGCTGCTGATCCAGCTCGCGATCGTCGTGCTCGGCCTGGGCGCCGTGCTGGCGGCGTCGGCGACGGCCTTCCTGATCGTCAAGATCGCCGGGGCCGGCTATCTGATCTGGCTCGGCGTGCGCAAATGGCGCGCCCCGGTCGAACTGCTCGACGACGGGACCGCGGCGCGCGACACCCGCGGCGTGTATCTGCAGGGCGTGCTGGTGAACCTCACCAATCCGAAGGCGATCGTCTTCATGGTCGCGCTGGTGCCGCAGTTCATCGACCCGCAGCTGCCGCAGTGGCCGCAGTTCCTCATCATCGCGACGACGATGGTCGGCACCGACATGGTCGTGATGTCCTGCTATGCGCTGCTCGCCGGCCGCTGCCGGCGCTGGCTGCGCAGCCCGCGCATGATGAAGGCGCAGAACCGCGTGTTCGGCGGGATGTTCGTCGCGGCCGGTTCGCTGCTCGCCGCGTCGTCGCGCTGAGGCGGTCAGGGCCGGCAAATACATCCGTTCGCCCTGAGCTTGTCGAAGGGCGGTGGCAGGGCTTCGACAGGCTCAGCCCGAACGGTGCTTGGTCACCGGCTTAATTGCGGCCGCCGGGAGTCATTCCGTCCAGCAGCGTGCGCAGGTTGTGGCGCATCATCGCCACGTAGGTCGGCGCCGGGCCGTCGGCCGCCGATAAGGCATCCGAATACAGCGTGCCGCCGAGGCGTGCGCCGCTCTCCTTGCGGATGCGCTCGATCAGCCGCGGGTCGCTGACGCTCTCGACGAATACTGCGGGCACGTTCTCGCGCCGCAGCTGGCGGATGAGCTGTGCGACGCCGGCCGCCGAGGGCTCCGACTGGTTGCTGATGCCGGCCGGGGCGAGGAAGCGCACGCCGTAGGCGTGGGCGAAGTAGCCGAAGGCATCGTGGGCGCTGACGACCTTGCGCCGCTCGGCCGGGACTGCGGCCAGCGCGGTGCGGATGTCGCTGTCCAGCGCCTTGAGTTCGGCCGCATAGCGCGCGGCATTGTCACGATAGACCTTCGCGTTCGCCGGATCGGCCTGTGCGAGCGCGTCGGCGATGTTCGCGACGTAGCGCTGCGCGCGCGCGACGTCCTGCCACGCGTGGGGATCGACGGCGTCCTGATGGGAGCTCTTGCCATGGCCGTGCGCGTCGTCGTGCTCGTCGGTTGCGGCGATGGGTTCGACGCCCTGGCTGGCGACGAGGATGCGGCCCCGGTAGCCGGCGGTCTGTGCCAGCCGCTCGAGCCAGGGGTCGAAGCCCAGACCGCTGGCGACCACCAGCTGCGCGGCGCCGATGCGGCGGGCGTCGGACGGGCGCGGCTGGAAGTTGTGTGCATCCTGATCGGCCGCCACGAGCATCGTGACCTTGACCCGGTCGCCCCCGACCTGGCGGATGAAATCGCCGAGGATGCTGAAGCTCGTGACCACTTCGAGGGGGGCTGCCTGCGCCGGCTGGGCGGCGAGGCCGAGCAGTACCGCGAGGGGGGCGAGGAGACGATGCAGGATGTGGCGCATGCGGTCTTGCATCCGGTCAGGATTCGAGGTGGGGGCGGCGGTCGAGGCGGGCGCCCAGCATGCCGCCCGGCGCGAGGATCAGCGACAGCACGTACACGATGCCGGTCGCGAGGATGATCGCCGGTCCGGCGGGAACGTCCGCGTGGTAGGAGGCGAGCAGTCCGCCGACACCGCTCGCGAAGGCGATGAGGACGGCGAGTCCGAGCATCGCCGGCAGGCGCTTGACCCACAGGCGTGCGGCGGCCGAAGGCAGGATCATGATGCCGACCGCCATCAGCGTGCCGAGGGCGTGGAAGCCGGCGACGAGGTTCAGCACCACGAGCACGAGAAAGCCGTAGTGGGCGATCGGGCTGGCGGCGCTGACCCCGCGCAGGAAGGCGGCGTCGAAGCATTCGAGCACCAGCGGGCGGTACAGCAGCGCGAGCGCGACGAGCGTCGCGGTCGTGATCGCGCTGATCAGCAGCAGCGAGGCGTCGTCGAGCGCCAGCACGGAGCCGAACAGCACGTGCAGCAGGTCGAGGTTGCGTCCGCGCAGCGACACGATCATCACGCCGGTGGCGATCGACAGCAGGTAGAAGGCGGCGAGGCTGGCATCCTCCTTGAGGATGGACGAGCGCGCGACGAGGCCGGCTGCGAGCGCGACGACGATGCCGGCGATGATGCCGCCGATCGTCATCGCCCCGAGCGACAGGCCGAAGGCGAGATAGCCGAGCGCGGCGCCGGGCAGGATCGCGTGTGCCATCGCGTCGCCCATCAGGCTCATGCGCCGCAGCAGCAGGAACACGCCGACCGGCGTCGCGCCCAGCGCGAGGGCGAGACAGCCCGCGAGCGCACGCCGCATGAATTCGAAATCGGCGAACGGGCCGAACAGGGCTTCCGCGATCATGCGGTCTCCGCTTCGGGGCGGTGGCACACCGGAGCGGTGGCGTCGAACTCGCCGGCGAGCCGGCGGGCGGTGGCGAGGTGTTCGGCGGTGAGGATCTCGGCGGTCGGACCGAAGCCGAGGCATTCGCGCGCGAGCAGCAGGGTTTCCGGGAAGTGGTGCCGCACCAGCGTGAGGTCGTGGAGCACTGCGAGGATGGTCCGGCCTTCGGCATGCCACTGCAGGATCAGTGCGACGAGATCCTCGATGGTGCGCGCGTCGATCGCGTTGAAAGGTTCGTCGAGCAGGAGGAGGTTGGCATCCTGCAGCATCATCCGCGCAAAGCGTGCGCGTTGCAGCTGGCCGCCCGACAGCGTGCCGATCTGGCGCGCCTCGAAACCCGACAGGCCGACCGCGGCGAGGGCCGCGCGCACGCGCTCCGCCTGGCTGCGGCTGAGCCCGCGGAAGGCGCCGATCTCGCGCCACAGCCCCATCGACACCATGTCGAACACGGACACGGGAAAACTGCGGTCGAGCTCGCTCTGCTGCGGCAGGTAGGCAATGCCTTCCTTGCCCGTGTGTATGCGGAAATGTCCTTGCAGGGGCTGCAATTCGCCGGTCAGCGCCTTGAAGAGCGTGGATTTCCCCGCACCATTGGGCCCGACGATCGCGACCAGCGCCCCCCGCGTGATGTGGCAGCGGAGGTGGTGGATGGCCGGGTGGCGGTCGTAGCCGAGGGTCAGGTTGTCGAGTTCGAGGATGGTGTCGCGGGCGTTCATGCGAGCGCCCAGCCTACGGTGAGCCACAGCACCGCGGCGGCGGCCGCCGCAAGGGTGATGCGCGCGCCGACGCCGAGCTGCAGCGCGGTGCCGGGGAAGGCGGTGGCGCGCGCGGCATCGTGCGCGTGGCCGCCTTCATGGTCATGGTGGTGATGCGTGTGCGGCAGCGCACCGCTCGATGTGGATGGCATGGTCTCGTCGTGTCGGGGCATTGTTGTTTTCAAGGGCCGAGGCCGGGAATGTCCTCAGGCCTTTGTCCCTCGCTGGCGGCCGCAATCGGCACAGGTTCCGTGGAACACCAGTTCGGCGCGTTCCGGCTGATATCCGGCCGGCAGCGCGAATTGTTCTTCGGGGCGGATCGATTCGAGGCACAGCACGTGTCCGCAGCGGTCGCAATGGAAGTGCGCATGCTGGCTGCGCGTCTCGCCGCCCGCCTTGAAGCGTCGCGCGCGATCGGGGCCGATGATGCGATGCGCGAGCCCCTGCTCGACGAGCCAGTCGAGCGTGCGGTACAGCGTCACCCGGTCGTGCGGCATCCCGTCCGCGGCAAGCCGCGCCGCGACATCGTCGTGGTTCAGCGAGCGCGGGCTGTCCTGCAGGATCTCGAGTACGGCGATGCGCGCACGCGTGACGCGGCCGCCGCGGGCGGCAATCAGATGGGCGGCAGGGGAAACGTCCGGAGTGGGCATCGCGGGCACGGAGATGGCAACTAATGCAACATTGTAGCATTAGCCGCCCACGCCCCGCTGCCGGGGGCTCAGTTCTCCTGCAGCACGCCGAGTTCGCGTTGCAGCAATCCCGGATCGCCGAGATTGAGTTCCAGCAGCCGGCGCAGGTGGGTGAGGCTGTCGAGATCGATCTCGCGGCAGACGAGTCCGACGCAGCCATTTGTGCTGTGTGCGACGTCCCCCTCCATGCGGATCGCGGCGCCTGCGTCGTCGAGTGCGATTTCGAGCAGGCAGCGCTCACCCGGGGCCGGGAGCCGGTCTGCTGCGGACCGGATCAGGGCGCCCTTGAGCGACAGGTCGCGGACTTCGCACGGGTACTCGCGGTCGCCGACCAGCAGGCGGGCGCCGGTGTCGAAGCGGATGCGCGAGAAGTGCCTGCGTTGCGCTTGCTGCATGGCTGAGTCCTTGCGAAATGCATGATGGGGCCGTGAAGACGGGCGCCGATATTCGATTCTGGAACGGACTCATCGCGGTCGCAAGGGCATCCGGCGCCGCGCGAGCATGCACTTCCGGTCGGCCGTGCGGTGTGAAGTCTGAGCAGCCTGTCACGTACCGGTTTTCAGGGAGATGGGACAATTGGTTCGGATGACGCAAATTGTTACGTTTGCTGCGAGAATCGCAGACGCGACCGGGTGCGAGTCACCGTGATCACATAGCGAGAAATTGCGTGGCTGAAGTATTGGAACTCAACGGCGTGTTCGCGCGTCCGGAAGGCAATGAGAAAGAGATGCACGCGGATGCCGATGCGCTCCTCGACTGCCTCCTGCTGATAGCAAGGGCGCACGGTGCGGCGACGACGCGGGACGCGGCGCTCGCCGGACTGCCGCTGGAGGACGGGCGGCTCAACCCCGCGCTGTTCGCACGTGCGGCGAGGCGTGCCGGGTTGAGCAGCAAGCTCGTGCGCTGTGCGCCCGAAAAACTGAATCCCTCTCTGCTGCCCGCCGTGCTCCTGCTGAAGGGCGAGAAGGCCTGCGTGCTGCTCGGGTGGAGCGAGGACGGCGAGCGCGCACGGGTGGTGTTCCCGGAACTGGGCGAGGCGGCGGTCGAGATGACGCGCGCCGAACTCGCGGCACGGCACGACGGTCACGCGATCTATGCCCGTCCGATGTTCCGCTTCGACGCGCGCACGCCCGAGGTGCGCCCGGTCAGGCGTCAGCACTGGTTCTGGGGCGTGATCGCGGAAAACGGCCCCCTGTATCGCGACGTGCTGCTCGCGGCCTTCATGATCAACCTGTTCGCGATCGCGATGCCGCTGTTCGTGATGAACGTGTACGACCGGGTGGTACCCAACCATGCGATGGAGACGCTGTGGGTGCTCGGCATCGGCGTGTTGATCGTGCTCGCCGGCGATCTCGTCCTGCGCACGATGCGCGGCTACTTCGTCGATCTCGCGAGCAGCCGTGCCGACGTGAAGCTGTCGGCGGCGATCATGGAGCGCGTGCTCGGCCTGCGCATGGAGCAGCGTCCCGAGTCGGCCGGCTCCTTCGCCGCCAACCTGCGTGCCTTCGAGTCGGTGCGCGACTTCATCAGTTCGGCGACCGTGGTGGCCTTCATCGACGTGCCGTTCGCGCTGGTCTTCCTGATCGTCATCGGCTGGATCGGGTGGCCGCTGATGCTGCCCTTCGTCGTCGGCGTCGTCGTGCTGCTCGTATATGCGATGACGGTGCAGGGGCGCATGCACGAGCTCGCCGAAACGACCTACCGCGCGGGCGCGCAGCGCAACGCGACCCTCGTCGAAGGGCTCGTGGCGATGGAGACGGTGAAGGCGGTGTGCGCCGAAGGGCCGATCCAGCGCAAGTGGGAGAAGAGCGCCGCCCTGCTGGCACGGGTCGGCACCCAGCTGCGCCTGCTGTCGTCGACCGCGATGAACGGCGCCGCGTGGGTGCAGCAGGCGGTCAGCGTTGCGATCATCGTGCTCGGCGTCTACCTCATCCGCGACAACGAGCTCAGCATGGGCGGCCTGATCGCATGCTACATGCTGTCGTCGCGTGCGATGGCACCGATCGGCCAGGTCGCGGGCCTGCTCGTCCAGTACCACAACGCGGCGACCGCGCTGACCTCGCTCGACAAGCTGATGAACCAGGAGGTGGAGCGTCCGGACGACACCAGCTTCATCAGCCGCAAGAGCTTCCGCGGCGAAATCGAGTTCCGCAACGTCGGCTTCCACTACCCCGGGCAGGAAACCGCGGCCCTGTCCGACATCTCGCTGCATATTCGCGCGGGCGAGCACGTGGGCATCATCGGCCGCGTCGGCTCGGGCAAGACGACGCTGGAAAAGCTGATCCTCAGCCTGTACCGCCCGACTTCGGGCGCGATCCTGATCGACGGCATCGACCAGCGCCAGCTCGATCCGGCCGAACTGCGCCGCCATATCGGCTACGTGCCGCAGGACGTGACCCTGTTCTACGGCACCCTGCGCGAGAACATCACGCTGGCCAGTCCGCTCGCCGACGACGCCGAAGTCCTGCGCGCGGCGGAAACGGCGGGGGTGACGGAGTTCGCCAACACGCATCCGCAGGGCTTCGACATGCAGGTCGGCGAGCGCGGCGCGTCGCTTTCGGGCGGGCAGCGGCAGTGCGTCGCGATCGCGCGCGCGCTGATCCATCATCCGCCGATGCTGCTTCTCGACGAACCGACGGCATCGATGGATTTCACCAGCGAGGAGGAACTCAAGCGCCGCCTGCGCGGCTATGCGCAGGGCCGGACGATGCTCGTCGTCACGCACCGGACCTCGTTGCTGGAACTGGTCGACCGCATCATCGTCATCGATGGCGGGCGGATCGTCGCCGACGGTCCCAAGGATCAGGTCGTCGATGCCTTGCGTCAGGGGCGGGTCGGGAGGGCCAAGTGATGAGCGAGATCGGCCAGGAGTCCTTCCGGCGTATCGGCGACGTTTCGGAGCGGGTCGGCAGGCCGCTCAGGCCGTGGCTCGACCGGCTCTTCGCGCGCTTCGTGCCCGACGCATCGGCAAACGGCCGTCTCGGCTGGGCCGCGGATGCCGACTGGGCGCTGATCCAGGAGGAGCCGCTGCGCGCGCGCATGCTGCTCCGCGTCGTCGCGCTCGGCCTGGTCCTGCTGCTGCTGTGGTCGGCCTTCGCGTCGGTCGATGAGGTCACGCGCGGCGATGCGAAAGTGATCCCGTCCTCGCAGGTGCAAATCATCCAGAGCGTGGATGGCGGCGTCGTCGAGGAAATGCCGGTGCGCGAAGGCCAGATCGTGGAGGCCGGGGCGCTGCTCCTGCGCATCGATCCGACGCGCTTCGTGGCGTCGCTTGCGGAAAACCGGTCGCAGTATTTTGCCCTGCGCGCCAAGGCCGCGCGGCTGGAGGCCGTCACTGCCGGCACGGCGCTGAACATGCCGAGCGACGTGCTGCGCGAGGCGCCCGAGATTGCCGACCACGAGCGGCGCCTGTACAACTCGACCGTCGCCGAACTCGACGCCCAGCTGTCGATCGCGCGGCAGCAGCTCGAGCAGCGACAGCAGGAGCTCAACGAAGTCCGCGCACGCCACGCGCAGAGCAGCAGCGGCCTCGAGCTGGTGCAGCAGGAGCTGAACGTCACCCGGCCGCTGGTGAATTCCGGGGCGGTGTCCGAGGTCGAGATCCTGCGCCTGCAGCGCGACGTCGCACGCCTGCGGGGCGAGCGCGACCAAGCCGCAGCGCAGATCTCGCGCATCCATTCCGCGATCTCGGAGGCCACGCGCAAGATCCAGGAGGTGGAGCTGAACGTGCGCAACGTGCAGCGCAACGAACTCTCCGACACGATGGCCAAGCTTGCCGGCCTGACCGAAGGCGGGCGCGCGCTCGCCGACCGCGTCAAACACGCCGAAGTGCGCTCGCCGGTGCGCGGCACGGTCAAGCGCCTGCTCGTGAATACGGTCGGGGGCGTCGTGCAGCCGGGCAAGGAGGTGGTCGAGATCGTGCCGCTGGACGACGCGCTGATTCTCGAAGCACAGGTCAAGCCCAAGGACATCGCCTTCCTGCGCCCCGGTCAGAGCGCCCTCGTCAAGTTCACCGCATACGACTTCGCGATCTACGGCGGCCTCGATGCGGTCGTCGAGCATATCGGCGCGGATACCGTCACCGACGAGAAGGGCAATGCCTTTTACACCGTGCGCGTGAGGACCGTGAAATCGAGCCTCGGCGAGAGCCTGCCGATCATTCCGGGCATGGTGGCCGAAATCGACATCCTCACCGGCAAGAAGACCATTCTTTCCTACCTGCTGAAGCCCGTCCTGCGGGCCAAGGCGAACGCACTGTCCGAACGATGAGCCAGAACATCTTTCTTTGCTCCGAAACGGTCCGCCCGTCGACGCGTTGGCTGGACGCGTTTCCCGAAGGGGTCTGTCACGAGCGGCGGACCCTCGTCACCGCGGCCAGGCCGGGCGACGTGATCTGGGTCGAATCCGGGCGCGGCGACTGGCTGGAAGATCTCGGCACGCTGGTGCGGTCGCTGCCCGGCTGCCATCTCGTCGTCGTCAGCATGACGCCTGACGGTGCCGAGGCGGTCGCCGTCCTCGATCGCGGTGCGCGTGCGTACTGCCACGCGCTGGCGGTGCCGTCCGTGTTCAGGGACGTCGAACTGGTCGTCCGCCACGGCGGACTGTGGGTCGGCCCCGAACTGATGACCCGTGTCGTCGGTGCCGCGGGACGTGCCCTCGCGCCGCACGCAGAAGTGCCGCAGGCCTTGCTGTCGGGGCGCGAGGCCGAAGTGGTCCATGAGGTCGTCAATGGTTTGAGCAACAAGGAGATCGCCGCGAAGCTCGGCATCACCGAGCGCACCGTCAAGGCGCATATGGGCGCGATCTTCGAGAAGCTCGGGGTGCGTGACCGGTTGCAGTTGGTGCTGCGCCTGTCCGAACATGGCAACGTTCCACTGCCGGTGCATTGATGATGTACATAAAACGAGACCCGCAGGGAAAGATCGTCGCCGTGAGCCGGGAGCCGGCCGACGGCGGCGGGTGGAGTGCCGCTGGCGAGGACGATGCCGATCTGCTCGGATTCGGGCGCGACATCATCGAGGGCGCAAACCCGATGGGCGCGTCCGACCTCGGTCTCGTGCGCGTGCTCGAGGACCTCATCGAGCTCCTCGTCGAGCGCTCGCTGATCCGCTTCACCGACCTGCCGGTGCCCGCGCAGCACAAGCTCATGGAGCGTCGCGGCGCACGCGAGGCCCTGCAGCACCTCAGCCTGCTCGACGACGACGGGGTGATCTGAGCCGCCGTCTGCCCGCTGCGCCCGACTCCCGCTAGGCCGTCGGACCGTGGCGCACCGCCGGCCCGGTCATGCCGTCGATGCCGAGGCCCGGCAAGGCTTTCTGTTCCGCCGCCGATCCCACCCCTTCGGCAATCGTCATCAGCCCGAGCGAGTGCGCGATCATGCACAGTCCGCGCAGGAAGGCCTGGTTGCCCGCGTTGCTGTCGATGCCCCGGACGATCGCCGAATCGATCTTCACGTAGTCGAGTCCCAGTTCGTGCAGGTCGCCCAGCTCGCCGAAATGCGCGCCCACGTGCTCGATGCCGACCCGGCAGCCCAGCGGCTGCAAGGCCACGCACAGCGTGCGGAACTCGGCGAGGTGGCGCAGAGCGCCGTACTCGGGCACCTCGATCCACAGCCCCTTCGCCGTTGCCGGGTCGGCCTGCAACAAGGAAAACAGTTCGCCGCGGAAGTTCGCGTCGCGCAGCGATTCGGCCGACACGTTGATGCCGCGCTCCCTGCCGTCGTGTGCGATGTCACGCAAGGCCGCATGCACGACCGCGATGTCGAAGCGCGGCATCAGGCCCAGACGCGCGGCGTGCGGCATGAAATAGCCCGCTGGTTGCCAGACACCGTCGAGCAGGATGCGGATCGGCGCTTCGTCGTGCAGCAGGTGCCCGTCGTTGGCAACGACCGGATAGGCGCCCAGGCGCACGCCGTCGTGCTCGATCGCCGACAGCAGGGCGGCACGCCAGGACTGGAGGTCCGGGTACGGCGCAGGGGCGCCGCCGCTTTCGACGCGCAGGCTGCGAGCGCCCGTCTGCTCGGCCGTTGCGAGCGCCCCGTCCGCACGCGCGAGAACCTGCGAGCGGGTTTCGCCGGTGGTGTAGCTCGTCGCCGCGACCGGCAGGGCTACGAGGACATCCTTCAAGTGCGTGTCGAGCGTGTCGTGGAGCTTGCGCGCCAACTCATTCGCGAGTTCGTCCGCATCCTCACGGCCGGGCGCCAGCAGGGCGAAGTCGCTGCCGTTCATGCGGCCGGCCTCCCAGTTTCCGTTGCCGGTGGCGAGGTCGGCAAACCGCTCCGCGAGGTCGCGCAGCAGGCGGTCGGTCGCCTCGCGGCCGATGCGCTGGTTCAGTCCCGCGAGATCGCCCACGCGCGCCAGCAGCAGGGTGCCGGCGGCATGCGCATCGTCGCGGGAAAGCGCGGAATCCAGCTGGTTCAGGAACTGGCTGCGATTGAGCAGCCCGGTCATCTCGTCGTGCTGCGTCTGGCGTCGCAGTTGCTCGAGGCGCCGCGATTCCTCCGCGAGGATCGTGCGGACGCGTTCCGACAGGGTGTTCATCGCGCGCACGACGCTGCGGAATTCCCGCGTGCTGGGTTCAGGTGTGGTCACGAAGCGGCGTCCGCCGATCGCTTCGGCCTGCTCGACGACGCGACCGAGGGGGCGCGTGATGTGCTTGATGATCAGCGTGCCGATCAGGCCGGTCAGCATCCCCCCCAGCGCGAACCATCCGAGCAGCTGCAGCGTTCCCTGCCACAGCGCCGTGTAAGCGTAGCGCTTGTGGCTGTCCAGCGTGAGCGTGCCGAACTGGCGCCAGCCGTCCTGCACCTGCGCCACGCCGGCATGCGGCTCGATCGGGATCAGGCGGATGAACCACTCCGGGGCGCCATCGAGCGCGCCGGAATACTCGCGCTCCGCCAGAATTTCCCCGGTCGGGCTGGTCAGCCGGATCAGGCGGTAATGTCCCGCGTCGAACTGGGCCGAGATCTGCAACTCCACGGTGACCGGATCCTTCGGCATCTGCGACAGCGACAGCGCAAGCGAGGTCGCGTTGTCGAGGTTCTTCACCTGCAGCTGTTGCTCCAGGTAATGCCGCGCGGACAGCGTGCTCACCACCAGGCTGCCTCCCAGGGCGATGAGCGTAACGATCGCGATGGCGATCCAAAGCTGCTTGATCAGGGACATGACAAGAGGTCTCCGGAAATCCTGGCCGTGGCGGCAATCATGGCAAGCCTTCCTCGCGCATGCGTTCGAGCACGCTGCGCCAGCGCGACAGCCGTGTCGTCGGGTCGGCGGACGAACTGCTCGCGCCGCTAACCCACAGGCCCTCGGCATTGAAGCTGAAGATCGGGAACAGATCGGGGCGGCGCGACGCGGTGCGGATGTCGCCGATGAGGTTGTCGAGCACCAGCGGTTCGTCCGCGGGCGAGGGGTAATAGCCGAGCACCATGTGCGCCTGCGATATGCCGCTGCCCGGCGCGCCCATGCTGGCCCGCACATAGATCAGACGCAGCCTCTCGGCGGGTACGCCCAGCAGGCGCAAGCTCATGTACTTGGCGATCGAAAAATCCTCGCAGTCGCCGGCCTTGCGACCGAGCGTCTCCAGAGGCGTGGCCCAGTAATCCTTCTGCTGCCAGATCACGATGTCGTCTTCGAAGGCGGTGCGGCGATTGAAGAAAGTGTTCACGCGCTGCAGCTTTTCCTGATCGTCGACCGTGGCCGCGTCGCCGAGCATCTGGCGCCAGGCGCGGACCGACTCGCCGGCTTCCGGGCCGAAGCGCTCGCGCGCCACCTGCAGCATGCGATCCAGATCCGGCGCCGCATACGACAGGCCGAGCAGCAGGCTCGCGAGTACCGCGAGGCCGTACGCGACTGCAGCAAACGCGCCCGGAAAGGGGCGCCGTCTGTGCGGGCAAGGAGCTGCGGTCATTGTGTCGGAGGAGAACTTGTCGTGCCCATTATCGGCCACCGAAGTCATCGCGAGGCCCGTTCTGCAATTGTTTTCGGCCTATTTCGCCACGGCAGTGTTGCGTAGTTGGCGTTCTCGGCCCCCCGTCGAGCTGTAATATTCACTTACAAGATTGATTATGAGTTGACGCCGCGCAGGATGGCGGGACAATCTCGAAAATTCCATGTGCATAGACGTCAGGTCGGTTGGAGAATATATGAAAACATGTCGATCCGTGATTGCAACGGCCGTGCTGGCCACGCTTCCGTTCGTTGCGACGGCGGCGGGGCCGGACGCCCTGCGCGATGCGGCGCGCAAGGCCGTGGTGGCCAATCCCGAAGTGCAGGCAACATGGAATGCGTTCCGTGCGGCCCGCGAAGACCAGGCGGTCGCACGTGCCGGTTATCTGCCCCAGGTGGATGCCGTCGCGAGTGTCGGCCGCGAGGAGTTGCGGCGTTCGGGGCAGTCGACCGACACCTTTACCCATCGCAACGTGACGCTGTCGCTCAACCAGATGGTGTATGACGGTTTCTTCACCCGCAGCGAGGTCGCGCGCTTCGGTTATGCCAAACTGACGCGCTATTACGAGCTGGTCGACGCGTCCGAGGGTGCTGCCCTCGAGGCGGTACGCGCCTATGGTGACGTGATGCGCTATCGCGAGCTCACCCGCCTCGCGCAGGCGAACTACGTGCAGCACAAGCAGATCTACGACCAGATCGCCGAGCGTGCAGGGGCCGGGGTGGGCCGTCGCGTCGACCTCGAACAGGCGACCGGGCGTCTGGCACTCGCCGAATCCAATCTGCTCACCGAAGTATCGAACCTGCATGACGTGAGCGCGCGCTACCAGCGCATCGTCGGCGAGGTGCCGCAGGAGGCCATGCCCGGCCTGCCGGTCGGCACTGCGCTCGGGCAGATCCCGCCCACCGCGAAGGATGCCCTGCGCACCGCCTTCAACACCAGTCCGGCGCTCAATGCGGCCGTCGAGAACGTACGCGCCAGCCAGGCGCTCATCGATTCCCGCCGTGCCGCCTTCCATCCGCGCCTCGATCTGCGTGCGCGCCAGGCCGTCGACCACAACCTCGACGGGTTCGACGGGCATTCGCGCGAAGGCGTCGTCGAACTGGTGCTCAGCTACAACATCTTCCGCGGCGGCGCCGACGACGCCCGGCTGCGCCAGGCCGGCGATCTGAGCAACCAGGCCAAGGACCTGCGCGAGAAAGCCTGCCGCGACCTGCGTCAGACGCTGGCGATCGCCTATAACGACGTGCAGCGCCTGCAGGAACAGATGCGTTACCTCGACCAGCATCAACTGTCGATCGAGAAGGCCCGCGAAGCCTATCGCCGTCAGTTCGATATCGGACAGCGCACGCTGCTCGACCTGCTGGATACCGAGAACGAGTACTTCCAGGCGCGGCGTGCATACGTGAATGCGGGTTACGACCAGGTCATCGCGCAGGCGCGCGCGCTTTCGGGCATGGGGCAGCTGATGGGGTCGCTGGGCGTCGCCCGCGAAGACCTGCCCACGCCGGCCGATCTCGGTCAGGACCGCAGCGGCATCGATCCCGAGACGATGTGTCCGCCCGACTCGCCGGTGCCGATGAGCATCGACAAGGCAGCACTGCTGTCGGAAGCGATGAAGGCCACGGGTTCGGTGCCTCCGGCCGGCACCAAAGGCAAGTAAGCAGGCAGGCAAGCAAGGGCTGGCACGTGTCAGCTTGCCGCCGGCCTTCACGGAGGCCGGCGGTTCTGTTTCCGGCACACGTATCCGGCGCACGGGAACGATCTTTCGCTCCCTCGGTCCATCGGGCGCGATCCCGTACAATCCGCCGCATGAATCCTTCCGCTCCCTCCGCGCACGGCGCCGAGTCCTCGCCGCTAGGCAAACCGGCCGACTACTGCGACACCTATTCTCCCGCTCTCCTGTTCCCGATCGCGCGTCAGATCAAGCGTGACGAGATCGGCATCGTCGCCGGCAAGCTGCCCTTCGTCGGCGAGGATCTGTGGAATGCATATGAGCTGTCCTGGCTCAATCCGCGCGGCAAACCTGTCGTCGCGCTCGCGACCTTCCGTGTGCCGGCCGATTCGCCGCGCCTGATCGAGTCGAAGTCGCTCAAGCTCTACCTCAATTCCTGCAACCAGACGCGCTTCGACGGCGAGGAAGCCGTAAGGGCGACCTTCGTGCGCGATCTCTCCGAAGCCGCCGGCGCGCCGGTCGCCGTGGACATCCGGCCGTTGGGTTCTGCGCCGGAGCGCGTGATCGCGCCGCCGCCCGGGGAGTCGCTCGACGAACTCGACATCGACATCGATACCTACCAGCCCTGTCCGGATTTCCTGTCCTCTGCCCGCGACGGGAGCGAGGTCAGCGAAACCCTGCACTCGCACCTGCTCAAGTCCAACTGCCTCGTCACCGGTCAGCCGGACTGGGGCTGCATCGTCGTGCGCTATACCGGGCCGGCGATCGACCGCGCAGGCCTGCTGCGTTACATCGTCTCGTTCCGCAAGCACAACGAATTTCACGAGCAATGCGTCGAACGGGTCTTCAGCGACCTCCTGCAGCGTTGCACGCCCCGGGAACTGGCGGTGTGGGCGCGCTACACGCGCCGCGGCGGGCTGGACATCAACCCCTTCCGCTCGACGGGCCAGTTCCCGGCCCCCGACAATCGAGCCGAAATACGCCAGTAAGTCGATACGGCGAATTCAACGAGATATCGGGTCGCCAGCACGTCGGTGCCACGCTCGATTGCGCTAACATTTCCAGTTTTCTGGGGGATGAATGTGATTGGAAAAGTGTCGCTTCGAGATGGTCGGATTGTGCGGTCACTGGCGCTTGCCCTCGGGGCTGTGTCGTGTGTCGCGCTGTCCTCGTTGGCACATGCGGAGCGACCCATGGTGGTCGATGATGCCGGCACGCTGGACAAGGGGGGCGCGAAGCTCGAATTCGGGTGGATGCGTGACGACCAGTCGCGTGGTTTCGACGCGGCGGCCGGTTACGGGCCAATCGACAACCTCGAGGTGGAGATCGCCTACGCGCGCGCGCGCGACCATGAGCCTCACCCGTCACTGTGGGCGCATGGTGTCGGTGGCGCGGTGAAATGGGTTCCACTGCAGGCCGAGACCGGGTTGTCGGCTGGCCTGAAGGCCGAATACGCGCGCGAGCGCGTCGATCTGCGTGAGGGCGAGTCGGACGAGATCGCGCGAGCCAGTTCCGTCACCGGTCTTGCAACCTGGGCCTTCGTTTCGGGGGGGCGTGTGCATCTGAATCTGGGGCGCGAATGGGTGCGCGCGGCGGGTGACACGCATACCGCAAACACCTGGGGTCTCGGTTTCGAGCATCCGCTCACGGACGATTTAACCATCGCCGCGGAAGTGTTCGGTGCCGAGGACGGCCGGCCGGACCGGCAGGTCGGTTTGCGCTACGAGATCGTGGAAGGCGTCCAGGTGTCGGGGGCAGTGGGACGCGGCAGCGATCGAACCATCGCGAACGTCGGTGTCGCCTGGGAGTTCTGACCCTCTGGGGCTCGGGTTCGGTCGTGTCAACGTCGGCCCGGGCAACGGCGTTGAATGCTTGGGTCGGACGATCCGGCGAGGCAGCCCGGGGCGCCACAAAGTGCAAGAGGCGTTTTCCGGGTAGTCAAGGCGGGGAAGCTTGGTTTAATATCCGGCCGGTTTCACACCACCATCTAAAGGAAAAGAGCATGAAAGTTTTCGTTGCTGCCGCGGTTGCCGCGGGCCTTCTCTCCGCCGCTCCGGCTTTCGCTTCCGCTGATCTGGCCAAGGCCAAGAACTGCCTCGCCTGTCACGCCGTAGACAAGAAGCTGGTCGGCCCGGCCTACCAGGAAGTCGCCAAGAAGTACGCTGGTGACGCTGGCGCCGTTGCCAAGCTGGCGGAGAAGATCCAGAAGGGTGGTTCGGGTGTCTGGGGCACGATGCCGATGCCGGCCAACCCGCAGGTCAACGCCGAAGAAGCCAAGACCCTGGCTACCTGGGTTCTGTCGCTCAAGTAATCGGCTTCGGTCGATGCAAAAAAGCCAGCCCGCGGGCTGGCTTTTTTATTGCCCGCTCGCCGGCCGGTCAGGACTGCAGGCTGTCGGCGAAGCCCAGCGCGCCGACGATCGCGCGGTTGATCTGCTCGGGCGCGAGCTGCAGCTCGGCAGCCTGCTTCTGTAGTTCCGTCGCGTCGAAGGATTCGCACAGGCGGGCGAGCTTGAGGAAGGGGGCGTAGGGGCCTTGCTCGAGCAGCAGCGCGTCGGTGATCGCCGAGGGCAGGTGCATCTCCTCGAGCACGCTCTGCATCGACGTGCCCAGTAGCGCGTTCAGCAGCGAGAACGCTCCGGTGATGAACAGGTTGTCGAGTTCCGACTTGTCGAAGAAGGATGTGCCGATCTGTTCCATGAAGCGCCCGCGCGCGATCGAGGTCTGCATCATCGCCGGCGCGCCCGGATCGCGGCTCGCGCTGACCAGCAGCAGCGACAGCCACTTGTTCAGATTGGCGTAGCCGAGGATGGTCACCGCGTGGCGGAAGGACTGGATCTCGCAGCTCAGGCCGAAGCCCGCCGAGTTGATGTAGCGCAGCAGCTTGTACGACACCGCGACGTCCTGGCGCAGCACCGCCTCGATCTCCTTGATATCCGCATTGTTGCGCACGAGGTTGAGGAGCCGCACGATCTGGGCATGTGCAGGTGACAGCTCCTGTGCTGCCGGATTGCCGTACAGGAAGAACCAGCCCGAGGCGCCGTCGAAGCCCGCCTGGACGGATTCCTGGAAGGCGCTGATGTTGGGCAGGCCCCACGCGAGGGTAATCCCGGGCGAGCCGGCCGGTGTCGCGTGCCGGCGGCGGTCCATCAGCACGAAGCGCCAGTCGGCGTCGGGCGGCAGGGCGGTTCCCGGGGCGAACCAGCTCAGGCACATGCTGATCCCCGCGTCGCGCAGCTGCGGCAGCAGCGCCTGCGTCTGCGGGTGCGCGAGCGCCTGCGACGGGATTTCCACCATCGCGTTGGGCGGCGCCTGCCAGCTCATCAGCTCGGGAGTCGGAACGAGCCGGCCCAGGCAGACGAACACGGTGTGGTGCGTCGGCCAGATGTCGGCAAGGCTGTTCAGGGCATCGACCACCGAACCGATGTTCGGTCCGTGGGCAATGAGCCGGTTGGCCGTGATCGCGCGATTCCGGTTGACGACGGGTTCGCGGGTCAGGATCGTGGTCTGGGTCATGAGTTCAGCGTGCGTCGGTGGCGAAGGTGAAGGCGTCCGCAAAGAACGCCTCCTGCGGCAGGCCGCACTGCGCAGTCAAGTCGCTGCGCGCAGCGTCGATCATGGCCGGTGATCCGCATGCATAGACTTCATGTGCGGACAGGTCGGGCAGGTCCGCGATGACTGCTCGATGCACGAGGCCGGTCCGCCCGTGCCAGTCGTCCTCGGCTCCCGCTTCGGACAATACCGGAACGTAGTGGAAGCCGGGAAGGATCTTCTCCCACGAGCGCGCAAGTTCGTCCATGTAAAGGCCTGTGCGGTTGCGCGACCCCCAATAGAGGGTCATCGGTCGCGCGCTGCCGGTATGGATCGCATGCTCGACGATGCTCTTGATCGGTGCGAAACCGGTGCCGCCCGCGAGCAGCACGACCGGTGCCTGCGAGTCTTCGTGCAGTCCGAAGCTGCCGAGCGGCCCTTCGAAACGCAGGATGTCGCGTTCCTTCATGGCGTTGAAGACGTGTTCGGTGAATTCGCCGCCGGGCACGAGGCGCACGTGCAGCTCCATGGCGTCCTCGCGGTGGGGGGCATTCGCGATCGAGAAGCTGCGGCGGCGGCCGTCGGCGAGCAGGAAGTCGATGTACTGGCCGGCGCGGAAGCGGAAGGGCTCGCTCGCGGGGAGTTTCAGCTCGATCACCATCACGTCGGGCGCGGCGCGGGTGAGGCGTTGCACGCGGCACGGCAGCTTCTTGATCGGGATGTCGCCGGCGCGGGTCACGTTGCGAGCCTCGAGCACCAGGTCGGAACGCGCCTGGGCACTGCAGAACAGGGTCATGCCGGTCGCGCGGTCGGCGTCGCCGAGCGCGGTCGCCGAGCCGACGAGGGCGACCTCGCCCTGGAGGACCTTGCCCTTGCAGGCGCCACAGGCGCCGTCACGGCAGCCGTAGGGCAGCACGAGACCCGCGGCGAGGGCCGCTTCGAGGATGGTCTGGTCGGCATCGGCCTGGAACTGCTGGCCACCTGGCTCGAGTGAAATCTGGAACGACATCGGGCGTGAGATAATCAGTCGATGAAAAGAATATTGATCGTCGGTAGCGGCGACGTGGCCCGGCGCGCGATTCCGTGGCTCGTGCGGCGCTTCAGGGTGTTTGCCCTGGTGCGCAGTGCAGAGGGGCTCGCCGGATTGCGGGCGCTCGGTGCAACGCCGGTGTTCGCCGACCTCGACGACCGGCGCAGCCTGCAGCGCCTGGCCGGGATCGCGGATGCCGTCATGCATTTCGCGCCGCCCCCCGACCGCGGCACGCGGGATACGCGTACGGCAAGCCTGCTGGCGGCACTCGCGTGCGCAACGAGTCTACCACAGCGCCTCGTCTATATAAGTACGACGGGCGTGTATGGCGATTGCGGCGGCCGGCACATCGACGAAAGCCATCCATGCCGCCCGCAGACCGCGCGGGCGCAGCGTCGCGTCGATGCCGAGCGCCGCTTGCGGCGCTTCGGCGTGCGGAGCGGGGCGCGGGTTTGCATGCTGCGCGCGCCGGGCATCTATGCGGGCGACCGTCTGCCGGTGGCGAGACTGGAGCGCGGCGAGCCGGTGTTGTGTGCGGAAGAGGACGTCTTTACCAACCACATCCACGCCGAGGATCTCGCGCGCCTGTCGTGCCTCGCGCTTTTCCGTGGCGGTGCCGGACGCGTCTACAATGCCGTCGATGATACATGCATGAAGATGGGCGACTATTTCGACTTTGCCGCCGACTGTTTCGGCCTGCCGCGGCCGCAGCGCCTGTCGCGTGCGGAACTCGCGACGCGGATTTCGCCGATGGCCCTGTCCTTCATGAGCGAGTCGCGGCAGCTCGACAATCGCCGCATCCGGCGGGAGCTGCGGGTGCGGCTGCTGTACCCGACCGTGCGCGAAGGCTTCGCCGCGGCGCTCAACCGCAAACAATCAAGCTAGGAGTATTCGATGCTGGTAGTGAAAGCCCTGCACATTTCGTTCGTCGTGGCCTGGTTCGCCGGCCTGTTTTACCTGCCGCGCCTGTTCGTGAACCATGCGATGGTGGATGATGCGGCGACGCGTGAGCGGCTGGCGCTGATGGAGCACAAGCTCTACCGTTTCATGACGCCGCTGGGAATCCTCGCCGTCGTGCTCGGCTTCTGGTTGTGGTTCGGCTACGGCGACATGATCGCGATCGGTGGCTGGCTGCACGCGAAGACCGCGCTCGTGAGTTTCCTGATCGTCTATCACCTTTACTGCGGCAGGCTCATGCGCGATTTCGCCGCCGGGCGCAACACTCGCAGCCATAAGTGGTACCGCGTGTTCAACGAGGTGCCGGTGCTGGTGCTGTTCGCGGCCGTGTTCCTTGTCGTGCTGAAGCCCTTCTGAGCGGCACCGCCCGCGCGGGCTTCGAGCCGTTTCCATTCCCGTTCGTCTTCGACTTCCTTCGTCCCCCATGTCCGAATCCTTCTTTTCCCCCTGTCCGCGCGGTCTCGAGCCGATGCTCGCCGAGGAACTTACCGCGCTCGGTGCGCGGGACGTCGAGGCGACCCACGGCGGCGTCGGTTTCTCCGGCGACTGGCAGACCTGCTATCGCGCCAACCTCGAGAGCCGGATCGCCACCCGCGTGATGTGGCGCCTCGCACAGGGGCGCTACCAGTCCGAGGAGGACATCTACCGGCTCGCCTATGGCGCGACCTGGGCTAAATGGTTCACCGTCGATGACACGATCCGCATCTACGTGACCGCGAAGCAGTCGCCCCTGCGCAGTCTCGAGTTCGTCACGCTGAAAATCAAGGATGCCGTGTGCGACCACTTCCGCACCGTGACGGGCAAGCGCCCCAGCGTCGATACGGCGAACCCGGCGGTGCGCATCCACGCCTTCCTGACGCGCGACCGCGTCACGCTTTACCTCGATACCTCGGGCGAGCCCCTGTACAAGCGCGGCTACAAGCCTGCCGCAGTCGAGGCGCCGCTGAAGGAGAACCTCGCTGCGGGCATCCTGCGCATCAGCGGCTGGCAGCCGGGCGAGGCACTCATCGATCCGATGTGCGGCAGCGGCACTTTCCTGATCGAGGCGGCACAGATCGCGCTCGACATCGCGCCGGGCCTCGGTCGCAGCTTCGCCTTCGAGCGTTTCCGCCACTTCGACGGTGCCGCCTGGGCGGCCATCCGCAAGGCTGCAGAGGTGCGGCGCAAGTCGCCGCGCCCCTTGCGCATCTACGGCTCCGACGTGGTCGGCGAGCAGGTGCGGCGCTCGCGCGTGAACCTGCAGGCGGCGGGGCTCGCGGACTGCGTGACGCTCGATCGCGCGGACTTCCTGGCACGCGAGGCGCCGGCGGCGGAAGGGGTGATGGTGACCAATCCGCCCTACGGCGTGCGCATCGGCGAGGCGGAGGAACTGGCGGCGCTGTATCCGCAGTTCGGCGATGCGCTGAAGAAGCACTGGAGCGGCTGGCGCTGCTATTTCCTGTCGGCGGATCCGGCGCTGCCCAAGCTGATCGGACTGAAGGCGAGCAAGCGCACGCCGCTCTTCAACGGCGCGCTCGAGTGCCGCGTGTTCGAGTACAAAATGATCGCGGGCAGCAACCGGCGCAAACCGGCCGAAGAAGCCTGATGAAGGAGTTCGCGGCTAACTTTCCGGTCGTGGTCGCATGCCCGGACTCGGAGTTTGTGCAGAAACCGTAGCGAGCGGTCCGAGTCCGTTCCGAGAAGCGCAACCGTAGAGGTGGTACGGTGACGCGTCTGCCAAATTCGGCAGGAGCGGAATCGGGGCGCGCAGCAGGTTTATTCGCAAACTCAGACGATGTCGAGGTGCTGGATCCCGGACACGAGGTCCTTCTCGCCGAGCTTGCTGTTGAGCTTGATCTGCAGGCGCAGGTCATTCACCGAGTCGGCGTTGCGCAGCGCATCCTCGTAGGAAATCCGCTCCTCCTCGTACAGGTCGAAGAGTGCCTGGTCGAAGGTCTGCATCCCCAGTTCGCGCGAGCGCTTCATCACTTCCTTGATGCCCGGCACCTCGCCCTTGAAGATCAGGTCCGAGATCAGCGGCGAGTTGAGCAGCACCTCGACGGCCGGCACGCGCCCTTTCTCGCCCTTCTTCGGCAGCAGGCGCTGCGAGATCAGCGCGCGCAGGTTGAGCGACAGGTCCATCAGCAGCTGCTGGCGGCGGTCTTCCGGGAAGAAGTTGATGATGCGGTCGAGTGCCTGGTTCGCGCTGTTCGCGTGCAGCGTGGCGAGGCACAGGTGGCCGGTCTCGGCGAACGCGATCGCGTAGTCCATCGTTTCGCGGTCGCGGATTTCGCCCATCAGGATCACGTCCGGGGCTTGGCGTAGGGTGTTCTTCAGTGCCGCTTCCCAGCTGTCGGTGTCGATGCCGATCTCGCGCTGCGTGACGATGCAGTTCTTGTGCAGATGCACGTATTCGATCGGGTCCTCGACCGTGATGATGTGGCCGTAGGAGTGTTCGTTACGGAAGTCCACCATCGCCGCGAGCGAGGTCGTCTTGCCGGTGCCGGTGCCGCCGACGAAGATCACGAGACCGCGCTTGGCCATTGCGACGTCGCGCAGCACTGCGGGCATGCCCAGCTCGTCGAAGGTCGGGATCTTCTGCGCGATCGTGCGCAGCACGAGGCCGACCTTGCCCTGCTGGATGAAGGCATTGGCACGGAAGCGGCCGATGCCCGCCGGCGAGATCGCGAAGTTGCATTCCTTGGTGGATTCGAATTCGGCCGCCTGACGGTCGTTCATGACCGCGCGCGCGAGTTCGGCGGTGTGCTGCTGCGTGAGCGACTGGTTCGACTGCGGGATGACGCGTCCGTCGACCTTGATGGCAGGCGGGAAGCCCCCGGTGATGAAGAGGTCGGAGCCGTTCTTCTGCACCATCAGCCGGAGCAGATCGTGCATGAACTTGAGGGCCTGATCGCGTTCCATGTGTTGCGCTCCAGCGGATTTTCGGGGGGCTGCAAATTTGAATTATGTTCCTCGCGCGCGCCCGCGTGAACGGCGCGGCGTGCGGGAAGCGCCGGCGGACGTGACGTAGTGGCCGTTCCGTGGCGCGGCGGTCAGCCGAAGTTGTCCTTGTTCTGCGCCTTGAGCTTGGCTTCCGCGGGCGAGATGACGTTGCGGCGCACGAGGTCGAGCAGGCACTGGTCCAGCGTCTGCATGCCGACGTTCTGGCCGGTCTGGATCGACGAGTACATCTGCGCGATCTTGTTTTCGCGGATCAGGTTGCGGATGGCGGGGGTGCCGATCATGATTTCGTGCGCGGCGACGCGGCCCTGGCCGTCCTTGGTCTTCAGCAGGGTCTGCGAAATGACGGCGCGCAGCGATTCGGACAGCATCGAGCGCACCATCTCCTTTTCGGCGGCCGGGAACACGTCGACGATACGGTCGATGGTCTTGGCGGCCGAGGAAGTGTGCAGGGTGCCGAACACGAGGTGGCCGGTCTCGGCGCCGGTCAGCGCGAGGCGGATGGTTTCGAGGTCGCGTAGCTCGCCGACGAGGATCACGTCCGGGTCTTCGCGCAGTGCCGAACGCAGCGCATTGTTGAACGACAGCGTGTCGCGCGCGACCTCGCGCTGGTTGATCAGGCAGCGCTTCGACTCATGCACGAATTCGATCGGGTCCTCGATCGTGAGGATGTGGCCGTATTCGTTGTCGTTGATGTGGTCGACCATCGCGGCGAGCGTCGTGGACTTGCCCGAGCCGGTCGGGCCGGTGACGAGCACGATGCCGCGCGGCTGGTTGGAGATGTCCTTGAAGATCTTCGGACAGTTGAGTTCTTCGAGGCTCAGCACCTTCGACGGAATGGTCCGGAACACGGCGGCCGCGCCGCGGTTCTGGTTGAAGGCGTTGACGCGGAAGCGCGCGAGGTTGGGCACCGCGAACGAGAAGTCGCACTCCAGTACTTCCTCGTACTGTTTGCGCTGCTGGTCGTTCATGATGTCATACACCATGGAGTGCACGTCCTTGTGCTCCATCGGCGGCAGGTTGATGCGCCGCACGTCGCCATGCACGCGGATCATGGGCGGCAGGCCGGACGAGAGATGGAGGTCGGAGGCCTTGTTCTTGACCGCAAAGGCCAGCAGTTCGGTGATGTCCATGGGTTCTTCGACGGTGTTCGGAAAGGAGCGTGCGGAAAGGCCGGCTGGTGCGCGGTGCTATACTCGCCCGGGCCGGATTTTCGAGACCAGTGCCGCCGCTATATGACAACAATCGCCGCCAACTTGCAAGCCGTGCGCGAGCGCGTGGCCCGTGCTGCGATCGCCGCGGGGCGCAGGCCCGAGGACGTCGTCCTGCTGGCCGTCAGCAAGACCTGGCCGGCATATTGCGTGGCCGCGGCGGCCGAAGCCGGGCAGCGGCTTTTCGGTGAAAACTACGTGCAGGAAGGCGTCGCGAAGATTGCCGAGCTGAGGGCGCGTGCGCTCGAATGGCATTTCATCGGTCCGCTCCAGAGCAACAAGACGCGCCCCGTTGCGGCGCATTTCGACTGGGTGCATTCGGTCGATCGCCTGAAGCTTGCCGAGCGCCTGTCCGAGCAGCGGGACGCGGAATTGCCGCCGCTCGACCTGTGCATCCAGGTGAACGTGAGCGGCGAGGCGAGCAAGAGCGGGGTTGCGCCGGACGAGGTGCCCGAGCTGGCGCGACAGGTGGCGGCCCTGCCGCGGCTGCGCTTGCGGGGGCTGATGGCGATCCCCGAGCCCGATGGGGACGAGGGCCTGCTGCGCAGCCGCTTCGCGACCGTGCGCCGGCTGCGCGACGAACTCAACGCCGCCGGCTTCGCGCTCGACACGCTGTCGATGGGGATGTCGCACGATCTCGAACTGGCGATCGCCGAAGGGGCGACCATGGTGCGGGTGGGTACCGCGATTTTCGGAACACGCAAGTTGCGTGAGGAACAGACATGACGGAACGGATCAGGATCAGTTTCCTGGGGGGCGGCAACATGGCGTCGGCGTTGATCGGCGGCATGCTGGAGCGCGGGTTCGCCGCGGCCGACATCCAGGTCGTGGAATTGCAGGAAGACGGGCGCAAGCGCCTGGCGGAGCGCTTCGGCGTGCGCGCGGTGGGCGCGGTCGATGACGCGCTGCTCGATTGCGACGTGCTGGTGCTGGCGGTGAAACCGCAGCAGATGAAGGCGGCGCTCGCGCCGCTGGCGGGCCGGCTGGCGCGCCAGGTGGTCGTGAGTATCGCGGCCGGACTGCGGCTGGCGGACATCGGTCGCTGGCTGGGCGGCTATGCCGGACTCGTGCGGGTGATGCCGAATACGCCGGCGCTGATCGGCGCGGGCGTGTCGGGCCTGTATGCCGATCCGTCGGTGGACGCCGCGGGACGCGCCGCGGCCGAGCGCGTGCTGGCAGCGGTCGGCAGCACGGTGTGGATCGCCGACGAGACGCAGATGGATGCGGTCACGGCGGTATCGGGCAGCGGTCCGGCCTACGTCTTCCACTTCATCGAGGCGCTGGAGGCGGCCGGGGCGTCGCTCGGCTTCGATGCGGCGACCGCGCGCAAGCTGGCGATCGACACCGTGCTCGGCGCAGCGAAGCTCGCGGCCGGCTCCGATGAGGCGCCGGGCGTGCTGCGCGAGCGGGTCACCTCGAAGGGGGGCACGACCGAGGCGGCGCTCGCGAGCATGAAGGCGTCGGGCTTCTTCGATGCGATCGTGACCGCGGTGAAGGCCGCCGAGGTGCGCGGGCGCGAACTCGGCGAACAACTGGGCAAGGACTGAGCGCGATGCTGGGCAACGTACTGCTCCTGGTCCTCGACACGGCCTTCGGCTTCATCACGCTGATGCTGCTGGCGCGCTTCTTCATGCAGTGGCAGCGCGTATCGTTCCGCAACCAGGTCGGGGCTTTCGTCGTCGCGACCACGGACTGGGTCGTGCGTCCGCTGCGCCGGGTGATTCCGGGCGTGCTGGGGCTGGATTTCGCCAGCCTGCTGCCGGCGTGGGCGTTCCAGACCCTGTTCGTGTTCATCGAGCTGCAGTTGCGCGGGGCATCGCTGGGCGGCAGTCCCGGCGGCCTGATTTTCGGTCTGTGGGGCCTGGGCCTGCTGGAAGTCGCCCGCATGGCGATCTACCTGGTGTTCGGCGTCGTGCTGATGTCGGCGATCCTGTCGTGGGTGAGTCCGCATGCGCCGGCCGCGCCGATCTTCCATAACCTTGCCGCCCCTTTCCTGCGCCCGTTCCGGCGCATCCTGCCGCCGATCGCCAATGTCGACCTGTCTCCGCTGGTCCTGCTGCTGGTGCTGCAGATCGTGCTGATGGTGCTGGGCAGCCTGCGCGGCAACTTCGCTTCGCTGCTGGCGGGATGACGGCAGCCGTCTGGCTGCGCGAGGCGGCTGACGGCAGCGTGGTGCTGACGCTGCACATCCAGCCGGGCGCGAAGAAGACCGAATTCGTCGGCCTGCACGGCGAGGCGCTGAAGATCCGGCTCGCCGCACCGCCGGTGGATGGCAAGGCGAACGCGGCGCTGTGCGCCTTTCTCGCGGATTTCTGCGGCGTGCCGAAATCGGCCGTCAGCCTCGTCAGCGGCGAGACCTCGCGCGCCAAGCGGGTTAGGATAGACGGCGCGAGCGCCGGGGCGCTCGCGCGGCTGCGGGCGCTCGGCTGACGCCGGCGGCCCGCGGGGCCGTTCTCAGGCCAGTTCGTGCATGACCTGGCCTTCGACCAGGGTGTAGTGCACGCGGCCCGGCAGCTCCATGCCCAGGAAGGGCGTGTTCTTGCCTTGGCTGCGCAGCTGCTCGCGGCTCACCGTGACGTGCGCGGCCGGGTCGAACAGGCACAGGTCGGCGCGCGCGCCCGGCGTCAGATGACCGGCCTTGGTGATGCCGACGATGCGCGCGGCGTCGGAGGTCACGCGTGCGAGCGCCTTCACCAGCGGCAGGCCCGTTTCGTGCGCCCACTTGAGCGTGAGCGGCAGCAGCAGTTCGAGACCGGTCGCGCCCGGTTCGGATTCGCTGAAGGGGGTGAGCTTGCCGTCGTCGTCCACAGGCGTGTGGTCGGAGCACAGCGCGTTGATGCGGCCGTCGGCGAGCCCCGCGCGCAGCGCCTCGCGGTCGCGCTGGCTGCGCAGCGGCGGCACGAGGTGGCAGTTGCTGTTGAAGTAGCCGATGTCCATGTCGGACAGGTGCAGGTGGTTGATCGACACGTCGCAGGTGATGTCCATGCCTTCGGCGCGGGCCTGTTCGACCAGCGCGAGGCCCGCGGCGCTCGACAGGCGCGTGACGTGCAGGCGTGCGCCGGTGGTGCGGGCGAGCTGGATGTAGGTGTACAGCGCGATGGTCTCGGCCGCGACGGGAATGCCCGGCAGACCCAGACGCGTAGCGACTTCGCCATCGTGCGCGACGCCGGTACGCGCCAGGAAGGGGGCAAGCGGCTGCAGCCACACGCGGAAGTCGAAGGTCGCGGCGTACTGCAGCGCGCGCATCAGCACGTTGTTGTCGATGATGGGGACATTGGCCTGGCTGAACGCGACGCAGCCGGCTTCGACCAACTCGGCCATCTCCGACAGGCGTTCGCCCTTGAGCCCGATGGTGAGCGCGCCGACCGGGTAAACGTGGGCGCGGTTGAGCCGCTTCGCGCGGTAGCACAGCATTTCGACCAGACCCGGCTCGTCCAGGGCGGGGTCGGTGTCGGGCGGGATCGCGAGGCTGGTGACGCCGCCGGCCATCGCCGCGTCCATTTCGGATTCGAGCGTGGCGCGGTATTCGAAGCCGGGCTCGCGCAGGCGCGCGGCCAGGTCGATGAGACCCGGCGCGACGACGAGGTTGGCAGCGTCGATCGTGCGTTCGGCGGCGAAGCCGTCGGGCGCCTGGCCGCTTGCGACGATCTTGCCATCGGCGAGATACAGGTCGCGCTTGTCGTCGAGGCCGTTCGCGGGGTCGATGAGGCGGCCGTTGGTGATGCGGATCTTCATTACTTGTTGCTCCCTTGCTGGCCGGCCAGCATGCTCATGACGGCCATCCTTACCGCGATGCCGAAGGTGACCTGGGGCAGGATCACGGCCTGCGCGCCATCCGCGACGGAGGAGTCGATCTCGACGCCGCGGTTCATCGGTCCCGGGTGCATGACGATGGCGTCGGGTTTGGCCAGTGCGAGCTTCTCGGCGGTGAGGCCCCACACCTTGTAGTACTCCTGCGGAGTCGGCAGCAGCGCGCCGTTCATGCGTTCGTTCTGGAGGCGCAGCATCATCACGACGTCGACGCCCTTGAGGCCTTCGCGGATGTCGTGGAAGACGCGCACGCCCATGCGCTCGACCTCGGTCGGCAGCAGCGTTTTGGGGCCGATCACGCGCACTTCGGGCACGCCCAGCGTGGTCAGCGCGGCGATCTGCGAGCGCGCGACGCGCGAGTGCAGCACGTCGCCGACGATCGCGACGGTGAGGTTGGTGAAATCGCGCTTGTAGTGCCGGATCGTATACATGTCCAGCAGGCCCTGCGTCGGGTGCGCGTGGCGGCCGTCGCCGGCATTGACGACGTGGATGTGGTCGCGCCCGGTCGCGAGCAGGTGCTGCGCGATCAGGAAGGGTGCGCCGCTCGCGGCATGGCGCACGACGAACATGTCGGCCTGCATCGCGCACAGGTTGTCGACGGTGTCGAGCAGGCTCTCGCCCTTGGCGGTGGAGCTCGTCGACACGTTGAGGTTCACGACGTCGGCCGACAGGCGCTTGGCGGCGATCTCGAAGGTGGTGCGCGTGCGCGTGGAGTTTTCGAAGAACAGGTTGAAGATGCTCTTGCCGCGCAGCAGCGGCAGCTTCTTCACTTCGCGCTCGGCGACTTCGGTGAAGGGGGCGGCGGTGTCGAGGATCGCGCTGATGACGTCGCGCGGCAGGCCGTCGATCGTCAGCAGGTGTTGCAGTTCGCCGTGTTTGTTGAGCTGGGGGTTATGCATCGATCAGCCTCAGGGTGAACGTGCCGGCAGCGTCGGTCTCGAGCTGCAGGCTCTGGCTTGCGGGCAGGGGTTGGGGCAGGGTGAGGGCGCAGTAGCGCGCGGCGATCGGCAGTTCGCGGCCGCCGCGGTCGACCAGCACGGCGAGGTCCACGTGCGACGGGCGGCCGAAGTCGAACAGCTCGTTGATCGCGGCGCGCGTCGTGCGGCCGGTGTAGAGGACGTCGTCCACGATGATTACGTGGGCGCCTTCGACATCGAACGGGATGTCGGTGCGCTTGGGCTGAGGGTGCAGGCCCTTGGAGGCGAAGTCGTCGCGGTAGAAGGACACGTCGATCGAGCCGGGCGGCTGCTTCAGGCCCAGGGTGCGGTGCAGGCGTTCGGCCAGCCAGACGCCGCCCGTGTGGATGCCCACCAGTGCGGTGTCGGGCGTCACGTGCGGCCGCATCTGCTCGACCAGAGTCTGGAAGAGCGCTTCGGCATCAAGCTTTTGCATGTTGGATGGTGTCCAGGAAGTGTTGCAGGATGATCCGGGCCGCGACGGCGTCGAGCACGGCCTTGCGCTCGCGCCAGCTGCGCTGCCCTGCCTCCTCCAACGCGGCTTCGGCCGCGGCGGAGGACAGGCGTTCGTCGCTTTCCATCACCGGCAGGCCGTAGCGGCCGCGCAGCTGGTTCGCAAAGCGGCGGCAGCGCGCGGTCATCTCGTGCGGGGTGCCGTCGAGGTGGACGGGCAGGCCGACGACGAGGCCGACGGGGCGCCACTCGGCGATGAGCTTTTCGATCGCGGCAAAGCGCGGTGCGCTGGCTTCGCCGCTGATGGTCACGAGCGCGCTGGCCTGGCCGGTTTCGAGTTCGCCGACGGCGACGCCGAGGCGAACGAGGCCGAAGTCGAAGCCTAGCAGGGTGCCGCGCGCGGGGAGGTCCGGGGCTGGCCGGGGTTCGGGCGCGGCCGCCTCAGGCATGCCCGGCCGTCTCGCTGAGGTTCGTGAAGTCGATGCCGAGCTTCTGCATGGCGGCGGCGAGGCGCTCTTCGGGCGGCAGCTCGAAGACGATCGAGAGATCGGCGCGCACGGTGAGCCACGCGTTGTCGGCGATCTCCTGCTCGAGCTGGCCGGCGGTCCAGCCGGCGTAGCCGAGCGTCACGAGCACTTCGGACGGCTGGCCGGTGCTGCCGATGGCCTGCAGGATGTCGCGCGAGCTGGTCAGGCCGGCCTCGTCGTTCACGTTCAGGGTCGAGTGCCATTCGCCTGCCGGCCGATGCAGCACGAAGCCGCGATCGGTCTGCACCGGACCGCCGAAATATACCGGCTGCTCGGCGAACCCGGCGGCATCGAGCGGCAGTTCGACGCGTTCGAAGAGGGTGCCGAGCGTCATGTCGATCGGCCGGTTGACGATGATCCCGAGCGCGCCCTGATCGTTGTGCTCGGCGATGTAGGTCAGCGTACGCGAGAAATTCGGATCGGCCATGCTGGGCATGGCGATCAGAAAATGATGCGTGAGGTTCGACATGATTTCGCTCATGACTGCATTTTAGCCTCTCGCGCGGAGCATTGAGCAGGAACCTGCGCGGCATGATTGCGTCAGAATGCGACTTTCCGCATTCGCCGACTTTCTCCGATGCGTTCCGCCCTCGTCTGGTTCCGCCGCGATCTGCGCAGTTACGATCACGCCGCGCTGTATCACGCGCTGCGCCGCTTCGACCGCGTGCATTGCGCGTTCGTCTTCGACACGGAGATCCTCGACGCGTTGCCGAACCGCTGCGATCGGCGCGTCGAGTTCATCTGGCGCAGCGTGCAGGAGCTGGATACGGCGCTCGACGCGCTGTCGCGCGAGGCGGGTGGCAGCGGGGCAGGCATGGTCGTGCGGCACGGGCGCGCCGACGCGCTGATCCCGGCGCTCGCGGCGCAGCTGGGCGTGACGGCGGTGCTGACCAATCGCGATTACGAGCCTGCCGCGATCGCGCGCGACCGGCGCGTGGCGGAGGGCCTCGCCGCGGCGGGGATCGGTTTCGAGGACTTCAAGGATCAGGTGATCTTCGAGCGCGACGAGGTCCTGACTCAGGGCGGGCAACCGTACAGCGTGTTCACGCCGTACCGGAACGCGTGGCTGAAGAAGCTCGACGGCTTCTATGTGCAGGCGTATCCGGTCGAGCGCTACGCCGCCCGCCTTGCCCCCAAGGCGGACGGGGAGCGCGTGCCCGGCCTCGAAGATCTGGGCTTCGCGGCGACGAACCTCGCCGAGCTGCGCCTGCCGACCGGCATGTCCGGCGGCCGCTCCCTGTTCGGGGACTTCGCCGGTCGTATCGGGCGCTACCGCGAGGCGCGCGACTATCCGGCCGTGAAGGGGGTTTCTTATCTTTCCGCGCATCTGCGCTTCGGCACCGTGTCGATCCGCGAACTGGCAGCGTTCGCGTGGGCCGACGGCGGTGCCGGGGCGGAGAGCTGGCTCGGCGAGCTCGTGTGGCGCGACTTCTACCACATGATCCTGTGGCACCACCCGCGCGTCGTGACAGCGTGCTTTCGGCCCGAGTACGAGCGCATCGCGTGGGACCTGGCGCCGGAGCTGTTCGCGGCGTGGTGCGAGGGGCGCACGGGTTACCCGCTCGTCGATGCGGCGATGCGCCAGCTCGACACGACGGGCTACATGCACAACCGCTTGCGCATGGTCGTCGCGTCGTTCCTGACCAAGGATCTGGGTATCGACTGGCGGCGTGGCGAGCGCCACTTCGCCGACCACCTGATCGACTGCGACCTCGCGGCGAACAACGGCGGATGGCAATGGGCGGCGTCGACGGGCTGCGACGCGCAGCCGTATTTCCGCATTTTCAATCCGGTAACGCAGTCGGCGCGCTTCGATCCGCAGGGGCGCTTCATCCGCCGCTACGTGCCGCAACTCGCACGCGTGCCGGACAAGTACATCCATGCTCCGTGGAAGATGGGGGCGGCGGAGCAGGCGGCTGCGGGCGTGCGCATCGGCCGGGATTATCCGGCGCCGGTCGTCGACCACGGCATGGCGCGCGAGCGCACGCTCGCGCGCTTCGCCGTCGTGCGGAGCTGATTCCGGCGAGTGCCGGCGGATCCCCCGCGGCGCCGTGCTCCGCCGCCGGCGTCAGACCTCCGCGCGCGCTTTCGCGGTGTAGTGCTGCAGCAGGGCCAGCAGCTCGCCTTCCTCGTAGGGTTTGCCAAGGTACTCGCTGGCGCCGATCTTTTCGGCAAACTGGCGGTGCTTGTCCGCCAGGCGCGAGGTGATCATGATCACCGGCACGTCGCGGGTGCGCGCATCGGAGCGGATGTTGCGCAGCAGGTCGAAGCCGTCCATGCGCGGCATCTCGATGTCCGACAGGATCACGTCGGGCACCGATTCGATCAGGCGCTCCAGCGCCTCGACGCCGTCCTTGGCCGTGATCACGCGGTAGCCCTCGCGTTCGAGCAGGCGGCCGGTGATCTTGCGCACCGTCAGCGAGTCGTCGACCACCATCACGGTCGGCTGGACGGCCTGCGCCGGCTCGACCGGTGCGGCCGCTCCAGCTTCCGCGACGCCTTCCGCCGCGGTTTCCGCGAGGCTGCGGCTGGCGAGTGCGACGGGGTTGAGGATCAGCACGATCTCGCCGTCGCCCAGCACCGTCGCGCCGGAGATGCCGACGACGCGCGCGAGCTGCGGGCCGGCGTTCTTGACGACGATTTCCTGGTTGCCGCGTAGCGCATCGACGTGCAGCGCGAGCGTCTGGGCGCCGGCGCGCAGCAGCAGCACCCAGTTGAAGCGCTGCTCTTCCGGCTGGCTCGCCTGGTCGCCGAGCAGGCGCGGCAGGTAGCGATAGTTGAAGTGCATGTCCTGCCAGTCGGTGCCGCCGGCAGCACGCAGCTCGTGCAGCGCCCCCGCTTTCAGTTCCTGCACCTGGGCAACCATGCTCGACGGGATCGCGAAGGTGCGGCCGCCGGCGCTGACCAGCAGGGCCTGCGTCACGGCCAGCGTGAGCGGCAGGTAGATGCGGAATTCCGTGCCGGCGCCGCGCGTCGAGCGGATGTCGATGCGTCCGCCGACCGCCGCGGTCTCGGACTTCACGACGTCCATGCCGACGCCGCGGCCGGACACCGTCGACACGTTGCTGGCGGTCGAGAAGCCGGGCAGGAAGATCAGGTTGGTCAGGCGGCGTTCGTCGGCGATCTCGTTCGGGCCGAGCAGGCCTTGCGCACGCGCCCGTTCGGCGATCCGCTCGTAGTCGAGTCCCGCGCCGTCGTCGGCGAGGCTGATCGCGATTTCGTTGCCTTCCTGGCTGACGCTCAGGGTGATCTGCCCGATCTCGTTCTTGCCGCCGGCGCGGCGCGCCTCGGGGGCCTCGAGGCCGTGCGCGATGGCGTTGCGCAGCAGGTGTTCGAGCGGCGCGGTGATGTGTTCCAGCACGCTGCGGTCGATTTCGATGCGCCCGCCGCGCAGGTCGAGGTTCGCACGCTTGCCGAGGTCCTTCGCCGTCTGGCGCGTCACGCGGTAGAGGCGGTCGGCGAGGCTGTCGAAGGGCACCATGCGCACCTGCATCAGCGCCTGCTGCAGGTCGCGCGACAGCCGTGCCTGGCTGTTCAGTGCGAGTTCGGCGCCGTCGAGGTTGCGCAGCAGGCTCTGCTGCACCGTCGTGACGTCGCCGACGCTCTCCGCCATCATCCGCGTGAGTTCCTGCAGGCGGGTGTAGCGGTCCATCTCCAGCGGGTCGAATTCGCCTTCGTGCGTGCCGGTGTGGGCGATGCGCGACTGCATCTGCACGTCGGCCTGGATCTCGACCTCGCGCAGCTGGTTGCGCAGGCGGATGACGTTTTCGGTCAGGTCCAGCAGCGAGCGGCGCAGCGTGCGCAGTTCGCCGGCGATGCGGGTGCGCGCGATGCCGATCTCGCCGGCTTCGTTGACGAAGCGGTCGACCGTGTCGGCGCGCACGCGCAGCGTGGCCGTCGCACTGCTTTCGCCTTCCGCCGCCACCGTTTCGGGCGCGGCGACGGAGACTGCGATTTCGGTCGCCGCGGCGGCGGCTGCGGCTGCGGGGGCAGGAGCGCCGGTGAGCGCGCTCATCATCTGCTCGGTGCGATCCAGTCCGCCGACCAGCTCGTCGATCAGCTCCGCGGCGTCGCGTCCGGCCTCGCGGCCCGCCTCGAGTTGCGATTCGAGCTGGTGCACGTGTTCGCCGAGGCTCATCGCACCGGCCATGCGCGCGCTGCCCTTCAGCGTGTGCAGCAGTCGGGCCGTTGCCTTCGCGTGATCGGCCGAGGCGTCGCCGCCGCTCCAGCGTCGCAGCGTCGCGTGCAGGTCCGCAAGCAGCTCGGCACCTTCCTCGAGGAAGACCGGCAGGAGCTGCTCGTCGAGGTCGTCGGCGACCGCCGCCGCGCGGCCTGGGCCTTCGGCTGCTTCCGTTGCGGCGGACGGCCGTTCCGGGGCGGCTTCCTCTATGGCCGCGCCTTCGGGCTCGAAGTCGGTGTCGAGCGCGATCGTGCGTCCGATGCCGTCGAGCTGCTCGGTCAGTTCGGGCACGTCGAGCGGCATCTGGCGCAGCGCGATCTGGGCGACCATCGCCTCGAGCGTGTCGTTGGAACTCTTCATGACCGCCGACTGTTCCGCGGTCGGCGGGTGGGCGCTCTCGCGCAGGCGCTCGATTGCGTGTTCGAGCGCGCGGGCAAGCCCCTGCACGCTCATCAGGCGCGTGGTGCCCGAGATGCCGGCGAGCGTGTGCGCGGCGCGCAATGTGGCTTCGGTCGGGATCAGGGTCGGATTGGCCGCGAGGCGGCGGAGTTCGTCCCGCAGGGTGCCGAGGTGGTGGCGTGCCTCGCCGAGATACAGGTCGTAGAGCGGGCGGCTGATCTCGTTGTCGCTGACGTACACGACGTCGCGTTCGATGGGCGTGTCGACTTCCTCGAGGTCGACGGTCGCTTCCCCGATGTCCCCGACGACGATGGCGGGCGCCGGCGGTGCTGCCGGCGCTTCGGTCGCAACACCGGCTTCCGCCGCGAGGGTCGGTTCGATGATGCCGGATTCTTCGAGGTCAACGGGCTCGACCACGGCGGGCGTTTCCGCCTGGAGGGGTTCCTCCAGTTCGACGGCTTCCTCGAGATCGATCGTGTCCTCGAGATCGACCACTTCCTCGAGTTCGGCCAGCTCCTCGAGTCCGGCCAGCTCCTCGAGTCCGGCCAGTTCCTCGACGCTTTCCGCTTCCGCGGCTTCCGTCGTTTTCGCCGCGTCGATGGGCGTCTCTATTCCGGCTGTGCGTTCCAGCGCGACGGATTCGTCGAACGCGGGCAGCTCCGCGGCTGCGGAGGGGCGTTCGAATTCGGGCGGGGTCTCGAGTGCGACCGACTCTTCGGGCGCTGCGCCCAGTTCGATCGCAGGCGGAAGCTCTGCGTCCTCAGCCGCGCCGGCGGTAATCGCCGTCTCCCCGGGCGTTCCCGCGGCAAGCGGGACGGGCAATTCCTCGCGCAGCTCGACCGGGGGCTCGAGCTCGCCGCCGAATCCGGTCGGCGGCCCCTCTTCGAGGTCCTCGAGGACGAACGTCTCTTCCGCTGCCGGGGCGGAGGCGGGCTCCAGTCCGGCCGGCCGCTCCGCGCCGGGTTCGACGGATAGCTCCTCGAGCGTCGGGATTTCTTCCGGCAGGGCGATTTCGCCGGCATGCTCGAGCGCCGCCAACGGGCTCGTCTCGGGAACGTACTCGCTCGCGACCGCGGGTTCGACGCCTGCGGCGGCCTCCTGCTCCTCGAGTGCGATCTCTTCGCCCAGATCCTCGAGTTCGAGCGCTTCGAGCGATTCCTCGACGAGGATCTCTTCCTCTTCGGTCGCGGGTGCCACGAAGGGCAGGATCTCGCCGCTGTCCGCCTGTTCGAGCGAGGCGAACGCGAGGGCGGTTTCTTCGGTTGCGGCGGGCTCGGCGGCGGACGTCGGCACCGCCTGGGGCTCCGGTTCGCTGATCGGCGTGTCGCTGCTGCGCAGGCGTTCGGCCTCGGCCATCAGCGCAGCGACGTCGTGCGCCTGGCTACCTCCGGCCTCCAGGTCCGAAACCCATTCGGAGAAAGTCTGGCAGGCATCCCCGAGGAGGTGGTGGAGGGCCGGAGTCGGGGGCCATTCGAGCTGGAGCCAGCGGTTGAGCGTCTGTTCCACGCCCCATGCGGCTTCGCCGAGATCGCGCAGGCCGACCATGCGGCCGCTCCCCTTGAGCGTGTGGAAGCCGCGCCGGATCGACGTCAGGTGCTCGACGTTGCCCGGCGCCGTGCGCAACAGCTCGAGCTGTTCGGCGACGTTGGCGAGGACTTCGTGGGCTTCCTCGATGAAGATTTCGAGCAGTTCCGCGTCGATCTCCGCGGCGCTGGGCGCCGGGGCGGCCGGCGCTGCGGCGGGCACTGCCTGCGGGGCCGCGGGAGCGGCCTCCGGTGTTTCGGGCGGCAACTCGATCGGCGCGAAATCGATGCGGATCTCGGGCGGGGGCGGTTCGGCGGGTTCGAGCGGCGGCTGGAAGTTGAGGTCGGTTTCGGCCTCCTCGATCGGCACGGGGGGCTCGATCGCTGCCTCCTCCTCGGGCGGGGCTTCGAGGGGCGGAGCGGCAGGCGCTTCGACGGCCGGCACCGCTGCCGCAGCGGGCTGCTCGACGGGCGCCGCGGCTGCAGGTGGCTCGGCGGGGGCTGCAGCCGGGGCGGCCTTCGCGGCTGGCGGAACTTCTTCGGCGAAGCGCGGCAGGTCTATCCTGAGGGCGGGCGCTTCGGCGGTGGCCCGCCCGCGTCGGGCGGTCGGGTCGAGGAAGGCCTGGAGACTTGCCGCGCCGTGCTGCAGGGCCTGGACGTAGAATCCCAGGGCCGACAGCCGCTGCGCGAGTCCCTCGAACTGGCCGGCTTCGGGCTCTGCGTCGGTCGCCGCGAGCCGGGCCACGGTCGTTGCCGCATCGTGCACGAGCGCGATCGCATCGGCGTCGCCGATCAGGGTCAGCGCCCCTTCGACCTGCTTGAGCGGGGTCGCGAGGTTCGCGAGTGGCGCGCGCTTCTGCTGATTGCGGAAGAAGTCGTCGAGGATCTGTTCGACCTGCGCCAGGCTGGAGAGGATTTCCCGTGCCAGCTGGCCGACCGCCTCGCGTTCCTGCAGGCGGCGCGCTGTCTCGACCGTCGGTGAATGCTCGGCGGGCTCGACCGCCTGGCCGCGGGTGACCGCGCCCAGGCGGCCGACCGTGTCGGTAACCTGGGCGGAGAAGCCGGTGTCCGGCACGACGCGGTCGAGCGCCCCTTCGACGAGCAGCAGGGCGGTGGCGACCTCGATGGCGACCTTGTCGGTGTTCTGCAGCGGATCTTTGCGCAGCCAGCGGACGAATTCGATCAGGGCCTCGAGCAGGCGGTCGAGCGCCGGCCGTCCGAGCTGCGGCGCCTGGGCGGCAAGGTCGGCGAGATTGCTGGCGAAGCGCGGCAGGGCGGCGGCATGGCCTTCGGAAAACTCGTCCCAGGCGTGCTTGGTCGCGGCCATCGAGCTCTGCAGCGACTTGAGCAGCGGCGCGAGCGGCGTGACGCTGACGGTCGAGCCCGCCTCGGGGATCAGGGCCTGGGGGTGCCAGGTGTCGCGCACGGCCTGCTGCTGGGCGGTGCGTGCCGGAGCCTGCGCGATCCAGTACAGCAGTTCGCGAATGAAACGGTCCGGTATTGCGACCGGCGCCTCGGCCAGCCGCTTGAGCTGTGCGTCGAGCTGCGAACACAGGCGCTTGACTTCCGGCTGGGCCGGAAGGTCGCCGCTCGCGAGGGCTTCGAGGAAGGCCTGCGCGGCGTACCACAGGTTGGTGACGGGGGCGCCGGTATGCAGCACCTCCATGCCCTTGACGGCGTCGAGCATGGCCGAGGGGCCGGCCGGGTCGTTCGGCGTGCGCAGCCATTGGAGCAGTCCGCGCTGGAACAGGGCGCGCTGCGCCCGCAGTTGCCCCTGACGGGCGTCGTCGGACAGTGTGATGTTGGCAATCTGCCGGCGCGGCGGACGTTGTGTGAGGTCGGGGAAGAACAGCTCCGCCGGCGAGACGGTGTCCGTGCTGCGGATGGCGTGGATTTCGCGGTATAGCGGCAGCAGGCGCAGCGGCTGGTCGGGCGTGCCATGCACGAGTTCTTCGAGATAGTTGCCCATCGTCGCGAGCGCGCGCCGTGCGAGGGCGATGGTCGCGGCCTCGACCGGGCGTTCGCCGCGGGCAATCAGCCCGAGGGACTGGTCGAGCGAGGATGCGAACTGGGTGAGGCCGTCCAGGCCGACGATGGAGAGCGCGCCGCGCACCTGGTGCAGGTGGGTCTGCGCGAACTGCACGCGTACGGGAGCGTCGGAGGCGGACAGCGCCTGTTCAAGCGATTCGTCGGCCCGCGCGAGGGCGAGGTCGATTTCGTTCTTGACCCAGGTGAGCGGGCCCAGATCCAGTTCAGAGGGGTGCGTCATGGCCGGTTCCCGAGCGAGGGGGCGAGTGCGTCAGACCTTGAAGCCCGACACCGAGCCCTTGAGTTCGACCGCGAGGTCGGCGAGCTGGCCGACCGACACCGCGGTCTGGCGCGTGCCGTTCGCGGTCTGTTCGGTGATGGCGAGAATTTCCTTCATGGTTTCGGCGACTCGCGTCGCGGTGGCTGCCTGGTGTTGCGTGTCGCTGGAAATCTGTTCGATGAGACGCGCGGCCTCGGTGGAGACCTCGCCGATCTCGGCCAGCGCCTGGCCGGCCGCGTCGGACAGCTGGGCGCCCTCGACCACGTCGCGGGTCGCGTTCTCCATCGAGCCGACGGCGTCCTTGGTGTCGGTCTGAATCGTCTTCACGATCGCCGCGATCTGCTTGGTCGCTTCGGCGGAGCGTTCCGCAAGGCGCTGCACTTCTTCCGCAACGACGGTGAAGCCGCGGCCCGCTTCGCCTGCGGAAGCCGCCTGGATCGCGGCGTTCAGCGCGAGGACGTTGGTCTGCTCGGTAATGTCGGAAATCAGTTCGACGATCTCGCCAATCTCCTGGGAGGATTCGCCGAGGCGCTTGATCCGCTTCGACGTTTCCTGGATCTGCTCGCGGATGCCGTTCATGCCCTTGATGGTGTTCTCCACCGCGCCGGCGCCCTTGCGCGCGGATTCGAGCGAGCGGCGCGCGACCTGGGCGGAGCGCAGGGCGCGTTCGGACGACTCCGTCATGGTCTTGGCCATCTGTTCGACGGTTGTGCCGACTTCCTCGATCTCGCGTGACTGCCGTTCGGTTGCGCCGAGGAGTTCGCTCGAGGTCTTCTGCGCGGATTCGGTCGCCTGCGTCACGCGCGTCGCGGCGTCGTTGATTCGACGTACGAGCACCGAGAGTTCCTCGATGGTGTAGTTGACCGAGTCGGCAATCGCGCCGGTGATGTCTTCCGAAACGGTGGTGCGCACGGTGAGGTCGCCGTCGGCGAGGTCGCCCATCTCGTTCATCAGGCGCAGGATCGCCTGCTGCGCAAGGTTGCGCTCGTTTTCTGCGGTGCGCTGATGCTGCTCCGCGTCGAGCTGGCGCGCGGCGAGTTCGCGGTTGTTGACCTGCGCCATGCGGCTCAGGGCCATGAGGCCGACGATTGCGGCAAGCGCGATGCCGAGCGTGGCCGGGGACAGGCCGCCGGTTGCGCTGGACAGCGCTTTGGAGAGGTCGCGTGCGCTGGTCGACAGGGGTTCGGATGCGCCGAAGATGTCGCTGCCGGCCTTCTTCGCCTGCACCAGCGTCTGGATGTGCTGCAGGATGTCGTCGACGGCATCCAGCGTCTCGGTCGCGCCGGTCGCGAATTCATTCACCCGACGCCGTCCTTCGGTATCGGTGGTCGTCGTGCGCAGTTCGTTGATCACCTCGGTGAGCGACTTTGCATCCTTGCCGAGCGCAAACGCGGTTTCCGGATCGATCGCGTTCGCGACCAGCAGCGCATTCGCGTTCTTCGCGATGCGCTGGGTCAGCACGACGGTGGTGGTCGCGGCCGCGACGTCGCGTGCGTTGCTTCCCAGCCGGGCCTGGACGATCTGCCGTGCCTGTTCGTACAGGGCCTCGTTCTGCTGGTTGATCGTCGCCACCGACTGGTTGAGCACGAGGAGATTCTTTTCCTGCGCGATCAACTGGTTGGCGAGTTCGGCGGTGGGGCGCCATTTCGCCGCGAGGTCTTCCACCTGCGGCTGGACGCCCGCGGGCGCGGCCGGGAGGTCGCGGCCTTCGATGTTGCCGCCGTTGGCGAGCGCTTCCAGCAGGCCGGTGAAGCGGCTCGTACTCGTGCGCAGCTCGGCGAAGGCCTGCGGGTTGCCCTGCAGTGCGAGCTGTGCGGCCTTGGCGATGCGCTGCGACGTGGTTTCCATTTCGCCCGCCGCCGCGATGTACGCCGTGGCGTTGCCCGACTGGCGGTACTGGTAGTACAGCAGACCCAGACCGACGAAGGATGCCACCGCGAAGACCGTGGCGAGCATGCCGAAGCGGTTGGCGGCGCTGTCGGCCCGCTTGGTGCCGCCTTTGGCGGCCGCAGGCTCGGAGCTGCGCCGGGGCGGGACCGCCTCCATGATCGTGGTGGCGAGTGGCGCGCCTTCCGGGTCAGCCTTCTTCTTTTTCTTGAAGTTCAGCGTCGGAAGCTTGAGGGCCATGGTGTGTGCTCCGCGAGATCGGATGATGGGTTGCCGTGAAGATTGCAGTAGAGGGGCCGCGTGCTCACTCGAGTCCGGCCTGGAGGAAGCCGCGGTGCGCAAGCAGCGTCGGCACGTCGAGCCGCAGCCAGTGCTGCTCGCGGGCGTCGACCAGGCGTTCCGCTACCCACGGCCGCTCGTCGCCGCCGCCGTCGGGGTCGGCACGGAAGTCGTCCGGGTTGCGCAGTCCGAGGGCGTTCGAAATCAGCAGGGCACAGTTCGTGCCGTGGCGTGCGCCGACCAGCAGCAGGCGCGCCGGTCCGCCGGGAACGGTGAGCGGACCGTTGTGGAAGGCGGAGAGGTCGACGACGCTGAACAGCGTACCGCGCACGTTCGCGACGCCACGAAACCACTCGTGCGTGAGCGGTACGGGCGCCAGCGGCGGAGCGGGCAGGATCTCGCCGCTGTCGGTGAGGTTGATCAGCCAGTTTTCGCGTCCCGCCCGCACGCCCAGCAGTGCGCGGCGGTTGCCGCTCTGTGCTTCGGCAAAGCGCCGCACCAGGTCTTCCTGGAATTCGCGCAGGCTGAGTCGCTTGGTCATCGAGCGTCAGCCCAGCGCCTGGATGCGTGCGAGGAGATCCGCGGGATTGACCGGCTTGACGAGGTAGTCGTGCGCGCCCTGGCGCATCCCCCAGATGCGGTCGGTCTCGAGCCCCTTGCTGGTGCACATGATGATCGGGATGGCGCTGGTGGCCTCGTCGCGCGAGATGGTGCGCGTGGCCTGATAGCCGTTCATGCCGGGCATGACGACGTCCATCAGGATGAGGTCGGGCTTTTCGCTCTTGCTGCGCACGATGGCGTCCTCGCCGCTTTCGGCGGTGACGACCTGGTAGCCCTTCGCAGTCAGCAGTTCGGTCAGGGCGAGGCGTTCGGTCGGGGAATCGTCGACCACCAGTATCTTCTTGATCGGCATTGCGATGAGTCTCCAGTCAAAGATCCGTGCCGGCCTTGCGCGCGGCATGGGTGGCGACCGCCTTGAGCAGGCTGTCCTTGGTGAAGGGCTTGGTGAGGTATTCGTCGGAGCCGACCATGCGGCCGCGCGCGCGGTCGAACAGGCCGTCCTTTGACGACAGCATGATCACCGGGGTCGAGGCGAGCTGCGGGTTCTTCTTGATCAGCGCGCAGGTCTGGTAGCCGTCGAGGCGCGGCATCATGATGTCGACGAAGATCACGTCGGGATGATGGTCGGCGATCTTCGCGAGGGCGTCGAAGCCGTCCTCGGCCAGCAGCACCTGGCAGCCGGAGTTCGTGAGAAAGATCTCGGCGCTGCGGCGGATGGTGTTGCTGTCGTCGATCACCATCACCTTGAGTCCGGTCAGATCCATGGCATCAATCCTTGCTGGCGGGGCCGGCGTGGTGGCTGTGCGCGCGCTTTTTCATCGCGCAGGCGTTGCGACATGCAGCCTGGTCGGGTGCGGCGACATGTCCGCGTGTTGATCGGGGCATGCTGCGAAGGCGCGGCTGCGGGCTGGTGGCATGCCGACCGCATCCCCGCTTCCCGTCCGGCTGCCGGGGGGCGCTCACGGAGGACTCCGGCGTTGCCGCCGGACCGAATACGCCCGCCGGGGTGGCCGATGAGCGCGCGCGCCGGATGCTTCCGGTATGGGGGCGCGTATTGGCCATCTATAAGCATGCTCCGGGCAAATTGGCTGTAAAATCCGCCGCATCTTACCGCATTTTTCATGCCGTGCCAGAACAGGCGTCTGGCGTAACCGGCAGATTCCGTCATGCCCCTCGGATTCACCGCTGTTCCTCCTGTAGTGCTGTGCTTCGCGACCAGCGACGCGACCGCCGGCTCCGGCCTCCAGTCGGATGTCCTGACGCTGGCGAGCATGGGATGTCATCCCTTGTCCGTCGTGGCGGCAATCTCGGTGCGCGACACGCGCGGCGTCGAGGAGCTGCTGGCGCTGGACGCCGAGGCCGTCGATTCGCAGGCGCGGGCCTTGCTCGAGGACATCCCGGTGCAGGCCTTCAAGCTGGGCATGCTCGGCAGTGTCGAGAATGTCGCGGCGATCGCCGAGATCCTGTCCGATTATCCCGATGTCCCGCTGGTGCTGGAACCGGCGCTGTCCATCGTGGATGGCGAGGAGGCCGCCGGCGAGGACATGGTAGCAGCGCTCGCCGAGCTGGTGCTGCCGCAGGTGACGGTGCTGGTCGCGAGCCGCAGCGAGGTGCTGCAGCTGGCTGCCCTGACGCCCGCGGAGGACGACGATGAAGGCGGCGAGTTCGTCGACGCCGACGACTTCGGGGCGCTAGGCGAAATCTTCGAGGGCGGCGAAACGGCGGACGCGGACGACCCGGGCGATGAGGATCCAGGCGAGGAGGACGACGCGCTGTCGCTTGCGGATGCAATTGCGCGCGTGCTCGGGCGCGGTGTGGAATACGTGCTGCTGACCGGTGCCGGCGAGCCGGGGCCGCAACTGATCAACGTGCTGGTGGGGCGCGAAGGCGTCGTGCGCACGGATGCGTGGGAGCGCCTGCCGGGCCGCTTCCTCGGTGCCGGCGCGACGCTGGCCGCCGCGCTCGTGGGGGCGCTGGCGCATGGCATGGCGGTAGCCGAGGCGGTGCGCGAGGCGCAGGAATTCACCTGGCAGGCGCTGTCCAGCGCCTATCGACCGGGCATGGGCATGGCCCTTCCGGACCGGTTCTTCTGGGCGCGGGCGAGCGAGGATGACGATGGCAAAGCGTGAGCCCCCTCTGCGCGGACTATATCTGATCACCCCCGACACGGCAGACAGTGCGGCCCTGTTGGCGGATGTCCGGCGCGCCCTCGCGGGGCGGCCTGCCCTGCTGCAGTACCGCAGCAAGCATGCCGATACGACGTTGCGGCGGCAGCAGGCGGTGGCGATCGCAGCGCTGTGCCGCGAGGCCGGCGTGCCCTTCATCGTCAATGACAGTCTCGAGCTCGCGCTCGCGGCGGGGGCGGACGGCGTGCATCTCGGGCGCGACGACGGCGACCTGCATGCGGCGCGTGCCGCGCTGGGGCCGCAGCGCATCCTCGGCGTGACCTGCTACAACGAATGGGCGCGGGCCGAGGAGGGGGCCGCGGCGGGAGCCGACTACGTCGCCTTCGGCGCGGTGTTCGCGTCCCCGACCAAGCCTGCCGCGGTGCATGCGCCGCTCGAACTGCTGACCCGGGCGCGGCGCGAGCTGAGGCTCCCGGTTGCGGCAATCGGCGGCATCACGCTGGACAACGCGCCGCAGGCGATCGCTGCCGGAGCCGACCTGCTGGCGGTGATTTCCGACGTCTTCGACGATCCCGATCCGGGTGGCCGTGCCGCGGCGTATCGTGCGGCCTTCGGGCTGTCCGGCTGAGTCGACGGCGCTCTTTTCCGCCATTTCCCGCTCTTTGCAATTCCGATCCATTTCCTCTCTGCCAATCGACGAGTGCAACCCGACATGACGAGCAAGAACGAAGTCCTTTTCCAGCGTGCCCAGAAAACCATCCCCGGCGGCGTCAACTCGCCCGTGCGGGCCTTCCGCTCGGTCGGCGGTTCGCCGTGCTTCATCGAGCGTGCGCAAGGGGCGCGCGTATGGGACGCGGACGGCAAGGACTACATCGACTACGTCGGGTCGTGGGGGCCGGCGATCACCGGTCACGCCGATCCGGCCATCGTCGAGGCGGTGCGCGAGGCAGCGCTGCGCGGGCTGTCCTTCGGCGCGCCGACCGAAGGCGAAGTCGAGATGGCCGAGCTGATCTGCGAACTGATGCCGTCGATCGAAATGGTGCGGCTGGTGAGCTCGGGCACCGAGGCGACGATGAGCGCGATCCGCCTCGCACGCGGCTTCACCGGTCGCGACGGGATCATCAAGTTCGAGGGCTGCTACCACGGCCACGCCGACAGCCTGCTGGTGAAGGCGGGCTCGGGCCTGCTGACCTTCGGCAACCCGTCCTCGGGCGGCGTGCCGGCGGACTTCGCGAAGCACACGATCGTGCTCGACTACAACGACCTCGGGCAGGTCGAGGACGTCTTCAAGGCGCGCGGCAACGAGGTCGCCGCGGTGATCGTCGAGGCGATTGCCGGCAACATGAACCTGATCAAGCCGCTGCCGGGCTTCCTCGAGGGGTTGCGCGAGTTGTGCACGAAGTATGGCGCCGTGTTGATCTTCGACGAGGTCATGACCGGCTTCCGCGTCGGAGCGCAGGGCGTGCAGGGTCTCTATGGCATCACGCCCGACCTGACGACGCTGGGCAAGGTGATCGGCGGCGGCATGCCGGTGGGCGCCTTCGGCGGCCGGCGCGACATCATGAACCACATCGCGCCGCTGGGTTCGGTGTATCAGGCCGGCACGCTGTCAGGCAGCCCGGTGGCGGTCGCGGCGGGCCTCGCGTCACTGAAGCTCGTGCGCGAGCCGGGCTTCTACGACACGCTCGCGGCGCGTGCGACGCAGCTGGTGGACGGGCTGTCGGCGGCGGCGCGCGAGGCGAGCGTGACCTTCTGCGCCGATTCGGTCGGCGGCATGTTCGGCCTGTACTTCGCGCAGGGCGTGCCGCGCTCCTACACCGAAGTGATGGCGTCGGACCGCGACACCTTCAACCGCTTCTTCCACGCGATGCTGGAGGCCGGGCATTACTTCGCGCCGTCGGCGTTCGAGGCGGGTTTCGTGTCGGCAGCGCACACGGCGGCGGACATCGATGCGACCGTGGCAGCTGCTCGCAAGGTATTTGGACAGCTGGGCTGAGGTGCGCAGGCGATAGCCTGCGCGGCGGGAGCCGCCATGTGGGAGCGCGGCTATGTGGTAGCCGCTCCCACAGGAAAATCGGCGCCCTTCGCGGCCGAAGCCGCTCCCGCGAAGGGGCTGGCGCGTTACAGCAGGAACAGCGTCGCGAGCCCGAGAAAGATGAAGAAGCCGCCCGAGTCGGTGAGCGCGGTGATCAGCACCGAGCCGCCCATCGCCGGGTCGGCGCCGAAGCGCAGCCGTACCATCGGGATCAGCACGCCGGCGCAGGCGGCGAGCAGCAGGTTCAGCGTCATCGCCGCCGTCATCACCGCGCCGAGCGAGGCGCTGCCGTAGAGGAACCACGCGAGGAGCCCGAGCAGCCCGCCCCACACGAGGCCGTTGACGACGGCGACGCCCATCTCCTTGCGCATCAGGCGTTGCATCGCGGTCTGTTCGACCTGGCCCATCGCGATCGCGCGCACGATCATCGTCACGGTCTGGTTGCCCGAGTTGCCGCCGATGCCGGCGACGATGGGCATCAGCGCGGCCAGCGCGACGAGTTTCTCGATCGAGCCTTCGAAGGCGCCGATCACGCGCGAGGCGATGAAGGCGGTGACGAGGTTGATCGCCAGCCACGCCCAGCGGTTCTTCACCGAATCCCACACCGAGGCGAAGATGTCTTCCTCTTCGCGCAGACCGGCGTGGCTGAGGATCTCGTGCTCGGATTCCTCGCGGATGTAATCGACCACGTCGGCGACGGTCAGGCGGCCGATGACGCGCTTCTCGGCGTCGATTACCGGCGCGGACACGAGGTCGTAGCGTTCGAAGGCCTGGGCCGCGTCGTCGGCTTCGTCCTCGGGCTCGAAGCTGATGACGTTTTCCTTGTGCATGACCTCGCCGACGACCATCTCGGGGTCGTTGATGAGCAGCGATTCGAGCGTCAGGATGCCTTTCAGGTGGTCTTCGCGGTCGATGACGAAGAGCTTGTCGGTGTGGTCCGGCAGCTCGTCGAAGCGGCGCAGGTAGCGCAGCACGACCTCGAGCGTGACGTCCTCGCGGACGGTCACCATGTCGAAGTCCATCAGCGCGCCGACCGACTCCTCCGGGAAGGACATCGCCGCACGCAGCTGTTCGCGTTCCTCGCTGTCGAGCGACTGGAACACGTCCAGCATGACCTCGGGCGGCAGGTCGGGCGCGAGGTCGGCGAGTTCGTCGGCGTCGAGGGTCTCCGCAGCGGCCTTGAGCTCGTGCGGATCCATCGTCTCGATGAGGGACTCGCGCACCGCGTCGGAGACTTCCAGCAGGATGTCGCCGTCGCGCTCGGCCTTGACGAGGTCCCAAACGAACAGGCGGTCCTCGAGCGGCAGCGCTTCGAGGATGTAGGCGATGTCCGCGGGGTGCAGCGAATCGAGCTTGGCCTGGAGTTCGGCGACGTGCTGCTTGTGGACGAGATTCTCGACCAGCTCGTGGCGGGGCATGTCCTGCCGATGGACGAGATCCTCCACCACCTTGTGGCGTGCAAGCAGTTCCTGGACTTCGCGCAGGTGCTGCTGGACGTCGTCCGGGTGGCGTTCGTCCTGCTCGCTCATCGGCGCCTCCGGTAGGTGTGGGGGTTCGGTCGTAAGGCGCGAATTCTACGGACTTCGCGGTGCTCTTGCGACCCCGGAAAGGCGAAAATGTTGCAACGCGTCAGCCGCCCGGCGCCGCGTGGCCCCGGAGGCCGCGTTCAGGGCACCTGGGCGTAGGCCATGCGCCCGCGGATGCGTGCCGCGTGGGCGGCCAGGCGAGGGCCGAACTGCTTCTCGTACTTGCGCGGATTGGGCAGCATCACCGCGAGGCGCGCGGCCTCGTCGGGGCCCAGCCGGCCGGCGGGAACGCCGTAGTAGCGGCGCGCGGCGGCTTCACAACCGAAGATTCCGCTGCCCCATTCGACGACATTGAGGTACACCTCCAGAATGCGCCGCTTGCTCCACACGGTCTCGATCATCACGGTGATGACCGCTTCCTGCGCCTTGCGGAAGTAGCTGCGCGTCGGCGACAGGAACAGGTTCTTCGCGAGCTGCTGGCTGATCGTGGAACCGCCCGCGACCGCGCGGCCCTTGCGCTGGTTCTTCTCCAGCGCGCGCTGGATGCCTTCCCAGTCGAAACCTTCGTGGTCGATGAAGCTGTCGTCCTCGGCGGCGATCACGGCGCGCTTGAGATGGATGGAAATGCGTTCGTAAGGAACCCACTCGTGGCGGAGTTCCGCATTCGGGCGCTTCTCCTGCAGCTCGTCGAGGCGGATGTCCATGAAGCTGGTGCTCGACGGGTTGAAATGGCTCCACCACAGCACCAGCAGGAAGATCCACAGCTGGTACACCACCAGCAGCGCGACGAGCGCCGCGCACACCCAGCCCGCGCGCCGCAGGAGCGTCTTCATGCGCCTTCGATCTGGCGCCGCAACTCGGCAAGGACCGGGGCCGTCGCGGGGCGCACGCCGCGCCACAGCAGGAAGCTCTCTGCTGCCTGCTCGACGAGCATGCCGAGGCCGTCGGCGAGCCGTGCCGCGCCGTCACTGCGGGCCGCGACGAGGAAGGGCGTGTCGCCGCGGCCGTACATCATGTCGTAGGCCAGCGCGCCGGGCGCGTACAGGCCCGCGGGTAGCGGCGGGGCCTCGTCGGCGAGGCTCGCGGCGGTCGCGTTGATGACGACGTCGAACTGCGATCCGGCGAGATCCGCGAAGCTGCCGGCTGCGAGCGGCGTGCTGCCGGCGGCGGAGGTGAATTCGGCAACGAGCGCCTCGGCGCGCGACACGGTGCGGTTCGCGAGCGTGAGGCGCGCGGGCGCGGCGGACAGCAGGGGCAGCATCACGCCGCGCGCGGCGCCGCCCGCGCCGAGCAGCAGGATGCGGCGGCCGGCGAGCGGGCAGTCGAGGTTGTGCGTGAGATCGCGCACGAGGCCGGCGCCGTCGGTGTTGTCGCCGTAGATGCCTTCGGCGTCGAACTTGAGGGTGTTCACCGCGCCGGCGGCCTGTGCGCGCGGCGAGCGCCGCTCGGCCAGCGCGAAGGCTTCGAGCTTGAACGGGACCGTGACGTTGCAGCCGCACCCGCCCGCGGCGCGGAATCCGGCGACCGTCGCGGCGAAGCCGTCGAGCGGCGCGAGCAGCGCTTCGTAGGTCAGCGTCTGGCGGGTCTGGGCGGCAAAGGCGGCGTGGATCACCGGAGACTTGCTGTGGGCGATGGGGTTTCCGATGACGGCGTAGCGGTCCATGGGCGTGCGTGTCTAGTGGGCGGTGAGGCGGTCGGCGTTGGTGAAGGTCCAGGTCCTCACGATCTCGACGATGTCGGTATCGGCGCGGATGTCATTCGGGAAGCTGGAGAAGGGGGCTGCGAGGGTGACGATGCGCTTGGCGGCTTCGTCGAGCACGGGTTCGCCCGATGAGCGCTGCACTTCGACGCGCTCGACCGAGCCATCCGCACGGATCGCGACGAGCAGCAGCAGGCTGCCGTACAGGCGTCCGCGCGCCGCATCGGGGTAGTTGAGGGTGCCGACGCGTTCGATCTTCTGGCGCCAGTCCTCGACGTACTGCGCGAGGCGGTACTCCTTGGCCTTCGCGCCGATGAACTTTCTGCGCGGGCGCTTGGCGTACTCGTCGAGCTTGCGGTCGATCTCCGCCTCGAGGCGCGCGGCGGCCGCGGCGCTGTCGAGGAGGTCGAGGCCCGACGGCTTCGGCTCGATGGCCGCCGGATCGGGCTGCTGCACCGCGGCCTGGGCCTGCGCAGCCGATTTCGGCGCGGTCATGACTTCGGGGCGGGCGGCGTTGCGATCCGAGGTACGCTTGCGCGATTCGGTGAGCGTGTCGCCGTCGCGCTGCGTGGGCTGGGGTGGCAGCGGCGACTTCGGGCGTGCGTTCTGCTCGCTGTTGCCGCCGCCGTCGAGGTTGGCCTGGGCAAGCACGTCGGCCTTTTCCGGCGCGCGCGCGTGGCGGGCGTTCACCAGCACCACTTCCAGGCCGCGGTCGAGTTCGCGCGGGCGCGGCCCGAGGTCCATCGTGAAGCCGATCGACAGCGCCAGCGCGTGGATCGCGACGGACAGGAGGAAGGCGATCGCGAGCAGCGGGTCGCCCTGCAGGATGCTTCCACCACGACCGGCCGGCAGAGGAGGGGAAGCTACGCCGGCGGCTCGTCCCACGGTGCCCGTGGGACGAGCCGCTGCGGTCGCCGGGCGTGCCGGGCCGCCGGTCGTGTGCGGGGAGCGAAGGTCGTTGTTGCGATCCATGCCGTCCGGCGTTCAGTTGCCTTCGAGTGCCGCGTCGGCCGCTTCTGCGGGATCGGGCTCGGCGAGCATTTCGACGAAGCGGGCGCTGATGTCGACGTCGAGAAGGTCGCTGTGTTCGACCGTCAGGCGCACGCGCGTGCCCGGGAGCATCACCGGCAGCGAGGGCACCTTGACCATCAGCGGGATTGCGTCGAGGCGCACGAGGTTGTCGCGCAGCACCTTGCCGTCGACGGCGATGCCCGGCTGCTGGCGCAGCCAGCGCAGGCACCAGTAGCGTTCCATCTGGCGCTGGAAATCGGCATAGGCGGCGTAGGTGACGTCGAAGTCGCGCATCGCGGCCATCAGGTCCGCTGACTTCGGTGCGAATGCGGGCGCTTCGTCACGCAGCACCGAGACGATCTGCCACTGGTTGACCATGTCGACATAGCGGCGCAGCGGCGAGCTCGACCACGCGTAGCAGTCCACGCCGAGGCCGTCGTGCGGGCCGGCGGCGGTCGACATGCGCACCTTGCCGCCGCTCTGCACGCGGTACAGGCCCGGGATGCCGGCTTCGTCGAGGAGCTTGCCCCAGGTCGAGTTGGCGAGAATCATCATCTCGGCCACCAGCTTGTCGAGCGGCGAGCCGCGCTTCCTCTGCGAGATCGTGACGTAGCCGGGACCGTCGGCGGTGTGCGTCTGCCAGTCGACGTAGAAGTTGAAGTCGACCTGGTTGCGGTTGTCCTCGGCCTTGCCGCGGCCGGCCTCGAGCACGTTGGCGAGGTCCCACAGCAGCGTGAGTTCGCGCTTCCATTCGAAGTCGGGGCCGCCGGAGTGGTCGTGCAGCACCTGCTCGTTGAAGAGCGGTTCGATGTCGTGGTGGCGCAGGTTCGCGACGATGGGCACGCGCTCGACGACCGTCTCGTGGCGCTGGACGGCGAGCGCCGCGGTGACGTCGAGGTACAGCGATACGGCGGGGCAGTCGCGGCCGGCGGCGAGCGTGAAGGTTTCGACGACCGCGTCGGGCAGCATCGTGATCTTGTTGCCCGGCATGTACACGGTGGACAGGCGCCGGCGCGCGATCGCGTCGAGCGAGGAGCCGCGCGCGAAGCCGAGCGTCGGTGCGGCGATGTGGATGCCGATGCGCCAGCCGCCGCCTTCGCGCGGCGTCACCGAGAAGGCGTCGTCGATCTCGGTGGTGGTGGCGTCGTCGATCGAGAATGCGGCGACCTGCGCGAGCGGGAGATCCGCCGGGTCGGCCGGGGCTTCGAAGGCCGGGAAGGCGGTGCCTTCGGAGAAGTATTCGAACAGGAAGCGGTTGTAGTGGAAGTCGTAGCTCGACTCCAGCGCGCCGCATTGCAGCAGCAGGCGCGGGGCCGACAGCCCGGCGTCCACGCAGGCGGCCTCGAAGGCCTTGGTTTCGACGCGGTTGCGGTCGGGGCGGTAGAGGAGCTGCGGCAGCATGCCGGCGATCTCGGCCGGCATCCGGCCCGCGACCAGCTCGGCGCGCATGCGCTCGATCGCCTCGGCCTGCTGGCGCTTCTTCTCCAGCCCGGCGAGTGCGGCCTGCAGGATGTCGGCGGGTGCCTTGCGGAAGCGGCCGCGGCCCTTGCGGTGGAAGTACATCGGCGCCGAGTGCAGGCGCAGCAGGATGCTCGCGGACTCGACGGCGTTCGGCGCGTGGCCGTGGTATTCGGCGGCGAACGCGTCGAAGGCGAACTCGTCGTCGCCGCTCACTTCCCACAGGAAGGCGGTGTCCAGTTCCTCGGCGCCGGCTTCGGCGCGGTTGAGCAGGTCGCCCGGCGACGGCTCGCGGAAGCGCATCAGCACGTGGCTGCTCTTCAGCTTCACGCGCTTGCCGTGGGACGTCTCGACCTGCAGCGAGGAATCGTTATCAGCGAGGATGGTCCCGGCCTTGAAGGCCCCATCCTCTTCGAACAGCACGAACATCGGAACCGCCATACTTGAGCAAGCCCGACAGTTTAATGGATTCGACCGCCGGGCGCAGAGGGGGGCGCACGACTATGGCGCCGCGCGGTTCGCCCGCAGCATGTCGACCGAATAGACGGCGAGTGCTGCCCAGATCAGCGCGAAGCCGGCGAGCTGGCCGGCATCGAAGGGTTCGCGGAAGACGAATACCGCGAGCAGGAAGTTGAGACTGGGCGCGAGGTACTGCACGAAGCCGACCGTGGATAGCGGCAGGCGCTGCGCGCCGATCGCGAACAGCATCAGCGGCACGGCGGTGAGCACGCCGGCGAGCGGCAGCAGCGCGTCGGTGGCGAGATCCTGGCCGAACTGCAGCGTGCCGCGGCTGGCGAGCCAAGCCAGCCAGCCGATCGCGAGCGGCGCGGTGACCAGAGTTTCGACGAACAGGCCATTGATCGCATCGACCGGCGCGCGTTTGCGCAGCAGGCCGTACACGCCGAAGGTGATCGCGAGGAAGAGTGCGATCCACGGCAGCGTGCCGACCTGCCACACGCGCCACGCGACGCCGGCGCAGGCGAGCGCGACGGCCGCCTGTTGCAGCGGGCGCATGCGCTCTCCGAGCACGAGACGGCCGAGCAGGATGCTCACCAGCGGATTGATGAAGTAGCCGAGGCTCGCTTCGAGCAAGCGGTCGGCGGAGATCGCCCACACGAAGACGAGCCAGTTGCTGCCGGTGAGCGAGGCCGACAGCGCGAGCAGGCCGATGAGGCGCGGCTGGGCGGCGACGCGGCGCAGGCCGTCGAAGCCGCGCCAGAACGCGAGCAGTGCGAGGAGGAAGACGACCGACCACAGCACGCGATGCGCGACGATTTCTCCCGGCGACACGCTGCCGACCGCCTTGAAGTAGAGCGGCATCAGCCCCCAGATCGTGAACGCGATCAGCGTCGCGATGACGCCCTGGCGGCGTCGCTGCGAATCGCTTGCTGCCGCCGTCATGAACGGGCGGTCGCGACCAGCGCGAGGGCTTCGACGGTGAAGCCGCCGTCCTCGGTGCGATGGCTTGCGAGGTCGGCTTCGACTGCGGCGCGCAGGGTGGCCTGGGTGGCTTCGGGCAGGCGCGAGAGGGCCTCGGCCGCGCCGCCGGCGAGATCGAGGAAGGCCTGCCAGTAGCTTTCCGCGTCGGCAAAGTGGCAGCGGAAGGGGCAGGGAGCGATGTGTACGTCCGCGAATCCGGCCTCGGTCAGCGCGATCGTCAGCGCGGCGGCATCGCCGAAGCGGAACACCGAGGGACGGGCGACCTTGGGGGGCGGGAGCTGGCGGGCGATGCAGTCCTGCGCGCGTGCAATCAGCGGCACGGCTTCGCGCGGCCCCCATACGGAGAGCGCGATGCGTCCGCCGGGGCGCAGCACGCGGCGCATCTCGGCGAGCGCCTGCTGCGGATGCGGGAACATGAAGAGCGCGAGGCCGGCGAGCACGCGGTCGAAGCTTGCGTCGGGCAGGCACAGGTGTTCGGCGTCGGCGGCGGCGAAGCCGAGGGCGTCGCTCTTGCCCTCGGCGGTCGTGCGACGCGCGCCTTCCGCGAGCATGCCGTCGGCGATGTCGCTCGCGAGCACCCAGCCGCCCGGCGCGATGCGGGCGGCGGCGTCGCGGGCGAGGAGTCCGGGACCGCTCGCGAGATCGAGCACGGTCTGTCCCGGTGCGAGATCGGCCGCGTCGAGCAGCGCCGTGGCGAGGTCGGCGCGCAGGTGGGCGCCTTCCGCGTAGCGTGCGGCGATGCGGTTGAAGCCGGCGCGCTCCTGCGCCTTGAAGCGACGCGCGTCGAAGCCTGCGGGCGCGCTCATCGTGCCGCGAGCCCGGCGAAGGCGATCACCTCGTCGAGGAAGTCGGTCCAGCGCGAGAAGCCGTGGTCGCCGCCTTCGAGCACGGTCTGGCGCGCACCGGCGTACTTCGCGACGGCGTCGCGGTAGTCCAGCACTTCGTCGCCGGTCTCGACCATCAGCCAGAAGTTCTGCGGCCGCGCGATTGTCGCGACGTCCATCGCGCGCAGTTGGCGGATGTAGGCTTCCTTGAAGTCGAAGGTTTCGCCCGTGTACAGGTTGGTCTGCTCGCCGACGTAGGCTTCCAGCGACAGCGGTGCGACGACGGCCGGATTCACGAGCACGGCCCTGAGGTCGTGCTTTTCGGCGAGATGCGTCGCGTAGTAGCCGCCCAGCGAACTGCCGACCAGCGTCGGCGCGAGGGTCGGGCGCGCGCTGCGGCAGTGCGCGATCTGGCGCTCGACCAGCGCGATGGCGGCGTCCGGCTCGGGCGGTAGCAGCTCGCACCAGAATTCCTCGCCCAGCCCCTTCGCAGCCATGTGGCGCTGCAGCGCCTGCGCCTTGATCGACGCCGGAGCCGAGCGGAAACCGTGCAGGTAGATGATCATTGCGTATGCAGGGGCTGTGGCGAAGCCCCTAGTTTAACCACGTGCGGCGGGTTTCCGGGCGCTCAGACCTCGCTCCACGCGACGAGGCCGAGCTTCCACGTCGCCAGCACGATGATGCCGAAGACGATGCGGTACCACGCGAAGACGATGAAGGTGTGGTTGGAGACGAAGCGGATGAAGGTCTTCACCGCCCACATCGCGGCGACGAAGGACGCGACGAAACCGACCGCGAATACCGGCAGGTCGCTGGCGTGGAGCATGTCGCGCGCCTTGTAGAGGTCGTACGCGGTCGCCGCGAACATGGTCGGGATCGCGAGGAAAAAGGAGAACTCCGCCGCCGTCTTGCGCGACAGGCCGAACACCAGCCCGCCCATGATGGTCGCGCCCGAGCGCGAGGTGCCGGGAATCATCGCCAGCGCCTGCGCGAAGCCGACCTTGAGCGCATCGGGCCAGCGCATTTCGTCGACGGCATTGATGCGCGGATGGTAGCTGCGCTTTTCCAGCCACAGGATCACGAAGCCGCCGACGATCAGCGCGGTCGCGACGGTGAGCGGGTTGAAGAGCAGTGCCTTGATCTTCGAATGGAACATCACGCCCAGCACGGCGGCGGGCAGGAAGCCGACGATCAGCAGCCCGACGAAGCGCTGGGCGGCGGGATCGCTGGCGACGCCGGTCGCGACGTGCACGAGGCGTTCGCGGTAATCCCAGCACACCGCGAGGATCGCCGCGAGCTGGATCACGATCTTGAACACCTTGCTGGCCTCGTCGTTGTAGCCGAGCAGGTCGCCGAAGATGATCAGGTGGCCGGTCGAGGAGACCGGAAGGAATTCGGTGAGGCCTTCGATGATGCCGAGAAGCAGGGCGACGAAAAGCTGGGCGAGATCCATGAGGCGGGGCGGCTTGCGCCGGGGCAATGATGAACGAAAGGCGCGATGATACCCCTCGTCATGTTGCAGGACGGCACAAATCGCCCCTCAGTCGCAACGGAAAGTAAGCGTCAGGCCGGCGCGGTGAGCGTTTCCAGATCGGCCAGCCAGCGCATCGCCGCCTCGCGATGCGTGCCGCACATCTGCGGACTGGGCGCTAGGCTGCCGCAAACCGTGGGGCGACGCGGGTCGCCGAACAGGCGGCAGCGGTCGGTTTCATCGAGCTGGACGCAGCGCACGCCGGCGGGCTTGCCGCCCTCCATGCCCGGAATGGGGCTGGAGATGGACGGAGCGATGCAGCAGGCGGCGCAGGCCGGGCGGCAGTCCATCGTTCAGGTGCGCGCGGGCAGCGCGTGCCACCATGCGAGGATGTCGGCGACCTTCGGTTCGAGGAGCGTCGAATGGCCACCGGTGAAGTGCTGCCATTCGGCGAGGAAGCGCTCCCCCACCGCGGTGATGACCGGCACGCCGCTCGTCACCGCCAGCGCCATCTCGGTGCGCAGACCCGCTCCGCTCACTTCCTGCGCGCCGAACTTGTTGATGAAGACGAGCTCCGCGCCGCGTTCGAGCGCCCCGCGCACCGCGACCGCGGCATGCGCGAGCGCATCCGGATCGAGCCGGCAGGCTTCCGACCCGCTGCCCAGATCCTGCGACAGGGCGAAGCGCTCGCCGGAAGCGAGATCCTCCAGTTCCATGCCGCAGGGGTCATTGATCGTCGTCGGGATGTCGTGCTGCAGGATGCCGCCGAGCCGCACGCCAAGGCCGGCCAGCGCGTGCGCCGCCTCCAGGAGCACCGGCTCGATGTGGTCGGTGGGACGGTAGACGATGGCGGCGATCGGCAGGGGCTGGTCGATGGTCATTGGCGGTGGCACGCGTGGGTGATCCGACATTGTCGCACCGCATGACGTTCGGACGAAACAGGTGACGCGCGGCCCCTTGCGGGGCCTCCGTCAGTAGCCTCCGCCGCCGCCTCGCATGTTGTCGCGGGACGGGGCCGATGACTGCGTGCCGTCCGTCGCGGTCGTCGCACAGCCGGTGCCGGTTGCGAGAAGGGCCGTGACGAGCGCCGCGAACACGGCTGTCAGGAATCTTCGCATCGCGGGATCCTCCATCGACCGTTCCGCCGCCCCCCGCAGGTGCGGACGGTGCTGGCGGAACGTAGAGGTTGGAGGGGGCGAGGGGTGCGAAGTTCGACCCGTCGTGGAGCTTGCCGGCCGAGGCGCCGTGGCCGCAAGATGCGAAGGGTGCGTCCGCACGCCGGTTCTACCGCACGGGGAAGTTGCTTTCGAGATTGCCCCGAAAGATTGCGTGCCGGCGTCGTGAACATTGACGCAGATAATTCCCGACTGCCCCGGCTCGGAATAGCCCGAGGAGTTTCCATGTACCGCATCGGCCTGATCTCCGACACCCACGGGCTGCTGCGTCCCGAGGCGGTGGATTTCCTCGACGGCTGCGACCGCATCATCCATGCGGGGGATATCGGCGCGCCGGCAATCCTCGACGCCCTTGCGCGCGTTGCGCCGCTGACGGTCGTGCGTGGGAACAATGACGGGGGCGCGTGGGCCGGGCGAGTGCGCGAAACGGAGGATCTGCGTGTCGGGGACGTCGCGATCCATGTGATCCACGACCTCGCCGAACTCGCGCTCGATCCCGCCGCGGCGGGGATCCGCGTGGTGGTCTGCGGTCACTCGCACAAGCCGCGCGTGGAGGAGCGCGACGGCGTGCTTTACGTGAATCCGGGCAGTGCCGGCCCGCGCCGCTTCACGCTGCCGGTCGCGGTGGGGGAGCTGCTCGTGTCGGGCGGCGACGTGTCGGCGCGTATCGTCGAGCTGCCGGTGCCGAAGACGCGCTGAGGCAAGAAAACGGGCCGCACTGGGCGGCCCGTCGGCGTTGCCTGCGTCGAGCGGCAGCGTCAGATCTTCTTGTACACCTCGGCGCCGGCCTTCACGAACTCGACCGACTTCACTTCCATGCCCTTGGCGAGCGCTTCCTCTTCCTTCAGGCCTTCCTTCGCCGCGAAGTCGCGCACGTCCTGCGTGATCTTCATCGAGCAGAAGTGCGGGCCGCACATCGAGCAGAAGTGGGCGACCTTGGCGGATTCCTTCGGCAGGGTCTCGTCGTGGAAGCTCTTCGCCTTGTCCGGGTCGAGGCCAAGGTTGAACTGGTCCTCCCAGCGGAACTCGAAGCGCGCCTTGGAGAGCGCGTTGTCGCGGATCTGCGCGCCGGGATGGCCCTTCGCGAGGTCGGCTGCGTGCGCGGCGAGCTTGTAGGTGATGATGCCTTCCTTGACGTCGTTCTTGTCCGGCAGGCCCAGGTGTTCCTTCGGCGTGACGTAGCACAGCATCGCGGTGCCGTACCAGCCGATCTGCGCCGCGCCGATGCCGCTGGTGATGTGGTCGTAGCCCGGGGCGATGTCGGTCGTCAGGGGCCCCAGCGTGTAGAAGGGCGCTTCCTTGCAGTGCTCGAGCTGGAGATCCATGTTCTCCTTGATGAGGTGCATCGGCACGTGGCCCGGACCTTCAATGATGGTCTGCACGTCGTGCTTCCACGCGATGTCGGTGAGCTCGCCGAGTGTCTTCAGCTCGCCCAACTGCGCGTCGTCGTTCGCGTCGTAGATCGAGCCCGGACGCAGGCCGTCGCCGAGCGAGAAGGCCACATCGTAGGCCTTCATGATCTCGCAGATGTCCTCGAAGTGCGTGTAGAGGAAGCTCTCCTTGTGGTGCGCGAGACACCACTTCGCCATGATCGAGCCGCCGCGCGACACGATGCCGGTCATGCGGTTGGCGGTCATCGGCACGTAGCGCAGCAGCACGCCCGCGTGGATCGTGAAGTAGTCGACGCCCTGTTCGGCCTGTTCGATCAGCGTGTCGCGGAAGATCTCCCAGGTGAGGTCCTCGGCCTTGCCGTTCACCTTCTCGAGCGCCTGGTAGATCGGCACCGTGCCGATCGGCACCGGCGAGTTGCGGATGATCCACTCGCGCGTCTCGTGGATGTTCTTGCCGGTCGACAGGTCCATCACCGTGTCGCCGCCCCAGCGGATCGACCAGGTCATCTTGTCGACCTCTTCCGAGATCGACGAGCCGAGTGCCGAGTTGCCGATGTTGGCGTTGATCTTCACGAGGAAGTTGCGGCCGATGATCATCGGCTCGGACTCGGGGTGGTTGATGTTGTTCGGGATGATCGCGCGGCCGCGGGCGACTTCGCTGCGCACGAACTCGGGCGTGATCTCCTCGGGAATCGATGCGCCGAAGTGCTGGCCCGGATGCTGGCGGGTCAGCAGCTTCGCCATCTTTTCGCCGGTCGGGCCCGTGCCGCGCAGCGTCTCGACGTAGGCGCGGCGGTTCATGTTCTCGCGGATCGCGACGTATTCCATCTCGGGCGTGATGATGCCGCGACGCGCGTAGTGCATCTGCGAGACATTGGCGCCGGCTTTGGCGCGGCGCGGATGGCGGTGCAGGTCGGGGAAGCGCAGTTCGTCGAGGCTCTTGTCGCCGGCGCGCTGGCGGCCGAATTCGGACGAGAGGTCGGCGAGGATTTCGGTGTCGCCGCGCTCCTCGATCCACTGCTGGCGCAGCGCCGGCAGGCCGGAGCGGATGTCGATCTTGGCGCTCGGGTCGGTGTAGAGGCCCGAGGTGTCGTACACGAAGATCGGCGGGTTCTTCTCGCCGCCGAACGCTGTCGGCGTGTCGGCCTGCGAGATCTCGCGCATCGGCACGCGGATGTCCGGGCGCGAGCCTTCGACGTAGATCTTGCGGGAATTGGGCAGCGGGGCGATCGCGGCCTCGTCGACGTGGGCCTTCGCTGCGATGAATTTCTCGTTGGCGTTCATTGCGCTCTCCTTCGGTGGGGCGGGCCGGGTGGACGACCGGAAGGAGCAGGCGCGGGGCAGCGACCTACACTTCCCTTCGCCGGAATTACCCGGATCAGGTTCAAAGGGTTTTTCTCACCCTGCAGCCGCCGCGAAGGCGGATGCAAGGACCCCTAGGTAAGTTGCGACACGTTACGCCAAAGCTTGGTGCGTGTAAATCACCAAAAAACGGGACGTGACGTTCGATTACTGAGATATTCGTCGGAAAGCGGCGCCGGGTCGTGATTGCGGTCGCAAGGGTGCCGTCGCCGCTTCGCGCGGAGGCGGGCGGTGCACATCAGGCGCCCGGCCACCAGCGGTGAAAATGATGCACCGGCCCGTGCCCCTTGCCGACCGACAGCGCGCCGGACGTGGCGATCGCCCGCAGCAGGTAGTCGCGCGCATCACGCACCGCCGCCTCCACGGGCCGCAGGCCTCCCGCATGCTGCGGCAGCAGTGCGGCGACCGCCGACGACAGCGTGCACCCGGTGCCGTGGGTGTTCTTCGTCTCGATGCGCGGCGACGGCAGCTCGATCATGCGGTCGCCGTCGAAGAGCAGGTCGACGACCTCGTTGCCGGGCAGGTGACCGCCCTTCAGCAGCACCCAGCGCTCGGACGACAGCGGCAGCATCTCGCGCAAGCGCTCGGCGGCACGGTACATCTCCTTCACCGTCTCGGGCGGGCGCTGCTCGAGCAGCACGCCGGCCTCCGGCAGGTTGGGCGTGATCATGAAACTGCGCGGCAGCAGCGCCTCGATCAGCATCGCGACGGCGCTGCGCGCGAGCAGGTGATCGCCGCTCTTCGCGACCATCACCGGATCGCACACGACGAAGGGCGCGTCGAAATGCGCGAGCCGGTCCGCAACCGTCGCGACGATCTCGGCGCTGCCGAGCATGCCGAGCTTCACCGCATGGATCGCGACATCGGCGAACAGCGTGTCGATCTGCAAGCGCAGGAAATCCGTCGGCGGCACATGCACGCCGGTCACCGCCTGCGTGTTCTGCGCGGTCAATGCCGCAACGACGCCGCAGCCGTAGGCGCCGAGCGCGGAGAAGGTCTTGATGTCGGCGAACACGCCGGCACCGCCGGACGGGTCGACGCCGGCGATGCTGACGACGTTGGGGATCTGGCGCGGCACGGTTTACCTCGAAACGGGAGAGCAGGCGGACGACGCTACCGAAACGTCTCCGCCGTGGCAAGCCGTCCCGCCCAGCGTCAGTCCAGGCCGATGCCGATCAGCGCCGCGACGCCGAGCACCGCGAAGATCGACGCCGCCACACCGTGGATCAAGCGAATCGGCAGGCGCTTGGCGATGCCATTGCCGGCGAGCACGGCCGGCACGTTCGCGATCATCATGCCCAGCGTCGTGCCGGTGACCACCGCGACGAAGGTGCCGTACTGGGCGGCCAGCGCGACGGTCGCGATCTGCGTCTTGTCGCCCATCTCGGCGAGGAAGAAGGCCACGACCGTGGTCGCGAACACGCCGAACTTCGGCACCGTGATCTCGTCCTCGTCGAGCTTGTCGGGGATCATCATCCACACCGCCATCGCGATGAAGGACAGGCCCAGCACCCAGCGCAGCACGTCCGGCCCGAGCACGGTCGTGACCCAGGTGCCGACCGCACCTGCGAAGGCATGGTTGGCGATCGTCGCGACGAGGATGCCGGCGATGATCGGCCACGGCTTGCGGAAGCGCGCGGCGAGCATGAAGGCGAGCAGCTGCGTCTTGTCGCCGATTTCGGCGAGCGCGACGATGCCGGTGGAAACGGAAAATGCTTCGAGAGGCAGGTTCATCAGGTTCTCCGGGCCGGCGCATGACCGATGACCGCACGCCTCCCCGGCCCGAACAATCGGAGAGCATGCGGTCAAAAGTCTCGCCAGGTCCGAGGACTGACAACGCCATGCCCGGATGGGCAAGTTTGTTGACGTGGTCCCTCCGAGGGGTTCGGAGGCGGCTACTCCCTAATGACGGCGCGGATTGTAACCGCACGCAGGTGATGAAGGGAAGGGCGGCGCGCAGATGACGCTAAAGATTCGCGGATTGCTGCCGAAGACTTCCGCATGGAGGATCCGGCCGTGGCCGGGTCCGGTCAGCATTGCCTTGTCTGTTGTCTTCCCGCCCGCCATGACTGCTCGCCTTCCCGTCCGTTGCGCACTGCTCGCAGCCCTGCTGCTGCCGGGTTTCGTCTCGGCCGAGCAGACCTGGGACATGGTCGTGCGCGACCGCGAGCGCACGGTCGAGATCGACCGTTCCAGCGTGATCCAGTCCGACGGCGGGCAGAAGGTCGCGTGGGCGCGCATCGTCCTCTCGCCCGAACGTGCCGCGATCGAGGGCTACGCGTCGGTGAAGGCGATGAACCGCTACGATTGCTACAACCGCAGCTTCTTCACGCTCAAGCGCGTGTATATGGACGAGCGCCACGTCGTGCTGCGCGAGGAGGGAGGTCTCGACGAGAGCCCGGTGCTGGCGGCACGCAACAGCGTGGACGAACGCCTGTGGCAGGAAGTGTGCAAACCCCCCTCGGTCTCCGAGCTGAAGAAGATTGCGCGCGACGTGACGGCGATCGCCGAGGCTGCGAATGCCGACGCCGGCGTCACCCCGCTGGTCCCGTTGAGCCGGTCGGCCGCGGTGCCGACCGATACCCCGGCGCGCGAGACCGAGCGCATCGCGCGTCGGGCGCGGAGCAAGGTGGCGGCACCCGAGGCGCAATCCACCCCGGCGGCATCGTCGCCGTCCGTGAAGACGGCATCGTCGCCCGGCCGCAGTGCGGCACCCGCCCGCGAGACGGTCGCTTCGCTCGCACCCACGCCGTCCCGGGCGCCGTCCGTCCCCGACTTCGCGTGGCGGCGTCCCGAATGGAGCTACGAAGGCGACACGGGGCCGGACAAATGGGCCTCGCTGCGCCCGGAATGGGCTGTCTGCGCCCAAGGCAAGCGCCAGTCGCCGATAGACCTGCGCAACGGCATCGCGGTCGATCTCGAAGCGCCGCGCTTCGATTACCGCGACACCGGCTTCCGTATCGCCGATACAGGCCGCACGCTACGCGTGCACGTGGGGGCAGGCATGGGCGTCGTGCTGCGCAGCCAGCGTTACGAACTCGAATTCTTCGAATTCCACCGTCCCTCGGTCGAGCGCGTCGGCGGCCAGGCCTCCGACATGGTCGTGCATTTCCATCACCGCGACGCCGCCGGCAACATCGCGATCGTCGCCGTGCTGCTCGAAAGCGGCGACCGTCCGCACCCGCTGATCCAGAACCTGTGGAACAACCTGCCGCTCGAGCGCGGCACGGACTACACGCCGACGGTAACGATAGACCCGGCGGGCCTGCTGCCCGCGTCCTCCTCGCACTACCTCTTCATGGGCTCGCTCGAATCCCCTCCTTGCACCGAAGGCGTGCTGTGGGCGGTGATGAAGGAGCCGCTCCACCTCTCGTCCGACCAGCTCGCAATCTTCGCCCGCCTTTACGCCCGCAATGGCCGCCCGATCCAGCCGCACAATGGCCGGTTGATCCTCGAGTCGCGCTGACTTCAAACGCCCTGAAGGAGAAGGCCTTTCACCGCGTCTCCTGCCTGATGCCGGACACCCCCCTCGCTACTCTTCGTCCTTGCGAGGCGGTGGATTGAGCGAGGTATCACAGGTGAAGCGGTCCTGGCCGGAAGGGGTTTTTACGTTGGGGACTGAGGCAACGTCTTCCCAGTTGAAAACACCGTCCTTACGGTCACTCAGGCTCGTTCCTCTCGGCCGTTGGTCGGGTGTGCCGTCGAGCCGGTAGCGGGAATAGTGATGTCGATGTGAGGCAATGACGTAGATGAGTCCTTCGGCGGTGACACGCACCTCGGTGGCTTCGATCTCTTTTCCGGCTGTTTTATCGCGCAGCCCCCAATGACTGCCGCCGAAGCGTTCCGACGAGAAGACATCCCAAGTCTTTCCTCCGTCATTCGAGAAGTCAATTGTGAGATAGCAACCCTTGTCTTCGCATCCGAAATTTGGGATGGCGATGCGGTCCTCGCCTGGTTCGATGACATAGCGACCAAACCAGGGCGCGGTCCAGCCCAACTTCACGTGCTGGTTCTTGCGGTCGTCATGCCAATACAGGTAGCCATGGCGGTCGCAGTGCTGGTAGGCCTCGGTGGTGATGTAGCGATACTGGTCGATACGGTAGATGACCTGGCGCGGCCCGTCGTAGCGGGGAATTTCGTTCAAGGGCATTGCGCCGGCGCCGGTGGCGATGGAGGCGATGGTTCCGCATCCGGATAGGGTGGCGAGGGCGGCCAGGGCGGCAGGGAGAAGGACTTTCATGCGAACTGCAATTCCTTCGTGAGGTGCTGCTTCCACATCGCGGTCGTATGTTCGTGCTGGCGGCGCAGCGTGTCGGCAGTTTCTGCAAAAATCGAGTCTGACCCCATTTCTCCTTCCGACCTGACCGCCATTTCCCCAGACCACGTCAAGCTGTCAAGTCGACTCGGCATCGCGCATACAAGCCGGCATGATGGCAAAGACATCGCTTAACTTAACGGCATTGGGTCTGTCCCCTATTTCGCTACCAAGCCGGTCGGGATGGGCACGGGCCTGGGGCTGGCAATCAGCTACGGAATCGTCGAGCGCCACGGCGCCTGACGGCGGAAAACCATGCGGAGGGTGGCGCGGTGTTCGTGGTGGAGATGCCGCTGGCAACCTGAACTCGAGCGTCATTCCGCTCGGGATCCCATTCGCGCTGCGACCATTTGTCGCGTTCGCACTCAGGGAGGCGACGCACATCTTGCGCGTTGCTGCGCCCGGCATGACCTGCCCACCGATGCCCGGGAAGTTCATTCATCGTCCGTGCGGGCCGGAGGATTGAGCGAGGAATCACAGGTGAAGCGCTCCTGGCCCGAAGGGGTTTTGACTTCGGGTACCGAGGCAACGTCTTCCCAGTTGTAAACGCCGTCCTCACGGTCTCTCAGGCTTGTTCCTCTCGGCCGTTGGTCGGGCGTGCCGTCCAGCTTGTACCGGTAATAGTGGTGTCGATGAGCGGGGATGACGTAGATCAGGCCGTCGGCGGTGACGCGCACTTCCGTACCCTCGATTTTATCTCGTGCGGAGGAGTCGTTGGTGCCCCACGGGTCGTCACTATATTTCTCGGAGGTA
>NZ_FTMD01000031.1 GCF_900156155.1 Aromatoleum tolulyticum
GGTGGGCTCATGTGAAGGGCTAAGCAGTACGCACGGTGGTGTGTAGTGCTTAGGCCTTGGTGCCAGTGTTCTTTAACAAAGTGGAAGAAGTAAAGTGTGCAATCTCTGTTGCGCTGTGTCAGCGGCGCGTGAAGACGGAGGTTGAACATGGGTTGTGTGATTGCATTGTCGTCATCGGCGCTTTGAACCAGCGGTCGATGGCGGCGCACAAGCGTGAGTTCGCCTATGACGGGTCCCTGGCAACAGGGTCCAGGGTTATAGGATCAAGCGACTAAGTGCATGTGGTGGATGCCTTGGCGATCACAGGCGATGAAGGACGTGCAAGCCTGCGAAAAGCGGGGGGGAGCTGGCAATGGAGCTTTGATCCCCCGATGTCCGAATGGGGAAACCCACTCCTTCGGGAGTATCCCGCGCTGAATACATAGGCGTGTGGAGGCGAACGCGGCGAACTGAAACATCTAAGTAGCCGCAGGAACAGAAATCAACCGAGATTCCCCAAGTAGTGGCGAGCGAACGGGGAGTAGCCTGCACGACTAAACCATCTATTTAGCAGAACGGTCTGGAAAGTCCGACGATACAGGGTGATAGTCCCGTATGCGAAAAGTAGGTGGCGGGTCTGAGCGTGCGACAAGTAGGGCGGGACACGAGAAATCCTGTCTGAAGATGGGGGGACCATCCTCCAAGGCTAAATACTCGTGATCGACCGATAGTGAACCAGTACCGTGAGGGAAAGGCGAAAAGAACCCCGGGAGGGGAGTGAAATAGATCCTGAAACCGCATGCATACAAACAGTGGGAGCCTCCTTGTGGGGTGACTGCGTACCTTTTGTATAATGGGTCAGCGACTTACGTTCAGTAGCGAGCTTAACCGAATAGGGGAGGCGTAGGGAAACCGAGTCTGATAAGGGCGACATAGTTGCTGGGCGTAGACCCGAAACCGGATGATCTATCCATGGCCAGGATGAAGGTGCCGTAACAGGTACTGGAGGTCCGAACCCACTAATGTTGAAAAATTAGGGGATGAGCTGTGGATAGGGGTGAAAGGCTAAACAAATCCGGAAATAGCTGGTTCTCCCCGAAAACTATTTAGGTAGTGCGTCGTACGGACACTTGCGGGGGTAGAGCACTGTAATCGTTGGGGGGGTCACTGCGATCTACCCCGCGATAGCAAACTCCGAATACCGCAAAGTGATATACGGCAGACAGTCCTGGGGTGCTAACGTCCTGGGACAAGAGGGAAACAACCCAGACCGCCAGCTAAGGTCCCAAATACATGGCTAAGTGGGAAACGAAGTGGGAAGGCCCAGACAGCTAGGAGGTTGGCTTAGAAGCAGCCACCCTTTAAAGAAAGCGTAATAGCTCACTAGTCGAGTCGTCCTGCGCGGAAGATGTAACGGGGCTCAAGCCATGAACCGAAGCTGCGGATCTCGTAAGAGATGGTAGGGGAGCGTTCCGTAAGCCTGCGAAGGTGTCTCGAGAGGGATGCTGGAGGTATCGGAAGTGCGAATGCTGACATGAGTAGCGATAAAGGGTGTGAAAAGCACCCTCGCCGAAAGCCCAAGGTTTCCTGCGCAACGTTCATCGACGCAGGGTGAGTCGGCCCCTAAGGCGAGGCAGAAATGCGTAGTCGATGGGAAACGGGTCAATATTCCCGTACCGGTTTTAGATGCGATGGGGGGACGGAGAAGGTTAGGTCAGCCGGGTGTTGGACGTCCCGGTTTAAGCGTGTAGGCGTGCCCCGTAGGCAAATCCGCGGGGCTGAGCCGAGGCGTGATGACGAGGTCTCTTCGAGACCGAAGTGATTGATACCATGCTTCCAGGAAAAGCCTCTAAGCTTCAGTCTAAAATCGACCGTACCGCAAACCGACACAGGTGGGCAGGAAGAAAATTCTAAGGCGCTTGAGAGAACTCAGGAGAAGGAACTCGGCAAATTGATACCGTAACTTCGGGAGAAGGTATGCCCCACTAGCTTGTAGGAGTACATCCGAAGGGCGAAGGGGCCGCAGAGAATCGGTGGCTGCGACTGTTTATTAAAAACACAGCACTCTGCAAACACGAAAGTGGACGTATAGGGTGTGACGCCTGCCCGGTGCCGGAAGGTTAAGTGATGGGGTGCAAGCTCTTGATCGAAGCCCCGGTAAACGGCGGCCGTAACTATAACGGTCCTAAGGTAGCGAAATTCCTTGTCGGGTAAGTTCCGACCTGCACGAATGGCGTAACGATGGCCACACTGTCTCCTCCTGAGACTCAGCGAAGTTGAAATGTTTGTGAAGATGCAATCTACCCGCGGCTAGACGGAAAGACCCCATGAACCTTTACTGTAGCTTTGCATTGGACTTTGACGGGACTTGTGTAGGATAGGTGGGAGGCTTTGAAGCGGTGACGCCAGTTGCCGTGGAGCCAACCTTGAAATACCACCCTGGTGTCGTTGAGGTTCTAACCTGGGCCCGTGAATCCGGGTCGGGGACCGTGCATGGCAGGCAGTTTGACTGGGGCGGTCTCCTCCTAAAAGGTAACGGAGGAGTACGAAGGTCGCCTAGGTACGGTCGGACATCGTACTGATAGTGCAATGGCAAAAGGCGGCTTGACTGCGAGACCGACAAGTCGAGCAGGTGCGAAAGCAGGTCATAGTGATCCGGTGGTTCTGTATGGAAGGGCCATCGCTCAACGGATAAAAGGTACTCTGGGGATAACAGGCTGATTCCGCCCAAGAGTTCACATCGACGGCGGAGTTTGGCACCTCGATGTCGGCTCATCACATCCTGGGGCTGTAGCCGGTCCCAAGGGTATGGCTGTTCGCCATTTAAAGTGGTACGTGAGCTGGGTTTAAAACGTCGTGAGACAGTTTGGTCCCTATCTGCCGTGGGCGCTGGAAGTTTGAGAGGACCTGCTCCTAGTACGAGAGGACCGGAGTGGACGTACCCCTGGTGTACCGGTTGTGACGCCAGTCGCATCGCCGGGTAGCTAAGTACGGAAGAGATAACCGCTGAAAGCATCTAAGCGGGAAACTCGCCTCAAGATGAGACTTCCCCGGGGCCTCGAGCCCCCTGAAGGGTCGTTGAAGACCACAACGTTGATAGGTCGGGTGTGGAAGCGCAGTAATGCGTTAAGCTAACCGATACTAATTGCCCGTGAGGCTTGATCCTATAACCCTGGATCGACAGCGAACTCAACACGC
>NZ_FTMD01000017.1 GCF_900156155.1 Aromatoleum tolulyticum
GAGACGATGAAGGAGGTGTATCAGCTCTTCCCGCGCCTCGAGGAGCGCAAGGCGCAGATGGCCGGCACCTTGTCCGGCGGCGAGCGCCAGATGCTCGCGGTGGGCCGTGCGCTGATGGCCAAGCCGAAGCTCCTGATGCTCGACGAACCGAGCCTGGGTCTCGCGCCGCTGATCGTGCGCGAGATCTTCCGCATCATCAGCGAGCTGCGCCGGCGCGGGGTGTCGATCCTGCTGGTCGAGCAGAACGCGCGCGCGGCGCTGCAGGTCGCCGACTACGCGTACGTGCTGGAGACCGGCGAGATCTCGATGGAAGGCCCGGCCAAACAGCTCGCCGATGATCCGCGCGTGATCGAGGCGTATCTCGGGCTGGGCGGCAAGCACCAGGCCATGTTGTCGACCTGAGATCAGGCCGGGCGCGCGTCGGCGGGGGGCTCGTCGCCTTCCGTCAGCGCGAGCAGGTTGCCCGAGACGATGCGCGGGAAGGCGTCGTGCGGGCAGTTGCGGAAGTTGGTCGCGTCGAAGAGCGGCGGTTCGTGGCGGAACGCGCGATAGCCCTGCTCGCGCAGGAAGGCCAGCAAGGGCGCGAGACGGTCGGGGCGGTCGCATTCGACCACGATCACCGGACGGCAGCGCGCGATCAGGCCGCTTGCGCCGCGCAGCACGTTGAGTTCGCGGCCTTCCACGTCGATCTTCAGCAGGCGGCAGGAAGGCAGATCCAGGTCGTCGAGGCGCGCGAGTTCGACCTCCTCGCCGTCGCCCTCGTCTGCGTCAGCGATGCTCACACCGCCGAAGTTCGCGGGCCGGGCGAGATCCAGCCGCGGCACGAATGCATGCCCCGCGGTCGCGCCGACCGCGCGGCGATGCAGCTCGACATGGCCGATGCCGCTGTCGGCGAGGGTCTGCTGCAGACAGGCGTGGATCGATGTCTGCGGCTCGAAGGCGATCACGCGGCCGGTATTGCCCACCGCGCGCGCCATCGCCAGCGTGAGCGTGCCAAGGTTGGCGCCGACGTCGACGGCCGTGTCGCCCGGCCGCAGCCAGGACGAGAGCAGTGCGGCCTCTCGCGGCGAGTATTCGCCGTACAGCAGCAGCGACAGCGTGATGTAGCGATCGAACAGCGGCATCGTGACGATGCCGTCGCGGCAGCGGGCGCGCACGAGGGGGAACTCGTTGCGGAGGATGACCCGGTCGCCCTCCGCGCCCGGAGCGTCGTCGGGCGATGCATCCGCGTGGCCCGACAGCAGTGCGACGAGCCCGGCAATCGGTGCGTCCCAGCTCCCGCCGACCGCCTGGCGGACGAGGGTGGCCGAGGGGTACCAGTCGCTGCGCTCGCCGCCCAGGCCCCAGCGCCAGTCGTGCAGCCAGGGAACGAGGATCCAGGTCGGCACGCCCAGTGCGCCGGCGAGGTGGGCCGGGCCGGAGTCGAGCGAGACGACGGCGTCGACGGCCTTCATCGCCGCCGCGAGGTCTTCGAAGTCGGCGATGTCGTCCGCGAGGTCGACGAGGGGGTGGCCGGCGATTTCCGGCTTCGCGATGCCGAACTGCAGCGACACGGGCGTCCACCCCGGCAGCGTCAGCAGGGGCAGCAGGGCCGCTTCGGGCAGCCGCCGGCGCCGGTTCGCCGAGCCGGCCTGACCGCCCAGCCAGACGATGCCCAGCTTGCGCCCGGGGAGGCCGGCGAGGCGCGCGGCGAAATGTGCGGCGCGCGCCGGGTCGTGTCCGAGATAGGGTGCAGGCGCCGCGGCCTCGGCGGGCATGGTCACGGCGGCGATGCCCGGCAGGCTCATCAGACCGCAGGCCGCGTCGAACACCGCGCCATCGGGCAGCGCGGTGACGATCGCGATCCCTTCCGCGCCGCTCGCGCGCCGGGCGATGCGGGCGAGCGGCGGCGGCACGAGCAGCGTCACCGCGCCGCCGGCACGGCGGATCGCGTCGGGGAGGAAGCGCAGCATCTGCAGCGTGTCGCCCAGGCCCTGTTCGGCGTAGAGCAGCAGGCGGCCCACCGCCTCGCCCGTCCATTGCGGGGCGCCGGAGAATTTCGCGCCGCCGTGGCGGGGGAGTTCCCAGCGTGCTTCGAACAGCGGCCAGCCTTCGCGGTAGTGGCCGCGCATCAGCAGCGCACCGGCGAGGCCGAAGCGCGCTTCGGCGTTGCCGGGCTGGCGGGCGAGCCACGCGCGGTAATGGCTTTCGGCCTCGTCGAGGCGTTGCTGTTCCTTCAGCAGGTGCGCGAGATTCAGCCGGGCGTTCTCGTTGTCCGGCGCGAGGTTCGCGGCGATCGTGCCGCACAGTTCGGCGCGGGCGTGGTTGCCGACTTCGTTGCAGGTCTCGCCGAGCAGCGTCCAGCCGCCCCAGAAGCACGGGCTCGCAGCGATCGCCTTTTCCGCCTCGGCGATGCCGTCGTCGAAGCGCAGCGCCTCCACGTGGTCGCGCGCCGTCATGGTGTGGAAGCGGGCGACCGCGTCGTGCGCGAGTTCGCCGTCGCAGGTCCGCAACTGCGCCAGTGCGGCTTGTGCGGCGGCGTGGTCGCCCAGCCGGCGCGCGATCTCCAGGCTCTGCGCCAGCGCCTCGACGTAGCGCGGGTTCAGCGCGACGGCGCGCTGCGAGGCCGCGAGCGCCTCCGCCGCGAGGCCCTCCGCGTCGAGCACCAGCGACAGGTTGTGGTGGGCCATCGCGAGACCGGGCGCGAGGCGCACGGCGGCGCCGAAATGCTTGCGCGCCCGCGCGCGGTCGCCGAGCAGGCGCCACGCTTCGCCCGCGGTGTTGTGGAAATTGGCGACGTCGGGCGCCGCGGCGATCGCCGCTTCTGCGAAGCGCGCGGCATCCGCGTGGCGGCCGCGCGTGTGGCAGATCAGGGCCCGCAGGTGCAGTGCGTCCGGATGTTTCGGCACCTTGCGCAGGAAGTCGGCGTAGATCGCGTCGGCCTCGTCGAGGCGCCCCTGGTTCTGCAGCGCGATCGCTTCGTGGAGTCGTGCCAGCTGGCTCGCGGAAATGGCTTTCTTCTTCATCGGCTCGTACGGGAGAGGGTTTCCCGCGAGCGCGTCGGCTCCGGCGGGTGTGCAGGCGGCTATTCTAGCTGCATGCACACCCGCGTCGTCCCTCGAGCGCAGTGCACCGACGGGTTCAGCGTGTCGCCGGGCAGGCGGCCGGGACCAGGCGCGCGATGGGGCGGGCGGCGACGAAAGCCCCCAGCGACACGCACACCAGGCCCGCGAGCAGCCATCCGGACAAGGCCTCGTCGAGCAGCGGCGCCGCGGCGACGCCGGCGAGCACCGGCACCAGCGCGATCAGCGCGCCGACCCGTTCGGCGCCGAGTTTCTCGACCGCCTTCAGGAACAGCAGCATCGCGACGATGGTCGCACCGACCCCTTGGTACAGCCCCTGCAGCACGAGTGTCGACATCGGCACCGCGTCGAGCTGCTTGGGCAGCCACAGCAGGTACACCGGCAGGTAGATCAGCGCCGAGCTGAAGGCGACGAAGCGCGTCAGCAGCCACGGATGGAAGCCCCAGCGCTTCGCGAGCACGCTGTAGAAGGCCCATGCGAGCGCGGATGACAGGATCAGCGCGTCGCCCGCGAGCATCGCCGCCGACCACGCGCTGCCGGCCAGGTAGGACTGCGCGGCGAAACCCACTCCTAACGCGATGAAGGCGAGCCCGAAGGCGCGTTCGCGCGGCATGCGCTGGCGCGTCAGCAGCCACGCGACGGCGGCGACGAGGAAGGGCTGCATGCCGGGCAGCAGGATGCCGCCGTGCGCGGCCGGCACGAGTTTGAAGCCCGCATATACGAGCACGCCGTACAGCAGGCCGCCGACCATGCCCAGCGTCCACAGGCGCGCGTCGCGCCACGACCCGCGCGGCAGGCTGCCCGCGAAAGGCAGCAGCAGGAAGGCCGCGACGCCCAGGCGCAGCGCGAGGATGTCGTGGCCCGTCAGCGCGCTCTTGCCGCCGAGGCGCGAGACGAGGATGAAGCCCGTCCAGATCGCCACGGTGCCGGCGGCGGCGAGGTAGCCGATGGTCTGGTCCCGTCCGGTGCTCATCGTTTGCTCCCGAGTGCTGTTGGTACGGCTGCCACGATAAGGCTGGACAATGTTCGCGTAAAATGAATAATTCTGATTCGAAGCATTCCTGAGAGAGAACGATGGATCTCGACGACCTGACCATCTTTCGCACCGTCGTGCGCGAGGGCGGCATCACGCGCGCGGCCGAGAAGCTGCATCGCGTGCAGTCCAACGTCACGACGCGCATCCGTCAGCTCGAGGACAAGCTGGGCGTAGAGCTCTTCATCCGCGAGGGGCGGCGCCTGATCGTGTCGCCCTCCGGGCGCGTGCTGCTCGACTACGCCGACCGCCTGCTCGCGCTCGCCGACGAGGCGCGTGCCGCAGTCAGCGACGGCACGCCGCGCGGCCGGCTGCGCTTCGGCTCGATGGAGAGCACCGCCGCGGCACGCCTGCCGGCGCTGCTCGCGCGCTTCCACGCGCAGTACCCGGAGGTGCAGCTGGAGCTGCGCACCGGCCCGACCGGCCCGCTGATCGCCGAGGTCATCGACGGCCGGCTCGAATGCGCGCTCGTCAGCGGCCCGGTCGAGGACGCGCGCGTCGCCAGCGTGCCGGCCTTCGACGAGGAACTCGTGCTCGTCGCGCCCGCGGGCCATCCTCCGATCGCGTCGCCACGCGACCTGCGCGCGCGCACGCTGCTCACCTTCGAACCCGGCTGCGCCTATCGCCAGCGCCTGCAGGCGTGGCTCGCGTCGGGCGAGGTCGTGCCCGAGCGCGTCGTCGAGCTCTCGTCCTACCACGCGATGATCGGCTGCGTCGCTTCCGGCATGGGCGTGGCGCTGGTGCCGCGCAGCCTGCTGGCGATGCTGCCGGTCGAGGACAGCGTGTCGATCCATGTGCTGCCGCCCGAGTTCGCGCTGGCGCGCACGGTGCTGATCCACCGCAGCGGTGCGCCGGGCCCGACGGTGCGTGCGCTGGCCGAACTGATCGGCCGGGCCTGACATGCTCCCGTCGCTTTTCGGCCGGGCTTCCGTGCCCGCGCCGGCCGTCGGTGCGGTGCGGCGGCCGTGGCTGTTGGCGCTGGCCTTCGGCATCGCCTACCTGCTGCTCGACCGCGCGAGCTACCTGTACCCGATGGCGGACTTCAAGGTCACGCCGTGGAACCCGCAGCCCAGCCTCGCGATCGCCTTCCTGATGGTGCTCGGCTGGCGCTGGATGTGGGCGGTGCTCGTGACGGTCGTGGTCGCGGAGATGACGATCCGCGACGTCGCGTCGCCCATCGCGGCCTTGCTCATCGCGCTGGTGCTCTCGCTCGGCTACGCGGCGATCGCAGCGACGCTGCAGGGGCGGTTCCACGTCGCGGTGTCGCTGCGCCAGCGCAGCGACGTGTTGCGCCTGTTTGGCGTCGTCGCCGGCGGCAGCCTGCTCATCGGCGCGGCCTACGTCGCCGCGCTCGTGCTGCTGGGCGGCACTTCCGGCGGCATGGCCGAAGCGTGGCTGCGCTTCTGGATCGGCGACACGGTGGGCATCGTCGTATCCCTGCCGCTGATCCTGATGATGCTCGACGCCTCGCGCCGTGCGCAGGTCGCGCTGCTGCTGCGCAACCGCGAGGCGCTGCTGCAGCTGGGCGCGATCCTCGCGAGCCTGTGGGTCGTGTTTGCGCTGCCGGACGCCCAGCGCTTCAATTATTTCTACGTCCTCTTCCTGCCGCTGGTGTGGATCGCCGCGCGCCACGGCATGGCCGGCACGGCACCGGCGATGATCCTGCTGCAGGTCGGCGTGATCATCGTCATGGAGGCGTCCGGCATCAGCTCGCTGGGCGTGTTCGAACTGCAGGCGTTGCTGCTGGCGCTCGCGATGACGGGCTTTTTCGTTGCCGTGACGGTGGACGAGCGCCAGCGCATCTCCGACGACCTGCGCCGCACCCTCAAGCTCGCTGCTGCCGGCGAGATGGCCGCGGCGATCACGCACGAACTCAACCAGCCGCTGACGGCGCTGAACAACTATGCGCGCGCCTGCCGGCTGATCCTGGAATCCGGTTCGCCGGCCGCGCACGCGAGCCTGCCCGACACGCTCGACCGCATCTCGGCCGAAGCGCGCCGTGCCGGCGACGTGATCCGCCGCCTGCGCGATCTCTTCAAGGGCGGCGTCGAAGGGCGCGAGCCGGTCGATGTCGGCGCCGTCGCCGTCGCGATGGTGGAAGCCTTCCGCAACCATGCGGGCCGCATCCACTTCCGCCTCGATCTGCCCGCGGCGCCCGCACGGGTGCTGGCCGATCGCGTGCAGATCGAACTCGTGCTGCGCAACCTGCTGCAGAATGCCGTCGACGCGCTGGCAGCCTTGCCGGACGGCACGATCAGCCTGCGGATGCGCGCGGACGAGGACGAATTGCGCGTGGACGTCGAGGATACCGGGCCCGGTATCCCCCCGGCCCGGGTGCCGAGCGTGTTCGAGCCCTTCGCCTCCGACAAGGCCAACGGCATGGGGGTGGGCCTGCCGATGAGCCGCGCGATCGTCGAGTCGCACGGCGGACGACTGGTGGCGGAGGCGGGGCCGGGCGGCCGCGTCCATTTCACGCTGCCCCGACTGAAGAGCTGAGCATGGATAACGACGAACGCCTGCGCGACGAACGCCTGTGCGTGTTCCTGATCGACGATGACGCCTCCGTGCGCGACTCCCTGTCGTTGCTGCTGGGCATCCGCGGCTATGCGACGCGCGTGTTCGACAGCGCCGACGCCTTCCTGCACGCGGCCGGCGAGGGCGGCGACGCGTGGGCCGGCTGCGTGCTGACCGACATCCGCATGCCCGGCCTGTCCGGCCTCGACCTGCAGCGCGTCGCCGCCGAAAACGGGATGCCGCTGCCCTTCGTCGTGATGAGTGCGCACGGCGATGCGGCCGCCGCACGCCAGGCCTTCCGCCAGGCGGCGATCGACTTCCTGGAGAAGCCCTTCGACGATGCCGACCTCTTCGCCGCGATCGAGCAGGCCTTCGGGCGCGAACGCCAACGCCTCGCCGCCGTGCGGCGCGAACATACGGTCAGCGGGCGGCTCGCCGCGCTGACCGAGCGCGAGCGCGAAGTCTGCGACCTGATGGTGCAGGGCCTGTCGAACCACGAGATCGCCGCGCGCCTGGGCATCAGCCATCGCACCGCGCAGGTGCACCGCGGGCGCGTGATGCAGAAGATGGACGCCGGGTCGCTCGCCGCCCTGATCGCCGCCTGCCGCGAGGGCTGACGCCCGCAAGCGGGGCCCGCGCATACGCCGATCCGCGTACGCGACCTGTCCAATTCTCCGCTGCGCCCCCGGTCGGTAAGCTCCCGTTGTGCATGGCTTTTCCTGCGCGATCTTCCTCCAGGGAGCACACGACCCATGAGCGAGGCGACACCCGTACAGATGGTGGCGGCCGGCCTGTTCGCACTGGCCATCATCCACACCTTCTCGACCAAGTTCTTCGAGCAGCTGGCGCACCACCACCCGGCGCACGCCGGCGTGTTCCACCTGCTCGGCGAAGTCGAGGTCGTGTTCGGCTTCTGGGCGATGGTGCTGATCGTCGCGATGGGCGTGCTCGCCGGGCGCGCCGACGCGATCGCCTACCTCGACAGCCGCAACTTCACCGAGCCGATGTTCGTGTTCGCGATCATGGTGATCGCCGGCAGCCGCCCGATCCTGCGCTTCGCGCTCGCGCTCGTGCGCATGGCGGCGAACTTGCTGCCGATGCACCAGAACGTCGCGTTCTACTTCATCACGATGGCGCTGGTGCCGCTGCTCGGCTCCTTCATCACCGAACCGGCGGCGATGACGCTCGCGGCGCTGATCCTGCGCGACAAGTTCTTCGCCCACGGCATCTCCAACCGCCTCAAGTACGCGACGATCGGCACGCTGTTCGTCAACATCTCGATCGGGGGCACCCTCACGCCCTTCGCCGCGCCGCCGGTGCTGATGGTGGCCGGCACCTGGGGCTGGGACATCTGGTTCATGATCGCGACCTTCGGCTGGAAGGCGCTGATCGCGGTCGTCTTCAACGCCATCGTGGTCACGACGGTGTTCCGCCCGGAACTCGCCGCGCTCGACACCGGCGCTGCGAAGAGCGGCGAGCGCATGCCGGGGCTCATGGTCGTGATCCACCTGCTGTTCCTCGCCGGCGTCGTCGCCTTCGCCCACCACCCCGCGGTGTTCATGGGCCTGCTGCTGTTCTTCCTCGGCTTCGCGACCGCCTACAAGCGCTATCAGGATCGCCTGATCCTGCGCGAAGGCCTGCTCGTCGCCTTCTTCCTCGCGGGGCTGGTGGTGCTCGGCGGGCAGCAGCAATGGTGGCTGCAGCCCGTGCTCACGGGCATGGACGCGACGACCGTGTACTTTGGCGCGACCGCATTGACCGCGTTCACCGACAACGCTGCGCTCACCTACCTCGGCTCGCTGGTGCAGGGCCTGTCGCCGGAATTCAAGTACGCGCTGGTGGCCGGCGCGGTGACCGGCGGCGGCCTCACGATCATCGCCAACGCGCCCAACCCGGCGGGTTTCGCGATCCTGCGCGGGCATTTCCCCGACGAGGCGATCCACCCGATCGGCCTGCTGCTGTCCGCGCTGCCGCCGACCCTGGTCGCGATCGTCGCCTTCCAGGTTCTGTAAGGAAGATCGCCATGAGCACGTTCGACGAAATCCTGCAGTGGTTCGAAACCCTGCCCGCGAGCTTCGCCTTCCTGCTCGCGCTGCCCTTCGTGATCGCCTTCGTCAGCTTGCTCAAGGACGCGGTCGAGCGCCGTGGCGGCAAGAAAGGGCGTCGCGGGAGCCATGGCGAGCCGAAGATCCTGTAGGCAGATCGCGCCTCACGCGGCCGGGGCGCCGAGCAGCGCCTCGTACAGCGCGAGGTCGCCCGCCGAGAAGCAGCAAAAGATCACTTCGGTGATCGTCGGCAAGGCGGCGACGCCCGCGCGCACGGTCGCCACCGCGATGCGCGCCGCCGCGTCCTTCGGGTAGCCATAGACGCCGGTGCTGATGCCCGGAAACGCCACCGTCGCCGCGCCGTTCGCCGCCGCCACTTCGAGCGCGCGCCGGTAGCACGACGCCAGCAGCGCCGGCTCGCCGCGCGTGCCGCCGTGCCACACCGGGCCCACGGTGTGGATCACGAAGCGCGCCGGCAGGCGGTAGCCCCGCGTCAGCTTCGCCTCGCCGGTCGGACAGCCGCCCAGTCCGCGGCATTCGTCCAGCAGTTCGGGGCCCGCCGCGCGGTGGATGGCCCCGTCCACGCCGCCTCCACCCAGCAGCGAGGCGTTCGCGGCATTGACGATGGCATCGACGGGCAGGGTCGTGATGTCGGCCTGCAGGGCGCGGAGGGTGGCGGTCATGGTCGGTCTCCTGTCATTCCGGCGGGGCGGTGATGAGCCAAGCCTAGCTTCCGCCCGGCATTGACCGCAAGACGGAACTGTCGCCCTGCGCGCGATGCGGCACGGTGAAGCGAGCTGTAACACTTGCCGGACGGAATCTTGAACCCGTGTTCACGGAACGTTCACATGCCGACCCCGAAAATGGCTGCCGTGTCATATCGACATGCCGTTCAAATTTTTCCGGAGTTCAAGCATGAAAGTTCGTCACCTCGTCACCGCTGCCACGACCCTCTGCATCGGTACCGCCGCGTTCGCCGGTCCGCAATGCACCGAGGCGCCGAAGTCGTCCTGGCTCACCGAAGACGTGATGAAGCAGAAGATCGCCACCGACGGCTATACGATCGACAAGTTCAAGGTCACGTCCGGCAACTGCTACGAGATCTACGGCAAGGACAAGGAAGGGAAGAAGGCCGAGGTGTACTTCAACCCGGTCGACGGCAGCGTCGTGAAGGCCAAGCAGGGCTGAGGCGCGCGGCGCGGGAGTCGGCCATGAGCAGCGAACGTATCCGCGTCTGGGACCTTCCCGTGCGCGTGTTCCACTGGGGGCTGGTGGCGATGTTCGCGACCGCCTGGCTAACGTCGGAGGACGCCGAGGCGCCGCACCGCTGGGCCGGCTACGTCGCCCTCGGCCTGCTCGCCTTCCGTATTGCATGGGGCTTCGTCGGCAGCCCGCACGCGCGCTTCGCGGACTTCGTGCCGCGCGCCGCGGTGCTGCGCGATTATGTCGGCAAGCTGCTGCGGGGGCGCGAGCCGCGCCACCTCGGCCACAACCCGGCCGCGGCGGTGATGATCCTGTTCCTGATGGCGATGGTCGCGCTGATCGGTGCCACCGGCTGGCTGATGACCACCGACTGGGGCTGGGGCAGCGAGGTCCTCGAGGAACTGCACGAGGGCGCCGTCAATTTCACCCTGCTGGCGGTCGTCGTGCACGTCGCGGCGGCGATCTTCGAAAGCGTGCGCCACCGCGAGAACCTTGTGCGCGCGATGGTCACCGGCTACAAGCGCCGCTGACGCGCACCACGGCTGCGAGAAATGCGGGCGGCGCCGGCAACGATTCCGGCGCCGCCCGTGCTTTTGCGGCGCGTCAGCCGTTGCTCGGGAACGCGAACTGCGCCTTCTCGATGCCGGCCACCGCCCAGCGCTGCGTCATCGTCTTGCGCCGCGTGTAGAAGCGCACCGCGTCCGGTCCGTAGGCGTACAGGTCGCCGAACAGCGAGCGCTTCCAGCCGCCGAAGCTCTGGCACGCCACCGGTACCGGCAACGGCACGTTCACGCCCACCATGCCGACCTGCACGGTGTCGGTGAAATGCCGCGCGACTGCGCCGTCGCGCGTGAACACGCAGGTGCCGTTGCCGAACTCGTGTGCGTCGATGAGGCGGATCGCCTCGTCGAGGCTCCTCACGCGCACCACCGCGAGCACCGGCCCGAAGATCTCCTCGCGATACACGCGCATCGACGGCTGCACGTGGTCGAACAGCGTGCCGCCGAGGAAGAAGCCCTTCTCGTGGCCGGGCACCTTCAGCGTGCGACCGTCGACGACGAGCTGTGCCCCTTCCTCTGCGCCGAGGTCGATGTAGCTCCTGACCTTGTCACGGTGCGCCCCGGTCACCAGCGGCCCCATGTCCAGCCCGCGTTCCTTGCCGTTGCCGATCCTGAGCTCCTCGACCTTGGGCTTGAGGTGCGCGACCAGTTCGTCGCCCACCGCGTCGCCGACCGCGACGACCACCGAGATCGCCATGCAGCGCTCGCCGCAGGAGCCGTAGGCCGCGCCCATGATGGCGTTGACCGCGTTGTCGAGGTCCGCGTCGGGCATCACCACCGCGTGGTTCTTCGCCCCGCCCAGCGCCTGCACGCGCTTGCCGTGCGCGGTGCCGGTCGCATAGATGTATTCCGCGATCGGCGTCGAGCCGACGAAGCTCACCGCCTGCACGCGCGGGTCGGTCAGCAGCGTATCGACGGCCTCCTTGTCGCCATTGACGACGTTGAACACGCCCGCCGGCAGGCCGGCCTCGGTCAGCAGTTCGGCCAGCAGCAGCGACGCCGACGGATCCTTCTCCGAGGGCTTCAGCACGAAGGTGTTGCCACAGGCGATCGCCATCGGGAACATCCACATCGGCACCATGGACGGGAAATTGAACGGCGTGATCCCCGCGACCACGCCGAGCGGCGGAAATTCCGACCACGAATCGATGTCCGGACCGACGTCGCGGCTGTGCTCGCCCTTCAGGAACTCGGGCGCACCGCACGCGTACTCGACGACCTCGATGCCGCGCGCGAGCTCGCCGTGCGCGTCCTCCCACACCTTGCCGTGCTCCTCGACGATCGCCGCGACGACGCGGTCGGCGTTGCGCTCGAGCAGCTCCTTGAACCTGAACAGCACGCGTGCGCGCTTGAGCGGCGGCGTCTTGCGCCATGCCGGGAAGGCCGCGGCGGCGGCGGCGATCGCCTGCTCGACGGTCGCCTTCGACGCCATCGCGACATGGCGCACGGCGTGGCCGAGGGCCGGGTTGCAGACGGGCTGGCTGCGGTTCTGATCGGCGATGCGGGTGCCGCCGATGTAGTGTCCGAGGGTTTCCATTTCGCGGTGTCTCTCTCTTTGAGGTCGTGTCAGGTGACCGTGCGCAGCGCCTGGCGCACGGTGTCGAAAATACGGCCCAGCTCGTCGGGCGTCGAATCGAGGAAGGGCGAGAACTGCAGCACGTCGCCGCCGTTGCGGATCACCACGCCGGCCTCGAAGCACTTCAGGAACACCTCGAAGCCGCGCGCACCCACCGCACCGGGGCGTGGCGCGAGTTCGATGCCGCCCATCAGGCCGACGTTGCGGATGTCGACGACCTTCGCCTCCTCACGCAGCGAATGGATCATTTCCTCGAAGATCGGTTCCACGGCACGGGCGCGCGCGAAGCTGTCCTCCTCGCAGTAGGCGGCGAGCGTCGCCAGTCCCGCGGCGGCCGCGAGCGGGTGGCCGGAGTAGGTGTAGCCGTGGAAGAGTTCGACGACGTGCTCGGGACCCTGCATCAGCGCGTCATAGACGCCGTCGCGCACGATCACCGCGCCCATCGGCACGACGCCGTTGGTGAGCCCCTTCGCGGTCGTGATGATGTCCGGCGTCACGCCGAAGCGCGCCGCGGCAAAGGGCGCGCCGACGCGGCCGAAGGCGGTGATCACCTCGTCGAAGATCAGCAGGATGCCGTGCCGGTCGCAGATCTCGCGCAGGCGCTGCAGGTAGCCGATCGGCGGGACGAGGATGCCGGTCGAGCCCGCGACGGGTTCCACGATCACCGCGGCGATGTTGGAGGCGTCATGCAGCGCGCACAGGCGCTCGAGGTCGTCGGCGAGCTGCGCGCCCCACGCCGGCTGCCCTTTCGAGAAGGCCATGTCGGCAGCGCTATAGGTATGGCGGAGGTGATCGACCCCTGGCAGCAGCGTCGCGCTGAACACCTTGCGGTTGCCGGGGATGCCGCCCACCGACAGGCCGCCGAAGTTCACGCCGTGGTAGCCGCGCTCGCGCCCGATCAACCGCGTGCGCTGGCCTTCGCCGCGCGCGCGGTGGTAGGCCAGCGCGATCTTCAGCGCCGTGTCGGCCGACTCCGACCCCGAGTTCGTGAAGAACACCTTGCCCATGCCGGCCGGGGCCAGCGCGGCGACCTCGCGGGCGAGCGCGATCGCCTTGTCGTTGGTGACCTGGAAGCCCATCGCGTAATCGAGGGTGGCGACCTGCTCCTGCACCGCGGCGACGATCTTCGGATGGCAGTGGCCGAGGCCGCAGGTCCACAGTCCCGAGAAGCCGTCGAGCAGCTGCCGCCCGTCGTCGGTCGTGTAGTAGTGGCCGCGCGCGCCGGTGATCACGCGGGGCGATTTCCAGAACGCGCGGTTCGCGGTGAAGGGCAGCCAGAAGGCCTGGTCGTGGGACATGCGGAGCTCCTTGTGGGGTCGCGACCATCGTACGGAGACTATTGCGTGCAGAAAACGACAAGATGCGTACGCAAGGTTTCGGATAAATGAAACAATGTGCCGATGAAGACACGAGCTCTCCTTGCCAGCCTCGCCGAAGCCGACCTGCGCCTGCTGCGCGTGTTCATCGCCATCGCCGAATCCGGCGGCCTCGCGGCGGCCGAGCTGCGTCTCAACATCAGCCGCTCGGTGATCAGCCGTCACCTCAAGGATCTCGAAGTGCGCCTCGGCGTGCGCCTGTGCGAGCGCGGCCGCGCCGGTTTCGCGCTGACCGAGGAAGGCCGGGTCGTGCTCGACGCGGCGCGGCGCCTGCTCGCGCAGATCGAAGCTTTCCGCAGCGAAGTCGCCGAGCTGCACGCCGGCATGCGCGGCGAACTCAACCTCGTGATGTTCGACAAGATCGTGTCCAACCCCGGCTGCCGCCTTGCCGACGCGATCGCCGCCTTCGGCGCCGAGGCCCCCGCGGTGACGCTCAACGTCTTCGTCGCCGGCAGCAGCGAGATCGAGAAGGGTCTCCTCGATGGGCGTTTCCACGTCGCCGTCCATCCCTTCCACCGCGCGAGCGACAGCTTCACCTCGGTGCATCTGTTCGACGAATTCCTGCCGCTCTACGCCTCGCCGCGCCATCCGCTGCTCGCCGGCGGGCGCCTGCCGTCCGACGACGAACTGCGCCGCGCCGCCTTCGTCGGCCTCGGCTACCACTCGCCGAACATGGAGAGCTTCTGGCGCCTGGGCCTGCAGCCCGCCGCGCGCGCCTTCGAGCAGGAGGCGAGCGTGCTGCTGATCCGCTCCGGGCGCTACGTCGGCTTCCTGCCGGACCACTACGCGCAGGCCTTCGAGGCGCGCGGCGAAATCGTGCGCATTCCGTCCGAAACCCTGCGCTATTCGTGCGAATGGCAGGCATCGATCGCGCGCACGCCCCCGCCGGGACGCGTCGCGCGGCGCTTCATGGAGATTCTCGTCGCCCTGCATGCCCCAGCCGCCGCGTCCGGAGCCTGAAAACGCCTCTCCGGCGCGAATTTTCCGCCGGTTTTCGCGGTGAAAACGGTGCTCGCGCGGGAACGGCCGGCGGACGGTTTTCGCCGGCTTTGGTGTTTGCCCTGATTTCCGATCAGCCGCAAGGCATCCGAAAATGTGTCCATGGCATCGAAACATGCTTTGGAATTTGTATCGTTGACGCGGACGAATGCCCCGCAAGCCGCGACAATGCTAGAATCCGGCACGTTAGATGTGCAGCACCGAACAACTCACACACCAATCGAGGTAAAGCATGAACAAAGGTGAATTCGTCGAAGCCCTGGCTGACCGTCTGGATGTTTCGCGCGCTCAGGCCGACCGTGCCCTGTCCGCCGTGCTGGACATCATCGCCGAGCGCATGGCCGCGGGCGAGAAAGTGTCGTTCACGGGCTTCGGTTCCTTTGAAGTGTCCGAGCGCGCCGAGCGCACCGGCCGCAACCCGCAGACCGGCGCCTCGATCAAGATCGCCGCTTCGCGCGTGCCGAAGTTCTCGGCCGGCGCGACGCTGAAGGGCGCCGTCAACGGCTGATCCTGCCGTCTCGCACCGCAGTGAAGAGGGCCCGACGCCGGCAGGCGTCGGGCCTTTTGATTTTGTGCTTTCCCGGAATTGCAAAATCGGCTACCATTGCCGTCGTTGTGCAATGCAGCAGTCGGTTTATTTTCAGGTCTTAACTCGCGGGACAGGATTCCGCGGACCCAGCCGAGGGACTGTATCCACAGCCCCATCGCCCCCGACCCTCCCGTCGAACTCCTCTCGTTCTCCTGATCGATAGGCATCGCGAATGCCGGTTGGTGCCGATGCGCGGTCGCATCCGTCGTCCTCTTTCGACGGTATCCGACCGGCCCAAGCCCATCGCGCGCTTGCCGCCACCGCGTCCTCCGTGGACGGTGCGATGCCTTTTCATTGGCCCGGAAAACCGGGCCGGATCCCGTTGCGACCACCCGTCGCGGCGGAAACACAGGAAGAACCCATGACGTTCAACGAACTCGGCCTCAACGAACTGCTGCTGAAGGCCATCGAAACCACCGGCTACACCATCCCCACCGAAGTGCAGATCAAGGCGATTCCCGCTGCGCTCGCCGGTGCCGACCTGATGGTGTCGTCGCATACCGGCAGCGGCAAGACCGCCGCCTTCACGCTGCCCAGCCTCTCGCGCATCGTCGAACGCAAGCCCGCGCCCGGCGCCGGCCCGCGTATCCTCGTGCTGACCCCGACGCGCGAACTCGCGCTGCAGGTCGAGAAGGCCGTGAAGACCTACGGTCGTAACCTGCGCTGGCTCAACACCGCCTGCCTCGTCGGCGGCGCGCCCTTCTTCGCCCAGGTGAAGCAGCTGCAGCGCCCGGTCGACGTCGTCGTCGCGACCCCGGGCCGCCTCATCGACCACCTCACGCGCCGCAAGATCAAGCTGTCGGACGTCGAGACCCTGGTGCTGGACGAAGCCGACCGCATGCTCGACATGGGCTTCGTCGAGGACATCGAGACCATCGTCGCCGCGACCCCCTCCAGCCGCCAGACCCTGCTGTTCTCGGCGACGCTGGACGGCGTCGTCGGCAACCTCGCGAGCAAGATGCAGCGCAACCCGCAACGCATCGAGATCGCCGCCACGGTCGAGAACCGCGGCAACATCGAACAACGCCTGATGATGGCCGACAACCTCGTGCACAAGACGCGCCTGCTCGAATCGCTGCTCGGTGACGAAGGGCTGCAGCAGGCCGTGGTGTTCACCGCAACCAAGCGCAGCGCCGAGGAAGTGTCGCTGTCGCTGCAGGAAAAGGGTTTTTCGGCCGCCGCATTGCATGGCGACATGCACCAGACCGCGCGTAACCGCACCCTCGACAAGCTGCGCCAGGGCCGCATCGGCGTGCTCGTCGCGACCGACGTCGCCGCACGCGGCATCGACGTCGCCGGCATCAGCCACGTCATCAATTTCGACCCGCCGCGCCAGGTCGAGGACTACGTGCACCGTATCGGGCGTACCGGCCGCGCCGGTCGCGACGGCATCGCGATCACGATGTCGGGTCCGCGCGAGATGGGCATCATCCGTGCAATCGAACGCTTCACCGGCAAACGCCTCGACGTGCACACCATCGCCGGTCTCGAGCCGACGCTGCGTCCGACCTCGCCGCGTCGCCCGTCGGGCGGTGGCGGTGGCAAGCCGGGCTACGGCAGCGGCCGTCCGTCCAGCGGTTCGTCGTGGAGCCGCGATTCGCGCGACGCGCGTCCGGGCGCCGGCAAGGGCTGGTCGTCGGAAGGACCGGGCAGCAACCGTGGTGGCGAGCGCAGCAGCGCTCCGCGCGAGGAGCGCCCCGGCGTCGGCCGCAGCGAGCCGCGCAGCTTCGGCGATCGCAGCGCCTTTCCGCGCGACGACCGCGCTCCCCGCCGTGAAGGCTCGCGCGACGGCGCCCGTTTCGGCGGCGACCGTCCGGAAGGCGCCCGCCGTCCGCGTCCGGCTTTTCGTGACTGAGTGATGCCGGCTCCCGCGCGAGCGGGGGCGCAGTGACCGGGAAGGCCCGGGTCGTGCAGCGATGCACGCCCGGGCCTTCTGCATTGGTGCGCGTGCACGGCGCACGCCGGGTGCAGAAATGAAAAACGGGCCGCGCAGGCCCGTCGATGAATACCGTTCGGGCTGAGCCTGTCGAAGCCTGCAATTGCCCTTCGACAGGCTCAGGGCGAACGGAGGTGCAGGATCGGCGCGGCGTTAGCGCGGCCCGCGCCTGGCGTTCAGGACTTCGCGTCCTTCGCGGCGTTCACCTCGACCGCGCGCAGCTTGGCCGCGAGCTTGTCGAGCACGCCGTTCACGAAGCGGTGGCCTTCGGTGCCGCCGTAGCTCTTCGCGAGCTCGATCGCCTCGTTGATGATCACGCGGTAAGGCGTGTCGGGGGCGATCTTCAGCTCGTGCGTGGCGAGCAGCAGGATCGCGCGCTCGACCGGCGAGAGTTCCTCGACGGAGCGGTGGATGAAGGGGACGAACTCCTCCTGCAGCGACGCGACGTTCGCGAGCGTGCCGCGCAGCAGGCTGATGAAGAGTTCGCGATCGGCCTTGTCGAAGCCGGTGACCTGGGCGACGTGCTCCTCGATCACGGGGACCGAGTTGCCCGACAGCAGCCACTGGTAGATGCCCTGCAGGGCGAATTCGCGCGCGCGGCGCCGTGCTGCCTTGCCGCTCATTTGAGCATCCGCAGCAGGCGGGCCATCTCGACCGCGGTGCGCGCGCAGTCGCTGCCTTTTTCCTGCATCCGCGCGAGCGCCTGGTCGTCGTCCTCGGTCGTGAGCACGCCGTTGGCGATCGGCATGCCGGTGTCGAGACCGATGCGGTTGATGCCCGCGCCCATCTCGTTGGACACCAGCTCGAAGTGGTAGGTCTCGCCGCGGATCACCGCGCCCAGCGCGATCAGGGCGTCGTAGCGGCCGCTGCGCGCCATGGCCTGCAGCGTGAGGGGAACTTCCAGCGCGCCGGGGACGGTCGCGATGCGGATCAGGTCGGGCGCGACGCCGAGGCGCTGCAGCTCGGCGGTGCAGGCGGACAGCAGGCCTTCGCACACGTCCTGGTTGAAGCGGCTCATGACGATGCCGATGCGCAGGCCGTGGCCGCTCAGATCGGGCTCGAATTCGGGGATGTTGTCGTAACGGGCCATGTTCGGTTCTTTCGGAAGCGGAAAAGCCGGAAATCTACAGGACTTCCGGCACGGTAAAACGTCGAGGGTACCACCTCAGGCCGGATCGACGAAGCCCGTGATCTCGAGGCCGAAGCCGGCCATGCTCGGAATCTTGCGCGGGCTGGAGAGCAGCCGCATCTTGCCGACCTTGAGATCGCGCAGGATCTGGGCGCCGACGCCGAACAGGCGCGCGTCCCATTTCGGCGGCTGGTAGCCGTTGCCGGTCAGGCTCGCGAGCAGCTCGCTGCCCGATTGCGGGCGGTACAGCAGTACGATCACGCCCTGCTCGGCCTGCGCGAGGCGGGCGAGCGACTGGTTGACCGGGAAGGTGTGGCGGGCGCTTTCGGCGTCGAGGAAGTCGACGACCGAGATCGGCTCATGCACGCGCACGAGGGTCTCGCGCTCGGGGCGGATGTCGCCCTTGGACATCGCGAAATGCACCTCGCCGGTGGTCTTGTCCTCGAACGCGAACAGGCGGAAGCGGCCGTGCGGGGTGTCGACGTCCTTCTCGGCGACACGCTTGATCAGGTGCTCGTTCGACGAGCGGTACTGGATCAGGTCGCGGATCGCGCCGATCTTGAGGCCGTGCTCCTTGGCGAACTCGACGAGATCGGGCAGGCGCGCCATGGTGCCGTCGTCCTTGAGGATCTCGCAGATCACCGCGGCGGGTTCGAGCCCGGCCAGCGCGGCGAGGTCGCAGCCGGCTTCGGTGTGGCCGGCGCGGATCAGCACGCCGCCGTTCTGCGCCATCAGCGGGAAGATGTGACCGGGCTGGACGATGTCGGAAGGCTTGGCGTTGCGCGCGACGGCGGCCTCGACGGTGCGCGAGCGGTCGTGCGCCGAGATGCCGGTGGTGACGCCCTCGGCGGCCTCGATCGAGGTCGTGAACGCGGTGCCGTGCGGCGAGCGGTTGTCGCGCACCATCAGCTGCAGGTCGAGCTGCTTGCAGCGCGCTTCGGTCAGCGTCAGGCAGATCAGGCCGCGGCCGTACCTGGCCATGAAGTTGATCGCTTCGGGCGTGACGTGTTCGGCGGCGAGCACGAGGTCGCCCTCGTTTTCGCGGTCTTCCTCGTCGACCAGCACGACCATGCGGCCGGCGCGGATTTCCTCGACGATTTCGGTGATGGGGGACAGTGCGGTCATTGTGCGGATTCCTCGCGCCACGCGAGCAGGCGTTCGCAGTAGCGGGCGATCAGGTCGATCTCGAGGTTCACGCGGCTGCCCGCCTCGAGGTGCTTGAGATTGGTCACCGCCACGGTGTGCGGGATCAGGTTGATCGAAAATTCGGTGCCTTCGACGCGATTCACGGTGAGGCTCACGCCATTCACGGTGATCGAGCCCTTGCGCGCGATGTAGCCGGCCAGCGCGGCCGGGGCGCGGATCACGAGGTCGTGGCTCTCGCCCACCGGGATGAAGCGCACGACTTCGCCGACGCCGTCGACGTGGCCGGTGACGAGGTGGCCGCCGAGACGGTCCGCGAGGCGCAGCGCCTTCTCGAGATTGACCTCGTTGCCGGTTTCATCGAGGCCCGCCGTGCAGTTCAGGGTCTCGCGCGACACGTCGAACTGTACGCGCGGCGCGTCCACTGCGATGACGGTGAGGCAGACACCGCTGTTGGCGATGCTGTCGCCGAGCTGCACGTCGGAGAGGTCGAGGTCGGCCACGTTGACCGTCAGGCGGACGCCGTCCTGCAGCGGGTCGATGCGTTCGATTCGGCCGCAGGCGGCCACGATTCCGGAGAACATTTGGGGTGGGAGGGCGGATTAGGGAACAGTGATTGTAGGCGAAACGTGGCGGAAAACGGTGATTCGCGGCGTGTTCGTCAGGGCGATCGCACGAATTTCCGTAGGGCGGATGAGCCGAAGGCCGAGTTTGCCAACTGCGCCGCCGCATGGCCGTCGATCAACGCTGCCATGCGGCGGAAGGCGCTGCGCTTTTCCGCCCTACGCATGCGGATGCCGATCAGCGCAGCGCGCGGTCGAGGACTTCGCCGAAGTCCGCCGCCGGCATGAAGCCGACGACGCGCAGGCCGTCACGTTCCTTGCCGGCACGGTCGAAGAAGATCGTGCCCGGCGGTCCGAACAGGTTGAAGCGCTTGAGCAGCGCCTTGTCGTCGTCGTTGTTGGCGGTGACGTCGGCCTTCAGCAGCAGCATGCGGCCCATGCGTGCGGCGACGTTCGGGTCGGTGAAGGTGAAGCGCTCCATCTCCTTGCACGACACGCACCAGTCGGCATAGAAGTCGAGCATCACCGGGCGGTCGGCCGAGGCGAGGCGCGCGTCGAGCTCGGCGAGCGAGGCGACCTTCTCGAAGCGCGGCAGCTCGGCCGCGTTGGCGGTCGAGGCCTGCGCGCGCAGCACCGCGAGCGGCTGCAGCGGGTCGCGCGAGCCGGCGAGGGCGCCGATCAGCATCGCCGAGCCGCCGATCAGCAGCACGACGCCGACGCCCTTCCAGAAGCGCTGCCAGCCTTTCGCGTGCGGCGGCAGCGGGTCGAGCGCGTGCAGGAAGATGCCGGAGAACACCAGCAGCGCGGCCCACGCGAGCATGGGCAGCAGCGGCGGTACGACCGGGGTGAGCAGCCACACGGCGACGGCCAGCAGCATCACGCCGAAGGCCTTCTTGACCCCTTCCATCCACGCGCCGGCCCTGGGCAGCACCGAGCGGGCGGCAACGCCGACGATGAGCAGCGGGGCGCCCATGCCGAGCGCCATCGCGAACAGTGCTGCGCCGCCGAGCACGGCGTTGCCGGTCTGCGCGATGTAGAGCAGCGCGCCGGCGAGCGGGGCGGCGACGCAGGGGCCGACGATCAGCGCCGAGAGCACGCCCATCACGACGACCCCGCCGAGGCTGCCGCCCTGCTGGTGGCTGGCGGTGGAGGAGAGGCGGCTCTGCAGCGCCGACGGCAGCTGCAGCTCGTAGAAGCCGAACATCGACAGCGACAGCAGCACGAACACCAGCGCGAAGGTGCCCAGCACCCAGGCGTTCTGCAGCGCGGCGGCCAGCATCGTGCCGGACAGGCCCGCGGCGACGCCGGCCGCGGCGTAGGTGACGGCCATGCCCAGCACGTACACCAGCGACAGCACGAAGGCGCGCCCGCGCGAGATCTCGTGGCCGTGGCCGACGATGATGCCCGACAGGATGGGGATCATCGGGAACATGCAGGGGGTAAAGGCGAGCAGCAGGCCGAAGCCGAAGAAGCTCAGCAGCACCAGCGGGCCGCTGGCGTCGCGCAGCAGGCCGGCGATGCGTCCGCTCTCGTCGCCCGACACGCCGCTGCCGGCGGCTGCCGCGGCCGTCTGCACGGGCTTGTCGTCGCGCCCGAGCAGGCCGTCGAGGAAGTTGCCGCCGGTCTTGACCGGCTTGGCGAGCAGGTCGATGTCGGCGGTCTGTTCGTTGGGCGGGTAGCAGATGCCGCCGTCCCAGCAGCCCTGCACGCTGCCGAGCAGGCGGAATTTGGTCGTGCCTGCCGGCGCGTTGACGGGCAGCAGGACCTTCACTTCCTTGCGATAGGTTTCGACCTCGCCGAAGAAGTCATCCTTCTTGACCTTGCCCGGCGGGCGCTGCGGCGTGCCGAAGGTGACGGAGTCGGGATCGGCGCGGAAGCGGAATTTGTCGGCGTAGAGGTAGTAGTCGCCCGCGATCTTCACGGTGACTTCGACCGTCTGCGGGTCGAGCGCCTGCGCGGAGAGCACGAAGGCTTCTTCGGGACGCATCGGCGAACCGGCGGCGGCGTGGGCGGGGACTGACAGCGCGAACAGGCTGGCGAGGAGGGCGATCAGGGACAGGAGGCGGTGCATGGGGGCGGTCGGCGTTGCGCGGTGGCGCGATTGTAGGGCGCGATTGTAAGGCGTATGCGGCGGCTGGCCTTCGACATGGATCAAGACATGTGTCGTGCACCTGTTCAGGAAGCGCTCGGGGCTGCGTCTGCGTCGTCGGGTAGTGGTGCGGTCTCGGCGGCGACCCAGTCGAGGTAACCGGACAGGCCCCGCATGACAGGGACCGCGACGATTTCGGGAAGTTCGTAGGGATGGTTGTCGCGGATCGCCGCCTCGAGTTCCGCGTAGCGCACGGGCGTGGTCTTGATCAGGAGCGGGACTTCGGCCGCGGTCTCGATCCGGTCCTGCCAGCGATAGACCGAGCGGCAGGGGGCGAGGATGTTCACGCACGCCGCCAGGTGGCGTTCGACCAGCAGGGCGGCGAGCGCCTCGGCGCTGGCGGCGTCGGGGCAGTTGGTGAGGACGACGAGCACTTCCGGCATGGCGGGCTCCTGCATTCGGGCACGCGCCGGATTGTCCCAGACTCCGGCGTCGCGCGCATGCGCCGGCGGGTTCTGCCCGCGGCCGCGGCGCGCTATCCTGAGACTTCCGCCGGAGTTCCGCCGTAATGACCACCAGCCCCGATCCCGCCGCGCTCGCCCGCTGGCCCGACGTTCCCGCCTGCTACGACTGGCTGTCGCTCGACCGTCGCGGCATCTGGCGGCTGCGGGGCGAGGCGGTCGTGCATGCGGGGCTGGCGGGTTTTCTGAACGCCGCCTACGGCCGCGACGAAGCGGGCAACTGGCTCGTGCATAACGGACCGCAGCGGGTGTATGTGGCGCTCGAATACGCCCCCTGGGTGCTGCACCTGCATCCCGACGGCAGGCTCACGACGCACACCGGAGCCGGGGTCGCGGCCGTCGCGGCGGCGTACCTCGACGAGGACGGCAGCGTGCTGCTGGACACGGACCTCGGCGCCGGTCTGCTCGACGACCGCGACCTCGCGGCTTTCCTCGCGCAATGCCGCTGCACCGACGGCAGCGTGGCCGACGACGAGGCGCTGCTCGCGGTGATGGCGGGCGGTTCGGGAGGGGCGTCGCAGGTGAGGTGGCGGGATCTGCCGCTGCAGGCCGTCGCGCGCGCGGCAGTGCCGGCGCGTTTCGGCTTCCGGGCGCGTCCGGCGCCCTGATCGGGAGGGCGGCGATGGTGTCGGCGAGTTTCCGCTTCTACGAGGAACTCAACGATTTCCTCGCCCCGGCGCGCCGCTATCGCGACATCACGGTGCCGTGCGCGCGCGCCGCGACGGTCAAGCACATGATCGAGGCGCTCGGGGTGCCGCACACCGAGGTCGAGCTGGTGCTGGTCAATGGCGAGTCGGTGGGCTTCGACCGGCAGCTCCGTGACGGCGACCGCGTGTCGGTGTATCCGCGTTTCGAGACCTTCGACGTCACGCCGCTGCTGCGCGTGCGCGAGCATCCGCTGCGCACGACGCGCTTCGTCGCCGACGCCCACCTCGGCGGCCTTGCGCGCCTGCTGCGCATGACGGGTTTCGACACGCTCTACGACAACAACTTCGCCGACGAGGACATCGAGGCGATCGCCGCCCACGACGGGCGCATCGTGCTGACGCGCGACCGCGAGCTGCTCAAGCGCCGCACGATCACGCACGGCTGCTACGTGCACGCGCTGAAGCCGGAACTGCAGTTCGCCGAGATCCTCGCGCGCCTGGATCTCGCCCGCAGCGCGCGGCCCTTCACGCTGTGCCTGGCGTGCAACGCCCCGCTGCATGCCGTCGACAAGGCCAGCATCGAACACCTGCTGCCGGAGGGCGTGCGCGAGCGCCACACGCGCTTCAGCACCTGCGACGTGTGCCGGCGGGTGTTCTGGGAAGGGTCGCACTGGGTGAAGATGCGGGCGCTGATCGGACGCCTGCTGCCGCGCGACTGAGGCGCGCGCTGCCGCGGCGTCAGGGGGGCGCGGCGAGGATGGATTCGACCGTCTCGATCAGTTGCAGCGGGCTGAAGGGCTTGGTCAGGTAGGCATTGGCGCCCGCGAGCTTGCCGAGTTCGAGGTCCTGCAGCTGGCTGCGCGAGGTGAGGAATACGATGGGCGTCGCCGCGATCCCGGGTTGCGCGCGCACGCGCTCGCACACCTGATAGCCGTCCAGTTCGCCCGGCATCATCACGTCGAGCAGCACGAGGTCGGGGCGCAGCGCCTCGATCATGCGCAGGCCCTGGGCGCCGTTGTCGGCCTCGTGGACCTCGTGCCCGCCGTAGTCCAGCGTCAGGCTGACGAGCTTGCGCAGGTCGGGCTGGTCTTCAACGACGAGGATGATCTTGTTCATCGCGTTTTCCCATCGCGCCCGCGCGCACGAGCTGCACGAGATCCCGGGCATAGCGTTCGAGCTGGGCCTTCAGCGCGCTGTCGTCCTGCGTGCGCGGGCCGCCGGTCGGGACCTCGACCGAGATGCCGATCAGGCCGGAGAGGTCCTGCTGCATCGCGATCGTCCCGCCGTGCGCCTCGATCACGCGCCGCACGATCTCCAGGCCCAGTTCGCGGTCTTCGTCCGGGTCGAGCAGCGTCGAGGCGCCAAGGCGCGCCGGGCGGTAGGCGCGCGGGCGCGAGAACGGGCTGCCCGCCTGGTTGGGGCGCAGCGCGAGCACGATCACTCCGCCGCGCTGACGCAGGCTCACCGCGATGTCGGTCGCGTGCGGACAGGATTCGATCGCGTGGCCGAAAAGCTCGATGAGGCCGCGCTCGAGCCACTTCTCGCTGCCATACACGGGGGTCAGTTCGCCCGGCGCCGCGCTCAACGCGATGCGGCAGCGCGCCGCGCCGGTGCGCTTGCCGATATGCTGCATCGCCCGCTGTGCCACGCGTGCGAGATCGACCCGATCCTGTGCCGCGAGCGGGCCGGCGAGGCTCAGTTCGAGCACGGCTCCGGCGCGCTCGATGCGTTCCCGCAGTTCGGCGGCGCGCGCGAGCGCCTGGCGCCGGTCGCGGTCGAGCCGATCCGCATCCGGGTCGGTCCGCGCAAGCTCCGCGGCGACGCGATCGAGCGCGGCGCCGAGTTCGCCCAGTGCCGAGGCAGGCTCGCCCTGCAGCAACACCCTGAGGGTCCCCAGCGCGCGGTCGAGCACCGTCTGTTCGTCACGGCGCCGCAGCAGGATCACGTATTCGTCGGCGCCCATGCTCGGCAGCAGCGTCGCGCGCACCAGCGGCGGCGCGCTCGCCACTGCGCCGGAGCCCGGTTGCAGCGCGTCGACGTCGAGGTCGGCAGGCAGCGGGCCTTCGACGGCACGCTCGACCTCCGCACGGATCGGAGCGGGCAGCGAGTCATTACCCGCGTGTACGCCCACCGCTTCGACCGCCGCCCGGTTGGCGAAACGCACCTGGCCGCTGCGCGCGAACACGATCAGGCCGTCGCTCAGGCTGTTGAATATCTGTTGCGCGGGTGAGTACATCGTCGTCACCGTATTTTTCGTAAAGATACCACAGGTAAACGTTCCGGCGCCGCGCAGTGTCAGAGGTGCCTCGGGAAAAGGAGGTTCGTGGCGACCCGGCTCCTGTGATCATTAATTTTTATGATGAGGCTGAGGGAAAGCTGCAATCCGGCTCTTGCATAAAGAATTTGCCGGAAGGTAATAGTCCATGTTGCAAATATGGTAATGATTGGATAACTTTATGTAACGTTTGCCGACGTGACCTGTCTCCGCATTTGCGCCATGATTGGAATGGGCTGCAATTGACACAGTGTCCGAACGTGCCAGGATTCGTCCGCCTCGGGGACGTCAAGGAATCACTACCCATGCACCTAGCCGACCTTCCATACACGATCGACGCTCTCGTGCGTTACGGCGATTTCCTCTCCGGGCTGGAGGTGGGGATCCTGTCGCATACGCTCGATGGTGAGATCGAATACGCCAACGACACGGCGCGCAGCCTCCTCGGATTTCACGGCCTTGCCGGTCTCGGGCTGGACAACACCTGGGCCTTGCTCGATGCGGACGGCGGTCACCTGGCCCTGTCGGAACTGCCGGCGGTAAAGGCGCTGTGCCTGGGCAGTGCGGTCAGGGGGGGCGTTGTCGGCTGCCTTCTTGGCGGCGAATTGCATCTGCTGCGCATGGACGCGCTGCCGGTGTCAGGCCGGGACGGACGCATCGCCCGGGTCGTGACCGCCTTCCGTGACGTCACGCCGCCCGCTGTCCTGCAGGACATGCCCGCCGCCGGGGAGGGCGCCGCGAATCAAGTCATTCGGAGCTGACCCGCCGGCCAGCGCGCATCGGCCGCGAGGCGCTCCGACAGCTGCCGCAGCGTGTCGTCGAGGGCGTCCGTGAGCGCCCGTACCTGTTCCGGAATCCCATCCGTTTCGCCTGCACGGATCATCCCTTCCGTCAGCAGTGCATGCGCCTGCAGGGCATTCAGTCCAAGATTGCCCGCCACCCCCTTCAGCGTATGCGCCTCGAAGCGCAGCTGGTCGAGGTCGCCTTCGGCCGCGAGCTGCTGCAGGCGCGTGCAGCCGTCGCGGTACTGCTCCAGGAACATGGCGGCCAGCTCCCGGTAGAGACCGGTATCCCCGCCGATGCGGGCCAGGGCTTCGTCCACGTCCGTCTCGGACACCAGGCCGGGAGGGGCGATCGGCACGGCCGGGGTGGATGGGGCGGCCGGCGTCGGCGAGCCGGGAGTCGATGGGTCGAAGGGCGGCGCAGGCCGCACATGATCGGCCGCGGCATCGGCGATGGCCAGCCAGCGCGCCAGCACGTCAGGCAGGGTGCGGAAATCGATCGGCTTCGCGACGTGGTCGTTCATGCCCGCCTCCAGGCAGCGCTCGCGCGCATCGCTGAAGGCGTCGGCCGTCATGGCCAGGATGGGCAGCGCGTCGTGGTCGAAGTGGCGGCGGATCCGTCGCGTCGCTTCGTAGCCGTCCATAACCGGCATGTGCAGGTCCATCAGCACGAGATCGTAGGTGCGTTCGAGCGCGCGCGAAACCGCCTCTTCGCCGTTGTTCGCGATGTCGGTCGTCATGCCGAGGCGGCGCAGGAATTCGCCGGCGACCTGCTGGTTGAGCGGATTGTCTTCGACGAGCAGGACGCGGCGCCCGCGCAGGCTGATCGGGCCGCCGGCCGTGCAGCAGGCGGGCGCCGCCTGCCCTGCGCCCTCGGCCGCCGGGCGCAGGCGCAGCGCGAAGTGGAAGCAGCTGCCGGTGTCGGGGGTGCTCTCGACGCCGATCGTACCGTGCATCAGTTCGACCAGCTGCTTCGAAATCGCCAGCCCCAGCCCGGTGCCGCCGAATGGGCGGGTGATCGCGTCGTCGACCTGCGAGAAGGGCCGGAACAGGCGCGCGACCTGGGCCGGGGTCATGCCGATGCCGGTGTCGCGCACGACGAACTCCAGCACGTCGCCCCCGGGATCGCTGCTCAGACGCCGCAGTTCCAGGCTGACTTCGCCGTGACGCGTGAACTTGACTGCGTTGTTCGCGAGGTTGAGCAGGACCTGTCCGATGCGCAGGGCGTCGCCGACGTAGTCCATCGGGCCCTGTTCATCGAGCTTCACGTGCAGTTCCAGTCCGTTTTCGTGCGCACGGAAATCGAGCTGGTTGACCACTTTCGCGAAGAGTTCGCGCAGGCTGAACGGCGCGGCGCCGATCTCCATGCTGCCGGCCTCGATCTTGGAGAAGTCGAGCACGTCGTTGATGACCTGCAGCAGACCATCCGCGGCACCGCTGATCTTGTCGAGGTAGTCGCGCTGTTGTGCGTCGAGCCGCGTCTGGAGGGTGAGCCGGGTCATGCCGATGATCGCGTTCATCGGCGTGCGGATCTCGTGGCTCATCGTCGCGAGGAAGCGGCTCTTTGCGCGGTTGGCGGCCTGCGCGGCGTGCAGTGCCTGCTCGAGGCGCGTGTTGGCGTGCTTGAGCGCGGTGATGTCCTGCACGATGCCGATGACGTCGATGGCCTTGCCCGCGGCATCGCGCCGGACTCTCGCCTCGATGTTCACCCAGCGCAGTTCGCCCGCCGCGATGATGCGGCTTTCCGTGCGGAAGTCGTCCGCTTTGTCGAGCGCGGCGCGCCAGGCCGCTTCGACGCCGGGACGATCGTCGGCGTGCAGCGCGCCGAAGAAGTCCTTCGCGAGCGGTGCCGTGTCGCGGGGAAGGCCGAAGATCCGGCAGGTCTCTTCCGACCAGTCCAGCGTGTCCGTGCGCAGGTCGTATGCCCAGCTGCCGATGTGCCCGACTGCCTGCGCCTCGGCCAGCGCATCGCGGCTTGCCTGCAGTTCCTGGGTGCGCAGGGCGACTTCGCGTTCGAGGTTGTCGCTGAGCCGGCGATGGGAGTCGAGGGCTTCGCGCAGCGCACGCGACAGGGCACCAATCTCGTCGGGGCTGTCGTCGGCCGGGATCACGGGCGCGCCGTCGGCGAGGGGCGTCGAGACGGCGCCGGCGAGCCGGTCGAGGCGCACCGTGAGGCGGTTCGCGAGCCGGTTCGAGAAGCCCCAGACGAGCCACATCAGCGGTATCGCGAGCGCGATCAGCAGCAGGACGATGTCCCGCAGCGGCTTGAACCACGGATTGTCGTTGCGGTACAGCTCGAGCGTGATGCGATAGAGATCGGGATGACGCGCAGGCTGCACCATCTGCGTCACCGGCTGGGTGCCCGGGCGGTGCGAGGCGGTGTCACGGCTCGCGATCACCGGGGCGTCGGCGCGCTTGAGGAGGAGATTGAAGCGCTCGTCGAGGGTGCCGCTGGCCTCGTCCAGCAGCGCCGACAGGTCGATGCGGCCGAACAGCACGCCGATCACGTCTTCGGTGTAGGGAAAGATGACCGGGTAGGCGACCAGCATCGCGTTGCCCTGGTCGACGGCGATCGGGCGGCGCTCGGCCCCGCTCGCCGCGAGCACGCGCGTTGCGAGCTCGTCGGCGACGGGCCGGAATTCGGCGATGAGCTCCGCCGAGCCGGCGATGAAACGCCCGCGGTAGTCGAGGAGGGCGAGCCGGGAAAACTTTCCGCTGTTGTACTGCCGCAGAAAGGGGCGCAGGTAGGCTTCGCGTCCGGTCGTGTCGGTCAGGGCGGTCCAGATCAGCGGGCTGCGGCTGAGGTCCTCGGCCGTTTCGGTGATGCTGGCGAGGCTGGCGTTGAAATTGCCGGCGAGCACCTGCAGCGTGGTCGTCTGGGACTGCCGGATCGAGCGGCCGATGTTGTAGGTCTGGAGCGACAGCGTGCCGATGCCGGTCAGCACGAGCACCGACATTGCCAGCAGGAATGCGCTCTTGCGGATGCGGGCGGCGAGTCCCGCCGACTGTGTCGCCACCAGCGGCTCAGTGTCTTTCCGGTCGCGCGGGGGAGGCCGGTGCGAGCGGGACGAGCACGTCCTGCGCCGTGTAGCGCGCCATGAACACCTGCTCCGGCGATAGCGCGTCGTGGCGATCGGGCGTGAACGGACGTTCGTAGTTGCGGACGAGGCCCCTGTAGGCGGGTAGCTGTTCCAGCGCGTCGCGCACCTTGGCACGATCGGCCGAGCCGGCCCGCGCGATCGCGCGCGCGAGCAGATGGGTCAGGTCATAGGCGTGTGCGACGCCCACCGGCGCGCGCACCTGCTCGGGGCCGGGGACGCCGTAGCGTGTCTTCAGCGCCGCAAGCACGCGCTTCGCGATGGGGGTATCGAGGCCGATGAAGCTGAAGGTCTGCACGACCGCGAAATCGACCTGGTCGAGCGCGCTGCCGGCCATCTCGGCGAAGGCGCCGCCGGTGACGCCCCAGTGGCTGATGATGGGCAGGCGCTCGCCCTGCGGCAGGGCCGCCACCTCGCGCACGAGCAGCGAGCCCTCGGTCTCGTTGGCGACGAGGACCACCGCTTGTGCCCCGGCTGCGCGCAGTTCGCGGTATTGCTCGAGCAGCGACTGGTCGCCCCAGTTGTACCAGCGCTCGCCGACGATGCTCACGCCGGCCGCGCCCGACGCCGTCGTGAGCGCGTTGCGGTTGCTGCGGCCCCAGCCGGTGTTGGGTAGCAGGATGCCGACGCGGCTCGCGCCGCGTTGCTGGCGCGCGAATTTCAGCATCACCGGCGCGGCCCAGGCATCTTTCAGCGACAGGCGGAAACTGTAGCTCGGGTGATACTTGCGATCGGTGATCGGATCGGCGGAGCCCCACGGATCGAGGATCAGCACGCCCAGCTCCTGGGCCACCGGCAGCCATTCGAGGATGACCGGGCTGAACTTGCCGCCGAATACGCCGACGACGTCCGGCATTGCCGCCAGCTCGCGCAGGTTGTCCACGCCGATCGCCGGGATCGAGCGGTTGTCGCGCGTGACGAGGGCGAGCTTACGGCCGCCGAGCACTCCGCCCGCGGCGTTGATCTCGTCGATCGCAATCTCGATGCCCTGCTGGATGGCCTGCGCGGAAGTGCTGGTCTTGTGTCCGAATTCGGCGTCGAGTCCGATCAGGACGGGAGGTGGTTCGGCTGCCGCGGGTGACAGGCAGGCGGCGAGCGCGAGCGCGCCGAACAGGGAGCGCAGGGGTTTGAGCAGCATCGGTGAGGGGCGTTTGTTGGCGGGGGCGCTCAGGCGTCGTCGTTGAGGAGGGCGCCCAGCAGCTGGAAGGCCTTGCGCTCGGACAGTTTGTCGCTGCGCGACAGGTTGAGGATGGTCCGCGCGAGCGCCTCGGCGATCGGGCCGACGGTTGCATGCGGTTTGTCGAACAGGGCCGTCGGTGTCGCGGTAGCCTGCGAAAGCAGCGCGGTGATGGCGGCGGCGTCCGCATTGCGGGTCGGGCCCGCACCGGGAAGCGTTCGTTGCCGGTCGGCGGTCGGACTCGCCTCGATGTCCGCGCCGGACGGGGCGCCGAGCACGTCCCACACGCAATGCGGCACCGCATCGCGCGTCTGCGGCACGTCGAGCCAGCCCGGCGGCAGGCCGAGCGCCTGCTCGATCGCCTGCGCGAACGGATCGGACACCGGCTTGCGGCCCGACGTCATCAGGCTGACGCGGCTGCTGGTGAGGTTTGCTGCATGGGTCAGCGCGATCTTCGCGCCGCGCGCCGCGGTGAGCATGATCAGGTTGCGGCGGCGCATGTCGTGGCGTTCGTGTTTGCCGATCGCGCCGCGCGCCGGCGTGAGGGGCGCGGGGACCGTCGCGGGCGCGGGCACCTGCGCCGCGCGCTCCAGTGGCTTCGCGTCGTGTTCCATGCGGCTTTCTCCGTCGCCGCCCCGGCAGGATCCGCCATCCTGGGAAGGGCGCACGTCTGTTTGGCCCGCCGGCCGGGAGCGGGTATGCCGCCGGGGCGAGCCTCGTTCAGCAGGTGAAGCGGAATGATTACCTGCTGAGCGTATGATTCAGGGAATGTTACCGTTCGGGGGGGCGGGCGTCAATGTCCATGTCCGCGCGGGTAGGACACGTCAATGGGCGTCGAGGGAGAACTCGCGCGCCAGGTCGACGCAGAAGCGCCGCAGCACCTCGGCGAAATCCCGTGCGTGACCCCGCACCGCCTCGTCGTCGCCTGCGCGTGCGGCCGCCCGCAGGGACTCGATGGTTCCCAGCACCTCATGCGCGCCGATCGCTTCGGCGCCGCCTTCCATCGCGTGGCAGAAGTCCAGCACCCCGCGCAGGTCGCCATTGTGCGCGAGCCTGTCGAGGCTCGAGATGCGGTCCGCTGCAAGCTTGTAGAACTCGTCTGCGACGGCCTGCTGGATCGTCCGGTCGGGACCGATGTAGAGCTTCATGTGCTCGAAGTCGACGAGCGAGTGCTGCGATTCGACCGTCGTGCTCGGCGCCCTGGGTGGCTCGCCCAGGCGCAGGCCCCAGCGCACGGCGCGCTCGAAGAGCTCGGCACGGACGGGCTTGGCGAACATGAAGACGTTCTTGTACGCGCTGCGGACGCGTGCGAAGTCGCCCGGTGCCGAGCTGATCACGAGGACGGGCAGCGCGTCGTACTCGGGCTTGGATTTCACGACGTCGAGAAAGGCGACGCCGTCGAACTTGGGCATGCGCAGGTCGAGGATGATCAGGTCCGGGGTGCGCTCGGACAGCGCCACCAGTGCCGCATAGCCGTTCTCCGACGACAGGACGCGGATGTCGCTGCCCAACTCCTTGAGCTTGCTTGTGTACAGCGCCCGGTGGAAGGGGTCGTCCTCGATGATCAGTACATAGTGTTGGGCATTCATCGTCCACGCGCGCCGAGTGGGTATGTTGGGAAGATGGTACGCGAGCTTTCCGGCGAGTGCAGCCTCGTCGCGCTATATATGTTTACCTTTGTAAGGTAAACTATACCTCGCGCCAATGTGGAATGGTGATCCGCGGCGTCTTCGATCGGGGGCGGGGTGGCAGCGGGGAGAAAGGGGTGGTCGTGAACGAAGCGGAAACGGCGCAGGCACAGGGGGAGGGAGTAAGGCGGATCCTCGTCGTCGACGACGACCCGCTCATGTGCAAGCTCATGGGCGCGATGCTGCGCGAGCATCCTGCGCAGATCCGCGTTGCCGGCGACGTGAAGGGAGCGCGAGCCGTGATCGACACGTTCCGACCGCAGGTGATCTTCCTCGATGTCGCCCTGCCCGGGCCGCGTGACGGGCTGGACCTGTGCGCCGAGCTGAAGGCCGGGCCGGACGGCATGCGCCCGCTGGTGATCATGATATCGGGGCGCAACGCGCTTTCGCACATCGATGCCGCGCTGTGCGCGAGGGCCGACGGATACCTGCTCAAGCCGTTTTCTGCGGTCCAGGTGCAGGGCGTGCTCGATGCGGCGGAAGCATGGCTGCTGGGCACGTCACGTCCCTTTCGCCATTTCTGGCCGTTCGACCGGCAGCGCCCGCGCGCGGCCCGGCCGGTATCGAGCTGCTGAGCGCCGTCCGGAGTTGCGGCGGCGCGCGGTTTCCGCGGGGCCTGCGCGCAGCGGCCGTGTTCGGAAAAAGGGCGTGAGATAGTCACGAAACATTGCGGCGGCAAGCTTGTATGATTTTCGACAGAGCAGGGACATCGCGCCGCGCGCGCGGATGCAGCGAATGCAGGCTTTGGACTGCGGCATGGGGCTGGGTATGTCGAACTGCAGCGGTGCGGGGACGGCGCGTGCGGCACGCTGCAGGGCTGGTGGAGAAGCTTCGCGATGACGGTTCCCGATGAAGTGACGGTTGCGCCGGCCCCCGAGCCGCAGGAGGGTCCGGACGAGGCGGGTGGCCTCGTCGCGGCGCTGGTGCCGCAGTCGCTGTCGATGAAGATCGGGGTGTTGGCGGCGCTGTATTTCGCGTTCGGCCTGCTGGCGACCCTGCTCGTGCCGTCGCACACCTTCTCCTCGCCGGTGTGGCCGGCCGCCGGGGTGGCGCTCGCGGCCATGCTGATGTGCGGCGTGCGCTGCTGGCCCGGAGTGTGGCTGGGCGCCTTCCTCATCGACCTGATGCAGGACCTCTCGATGGTCGGCGCGATGTCCGCGGCGAGCGGAGCGACGGGAGCCGCGCTGCAGGCGGTGGGCGGGGCGTGGCTGGTGCGCCGCCTGCTGCCGGATCTGCCGCACCTCGCGCGCTCGCGCGATCTGGCCCGCTTCCTGTTCCTGATCGGTCCGTTCGCCTGCGTCGTCTCGTCGACCATCGGCGTGTGGTCGCGCGTGGGGTTCGGCCAGATGCCGGTCGATGTGGCCCTCGGCGAATGGCTGGCGTGGTGGGCGGGCGATACGCTCGGCGTGCTGCTGTTTGCGCCGCCTCTGCTGATCTTCATGCTGCGCGACCGTCCGATGTGGGCGCGGGGTGCGGCTGGGCTGCGTATCGTTCTCCCCCTGTTCGTGACGGCGATCCTGCTGGTGATGGCCAACCACGGCATCGTCAGTCTGGGCCACAGCCGGATGCAGGCGGCAACCGCTCAGCGGATGGATGAGGCGTACGAAATCGGTTTCCTTCCCGTGGCGGGGGCGCTTGCGCCGCTGCGCGGGATCGAGCGTTTCATCTCCGCGAGCGAGGACGTGACGCGCGCCGAGTTTGCCCGGTACACGTCGTGGATAACGACCCAGCCTGCGACGCTCGCCGTCGATTGGGCGCCGCTCGTGCCGCAGGAGGCGCGCGCCCAGTTCGAGGCGAGCGTTGCGGCGGAAGGCCTCCCCGGCTACCGCATCGTGGAACCCGACGACACCGGCCGGCTGCATCCGGCGGCCGAGCGCGCCGAATATTTCCCGGTACTGTTCAGCGAGCCGCAGGACCCGAATGCAGCGGTCCTCGGTCTCGATCACGCGTTCGAACCGGTGCGCCGCATCGAGATGGGGCACAGCAGAAGCAGCGGTGGCGTGCATGTCGCTGCGCAGGTGGTGCTGGTGCGCACGGCGAAGCCGGCCTTCCTCGCGTTCCTGCCGGTCTTTCGCACGGGCAGCGACGCGGATCTGCCCGGTCGGCGCGAGATTCGCGGCTATGTGGTGGGCACCTTCGACATTGCGCGCCTGTTCGCGCCGCTGGCCGATGCCGCGCGTGTGCGAGCGCTCGCCTTGCGCATTTCCGACGTGACCCCCGGCGCGTTGCGCAAGGTGCTGTTCGAACAGATGCCGATCGGCACCACGTGGCAGTGGGCACGCGACGTCGATTTCGGCGGACGTACGCTGCGCCTCGAGCTGGCGCCGCTGGGCGGCGCCTCGCCCGTCAACCAGTCGATCGAGCTGAAGGTGTTCAATGGCATCGCGGTGCTGGCTGCGTTCCTCGTTGCCTTCGTCGCGCTGAGCACCGCCGGCCATGCGGCCGCGGTGCAGCGCGAGGTGGGGGTGCGCACGTCCGACCTGCAGCGCGAACTCGCGGCGCGGCGTCAGGCGGAGGATCTGCTCGACCGTTTCTTCACGCTCGCCCTCGACTTGCTCGCGATCGGCACGACCGATGGCTGCTTCCTGCGCGTGAGCCCCGCGTTCACGCACACGCTGGGCTGGAGTGCGGAGGAGCTCCTGGCGCAGCCGCTGTTCGCGCTGGTGCATCCGGACGATGTCGATCGCGTGCGCGCGGAGTTCCGCTCGATCGGCGCGGACGACACGATCGGTTTCGAGTGCCGTCACCGCTGCAAGGACGGCTCGTGGCGCTGGCTCGAGTGGCGGGCGCGGCGCCATCCGGACGGGCTGGTGTTCGCGTCGGCGCGCGACATGACCGCGCAGCACCAGACGGCGCAACGCCTGCGCGAGCTGAATGCCGAACTTCAGCAGGCGAGCTCGGATGCGGAGCAGGCGAGCCGCGCGAAGTCCGCCTTCCTCGCGGCGATGAGCCACGAGATCCGCACGCCGATGAACGGCGTCATCGGCCTTGTCGACGTGCTGTCGCGCACCGAACTGACCGAGCAGCAGGCCGATCTCGTCAAGACCGTGCGCGAATCGTCGACCAGCCTGCTGGGCATCCTCGACGACGTGCTCGATTTCTCCAAAATCGAGGCGGGCCGGATGGAGATCGCTCTTGCGCCGGTCGTCATCGAAGACATCATCGAAAGCCTGTGCAGTTCGCTCGCGCCCGTGGCCGCGCGCCAGGGTGTGGACCTGTCGGTGTTCGTCGCGCCCGACATTCCCGGGCACGTGCTGGCGGACGAGACGCGCCTGCGCCAGGTCCTGTACAACCTCGTCGGCAACGGCATCAAGTTTTCCGCCGGACGTCCCGAAGTGCGCGGCCATGTGAGCGTGCGGGCGCACGTCGCGCAGGCGGCGCCGCTGCGGCTGTGCTTCGAGGTGTCGGACAACGGCATCGGCATTGCGCGCGAACGGCTGGCGCACCTGTTCCAGCACTTCACGCAGGCCGAGGCGTCGACGACGCGGCGCTTCGGCGGCACCGGCCTGGGGTTGGCGATCACGAAGCGGCTGGTGGAGCTGCTGGGGGGCGAGATCGCGGTCGAGAGCACGCCGGGGGGCGGTTCGGTGTTCGCGGTGACGCTGCCCTTCGATGCCGCCGCGACGGCAGAGCCGCGCGAGCTGCTCAGCCTGGAAGGCATCGACTGCATCCTGGTGTGCCGCGACGATCACGGCCCGGAGGCCGCCGACGTGCGCAGCTATCTCGAGCATGCGGGCGCGCGCGTGCAGGTCGCTCCGGATGCGGATGCAGCCGGGCGCATGGCGACGGGGCTCGACGGCGTCGTCGTACTCGTCGAGTGCACCGCGGACGCCGGCGCGTCGTCGGAATCGGGCGGGGCGCGGCCAGCCGGACTGCGCCGGCTGCGTATCTCCCACGGCCGCCGCCGCCGCGTGCGCATGCTCGACTCCGACACCGTCAGCATCGACGGCGACGCGTTGCGCCGCAGGACGCTCCTGCGCGCGGTCGCGGTCGCCGCCGGGCGCGCGTCGCCCGAGGCCCCGCCCGAGCGGGGCGCGCGGTCCGAGGCGACCAGGACCGTGCCGCCGACGATCGCGGACGCGCGCGCGCGCGGCAGGCTGATCCTGATCGCCGAGGACGACCCGGTGAACCAGAAGGTCATCCTGCAGCAGCTTGCGCTGCTCGGCTACGCGGCGGAGGTCGCGGGTGACGGGGTGCAGGCGCTGCAGATGTGGCGCGAGGGCAGTTATGCCCTGCTGCTGACCGACCTGCACATGCCCAACATGGACGGCTACGTGCTGACGCAGACGATCCGTGCGGAGGAGGACGGGCGGGGGCGCATGCCCATTCTCGCGCTGACCGCGAACGCGCTGCGCGGCGAGGCGCCGCGCGCACGCGATGCGGGCATGGACGAGTACCTGACCAAGCCGGTCCAGCTGCAGTTGCTGAAGGAGGCCCTGGGCCTCTGGCTGCCGCAGGACGAGGTTCCCGTTGCGGCGACCGAGGCGCCCGCAGCGATCTTCGACGTCGCCGTGCTGGAGGCGCTGGTCGGAAACCGCCCCGCGGTCGTAGACGATTTCCTGGGCGACTACCGGGCCGCGCTGCGCGATCTTTCCGCCGAGTTGCGGACGGCGGCGGCGCACGACGACACGTGCACCATCGCGGCGGTCGCGCACAAGCTGAAATCCTCGTCGCGTGCGGTCGGTGCGCAGCAGCTCGGCGAGCTGTGCGCCGAGCTGGAGATTGCCGCGCGGGCCGGTCACAAGGCAATGATCACCCGACACATCAACGCGTTCGATGCAGCGGCCGCTGCCGTCGCGACGCGGATCGACGAACGACTGAAAGGAAGCGGGGCGTGAAGGACCCGCGAGTGCGCATGAAAATCCTGATCCTGGACGACGACCCCATCCTCTGCAAGATTCTCGCAGCCCAGCTGAGCGCCCTGCAGGCGGGCGAAGTGCGCTGTCATGCGCGGGCCCGCGACGCACTCGCCCGCATCGCGGGCGGCGACGGGGACATCGGGTTGATCTTCGTCGACCTGCGCATGCCGGACGTCGACGGCATCGAGTTCATGCGCGAGCTCGCAGGATTCGGCTACCGCGGCGGCCTCGTGCTGATCAGCGGCGAGGACCCGCGCATCCTGCACACCGCGGAGCGGCTCGCGCAGGCGCACCAGCTGCGGGTGCTCGGCGCCCTGCCCAAGCCGGTCACGTCGGCGCAATTGCGCGCGGTGCTCGACCGGTGCGCGCTGCGCGTGTCCGCCTCGCCCCGCCCCGCCCGCACCTTCTATGCCGAGGAACTGCGCCGGGCGATCGCGGCAGGCGAGCTGCTGAACCACTACCAGCCGACCGTGTCGTTTGCGACGGGGGGCGTGGTCGGGGTCGAGAGTCTGGTGCGCTGGAACCACCCGGACGTGGGGCTGCTCTATCCGGAGGAGTTCGTTCCGCTCGCGGAGGAGTGCGGGCTCATCGACGAACTCACGCAGACGGTGCTGCACACGGCCCTGCACGACGCGCGCTGCTGGCACGAGACGGGTTACGGACTGCAGGTCGCCGTGAACGTGTCGATGGACAACCTCGTAGCGCTCGATTTTCCGGAAATGGTCATGCACGAGGTCGCCGCGTCCGGCCTTCCGCCGGATCGGCTGGTGCTGGAGGTCACGGAGAGCCGCCTGATGCAGAATTTCGTCGTGGCGCTCGACATCGTCACGCGCCTGCGGCTCAAGCGCGTCCTGCTGTCGATCGACGATTTCGGCACCGGCCACTCCTCGCTGATCCAGCTGCGCGACATGCCCTTCAACGAGCTCAAGATCGATCGCGGCTTCGTGCATGGCGCCTGCGAGGACCATGCGTTGCGCGCGATCGTCGACGCGAATCTGCGCCTGGCCCGCAGCCTCGGGCTGCGGACCGTTGCGGAGGGCGTCGAGACCCGCGAGGAGTGGGACCTGCTGCGGGCGCATGGCTGCAACTTCGCCCAGGGCTGGTTCGTCGCCCGCGCGATGCCGGCCCACGAGCTGCCGGAGTGGATCGCGGACTGGGAGCTGCGGCGGCCCGCGTTGGTGGAGGCGCTGGAGGCGGTTCCCTAGGTCCGCTGCAGGGTCAGGATGCTCGACTTGCGGAACTCGTCGCTGGGGAATACGCGGCCGGTCAGCATGGTGTTGAAGATGTGGTCGAAGACCACGCCCGGCTCGCCCTTCTTGTCCCCCGAGCGGAAGTAGGAGTGCCCCTTGGGCGGGTCGTAACGCGTGTTCACGTCGTCACAGTCGATCGCGTAGACGTTGTTCGGCGTGAGATCCATGTCCTCCGGCCCGGTGTGGCCGAGGCGGCGCGAGGCTTCGGCGTTGCGCAGGTTGGAGACCTTGCTCGCACGCAGCGCGAGGTCGTCCGAGGCGTAGTAGACCACGACGTTGCGTGACGCGTGGGAGATCAATTCGCCCACTTTGCCGCGGTGCAGCGATTCGTTGACGATGTCGGCCGCGACCAGGAAGGTGGCGCGGAACAGCAGCGGCAGGCCTTGCGGCTGGTCGTAGCGGCACCAGTTGGCGAGCGTCTCGCGCAGCACGCGGTTGCCCATCGAGTGGGCGAGGACGTTGATGCGCTTGAGGCAGGGATCGTCTTCCGGGTTGTACTCGGGCGAGGCGCGCCATTCCATGAACTTCTGGAACATGCGCGCGAGCGCGAACGCGCTCTGATCGGCGGCCTTCTGGTCGTCCCAGTAGTCCTTGACGATGCCGAGGTCGTTGTCGCAGGGCCAGATCACCGGCACGACCAGCACCTCGCCGGCCTTCTTCTTGTTGCACAGGGCCTGGAATTCCTCGGCGTTCTTGAACACCGTCTCGGGCAAGTTCGAGAAGCCGTGGATGTAGAGCAGCACCTGGCGGTGCTTCGATTCCTTGATCGCGCTGAGCAGGGCCTTGCTGCCGATCTCCTCGTAGCTGTCCGTCTTCTTGCGCCGGCAGCAGAAGAAGGCGCGGCTGGAGGCGTTGTTGCCGAGGTCGAAGACGAAGTCGGGATTGAGTTCGGGCTCGGTGTTGTGGGTCGGCATTCTGCTGGTGATGAACAGCATGGCATGTCCTCCGCGTCGGGGTGGCTTGCCGGTGCGGGGGCCACCCGTCAGGCATGCTGCGGAGTCCCGCCCGGCATGCGTTGATGGTAGGCGAGGATCATGCGAAAGCAAGCCGGCGCGGCGCTGTCCGCGCGCGTCGGGGCGGGACGCCGGGATCAGCGTGGCGCGGACGGCAGGGCGTCGCGGCTGACCATCACCTCGGTGGCGACGAGGTAGTAGACGACGCCTTTCGTGTCGATCGTGCGGATCAGCACGGGCAGGCCGAAGTGGTCGGTCGCGAGCCAGACGTCGGTCATCTCGCGCGCGCTGCCGTAGCGTGCGCGGACGTGGCGGGTGCGCCAGCCCTCGCCGAAGGGCAGGTGCACGGTTTCTTCGCCGATCGTCTCGAGCTGGAAGCTGCGCAGCGCGCCGCCCGCGGTGACGGGCAGCGTGCCGGCGGCGGCGGCGCCGGGGTAGCCGAGCTGATAGAGCAGCGACAGGATGTCCTGCGCGTTGTCGGGCAGGGTGTCGGTGGTGCCGGCACTGCGGAATTCGCCCGCCGAGCGGTCGAGTTCGGCGAGGACTTCGCCGGGGCGCCCGTCCTCGCGTTCGGTGAAACGCTCGGGGCGCAGGCCGTTCTCGGTGATCCGGCCGGTGCTTTCGCGCAGCTTGCGTCCGGGGCGGAACCACGGGATCGAGGCGACGGTGGTCGGCTCCACGAGCTCGGAGAGGCGGTAGCTGCCGTCGTCGGCGACTTCCCACTGGTGCGTCGCCTTGCCCATGGGGAGCTGCTTCTCGCCCATCAGTGCCATGTACGCGATGCGACCGGCGCGCGGCCAGGCTTGCCCGCCGCTGCCGGCAACGGCCGTGGCTTCGGCTGCGTGCGCGGTTTCCGCGGTGGCGGGCGATTCGGTTACGGACTCTGCGGCCTCCGTCGCGCTTGCGGGGGCGGCCTCGGCAACCGGCTCGGGTGCCGGCTCAGGCTCGGCGGCGGGCGGCGGTTCGGCTGCAGCGGGTTCCGCCGCGGTCTCGGGCTGCTCGACGGGCTTGTCCGTGATGTTCGCCTGCGCCGTCTTCGGCTCCGCCGGCGGACGCGGCGGCTTCTTCTTCGCCGGCGGCGGCGCGGGCGGGGGCGACTCGCTCACCGCGATCTGCGGCGCCGTGCGCACGAGCGTCACGTCGAGGCGCTGCAGCTCGGGCAGCGGGCGTAGATCGACCTGCGGGCCGATCAGCACCGCGAGATGCAGAGCGAGCGACAGCACGATGCCCAGCAGCAGGGGGCGCGACAACACGGGAGAGGGGGCAGGCGTCGGTTGGGTCATTGATCGCTGCCCGCCACGGCCGCGAGCCGGATGACGACCGCATCGATTGGGCGGGCGGCCGCAATTCTAGCGCGACTTCGCCGCCCGTGCCGCAGGGGCGCAAAAAAGCGCTCGCTTCAAGCGGGAACGGCGTCCGGTTCCATGTAGACGAGCTCCCAGGTGTGGCCGTCGAGGTCCTCGAAGGCGTGTTCGTACATGAAGCCGTGGTCCTTTTCCTCGCGCGCGATCGTGCCGCCCGCGGCAACGGCCTTCGCGACCAGGTCCTTGACGTGCTTGCGGCTGTCGCACGACAGGCAGATCAGCACCTCGGTGCTCTGCGTGGTGTCGCAGATGGTCTTCCTTGTGAAGCCGCGGAAGAAGGGTTCGACGAGCAGCATCGCGAAAATGTTCTCCGCGATCACCATGCACGCAGCATCGTCGTTGCTGAACTTCGGTTCGAAGGTGAAGCCGAGTGCGGAAAAGAACTCACGCGTCCGCGGCAGGTCGCGCACCGGGAGGTTCACGTAGATCTGTCTGGCCATGTCGGCATCCTCGGGACGAACATGGTTCAACATAGTCAAGGCGAAGTGATTTGCAATTGCAGTTACGCGTCGTGCCGGTCACGTTTCGGGCCTGTCTGCGCCGTTCGCGCGCGCCGTCGCAGGGGGTGTGCTGAAGCATTGCTCGAGCCGTTGCTGCAAGCGGCGCCGGTAGAAATCGACAAACTGGCGCGCGTGCGCGGGCTGGTGCCGGCCCGGCGCGTACACCGCGTACAGGCCGCCGCCGGGCGGTGTCCATTCGGGCAGCAGGCGCACCAGCCGGCCGCTGTCGATGGCCGGCCTGGCGCTGAACTGGTCGAGCGCCGAAATGCCGGCACCGCCTTCGAGCAGCGCCCGCAGCGCCGCAGCGGAATCGGCGCGCAGATGGCCCCGCACGCGCACGCTGCAGTTCGCTCCGTCGGCGTGCGTGAAACTCCAGGTCAGCGGCGTCGGCAGCAGCGTCAGGGCGACCCATTCGTGCCGCGCGAGCTCCTCCGGGTGCTGTGGCTGTCCGGCGCGCGCAAGATAGTCCGGGGCGGCGACGATGTACTGCGCGAAATCGGCAAGCTTGAGCGCGCGCATCGACGAGTCGCGCAGCCAGCCCATGCGGAAGCTCACGTCCAGGCCTTCCTCGACGAGATCGACGACCTGGTCGCTGGTGCGCAGGTCGATGTGCAGCTGCGGGTGCCGTGCGGCGAACTCGGCGACGACGCGGCCGAGGGATTGCTCCGCGTGATCGACGGTACAGCCGATGCGCAGCGTGCCGGTCAGCTCCGCGGACGGGCTGCCGAGCTGCACGAGCGCTTCCTCGATGCCGCGCAGCCGCGGGACGCATTCGGCGTACAGGGTGTGGCCGGCCTCGGTGAGGGCGACGCGGCGCGTCGTGCGGCTGAGCAGGCTGATCCCGAGCTGCGCCTCGAGGCGCCCGATCTCGATGCTGACCTTGGCCTTGGCGATCCCCAGGCGGTCGGCCGCGGCGGTGAAACCGCCGGCTTCGGCGACGGCGGCGAAGATCAGCAATCCGTTGAGGTCGATGCGGTCCGCGATACCCATGCGATGCCTTTTTGTCGTTGAATCGAAAACAGTGAATTCTGGACTGAACCGTTTTTGAAAACAATCCGTGGTGTGATGATGGCGCCGTTGCAGACATCGACCTCCACTCACATCGCTCGAAATAGGTGACATCCATGAACATCGTTCTCATCGGCGCGTCCGGTTACGTCGGTTCCGCCCTGCTGAAGGAAGCCCTCGCGCGCGGCCATCGCGTCACGGCCGTCGTCTCCAATCCCGCGAAGCTGGCGGCGCAGCCGGGCCTCGAAACCGTCAAGGCCGACGTGCTCGACGGCGCCGCGCTCGCGCCCCGGCTGCAGGGCCACGACGCCGTCGTGAGCGCCTTCAGCGGCCACGCGCAGGCCGACGTGTATGGCTACTACGTGCAGGGCATGCGCTCGATCATCGCCGCGGCGAAGCAGGCGCGTGTGCCACGTCTGCTGGTGGTGGGCGGCGCGGGCAGCCTCGAGGTCGCGCCGGGCGTGCAGCTCGTCGACACGCCGGAATTCCCGCCGCAGTGGAAGGGCACCGCCGAAGGGGCGCGCGAGGCGCTGACGCTGCTGCGCGCCGAGCCGGAACTCGACTGGACGATGCTGAGCCCCTCGGCCTACCTGGAGCCGGGCGAGCGCACCGGCCGCTTCCGCCTCGGCACCGACCAGCTGCTCGTCGATGCGCAGGGCGCGAGCCGCATCTCGGTCGAGGACTACGCCGTGGCGATGATCGACGAGCTGGAACGCCCGGCGCACTCGCGGCGGCGCTTCACGGTCGGCTACTGAGCGCGTGCGGGGCGTGCGGGCGGCGCGCCCAGGGTCCGCAGCACGCGGTTGTAGCCGCCCTTTGCCGCGAGGCTGGCGGCGCTCTCGCCGTCCTCGTTGAGGGCGCGCGGATTGGCGCCGCGGGCGAGCAGCGCGCGCACATAGTCGTCGTTGCCGACCTGCGCGGCGACCATCAGCGCGGTCCAGCCGTTTTTCGTCGCGGCATCGACGTCCGCGCCGCGCTCCAGCAGCAGGGGCAGTACCTCGTTCTCGCTGCCGGCGGCGCGGATCAGCGGTGTCGAGCCGGAGTTGCTGCGTGCGTCGAGCTCGGCGCCGGCGTCGAGCAGGCGGCGCACAATCGTCGCCTGCTCGCTGCCGTCGCCGCCCGCGGCCGCCATCAGCGCGGTCTCGCCGCGGCCGTTGCGCGCGCCGACCGCAGCGCCTTTCGCCAGCAGGGCATCGACGAGCGCGACATCGCCGCCCGCGGCGGCCGCCATCAGCGCCGTATGCTCGCGGATGCCGCTCGGATCGGCGGTCGCGGCATTCACGTCGGCCCCTTTCCCGATCAGGAACAGGGCGACCTCCGGTGCCGGCTTGCGCAGCGCGAGCAGCAGCGGCGTCGGCTGCCAGTCGGACATCGAGCGCGTGCGCGCTTCGAGTTGCGCCCCCTTGTCGAGCAGGAGCTGCAGAAGCTCGAGCTGGCGCCGCAAGTCCTCGCCCTCCCGCCGGCTCGCGTCGACCGCGCGGTGCAGCGGCAGCCAACCGTCCGGCTTGTCGGGATTGGGGTTCGCGCCGCGCGCAAGCAGTTCGCGCACGGCGTCGAGCTTCAGCGCGCCGGCGGCACGGCCCAGTGCCGTATCGCGGTTACCCTCGCGGTAGTCGACCTCCGCGCCGAGTTCGAGCAGGCGCTTCATTACTGCGGCATCCGTGTCGGCGGCGGCGACCATCGCGCGGTTGATGGCTTCGTGCGAGGGTTTCTGCGCGAGCAGCGCCTCCAGCACCTCGGCGCGGCCGGAGCCGGCGGCCCACGGCAGGGCGCGATCCACGTCAGCGCCGGCCTTCACCAGCTGCTTCGCGAGCGCGAGGTGGCCCGCGCCGGCCGCGCGCATCAGCGCGGTGACCTCGCCCGCATCCAGGCTGTCGACCGGCATGCCGGCGCGCAGGTACAGCGCGACCGCGTCGGCGTCGTTTCTTTCGGCGAGCTCGACGAAGGTCGCGGGATCCCACGCGAGGCCCATCTGGTTGATGCGCACGCGCACCTTGTCGGGCGTGTCGACGACCAGCGGGTAGGCCCACAGGCCGACGAGGATTGCCGCCACGAGCGCGACCGCCGCCTGCAGCGGGGGCTGGCGCAGCAGGCGGAAGAGGGTGTGGCGCCATCCCGGCGCGAGGATGCGGAGGAGTTCGGCGAGGTCGCGGTCGAAGCTCGTGTTGCGGATCTCGAAGGCGTTGCGCTGGGCGAGCGGTGCGAGCCCGCCGGGCAGGTCCTGTGCGCGCGGCATCGTGGCGTCCTGCAGCAGCACCGGGATCACGCGCATGCCGCGCTTGAGCGCGCCGAGGATCTCGATGCGCACGAAGTCGCCGTCGTCGGCGAGGCGCCAGCGCCCCTCGGCGTCGGTCGCCGTGAGCCAGCGCGGGCCGATCAGCACCAGCAGCACGTCGGCCTGGCGGATCCGGTGCCGGATCGCCTCGACGAAGTCCTCGCCCGCGGGAATCGCGTCGACGTCGCGGAATACGCGCTCACGGCCGAACTGCGCGACGAGGCGATCGAAGATGCGGCCGGCCTCGCCGCTGGCGTCGTCCCGCCGGTAGCTGATGAAGATCGCCGGACTCGTCATCGCCCGGGGGCAGGCTAGCCGCCGCTGAGCGCGCCGACGACGAGGAGTTCGTCGCCGTCGGCGAGCGCGCGCGACAACGCGAGGGCGGGCTGGTGGTTGATGAAGAAGCGCACGTGCGGGCGGATCTCGCCGTGTTCGTCGATGACGCGGAAGCGCAGGCCGGGATGGCGGCGGTCGAGGTCTTCGAGCACCTCGCCGAGGGTCGCGCCTTCGGCGACGAGGCGCGACTGGCCGTCGGTGTAGCTGAAGAGCTGGCCGGGGACGACGACACGGATGCTCATGGCGCGGGTGCGGCGAACTCGACGGAGAAGATTTCCGGCAGGTGCTCGGCGAGGCACAGCCAGGTGTCGCCTTCGTCGTGGCTGCCCCACAGCTCGCCGCAGGTGGTGCCGAAATACAGCCCGAGCGGCTTGGCGTCGTCGGCGCAGAAGGCCTGGCGCTTCACCGTCCACCACGCGTGGCCGCGCGGCAGGCCGTTGTCCTGGCGCTCCCAGCTTTCGCCACCGTCGCAGCTGCGATACACGGCGGGTTTGCCGCCCGGCGAGGTGCGCGGCCAGTTCTCGGTGCCGTCCATCGGAAACACCCACAGCGTGTCGGGGTCGCGCGGATGGAGCACGATCGGGAAGCCGATGTCGCCGATCTCGGCGGGCATCGCGCGGCCGATGCGCTGCCAGCGGTCGCCGGGGCGGTCGAGGCGGTAGATGCCGCAGTGGTTCTGCTGGTAGAGGCGGTCCGGGGCGAGCGGATGCAGCGCGACGCGGTGCGGATCGTGGCCCACGTCGGCATCGGGGTCGGGCAGGAAGTCGGCGGCGACGCCGCGGTTGAGTGCGCGCCAGTTCGCGCCGGCGTCGGTGCTCTCGAAGGTGCCGCCCGAGGACACCGACACGTACAGGTGGCGCGCGTCGCGCGGGTCGATGCAGATCGAGTGGAGCGGCGGGCCGCCCGGAATCGGGCCGATGACCTCGCGCAGGTTGGGCAGGAGTTCGTGGTTGAAGCCCGGCACTTCCTGCCAGGTGTCGCCGCCATCCTCCGAGCGGAAGAGTCCCGGCGGCACGGTGCCGGCGTACCACACGCCCGGCTCGGAGGCGTGACCGGGGGCGAGCCAGAAGACGACGTCCACGCTCGCCGCCTTGGTATCGGCGGACGGCGCGAAGGCGGGCGGTTTCGTCGCCTCCTGCCAGTGTTCGCCGAGGTCGCTCGAGCGGAACACCGTGGGGCCCAGGTGCCCCGGGCGGGTGCCCAGCAGCAGGGTGCGGCGGTCGCGCGGGTCGAGCACCATGTGGTGCACCGCGGAGCCGAGGAAATGCGGCCCGGTGAGGCGCCACTCGCGCCGCCCGGCGTCGCTGTGCAGGAGGAACGCACCCTTGCGCGTTCCGATCAGCAAGACGATCTGGTCCATGCGCTCGCCCTCCTCAGATATCTCAGAATAGTCGCTCGGGAAGACGAAACAAGCACGACGCCGTCAGGGGCTTTGTGCGCGCCGCCGTCGTTCCTCCCCCTTCAAGGGGGGCGGAACAGGGGTTTCGGCGAGCACTGCTTGCCGCCTGTGGAGCGGCGAGGCGAAGCCGAGACTACCGGTTAGGAGGGGGATGGGTTTCTACGACGTCTGCTTAACCCATCCCCACCCCAACCCTCCCCTTGAAGGGGAGGGAGCAAGCGTGTCGGGGTCGGGTCGGGAGCGCGTGTCTTGTTACTTGGCCGCCTTCATGTCGGCCTGGCACTTCTTCATGAAGGAGTTCTTCGCCGCGCCGGCGAGCGGCTTGCCGTTCTTGTCGAGGGCCTTCGCCGAGCATTCGGTGTTTACGGCCTCGGTGTGGCACTTCTTCATGAAGGACGACTTGGCGGCGCCGACGAGCGGTTTGCCGTTCTTGTCGATGGCCTTGGATTCGCACATCGAATCGCCGGCGGGTGCGGCCGCGGGAGTAGCTGCGGGCGCGGGCGCGGCGGCCGGGGCCTGGGCGAAGGCCGAGCCGGCGACGAACAGGGTGGCGAGAACGGCGGTGATCAAGCGGGACATACGGGCATCTCCTTGTGATCCGGGTCGAACCGCGCGGCGGGTCGTGCGTCGTGCCGCCGACGGTGTTCCCTTGGGGTTTTGTCGAGCGCTACGGTCATGCACCTGCGTGCAGGAATATAACGCGCGATTACCCGGAGCGGATGACAAGCGTGCAAATACGCGATGCACGGCCGCGTGCAGCGTTGAAAATACAAAGGGCGCCGTGGCGCCCTTTCGGTGGTGTCGCCGCAGCCCCGTCCTACTTTTCGACGAAGGCGTGCTCGATGACGTAGTCGCCCGGCTCGCCGATGCGCTTCGACATCTTGAAGCCGCGGCGGTCGAGCAGCTCGCGCGAGCTCTTGAGCATCGCGGCGCTGCCGCAGATCATCACGCGGTCGACGGCGGGGTCGAGCGGGGGCAGGCCGATGTCCTCGAACAGCTTGCCGCTTTCGATCAGGTCGGTGAAGCGGCCCTGGTTGCGGAAGGGCTCGCGCGTCACGGTGGGGTAGTAGATCAGCTTGTCGCGCACCGCCTCGCCGAGGAATTCGTGCTGCGGCAGTTCGTGCGTGATGTAGTGTTCGTAGGCAACCTCGCTGACGTGGCGCACGCCGTGGATGAGGATGACCTTCTCGAAGCGGTCATACACGTCTAGGTCGCGGATCACGCTCATGAACGGCGCGAGGCCGGTGCCGGTCGAGAACAGGTACAGGTGCTTGCCGGGCAGCAGGTCGTGCAGCACCAGTGTGCCGGTCGGCTTGCGGGAGACCAGGATGTCGTCGCCGGGCTGCACCTTCTGCAGGCGCGAGGTGAGCGGGCCGTCGGGCACCTTGATGCTGAAGAACTCGAGGTTTTCCTCGTAGTTCGCGCTGGCGATCGAATAGGCGCGCATCAGCGGGCGTCCCTCGACCTCGAGGCCGATCATCACGAACTGGCCGTTCTCGTAGCGCAGCGCGCGGTCGCGCGTCGTGGTGAAGGAGAACAGCGTGTCGTTCCAGTGATGCACGCTGACGATCTTTTCGGTGATGAAGGCGGCCATGTCAGGTCTTTCGGTTCGGGGATGTGAGGTGCGAATTCTACTGTTGCACTGCAGCGCGCGGGGCTATATGGGCTAGCCAATAAGTTATATGGACGGGGTTAATCGCCAAAGATGAAGAAGATTTAATTCTTTGGCCCCGTCACCGCGCCGCCCGCCCCGGGAGCCGTCAGCCGGGCGGGCGAGATCAGTACGCCGAACTGCTCGCACCAGATGACGACGCTGCCGTAGGCGCCCGGATCGACACCGGCCGGAATCGGGTAGTTCTGGCTGCCCTTGAACGCCTTGAGCCGGCCGAGGTCGATGAACATGCTGGCTGCGACGTCGCTATCGGGTGTGACCTGCGTGTCCGGCACGAGGTAGACGTGGAACTTGGGCCCCGGGCCGACCTGGAAGTCTTCCTCCAGATGCACGAGGCCGTCAAACACGCGCACGCCACCGCGGCCGTAGTGGATCGGGTCGGAGGGGTTGGCGTGGATGAAGGTCCCGCGCGCGACGAGGCGCAGCGCCGACGGGTCGTCGATGCGCTCGGCGGCGGTGATGTCGGCGAGGAAGATGAAGGGATAGACGAAGATGCCCAGCGCGAAGCCGGCGGCGGTGCCGAGCAGGCCGCCGAGGACGAAGACGAGGATCGATCTTTTCATCGCTGTCGGACTCCTGTGCTGAGGCGGTGGCGCGATGAACTGCGAGGGGGGCGGGATGGCGCACGAGCCGGCAGCAGTGTCGACGGACAGCGGGAAGGTCGCCGCCGTGCGGGCCTACCATGAGCATAGCAAGCATCGGCCGGACCGCTACGCGCCGGGGCCGGGACGGCTCGACTGGGCGAACCAGCCGGACCCGTGGCGCCATTGGAACGGTGCCGCGCGCGCGCTCCTGCCGCTCGCGGCGGACGGCCTCGCGACGCGCTACGCCGCCTTGCGCCGCGGCGAATTGCCGCCGCCCGCGCCCTTCGATCTCGCGCATCTGGGCATCCTGTTCGAGCTCTCGCTCGCGTTGTCGGCATGGAAGGAGTTCGGCGGTGCACGCTGGGCGCTGCGCTGCAACCCGTCGAGCGGCAACCTGCATCCGACCGAGGGCTACCTGATCGCGCCGGCGCTGCCCGGCATCCCGGCGGGCGTGCACCATTACCTGAGCCGCGAGCACGTGCTGGAGCAGCGTGCGGCGCCGCGCGAGGGATGGGATGCAGCCTTCGGCGGGCAGGGGGTGCTGGTCGCGCTGAGCTCGATCCACTGGCGCGAGGCGTGGAAGTACGGCATGCGCGCGTGGCGCTACTGCCAGCACGATTGCGGTCATGCGGTGGCCGCGCTGACGCTTGCCGCCGCGGCGCTCGGCTGGCCGGCGCGGGTGCTCGACCGCGTCGGCGACGACGATATCGCGCGCCTCGCGGGGCTCGATCGCGCAGCGGACTGCGATGGTGCCGAGCGCGAGGCGCCCGAGGTGCTACTGCAGCTCGGCGCGGCGGGGGACGGGATCGATGTCGATGCGCTGCTCGCGTTCGCGGCGCAGGCCGACTGGCACGGACGCGCCAACCGCCTGAGTTCGGCGCATGTCGACTGGCCGGACATCGCCGTCGTCGACGCTGCCGCGCGCAAGCCGCGTACGGCCGCGGCGGATGCGCCGGCACCCGCGGCGCTGCCTCTGCCCGCCGCGCCGGTGCTGGACCTGCCGGTCGCGACGCTCGCGCGCCGGCGCCGCAGCGCGGTCGCCTTCGACGGCGTGACGACGATGGCTGCCGATGCCTTCTTCGCCGTGCTCGATGCGCTGCTGCCGCGTGCGGACGTGCCGCCGTGGTCGGCCTGGCCGTGGCCGCCGCAGGTGCATCCGGCGTTCTTCGTGCATCGCGTCGACGGGCTGGAGCCGGGGCTCTACGTGCTGGTGCGCGATCCGGCCGCGCTCGCCGGGCTGCGCGGGGCGATGCGCGCGGACTGGCTGTGGCACAAGGCCGGTCCGGCGCCCCTGCCGCTCTACCTGCTGATCCCCTACGACCTGCGTGAAACGGCGCAGCTCGTCAGCTGCCATCAGGAGATCGCGGCCGATTCGTGTTTCGCGCTCGGCATGCTCGCCCGCACGGGGATCGTCGCGCGCGAGCCATGGCGCTACGCGCAGCTCTTCCGCGAATGCGGCATGCTCGGCCACGTGCTGTACCTGGAGGCCGAGGCGGCGGGGCTGCGCGGCACCGGCATCGGCTGCTTCTTCGACGACACGATGCACGAGCTGCTGGGCCTCGCCGGCGGCGAATGGCAAAGCCTCTACCACTTCACCGTCGGCGGGCCGGTCGAGGATGGGCGCCTCAGTTCCTTGCCGCCCTATGCCGGGCGCGGCTCCGGATCCTAGGTCGGTCGTGCCGGCGCGAAGGCCGACAGGTCGCCCGGCTTGCGCAGCATCTTGTCGACTTCCGCGAGATGCAGTTCCTCGGTCTGGACCATCTGGCGCGCATATTCCTCGAGCGCCACCGAGCGGTCCGCGACCAGGGCGAGCAGTTCGTCATAGAGCTTCAGGGCGCTGCGCTCCGATTCGAGCGATTCGCGCAGCATCGCGCCGATGTCGTGCTGGTGCGAGTCGAGCAGCGGTCCGATCGCGAGCGAGGGGTGAGCGCCCAGCGTGGTGATCCATTCGCCGGCCATGCGCGCGTGTTGCAGCGATTCTTCCGCCTGCGTGTTCAGCCACGACACGATCGGGATGCGCCCGAAGCCGAATACGAGGAAGGAATAATGCGTGTAGCGCACGACTCCGGCCAATTCCGCCTCGAGGATACGGTCCAGCGCCGCAACGACCGCTTCCTTGTCGAGTTCCGCCATGATGTCCCCTCCTGTGCTTGTCGCCGTGCGATGCGGCACGGCGCTGCTACCCCACTCTAGACCACTGCGACGGCGGTCGCAGCGTGGGGGGGGCGAGGGGCGGCGGCTCAGCCCGGCGGGAGGGGCTTCACGAGGGTCACGGGGACCGGCGAACGCTCCAGCACGGCATGGGCGACGGAGCCAAGCAGGGCCTGCAGCAGCGCGCCGCGGCCGTGCGTGCCCATGACGATCTTGTCGAAGCGGTGCTCGCTCGCGTAGCGGACGATGGTGTCGGCGACATGGCCGATCGCGATGTGGTGCGTGTAGGGCATGCCGGCCGCGTCGAGCGCCGCCCGTGCGCTGGCCAATGCGGCGAGGCCTTCCTCGCGGTGCCAGGTCTCGAGGTCGTCGTGGCTGACGAAGCTGCGGGCGTGGCCGTCCACGGGGATCTGCACGTTGAGCAGGTGGATGTCGAGCTCGCCGCCGAGCGCGCGCAGCTTCATGAGGTGTTCGAGTGCGCGGTTGGCGTTGTCCGAGCCGTCGAGGGGTACGAGTACCTTGAGCATCACGATCTCCTTGTCAGCACGGTCAGTTGCGTCGGGATGCGTCGCCGGTCTCTTCGACCGCGAGTTCGACGAGTGGCGCCGCTTCGCCGCCCCGGCGTCGCGCGAGCCACGCGCCCACGCCGACGACGAACGCTGCGCCCGCGACCGAGGTCACGTAGTGCAGCCAGCCCGGCAGCCCTTCCACATAGGGTTTCATGACCACGTCACCGACCAGCATGCCACCGGCGATCCAGCCGAGCAACGCCGCGCCCAGCGTGATCACGACCGGGAAGCGATCCATCAGCTTCAGCACGAACTTGCTGCCCCACACGATGATCGGGATGCTCACGACGATGCCGAAGACGACCAAGCCGAGGTCACCCTTGGCCGCACCCGCGACCGCGATCACGTTGTCGAGGCTCATCACCGCGTCGGCGACGACGATGGTCTTGATCGCGCCGAGCAGATGCGTCGAGCCCTCGATGTTGCCGTGGCCGTCGTCGTCCTCGGGCTGCATCAGCTTGACGCCGATCCACAGCAGCAGCAGCGCGCCGACGACTTTCAGGAAGGGCAGCGCCAGCAGCTGCAGCGCAAAGAAGATCAGCACGATGCGCAGCGCGATCGCGCCGACGACGCCCCACGCGATGCCCTTGTTGCGCTGGTGCTCGGGCAGCTTGCGACAGGCGAGCGCGATCACGACGGCGTTGTCGCCGCCGAGCAGGATGTCGATCGCGATGATCTGCAATACCGACACCCAGAAGGTGGCGGTCATCAGGGTTTCGAGCACTGCTCGTTCTCCTTATCTGGCACGGATGATGAGGCTGAAGGCGGCCATTGTCGCCAAGAACGGCATCGCGCGACAGGGGGCGCCGGCGGGATCCGGTGGCACGAACGATACGGGGGCGCCCTTTCGGCCCGCTTTCGGCGCCGGCCGCGGGCGATGTGCCCCTGCTAACATCGTCCCCATGAGCCGCTACCAGGACCTCGCCGAGCAGACGGAAAAGCTCATCGCCGACGGCGTGCTGCGCGCCGGCGACCGGCTGCCGTCGGTGCGCCAGGCCTGCCGCACGCACAAGGTCAGCCCGATCACCGTCACGCAGGCCTATTACCTGCTGGAAGGGCGCGGCCTGATCGAGGCGCGGCCGAAGTCGGGTTACTTCGTACGCGCGCGCCTCGGCCGCAACCTGCCCGAGCCGGACATGACGCGCCCGCTCGGCGGTTCGACGCAGCTCGAGGTCAGCGACTTCATCTTCCAGATCCTCGACAGCGTGCGCGACCCCGCGATCGTGCCGCTGGGGTCGAGCTTCCCCAGCCCCTACCTGTATCCGCTCGACAGGCTCGGGCGCTTCCTCGCGAATGCCGCACGCCGGCTCGATCCGCTCGCGACGGTGACCGACCTGCCGCCGGGCAACGAGGAGCTGCGCCGGCAGCTCGCGCTGCGCTACCTCGCGCACGGTGCGCCGGTGTCGCCGCAGGAGATCGTCATCACCTCGGGCGCGATGGAGGGACTCAACCTGTGCCTGCAGGCCGTCACGCGCCCCGGCGACCTGATCGCGATCGAATCGCCGACCTTCTATGCCGGACTGCAGGCGAGCGAGCGCCTGGGGCTCAAGGTCATCGAGATCCCGACCCACCCGCGCGAAGGCGTGAGCCTGCCGGCGCTGGAGGACGCGCTGCGCCACCATCCGGTGAAGGCCTGCCTCGTGATGCTGAACTTCGCCAACCCGACCGGCAGCCTCGTGCCGGACGAGCGCCGCAAGGACCTCGTCGAGTTGCTGCGTCGCTTCGAGGTGCCGCTGATCGAGGACGACGTGTATGCCGAGCTGTACTTCGGCCGGCAGGCGCCGCTATGCACGAAGGCGGTGGATGCGGACGGCCTGGTGATGCACGTGTCCTCGTTCTCGAAATGCCTCGCGCCCGGCTACCGCGTCGGCTGGGTCGCGGCGGGGCGCTACGCCGGCCGCATCCAGCGCCTGAAGCTCGCGACCAGTCTCGCGACGACGGTGCCGGTGCAGATCGCGCTGGCGGACTACCTGAAGCACGGCGGCTACGAGAACCACCTGCGCCAGTTGCGGCGCAAGCTGGCCGAACAGGAGGTCGCGCTGACCGCCGCGATCGAGCGGCATTTCCCGCCCGGCACGCGGCTCGCGCGGCCGCAGGGGGGCTATTTCGTGTGGCTGGAGCTGCCGCGCCAGGTCGACACGCTGCTGCTGCACCAGCAGGCGCTCGCGCACGGCATCAGCATCGCGCCGGGGCCGATCTTCTCGGCGAAGCGCGAATTCGGCCACTGGCTGCGACTCAACTTCGGTCACCCCGATTCGGAGCGCCAGCAGGCGGCGATGGCGACGCTGGGCCGGCTCATCGCACAGCAGCTATAAGGTCGCCCAGCGTGCGAACTCGCGCCCGAAGAAGGCGATCAGCACCAGCGCGAGCGGCGCGAAGGCGACGAAGCCCTTCACCACGCGGCGGATGAAGGGATGGGCGAGTTCGGCCTCGATGAAGCGCTGTGCAATGAGCATGCCCTTCGCCCACACGATGGCCGCGACCACGACAGGCAGCCACGCGGCGCCGTGGAACCACTTTCCAAGGCCGAGGCTCAGCAGGGTCAGCGCGACGAGGATCAGCCATGCCGCGGTCAGCGGGGCCAGCGCGGTGGCGGGTTTTTGCTCGGTCGGGCTCATCGTTTACGCCAGCACGTAGAAGAAGGGGAAGAGGACCAGCCAGATGATGTCGGTGGCGTGCCAGTAGCTCGCCAGCGCCTCCAGTCCGCTGTGCTCCTCGGCCGAATACGCGCCGGCGACGTGGCGCGCGAGCACCCACAGCATGCCGAGGATGCCCCAGGTCGCATGCACCAGGTGGTTGATCGTCAGGTAGTAGTAGACGGTGAAGAAGATGCCTGCCTCGCCGTCGATGCCGTGCGCGAGGTTCCAGCGGATCTCGAGGAACTTCGCGACCGGGTAGCCGAGCGCCACGACCAGCCCGGCGACGAGCCACCACAGCGAGCGCCGGCGCTGGCCGGCGCGCATCGTCACGACCGACGCGGCAATGAAGAAGCTGCTCGTCACCATCAGCAAGGTGATGACGGTGCCGGAGACCCGCGACAGGCGCTCCGACCCGTGCTCGAAGGCGTCGGGAAAGTGCGCGCGGGCGACGAAATAGACAATGAAGAGCACGGCGAACTCGACGAATTCGCAGCTGATGCCTACCCAGATGCCGCTGTTGCCGGGGACCCGCCCGGCCAGCGCGGCGTCCTGCCGTGGCGGGGGAGCGGGAATCGCAATCGTCGTCATGGCTGTGCGCCCATTGTGCAATCTGCTCATTGTCATCCGATCCGGCCGGTGATCACAGATACAGCCGATCGTGTTTCGGATCGGCACAGATCAGCGCCTGTTTCCTGAGCGGGATGAAATCTGTTCCTGTCTGAAATGTGCTTTTCTGGAACTGTTCCTGTCGGTCGCCCGGTGATGTACTCGCCTCCGGCGTCGACCGGGGAGATTGTCTCCCCCGGCCCGCATCCGGAGGAAGGCAGGAATGGGCAAGTCCGTCAGCAAGGTGCGTGAGGCGAAGCTGGAGTTGTACCGCAGGAAGGGGAAGATCCACGCGCGGGCCGTCGCGGGCCGCTTCAACACGCTGCGCTGGACGATGGTGTGGCTCACGCAGATCGTCTTCTACGGCGGCTGCTGGCTCACGTGGGAAGGTAGCGGCGTGCTGCGGCAGGCCGTTCTCTTCGACATCGAGCACGAGAAGTTCTACCTCTTCGGCCTCGTGCTGTGGCCGCAGGACGCGCTGCTGCTCGCGCTGGCGCTGATCCTCGCGGCGACGGCGCTGTTCCTCGTCACCGCGCTCGCGGGGCGTCTGTTCTGCGGCTTCGCCTGTCCGCAGACGGTGTACACGACGATCTTCACGTGGGTCGAGGCCAAGGTCGAGGGCGACCACCTCGACCGCCTGCGGCTCGACCAAAGCCCGCCGGGCGTTCGCAAGTTTGCGCTCAAGGGCGTCAAGCACGGCCTGTGGCTGCTGATCGCGGCGTGGACGGCGATCACCTTCGTCGGCTACTTCACACCGATCCGCGAGCTGCTGCCGGCGCTCGCCGTCGGCGCCACCGGCCCGTGGGAGAGCTTCTGGCTGATCTTCTACGGCCTCTTCCTGTACGTGCAGGCGGGCTTCGCACGCGAGGCCGTGTGCCAGCACATGTGCCCGTACTCGCGCTTCCAGGGCGTGATGTTCGACCGCAACACCGCGACCGTCAGCTACGACCTCCGCCGCGGCGAACCGCGGCAGGCGCGCGGCCGGGCCGAGGGCGGCGGCGACTGCATCGACTGCGGCATCTGCGTGGAAGTGTGTCCGACCGGCGTCGACATCCGCGAAGGGCTGCAGCTCGGCTGCATCAACTGCGGCCTGTGCATCGATGCCTGCGACACGGTGATGACGCGCGTTGGCACGCCGACGGGCCTGATCCGCTTCGCGTCGGAGCGCGAACTGGCCGGGGCGGCGGCGGGCGGGAGGACGCGCCTCGCCGTGTATGGCTGCCTGGTGCTGGCGGTCGTCGCGTTCGGGGTGTGGTCGTTGGGCCAGCGTTCGCTGCTGCAGGTCGACGTGCTGCGCGACCGCGGCGCCCTGCTGCGCGAGACCTCCGCCGGACGGATCGAGAACGCCTATACGCTGAAGCTGAAGAACCTCGACGACGCCGCGCGCGAGTTCGTCGTCGAAGTCAGCGGCGTGCCGGGCATCGAGGTCGTCGGCGAGCGCACGTTCGCGGTGGCGGCGGGCAGCGTGCGCCCGGTGTCGCTGACCCTGTCCGCGCCCGCCGGCACGCCGCTGTCGGGCGTGCGTCCGATCACCTTCCGCATCGCGGCGGGGCACGACGCGGCGCGCAGCGTGCAGGAGCCGAGCAGCTTCATCCTGCCCTGACGGGAGGTGCCGGTCGGCTATCATCGGAGGGAGCGCCGCCGCCGTGCCGCGGCGTGACCAACGGGCGACCGACATGGCCTCGATCTTCGACATCCTTGCCGAGCAGCGCATCGCCGACGCGATCAGGCGCGGCGACTTCGATCGCCTGCCGGGGGCGGGCAAGCCGCTCGTGTTCGACGACGAACCCTTCCAGTCGCCCGAGCAGAGGATGGCCAACCGCATCCTCAAGAATGCCGGCTTCGTGCCGCAGGAAGTGCTGCAGCGGCGCGAGATCGCGGCGCTGCGCGAGGCGCTCGCGCACGCAGGGGAAGGCGGGGAAGGCGAGGCGGCCGACGACACCGAAAAGGCGCACATCCGGCGCCGGCTCGGGATGCTGATCGTCACGCTCGGATCGCTGCTGCGTCGCTGAGGCGGGCCGCTCTACCCGAGCAGGCGTCGCCGCGTGAGCCCCAACGCGACCCAGAAGCCGCCGACACCGTAGGCTGCGAGCACCACCAGGTGCAGCACGACATCGGACGGGACCTTCCCCAGCAGCAGCGGCCGCGCGAGCTCGACGGCGTGCGACAGCGGCAGCAGCGAGGCGGCCACCTGAACTGCCGCGGGCAGCTGTTCGGCGGGGAAGAACACGCCCGAGATCAGCGTCATCGGCGTGATGAAGAGCGTGAAGTAGTACATGAAGAAGTCGTAGCTCGGTGCGACCGACGTCATCACCAGCCCGAGCGCGCCGAAGCTGAGGCCCACGAGGAAGATCAGCGGCAGCAGCCACAGCACGTAGCGGCTGTCGACGAGGCCGAACACGGCGATCACGATGAGGATCGCGACGCCCGACAGCAGCGCCTTCGACGCCGCCCACACCAGTTCCGCGAACACGATGTCGTCGAGGTCCACGGGCGCGTTCATGATCGCGTCCCAGGTCCGCTGCACGTGCATGCGCGAGAAGGACGAGTACAGCACCTCGAAGGACGCGCTGTTCATCGTCGACGAGCACACCATGCCGGCGGCGAGGAAGCTGATGTAGGACACGCCGCCGATCTCGGGCACCAGCATGCCGATGCCGAAGCCCAGGCCGAAGAGATAGATCATCGGGTCGGCGAGGTTGCCCAGCACCGAGGGCAGCGCGAGCTTGCGCCAGACGAGGAAGTTGCGCCGCCATACCGGCACGAAGCGGTGTGTGATGCGCGGCGCGCGGAAGGTCGAGCTTGGGGTGGTCGTTGCCATCGAGCGGTCTTCTCAGTCGCGCAGGTCGCGCCCGGTGAGCTTGAGGAACACGTCCTCGAGGTTCGCCGGCCGGCGCAGGTAGCGCAAGCCGGACTGTTGCGCGAGGTGGGCCATCAGCGGCGCCGCGTCGTCGAGGTAACAGAAGGCGGTCTCGCCGCTCACCTCGTAACGGCGTGCGAACGCGCAGGCATGCGCCTCGGCCCACGCCTGCGCGCCGCTCGTGCCGTTGCGGGCGGCGCCGTTCCAGTCGCCATACACCTCGACGACCTGGGCCTCGATCTGCGCCGCGATCACCTCGCGCGGGCTGCCCTCGGTGAGGATGCGCCCGGCGTCGAGGATCGCCAGCCGGTCCGCGAGGCGCTCGGCCTCGTCCATGAAGTGCGTCGTCAGCAGCACCGTGGTGCCGTTGCGGATCAGCTGCTTGAGGCGCTCCCAGATCAGGTGGCGCGCCTGCGGGTCGAGGCCGGTCGTCGGTTCGTCGAGGATCAGCAGGTCGGGGCGGTTCACGAGCGCGCGCGCGAGCGTCAGGCGCCGCTTCATGCCGCCGGACAGCGACTGGATGCGCGCGTCGCGCTTGCTTTCGAGCCCGGCGAAGGCGAGCAGCTCGGGGATGCGCGCGGTGATGGTCGCGTCGTCGAGGCCGAAGTAGCGCCCGTAGACGAGGAGGTTCTCGGCGCAGGTGAAGTCCGGGTCGAGGTTGTCCTGCTGCGGCACGACGCCGACGCGCATGCGCGCCTCGCGCGCGCGTTCGGGCACCGGCAGGCCGGCGAGGAAAATTTCCCCTCCCGACGGGCGCGTGAGGCCCAGCGCGCAGCGCAGCGTCGTGGTCTTCCCTGCGCCGTTGGGGCCCAGCAGCGTGAAGCACTCGCCCGCGTTCAGGCGGAGGTCGATGCCGGCGACGACCTCGTTGTCGCCATAGCGCTTGCGCAGGCCGCGGATTTCCAGCGGGCTCGCGAGGGCGAGGCCGCGCGGTACGGCGTGCATGCCGGTCACGACATCAGCCGACCGGCGGCTTCGTCGTGGTGAAGCTCGGACGCGCGAACATGCGCCGCGCGAGCGCCGCCAGCGAGGGGTGCTCGCGGCGCCATTCATGCTGCGGGAAGCGCAGGTCGAGGTAGCCGAGGGCGACGGCGACGGCGATGTCGCCCAGGCTCAGGGCGTTGCCGTACATCCAGTCGCGTCCGCTCGCGCGCGCCTCGAGCGCATCGAGCGCGCGGTCTACCTTGTCGATCTGGCGGTCGATCTCGGGTTCGCTGCGCAGGCCCTCGGGGCGGCGCGACTCGAGCAGCGCCGTGACCGCGGCGTCGGTCACGCCGTCGGCGAGGGCCTCGATCTGGCGCACGCGCACGCGTTCGAGCGGGTCGGCCGGCAGCAGCTGCGGCGCCGCGTCGAGCGTCTCGAGGTAGCCCGCGATCACCGGCGAGTCGAAAAAGATCTCGCCCGCGTCGGTCTCCAGCGCCGGGACCTTGCCGAGCGGGTTCACGCTCGGCACGCGCGTGTTCGCCTCCCACGGCGAATCGACGATGAGCTCGCAGAGCAGCGATTTTTCCGCGAGGATGATGCGGACCTTGCGTGCGTAGGGGCTGGTCAGCGAGGCGAAAAGCTTCATGGCATTCTCCGGTGAAGTGGCGCGCGGTTCACAGCGGCGTCCAGTTGCGCAGGATGATGTCGCGGATGAGGGTGAGGCGGGCGTGGAAGAAGTGGTCCGCGCCGGGCACGACGACGACCGGCAGGTTCTGCGGCCGCGCCCACTCGAGCACGTTCGCGAGCGACACCGTGTCGTCTTCCTCGCCGTGGATCACCAGCGTGTCCTTCGGCACCGGGCCGGTCGCGTAGCTGCGCGCGCCGCTGACTTCGCCGGTCGCGGTGCCGACCAGCACGATGCGGTGCGCGGGCGTCATGCCGTCGGCGAGGCGCGCGGCCACGCGCGTCTGCACGTGGGCGCCGAAGGAGAAGCCGCCCAGCGCGAGCGGCAGCGTGCCCCAGCGCGACTGCATCCACGCGATCACCGAGAGCATGTCCTCGGTCTCGGCGTTGCCGTGGTCGTGCTCGCCTTCGCTCTTGCCGACGCCGCGGAAGTTCGGGCGCACGACCGCGTAGCCCAGCTCGCGCAGCGTGCGCGCCAGCGTGTGCACGATCTTGTTGGTGTTGGTGCCGCCGAACAGCGGGTGCGGATGGCACACCAGCGCGATGCCGCGCACCGTGTCGGGGGTGTCGATCAGCGCCTCGATCGCGCCGTCGCGTCCGCGCAGCAGGACGCTCTCGGGAGCCTGCGGCCTCGTCATGGTTTAATCCGGCAGGCGCAGGCGTTCGACGATGCGGCCGTGCACGAGATGCTCGTCGATGATCTCGTCGACGTCGTCCTTGTCGATGTAGGTGTACCAGACGTTGTCCGGATACACGACCAGCACCGGACCGTCGTCGCAGCGGTCGAGGCAGCCGGCCTTGTTGATGCGGATCTTGCCGCGGCCCTTGAGCCCCAGCGCGGCGATGCGGTCCTTGGCGTAGGTCTGCATCACCGTCGCCTTGTGGTCGTTGCAGCAGGTGTTGCCGGGTTCGCGCTGGTTGCAGCAGAAGAACACGTGGTGCTTGAAATAGCTCATCAGGTACTCCGGGAGGGGACGGGGCGCGGCGCCGGGCCGCTCCGCAATGCGACCGATTATAGCCGCGGGGCCGCTCAACGCTGCGTGAGATGCTCCCCGCGCCACAGGCCCACTGCCGACAGGTAGGCGAGCGCGAGGAAGGGCCACAGGTTGGCGCTGAGTTCGGTGAGGCCGTGGAAGTTGAGGAAGTTGCCCTGGCCGAGCATGCGGTGGCCGACCTCGAAATAGGGGTTCTCGGGCAGCAGGTTGGTGAGGCTGGTGGCCGCGAGCAGCGCGACGCCGGCCAGCGCGTGCTGCAGCACGCTCGCCAGCAGCAGCGTGGCGGTGAGCGCGAGCAGGCCCAGCAGCAGCCCCTGGCGCGTGCCGGGCGTGAGCCACAGCAGCGCTTCGCCGGGAATGTAGAAGGACGCGGTCGCGATCGACTTGGCGCCGATGCCCAGCGCGAGGAGCAGCGCGACCGGCCACGGCGAGGCGCTGCGCATCATGCAGCGCGCGAACAGGCCCACGCCGACGATCGTGATCGCGACCTGTACGGTCTCGAGCAGGATGTAGCGGTCCGGTTCGAAGTGCAGCGGCGTCGGCAGGCCCAGCAGCTGACGCAGATCGCCGCTGCCGAACAGCACGCGGTCGGGCGTGAATTGCGCGAGCAGCCACAGCCCCAGCAGGATCAGCCCGAGGTCGCCCATGTGCCCGGGGATGATGCGTGCCGAGCGCCAGCGGTGCAGCCAGCCGCTCTGGTCGAACAGCGGGTGGCCCCAGCGCGCGCCGGCGAGCGCGCCGAGCAGGGCGCCGGCCGTGTTGCAGGCGAGGTCGACGTTCGACGGGACGCGCGTGGGCAGGAAGTTCTGCGTCACTTCCATGCCGAAGGACAGCAGCGTCGCGAGCAGCGTCGCGACCGCGACGCCCGCGCCGCGTCCGAGCCGCAGCGGCAGGGATGGCGCGAGGACGAAGCCGAAGGGCAGGAAGCCGAGCACGTTGAGGACGATGTCGGCGCCGCGGTAGTACTTGGGCCAGGGCGCGGCGAGGAAGTCCAGCAGCGGCAGCCCGGTCGGTCGCCAGCCGGTCAGCGGGTGCAGGCAGGCGTAGACGATCAGTAGTCCGTAGGCGACGGCGAGGTGGCGCGGCAGGGATGAAACGGCACGCGCGTGGGGCATCGGCGGGTCCGGGTGCTAGAGTCGGGAGACCCGATTCTAGCCCGAACAGCATGCCGACCGGGCCTGCCGTTCCGCGTATCGGCGCGGGTTTGCGGCTGGCGCCGGCAGGAACGCCCCCCTGCGATCAGAACGCCAGCCGCGGCGGCGCTTCCTGGACGATGCAGCGTTGCCGGCGGTCGGCCTCGGTGAGGGTGGGGCGCTCGCGCGGGCTCGCGGCGGGACGGATGCCGAAGATCTCGGCGAGGTTGGCGCGCGCATCGTGCACGGGGTGGAGGAGCGCAGCGGGGCCGGTGAGCAGGGGCGTGACCCCGGGGCCATGTCCGCTCACCGTGCTGTCGCCGTGCACGATCACGCCGATCGTGACGCGCCCGGACGCGTACACGGGGCCGCGGCGGGTGTCGGCGTCGGTGATCGCGACCATGTCGCCGAAACGCAGGCTGCCCAGGCGGTAGCGCGCGCGGGTGGCGCGGTCGGCCAGCTGGATGTCGTAGTCGCCGCGCCAGGCGGTGTTCTTGCCCAGGCCGGAGCCCATGATGCGGGCCGGCACGAGATGGGTGACCGGCACGTGCAGGCGTCCGTCACGTTCGAGGAGGCCCCAGCGGCGCAGCAGGCGCGGCGCGCAGTTGAGCACTTCAATGCGCGGATGCCCGGTCAGGCGCAGACCCTGGCCGTGCGAGACGATCTGCACCCGGTCGCCGATCTGCAGGCGCCGCAGCACTTCGGTCGGGAAGTCGACGAGCACGTGATTCACGCCGCCGTGCTTGCCGGTGACCAGTCCCGTCTTGCCCGTGCAGGGGCCGCTGACGATGCGCGCGAGGTTGCCGACGCAGGCGTAGGTGATGAGGGCGTTGTTGGGGCCGTCGCGCGGTCCGACCACCTCGCGGCCGTTGTTGTGCAGCGCCGCGCCCGGCTCGATGTGATCGCCGGCGAGGCCGACGCAAGGGTCGCCGATGCGCTTGTTCAGCACGATGCCGCCGGTCCCGGGGAGCACGCGCGGCACGCCGTCGTGGCCGATGCGGTAGGCCGACGCACGGGCGACGGGGTGGGCGACCTGGCCCTGCACGGACACGGCGACGAGCTCGTCCGTGTTGAGCCGTGGTGCGGAGGATGGTGTCCGGGGGTTCATGCCATTCCCGTTCTGCTAGACGAAGTACCACCAGGCGCGGGCATCGCGCCACGGGTCGGCCGCCGCGCGGGGGGGCTTGGCGGTCGCGTCTTCGCCATCGACGCCTCCCGCGGGGGCCGGCTGCGAGAGGGATCCTGCGTCCCCGGTCATCATGTGCACGACCGCGAGACGCGGCAGGCGCTGCGCCATGCTGGCGAGTCCCGCCGCCGCCAGGGCGTCGCGCAGCAGGGTCCGTTCGGCGGCGAACAGCGATTCGGGCGGAACCGGGTCGAGCAGCGCCGTGTCGAGGTCGAGTCGGTGCAGCGCGCGCACGGGCCAAGGTTCCTCGTCGCGCACGCGTGCCGTCAGCACCATGGCGGCGTCGAGGGCTGCGGACAGGGCGAGCGTGTCGAGGCTCGCCTGCAGCGGGTCCCACAGCGGCGGCCAGCCGCGCGCGATGTCGCTGCCCGCGTCGCCCGCACGGTCGGCGAGGCTCTCGGCGAGGCGTTCGTAGCGGTCGACCAGGCCCGCGTCGGCATGGTCCTTGAGCTGGGATTCGGCGAAGCGGTCGCCGACCCAGCGGAACGGCCAGGAGCCGGCGTCGGTGCGGTCGCGCAGGGTGATCCACGCCTGCAGGACCTCGCTGCGCGGGGCGAGGAGATCGGGCGCATCCTCGTGCGCGAGGCGCGGCATCAGCAGTTCGCTCGCATCGATGAGCTGCCAGAAGGCGCGCGTGAGCCAGGGCTCGGTGACGTAGGTGAGCCGCAGCGCAAGCTCCAGGCCCCAGGACGAGCCCAGCACCAGCGCGGGATCGAGCACGCACGCGAGCTTGCGGCTGCGCACCGAGACGAGGAGATCGTCGGCCAGCATCGCACGTCATCCCGCGGTCGCCGTTCAGGCGCTGACCGGCTGAGGCACACCGAGCACGCTCTTGAGCGCCGGCGTGACGCCCGGGAAGCCGCGGCCTTCCGGGGTCATCCGGTAGGCGGCGACCCAGGCCTCGGCGTGGGCCCCCATCGGGCGGATCACGCTCTGGAACAGGATCGGGTCGATCGCCGTCTTGAAGTCGTTGTCGGCGACGAATTGCAGGATGCGCCGCCCGCTCTCGGCCATCTTGGCGCGCTGCGAGGGTTCGGCGACGCCGCCGAGGTGGCGGTTGGAGACGATCTCGACGACGTCCCATTTCGTGTTGGCGTCGAAGGCCTTCTTGATGTCGGGCGCGTCGAGGAGCTGCAGCACGGTCTTCAGGTAATGCCCGGTCTCCATCGCCAGCGCGAAGATGTTGCCGTAGGTCGAGCGGTCGAGCGCGTAGCGCAGGTCCAGCCCGATGCGCTGCACCGTGGCGACGCTGCCGAAGGGGCGCTGCTCGATGAGCTGGCCGCCGCGGATCACCTCGCCGATCAGCAGGTCGCGGAAGTACTGGCCGACGGCGACCATGAAGCCGACGATCTGGCGATGGAAGTTGCGGTTCACCACCGCGCCCGCCGGCGCCTGCGCGGTGCCGTAGTTGAAGGCGCGGCGGTACGCGATCATGCGGTCGTTGAGCGTATAGCGCAGCGGCGTCCATTTCTGCAGCAGGTACAGGCCGCGTGCGCCGGGGCCGCGCTGGATGCGCATCTTGCCGAGGCGGAAGAGGCGCAGCAGCACCTCGACGACCTGGAAGATCTTCATGCGCTCGTGCTGGTAGATGTAGTACAGCTCGGCCGCCGCGTGCAGCTGGCTGGGCACGACGGCGTCGTCGAAGTCGGGCTGGATGTACGGATAGGCGATCTGGTCGAACTCCGGCGCACCGTCGTCGCCGAAGCCGATCAGGTCGAGGAAGCCGTCGCGCCCGCTGCCGTTGGCCGCGCCCTTGAGCAGTTCGCCGAAGCGCTGTTCGAACTGTTGTTCGAAGGGCTGGCGCTGCTCGGGCGGCAGGTTCGCCAGCTGGTCGCGCAGGAAGGTTTCCCAAAGGCGCTGGATGGTTTCGGTGGTCTGGAAGCTCATGGTTTCGCTCCTGGGGGCAGACGGGCGTCAGGCGTTTCCTTGGTCGTCCTGGATACGCAGCGCGGCAATCTCCGCGCACAGCTGCTGCATTTCGCTCCAGCGCCGGGCGCGGTGGGCGGGCGTGGGGTCGTCGAATTTTTTCAAGGCCTGGTCGAAGCGGTCCTTCAGTGTTTCCGTAAGGACCTCCCTTGCAGTGCCGGCAGCGTCCGACGTGCGCAGCGCTTCGATCGCCACGTCGTCCTTGAACTGCTTCGACTTGCCCACGGTCTCGTCCGGCGTGGCGTCGAGCGCGATGGCCTGCGCCTGGATCAGGATCCGCAGCGCGGGGGCGAGCCGTGCATCGATGTCCGAGGGCGGGGGCGGTACCGGTTGGGGCCGGAGCTCGCTGACGATGCGGTCGGCGGTGGTTGTCAGATCGGCCTTGACCTGCACGAGGGTGTCGGTCGTGGCCTGGTCGATGCGTGCCGGGATCGCATCGACCTTGCCGCGGATCTCGGCGGTGTCCTGCGCCACGGAGGCAATCGCAGCGGGCAGCTTGGTGACGACGGCGCTGCGGATGTCCGACAGCGCGCCGACGCTGCCGCCCACGGCGCGCGACAGGGCGCGATCGACGCGCTCGTGGAACTTGGGAATGTAGGCCAGCATGGCGTGACTCCTTGCGATCTCGACGCGGGATGCCTAGCGGCGTTTCTGCAGCGCCGCGACGCGGTTCGGGCGGCCGAGGCCGGTGCGCTCGACGCTGTCGACGAGGGTGTCGAACGAGGTTTCCAGTGCGGGCGGCAGGTCGATCGGTGCCTCTTCGCGGCACACCTCGCCGACGACCGCTTGTGTCGCCAAGTCGACCACTTCGCGCAACTGGCCGAGCGAGACGTCGATCGTGCCGCAGTTCGCGACCATCGTATGCACGAGGTTGTCCCAGCGCGTCTCCATCTCGCGCTGCAGGCACAGCTCCTGCTCGATCACGCCGACGTAGGCCGTGACCTCGCCGTCGCCCTCGACGAAGACGTCGGCCGCCCGCAGCCGCGCGTCGCTGCGTACGATGGCCGCGTACAGGCGCGTCAGCGCGATGGCGTCGGTGCTGCCGGTCGAAGCTGCGGGCAGTGCTGCCCGCCGGTTCGCGACGTCGTCGCTGTCGGGCAGACCGGCGGTCCCCAGTGCCGCGATGATCTGTGCTGCGAGATCGCGGATGCGACGCACCGCGCTACGCATGCCTTCGTCGGTCGCGATGTCGATCGATGGGCGCAGCACGTCGTCCGCCAGATCCTCGAGACGGTCGATCAGCTTCTGGTCGAGCGCCGTCGCGGCCGGCGTGCGGCACGGACCGGCCGCATCGACCACGGCATCGATCACGAAACCGTAGGCCGACGCGCGCCGTTCGGTCGCGCCGAAGTTCGCGAAGCCGAGTGCGTACAGGTCGATCGCACGGTCGAGGTCGTACAGCACCTTGTCGAGCAGCACGAGGCAGCTACGGTTGCTGGTGCAGCAGCTTTCGGCAAGGCAATCGAGCGTCTCGGCGAGCATGCCGCGGCGGGTGATCAGGTCCACGAGGCGCCGGTCGGCGTCGTCCATGCCGGTGTTGCCGTACAGGCCGTAGAACAGGATCGGCGGACGGGCGATCTTCATCAGGCGGAAGCCGCCCGCCGAGTCGAAGGCCGAGGCGAAGAGCTGCAGCGCCTCGAGGTAGGCATACAGCGCGGGCGACTCGGGGCTGATGCCGCGACGCGCGACCCGCACCATACGGCGGAAGCGCTCGAGCGCGAGCAGGGCCGTGGAGCCGACCGCGCGCAGCCCGTCGGCGGTGGTGTCGCCGCTGCGTTGCACCAGTTCGTCCATCGTGCGCGCCAGTTCCGTTTCCACCAGCAGCGAACGCAGGTCGTTCTGGCCCTGTGCCTCCAGCAGTTCGGTGAGCTGGCGGTAGGCGTCCAGCCCGCGCGGCCAGTCTTCCGGGCCGTAGGCCATCTGCGTGCTGCCGACGAGGTTGCGCAGCGCGTAGATCGCCGCGTCGCGCCGCGTCTGCAGTTCGCTGTAGGCCACCTGCGGCAGGTAGCGCCCGCCGCCGAAACCCACGTTGGCAAGCGCCTCGCCCATGATCACCAGCAGCAGGTTGGCCGCCTCGTCGAGGCTCTGCGCGAACTTGCGGAAGTTCGCGACCAGCGCCGGCGTGTGCGCGCCGACGAGGCGCGCGAGGCGCGCGTAGTCGTTGAGCTGGCGGCGCATCGCGAGGCCCTTGTCGCGGTTGCGCGGGTCGAGCGCGAATTTCGCGGCGTTGTAGCCTTCGGCCAGCGCGGAGCGGATCGCCTGCGCCCAGCCGTGCAGTTCGGGCTTCACGTCCTTGAGGATCGCGTCCGCGGTCAGGCTGCGCAGGTCGCTCTCGATGTCGTCGGTCGCCTGCTGCCACTCGGCGCCACAGGCCGCCGACTGTGCCGCCACGCTCGCCACCGGCGCGATCGCCTGCAGGAAGGGCAGGCCGCGCGATTCCTGCGTGATGGCCTGGGCGCGCGGGTCGCCGCGGTAGCGTTCGAGCAGCGCCTGCGCGACCTGCTGCGGGTCGCTCGGATCGCCCACCTTGAGTTCGCGCCGGATCAGGTTGTCCAGCACCAGACGATCCTGACTGGTCGTGAGGGCAGTCGCATTCGATGAGGGAGAGGCGTAGCTGGGCATGTTGGGATCCTCGTGGTGGGACAGGCTGGACCTGCGCTATGCGACCAGTCGCAGCGGTGCGCGCTGCGCGTTCGCCCCGTTGAGTTGCGCGATCACGCGTCGCGCGAGCACCGGGGCCGTGATGCGGCCGCGCCCCAGCGCGTAGTGCGCCGCACTGACCAGATGGCGTGGCGCGAGCTGCGGCCGCCCGTCGGCTTCGATCTCGCGCGCGCCTTCGCGGATCGCGGCTTCGTCCTCGCGACCGAAGGGGATGATGTCGACGAGCGCCCGCTGTGCGAGATTGCGCCGGGTCTGGAACGCGATCTCGTCGACGACGTCGGGAATGATCCGCGGCGCGCTGCTCATCAGGGCGGTGGGGATGCGGTGGCCGCGCTGCGGCCGGTAGAGTTCCTGCCACACGCGCAGCAGTTTCGTCGCGTCGCCGGAAAAGCCCATCCGCCGCATCATCTCGGCGAGCAGATACACCCGCAGGTAGGCAGTCGGATGCGCGCCGCCCGGGCGGTAGGTCATCGTGCGCGGCTGCGGGTGGGCGAGGAAGTCCGCCATCCCCCATGCCGCTGCCGGTCCGCCGAGCAGGATCGCCGCGAGATCGGCGAAAATCTCCTTGTGCCAGCGGCCATACACCGAGGCGAGGAAGGGATCGCGCGCCCTGCCCATGATCCGGCGCAACACGGCTTGGCGGTTCTCCTGCCAGATGCCGAGGTCGGCCTGCAGGTTGTGCGCGACCTCGTGCAAAAACACCGACTGCCAGGGCTGGTCGCGATCCCAGGGGATGCGGATCAGCGGGAAGGGGTTCGCTTCGCCCAGCAGGCGCGACAGCTGCACGCCGCGGCGCATCGTCGCGGGCGAATAGCCGTGCTCCATGTAGCACACGGGCTTGAGCAGCGGCGCGTCGAAGATGCGCGGGGCGGCCTGGCGGATCGCCTGGTAGCAGTCCTCGGCGATGGCGTCGTGGGCGGCCAGCGCGGGGCCGAAGCTCGTGCCGCGCTGGGCGAACACTTCGTAGAACATCCCGAACAGCCGCCGTGCGCGATCGAGTTCTCGCTCGACCAGCGCGACGTCGATCAGCACCCGCTGCGGCGGGCGCCGTTCCCAGCCGTCGTGCAGGGTCGCGAAGCGCGCGCGGATCCGCTGTTCGACGGTTGCCAGGTGCTCGTTGGCGACCTCGAAGTGGCGCGGCGACGGCGCGTAAGGCATGTCCTGCGGCCGCAGGCCGACAAAGGCATTGTCGATCCGCGCGAGCCGCGACAGGCGGGCCGACAGCCCGTTGATTTTGGCCTGGAGGAATCGCCGCAGGTCCATGATGTCCGCTCCCCGTGGCACTCGAACGCCGTCCGCTTCAGCGTCCGCGGATCGTGATGGTCACCGGCCCGCGCAGGCGCATCGTGCGCACGCCACAGTGCGGGCAGCCGGCGACGATCGCAGCCGGCGCGCGGCGCGTGACCGTCGTCGCGAGCTGACGGGCGACCGGCGTGATCGTGCGCGCCACCACCTGTGCAGCCTGTCCGCGCGGTGTGGCGCGGCGTGCCGGGGCGACCAGCGGACGTGCCAGCCGCCGCACGGCCTGCGGCTGGCGCGCGACCTGCTGTGCGACGCGCGTCGCCACTCGCGCGGCGGCGCGTGGTGCGATGCGCCGACGCTGCACGATGCGCCGCGTTGCGCGCACCGCGCGTGCCACGGCGCGTGCCGCCTGGGGGCCCTGGCGCCTGGCGGCGGTGCGTACCGCCTGCGCCACGCCGCGCACGACGGCGCGACGTACCTGGGGCGCCGCCCGGGCGACGGCCGGCAGCGCGCGGCGGACCACCATCCCGGCAAGCACCGGTGCGGCGGCGTCGATGCCGTCCTCGTCCAGGCCATCGACCAGTTCGTCGAAGACCTCGAACTCGTCGGCACCGTCGGCGAGCAGGCGCCCGGCGACGTTGGCAAGACGGCCGATCAGCTGTGCCTGCGGGATCGGCAGCATGCTCGCGATCGGGCCCACCACGCGTGCCGCCCGGCCGATGCCGCGGCCGACACCACGGGCGATGCGCCCGAGACGGCGGAAGAACTCGTCGCCGTCGATTGCGTCCATCGCGTCCGCTACGGCGTCGTCCATCGCGTCGATGTCCTCGGCGGCATCCCAGTCGTCGGCGGCGAAGTCGTCGCCCGCGTCGGCGAGCTCGAACTCGTCGCCTTCATCGTATTCATCGAACTCGGCGCCACCTCCCGCTCCACCTCCCGCGCCGCCGCCGAACAATCCGGCCGCCACGCGCCCGACGCCGCCGAGCAGACGGCCGAGAAACTCGTCGTCCCCCTCGTCGCCGTAATCGCCCGAGTCGAATGCGTCATCCTCGAACTCGTCGTAGGCATCCATCGAGCTGCGGCTCGGTCCCTCGGCCGCCTCGTCCATGAGGTCGTCCATCACATCCGTTTCGAATCGGTCCATGGTGTTCTCCTTTCAGCGGCAAGGGTCAACGGGGGGTGATCGTCAGCGTGGCCGGCCCGTCGATGTGGAGGGTGCGGCGCCCGGCGGGGGCGCCGGTGGGCATGCCGTGGCCGATGTCCGTGGGGCGGGCGAGCGGCTGCGGGCTGCGCGGCTGGCTTAGCTGGCGGACCATGCGCGGGCTTCGGGCGACGCGCCGCGCCGCCTGAGGCAGGCCGCGGCGCACCACTTGCACGGCGCGTTGCGGCGTCGGCACCTGACGCTGCGCCACGCGTGTCGCCGAGCGGGCCAGGCGCGGCAGCGCGCGCACGGCCTGCGGTCCGCGCGAACGCACCAGTTCGCGCGCCGCGGCGGCCACACCGCGCACCAGCGCCCGGCGGGACGCCATCGACAGCTGCCCGACGTTGCGGAACCCCAGCCCGCGGGCCGCCGCACGTGCCGCTAGGCCGACCGCCGCGGGCAAGGCCTCGTCGATGCCGTCCTCGAGATAGAGATCGGCGACCGCATCGAAGGCGTCGTCCGAGCCCTGGCTCTGGCTCAGCAGCTGACTGAGCTGGCCGAAGAGTCCCTGCGCGCCGCCGGCCGCCTGACCGAAGGAGCCGGCCAGCCCGCGGGCGTGGCCCGCCGCGCGTCCGACGCCCTGGGCGACGCGGCCGACCTGTCCGAGGGCGCTGGCCGCGCCCGGTGCGCCGAGCATGCCGGCCAGCCGCGCGGCGGCCATCGCCGCCGGGGACACCGCCCCGGCCACCTGGCCGACCCGTCCGGCAACACGTCCCGCCTGGCGCGCCAGACCGCGGGCACGACCGGCGACGCCGGCAGCGCCGCCCAGTCCGCGGCTCAGCACGCCGGCGGCGCGCCCCAGTCCGCCCAGCAGGCGGCCGAAGAATTCGTCGTCGTCCGCCGCATCCAGCGCGTCCGCTACCTCTTCCTCGAACGCGTTCCACAGCGCCATGTCGTCGACGCCCTCGGCCGCACCGTCCCCCAGGTCGATGGCGGTGTCGTCCATCGCGTCGGCTTCGTCGCCGGACATTTCGTCGCCGGAGGTCGCGTCATACTCGTCGGCAAACGGATCGGCGCCGTAGCCGTCGCCGGGGTCCGCCTCGTCGAACGCAGCGGGTTCGCCCATGTCGTCACCGACCGCGTCCGCCTCATCCATCATGTTCGTGTCGAATGGTCCCATCGCATGCCTCCGCAATCGATTCGGACGAAGGGAGGGAACGGCCCGGCCCACCGTGGGGCACGTGCCCGAACCCGCCATGGCTGCACTCTAGGCAGGTCCGGCGGGTCGCGAAATCGCACGTTGCCGCTAGTGCGAGCGGGGGCGCCGACGTGCGCGCGGGGATTTGCACGGGCCCCCACGGGCACAGTGGGAAAGGGGCGCGCGGATGCCTGCGCACGTGCGCGCTAGCCCAATTTGAGTAGCCCGTTTATACCGTCTTCTGGGGGTTGCGCTTTCCCCCGGTCTATGCCAAAAAGACAAAAACTTCATACCAAAGGGATGCGTCGCACCCCCCGGCAGAACGACGGGTCGCCCCGGCCTAGCAGCCGAGCGCAGCCTTGCCTGTGCTCTCAAGGTGCTGCGTCGGACATTCCGTGAGAACGCGTGTGCCGCGAGCGAAGAGCTTGCGGGGGAGCGTGCGTGTTCCTGCGGACAGGCAAGAGGATGAGTCATGCAGCCCAGTTTCTGCAGGACCGTGCATCGGGCACCGTCTGGCGTCGCACGGGTGTCTCTGCCGTGACGGTCCGTCGCGACGACGAACTCCGGCCGATCGCGGGCCGGCATGTCCGGGAGGCCGCGTCAGGGGCGGTGTGCGTCGCCGCCGAGCGGGAAATCGGGCAGATCGAACTCGCCGGCCGCATGTGCCGCGTCGTGCTGGTCGACGGCCTGATTCCCGGCCACCGCACCACCGCGGGTGCCAAGGGCGTGCGCCTGACCTATGTCGACGGCGAGGTCGCCCACTTCGAGTTCGAGGGACACCGTTACGCGGTGGTCGCGGAGCCCGCCGCGCGTGGCGACGCGGAATTGTCCGCCGATCCCGTTTCCAGTGCGGCGTCGGACATTGCCAAGGTCCTGACCAGCCGCGAACTCCAGATCGTCCAGTTGCTGTGCATGGGCTATCTCACCAAGCAGGTGGCCGATCGGCTGCGCATCAGCGAGTTCACCGTGCGCTCCTACCTCAAGACGGTCTATGCGAAGCTGGGGGTGCGTTCGCGCGCGGCGCTGGTGTTCCGCTACATGAAGAACTTCAACGGCGGGACCGAGCGGGTCGAATGAAGCGGCGCCAGCCCGTGGACGCGAGGGCGATGATCGCCCGGAAACGGGCGGGGAGCGGGGCGCGGCCCGGCGGCCGGCGCCCCGTGCGTGCGTCAGTGAGCGCCGAGCGAGTGCTGCGGACGGCTGCGCGTGAGGGGGTTCAAGCGGCGCAGCACGCTGGCGGGCGCATACTCGGCGTGCAGGGCGTCCCAGTCGATGGCGTCCAGCGTGTTCTTGACCAGCAGGCCGAGGTCGGTCGCGCCTTCCATCAGCAGGCGGCGACCGAAGAACAGCGTGTCGGGATCTTCCTCGCGCAGCGCCAGCGCGATGTAGTCGCGCACGTTGGCGGTCAGCGTGAGGTCGGGCTCGCCGCCGGCGGACAGCGGCACGAAGCCGCGCGGGCCGAGCGTGAAGTCGAGCGTCAGGCCGGCGTCGCGCACCCGTATGCGCAGGTGGCGGCCGGTCAGCGGTTCGAGGTCCTCGCGCGACAACACGCGGCCGAGCGCGAGGTTCAGCGCGGTGGTCAGCGCAAGGGTCGGCGGGCGCTGCGGCAGGTACGACGCGATGCGCGCGAGCGGCGCGGGGAGCGTGAAGGCCGGGATGCGGAAGCTGCTCATCGGTGTGTACTCCAGGAAGACGGATTCAGGCGGAGACGTACTGTTCGACGCCGGGGCGGCCGTGCCAGAAGCCGTTGCACGGCGCTTCGACCATCAGCGCCTTGCTCTGGCCGAAGGCGTCCTGCGGCGACAGCGTGCCGGCGATCGCGTCGCGGAAGAGTTCGAGCACGCGCACGGTGTCGTCGCCTTGCGGGCTCACACGCAGTACCTGTGCCGTTTCGCGCAGCTGCGGCAGGTCGCCGAGCAGGTTGTGCACGCGTGCGGATTGCGTCTGCACGCCGTTCAGCGTCAGGAAGGGCTCGCCCTCGCGCGTGCGCAGCACCAGGCCGTCCTTCATGCCGAGGCAGCGGAACTCGCAGGTGTCCTTCTGCAGGTTGAAGTGGCGTGCGGTGAAGCAGCGCGCCGAGTGCGCGAGCGGTAGCCGCCCCCAGGCGAGCACTTCGGTCTCGATCGCGGGGGCGCCGGAGGCGAGGAGCTCGGCGAGCACCGCGCCCGACATCTCGGGCGGCGCCATCCAGCGCGTCGCGCCCGCTTCGGCCAGCATCGACAGCGTGTGCGGGTTGAAGATGTTGAGCGTCGGCCCGGCGATCCAGTCGCGCCGTCCGGCCTTCGCCAGCAGCTGCACCGCCGACATGTCGTTGGCTTCGACGCGGAATTCGTCCTGCGCGACGATGCGGCGCAGGGCCTTGAGGTCGGATTCGGATTCGATCAGCGACTGCGAGGACAGCACGGCTTCCTTGCCGGCAGCCTTGAGCATCGCCGCGACGTCGAGCCAGTCGTCGGCGCGCAGCTCGTGGCGGCGCGAGCACACCGTTTCGCCGAGATACACGATGTCGGCGGGGCTTTGCGCGATCTGCGCGTAGAAGTCGAGCGTTTCCTGGCGCGACCAGTAGTAGAGCAGGGGACCCAGAGCGATTTTCATGGTGGTTTTCACTTCCACGGCCGGTAGTACGCGCCGAGCGTATGGCTGCGGCCTTCGGAGACCTTGTCGAGTTCGGCGATCCACGCCGGCTGCACGGCGAAGCTGTCGGCGTCGCGCATCACGCGGTCGATTGCCTCGCGCCACACGCGCGTGACCTGCGCGACGTAGGCGGGGCTGCGCTGGCGGCCTTCGATCTTGATCGCGCGCACGCCGGCGCGGGCGAGATCCGGCAGCAGTTCCAGCGTGTTGAGGCTGGTCGGCTCCTCGATCGCGTAGTAGGTCTCGCCGTTCACGTCGAAGCGGCCCTTGCACAACGTCGGGTAGCCGGCGCGCTCGCCGTCGTCGAAGCGGTCGATGAGGATGCCGTTGAGGCGGGTTTCCATGCCCTTGGGGGTCTGTTCCCAGCGCACGTGCTTGCCCGGCGAGCAGGCGCCGTTGCAGTTGGGCGATTCGCCGGTCGCGTAGGCGGACAGGGCGCAGCGCCCCTCGACCATCACGCACAGGCCGCCGAAGCCGAACACTTCGATCTCGACCTGGGTGTTGGCGATCACGTGCTGCACCTGCGGCAGCGACAGCACGCGCGGCAGCACCGCGCGCTGGATGCCGAAGCGCTCGGCGTAGAAGTTGATCGCCTCGTAGGTGGTCGCCGAGCCCTGCACGGACAGGTGCAGGCGCAGCTGCGGGTGCTTCTTCTGCGCGTAGGCCATCAGGCCGGGGTCGGCGACGATGATCGCGTCGATGCCGAGATCGGCGGCGCGGTCGACGGCGGCGGTCCAGCCGGACCAGTTGCCGGCCTGCGGGTAGGTGTTGAGGGCGACCAGCACCTTGCGCTTGCGGTCGTGGGCGTAGCGCACGCCTTCGGTCATCGCCTTGGCGTCGAAGTTCAGACCGGTGAAGTTGCGCGCGTTGGTCGCGTCCTTGAAGCCGAGGTAGACGCAGTCGGCTCCATGGTCGACGGCCGTCTTCAGCGCCGGCAGGCTACCTGCCGGGCAGACGAGTTCGATTTTCGTATTGGAGGTCATGGCGGGGGCTGGGGAAAAAAGCTCCGCAACCATAGTGCCGCAGCGTCCGGCCCGCGTTGACGCGAATCAAGGGGTGTGCCCGTCGGCGGCACAAATCGCCGCGCGCACGGCCGCTGCGCGTGCCCGCGTACCTTGTCGCTACTACATCCGTTCGCCCTGAGCCTGTCGAAGGGTAATGGCAGGGCTTCGACAGGCTCAGCCCGAACGGTCTTTCGTTGACCGGTCAATCATGCGCGGCGTTGGGGAAGAAGAGCTGCTCGCCGCCGATCGTGTACTCGGCGATGGCCTTCTGCCCGGTGGGCGAGACGATCCAGTCGATGAACTGCTGACCGGGTTCGCGCTTCACGTGCGGGTGCTTCGCGGGATTCACGAGGATCACGCCGTACTGGTTGAACAGACGCTTGTCGCCTTCGACCGCGATCACGAGATCCTGGCGGTTCTTGAACGACAGCCAGGTGCCGCGGTCGGCGAGGATGTAGGCACCGAGCGAGGCGGCCATGTTGAGCGCAGGGCCCATGCCGGAGCCGGAGTCGCGGTACCACGGGCCCTTGGCCTGTTCGAGGTCGATGCCGGCGAGCTTCCACAGGCGCAGCTCGGCGGCGTGGGTGCCGCTCTTGTCGCCGCGCGACACGAACGGCGCCTTCGCGGCCGCGACCTTCTTCAGCGCCTCGACAATGTCGCGTCCGCCGGCGACCGTGGCCGGGTCGGCCTTCGGGCCGACGAGGATGAAGTCGTTGTACATCACTTCCTTGCGCTCGACGCCGTAGCCTTCGGCGACGAATTTCTCCTCGGCGGCGCGATCGTGCACGAACACCACGTCGGCGTCGCCGCGGCGCGCGGTGTCGAGCGCCTGGCCGGTGCCGAGCGCGACGACGCGCACCTTGATGCCCGACTGCTGCTCGAAGCGCGGCAGCAGGTGGCCGAACAGGCCGGACTGTTCGGTCGAGGTCGTCGATGCGACGGTGATGAACCTGTCTTCGGCATGGGCGCCGGCGATGCCGAGCAGGCAGGCGCAGGCGAGCAGCAGGGGACGGAACAGACTTGCCATGAAGGGTCTCCGTGGTTCTTTATCGATCGCGCCTCACGCGCGGGGCAGGAGTCCTTGTATCAAAACGTGCGCGGGCGGTGGCGGATGACGTGGTGTGTGATCCGGTGACTTATGCATGGTCGTGCATAGGTTGGTTCGCCGCCACGTCGGGTGCGGCAGCGGTCGCGATCGGGGAATCGCTCGATCCGTCTGGCGTGGCGCAGACCGGTCCGGCAGAAATGCGTGTTGCTTTTTGTGCAGGCGCTGTCGGCGCGCACGCGCACGCGCAGCGCCGCAGCCAGGGGCGCGGGAATTTTCGGTTAAGCTCGATGCATGGGCGTGACACTCGATTACCGTTTCGTCGCCGGCAGCGAGGATGCGCAGCCGGGCGGTCCCCTGCAGCTGAGCAATCCGCTGACGGCGATGCTCGACGCGATCCGTGTGCAGGGCTCGATCGCGAAGGCCGCGGAGCAGCTCGGGGTGTCCTACCGCCACCTGTGGGGCGAACTGCGGCGGCACGAGGCGGCGTTCGGCCAGGACCTGATCGCCGGCGGACAGGGGCGCGCGGCGCGGCTGTCGGAATTCGGGGAAAGGTTGCTGTGGGCCGAGAAGCGGGCGCTGGCGCGGCTGCTGCCGCAGGCGGAAACCCTCGCGGGCCTGCTCGACCGCGAGCTGCTGCTGGCGGTGGATCCCGGACTCGACGTGCTGCCGAGCGCCGCGAGCCACGATCTGCTGTTCGGCGGGCTGCGCGACGCGATGTTGCGCGATGCGCGGGTGCTGCTGGACGTGGAGTACGTCGGCAGCACGCAGGCGCTGCAGCGGCTCAACGCGGGCGGATGCACGCTCGCCGGCATCCACCTGCCGCTCGACGACGAAAAACTGTGCCGGCGCGGATCGCTGATCCACGCTGCGATCGGACGCGAGCTGCGCCTGGGCGTGCACAAGCTGATCCGCTTCGCGCGGCGCGAGCAGGGCCTGATCGTCGCGTCCGGCAACCCGCGCGGACTGGCGGCGCTGGAGGATCTGGCGCGGACGGACATCGTGTTCGTGAATCGGCTGAAGGGTTCCGGCACGCGACTGGTGTTCGACGAGCTGCTGGCGCGGGCGCGCATGGCGCCGGCGGCGATCGCAGGGTATGCGACCGAGGAGCACACGCACTTGTCGGTCGCGGCGCACGTCGCGGCGGGGAGTGCCGACTGCGGCTTCGGGCTGCGCGCCGCGGCGCGGCGTTTCGGCCTCGATTTCGTGCCGCTGATGCACGAACAGTACTTCCTCGTGTGCCTCAAGGATGGGCTGGAGCTGCCGGGCATGCGCGCGGTGCTCGACGCCCTGCGCAGCGACGGGTTCCGCCGCCTCGTCGAGGCCCAGCCGGGCTACGATGCGGCCGGCGGGGGCGAGATCGTGTCGTTGCGGCGCACGCTGCCCTGGTACAAGTAGCGGCTGCGAAACATTAGTACAGCTCGGGGAAGCGTTCCAGCCATAGCCAGTCGACGGCGAGCAGGAGTGCGACGAGGAGCGTCCAGGTCGCGAAGATGAAACAGCCGGCAGCGGGGATGGCCAGGCCGAACTGCTCGAGTGCGCTGCCGACCGACATCGCGAGCACCGTCAGAAAACTCCATTTCGCGATGAAGCCGGGGAGGTAGCGGCGCATCGCGCGGTTGTGGCGGTAGTTCTGCTGGCGCTCCATGCGGCCGCCGCATGTGACGTCGCGGAAGTACTGGAAGGGCCAGATGTAGCGATAGAGCAGATATCCGAAGGATGGCGCCGCGCCGCGCCCGTTGATCCCCGTGTCCATTTCCACCCCCCTCGGTCGCGTTGCCGCCGGATCGCATTCGCCGCGCATCGACGGCGAACCGATACTTTGATCTCATCCGGCAAAAACGTCACCGGGGGAAACCTGAAATCGATTGTTTCGGCAGCGACTCAAGGAGTGGGGAGGCGGATGACCGGGCGCGGCCGGTGAAGAAAAGCCTTTGGCGCCGAGACGGGGCGCGGGCGAGGGGCGTCCCGTTGCGCCCCTGTGCGGGCTCGCTCATCCCCACCATGCGGTCAGGGGTTTCGTCGTGCTGGGTGCCCGGGCGCGGCCTGCGCCTTTCGCGCCCTTGCTTGCCGGCAGCCCCGTCGGGACGGTGTCGGGCTTGTCGGCAAGCACGGCACCGGCGATCCGCTCGCAGGTGCCGGCCGCGACGAGGGCCCGGGTACCGGCGGATGCGCGGGCGCGCCCCGCGCCGTGTGCGCTCTTCGCGCGCTTGGTGGCGACTGTCGCGGCGCCATCGGCGGCGGGCAGCGCAGTGACTGCAAGCGCAGGGCTCGCGACGCAGGCGCCTTTTGTTGCCAGGGCCGGCGTGGCCATCGGTGCGCGCGCCCGTCCGGCTCCCCGCGCGCTGTCGGGGCCGGCAAGCGCCGATCCGGCCAGCGTCGCGAAGGTCGCGGCCGCAATGGCCAGCAGCGTCGTTTCGAGTTTCATGGGGATCTCCTTGCCGTGTGCGTGACCCGGTTACATCGGTGAATTCGGGCAAGCACCGCTTGGGTTTCGGTGCAGGCTCGATGCCAATGTACGTGTTGCCAGCACATGTGCATATCAGGGGTGGTCCCCGATTCCGTCTAGTGGAATCCCCTATTCGAAAGACATGCGCCCGCTCAATCGCGGTCGAGCCACTGCACCGCGAAGCGCACCAGGTCGGGGCCGTGCGGGAGATTCAGCTTTTCCTTGAGATTGGCGCGATGGGCCTCGATGGTCTTGATGCTGCGGCTGAGCTTCTCGGCGATCTGGCGGGTGCCGAAGCCGAGTCCGATCAGGTGCAGGACTTCGAACTCGCGCTCGGTCAGGCTCGCGATCGGGCCGTTCGCGGTTTTGCCCGGCGCGAGCAGGCGCTGCGCGATGCGGTTGTGCATCGTTTCGCTGAGATAAATGTTGCCGGCGAGCACCTGGCGGATGGCCGCGAGGATATGCGCGGTGGCCTCGAGCTTCATCAGGTAGCCGTTGGCGCCCGCCCGCAGCGCGCGCTCGGCGAACAGACCTTCGTCGTGCATGCTCATGACCAGGATGGCCAGTTGCGGATGGCGGTGGCGGAAGGCCTTGACGAGTTCCAGTCCCGAGTCGCCACGCAGCGTCATGTCGACGATCGCGAGGTCCGGATTGCACTCCTGCAGCATTGCGAGCGCTTCCTGGGCGCTGCCGGCTTCGCAGCACAGATGCAGGTCGTCCTGCAGGTTGAGGAACTTCGCCATGCCCTCGCGCACGATCGGGTGGTCGTCCACCATCAGGATGCGGCGCCGCATGACCGGCTGGGTCGCGTCACTCATTGCTCTGGGCCTCCTCCGGGTAGGTAATCGCGACCGTCGTGCCGCCCTGCGCATTGCGGTAGATCGCGCACGTCCCTCCTAGCAGGGTCGCGCGGTGGCGCAGGTTGTGCAGGCCGAGGCCCTCGCTGCGATCGACCGCTTGCGGATCGATACCGATGCCGTCGTCACTGACCGACAGCATCTGCATGCCGTCGTGGCATTGCAGTTCGATCCAGATGTGGCGCGCTCCGCTGTACTTGAGTGCGTTGTTGATCGCCTCCTGGGCCACGCGGTAGAGGTTGATCGCGACCAGCGAGTCTCGGACCTTCACGTCCGGTGCGGCATGCAGGATGCAGTCGACCTGCTTGAGCGAATGCGTGCTGTCGGCGAGGTTCCTGAGCGCGGCCACGAGGCCCGCGGACTCCAGCGAGGCGGGATAGAGCCCCTTCGCGATGGCCCGGATCATGTCGGCGGCCTGTTCGACGAGGGTCACGAGCCGTTGCGCGTCGCCCGCTTCCGGGTGCCGCCGGGCGCCGAGCTTGTGCGCCAGGGCTGCACCGTACAGGCCGATCGTGGTCAGGTGCTGACCGAGTCCGTCGTGCAGTTCGCGCCCGGTGGCTTTCAGCTGCTCGTCGCTGACCCGCACCAGCCTGCGTTCGAGGCGCCTGCGGCCGCTCATTTCCTCGATCAGCTCGGCATTGGTCCGCGCCAGGCTGGCGGTGCGCTCGCGCACGCGCTGCTCGAGCTCCGCAAGCGAGGCCCTGAGTTCGGCCTGTGCGCGCTGGGTTTCGGCATGCGAGGCAACGAGGAGCAAGCCGGTCACGGCCAGCAGATTGACGAAGGTGCTCCAGCGCACGAGGCTGTCCACGGGCGAGTCCGCGGCGAGCGGGCCGGTTCCGGCGGTGGTGCCCCAGATGGCCGCGATGGAAATCGCGAGGATGGCCAGGCTGGCGCCCCAGTGATCGAAGCGCAGCGCCGCCCAGATCACGAAGGGCACGATCGCGAGCGCGGCCGGATAGTAGCCGTGGCCGGCAAGTTCGGGAGCGCCGAAGATCAGATAGCTGACGGTGCCGAGGGCCACGGTCAGGGCCGCCGCCTCGATGGCCCTGCGTGCAGAGGTGATCGGCTGCGCGTGACTGAGCCACACCAGCAGCGGCGGGGCCACGACGAGCACGCCGATCATGTCGCCGAGCCACCATTTCAGCCATGCCGAGGCGAAGTCGGCGGGCGGAACGACGCCGCCCGCCAAGAGGGCGCTTACGCCGACGAAGGCGCTGATGGTCGTGCCGAGCATCGCGGCGAGGAGGATCAGGGCGAGGACGTCGCGCGTGCGAGTCAGGGCGATCTGGAAGCGGGCGCGCTCCTTCAGCAGGTGCGTGGCGGCCAGGGTCGCCAGGGTGGCTCCGATGGCGATGCCGGCCGCGGCGGGGATGGGTACATCCACCGACACGTTGGCCAGAAACGAGCCGGCGGCGATGCCGGGGGCGACGCGCGTGCCGAGCGCGAGCATGGCCACCAGCGCGATTCCGCTGGGCGGCCATACCAGCGATATCGCGCCGCCGATCACCGCATAGACCAGCCCGACCTGTGCGCCGGCGAAATACAGGAGCGCCAGGCATGCCGGATCCAGAAGTGCGCGACCGCGGGTTCGACATCGCACGGCGACCATGTTCGGGCCTCATCTCGACGACTGCGCTGGAGGCAAGCACGCGGCGCGGCACGGGGACGGTCCGGATGACCGGTGCGCGGCGCGTTCGGCTTGTGCTGCTCTGCAGCATAGAGGCTTCGGGTCGCGACTGGCAACAATCGCGCAGTGCGCTGTTAAGGAAGTCCTCATCCCGACTTCCGCCGGGCGGCGGGAGTTCGGGGCGTTCCGGTCAGGCCAGGGAGGGGCAGGCGGCACGTCCCTAGCGGTAGTGGCCGTGGCGCTCGAGCACCTCGATCTTGTAGCCGTCCGGATCCTGGATGAAGAAGAAACGCGCGAGCAGTTCGTCGCCGCGCTTGAATTCCTTGACCTGCGCCGGTTCGTAGCCCTTGGCGAGCAGCTCGGCGTGGCGGGTGGTCACGTCCGGCACGACCGCCGCGATGTGGCCGTAACCGGTGCCGTGGGTGTAGGGCTCCTCGCGCCCCTTGTTGAGCGTCAGCTCGAGCTCGAAATCGTTCTCGGGGTTGCGCAGATAGACCAGCGTGAAGTCGGGAAAGTCGAGGCGGTGCGCTTCGCGCAGGTCGAGGACGTCGGCGTAGAAGCGCATCGCCTTGTCGAGATCGAGCACGCGGATCATGCTGTGGATGATTTTGGCCATGGAGACTCCGGTGTGCTGGGGTAAGACGGGGGCGGACCAGGCTCACAGCGTCCGCTGGCTCATCCGGGTGGCGATGTGATCGGCCTGCCGGATGGCGAGGGCGACGATCGTCAGCGTCGGGTTCTCCGCGCCGCCGGTGGTGAACTGGCTGCCGTCCGAGATGAACAGGTTGGGGATGTCGTGCGTCTGCCCGTACGCATTGCACACGCTGTCGGCGGGCGAGGCCCCCATGCGGCAGGTGCCGAGGTTGTGCGTCGAGGGGTAGGGCGGCGTGCGGAAGGTGCGGATCGCGCCGGCGGCTTTGTAGATGCGCTCGCCCTGCGTGTAGGCGTGGTTGCGCATCGCGATGTCGTTCGCGTGATCGTCGAAGTGCACGTTGGGCACCGGATTGCCGTACTTGTCCTTGACGTTCGCATTGAGCGTGACGCGGTTGGTCTCGCGCGGCATGTCCTCGCCGACCAGCCACATGCCGGCGAGCTGGCTGTAGTGCTCCATCCACCACGCGAATTCCGCGCCCCAGCCGCCGGGATTGAGGAAGGCCGCCATGAAGGGCACGCCCAGCGACAGCGTCTCCATCTCGTAGCCGCCGACGAAGCCGCGCTTCGGCTTGTTGCCCGCCTCGTCGCTGACGATGCCGGCCATCGTCGTGCCGCGATACATATGCACCGGCTCCTTGAAGGCTGCGTACACCGAACCGGTCATGTGGCGCATGTAGTTGCGCCCCACCTGGCCCGAGGAGTTCGCGAGGCCGTCGCGGAACTTGTCGCTCGCCGACAGCAGCAGCAGGCGCGGCGTCTCGATCGCGTTGCCGGCGACGCACACGACGCGCGCCTTCTGCCGCTGCTCCTGCCCGGCCTTGTCGACATACATGACGCCGGTCACCTTGCCGGCCGCGTTGTGCTCGATGCGGGTGACGTGGGACTCGGGGCGCAGGTCGAGGTTGCCGGTCGCCTCGGCCTTGGGCAGTTCGGCATAGAGCACGGACCACTTCGCGCCGCTCTTGCAGCCCTGGAAGCAGAAGCCGATCTGCTGGCAGCTGCCGCGGCCGTCGCGCGGCCGGCTGTTGATCGCCATCCGTCCGGTGTGCACCTCCTTGTAGCCGAGTTTCGTCGCCCCGGCGTGCATCACCTTGAAGTTGTTGTTGCCCGGCAGGCCCGGAATGCCGTGGGTGCGCGTCACGCCCATCTTGTCCTCGGCCTTGTCGTACCAGGGCTCCAGGTCCTGCAGCGTCAGCGGCCAGTCCATCAGGTTGGCGCCCTTGATCGCGCCGTAATGCGTGCGGACCTTGAACTCGTGCTCCTGGAGGCGCAGCGATGCGCCCGCCCAGTGCGTCGTCGTGCCGCCGACGGTCTTGCAGATCCATGCCGGCAGCCCCGGAAAATCCTTCGCGATGCGCCAGCTGCCCGAGGTCGTGCGCGCGTCGAGCCACGCCAGCTGCGAGAAGGACTTCCACTCGTCGTTGATGAAATTCGCGACCGACTGCGTCGCGCCCGCCTCGAGCACGACCACCTTGATGCCTTTCTGGCACAACTCGTTGGCGAGCGTGCCGCCGCCCGCGCCTGAACCGATGATGACGACCGCGGAGTCGTCGTCGAATGCGATCTTCGCCATGTCCTGCCTCCGGATGCCGTGGTTTGCGGGGGTGCGATCAGCCCAGATGGGGCGGCGGGCTCGCGTCCGCGGGCGGGTCGGGCAGCCACTTCAGGTCCTGGAAGCCGCGCCGGATGTAGCCGCCCTTGCTGAAGGACTCGCCGGGGTAGCCGAAGGCCGTCCACGTCATCTCGTTGTCGTACAGCGCGGTCACGCACTTGCCGCGCACCGTCGCGAAGAAGGGCTTGCCCTCGATCGCCTTCACGGCGGCGAGTTGCGCCGCGGGCTTGGCCTTGGCGAACGCGCCGCCGGTCGCCCGGTCGAGGCCCGCGACGCCGTCGCGCAGTTGCGCGGCCATCTTCGGGTCGGCCGCGGCCATGGCGTCGAGGTCCTTGACCAGCAGGGCGTAGACGGCGTCGGGCAGTATCGGGTGCGGATACAGCACGCGGCCGAACTTGAGCAGGGTGTCGCCGGTGGCCGTGTCGAGCGCCTTGAGCTCGAGCGCCCAGGCCCGGGAGGGCGCGAGCGCGGCGATCGGGGTGCCGATCGCCAGGGTGCCGAGCAGGAGGCCCGTGCCTCTAAGGAACTCGCGCCGCGTCAGCGGCAGTTGGTGCCCCGCAGTCGCGGTCGACGCTGCACCGCGGCTCGCCGCGGCGATCCGGATTGCTTGCATGGTTCGTCTCCTCGTTGCATCGGGGTCTGGGTGCCCTGAGTGCGGAGCAGTCTTCCATCGCGTTCCGGCGTGCGGGACTCACGCCGGTATCTGCGCCGGCGGCGTTGCCGCGATGTCGCCGCGCCGCCAATGCCCCTGCAGGTAGCATAGGCATTGGCGGCGCGAGGTGCGAACCGTTTTTGCGCGCCGAAGCGCTTCAGCGTCCGGCGTGGGTTGTCGAATGCGTGGTGTGCAGGTGTTCGGCGACGTGGCCGTGGGTCGGCTTCACCAGCGTCTGCGGCAGCAGCGAGCCGGCGAGCATCGCGGCGATGCCGGCCAGCATGCCGGCGAAGTGCGGCGGCACGTCGGCTTCCGCCGCCACGATCTCGAGCAGCACCCAGGTGACGAGGCCGATGAAGATCGACGCCAGCGCGCCCTGCGTGGTCGCGCGTTTCCAGTACAGGCCGAAGGCGAGCGGCACGAAGGCCGTCGCCAGCGTGACCTTGTAGGCGTTCTCGACCATGCCGTGGATGCTCTCGTCGGTGTGCGTGGCGTACCACGTGATCAGCAGCGCGAACACCACGACGACGCCGCGCGTGAGCCACAGGAACTTGTGGTCGCTCATCCGCGGGAAGGTGCCGCGCAGGATGTTTTCGGAGAAGGTCACCGACGGGGCGAGCAGCGTGCCCGAGGCGGTACTCATGATCGCGGACAGCAGCGCGCCGAAGAACATCACCTGCGCGAAGATCGGCGTGTGCTGCAGGATCAGTTGCGGCAGGATCTGCTGGCTGTCGCTTTCCTGATACTGCGCGACCAGCGCCGGGTCGATCAGCGTCGCCGAGTAGGCGATGAACAGCGGCACGAAGGCGAACACGAAGTAGCCCGAACCGCCCAGCAACGTGCCGCGCACGGCGGTCTTCTCGTCGCGCGCCGAGTTCAGGCGCTGGAACACGTCCTGCTGCGGGATCGAGCCGAAACCCATGGTCAGGATGCCGGCGAGGAAGGCGATCATGTCCTTGGCGTCGAAGGCCGGCAGGAAGTTGAGCTTGCCGGCCGCGTTGGCGTGGGAGATGACGGTGCCGACGCCGCCCGCCATGTCGCCGATCAGCCACGCGATGTAGAACAGGCCGATGATGATGATGGTCATCTGCATGAAGTCGGTCAGCGCGACCGACCACATGCCGCCGAAGAGCGTATACACGAGCACGATGCCGGCGCCGATCAGCATCCCCGTCTCGTTCGAGATCGAGCCGTCGGAGAGGATGTTGAACACCAGGCCCAGCGCGGTGATCTGCGCGGCGACCCAGCCGAGGTAGGAGATCACGATCGCGCTCGAGCACAGCACCTCGACGGTGCGGCCGTAGCGCATGCGGTAGTAGTCGCCGAGCGTCAGCAGGTTCAGGCGGTACAGCGGCCGGGCGAAGAACAGGCCGACGAGGATCAGGCACAGCGAGGCGCCGAAGGGGTCGGACCACAGGCCGCGGAGTCCTTCATCGAGGAAGGTGGCCGAGATGCCGAGCACGGTCTCGGCGCCGAACCAGGTTGCGAACACCGTCGCGGTGACGATGTACAGCGGCAGGTGGCGGCCGGCGGCGACGTAGTCCGAGGTGTTCTTGACGTGCGTGGCGGCGTACAGGCCGACGCCGATCGAGAGCAGGAGATAAGCGATGACGAAGCCGACCAGCATGCGTGGACCTTTGCGCGATAAAGGATGGAGGTTGAACAAAAACGGCGGGCGCAAAGTTTAGCAACGAATGCGGCCGCGCGGGGACCCGAATCCCTTGCGCGGCTTGGCATTGACGCACCTTTCTGGTGCAGCGGACGACGCCCGCTTCAGGGCTGCAGCGGTGCCTGCCCGCGATGCGCGCAGGCGGCGGCGAGCGTGTCGATCACGACGTCGGCGGCCGCGTCGAGCTCGGCCTCGGTGATCACCAGCGGCGGCGCGAAGCGCAGCACCGTGTTGTGCGTGTCCTTGGTCGCGATGCCCCGTGCGAGCAGCAGTTCGGCCGCAGTTGTCGCGCGCAGCTGGGCCGGGTCGAGCTCGATGCCCACCAGCAGGCCGCGCCCGCGCACCTCGCGCACGCAGGGCAGGTGCGCGTCGCGGAAGCGCGCCATGAGGCGTTCGCCCAGGCGTGCGGCATGTTCCCAGGGGCGCGTCTCTTCGAGGATGGCGAGCACTTCCAGCGCGACGGCCGCGCCCAGCGGATTGCCGCCGAAGGTCGAGCCGTGGTCGCCCGGCCGCAACACGTCCATCACCGCGGCGTCGGCGAGGAAGGCCGACACCGGCAGCAGGCCGCCGCCCAGCGCCTTGCCGAGGATCAGCCCGTCCGGATGCACGCCCTCGTGGTCGCAGCCGAGCAGGCGCCCGGTGCGCCCCAGTCCCGTCTGCACTTCGTCGGCGATCAGCAGCACGTTGTGGCGCCGGCAGATCTCGGCGCAGCGTGCGAGGTAGCCTGCCTGCGGCACGAGGATGCCGCCTTCGCCCTGCACCGGTTCGACGAGGAAGGCCGCGGTGTCCGGCGTGATCGCCGCTTCGAGCGCATCCGCGTCGCCGTAGCGAATGCGTCTGAATCCGGCGGGGAAGGGGCCGAAGCCGTCGCGGTACTGCTCTTCCGACGACATGCCGACGATGGTGATCGAGCGGCCGTGGAAGTTGCCTTCGCAGGCGATGATCTCCGCCTTGTCGGTGGGGATGCCCTTGACCTTGTAGCCCCACTTGCGCGCCGTCTTGAGCGCGGTCTCGACCGCCTCGAGGCCGGTGTTCACCGGCAGCATGCGGTCGTAGCCGAGCAGGCCGCACAGGCGCTCCATCAGCAGCGGCAGGCGGTCGTTGGAATACGCGCGCGAGGTCAACGCGAGGCGCTGCGCCTGGTCGTTGAGCGCGTGCAGCAGGCGCGGATTGGCGTGGCCGAAGCTCACCGCCGAGTAGGCGCTCATCATGTCGAGGTAGCGCCGCCCCTCGACGTCCCACAGCCAGATGCCCTTGCCGTGGTGGAACACGACAGGCAGCGGCGCATAGTTGTGCGCGCCGAACTCGCGCTCCTTCGCACGCAGCAGATAGGTCGAGGGGCCCAACGCCGCGCAGGCGATGTTCGCGACCCAGTCCGCGCACATCCCGCCGGGGTCGCGATCGGGCAGGTACTCGACGATCTCCATCGCGACGAAATCGCCGCAGCCGCGCAGTGCGAGCAGCGCCGCGCACAGCTCGTCGGGCGCGATGCCCTCGGTTTCCGGGCAGGTCACGGCGGGGAAGGCGGCGGCGTCGAGCGCGTCGAGGTCGATGCTGACGCCGAAGCCCGCGGTGCGCTCGCGCACGACGCTGAGCGCGTCGCAGAACACGGCGCCCATGCCGCGTTCGCGCACTTCCGCCATGTCGAAGACCTGCACGCCGAGGCGCGTCAGGCGTTCGTGTTCCTCGTGCTCCCACGCGCGCGCGCCGATGATGACGACGTTCGCCGGGTCGAGCCTGGGTCCGGCGACGCCCGACAGCGCCGCGTCGCCTTCGCCCAGCAGGGCCGCGAGCGGCATGCCGTGGATGTTGCCCGAATGCGTGCTGCGCTCGGTGTGGCTGTCGAGGTGGGCGTCGATCCAGATCAGGCCCAGCGCGCCGCGCGGCGCGATGCGGCTGGCGACGCCGCGCCAGGTGCCGATGCCCACGGCGTGGTCGCCGCCGATCACGAGCGGGAACACCTCGGGCGCGAGGGCGGTGAGGTGGTCCGCGACGCGCTGCGCGAGTGCGCCGACCGCGTCCAGGCGTTCGCGCATCAGCGCCCCGGCCGGAGGCGTCGTGACCGGCTCGAGCGTTTCCTGCCAGCTCGCGCCGATGCCGGTTCCCTTGAGCCGCTGCAGCAGGCCATGGCGTTCGAGCGCAGCGGGGCCGGCGGCCGGACCGTCGCCGGGGGCGCCCAGTGCGGACGCGACGCCGATGACCTGCACGACGGCGCGCATGTCGGCATGCGGCGGGACGTGAAGCGGCGCGGAGTGAGTCATGGCCATCCTCCCTGCCCGCAGCGGGTGCGGACGAATAGTCGATGCGCTTATGCGTTCGACGCAGGCGGCAGGGATTCGTTCGGGCGCTTGCGGTGCGTGTGTTCGGACGCGTGACGGATTTCGCGTCGGCAGCGCGGGAACCGTGTTCCTCCCCTTGAAGGGGAGGGGCGACCGTGCAGCACTCAACCTCGCACCGCGTAATCGCCTGCCGGTTCCAAATGAATGGGTTGGTGGCAGGGTTCAGCCGAGGAAGCGGTACAGCTCCAGCCCGACGAGCGCCGCGAGCAGCAGGCCGACGACCCACAGCGCGCGCGCCTGGGTCCGCTGCGCACTGGCGAGACGTTCCAGCTCGCCGCTCTGCACCTCGTGGCGGTGCGCGGTCGAGTCGAGCACGCGGTGCACGAGGCGGGGGATCTGCGGCAGCGTGCCGGCCCAGGACGGCGCCTCGTCCTTGAGGTTGCGCAGCAGGCCGCGCCAGCCCATCTGCTCGTCCATCCACCGTTCCAGGAAAGGCTTGGCGGTCTTCCACAGGTCGAGATCGGGGTCGAGCTGGCGGCCGAGCCCCTCGATGTTGAGCAGCGTCTTCTGCAGCAGCACGAGCTGCGGCTGCACTTCCATCTCGAAGCGGCGCGCGGTCTGGAAGAGACGCAGCAGCGTCTTGCCGAAGGAGATGTCCTTCAGCGGGCGGTCGAAGATCGGCTCGCACACCGCGCGGATCGCGCTTTCGAACTCGTCCACGCGGGTGTGCGCCGGCACCCAGCCGGCCTCGATGTGGGCGCGCGCGACGCGGTTGTAGTCGCGCTTGAAGAAGCCGAGGAAGTTCTGCGCGAGGTAGCTCTTGTCCACCTCGGTGAGCGTGCCGACGATGCCGAAGTCGAGCGCGATGTAGCGTCCGTCGGCGTGCACGAAGATATTGCCGGGGTGCATGTCGGCGTGGAAGAAGCCGTCGCGGAACACCTGCGTGAAGAAGATCTCGACGCCCGCGCGCGACAGCGCCTTGAGGTCCGTGCCCTGCGCGCGCAGCGCGTCGAGCTGCGAGATCGGCACGCCGCGCATGCGCTCCATCACCATCACCGACTTGCCGCACCAGTCCCAGTACACCTCGGGGACCTGCAGCAGCCTGGAGTTCGTGAAGTTGCGCCGCAGCTGCGAGCAGTTCGACGCCTCGCGCATCAGGTCGAGCTCGTCGTGCAGGTACTTGCTGAACTCGGCGACGACTTCGCGCGGCTTGAGGCGCCGCGCCTCGGGCCACAGCTTCTCCAGCAGGGTCGCCGCGGTGTCGAGCAGCGCGAGATCGTGCGCGATCACCGGCTCGATGCCCGGCCGCAGGATCTTCACCGCGACGTCGGTGCCGTCGGGCAGGCGCGCGAAATGCACCTGCGCGACCGACGCGGAGGCGACCGGCGTGCGCTCGAAGTCGACGAAGACCTCGTCGACCGGCTTGCCGTAGAAGTCCTGCAGCACCTGCAGCGCCTGCTCGCTCGGGAAGGGCGGGACGCGGTCCTGCAGCAGCGCGAGCTCGTCGGCGAGGTCGGGCGGCAGCAGGTCGCGGCGCGTCGACAGCATCTGGCCGAACTTGACGAAGATCGGGCCCAGCGATTCCAGCGCCCGGCGCAGGCGTTCGCCGCGCGGCGCCTTGGGGTGGCGCCAGAAGAACACCACGTGCCACAGCTTCGTCAGGCGTCCGCTCGAGTCGGCTTCGAGCACCATCTGGTCGAGGCCGAAGCGCAGGCCGACGGTGATGATCTTGGCAAGACGGAAGAGACGCACTTTGGATTGCCGGGCGGGGGAAAGGCCGGACTTTAGCCGGAAGGCGCGCGCGAGGAAAGTGCGGCAGGGCGCTTTCCGCGCGCGCGCCTGCGCTCAGAACGGCACGCGCACGCCCAGCGTCAGGTTGCGTCCCATCAGCGGCGCGGCGTTCTTGATGAAGGACGTATGGCTGAATGCGAGTTCGTCGCCGAGGTTGCCCGCCTTCACGTACACCTGCCACGGCTGTGCGCCGAAGCGGCCGCTATAGCTCGCGGCGAGGTTCACCATGGTGTAGCCGGGGGTGCTGCTTTCGAACGCGGCGACCTGGTCCTGGCGGCCGACGCGGTACCACTCCAGCTCGCCGTCCCAGCCCTGCCAGCGGGCGTCGAGGCGCACGCCGACGCGATGCGCGGGGATGCGCGGCAGATCGCGGTCGCCGGCGCCGCCATCGAAGCGCGCGCGCACGTAGTCGCCGAACAGCGTCACGCCGAAGATCGCATCGAGGCGCTGGCGGATCTGCCCTTCGACGCCGGTGAACACCGCATCGCGCTGCGCGTACTCGACCAGCTGCAGGCCTTCGAGCGCATCCAGCGTGCGCGCGAAGATGAAGTCGGAGACGCGGTTGCGGTAGATGCCGACGCCGAAGGTCGTGTCGCCGGCCGTCTTGCGCAGGCTGAGGTCGATGTTGTGCGAGGTCTCGGCCTTCAGCTCCGGGTTGCCGCGCTCGAAGGTCGCAGTGGCCAGGTGCAGGCCGTCGGCGTAGAGCTCCTCGGCGGTCGGCAGGCGCTGCGCGCGCGACAGCGACAGGCCCAGCGCGTAGCCCGGCACGAAGTTCCACACCGTGCCGAGCGAGAGCGAGCTGCCGTCATGGCTGCGGTCGCGCGCGGCGGCATCGACGTCGATATCCTGCCATTCGCGCCGCAGCCCGGCCTCGAAGCGCCAGTCGCCGCGGGTGTATTCCTCGACCAGGAAGGCGCCGTCCTTGCGCGTGAGCGTCGGCGGCACGTAGGCCTCTTCGCCCAGCGCGCGGAAGTCGCGCCGCGAGGTCTGCAGGCCGAGCACGCCGCGCCAGCCGGCCAGCGGGGCGTGCTCGAGCTCGACGCGGCCGTCGTGGGCGCGGTTGCGGAAGGTCGTCGCGATGGTGCCGTCCTCGACTTCGTGATGGCGGTAGTCGGTGTGGCTCGCACGCAGGCGCAGGCGCGTGAAGCCGGCGAAGGGCTCCAGGTATTCGCCGCGCAGGTCCCAGCGCTCGCTGTCGAGCTTCACGACCGGTACGCCGCCTTCCTCCTCATGCGCCTCCTCGCCTTCCTCGTGTTCGGGGCACGCGAGCGCATTGCCGGCGGCCGCGCACTCCTCGATGCCGTGCGCGTGGCCGGGCAGGCCGTAGTCGTTGCGCTGGTGCGTGTACGCGAGTCCGAGATAACCGCGCGCGCCGACCCACGACAGGCCCAGGCTGCCGGTTTCCGTCTCGTTGAAGCTGCCGTCGACGCGGCGTCCGCCGGACCAGCCATCGCCGACGCGGTAGTCGCGTGCGTCGCGCTTCAGGCCTTCGGCATGGACGGCGAAACTGCCGCTGCCGGCGGTCAGCTCGAAGGCGCCGGCGGCTTCCCGCGCCGCGCTGTTGCCGCGCAGCTCCACGCTGCCCTCGACGCCGCGGGCGGGGATCGCCATCGGGATCTTGCGGTCGAGCACGTTCACGACGCCGCCGATCGCGCCGCCGCCGTAGGCGAGCGCCGACGGGCCGCGCAGCACCTCGATCTGCTCGGCGAGCATCGGCTCGGACGCGATCGCGTGGTCGGGGCTCACCGTCGAGGCGTCCATGATCTCGGCGCCGTCGGACAGCACCTTCACGCGCGCCGCGTCCATGCCGCGGATCACCGGCCGGCTCGCGCCGGCGCCGAAGGGGCTCGCATTGATGCCGGGTTCGCGCGCGAGCGTCTCGCCCAAGGTGGCGTCGCGCCGCAGGACGAGTTCCTTGCCTTCGAGCACGGAGACGGGCGTGCTCATCGCATCGCTGCCGACGGCAAGCGCACTCGCGGACACCGTCACGGTCGGCAGTTCGGTGGTGTCGGCCGCGGCCGCGACGTGCGGGGCCGCCCCGAAGGCGAGCAGCAGCGACAGCGCGACCGGGCGGGGCAGGGGGAATGCAGGATTCTTGGTGTTCATCGTTCTTTCCTGGGAATGGCGTTCGCCGGGCGCAGGCGAACGCGGCCGACACGCGCCGCATGGCGGCCGCGTGCCGGTGACTGCTGTTCGGGCGGCAGGCCGTGTCCGTTCGTGCCGAGCCCTCCGGCTGCGCGCAGGACAGGCTCGGCCCGAACGGCAACACGGCTGCCGGGCTACGAAAAAAGAAAAGGGGATGGGGCTCAGGCCCCGGGGGTGGCGCCGGGCGGGGCGCGGCAGCGCGGCGCAAGGCCGGCGCAGGCGGGGGTGTCGGCCGAACGGAACGCGGCCGGGGCAAGGGCTGCGCCGGACGCGACGGGTGGCTTGCCGCGGTCGGCGAGGGGAAGGTCGATGCCGCCGAAGGACAGGCAGTCGACGCAGTAGGCGAGATGGCGCACGCCGTCGTCGGTGTCGAAGCGGGGGCGCTCCCCGCTGCGGGCCGCCGAGACTTCCGCAGTGTGGCCGATGACGTGCGTGAGGGCCGCGCCCTGCACGAGCACCAGCGCCAGCGCGAGGCACAGCCGGAGCGCGAACGCCAGCGGCGCGCGCGCGCGAGTTCGGCGAGCGGCGCACGGGCGCGGCAGGAGGCCGGCAGGCATCCTGTCCGTCGGGGCGGACGGTACGGCGTGGAGGGGCATGGGCCGGCGATTCTAGGTGGTGCCGTCGGTCCCTGCAACTATGTTGCGTTTACGGGCCGCGTGCCGCGCGAATCCGGGTCCGGTTACATGCGCGTCGGGCGTCGTCGGGCGATCCGCTATAATCGCGCGTTTAGTTTCTTCTCCGAGTGCCATGAGCGCCGATCCGAAAGTCTCCGATCCCAAAGTCCTGCTCGCCGACCTGCTGCGTGCCGCGCTGAAAAGCGTCGCCCCCGATCTGACCGAAACGCCGATCCAGCTGGAGCGCCCCAAGCAGGCCGGTCACGGCGACTTCGCCACCAACCTCGCGCTGCAGCTCGCCAAGCCGCTGCGCCGCAGCCCGCGCGATCTGGCGAACATGCTGCTCGCCGAGCTGCCGGAATCGACGCTGGTCGCGAAGGCCGAGGTGGCCGGCGCCGGCTTCATCAACTTCACGCTGAATTCCGGCGCGAAGACTTCCGTCGTCGCCGACGTGCTCGCGCGCGGCGCCGAGTTCGGCCGCGGCGCGCGTCTCGGCAACAAGGTGCAGGTCGAGTTCGTCTCGGCCAACCCGACCGGCCCGCTGCACGTCGGCCACGGCCGCGGCGCGGCCTACGGCGCCTCGCTCTCCGCGGTGCTCGACTTCGCCGGTTTTGATGTCACGCGCGAGTACTACATCAACGATGCCGGCCGGCAGATGGACATCCTCGCGCTGTCGACCTGGCTGCGCTACCTCGCCTTCCACGGCATCGAGATCGATTTTCCGCCCAATGCCTACCAGGGCGACTACGTCATCGAGATGGCGCGCGAGATGCGCGAAGGGCACAAGGACCGCTTCGCCAAGGTCTCCGTCGCGCAGATCCTCGACGGCGCACCGGGCCTGCCCGCGCCCGAGCGCAAGGACGACGAGGCCAAGCAGCAGCGCGAGGAACACCTCGACGTGCTGATCGCCAACGCCAAGCGCCTGCTCGGCGAGGACTACCCCTTCGTGCATGGCTTCGCGCTCAACGAGCAGCTCGGCGACGGCCGCGACGACCTGCACGAGTTCGGCGTGCATTTCGACAAGTGGTTCTCCGAGAAGAGCCTGTTCGATACCGGGCTCGTCGAACGCGTGGTGACCGAGCTCGAGAAGCGCGGCCACATCTACGTGCAGGACGGCGCCAAGTGGTTCCGCTCGACCGCCTTCGGCGACGAGAAGGACCGCGTCGTGCAGCGCGACAACGGCCTGTATACATACTTCGCGTCCGACATCGCCTACCACCTCAACAAGTACGAGCGCGGTTTCGACCGCATCATCGACATCTGGGGCGCCGACCACCACGGCTACATCGCGCGCGTGAAGGGCGCGATTGCCGCGCTGGGTCTGCCGTCGGAAAAGCTCGAAGTGGCGCTGGTGCAATTCGCGGTGCTGTACCGCAACGGCCAGAAGGCGGCGATGTCGACCCGCTCCGGCGAGTTCGTGACGCTGCGCGAGCTGCGCCGCGAAGTCGGCAACGACGCCTGCCGCTTCTTCTACGTGCTGAGGAAGAGCGACCAGCACCTCGACTTCGACCTCGACCTCGCGAAGAGCCAGAGCAACGAGAACCCGGTGTTCTACGTGCAATACGCGCACGCCCGCGTCTGTTCGGTGCTGCAGCAGTGGGGTGGCGAGGCCGGCGAGCTGGCCGCGGCAGACCTCGCGCGTCTCGAGAACGAGCGCGAACTGGCGCTGTGCGCGCGCCTGGGCGCCTTCGCCGAGCTGATCCAGAGCGCCGCCGCCGACTACGCGCCGCACCAGATCGCGTTCTACCTCAAGGATCTCGCCGGCGAGTTCCACAGCTGGTACAACGCCGAGCGCATGCTGGTCGACGACGAGGCCGTGAAGCTCGCGCGCCTCGCGCTCGCCGCCGCCGTGCGCCAGGTGCTCGCCAACGGCCTCGCGCTGTTGGGCGTGTCGGCGCCGCAGTCGATGTAATCGCCGGAGAACTCCGTGAGTCGTGACCGCAAGCCCAGCAGGAAATCGAGTCGGCCGGCGAAGAGCCGTGGCGGCGTGATCGTCGGCATCTTCATCGGGCTGGTGCTCGGCGCATTGTTCGCAGCCGGCGCCGCCTGGTATTTCACGCGCAATTCGCCTTTCCAGACGCCCGCCGCGCCGGCGCCCGCCGCGGCACGTCCGCCCGCGGGCGATCAGCCGCCGGCGTCGCTGCCGGGCAAGCCGGGCGACCGCCCGGTCGTGAAGCCGGACTTCGAGTTCTACAAGATCCTGCCGCAGGGCGAAGGCGCACCGACCGAGAGCAAGCCCGCAACGCCCGCCGCCGCGGCACCGGCCGCGCCCGAGAAGCTCTACCTGCAGATCGGGGCATTCGAGAATCCGGCCGAGGCCGACAACCTGAAGGCCAAGCTCGCGCTGAGCGGCATCGAGGCGAGCGCGCAGCGCGCGCAGCTCCCGGACGGCCGCACCATGCACCGCGTGCGCATCGGCCCGTTCGCGAAGCCGGAAGACATGAATCCGGTGCGCGCGCGTCTGTCCGAGGCCGGCTTCACCGGCACGGTCGTGAAGGGCAATCCCTGAGCCCCGTGGCGCACCGCCAGCGGATATGCTTATAGAATTTCGGGAACAACTCGCAGGGTCTGCCGTCTGAAGCCCTGTCATCAACTCGGGAGTACTGAATGAATCGTCGTGCCGCACTCAAGCAGCTGTCCGCCCTGACCGCTCTCTCCGCCCTCGGTGGCGCGGCCTGGGCCCAGAAGGCCGGCCAGCCCTTCCAGACCCTGGCCACCAAGGTGCCGACCGAGGTCGCCGGCAAGATCGAGGTGATCGAGTTCTTCTCCTACGGTTGCCCGCACTGCAACGACTTCGAGCCCCTGCTCAACAACTGGACGAAGACGCTGCCGGCCGACGTGAACTTCGTGAAGGTGCCCATCACCTTCAACCGCCCCGAATGGACCAACCTCGCGCGCATCTACTACACGCTCGAAGCGATGGGCGAGGCGGCGAAGCTGGGCCCGGCCGTGTTCGCCGCGATCCACGAGCAGAAGCGCCAGCTGCAGAAGGAAGACGTGCTGCTCGAATGGGCTGGCAGCGTCACCGACTCCAAGCGCTTCAGCGACACGTGGAAGTCCTTCGGCGTGCAGTCGCGCGTGCAGCGCTCGAACCAGATCGCCGCCGCCTACCGCGTCAGCGGAGTGCCGATGATGGCCGTCGATGGCCGCTTCATCGTGTCGGCCTCGACCGCCGGCAGCCACGAGGGCATGCTCAAGACCGTGAACGAGCTGGTCGCGCGCGCGCGCTCGGAGAAGGGCAAGGGCTGACCGGCCCGTAGCGGGACGCTGTCGCGCCCGCGCTGCCAATATTCGTGAAGCACGTTTCCCGTCCTGCTTCCTCCGCAAGTCCGGCTCCGGCCGGACTTCGCGTTTTTCTGACCGGCGCTTCCAGCGGCCTCGGCCAGGCCTTCGCGCGCCATTACGCCGCGCGCGGGGCGCAGCTGGGCCTCGTCGCGCGGCGCGCGGATGCCTTGGCGCAACTGGCCGCCGAGCTGCCCGGCGCGCATCTCGCGCTGCCGGCCGATGTCGGCGACCGCGATGCCCTCACGCGCGCGGCCGAAATCTACCTCGCGCAGGTCGGCGTGCCCGACATCGTCATCGCGAATGCGGGCGTGTCGGTCGGCACGCTCACCGAATGCCCCGAAGACCTCCCGGCCTTCGAGCGCGTCATGCGCACCAATGTGAACGGCATGGTCGCGAGCTTCCAGCCCTTCGTCGAGGCGATGCGCCGGCGCGGCTCCGGGCGGCTCGTCGGCATCGCCTCGGTCGCCGGCATCCGCGGCCTGCCCGGGGCGGGCGCGTACAGCGCGTCGAAGGCCGCGGCGATCGCCTACCTCGAAAGCCTGCGCGTCGAGCTGCGTGGCAGCGGCGTGCGCGTCGTGACGCTCGCGCCGGGCTACATCGCGACGCCGATGACGGCCGTGAACCGGTATCCGATGCCCTTCATGCTGCAGGCCGACGAGGCCGCGCGGCGCATGGCGAAAGTCATCGATGCGGGCCGCGGCTACGCCGTCGTGCCGTGGCAGATGGGCGTCGTCGCGCGCGTGCTGCGGGCCCTGCCGAACCCCGTGTTCGACGCCCTGTTCGCCCGCGCCGGACGCAAGCCGCGCGGGCTGCCGCTGTAGCGTCGCGGCAGGGGCCCTTCCCCGCGGCACGCGATACGGGTATGGTTGCCCGGATAAGGTGGGCGGTTGCCCGACTGGTCGGCCTGTCGCGGCGCAGCCCCCGTCACGCGGGAGACAGCGATGCAGACACGCCACATAGAAAGCGGTGCCGCAAGTTTCGAAGCGATCCTGGAGCAGATCGAACTCAAGCTGCCCGCCGACCAGGCGGCGTCCGTCGGGGCCTTCGCCCGGCGCTGGTTCGGTCAGGTCGCGCCCGAGGATATCGCCGACTACACCGTCGACGACCTGTACGGCGCGGTGCTCAGCCACTGGCACTTCGCGCGCAAGCACCGCGGCGGCACACGCCTGCGGGTGTATAACCCCAAGCTCGAGGAGCACGGCTGGGAATCGACCCACACCGTGATCGAGATCGTCAATGACGACATGCCCTTCCTCGTCGACTCGATCGCGATGGAGGTCAATCGCCAAGGGCTCACGCTGCACCTGATCATCCACCCGGTGATGCGCGTGCTGCGCGATGCCGAAGGGATCTACCAGGGCGTCGCCGACGACGCGGACGCGGGGCGCTACGAATCCATCATCCACGTCGAAGTGGACCGGCGTACCGACGCGGCGGATCTCGATGCGCTGCGCGCAGGCCTCGAGCGTGTGCTCGCCGACGTGCGCGTCGCCGTTGCCGACTGGCCGGCGATGCAGCAGCGCGTCGCGGACGTCATCGCCGAGATCGAGCACAAGCCGCCGCCGGTTCCCGCGGAGGAAATCGATGAGAGCGTCGCCTTCCTGAAGTGGCTGATGGACGACAACCTCGTCCTGCTCGGCTGCCGCGACTATGCGCTGACCGCGCCCGACGGCGGTACGCCCGAATTGTCCATCGTCGCGGGCTCGGGGCTCGGGCTGCTGCGCGAAAAGGAGGGCGACAGGCAGTCGCGCTCGTTCGGCGCCCTGCCGGCGGAGCTGAAATCGACGCTGCCCAATCTGCCGATCCTGCTCACCGTCACCAAGTCGAACACGCGCTCGACGGTGCATCGCGTCGGCTACATCGACCGCTTCAGCATCAAGCGCTTCGACGCGGATGGCCATGTATGCGGCGAGCATCGCGTGATCGGCCTGCTGGCGTCCACCGCTTACAGCGCGAGTCCGAAACTGATTCCCTTCCTGCGCCGCAAGGTCGATGCGGTGATCGCGCGCGCCGGCCTGATGCCCAAGAGCCATGCGGCGAAAGCGCTGCTGACCATCCTCGAGCGCTATCCGCGCGACGAACTGTTCCAGATCGAGACCGAGGAGCTCTACCACCAGGCGATGGGCATCCTGCACCTGGGGGAGCGGCAGCGCACGCGCCTGTTCGTGCGCTGCGATCCCTTCGCCCGCTTCGTCTCCTGCCTGATCTACGTGCCGCGCGAACACTACAACACCGACCAGCGCCTGCGCATGCAGGCCGTGCTGATGGAAGCCTTCAACGGCGCGAGTTCGGACTTCGACGTGCAGTTCTTCGAGTCGGCGCTCGCGCGCGTGTTGATCATCGTGCGTACGCGCGGCTCGGAGATCCCGCCTTTCGAGGTGCATGAGCTCGAACAGCGCATCGTGCGCGCGACGCGGCGCTGGGAGGACGAACTACAGCGCGTGCTGCTCGAACATTGCGGCGAGGAGCGCGGCATGGCCCTGCTGCGCCGCTACGGCGGCGCCTTCCCGGCCGGCTACCGCGAGGAGTATTCGCCGCGCGTGGCGGTGTTCGACGTCGAGCAGATGGAGTCGGTGGCCGGCGACGGCCTCGCGATGAGCCTCTACATCCCGCTCGAGGCGCCCGCCGGGCGGCTCAACTTCAAGATCTACCGCGTCGGCGCGCCGGTGCCGCTGTCGCAGAGCCTGCCGATGCTCGAACGCATGGGAGTGAAGGTCATCGACGAGCGCCCGTCCGAGATCGCGCGTCAGGACGGCGAATGCGTGTGGATCCACGACTTCGGGCTGGCCTACGCGGGAGCGGAGGAGCTCGACGTCGATACCCTGCGCCCGCTCTTTCACGACGCCTTCCTGCGCGCGTGGCGCGGCGAGATCGAGAGCGACGATTTCAACCGCCTGACCCTGCTGGCCGGCCTCACCTGGCGCGAGATCACGGTGCTGCGCGCCTACGCGAAGCACATGCGGCAGGCGGCATTCACGTTCAGCCAGGCCTACATGGAGCAGACCCTCGCGGCCTGGCCGCGGCTCGCGCGCCAGCTCGTCGAGCTGTTCTCCCTGCGCATGGATCCCGCCCGCGTCGAGGATCGCGCCCGCCACGAGGCAAGGGTGCTCGCGGGCATCGACGACGCGCTCAACGGCGTCGCGAACCTCGACGAGGACCGCATCCTGCGCCAGTTCCTCGCGATGGTGAAGGCGACGCTGCGCACGAACTACTATCAGCGCGGGCCGCATGGCGGCATCAAGCCCTACCTGTCCTTCAAGTTCGACCCGAAACGCATCCCGAACCTGCCGCAGCCGATGCCGATGTACGAGATCTTCGTCTATGCGCCGCGCTTCGAGGGCGTGCACCTGCGCGGCGGCAAGGTCGCGCGCGGCGGGCTGCGTTGGTCGGACCGCATGGAGGACTACCGCACCGAGGTGCTGGGCCTGGTGAAGGCGCAGATCGTCAAGAACGCGGTGATCGTGCCGGTCGGCTCCAAGGGCGGCTTCGTCGTCAAGAACCCGCCGCCGCCGACCGACCGCGAAGCCGTGCTCGCCGAGGGCATCGCGTGCTACCGCCTGTACCTGCACGGCCTGCTCGATCTCACCGACAACCTCGTGCAGGGCCGCGTCGTGCCGCCGCCGGACGTGGTGCGCCACGACGGCGACGACCCGTATCTGGTCGTCGCCGCCGACAAGGGCACGGCGAGCTTCTCCGACTACGCTAATGCCGTTGCGGCCGAGTACGGCTTCTGGCTCGGCGACGCCTTCGCCTCCGGCGGCTCGGCCGGCTACGACCACAAGAAGATGGCGATCACCGCGCGCGGGGCGTGGGAGTCGGTCAAGCGCCACTTCCGCGAGCTCGGCATCGACACGCAGGAGCAGCCCTTCACCGCCGTCGGCATCGGCGACATGTCGGGCGACGTGTTCGGCAACGGCATGCTGCGTTCGCGCAAGACCCGTCTCATTGCGGCTTTCGACCATCGCCATGTCTTCATCGATCCGGATCCCGATGCGGAATCGTCCTTCGTCGAGCGCGAACGCCTGTTCGCGCTGCCGCGCTCGTCGTGGCACGACTACGACCGCACGAAGATATCCGCGGGCGGCGGGGTGTGGCCGCGCAGCGCCAAGTCGATTGCGCTGACGCCGCAGATGCAGGCCGTGCTCGGCGTCGACGCCGAGGCGCTGACGCCGTCCGAACTGATCCGCGCGATCCTGCGCGCGCCGGTCGACCTGCTCTACAACGGCGGCATCGGCACCTACGTGAAGGCGATGAGCGAGACCGACGCCTCGGTGGGCGACCGCGCCAACGACGCGGTGCGCGTGAACGGCGCCGAACTGCGCTGCCGCGTGATCGGCGAAGGCGGCAACCTCGGCATGACCCAGCTCGGGCGCATCGAATACGCGCTGAAGGGCGGCAAGCTATACACCGACGCGATCGACAACTCCGGCGGCGTGGATTGCTCCGACCACGAGGTCAACATCAAGATCCTGCTCAACAGCGTGATCGCCGAAGGCGAGCTCACCGGCAAGCAGCGCGACGCCCTGCTCGTCGAGATGACCGACGAGGTCGCCGCGCTCGTGCTGCGCGACAACTACGCGCAGACGCAGGTGCTGTCGGTGACGCGCGCGCGCGGCGTGGCGCTGCTCGACGAGCAGGCCGAGTTCATCCGCCGCCTGAGTTTCGCCGGACGCCTGAACCGCAAGCTCGAGTTCCTGCCGCTCGACGACGAGATCGCCGAACGCGCCGCCGCGCGCATCGGCCTCGTCACGCCCGAACTCGCCGTACTGCTCGCCTACAGCAAGATCGAACTCTACGACGAGGTGCTCGCGTCCGACGTGCCGGAGGATCCCTATATCGGCAGCGCACTGTCGCGCTACTTCCCCGCGCCGCTGCGCGAACGCTTCGCCGCGCACATCGCCAGGCATGCGCTGCGCCGCGAGATCATCTCGACGCACGTCATCAACAGCATGATCAACCGCGTCGGCCCCACCTTCGTCAGCCGGCTGCAGGGCGAACTCGGGGCGACGGCGGGGGAGATCGTGCGCGCCTACATCGTCACGCGCGAAATCTTCGGTCTGGTGCCGATCTGGCGCGCCATCGAGGAACTCGACAACCGCGTCGACGACGCCGTCCAGACCGCCATGATCATCGACTGCGGCCGCCTCGTGCAGCGCGGCACGACATGGTTCCTGCGCCACCGCGAATCGCTCGCCGACCTGCAGGCCACGCTCGCCCGGTTCCGTCCCGGCGTCGAAGCCCTGACCGAGCACCTGTACCGCCTGGTGTCGGACGACTACCGCGCGCAGCTCGACGCCGTGACCGCGCGCTACGTCGAACGCGGCGTGCCCGGCGAGCTCGCGCTGCGCATCGCCTTGCTCGACGAGCTGTATTCAGCGCTCGACCTCGTCGAGATCGTCGCCGACACCGGCCGCCCCGAGGGGACGGTGGCCGCGGTGTACTTCACCCTCGGCGGCCACCTCGACCTGTACTGGCTCGGCGCCCAGATCGCCGCCCTGCCGGCCGACACGCGCTGGCAGAACCTCGCGCGCGGCGCGCTGCGCGTCGACCTGTCGAACCTCGCCCGCAGTCTCGCGGCGGACATCCTCAAGACCTCGCCCGACCTCGGCCAGCCCGACGACCTCATCGCCGCGTGGGAAGCCCGCCGTACGCAGCAGATCGACCGCTACCGCCACCTGCTCGCCGACGTGAAGATCGCGCAGGCGATCGAGATGCCGATGCTGTCGGTGCTGCTGAGGGAGCTGCGCGGGATGGTGTGAGCGGGGCACGGACAAAAAAAGCCCGGCGGCCGCGAGGCCACCGGGCGAATCGTCAGGGCGTCAGTCGGTGATGAGTTTGCCCTTGGTCATGAGGTCGGTGATGATCGCCTGATCGCTCAGTGTGTTGTTGCTCGTGAGATCGACGCCCTCCAGAACGATCAGTTGATTGACGGGCGTACTGGTGCCGCCGGAATGCACCTCGATCGTCGTCGAGTTCGTGCCGGCGTTGTAGCTGAAGTGCAGATAATCCCCCAGCGGGTCGGTAGCGGCGGACGGACCCTCCAGCAGATCCTTCAGATCGAGGCGATCGCCACCAGAGCCATAGGCCGCGGTGTTGAAGTCCTTGATCGTGTCGGTTGGCACCGGGGAGGTGCCGGCGTCGGCGAGCGACCACTTGAAGGTGTCGGCGCCGAGGCCGCCCGTCAGGGTGTCGTTACCGGCTCCACCGGAAAGCGTGTCGTTGCCTGCGTCGCCCCAGAGCTTGTCGTTGCCCGCACCACCCGTTAGCGTGTCGTTGCCGTAGCCGCCCATCAGCGCATCATCGCCCGCGCCGCCATCAATGACGTCGTGGCCAGCACGACCATCGATCAGATCGTTACCGGCACCGCCCGAGAGCGTATCGTTGGTCGGTCCGGCGGTATTCGTGCCGGGATTGCCATAGATGATGTCGTCACCGCCACTGGCCGCGACCGTCTGGCCGGACTCGCCCGTGGAGATCGGCGTCTTGACGAATTCCTGGCCGGTCTTGCTGCTCGACAGCCAGATATAGTCCTGGCCTTCGCTGACGGCGGTAGTGTCAAGGAACGAAGTCGTCGCCACCTTGATCGACGAGCCGTCGTTGTTGAGCAGCACGTATTCGTCGGAGTTGATCAACGAGACATCGTTGGCGACATTGGTGACGTTGCTCCAGACCAGACCCAGTTGCTCGCTGTTGCCGATCGAGAGCTGCGAGGCGGTCGTGTTCGTCAGCGTGACGCGGAACACCGTTTCGTTGCTGTCGTTGAAGATCTTGTCGATCGTTGCCGTCATGCCGGTCTTCAGATAGAACTTGCTCGCGGCGTCGAATGCGAGTGCTGCATCGCCATCCCTGACGTGGAAGTCGAAGTGGATCGAGGCTCCGGCCGTGAAGGTGATGCTGCCGTTGCCCTTCGGCTGGATGTTGTTGTTCTGCACCTGCCAGTCGGAGCCGTCGTAGATGATCGGCGGGAGGGTGACCGGTACCGTATCGCTGCCCCCGCTGCCGAGGTTGCCCGCGGTATCGGTGTAGAGGTCGTTGGCGACGCTCACGCTCGCGGTGCCGGTAAATCCTGCATCTGCAGTGAAGGTGGCGGTGTAAACCAGCGGATTCGCCGTGGCGGTGAGGCCGGTTACGGTGCCGCCGACGGCAACGATGTCGGTTGCGGTGAATCCGACCGGCGCTTCGCTGAAGGTGAAGGTCACCGCCGAGCTGGTATCGATATCGTTGAGTCCCGCATCGACGATATCTACTGCGAGGGTCGGGTTGGAGCGATCGACCGGGACGGTGTCGCTGCTGCCGGTGCCCTGGTTGCCGGCCGCATCGGTGTACAGGTTGTCGGCGACGCTGACGCTGGCGG
>NZ_FTMD01000022.1 GCF_900156155.1 Aromatoleum tolulyticum
AGGGGCACCTCGCGATCCACGACTCGAGCATGTCCAAGGTGCTCGTCTCGGAAGCCTGCTGGCGCGTCGTCGACCGCTGCGTGCAGATCCTCGGCGGGCAGGGCGTGACGCGCGAGACCACGGTGGCGCAGATCTTCGCCGACATGCGCGCGTTCCGCATCTACGATGGTCCTTCGGAGGTGCACCGCTGGAGCATCGCCAAGCGCGTCATCAAAGGCATCCGCAAGGACGTCTGAGCCGCCACGGCATCGCCCGCCTCCCACCACATCCCGGCCACGGAAACTTTCGAACCATGAACGACTTGACGCGCAGTGCGCTGGAAGGATTCATCCGGCGCAAGGCAGGCGCCGACCGCGTCGCGATTACCCAGGCGGCGCTCCTTTCGGGGGGCTCGATCCAGGAAAACTGGCTGGTGCGTGCCGAGCTTGCCGGCGGCAACCAGGGCAGCGAACTCGACGTCGTGGTGCGCACCGACGCACCCTCGGGGGTGGCGGGCAGCCATACCCGGGCGGAGGAGTTCGCCCTGCTCACGGCGGCCTTCGATGCCGGCGTGAGCGTGCCCGAGCCGCTGTGGATGTGCCACGACGCCGACGTGATCGGACGCCAGTTCTTCGTCATGCGCCGTGTGCAGGGCGTCGCCGCGTCGCACGTGGTCTCGCGGGAGCCGCGCTACGGCGGCGACCGCGGGCAGTTGCTCGAACGCCTCGGCGCGGAGCTCGCGCGCATCCACTCGATCCGTCCGCCGCGGTCCGACCTCGCATTCCTGCCCGCGGTCGAAGGATCGCCGGCGCTGCACAATGTGCGCCGCCTGCGCGGCTACCTCGACAAACACCATACGCCCTATCCGGCGCTGGAGTGGGGGCTGCGCTGGCTGGAACGCAACGCACCGCCGCGCGGCGAGGTGGTGCTGTGCCACCGCGATTTCCGCACCGGCAACTACATGGTGGACGAGAACGGCCTCACCGGAATCCTCGATTGGGAGTTCTCCGGCTGGGGCGATCCGCTCGAGGACGTCGGCTGGTTCTGCGCCAAGTGCTGGCGTTTCGGCGGCAAGGGCGAGGCGGGCGGCATCGGCGCGCGGGAGGACTTCTACCGAGGCTACGCCAGCGTTTCCGGCCGCCGGCTGGACGCGGAGAACATCCACTACTGGGAAGTGATGGCCCATCTCAACTGGGCCGTGATCGCGATCCAGCAGGCGGAGCGTCACATGTCGGGCGAGGAAACCTCGCTGATGCTGGCGCTCACCGGTCACATCGTCCCCGAACTGGAATACGAAATCCTGATGATGACGGAGGCCGCCTGATGCGCGACGAACCGACCGGCGAGCAGTTGCTCGACAGCGCCCGCAACGTCCTGCGGGAACAGCTGATGCCGGCCCTGCCGGCTGCGAGCCGCCACGCGGCACTGATGATCGCGAACGCAATGTCGATCGCGATGCGCCAGCTGCAAAACGGCGACGAGCCGGAGCGCGCAGAGCTGCGGGCGCTGGAAAAGATCCTCCTTGCGGGCGACGGCGACGGCGACGGCGACGGCGACGGCGCCGGCGAGGCCGGCACGTCGATGCGCGCGCGATTGAAGGAACTCAACCGCCGCCTGAGCCACTGGATCCGCGACGGGCAGGCTGATGCGGGGGAGATCCGCGACGCGGTGCGGGCCCATCTGGTGCAGGTCGCCCGCACCAAGGTCGGCGAAAGCAACCCGAAATATCTCGGCAACGGCGCGCGTACCGCGGCCTGATATGGCCGCGTGCCTGGCGCGCCGGGTGTCGGCCGGGGGCCTACGCCTGGCGCACGACGCGGTCGCCGGTCATGCGTGCCACCAGGGCGACGCTGTCGGCCTCGCTGGCGAAGATCACCTCGCTGCCCCAGCGTTCGCCCTCGTGTTGTGCGATCCACGACTCCTGCAGCACTTCGGCGCAGTGGGTCCCGGCGTAGCCCGCGGCGACGCGCGCGGCGTCGGTGAGCGTGAACATGCCTCGGGCGGCGAGATGCCGCACCAGCCAGCCCGCGGTATAGAAATCCTCCAGATTGAAGCGGCCCGACGATCCCGCACACACGATCACCACCGTGCGGCCCTCGTGCGTGTCGACGACATGTCGTGCGGTGGCCTCGGCGTTGCGCAGGCAGGTCGCGAACACCCGCCACGCGGGCGCCGCGAGGCGCAGCGCGACCGTGCCGTTGGTGGTCGCATAGATGAGGGTCTTGCCGGCAAGCCCGTGCCGTGTCAGCGCAAGGGGGGTCGGCGAATGGAAGCCGGGCGGCGTTTGCGCCATGTACTCGCCGGCGAGCACCAGTCGTTCGGGGGCGCCGTGGCCGGCGGCGATGGACCTGGCCTCGCGCTCGTCGAGGGCCGGCACGACGGCTTCGGCGCCCTCGGCCAGCGCCGTGACGATGCTGGTGGTCGCGAAAAGGGTATCGACCACCAGCACCACCTGCGCCGAGATCCGGCGGGTGTCGAGATCTTCCTTTCTGGTAATGATGTGAAGGATGGAGTTGGCCATGAGAAGTCTTCCGCGGAGGCGGGCCGGGACGGTGAACGGGGTGGCGCGCACGCCGGAAGTGGGCATTATCACGCAGTCGGGGCAGGGCACCTGTCCGCGCGTCGCATGACGCGCACAGCCGGACCTGCGCGGGGGGCGTCGTCCGCGCGGTCGGTACCGTGCTGCGCCCCATTATCCATCAAAAAAACAGACACGGCGGGTTTATAGATCGGTGCAGGACGAAAGATGGCGCGCCGTCCCGATGCTCGATGGATTTGATGCGAGAGTTATTGACAAACGAACGTGTCGGTTTGTATTATGCGTGAAACCTCGCTAATTCAGTGTGATTGCGAGGTGCTCTGTGCGGAATCGTGGTGCACGCAAGGACAGCTTTCCCGTGGTAGGGCGTCGCAATGTAATGGTCTGTGTGATCGGACTTCTCTCCTCTCGATCGTGCTTTTTTCGCGACGCCCATTTTTTTCCGGCATCATTGACATCGTGCCCCGGCGTGCCGCCGGTGTTTGCAACAGTGACCGCAGAGCGAGACTGATGAGGCTTACACGATGAATCCGGTTCGATTTTTGTTGACGTGTTGTCTGAGCGTGCTCCTGGCCGCGATTTCGATTGTTCACGCAGCGGATAGTGCCCCGGCGGCGGATGCTGCCCGCGTTCAGGACCTGCTCGACCGTGCCGTGGCACGCTTCGAGAAGGATGGTGAACTCGCCTTCGGCGCCTTCAGCCGTCCGGGTGAGTTCGTCACCGAAGATCTGTACATCTATGTCGTAGGCATGGATGGCGTCATGCAGATCAGCGGCGGACCGTCCCTGATACTCGTCGGGCGGGACATCAGCGACCTGCGCGACGCGGAAGGCAAGCCGTTCGTGCGCGAAATTCTCGACACGGCGCGGGCAGGGCGCCCGGGCAATGTGGAATACCGCTGGCTCAATCGTCAGCACGCACGGATCGAGCGCAAGGTGGCATATTTCCGGCCGGTCGGCGACCGCGTCTTCGTCGCGGGCTACTATCTGCCGCGTGCCTCGGCGGAGCAGGCGAAGGCCCTGCTGTGGCGTGCGGTGCACGAGCTGAAGCAGGAAGGCAGCAAGGCGTTTGCCGCCTTCAACGACCTCAACGGCGGTTTCGTCCAGGATGACCTGTACGTCTTCGTGGTGAGCACGGAGGACGGCCGCATGCGTGCCCACGGGGCGACGCCGCGCCTGATCGGCAAGGACGTCAGCGGGTTGAAGGATACGGATGGAAAGCCCGTCGTCGCACCCATGCTCCAGAGCGCGAAAACGAAGAGCGAAGGCGAGGTCGACTATCTTTGGCTCAATCCGGTGACGCGGAAGACTGAACGCAAGCGCTCGTTCTTCGTCCGCGTCGACAAATATGTCGTCGCGGTGGGCTCCTACCAGCCCTGAATATCTTGTGGCAATGCCAACCCCTTTCCGTAACAGTTAAAGGAATCCTGCATCGTGTTTCGCCATCTGCTCGTTCCCATCGACGGCTCCCCCCTCTCCGACGGTGCGGTCCGCAAGGCCGTGTCGTTCGCGGGCGAAGCCGACGCGAAGATCACCTTCTTCTATGCCACGCCGGATACCGGCACTTCGATCTATGGCGAGGAAGAACTGCTGCGCACCATCAATCCGCAGGAGTACCAGACGCGGCGCGATCAGATCGCGCGCGAGGTGCTGGAGCGCGCGGCGAAAGTGGCCGGAGAAGGTCGCGTCAGCGCGGACGTGCGTTCGCGGTCGGCCCAGGAGCCGTGGGAGGCGATCATCGCCACGGCCGAGGAGTGCGACTGCGACCTTATCCTGATGGCTTCGCACGGACACCGGGGCATCAAGGGGCTGTTGCTCGGGTCGCAGACGCAGAAGGTGTTGCTGCACTCGAAATTCCCGGTGCTCGTCTACCGCTGACTCCATGGGCGGGCTTTCCGCCCTCCCGTGAAAGCACGCTTTACATTTACGCGTGCTTTTCATAACATCGGAACAAACAAACACGTCGGTTTATATTTAGGTCCGCCGGACGTCGCGGGTGATACGGCGGCGCGGAATGTGAGGCAGGGCGGCGCCTGCCTGTGAGAGGCGGCGACGGAAGGTGCCGACGGCATCGGCGGGTCTGCAAGGGAGGGGTAGAGCATGAGCAGTGTGCGGTTCGATCGACTGTTTTCGCCGCTTCAGGTCGGCCCGGTGCGGGTGCCCAACCGCATTTGCGAAACCACCAACTCGATCGGCGCCTCGGCCTCGGGCGGGCTGCTCGACGAGCGCTTCATCGAGCACCACGTCGCCAAGGCGCGCGGCGGTACCGGCTGGATCGGCAGCGAGACGTGGCTGCTCAACTCGCCGCTGGTGGCCGGCGCGCGCGACGAGTTCTACCCGGGCGCCGCGGCGGTGCGCACCGCGCTGTGGCAGGTGCCGGCCTTTCTCGACTCCGTCGGTCGCTTCTGCGACGAGGTGCACAAGGCCGGCGCGGTGGCGGTCTTCCAGCTCACCCACCTCAACCACGCGATGGCGGCGTCGCCGGTCCCGGTGACCGAGACCTACGACTACATCCCTCACGAACTCGATGACGCGATGATCGCGTTCATTCTCGACACCTATGCGGACGCCGCCGCCGCTGCCCTGGCGGCGGGTGCGGACGGCATCGAGCTGCATTGCGCGCACGAGACGCTGCCGCACACCTTCCTGTCGCCGGTCACCAATCTCAGGAATGACCGTTGGGGCGGCGGCGCGCGTGAGCGCATCCGCTTCGTCGTCGAGGCGCTGGAGCGCATTCGCAGCCGCACCGGCGACAAACTCGCGGTGGGCATACGCATCAACGGCTGCGAGTCGCGCCAGGGCGGCTACGACCACATGGCGATGCGCGAGATGACGTATTACCTCGGCGAAACGGGACTGCTCGATTTCGTCAATATCGATGTCGGCCATGGCTGGGGCGTGCATGCCTATGTGCCGCCGTCCTTCCACGGCCACGCCGACTACCGCGAGGTCGGCAAGGCGGCGCGCGCCGACCTCGACGGCAAGGTGGCGGTGCTGTTCAGCGGTCGCGTCAACGACCCCGTGCTGGCCGAGGAGTTGCTGCGCGAAGGCTGCTGCGACCTCGTCGGCATGACCCGTGCCGGCATTGCCGATCCCGATTTCGCCAACAAGGCGCGCGAGGGGCGGCTCATCGAGATCCGCCGCTGCATCGGCTGCAACCGCTGCATCGCCGAGGCCGTGCACAGCTACGTGCCCGATTCGCTGCGCGCGCCGATGTGCTCGGTCAACCCGGTGATCGGCAACGAGCTGCACTGGAAATCCGCCTTCCGGCCGGCGGCGGTTGCGAAGAAGGTCGTCGTCGTCGGCGCCGGCGCGGCGGGGCTGGAGGCTGCGCGCGTCGCGGCGATGCGCGGCCATCGCGTGACGGTGCTGGAGCAGGGCAAGAAGGTCGGCGGCCAGTTGCGCATCGCCGCCAACGCGCCGGGGCGCGATTCGTTCGGCGACCAGATCTACTTCCAGGAAAACGAGATGGTCCGTTTGGGCGTGGATCTGCGCCTGGAGACCCCCGCGACCGTCGAGGCGATCAGGAAGCTGTCGCCCGACGCGGTGATCGTCGCGACCGGCTCTCTACCGCGGGTGCCGCAGGGCATCGCGGGGACCGGACTGCCGCACGTGATGCAGGGCTGGGACGTGCTGCAGGGCAAGGCCGTGCCGGGGCGACGGGTCGCGCTGGTCGCCCAGGAGGATTACTTCGAGACGCCCAACGTCGCCGAATTCATCGCCGAATCGGGCCGCGAGGTGGAGATCTTCCACAAGTCGCCGCAACTCGGCACCGCCATCGACCGCTATTCGCTCGGCAGCGTGTTCGACCGGCTCGAACGCCACGGCATCCGAATTCACACCAACCTGCGCCTGGCGGCGATCGACGCCGATGGTCTCGATTTCGTCTCGGCTTTCGGCGGGCGCCCCTCCCGCTACACCGGTTTCGACAGCGTCGTGCTGGTGTGCGGTTCGGTGCCCGAGGCATCGCTCTACGAACGACTCAAGGCCGACGGCACCATCGCGGAGATCTATCTGGCCGGCTCGGCATGGGTCCCGCGGCGCATTGCCGAGGCGACCCGACATGGCGCCATGGTGGCGCTGGAGATTTAGGCGTCAGGTACGCACGCAGAACACACACGCTGGAAGGCGGCCCGGCGGGGCGGCCCGGCGACACCAACAGGAACGAGGAGCAAGCATGACGGCATTGAAGAAGCCCGCCGAAGGGTGGGGTGAGGTTACCGAGGCGCACCTGGAGCGGTTGCTGCAGCGCAAGGGCGTGGAGCGCTCGGAGCGCGGTTCGCTGATGCGGGGCTTTCTGGTGCCGAACCAGTGGGACGCCGGCTACGGCGAGTCGAACTTCTTCATTAGCCTCGAAACCGCAGCCCGCTTCGCGCGCGGCTTCGCCGACGAGAATCCGCTCTACACCGATCTCGCCTACGCCCGCCGCTCGCCGTGGGAGCGCATGCTCGCGCCGCCGACGCTGCTCGCGTACACCGAGGCGATGAACGGCGCCACCGACGGCTTCCCGGGGTGTCATGCGATCTGGCGCGAATGCGAGTTCGAATGGGCGCGGCCGCTGTTCGCCGACGACCCGATGAAGGTGGCGACGAGTCTGACCGGCGCGCGCATCGTGGACAGCGAATTTGCCGGCGGCAAGGCGGGTATCCAGGACTATGAGACCTCCATCCGCACGCTCGCCGGCGAGGACGTCGCAACCTACCGCACCTCGTGGCACCGCTTTTCACGCAAGAAGGCGACCGGGTCGTCCAAGTACGGCAAGATCGAGCCGGTGCAGTGGACCAACGAGGCACTGGAGGAGGTCTGGGACGAGTACCGCCGCCAGAACCTCGCCAACCGGCGCGGCGCCGAAACGCGCTGGTTCGGGGATGTCGAGGTCGGGAGCGAGATCCCGCACATCATCAAGGGGCCGGTGACGCTGACCAGCAAGCTCGCCTTCGAATTCGTGCGTGGGCCCGGCGGCTGGTTCGTCGGCCACGAGATGGCGCTGGAGCTCTACGACCGCTACCCGGCGCTGGCGATCCCCAACGAGGAAAACGTTCCCGAGCCGCCCGTGGCGATCCACTGGACCAACGAGCGCTGCCAGAAATACCTCGGCATGCCGGCGGCGTACGAGGCGGGTTTCGAGCGGCTCGCGTGGTACAGCCAGCTGCTCACCGCGTGGGCGGGCGATCACGGCTGCATGCGGCGCATGCAGGTGCGCTTCCTCGCCTTCCACTGGCAGGGCGACGCGATCCGCCTGCATGCCAAAGTCACCGGCAAGCGCGTGGTCGGCAACGAGCATCTGGTGGATCTGGAGATCTGGAGCGTCAGCCATCCGCGCGGCGAGAAGACTTCGGTCGGCAGCGCGACGGTGAGTCTGCCCGCGCGCCCGGGAGTGGTGTCGTGAGCGCGCTCGCCCATCTGCGTGTCATCGAGTGCGGCAGCGGCGTCGCCGCGCCCTTCTGCGCCCGTCTGTTCGCAGACCTGGGCGCGGAAGTGGTGAAGGTCGAACCGCCGCAAGGGGATTCCGCGCGGCGACGCGGTCCATTCCCGCAGGACCTGCCGCACCCGGACCGCAGCGGTTTCTTCCACCTGCTCAACGCCGGCAAGAAGGGCGTCGTCGCCGACCTCGACGATGCCGCGGAGCTGGAGTTCTTTCATTCGCTGCTGGCCGGCGCCGACGTGCTGGTCGAAAATCTCGACCCGGACGCGCGCCGCCGCCACGGACTCGACTTCGACGCCCTGCAGGCGCGTCATCCGCATCTGGTCATCGTGTCGCTGTCACCGTACGGACGCACCGGGAAATGGGCGGAGCGCGCCGGGACGGACCTGACCGTTCAGGCCGTCAGCGCGCTCCCGGTTGCGGTCGGCCGCCCGGACCGCGCGCCGCTACCGCTGCCCTTCGACCAGGCGGACTACCAGGCCGGCTTTCACGGCCTCGCCGCGGCCCTGTGCGTGCTGCACGAGCGTGGGCGCTCGGGGCGCGGCCAGGGCATCGACATCTCGTCGGCGCAGGTGCTCGCCTACCAGGTCGGCGGCATGTCGCTGGTGACCGCCAAGCGCCGCATCGAATGGAAGCGGGCGGGCCGGACGATCAAGGGCGCGCTGTACCCGACCGGCTTCTTCGAGGCCGCGGACGGGTATGTCTGCATTGCCACGATCCATGGCAAACAGTGGCATTCCTACCTCCGCCTGATGGGCGATCCGGCGTGGGCCGACGAGGGCCAGAACCGCGATTCGCTGTACCTCGGCGCCCTCGACGAGGGCGGCGCGGTGGACCTCGCGTTCCGCGGCTGGCTCAAGCAGCACACGCGCGCCGAACTGCAGGCGCTGGCCAACGCGAACGGGCTCATCATCGGTTCGGTGAACAACTTCCCCGAGGTGCTCGACAGCAGCCAGTTGGCGTTCCGCGACCAGTGGGGACATGTCGACATCGGCGGGCGCGACGTGCGCATCCCCAGGCCCGGCTACCAGTTCTCGCGCACGCCGACGGCAATACGCGCCGCCGCACCGGCGCTCGATGCGAACGGTGCCGAGGTGCGCGCCGGCGGCCACGGCCAGCGTGCGCTGCAGGGAACGGGCAGCGGACGCGGTGCGCTCGACGGGGTGCGCGTGCTCGACTTCGGCTGGAACTGGGCCGGACCGATGGCCGGCCAGCTGCTCGCCGACATGGGCGCCGAGGTGATCCGCATCGAAACCACGCTGCGCCCCGACAACATGCGCCTGTACGCGCACAACTCGTATTTCTTCTGCCACAACAACCGTTCCAAGAAGTCCGCCACTTTCAATATCGCCGATCCGCGCGGCGCGGAACTGGTGCGCAGGCTGGCCGCCCGCTGCGACATCGTGATGGACAACTTCGCCGCCGGTGTGATGGCGAAGAATGGCCTCGGCTATGCCGATCTGGCGAAGGTGAACCCGGCGATCATCGTGGTGTCGATGAGCATGGCCGGGCAGGAAGGGCCGAAGCGCGACATGCGCGGTTTCGCGGCGATCGCCTCGGCCTACGCCGGCCTCGATAGCGTGGTCGGCTATCCCGACAACGGCGATGCGACCGGCTTCATGTGTTTCGGCCTTGGCGACACCACCCAGGCCATCCAGGGAGCCATCGGCGCGCTCGCGGCGCTGGCCCATCGCGACCGTACAGGCGAGGGGCAGTTCGTCGATCTGGGACAGACGTCATCGATGTGCGCCACGACGGGCGAGCCGCTGGTGGACTTCCAGCTCAACGGACGCGAGGCGGGCATACAAGGGGATACCCATCCGCACTATTTTCCGCACGGCATCTTTGCGACGCGCGGCGGCGGAAAGTGGCTGGCGCTCGCGGTCCGCGACGACGGCGACTGGCGTGCGCTGTGCCGGGTGATGGGGCGTGGCGACTGGGCGGCGGACGAAGGCTTGCGCGATGCCGCGGCGCGGCGCGCACGGGCAGGGGAGATCGGGGCAGCCGTTCGCGCGTGGTGCGAGGCCGCCGACCGTGACGAGGCGGTCGATGCGCTGGCCGCCGCCGGAGTGCCGGCCGCTCCGGTGCTGGAGCTCGGCGAACGCGACGGTCACGAGGTGTTTGGCGGCCGCGGGCTGAAGGTGCGGCATGACGGCGGCAGCTTCGATCCGTGCGAGATCTACGCCACGCCGTGGCTGCTGACGCGGACGCCGCCCGCGGTGAGCGGGCCGACTCCGGCCATCGGTGAGCACAACGACTATGTCTATCGCCAACTGCTCGGACTCGACGAAAACACCATCGCCAACCTGAAGGATGCGCAAGTCCTTGTTTGATCTGAGTGTTATAATTTAAAAAAACAAACACGGCGATAACTTCACATGAGCAAAACCACCCCCCCCAGCAGTGAGCGTTCGCGCAGCACCGGCAGCACCGGTGTGGTCAGGAAGAATTCGCGGGTGCTTACGACCGTGCGCGCGTCGGGCAAGCAGGCCGAGAAGAGCCTCGTCACGCAGACCGTGATTCTCGAGGCGGTCATCAAGTGCCTGATAGACAAGGGGTACGCGAAGACCACGATGGAGCTGGTGGCCAAATGCGGCAAGGTTTCGCGCGGCGCGATGATGCACCATTTCAGTTCACGTGCCGACGTCATCGAAAAGGCGGCCATCTACCTCGCCGAGCGGCGGCTCGAAGAATTCGAGCATCTGGCAAGGACCATCGTTCCGCCGTTGCCCCCCGGTACCGAGCCGCAACTTTCGCATACGCTGAAGGCGATGGAGCTGGTGCGTACCTATTATTCGCTGCCGTCGTTTGCCGCCGCACACGAATTGCTGATGGCCGCGCGGACCGACAAGAAACTCGCCAAGGTGGTGCGGCGCGCACAGGACATCCTCAACGACGGGATCGCGCCGATCATTCTGCGCGTGTTCCCGTTCTGGGCCGACAAGTCGTCCGACCTGCTGCTCCTGCTGACCGACATCGCCCACTTCACCTTCCGCGGTGTGGCGATGAGCCATATGGATGATCTCGACCCCGAGCGCATATCGAGGATGGAACGTCTGCTCGCGCTCGTGGCGCATGACAAGGCGGCCATAGAGGCGCTCGATCTCGCCTCCCAGGCTTGAGGCGGTGGCTCGCCGGCGCCGTGGTGGTTCGCGCGGCGCGGCGGCGTCGGTTTGCGTCGCTGGTGACCTGTCCGGACCGGTCTGCGGCTGAGCTCGCGCGATGAGTTTTGCTCCCCTGCGCGAGCGAAATTTTCGCCTGCTGTGGACGAGCGGGTGTGTCATGTACTTCGCGGTGTGGATGCAGACGGTCGGCGTTTCGTGGCTGATGGCCACGCTGACGCCGTCGCCGTTACTGGTGGCGCTGGTGCCGACTGCAAGCAGCCTCGCGGCGTGTCTGTTCGCGCTGGCCGGCGGAGTCATGGCCGACCGGTTCGCCCTGCGGCGCTATGTGCTGACCGTGCAGTGCTGCATGCTGGTATCGGCGACCTTGTTGTGGGCGGTCAGCCTGTCGCCGCCGGTGCATCCCGCCGCCTTGCTCGGCCTGACCTTCCTGTTCGGCTGTCTGTCGGCCCTGCTGGCCCCGGCGTGGCATTCCGCTCATTGCCGCGCGGCGGCGCCGGAGCACCTTTCCGATGCGATCAGCCTGGCGACGATTCCCTACAACCTGGCGCGGGCCGCGGCGCCTGCGGTAGCCGGCGTGGTGATTGCGGGATACGGCAGCAGCGCCGTGTTCGGCGGTGCAGTGGCCGCTTTCGCCGCCGTCATCGCGATGATTCATTTTCTCGACCCGCTGGGCCACATCGCGCCCGCGTCGCCCGCGGCGCGGGCCTCCGGGCCGGGCCACATCGTCGGGCTGGCCCGCGCCTCGCGCCCCTGTCGCCTGCACCTGTTGCGGGTCGGCCTGTTCGTTGCCAGCGGGGCCGGTCTGATCGCACTGTTGCCCGCGCTGGTGCGCGAACGCTTCGGGGGGGATGCGCCCGCGTACGGATTTCTGGTGGCGGCCTCCGGCGTCGGTGCGGCGACCGGCGCGGCGCTGCTGGGAGCCTTGTCGCGCCGTTACGGACGCGAGGCCGTGGTGGGCGGCGCCATCCTGGTGTGCGCCGCGACGACCCTTGTCATAGCACATGCGCACAGCAGGGAGGCGCTGCTGGTGCTCGTCTGGATGACCGGCGCGGCGTGGGTCATGGTCGTCAATGCCGGCATCGGCGCGATGCAGGCGGATATTCCCGACGAGGGACGCGCTCGCGCGTTGGGGCTGTTTCTGGTGGTCTTTCAGGGATCGGGCGCGTTCGGCAGCGTGCTGTGGGGAAGCGTCGCGGAGCGCTTCGGGACCACTGCCGCCTTGACGGCAAGCGGAGTGGCATTCGTCGGCATCCTGCTCGCCCGCGCGCGCCTGCGCCCCTGACGACGGAGCTGCGCCGGCAGGGCGAATATTTTTTTGGAAGGGCACTTGGCAAACTGGGTCATTAGGCGTACTCTCATAAAAACAAACCAACGTGTTGGTTCTTTTATGCCGATGACGAGGTTGCGGTCTTCGGGCTGAGGTGCCGGGTGGGGGCCATGTTTGGCGCCACCGGATCCAGCGGATCGAACAGGGCGGGCGCGCCGGGTTTGTGCAGCAAAAATAAAACCGGTCATCTCGGTGCATGGTGGATCCCGGTCGCGGGAACGCCGCAGCGACGTCGATACGGTCATAACGATACAGGAGACAGTTCATGAACACTTCCTCAGGGCCGTTCGGCTGCGTTCTCTTGTCCGGCGGTCGCGTCGCGACCGCCGGACGTCACCTGTGTTGACCGTTTCACCGGAATGCGTTAATTCTGCATCGGAGCGGATGTAAGCCGACCGGTCGGTCGTGTTCATCTGTTCCGTATGGATCTGGTGCCGTATGTGCGCGACAGCGATTCGCATAGCGCGCGTGAGGCGGATTTTTCGGTTCGGGCTTGAAAATGCGGGGAATTGGCATGAACGGCAAGGAAGAGAAGGAGCTGGGGAAACTGTTGGCGCGCCGCAAGGTGCTGCTGGGCGCAGGGGCGGCGGCGGGCGCGGCGGCTGTCGCGGCCATGCCGGCGACCGCCGCGGCGCGCAGCCGCGATGAGCGGAAGTGGGACATGGAAACCGACGTGATCTGCGTCGGTTCGGGGGCGGCGGCGTGTTCGGCCGCCGTGACCGCGGTGGCATCCGGGGCGAAGGTCATCGTCGTCGAAAAGCTGCCGATGGCGGGCGGCACGACCGGCAAGTCGGGCGGCGTGACCTGGATTCCCAACAACCGTTTCATCGCGGCGAAGAACATGCAGGACAACCGCGCCGACTGTCTGCGCTACATGGCCCGCTATTCGCACCCCGAGTCCTATGACGCCGCCAGCCCGACGCTCGGGCTCGCGCCGGAGTCGTTCCGCCTGCTCGAGGCCTTCTACGACAACGGCTCGAAGATGGTCGAGTGGATGGAGGAGATCGGGGCAACGAAATTCCGCGAGTTCAAGGTGTGGGACGTCAATATCTTCCCGCCCGACTACGGCGACCACCTGCCCGAGAACAAGGCCAACAACGTGCGCGCGCTGGAGCCAGCGGTCGGGGCCGGGTCGACGACGGGGGGCAACAGCCTCGCCTATCAACTGGAGCAGTGGCTGACCAAGCGCAACGTGCCCTTCCTGCTCGAGCATCGCGCGGTCGGGTTGATCAAGGACGGCGAGCGCGTCGTCGGCATGGAGGTCCGCAACAACGACAAGTTGCTGCGCATCCGGGCACGCAAGGGCGTGATCTTCGGCACCGGCGGTTATTCGCACAACCTCGAACTGGTTCGGCTGCACCAGCCGGGCCTGTATGGCGCCTGTGCGGCGGTCGGCTCGACCGGCGACTTCATTTCGATCGCGCAGCAGGCCGGGGCGAAGATGGGTTCGCTGGGTACGGCGTGGCGCACGCCGGTGATCCTCGAGGACGCGCTCAACAACCGCGCGATCGGGCACGGCGTGTTCTTCGCGCCGGGCGACTCGATGATCCATGTGAACAAGTACGGCAAGCGCGTGGTGAACGAGAAGCGCAACTACAACGACCGTACGCGCGCGCACTTCGCATTCGATCCGGTGAATGCGGAATACCCGAACCAGTTCATGTTCATGGTGTTCGACGACCGCACCCTCAACCGCTATGCCGGTGCGCTGCCGCTGCCGCTCGACAAGCGCGAGTCGAAATGGCTGATCGAGGGGCGTGATTCGCGCGAGCTCGCGGACAACATCCGCAAGCGCCTGGCGTCGCTGTCCGCGGCGGTGGGCAACTACCGCATCGTGGACAGCTTCGCAGAGAACCTCGACGCCACCATCGAACGTTTCAACCGTTTCGCCGAGGCAGGACGCGACGAGGATTTCGACCGCGGCCTGCACGAGTACGACCGGCAGTGGCAGAAGGTGTTTTCGCCCGTCAGCAAGAAGAGCACCTACCCGGACAACGACAAGCCGAACGGCACCATGTACCCGATCGACCGCAAGGGGCCGCTGTATGCGGTGATCCTCGCGCCGGGCGCGCTGGACACCAATGGCGGGCCGGCGATCAACGAGAACGGCCAGGTGCTGGCCGCGGACGGCAAGCCGATTCCCGGCCTCTATGGTGCCGGCAACTGCATCGCCAGCCCGTCGGGGCCGGCCTACCTCGGTGCGGGCGGGACGATCGGGCTCGCGATGACGTTCGGTTATCTGGCGGGCCGGCACGCGGCGGCGCAGAAGGCATGAAGACGCGCGCTTGGGCGGCCGTGGCCGCCGCGATGGGCGCCGCGCTCGCCGGGGCCACGGCGGCCCATGCGCAGCAGGTGAGTTTTGCGCGCGACATCGTGCCGGTGCTGCGTACCCGCTGCGCCACCTGCCATCTGACCGGTGACGAGCCCGGCGGGATGAAGCTCTATCCCGCCGCGGCGTACCGCAGCATCGTCAAGGTCCGGTCGAAGGGGAGTCCGTTGCAGCTGGTCGTGCCGGGCGACCCGGCCGGCAGTTATCTGTTGCACAAGATCGAGGGTACGCATCTGGATTCGGGCGGCAATGGGGTGCGCATGCCGTTCGCGCAGCCGCCGCTGGAAGACGAGACGCGCGACCGGATTCGTGCCTGGATCGCCGACGGCGCAAAGGACAACTGAAACTGGTGGACGCGGGCCCGCGCGCGCATGGGCGTGCGGGGGCGGGTCCGCGTCGGCAGGGAGGTCGAAAAGGAAGTTGCAGTAGGAAGGAAGCATCAAGGGAGAAAGCCGGACAATGTTAAAACGAACCTGATGGTTTGTTTTGGTGGTTGTTGACAGGGACTCCCGGTCTGCCCGGGCCGGGAATATTAAAAAGAGGCGAGGAGGAAGGACACATGAGAAGAAGCAGGACGGGTGCAGGATGCGGGGCGGGCGGCAGGCGGGTTGCTGGCGTCGCGGCCGCGGTGGCGATGGCCTTTGCGGCGTCGCCGGCAAGCGCGTTCAAGTTCGACACCGGCAGTGACGACCTGGTGGTGCGCTGGGATAACACGGTCAAGTACAACATCGGCTGGCGTGTCGAGGGCCGCGACAACAAGCTGGGTGACGCGTGGGTGTCGCAGGCGACGAACCACGGGTGGGACAAGGGCGAAGTCGTGACCAACCGGTTCGACCTGCTTTCCGAATTCGACCTGGTTTACAAGCTCAACCATGGCTTCCGCATCTCGGCGACGGGCTGGAGCGACTTGGCTTTCGACGAGGACGTCAAGGGTCATCCGGCCTATCAGCGCGCGGGCCTGGGCACCGCCTATCCGCGCAACAAGTTCACCAGCGACGTGAAGCGCTGGTACGGCACGTCCGGCGAGTTGCTGGACGCCTTCGCGTTCACCCGCGTCGATCTCGGTTCCGTGCCGGTGAATATTCGCGCCGGCCGCCACAACGTGTATTGGGGCGAGTCGCTGTATACCTTCGGCAACAGCATCGCCTACGGCCAGGGGCCCCTCGACCTGCGCAAGGCGACCTCGACGCCCGGTATCGAGGCGAAGGAACTGTTCCTGCCGCAGAACCAGATCTCCGCCGCGGGACAGCTCACCGACAAGGTCAGCGTCGCGGCGAACTATTACCTCGAATGGGATCCGCACCGTCTGCCGGAAGGCGGCACCTATCTCGGCGGTGCCGACCTGAGCTTTCTGGGCGGCACCAATTTCCTCGGTTTTCCGGTGCTTGGCGACCGCGACCACGGTCCCCACAAGAAGCCCGGCAACACCGGCAGCTGGGGCGTGATGACGAAGATCAAGTCGGACACGCTCGGTGGCGATCTCGGCCTGTACTACCGCCGTTTCGACGACCGTTATCCGACGATGATCGCGACCCCGCAGGGCCTCGTCAATGCCTATGCCGAGGACGTCAAACTGTACGGCGTGAGCCTCTCCCGCCTGGTGGGAGCCGTGTCGGTAAGCGGCGAATTGTCCCGCCGCGAGGACACGCCGCTGGCGTCCAACGCCGGGGGCCTCGCGCTCGGCAGCACCTGGCACGGCCTGCTCAACATGATCGCCTACATCGGCCAGACGCCGCTGTTCGATTCGGCCGCGGTGACGGCAGAAATCTCGTACAGCCGTCTTGACGACGTCAATCGCTCGACCCGCGCCTTCTTCAAGCACAAGGACTCGAAGTACGGCGGGTGCACCGGCGGCGTCAAGGCCGGCTGCGCGACGGACGATGCATGGGGTTTCAACATCGGCATTACCCCGACCTGGTTCCAGGTGCTGCCGGGCATCGACCTGACGATGCCGGTGAACTTCGGTATCGGCCTCAAGGGCAACTCGCCGGCACCGCTGGGCGCCGCGCAGGATGCGGGTGCCTGGAGTATCGGGCTCGGCCTCGACATCTATTCCAAATACAACGTGAACCTCACCTACAACGACTACATCGGCAATTACACCACCGGCCCGAACATCACGCCGGTGCCGGGCGTGGGTGCGAGAACGTGGGAAGCGACGAACGGCGCGGGCATCCTGCGCGACCGTGGCTGGGTGTCGCTGACCTTCAAGACCGTATTCTGAGCCGCCCCGCAGCGGCAACAAGACACTGGAGCTGACAAATGAAACTGCATGGCAAGACTGTGGCATTGATGTTCGCGATGGGGGTGGCCGGCAATGCCGCCGCGGCGCCGACGGCGGACGAGATCAAACAGCTGGGCACGACGCTGACCCCGTGGGGGGCGATCAAGGCCGGCAATGCCGACAAGAGCATTCCGGACTATACCGGCGGCATCGAACCGCCCGCCGGCTATGACCCGGCCAAGCCGGGCTTCCGCCCCGACCCGTTCGCCGCCGAGAAGCCGCTGTACAGCATCACCGCTGCGAATGCCGCGCAGTACGCGGACAAGCTCACCGAGGGCGCGAAGGAGCTGCTGAAGAAGTACCCGACCTTCCGCATGGATGTCTATCCGACCCACCGCACCGCCAAGTATCCGAAATACGTCGTCGACAACACCCTGAAGAACGCGGCCACGTGCAAGCTGGCGGACAACCTGCTGCAACTGGCGGGAACCTGCTTTGGCGGGGTGCCGTTCCCGATTCCGAAGAACGGCGCGGAGGTGATGTGGAACCGCACGATGAAGTACGACCAGTATGCGTACTATTCGCCGGCGCAGACCTCGACGCTGGTCGACGCGCGGGGCCGCGTGATCCAGACCGGCGCCTTCGTGTACTGGCAGACTTTCCCGACGCTCAATCCTGCGCGGACGACGCCGCTGGGCGGCGACGAGATCCTCGAGTACGGGCGTGTCGACTGGACCGGCCCGGCGCGCAAGGCGGGCGAGATTCTAGTGCTGCACGATTCGGTGGACATGGTCAACGTCGGTCGCCGCGCGTGGACGTATCTGCCGGGCCAGCGCCGCGTGAAGCTTTCGCCGGACGTCGCCTACGACACCCCGAGCCCGGCAGGCGGCGGGGTGGGTACCGTCGATGACACCCAGGTGTTCTACGGCTCGCAGGACCGCTACGACTACAAGCTGCTGGGCAAGAAGGAGGTGATCATTCCTTACAACACCTTCCGCCTGCACGACGACAAGCAGTGCTCGTCGGAAAAGGTGTTCACGCCCAACCACCTCAATCCGGACTGCATGCGCTGGGAACTGCATCGCGTCTGGGTCGTCGAGGCGACGCTCAAGCCGGGCAAGCGCCACGTCTATCCGCGTCGCGTCATCTACTGGGACGAGGACATCCCGGCAGTCGGCATGGCGGAGAACTACGACGACGCGGGCAAGATCTACCGCGTGAGCCAGACCAACTTCTATCCCTTCTACGAGACCACCGGCCACAACACCCACGAATTCGTGGTGCATGACCTGACCAACGGTGCCTACGTGCGTCAGGCCTACACACCGGCCGGCGGCGGGATGATGGTGGTGACGAAGGAGTCCGAGGCCAAGCCGGTGAATTTCTACGAGTCGTCCGCGCTGAGCCAGGGCGGCGTGCGCTAGCAACGGAGAGGCCGTGCCCCGGGCACGGCCTCTTTCTTGTCGAGATTCACGCGCGGCACGCGCAATCCGGAGCATGAACATGAAGTGTCCAGGAATGGCGGGCGGGAGATTGCTCGTATTGGCCCTCGCACTGGCGGCGGGTCCGCTGGGGGCGGGATTTCAGGATCCGTCGGAGGTTCCCGCGCAGGCGAGCAGCCTCGCGGCGAAGAGCCCGATGACGGCGGTGGCGACGGCGGGCCGGCGTCTGGTGGCGGTCGGGCAGCGGGGCCATGTCGTATTCAGCGACGATGGCGGCAACAGCTGGACGCAGGCGCAGGTGCCGGTCAGCAGCGACCTGCTCGCGGTGCATTTCCCGTCGCCCGAGCTGGGCTGGGCGGTCGGCCATGGCGGTGTGGTGATCCACAGCGCCGACGGCGGCAAGACCTGGACGCGCCAGCTCGACGGCAAGTCGGCGTCGCAGTCGATCGTGGATTACTACGATCGCGCAGGGGCCGACGGCAGCCTGGCGCAGGCCGGCGAATACGCCACGCGCGAGAAGAACGTGGTCGCGATGGGGGGCACGCAGCCTTTCCTCGGGGTGTATTTCGAGGACGGGCAGCGCGGCTACGTCGCCGGCACGTTCAACCGCATCCTCCGCACCGAGGACGGCGGCAAGACCTGGGTGCCGCTGATGCACAAGGTCGACAACCCTCGCGAATTGAATTTCTTCAGCATCGGCGCCGGCGCGTCGGGACTGTTCCTGGTCGGCGAGACCGGCAGCGTGTGGAAGTACGACCCGGGTGCCGACCGCTTCGTCGCGGGCAACGTCGGCTATCACGGCACCCTGTTCGGTATCGCGGTCGGCGGCAAGGTGCTGGTGGCCCACGGCATGCGCGGGAGCGTATTTCGCAGCGCGGACGCGGGCAAGACGTGGCAGCGCGTCGATCTCGGCAGCAGTGCCGGCATGACCGGCGCGACGCTGCTCGGCAACGACGATGTCGTGCTCGTCAGCATGGCCGGCACGGCATACATGAGCACCGACAACGGCCAGTCGTTCAGGCAGCTGCCCCTTCCTCGCCCGATGTCCTACGGCGGCGTCGTCGCCTTCGGGGGACGCAACCTGGCGCTGGTCGGGGCCGAAGGCGTGAGGTCGGCAGCGGTCGAGGCTTCGCCGGGGCTTGGCATGGCCGGCGGGTCGGCGGTTCCCGGACGCGGTTCGAACTGAGAGCGGAAAAAAGACATGGCAGCCCATTACAAAAGCGTCGAGATGGCGGTGATCAGCGATCCGCGCAATTTCGACCACCAATCCGGCAGTTTCCTCGAGCGGATCATCTTCAATAACCGCATCGTGCTGATCCTCGCGTGTCTGTTGCTGACGGCGTTTCTCGGCTACCAGGCGAGCAGCCTGAAGGTCAGCGCCAGCTACGACAAGATGCTGCCGCAGGGGCATCCGTTCGTGCAGAACTACCTGCAGAACCGCGACGAGCTGCGCGGCCTCGGGGATTCGGTACGCATCGTGGTGGAGGCGGTCGACGGCGACATCTTCAACGCGGACTACCTGCAGCAACTGGCGAAGATCAACGACGAGGTGTTCCTGCTGCCCGGCGTCGACCGGCCGTGGATGAAGTCGATCTTTACCCCGGTGGTGCGCTGGACCGAGGTCACCGAGGAAGGCTTCGCCGGCGGACCGGTGCTGCCGCACGACTATGACGGCAGCCCGCGCACGATCGAGGACCTGCGCATCAACATCGCGCGCGCCAACGTCGTCGGCAGCCTTGTCGCCAACGACTACCGCTCCAGCATGATCGTGGTGCCGCTGCGTCCGCTCGATGCCGAGGGCAAGCCCGTCGACTACAAGAAGCTGTCCGACAGTCTCGACGACATCCGCTCCCGCTACGCCTCCGGCGACGGGGCGAAGGTGCGGGTCTACGTGATCGGCTTCGCCAAGCTGATCGGCGACCTGATCGCCGGTCTCGAGAAGGTCGCGCTGTTCTTCCTCATCGCGGTGGTGATCGCGGTTTCGATCATCTACAGCTACACGCGCTGTATCCGCAGCACGGTGCTGGTGCTGGGCTGCTCGATCATGGCGGTGATCTGGCAGCTCGGTCTGGTGTCGCTGTTCGGGTACCAGCTCGACCCGTATTCGATGCTGGTGCCGTTCCTCGTCGTCGCGATCGGTGTGAGCCACGGTGCGCAGAAGATGAACGGCATCATGCAGGACATCGGTCGCGGCACGCACCGTCTGGTGGCTGCACGCTACACCTTCCGGCGGCTCTTCCTCGCGGGCATGACCGCGCTGCTGGCCGACGTGGTGGGCTTCGCGGTGCTGATGATCATCGACATTCCGGTGATCCGCGAGCTGGCACTCACCGCCAGTATCGGCGTGGGCGTGCTGATTTTCACCAACCTGATCCTGATCCCGGTGATGCTGTCCTTCATCGGCGTGACGCCGGCGGCGGCCAAACGCAGCCTCGCCGTCGAACAGACCGCGAACGCCACGCCACATGGCTTCGATCTGGTATGGCGCGGGCTGGAGAAATTCACCCGTCGGCGCTGGGCGACGGGCAGCCTGGTGGTGGCGCTGGTGCTGGGCGTGGCGGGTTTTGCGACCTCGCTCAGGCTGCAGATCGGCGACCTCGATCCGGGGGCCCCGGAACTGCGCGAGGACTCGCGCTACAACCGTGACAACGCCTTCATCACGAGCAACTACGGCATCTCCAGCGACGTGTTCGCGGTGATGATGAAGACGCCCGACGACGGCTGCCGCAGCTATGAAACGCTGGTCGAGATCGACCGTCTCGACTGGGCGCTCGCGCAAGTGCCCGGCGTGCAGCGCACGGCTTCGCTGGCGGGCACGGTGCGCAGCTACATGGCGGGCATGTTCGAGGGCAGCCCGAAGTGGGCGACGATCAGCGACAACCAGAGTCTGATCGATCCGCAGATCAACAATGCGGTGTCGTGGAACTCCGAGTTCCTCAACTCGAACTGCTCGATCAGTACGGTTCTCGCGTATCTGGCCGACCACAAGGCGGCGACCCTCGACGGAGTAGTGCAGGCGGCCACCGCGTTCGCCGAACGTCACGGCAGCGCGGAGCGGCAGATCCTGCTCGCCGCGGGCAATGCCGGCGTCGACGCGGTGACCAACATCGTCGTGCGCGAGGCCAACCGCAAGATGCTGTTCTACGTGTATGCCGCGGTCGCGTTGTTGTGCCTCGTCACCTTCCGCAGCTGGCGCGCGGTCATCGTCGCGCTGTTGCCGCTGGTGCTCACGTCGGTACTGGCGGAGGCGCTGATGGTGCACCTCGGGATCGGCATCAAGGTGGCGACGCTGCCGGTGGTGGCGCTGGGCGTGGGCATCGGCATCGATTACGCGATCTACCTGTTGAGCGTGCAGCTGGTGTTCCAGCGCAGCGGCCACAGCGTCGGCGAGGCCTACCGCCGGGCACTGGCGACGACCGGCAAGGTCGTGGCCCTGGTGGGCGTGACTCTGGCGGCCGGCGTCGTGACCTGGGCGTGGTCGCCGATCAAGTTCCAGGCCGACATGGGCATCCTGCTGACCTTCATGTTCATGTGGAACATGCTCGGAGCGCTCATTCTGGTGCCGGCGTTGTCGCATTTCCTGCTGCGCGGCGAGTCGAGGGCAGCGCCGGTGGCCGACAGCAGCGCCGTGGCCGCGAGCGCGGTCCCTTCGCCGCTGCCTCACGACCGGACCGCCGCCGCGACGGCCTAGCCGGATCAACCCCCGGCCGCCATGGCGGCCGGTTCTGCTGCTCGTTTCTGTGTGGAGATCACTATGAAGAGACTGGAAGGGAAGGTCGCAATCGTTACCGGCGCGGCGTCCGGGCTGGGCGCGGCGGATGCGCGTCTGATGGCGGCGGAAGGCGCTAAGGTGGTGCTCACCGACGTCAACGTCGAGCTCGGCGGGCGCGTGGCGGCGGAGATTCCGGGGGCGATCTTCCTGCAGCACGACGTGCGCGACGAGTCGCAGTGGAAGGCCGTGGTGGCCAAGACGGTGGAGACCTTCGGGCGCCTCGACGTGCTGGTCAACAATGCCGGGCTGGTTCGCTTCGGTACCGTCGAGGACACCTCGCTGGATGAATTCCGCCTGCACGGCGCGGTCATGACCGAGGGAACCTTCCTCGGCTGCAAGCATGCGATTCCGGCGATGGCGAGGAGCGGCGGCGGATCGATCATCAACATCTCGTCGGTGGCGGCGATCAAGGGGCTGAGCCCGATCGTCTCCTACGCCGCGGCCAAGGGCGCGATCGTGTCGATGACGCGCAGCGTGGCCGCCCACTGCCAGGAACAGAGCTACCACATCCGCTGCAACGCGGTGCTGCCGGGCGCGCACGACACGCCGATGACGGCTTCGGCGATCAGCTCGCTCGATGCCGCGTCGGCGGGCCTCGAGCAGGTGCGCCACCACGGTCAGGGGCGGCCCGAGGATGTCGCCAACCTCGTGGTCTTTCTCGCCTCGGACGAGTCGCGCCACATCACCGGGTCGCAGATCGTCATCGACAACGGCGAGACCAGCCGGTGAACGCAGGGCAGGCCGCCGCCGGGTGCGGCGATGCGCTCAAGGTGATGAGCTTTCTGCAGCGGCGGCCGGACTTCACGCTGGAGGCCTTCAGCGACTACTGGCGCACGATCCACAAGGCGCACGCGCTGCGGCTCGTCGAGGCCGGCTACCTGCGCGGCTACATCCAGAATCACCGCATCGACACGCAACTCGAGGGATTCGTGTGGATGGCGGACGGGGCGCCGGAGCTGTGGATCGACGACATCGGCGCGTTGCAGCGGCTGGTGACGAGTCCCGAATACCTGCACGGGGCGGGACCCGACGAGGCGCGCTTCATGGTGCCGCCGGCGGTCGCCTGTGTCGCGCGCGAACGGGTGCTGTGCGAGGCAGCGGGTGAACTGCCCGATGGCGCGGTCAAGCTGATCCTGGTGTTCCGGCGTAACCCGCGGCTCGCGGCGGACGCCTTTGCGGCGCACTGGCTGGACGGGGAGGCGCCGCTGTTGCTGCCCGGGGCCGCACCGCTGCGGCTGACGCGGTATATGGCCGTCGAAGGGGCCGGCGAGCCGCCGTTCGATGCGGTCGAGTGCAGCTGGTGGGACAGTCTCGACAGCCTGCGGGGCGAATGGGCGCTGCGCGACGCGGCGCGCGGCCAGCCGCTGGTCGATCCGTCGGCCACGCGCGGCATGCTGGTGCGCGAGGAAGTGGTGGTGCCTGCCGGGTGGTACGCCCGCGTGGGCGCGGCATGAACGGGGCGTGCCGGATGGTTCGGCGGGTCGCAAATACGGCAAGTCCGAAAGTGAGGGAAAGACGATGGTTGCATTGACGCTCGATGGCAAGGTGGCGATCGTCACCGGCGCGGCGATGGGGATGGGGGCCGCGACGGCGAAGCTGTTCGCCGAAGCCGGCGCGCGGGTCGTGGTCGCGGATGTGGACGAGAAGACCGGACGCGAGGTGGTCGCGGAGATCGAACGCGCCGGCGGCGTGGCGATCTTCCACAAGGCCAACGTCGCCGTCGCGGCCGAGGTCGAGGGGCTCGTGAAGGCGACGGTGGAGCGCTTCGGCAAGCTCGACGTCGCAGTCAACAACGCGGCGGTGTCGCCCGACACGCATCCGCTGGCGGAAATGGACGAGGCGCAGTTCGACCGCGTCATCGCCGTGGACCTCAAGGGCGTGGCGCTGTGCCTGAAGTACGAACTGTCGCAGATGATCCGTCAGGGGCATGGCGGCTCCATCATCAACATCGGTTCGGTGAGCTCCTTCCGGCCGCAGCCGACCAACGGCGTCTACGTTGCCGCCAAACACGGCGTCATCGGCCTGACCAAGGTCGCGGCGCTGGAAAACGGTGCCCACAACATCCGCGTCAACGCGGTGGCGCCCGGTGCGATCGACACGCCGATGCTGCGCGGCGCGCTGCGCGAGTACAACCTCACGGAAGAGCAGTTCGCGCCGCAGTTGAGCCTGCTCAACCGTTTCGGGCGCGCCGACGAGGTGGCCCAGGCGAGCCTGTGGCTGGCCTCGGATCTCGCCTCCTATGTAACCGGGGCGACGCTGAGCGTCGACGCCGGCTACGTCAGCCGCTGAGCGGCGCACACTGCGGCCACGGAGTACAAGATGACCGAAATGAACAAGCAATGGATTCTCGTGCGGCGGCCCGAGGGGGCCGTCAAGCGCAGCGACATGGAGCTGCGCGAGTCGCCCGTGCGTCCGCTGGAGGCGGGCGAGACGCTCGTGAAGATGCTCTACCTGGCCATGGACCCCGCCACGCGCGGGTGGATGGCGCCCGGCGGCGGCTATACCGAGCCGCTGCCGCTGGGCGGGCCGGTGATGGGGGTTACGATCGGCCGCGTCGTGGAGTCGCGCAACCCGCAGATGAAGCCCGGCACCGTCGTTGCCGGCGTCGGGCACTGGGCGAAATACATGATCGCCGGCGAGCGCCAGATTTCGCCGGTGCGTTGCGGCAACCTCGGCGTGCTGTCGCCGATGGATACCTCGCACGGCTTCGACTTGCCGATGTACCTGCACGCGATGGGTACCAGCGGCGGTACCGGCTGGTACGGGCTGATGGAGGTTGCGGGCATGAAGGCCGGCGACAAGGTGCTCGTGAGCGGCGCGGCCGGCAGCGTCGGCTCGCTGGTGACGCAGATGGCGCGGCTCAAGGGGGCGGCGAAGGTGGTCGGCATCGCCGGCGGACCCGCCAAGTGCGCCGAGGCAGTGCGCGATTACGGCTGCGACGTGTGCATCGACTACAAGGCCACCGACGACATCGCTGCGGCCATCGCGAAGGAGTTTCCCGACGGCATCGACGTGTATTTCGACAACGTCGGCGGCGAGATCCTCGATGCGGCGATGGGCAACCTCGCGAAGTGGGCGCGCATCGCGGTGTGCGGCATGATTTCCCAGTACAACGCGCTGGAGGCACCGCCGGGGCCGCGCAACATGTGGAACCTGCTGGTCAAGACGGCACGTATCGAGGGTTTCCTCGTGTCCGACTATTTCGGCACGCCGGCCTGCGAGGCGGCCTATCGCGAGATCGGCGACTGGATCCGCGACGGCAGGATGGTGGCGAAAGTCGACGTGCGCGACGACTTCGACAACGTCCCCGACGTGTTCAACCAGTTGTTCAGTGGCGGCAACGACGGGCGCCTCGTCGTGAAGGTGCCGGACTGAACGCGCGGTGACGGGAGCGGGGCAGGGAGGGCGCGTGAACGCGGAGTTCGAGGGCAGGGTGGTGGTGGTGACCGGCGCCGGCACCGGCATCGGGCAGGCCACGGCGCTGGCGTTCGCGCGTGCGGGGGCGCGGGTTGCCGTTGCGGACGTCGCGGAACGCGAAGGGCAGGAGACGGCGGCGCGCATCATTGCCGAGGGCGGCAGCGCGCGTTTCTTCAAGGTCGATGTCAGCCGTGCCGTCGAGGTCGAAGGGCTGGTCGCGCAGGTGGCCGGGGATTGGGGCCGCATCGACGTGATGCACAACAACGCCGGGGTGACGCTGCCGTCCACGCCGATCACGGAGCTGTCGGAGGCCGACTTCGACCGCGTCATCGCCGTCAACCAGAAGGGAGTCTGGCTGTGCATGAAGTACGGCATTGCGCAGATGCTGCGCCAGGGGGGCGGGGCGATCGTGAATACCGCGTCGGCGCTGAGTTTTCGCGGCCGCGCGGGCGGATCGGCGTATGTCGCGAGCAAGCACGCCGTGGTGGGACTGACGAAGACCTGTGCGGTGGAGTACGGCGGCCGAAACATCCGCATCAACGCGGTGTGCCCCGGCATGATCCGCACCCCGATGCTGGACGACCGCACGCGCGACCCGGACCGCGAGCGGCGCCTGGTGGCCCTGCACCCGGTGGGACGGCTGGGCACCGCGGAGGAGGTCGCGGACTGCGTGCTGTGGCTCGCCTCGGACAGGGCCGCGTTTGTGCACGGAGCGCTGGTGTCGGTCGACGGCGGCTGGGGGGCCTGCTGAGCGATTTCCGTGGGTTGGATTGCAGTTGTGTTGCGGCCCAGCGGAAAGCTGCAAAGGGGCTTTCGGAGCTCTAAAAAAACAAGTTGACTTGTTTGTTTTCGCGGCGTAACTTGGGTATATGGCAGGCGTATGAATGAATCAATGTTGTTTATGTGCCTGCCCTGACCCGACCGGCGACAGGGCAGGGGGGTGCGGCGGACAGTGCGCTTCAGGCCGCTTCCCGCCACCGCCGGGATGTTTGCAGGACGAGTTTCTTTTCACACCGGAAGTGCGTCGCCGATCGCGGCGAAGGCTTTCGTAAACACTCAAAACACCGGAGGAAGACAATGGGCATTCTTGATGGCAAGGTCGGCGTGATTATCGGTGCCTCGAGCGGCATCGGCTGGCGCATGGCGGAGCGTTTCATTGAAGAGGGCGCACAGGTCATCGTCGCGGCCCGTCGCATGAACAACCTCGAAAAGCTCGCGGCGCAGACCGGTGCGATTCCGATGCGTTGCGACATCACCAACCACGACGACGTCAAGGCGGTGGCCGACGCCGCCGTGAAGCGCTGGGGGCGCATCGACTTCAGCATCAATTCGTCCGGCGTGGTGCGCCCGGCGATGATCGCCGACCTGACGCCCGAAGGGATCAAGGAAGTGACCGATGTCCAGCTCAACGGCTCGTTCTACTTCCTCAAGCACTTCGGCAACGCCCACGCGGCGACGGGCGGTGGTTCGGTGATCAGCGTCACCTCGACCACCGCCGTGCTGGTGCCGGTGGGCATCTCCAGCTACTCGGGCTGCAAGGCCGCGATGCATTTCGTGACGAAGATCGCCGCGCGCGAATATGGCCACGCCAAGGTGCGCTTCAACTGCCTCGCGCCGACCTTCGTGCCGACGGCGATGAACAGCTATGGCGGCATGACCCCGATCGACGAGACGCGCGTCGACATGTCGACGCAGAACACCCCGATCGGCATCGCCTTCATCAAGGAATCGCCGCTGGGCCGCATCACCACGGTGGATGACTGCGCCGACGTCGCGCTGTTCCTCGCCAGCGACCTGTCGTCGTCGATGACTGGCCAGACCCTGCCGGTCGACTGCGGCAACCACCTGATGCGCCTGCCGGATGTGACCTCGGAACCGGAAACCTGACGCTGTCCCCGACGCGGTCAAGCGCCTCGCCGTGACCCCGGTCCGGCGGGCGGCCGCTGCGGGTGGCGGGTGGCCACGGGGCGTGGCCCGCCCGCCGCACTTTCGAAAATATACCGAACGGAGTGTGAGATGGCGGTTAGCGAGGCGGAAATCGAGATTGGCAAGCGGCTTTTCCTGGAAGGGTGGTGCGGCAGTACGCCGGACTCGTTCGTGCCCTTCGTCACCGAGGATTTCGTCATGCGCGACACGCTGTCGCATTCGGGCGATCTGGCGGGGCACGCCGAGCCGATGCGCGGCCACAAGCAGGTGATGGACTTCTGGGGCTGGGCCGCGGGCAAGCTGCGCGTGGTGCCGGAGGAGGTCTATGTCAATGGCGATAACGGCATGGCGCTGTCGTGGATGATGTATCTGCAGATCACCGATGACAGCAAGGGGCCGGAGAACAAGGGGCGCTGGCATTGCGGCGAGGGCATGTCGCGGCTGGAGTTCCGTGACGGCAAGGTGTGCCTCGAGATCGATTACTGGTCCGGCCCGCAGGGCATGTGCGACGACTGGGAAGCGCACTTCAACCGCCGCCGCGCGATGACGCGCCCGGAGCGGGGCGCCATCACCGGCGCCTGAACGGCGACGGTCGCCATTACACACGAATTCAACGCATGTCGCGGAGTACCGGAACATGACCTTACCAGTCCCACCCGATCCCCGGGTGATCATTCAAAACAGCATCGTTACCCTGCGCGAGGTCATCGCACCTCTGGCCGAGGATGAATGGGCGCGTTTCAATGCCAGCCTGCTGATCGGCGCGCTGGAGTATGCGCTGGGCGGCCTCGACCGCGACCGCGGCGCCGAGCATCGCAGCGCGCTGGCGGCCAGTGTGGCGAGCCTGAAAGCGGTCGTCGACAAGAACGGCGACAACGAACTGCTCGCCGCATTCGCCGAGAAGTCGCCGTTCGTGGCGGCGTCGCAGATGCTCGTGTGGGGGCAGAACCACCCCGGCGACACCGCCGCGGCGATCCAGAAGACCCTGCGCGCCGAGCTGTACGCGCAGCTCGACGAGGAAATCGGCGCTGCCGCGCCGATGATGGGGGCATTTGTACGTGGCATGGCGGGTGAAATATGAGCCTGAAAAAACGTGAGAATGAACTGAAGGCCTACCTCGCCCGGATGTTGAAGGCGAAGGGCGAGGTCGGACTGTGCGGCGAGAAGCGCATCACCATGGGGCAGTCGCGGGCGATGTACATCCTCGACGTCGCCTACGAGGGTGAGGAAGGACCGGTCGAGAGAAAGGTCGTCGCCCGCATCGAGCAATGGGGGCACCTCGGTTCGGACAGCCGCAACGAGGTCGCGACGATGCGCGCCCTGCACAAGGTCGATTTCCCCGTCGCGAAGATCCTGTCCTACGAGACTACCAACGACGTTCTCGGGCAGCCTTTCTTCACGATGGACTTCGTTCCCGGATCGAGCGTGTTCTCCGAGGAGGTCGTCGACGAGTATCTGCAGCTGCTGCACAAGCTGCATCGCGTCGATTACAAGACGCCGGACTTCGAGCACCTGGAGCGTCCGGAGTCGCTGGCGGCACCGGCGCGCCGGGCCGTCGACCACCTGTATAGCGTGTACTGCGCGCATGTCGTCGGCGAGCCTTCGCCGCTGGTGGCCGAGTGCGTGCAGTGGCTGCACAACAATGCGGTGCCGGCCGAGGAAATCACCCTCGTGCATGGCGATCCCGGGCCGGGCAACTACATGCACCACAACGGCCGCATTGCCATCCTGAACGACTGGGAATTCACCGCCCTCGGCGACCCGTACGACGACTGGGCCTACGTGATCTGGATGCGCGGTGCGCCGTACCTGCCCGAAGAGGACTGGATCGCACGCATCGAGCGCACCATCGGCAAGCCGCTCGACCGCAGCCGCCTGCATTTCTGGAAGGCGGTGAACATCCTGAAAGGCGTGTGCCTGGATCAGACCTCGCACAAGCTCTACGTCGACGGCGTGAATCCGGCGCCAAACCTGCTGGCGATCGCCACCGCGGTGCATCTCGACGTCGTCAAGAAGCTCTGCGCGACGGTGCTCGAGGGCTGATCGCAGCGGCGGGGCCGGCGCCTTGTTCCGGCATCGTGGCCGGGCGGCGGGCGCCGGCCCCTTCTTTATATTCGCAGGAGACGCTGCATGAGCAGACAGTGCAGGCTGACGGAGATGGACGAGTGGCCGCGCCACCAGACGCTGGACACCTTCGACGTGGTGGCCAACCCGAGCCCCGGCTGGAGCGACGGCTACTGGTTCTGCATCGGTGACCCGAAAGGCGAGGTCAACCTCATCACCGCGATCCGGCTCTATCACAACACCAACGTGATGGATGCCTACGTGATTGCCAGCACCGGCGACGGGCGGCAGCACAACCTGCGCGCCAGCCGCCGCCTGCGTCCGGCGATCGACGACATCCGCGTCGGACCGTTCTGGCAGCGCATCGTGCGCGGCCTGCGCACGATCGAGTTCGGCTGCGAGGACAACAGCCACGGCATCGCCTTCGACATCCGCTGGGAGAGCGCGGCGCCGCCGTATTACGAGGCTCCGGCGGTGCAGCATTTCGCCGACGGCCGGCTGGTCAGCGCCCGTTCCAACTACGTGCAGCTCGGCTACGTCTCCGGCACGGTGCGCATCGGCGACCGCAGCTGGAAGTTCGGCCCGCACGACGGCTGGACCGGAGCGCGCGACCATTCGTGGGGCATGGGCCACACCGGCGAGGGCGAAAAGCCCAACCGCCATGCCGCGCCGTCGCTGGTGGCCGGCAGCAAGTCGCTGTGGGGTTCGCCCGGCATGCGCCACTGGGCGCTGGTGCGCTTCCCCGAGAGGTCGCTGTTCTACGGCTTCAAACGCAACCAGGACGGCAGCTATTCGGCATCGGGAACCGGCTTCCAGGACGCCAGCACGATCCACAGCCGCGTCGACTACCCGTACGAGTCCGAGCGCGATGGCTGGGCCTACCGCGACGTGCGTATCGGCGAGCACACGTGGCAGGGCGGCTTCCCGCGTCTCGAGAGCGGTCGCGTCGACCTCATCCGGCCGGATGGCGGCGCCGACCGTTTCCGCATCGACGTGCTGAGCAAGCCGGTGTACATGCAAGGCGGCGGTTACTGGGCCGGCTGGAACGACAAACTCGGGCGCGGCGTGTACCGCGGCGAGAACGTGCTCGAGGGCGAGGTGTGGGACGTCTCGCATCCGGTACGCGTGTTCGACCTGCAGGGGAACGAGGTTCCGGCTCCTCCGGGAGCGGAATACGCCGAGCAGTTCGCGCGCTTCACCAATCTCGACGATCCCGACGAGGTCGGGCTCGGGATGCTGGAGGCCGCGATCATCGGCGAATTCGACGGCATCACGAATCCCTGACGTACCTCCCGTCACAACCCTTTTCGACAGGCATCCGCCGTGAAACTGACGCGACTGGACGAATATCCGCGGCATCAGCTGGGGCTGACTTTCGACAGTGTCGGCACCAGCTCGCCGCACTGGAACGACGGCTACTACTTCGCGCTCGGTGACGCCGCGGGGCGCGTCGGCTTCTTTTCCGGGCTGCGCCTCTACGCCAACAACGACGTCATGGATGCGTTCACCTGCGTCGCGTCGGGCGGGCGGCAGCACAACATGCGCTTTTCGCGGCGGCTGCGGCCGCGCATCGACGAGCTCGACTGCGGCGCGATGGCGGTGGAGATCGTCGAGGGGCTGCGCCGGCTGCGCATCCGCGCCGGGGACAATCCGTACGGGATCCGCTACGACCTCATCTGGGAAGGCGTCACCGAACCCTACAACGAGGAATACGTGCGCCAGTGGTCCGGCGGCCGCCTGGTCGGCGAACGCAGCAACTACGCGCAGGTGTGCTCGGTGACGGGCTGGCTGGAGGTCGGCGGGCAGCGCCATGAAGTCGACGCCACGCGCTGGACCGGCGTGCGCGACCACTCGTGGGGGCTGGGCGGGACCGGCGGCCCGGTGCTGGCGCATGCCGCGCCCGGGCGGCCGTCGGCACCGATCGGGCTGCGCCAGTGGGTGTGGATCCGCTTTCCGGACCGCACCGTCTTCTGGCAGTTCCACCGCAGCGCGGCCGGCGTGCTGACGATGTTCGAAGCGGTGTGCGTGTACCCCTACGGCGACGCGCGCGAGGCGTTCGCGTACCTCAATATCGAGCACGAACTCGAATTCGTGCCGGGAACGCGGCGCCTGCTGCGTGGCACGGTGTCGCTGCAGCGGCCGGACGGGGCGTGGGAGCGTTTTCTCGCCGAGGTCATCACCGATCCGGTGTACCTCGAGGGGGGCGGCTACTGGCAGGGTTTCGACGATCACCTCGGGCGCGGCATCTACCGGGGCGACGAGCATCACGAGGGCGAGGTGTGGGACGTGTCGCAGCCGGGAAGGCTGGTCGATCCGGCGGGGCGCGTGAAGGCGCGTGCCGATGCGTGGGCGGAGAATTTCGGCCGTTTCACCAACCGCGACAATGACGCCGAAACGGGCATCGGTCACCTCGAATGCGTCGTTTGCGGGCCGTATCCGGGCTTTCCGGACGAGGCGCGGTGAGGTGTGATGAGGCCCGCGATTCGGCATCGGGCGGGCATTCCGGGCCGTTTCCGGATCTACAAAAAAACAAGTTGACTTGTTTGTTATGCGGGCGTAACTTGCCCGGAAAGAACAGGCGCATGGCGACCGGCAATGCAGGTCATGCCGCAAATGACGCCGGACGGGTTGCAATGACAACACCAGGGATGGAGACAGCAATGAATATGGATTCGGCCAACCGCCTGCTCGACGAGCTGGCAACGAAGCAGGCGCTGTACGAACTGAGCGTCACCTACTGCCGCGGCGCGGACCGCGGCGACGCGGACCTGTTCGGGTCGGTGTGGACCGCCGACGCGCAGGTCGACTGCGGCGGTTTTCAGGGGCCGGCGAGCGAATTCGTGCGCATCGTGACGACCCCCAGCGAGATGCGCGAGCGCAGCTTTCATACCGTCACCAACCACCACTTCCGCATCGACGGCGACAGCGCGCGCGGCGAGGTGTACGTGTTCGCGGCGAGCACGGTGAACCTGGGCGGCGAGCGTCTCGACCAGCTCATCGGCGGACGCTACATCGACGAATACCGTCGCAGCGGTGGCGTGTGGAAGATCGCGCGCCGCACTTTCGTTTTCGACTGGGACATCAATCAGCCCGTCAGCGCGATGGTCGAGGAGAAGCGCCTCATCGGCGAGATTACCAAGCGCGGCCGTTACGACAAGGACGACCCGTCCTGGGCGCTGCTCGGCTGAGGGCCGGCCGCGGCTTGCGCTTCGGCCGCCGTCGGCGCGCCTGTTTTCCCCGTTTCGTTCCGTAGATCGCCGCATGCCGTGAGGTGTGCGGGCGGGTTCGCGCGGGCAATGCACGGTGGGTCAGTTTGCGGCGGCGGGAGGCCGGAGAAGTCGGGCCGCCGGCAGAGATCACAAAAAAAGCAACCGCAACAGAGAGGCGGAGCCCATCACCTGCGGGCCGAGGCGACCCGCAGCAAGCGAAACGGAGGAGTGAGACGTGAAAATCCTGAGTCCCTTGCAACTGGGGTCGATCGAACTGAAGAACCGCGTCGTGTCGACGGCGCATGCTGCGGACGTGAGTTTTTTTCAGCCGGGTTCCAGCGGCGAAGGCTACATGGCTTACCAGGAGCGGCGCGCCGAAGGTGGCACCGGCCTGATCATCTTCACGGCGATGCACGTACACGAAACCTCGCCAAACCTGTTCCACTTCCTCTACGAGGAAAAGGACATCCGCAAGAAGTTCGCGCAGATCTCCACCCGCCTGCACCGGCACGGCACGAAGTGCATCTCGCAGCTGTTCCACTACGGCGTGACGGGCAAGTCCGACTGCCGTGCGGATTTCCAGCCGCTGTGGGGTTTCTCCGGCCAGCCCTCGTCCGAGGGCGAAGGTTCGCACAAGATGAGCGACGACGAGATCGAGGAGGTCATCGACTCCTTCGTCCGCACCGCCGTGGTGGCCGTCGAGAGCGGCATCGACGGCGTCGAACTGCATGGCACGCACGGTTACCTGATCCAGCAGTCGTTCAGCCCGTGGGGCAACAAGCGCACCGACAAGTGGGGCGAGCCGATGTATTTCGCCAAGACGCTGGCGAAGCGGGTGCGCGATGCGATCGGACCGAAGGCCGTGATGGGCTTCCGCCTGTCGTCGGACGACTTCATCCGGCCGGAAGACGGCGGCCTCGGCCACGAAGGGCTGTGCAAGGTGGCGTCGGAGCTGGTCGGCACCGGCCTGTTCGATTACCTGAACCATTCCGAGGGCGCCGGTGGTGTGCATTACGCTCGCGCCATCGGCTCCTACCGCCACCCGTTCGGCGAATTCCTGCCGCTCACGCGCGGCCTCAAGGAAGCGATCGGCGGGGCCGTGCCGGTGATCGGCGTCGGCAAGATCCCGACCACCGATCTGGCCGAGCAGGCGCTGCAGGCCGGCGACTGCGACCTCGTGGGCATGACGCGTGCGCAGATCGCCGATCCCGACATCGTGAAGAAGCTGCAGGCCGGGCAGGCGCACCGCATCCGCACCTGTACCGGCGCGCAGCAGGGCTGCATCGACCGTGCGATCTACTTCAACATCAGCTGCTTCCACAACCCCGAGGTCAACGAGGAAAACCGCTTCAAGGCGCTCGATGCGGTCAAGACCGAGCCGAAGCGGGTGCTGGTGATCGGCGGCGGCCCGGCCGGCATGAAGGCGGCCGAGATCGCGGCGCGCCGCGGCCACGACGTCACCCTCGCGGAAGCCTCGGGGCGGCTGGGCGGCCGGCTCAACCAGGTCGAAACGATGGGCGCGGCGGCCAACCTGCTGTCATCGACCGCGTGGGTCGAGCAGGAGTTGCAGATCCTCAAGGTGAAGATCCAGACGCAAACCCGGGTCGACGAGGCCTTCGTCAAGTCGTTCGCCCCCGACGTGATCGTGCTCGCCACGGGCGCGACGCCGAACACCGAACTGGGTGTCAAGTCCGACGGATCGGTCCCCGTCATCTCGTCGGACGATGCCGCCCAGGGGCTGTTCAACGGGCAGAAGTTCGACCTGAAGGACACCCGCGCGCTGATGGTGGACATGCGCGCCAACTACGAGACCGCGTTGGTCACGGAAAGCCTCGCCAAGCGCGGCAGCGCGGTCACGGTGATCACGCCCTTCCTGCATTTCGGCGCCAACATGGGCTTCACCAACCTCAACGACTACCTGAACCTGCTGCCGAAGCTGGGCTGCAAGCTGTTGCCCAACACGGTCCTCACCGGCATCCGCGACGGCCGGGCGTCCTTCCGCGACGTCTACAGCGGCGAGGTGCAGGAGCACGAGTTCGACTTCGTCGTCGCCGGCATCGCGCCGACGCCCGCTGACGAATTGCTGGAAATGCTCAAGAAGCACGCGAAGGTGGTGACGGCGGGCGACGTCGTCGCGGCACGCTCGGCGATGGAGGCGTTCCGCGAGGGTGACCGCGCCGGACGCACCATCTGAGATCGCGGCGCAGAAAAAAACAGATAGACAGGGTGGAGGCGACAGCATGAAAGCATTGGTACTCGGGGGCTCGGTATTCGTCGGCAAGCACATGGTGCAGACGCTGGTGGCGGGCGGGCACGACGTCAGCGTGCTCAACCGCGGCAAGACGCCGGCGCAGCTGCCGGCGGGCGTGAAGCAGATCGTGGCCGACCGCACCAGCGCCGAATCGATGCGCGCAGCCTTGCGCGGCACCGACTGGGACGCCGTGTTCGACGTATCCGGTTTCATCATGGCATCGGGCGGCGAGGATGTGCAGACGCTGCTGGACCTGTTCGACGGCCACACCGGCAGTTACGTCTACACCAGCTCGGTGATGGCTTACGAACAGGGGCGCGGCGTGTTTCCGTGGCGCGAGGAGGATCCGTCCTCGACCGAGGGGCCCGCGACCTATGGCGGCTTCAAGGCCACCATGGAACGCGAACTGATCAAGCGTCACGGGAAGACCGGGTTTCCGGCGACGGTGATCCGTCCGGCGGCGATCTACGGCCCGGACAACAACATCTTCGACATGGAAGCGCCGATGTTCATCCGCCTGCGCCAGGGGCGGCCGATCCTCGTGCCGCATGGCGGGCTGGTGACCGTGTCCTACGGTCATGTCGACGATCTGTGCGAGGCGATGGCGAGCTGCGTCGGCAACCGCGCGGCGGCCGGGGAGATCTTCAACATCACCGGCGAGGCCGTGACCGCGAACGAGTACGTGCGCACGCTCGCGGAAATCGTCGGCGCTAAGCCGGAGATCGTGCCGGTGCCCGACGACCTGCTGCCGCACCTCACGAAGCCGGCCTTCGGACACCTGTTCGGACAGTTCTTCCACAGCTCGCTGAGCATCGAGAAGGCCGGCCGTCTGCTCGGCTTCAAGCCGCGCTACGACTTCCGCACCGGCCACGCGCAGACCTACGAGTGGTTCCTGCGGCAGGGCCAAGCCGACGACGCGACGCCGCGTGTCGACGCGATGTGGCAGGCAACCTGGGATTTCGACTACGAGGCCGAGGTCGCTGGGCGCATCAAGGCGGTGCTGTCCGGACCGGACCGCTGGAAGTGAGCGCCCGGTCGCACGACCAACCCCTTACCGCCTGACAAGGAGTAGCCATTCATGAGTCAACGCGATCCGCGCATCGACCTGGCCGAAAAACTGTTTGCCGCCTGGAGCAGCGGCAATGCCGATGCGCCGAAGCCGTATCTAGCCCCGGACTGCGTGCTGTACGACATCGTCGGCGGCGAACACCGCGGCTGGGACACCATTCGCAAATTTTTCGCCGAGGGCCTCGCGCTGTGGCCCGATCTCGTGCTGCTGCCCGACCAGTACTGGGTGAACGACAAGGGCGTCGCCCTCAGCTGGGTGATGAGCGCAACGGTGCAGGACGACATGTTCGGCCCCGCGGCGCGCGGGCGGAAGTGGCGTTCCGAGGGGATGAGCTTCCTCGAGATCAGCAACGGCGTGGTCACTCGCGAAGCCGACTACCACGACAGCGGTGCCATCCATAAATCACTTGGCATCGCCAAGACCTGAAACGGGAGAAGTCATGAGTAATGCAGCGAAGGCCGGCAAGCTTGCCGGCAAGGTGGTCGCGATCACCGGCGCAACCCGCGGCATCGGGCGCGGCATCGCCGAGGCCTACCTCGCGGAAGGCGCGAAGGTCGCCATCAGCGGGCGTTCGGAGGCCAAGGGCCGCCAGGCGATCGAGGAGATGAATGCCGGCGACAACGCGTATTTCATCGCCGGCGACGTCACGAAGCAGGCCGATGTCGAAGCCTTCATCGACAAGACCGTCGAACGCTACGGCACTATCGACATCCTGGTGAACAACGCCGGCGGCTCGTCGGGCTTCAACCCGGTCGTGGATCTCTCCGACGAGGCGTGGAACGAGGCCCTCAACTGGATGCTCAACGCGACCTTCTGGGGTACGCGGCGCGCGCTGCGCTACATGATCCCGAAGAAGTGGGGCCGCATCATCAACATCTCCTCGGTCGAGGGGCGCCAGGCCAACAAGATCGCGGTCTCTCACTACATCACGAACAAGCATGCCATCAACGGCTTCACGAAGGCGGTCGCGTTCGAGAACGGGCCGATCGGCATTACCTGCAACGCCATCCTCGCCGGTGCGGTCGAGACCGACCTGATGATGACCGTCGGTCCGAAGGTCGCCGAAACGCACGGGATTTCGTACGAGGACTACAAGGTCGAGTACGCCAAGAACGCGGCGATCAAGCGCCTGAACACCGTCGGCGAGGTGGCGGCGATGGCGGTGCTGCTGGCGTCCGAGGAAGGCGGCGGGATTACCGGCGCGATGCTCGATGTGAACGGCGGCACCTCGATCTGAACCCCTGACGTGGAGAGCTGAACGTGGAAAAAGTGCTGGAAAAACGCGTCGCGCTGGTGACGGGGGCAGCGTCGGGCATCGGCCAGGCGATTGCGCATGCCTTTCTCGACGCCGGAGCCGAGGTGCTGGCGGTCGACCGGAGTGCCTTCTCGGCGGAGGATGCGCGACGGCCCGGTCTGGTGACGATGCAGGCCGACCTCACCGCGCCGGGTGCCGTCGAACAGATCCTGAAAACGGCCGGGGAGCGCTGGGGGCGTCTCGACGTGCTGGTGAATAACGCCGGCGTCGCCCCGTATGCGCTGCTGGAAGAAACCAGCGACGCGCTGTGGGACCAGACGGTGCTGATCAACCTCACCCTCGTGTTCCGCCTGAGCCGCGGCGCGCTGCCGCTGCTCAAGTCGAGCAAGGCGGGGCGCATCATCAACATCGGCTCGGTGATGTCGTCCTTCGGTTCGGCCGGGTTGTCGGCCTACGCGACGACGAAGCACGGCGTGGCCGGCCTGACCAAGTGCCTCGCCAGCGAACTGGGACAGTACGGCATTACCGCGAACCTCATCCAGCCGGGTGCGGTGGTGACCGGGATCACCCGCGACGCCTTCGCCCAGGATGACGCCTTCCGCACCTTCTGGGAAGCCAAGGCGGCGCTGGGGCGCCTCGGCCAGCCGGACGACATCGCGCCGGTGGCGGTGTTCCTGGCCTCGGATGGCGCCGGTTTCGTCAGCGGTCAGGGCTTCATCGTCGACGGCGGGGCGGTACAGAAGCCGTGAGTGCCGACAAGGGGGGCAATGTCGCGCAAGGGCGCGTCGGACTCGACGGCGCGCCCAATTTTCGCGACCTCGGGGGCTATCGCAACGGGGAGGGCCGGGTCGTGCGGCACGGCCTGGTGTACCGCTCCGAGTCGCTGACCTGGCTCACCGACCGCGATCTCGACATCCTGCGCGAGCTGGCGATCGGGCTGGTGATCGACGTGCGCAGCGCGCACGAAAAGCACTCCCAGCCCAGCCGCTGGCCGGCGGGCGGGCGGCCGGAGCTGCTGTCCTGCGACATCGACGCGGACCTGCGCGCCGGCAACCAGCCGCTGATCTCCATCCTGCGCGCGCGACCGGACCCGGAGGGCGCGCGCGAGATGCTGCGGACGACCTATGCCGTGATGCCGGTCGCGTTTGCCGGGCACCTTGCGGGCCTGTTCGCGCGGCTCGCCGAAGCGGACTGCCCGCCGGCAGTGTTGCACTGCACGGTGGGCAAGGACCGCACCGGCTTCATCGCGGCGATGCTGCTGTTCGCGCTCGGCGTGCCGCGCGAGGCGGTATATGACGACTACCTGCGCACCGCGCGCGTGGTGCGCAATCCCCGCCTCGAGGAGACGCTCGGCGACATCGTGCGCAGCCAGGTGGGCCGCGAACCCGATGCCGCGATGATGGATGCGCTCTTCGGCGTCGAGGCGGAATACCTCGACGCTGCGCTGCAGTGCATCGAGAAGGAATACGGTTCGGTCGACCGCTACCTCGCGGTGGCGGGCGGCCTGGACGGCAGCACGCGCGCCGGCCTGCAGGCGAGGCTGCTGGCATGAGACGCGATACGACCGGCAGGGGATCGCCGGCCCCGCAACACTGAACGACGAGGACCGCCCGGTGGTGGCCCGGTGAGCGACATGAGCAATCTCAACGACTATCCGACGATCGACATCATGAACCACCTGCGCGAGATCCGTAGCGATCTCGCGGCCGTGCCGTTCGAGTACCGCGAATTCCAGATCATGCTGCGCACGACCTTCAAGTCGCTCGCCGACGAGTCGGGGCGGCGCAAGGAGGTGAAGGAGGCGAAGGAGGGCGAAACGGGCGACACGCTGGCCGGGCACGATTCGGTCGCGGCCTGCCTCGCCAGCATGGACGAGTATGGCTACGAGCAGGTGTCGGTGTGCGCGACCAAGATGTGGTCGTACTACTACCACCGCGACTTCATCCTCAACAGCCCGGTCGAACCGATCGGCGAGGCGATCCGCGAATCGGGCGGCCGCATCATGGGCGCGGCAAGCTACGACCCGTTCCGCATCACCAAGAGCTTGCGCGAAATCGAGCATGTCGTGCGGGAATACGGCTTCAACTACGTGTGGTTCCACCCGCTGTCCTACGGCTTGGCGCCCAACGACCGCCGTTTCTACCCGCTCTACGCCAAGTGCGTCGAACTGGACATCGCGGTGGGCTTCCAGGTCGGACATTCGGCCGAGGTGTTGCCGTCCGACTGCGGCCGCCCGATGCTCGCCGACGATGTCGCGATCGAGTTTCCCGAACTGCGCATCAACCTGTCGCACACCGGCTGGCCATGGGTGGACGAGTGGTGCTCGATGCTGTGGCGCCACCCCAACGTGTATGGCGACATCTCGGGCTATTTCCCGAAGGGGCTGGACGACCGCCTCGTGAAGTTCATGGATTCGGGCCGCGGCCGCGACAAGGTGATGTTCGGCACCAACGGCCTCGGGCTGCGCCGCTGCAAGGAGGAGTTTTTGCAGCTCGACATCGGCGAATCGACCAAACGCAAGGTGCTCTACGACAACGCCCGCCGCTTTCTGGCGCTGGACCGCGGCTGAGCCGGGCGCCGGGCAGCAGGGGCTTCATCACAACACATACGGGGAAGGGAGGCAGCATGGGGCGTATCGAGGGTAAGACCGCCATCGTCACGGGCGGCGCACGCGGCATGGGCGAGGCGACGGTGCGGCGCTTCGTCGCGGAAGGGGGACGTGTGGTCATCGCCGACGTGCTCGATGCGGAAGGGCGTGCGCTGGCCGACGAACTGGGCGCGGCGACGCAATTCGTGCATCTGGACGTCTCCGACGCGGACGCCTGGAAGGCGTGCGTGGCACAGGCGGTCGAGCGTTTCGGTGGTGTGGACGTGCTGGTGAACAATGCCGGTATCTGTCTCGTCGGCACGATCGTCGACCTCGATCCGGCCACCTTCCAGAAGGTGCTGGCCGTCAACCTCACGGGCGCCTTTCTCGGCATGCAGGCGGTCGCCCCGCAGATGCTCGCGCGCGGCAAGGGTTCGATCATCAACATCTCTTCGACCGAGGGGCTGCACGGCACCAACGGCATGGCCGCCTACGGTTCCAGCAAGTGGGGCTTGCGCGGCCTCACCAAGGTGGCCGCAATGGAGTTCGGGCCGCGTGGGGTGCGCGTCAACTCCATCCACCCCGGCGCGGTCGATACGCCGATGGCCGGCACCGACGTGGTGCCGGCGGAGGTGTGGGAGCGCGTGTTCCGGCGTCAGCCGATCCAGCGCATCGGCCGGCCGGAAGAGGTCGCCAATGTCAGCCTGTTCCTCGCCAGTGACGAATCGACCTATCTGTGCGGGGCCGAGATCGCCGTCGATGGCGGCATGACGGCCGGCGGTTTCCTGGAGCTTGCGCCCGGCGCACCGGCCTGAGGCGCGGGCATCCACCTGCATCCGGGCCGCGGTCCGGCCCGTCAACGAACGGGGGAAACGATGGGCGCAAAAACACCCACCGCTGCGGAGGTGGCGGCGCGCTGCGCGATCACCGAGGTGGTTCACCGCTACTGCCGGGGCATGGACCGCATGGACAGGGAACTGACCCTGTCGTGCTGGCATCCCGGCGGCACCGACGACCATGGCCCGTTGTACGCCGGTTCGGCGGAGGGCTTCGTCGAATGGTTGTGGCCGGTGCATGCCGACATGGTCGTCACCCGCCATGCCGTCAGCAATATCATGATCGAACTCGACGGCGACAGGGCGGGCGTCGAGACCTACTGGAACCTCGTGCTGCAGGTGCCGCGGGGCGATGGCGTGTATGACATCCTTGCCGGCGGGCGCTATCTCGACCGCTTCGAGTGCATCGACGACGCGTGGGCTATCCGCCACCGCCAGTCGGTTCTCGACTGGAACCGCGTCGAGCGGGTGGAGCACACCCTGGCCGATTTTGCCGATCCGCCCCTCATCCGGCCCGCACGGCCCGGCATTCCGCTCACCGCGGGCACGCGCGATCTTGCCGACCCCTCGTACCGCGTGCTTTGCGGCGCCTGAGCGCGCAGCGCCGCGGCGTCCCGCGGGGAAATAAAAACAGACGTGATTGAAATTTGTTGTGCGGCTGTTTACAACGGTAAACCGTGTGATATGATCGCCACAACAACAAACAGACACGTCGGTTTGTAATGGCGGGTCGCGGGGACAGGAGACCCCCCGGAACGGATGCAGCGTCCTGCCGATGGCAGGGATGTCCGTGACCGGGAACGCAGCGGTCTGTCCGGACGTGTGACCCGTTTGTGACCATTAACGGAAGCTTTCCACGGACATGACTCGACACCAGTTTCCCCGCTTTTCCGAGACCTACGGCAAGACCTGGCGCGACGCCGGGCTGTGGACCGATTACACCCTGCATCAGGGGCTGGACGATACGGTCGCGCGCTGTCCCGACCGCACCGCGCTGATCACGACGTCGCGCAGCTACACCTTTGCCGAGTTCAAGGCCGAATCGGATGCGCTCGCCGCGGGCCTGCTGGGGATCGGCATCGGACCGGGCGATATTGTCGCGGTGCAGCTGCCGAACTGGGTGGAGTTCTGCTTCCTGCAGATCGCGCTGTCGCGCATCGGCGCGGTGATCCAGCCGACACACACGGTGTTCCGCGAGCGCGAAATCACCAACCTGTTCCAGTTCTGCGGCACCGATGCGGTGATCGTGGCCGATTCCTTCAAGGATTTCGGCTATGCCGACATGATCCGCTCGGTGCGCCCGCAACTGCCGGGGCTACGCCACTTCATCGTCGCGCGCGGCGAGCCGAAGGGCGCGGACGAATGCGGTCTTACGGCGCTGATCGAGGAGGGGCGCGGCAACCTGCAGCGCCTCGAGGGCATCGCACCGCGCGCCGACGACGTGTTCTATCTCAACTTCACGTCCGGCACCGAGGGCAACCCCAAGGGCTTCCTGCACACCCACAACACCATCATGTCGCTGATCCGGCAACTGACCGGGTACATGGCGGGCGACACGGTGATGCTGGCGTGTTCGCCGATGACGCACAGCTTCGGCCATTTCACGACCTACTACTGCGTGTTCGGCGGTTTCCCGATGGTGGTGCTCGACCGTTACAGCCCGGGCGAGCTGCTGGGGATGATCGACAGGGCGCGCGTGACGATGCTGTCGGGAACGCCGGCTCACCTGTACGGCATCCTGCGCCACCCGGATTTCACGAAGTACGACACCTCGTGCATCAAGTCGGTGGCAGTAGGCGGCGCGCGCAGCTCGCCCGAGCTGATCGCCGAGCTGCAGCGCACCTGGGGCGTCAAGTCGGCCAACACCTATGGCATGGGCGAGACGATCGTGCATACGCGCACCTCGCCCGACGATCCCGACGAGAAGGTGCGCGACTCGGTCGGCCGTCCGGTGTTCGGCGCGCAACTCAAGATCGTGGACCAGAAGGACCGCTCGCGCCGCATGGGGGCGGGGGAGGTCGGCGAGATCTGCTTCCGCGGCCCGACGCTGTTCGTCGGCTATCACAACCAGGCGCAGAAGACCGCCGAGACGCGCGACGACGAGGGCTGGTTCTACACCGGCGACCTCGGCTTCGTCGATGCCGACGGCTACCTGTGTTTTGCCGGGCGGGCGAAAGAGGTCATCAACCGCGGCGGCTCGAAGGTCTATCCGAAGGAAATCGAGGACCTGCTGTGCCAGCACCCGGACGTGCTCGATTCGGCGGTGGTCGGCATGCCCGACGAGCGCCTCGGCGAGCGGGTGTGCGCCTATGTCGTCACGCGCGACAACCGCGACATTCCGCTGGCCGAGGTGGAAGCGTTCTTCGGTCAGCACAAGGCGATGAAGTACATGTACCCGGAGGTGCTCGTCAGGCTCGACGCGATGCCGATGACGCCCACCGGCAAGATCCAGAAGGTGGCACTGCAGCAGGACGCCGCTAACCGCGCGAAAGCCGCGGAGGCGGAAGCGGTGCGGGCGGGGCGGTGAACGCCCCGGGCCGTTGTTTCCCGACAGTCGAACAGCATTGAGGAGGATGTGGAATCCATGGATATCGTGATCGGACCGTACGGGATGCAAAGTCCCCATTCGTACCGGCGTTCGCACGCCGACATGTACGATGATCTGGTGGTGCATGCACGGCGCGCCGAAGAGCTCGGCTATGACGGGTTCGCGCTGACGGAGCACTCGTTCTGGTACGACGGCTACTGCCCGTCGCTGCTGACCGCGTTCGCGCCGGTCGCGCTTGCCACCAGCCGCATCAAGCTCGTCACCGGTGCGCTGCTGGTGCCGCAGCACGATCCGCTCAAGGTTGCCGAGCAGGCGGCGGTGCTCGACCGCCTTTCCAACGGCCGTCTGGTGCTGGGCCTCGGGGCCGGCTACCGGCCGGAGGAATTCCACGGCCACGGCGTCGAAATCGGGCGCATCGGCGCACGCTTCATCGAGGCCTTCGAGGTGGTGCGCCGCGCGCTGACCGAGGAGACCTTCTCCTTCAGCGGCGAGTACTACAATTACAAGGACGTCTCGCTCAAGACGCGCCCCGTCCAGCGCGAGGTGCCGATGTGGGTGTGCGGCGGCTTCGCCGACTGGTCGGTGAAGGCGGCGGCGAAGCGCGGTTGGCCGTACTGCACCACCGGCGATGCCGAATGCGGCATGACGGTGTTCGACCGCTATGCCGATTTCGCACGCGAGTTCGGTCGCGACCCGGCCAGCCTGAAGCGGGCCAAGTTCGTCGACGTCTACCTCGCGGCGAGCGACGAAGAAGCTGCCGTGACGATCGAGCAGGACTACTGGCCGGCGATGCGCGACCAGTTCATCGGCTTCGGCTTCTTCCGCATGTTCAATCCCGACGGGTCGCAGGTCACCGAGCCGCCGCCGGGGATGAAGGAGCAGTTCATCACCAACCCGAACCGTCCGCGCGGCGGTCCGGCGCGGGTGCGCGAGATGTTCCGGCCGGTCCTCGACTACGGCGTCGACATGCTGTTGGCGCGCCTGAGCTGGGCGAATTTCCGTAGCGACCGGATGCTGGAGTCGATGGAGTTGTTTGCGAAGGAAGTGATGCCGACGCTGCGTGAGGGAGGGCGGAAATGAGACTGGGTCTGTTGTATTCGCTGGGGCCGGACTGCTCCTATCACGACGCGCTGGCGCAGGTCGCCGAAGCCGACCGTCTGGGCTTCGATTCGGCACTGTTCGAGGAACATCACGGCGCCCTCGGTGCGCCGGAAGTCGCTCCTCTCGCCGCGGCAGCCGCCGCCGCCACCCGCTCGATCCGTGTCGGGCCGGCCAACCGCCAGCTCGCGCTGGATTTCCCGGTGAATAGCGCTGAGGACTATGCGCTGGTCGACATCGTGTCGCGCGGGCGCCTGATCATGGGCGTGTCGGCCGGCGAACGCGCCGGCGAGTTTGCCGCCGCGGGCGTGCCGTGGGAGCAGCGCGAGGCGCGCTTCCGCGAGGCCGTCGATCTCGTGCGTACCGTGTGGTCGCAAAGCAACGTGCAGTATGTCGGCGAGCATTACGTGTTCCCGTTGCACGCGAAGGGCGAGCGCGGCTGGCGTCGCGAGCCCGGCGACAGGAAGTTCGTCGACCAGTGGCGGCGCGGGCAGACCGAGGCGGAATACCTGCCGGTGCTGCCGCGCCCGATGCAGCTGCCGCATCCGCCGCTGTGGGTCAATGCCACGTCGCGCGCGGTGATCGAGTGGGCCGCGTCGCGCGGCTACAGCCTGCTGGTGTCGTCGCTGGAGACCGAGGACGAGGTCAGGACCAAGGTCGGCTGGTACGACGCGGCGCTGGCGAAGGCCGGCCGCGACCGCTGCGAGGTCGAGGTGGCCCTGGCGCGCGAGCTCTTCCTGGCCACCGACGGCAAGGTCGCACGTGAAAAGGCGCTGCCGGGCCTGCGTGCGCGCATCGACGCGGTGCGCGCCGAGGGCCGCGAGGATCAGAAGGATCTCGCCGTCATCCGCGGCGTGGGCGACGAGGCACTACTGGCGGGCTGCGCGCTGTACGGCAGCCACGACGAGGTGCTGGGCCGGCTGCTGCGCCTGAAGGGCGATGTCGGCATCAACCATCTGCTGTGCCGCATGTACCTGCCGGGACGCGAGCATCTGGACGTGATCGAGAGCATCCGCGTCACGGCGTCGCAACTCCATACCCGACTCGTCGCCTGAGCCATGGATCTCAAGTTCTCTGCCGCCGAGGAAGCCTACCGGCTGCGCTGCCGCGAATGGATCGCCGCCAACGCCCATCACGCGGCCGCGGTGGCGAAGGCGGCCGATCCGGTGCAGGCCGCGCGCGACTGGCAACGGCGCCTGTGGGAAGCCGGCTACGTCGGTCTGGCGTGGCCGAAGGCCTACGGCGGGCAGGACGCGACGCTGACGCAACAGGTGATCGTGTCGGAAGAGATGGCCCGCGCGAAACTACCGCCGCTCATCAACACCATCGGCCTGTCGATCCTCGGCCCGACGCTGGTGCTGCACGGCACCGAGGCGCAGCGCCGCCGCTTCCTGCCGAGGATCCTGTCCGGCGAGGAGCTGTGGTGCCAGGGTTTCAGCGAGCCCGGCGCGGGCAGCGATCTCGCCTCGTTGACGACGCGTGCGGTGCTGGAAGGCGACGACTTCGTCGTTACCGGGCAGAAGTTGTGGACCAGCCTCGGACCGATCGCGGACTGGTGCTTCCTGCTGGTGCGGACCGATCCGTCGGCGCCGAAGCGCGAAGGCATCAGTTATCTGCTCTGCCGCATGGATACGCCGGGCATCAGCGTGCGCCCGCTGCGCAACGCCGGCGGCGGCGTGCATTTCTCCGAGGTGTTCTTCGACTCGGTGCGCATTCCGCGCGAGCACCTCGTCGGCGAGCTGCACGGCGGCTGGAAGATCGCCCGCAGCACGCTCGATCATGAGCGCAGCGGCCTGTCCGGCGTGATCTCGCTGGAAGGCAGCCTCGAACGGCTGTGGCGGCAGGCAGCCGCGGGCGGCGAAATCGCCGACGCCGTGGCGCGGCAGCAGGCGGCGCAGTACTGGATCGAACTCGAAGGCCTGCGCTACCTCGGCTTCCGCGCGCTGAGCGACCAGCTCGCCGGGCGCCAGCCGGGTGCCTCGGCCTCGGTGGGCAAGCTATTCGCGGCGAAGCTGCGGCAAAAGATCGCCCGGGCGGCGCTCGATAACGCCGGTCCCTACGCCTGTCTGACCAAGAAATCGCCGCATGTCGTCGGCAAAGGGCGGCTCGTGGCCGGCTACTTCGATTCGCTCGGCTACAGCATCGGCGGCGGCACCAGCGAAATCATGCACAACGTCATCGCCGAGCGCGTGCTCGGCCTGCCGCGTTCGTCCGGGGAGGCGTGATGGATTTCGAACTTGGCGAAGAGCTGGTCGCGCTGCGCGACATCGCCCGCGACCTGCTCGCCCAGCGCTGGAAGGCGGAGTCCGCCCGCCGCGCGCTCGACGCACCGCCATCGCGGATGCCGGGCGAGCTGTGGGCCGAGCTGGCGGAGATGGGCTGGTTCGGTGCCGGCTGCAGCGAGGCGGGCGGTGGCAGCGGTCTGGGCGTGATCGCCGCGGCGCTGCTGGCGGAAGAGGCCGGGCGTGCGCTGCTGCCGGGAGCGATGACGTCGACGCTGGCCGGCGCGGTCGCGCTCGACCGCAACGGCGGCGCAGCGCTGAAGGCCGAACTGCTGCCGCAGATCATTGCCGGCAGCTTGCCTGTGACCCTCGCGGTGGAAGAGCCGAACGGCACTTGGGGGCCGGATAGCGTCGAGGTGGCGGCACAGGCGGGCGCCGGCGGCCTGAAGCTGTCGGGCAGGAAGATTTTCGTTGCCGACGGCAGCAGCGCGGGTCTGTTTCTCGTCGCCGCGCGGGTCGGCGACGACGTTCGGCTGCTGCCGGTCGAGGCCGGTGCAGGCGGCGTGGAAGTGGTGCCGATGCAACGGATCGACGCACAAGACATCGTCGAACTGCGGCTCGACGGCGTGCAGGTCGGCGTGGAGCGCATGTTGCCCGACGCCGGTGCGGCGCACGACGCCTACGCGGTATGGACGGTGCTCGTCGCGGCGGACCTGCTCGGCAGCGCCGGGGCCGCACTGGCGATGACGACCGCCTATGCGAAGGAGCGCGTGCAGTTCGGCCGCCCGATAGGAAGTTTCCAGGCTGTCAGCCACCGCCTCGCCGATGTGCAGGTGAACGTCGAGATCGGTCGCAGCCTGCTGTATGCCGCCTGCCTCGCGCTCGACGAGCGGCGCGGCGATGCCGGCGCGCTGGTGGCCGCAGCCAAGGCCTTCATCGGCGAGACCGCGGTCGATGCGGCCGAGGCGGCGGTGCAACTCCACGGCGGCATCGGCTACACGTGGGAGCTGGACGTGCATCTGCACCTGCGGCGCGCGCGGGCAAACGCCGTCACCGCCGGCGACGCGGGCTGGCATCGCGAAACGGTGGCGCGCCACATGGCGCACTGCTACGCGTAACGGGCATTACGGACGGGGAGTGAGGCGATGAAACGGGAAATCCTGGCACTTTCGGGCGGGGTGGGCGGCGCGAAGCTCGCGCTGGGCCTCGCCGACGAGCTTCGCCCCGGCGAGCTGACCATCGTCGCCAACACCGGGGACGACTTCGAACACCTCGGCCTGAACGTTTCCCCCGATCTCGATACCGTCATGTACACATTGGCCGGGATCGGCAATGCCGAGCAGGGCTGGGGCCTGGCCGGGGAAAGCTGGTCGGCCATGGACGCGCTCGGGCGTTACGGGGCCGAAACCTGGTTCCGCCTCGGTGACCGCGACATCGCCACTCATCTGGTGCGCAGCCAGCTGCTGCGTGCGGGGGAGTCGCTGTCGCAGGTCACCCGCCGGCTGTGCGGGGCACTGGGCGTGGCGCACACCTTGCTGCCGATGAGCGACGATCCGGTGCGCACGATGGTGCAGACCGACGCGGGCGAGTTACCGTTCCAGGACTACTTCGTGCGGCGCCGGTGCGAGCCGCGCGTCGGCGGCTTCCGCTTCGACGGCATCGATTCGGCGCGCCCGCATCCGCAGCTTCTCGAAAGACTGCGCTCGCCCGCGCTCGGTGCGACCGTGATCTGCCCGTCCAATCCCTTCGTCAGCGTCGCCCCGATGCTGCGGCTGCCCGGCGTGGAGGCCGCGCTGCGCGCCAGTGCCGCCCCGGTGATCGCCGTGTCGCCGATCATCGCCGGTGCGGCGGCGAAGGGGCCGGCGGCGAAGATGTTGCAGGAGCTGAACCTGCCGCAGACCGCCGAAGCGGTTGCCGACTACTACGGCGACCTCATCGACGGCTTCGTCATCGACGACGCCGATGTCGCGCTGGCGCCGGCCATCCGCGAACGCGGCATCAAGGTGCTGGTGGTGCCGACGCTGATGCGCAACCGTCAGGACAAGGTCGGCCTGGCGCGCCGGGTGCTGGCGTTCGCGCGCGCGCTGCGCGAGGAGGAGGCGACATGCACGCCCTGATTCCGGTGAAGCAGTTTTCGCGCGCCAAGCAGCGCCTCGCCCGCATCCTGTCCCCGCGCGAGCGCGAGGAACTGGTCAAGGCGATGCTCGCCGACGTGCTCGCGGTGCTCGCGCGCCACCCCTGTCTCGCTGGGACCGTGGTGGTGGCCGGCGATCCGGGCGCGCGGCCCCTCGTCGATCGTTTTCAGGCCGACTGGCTGCCCGAATCGGCGCTCGGCGCGCGCGGGCTGAACGGCACAGTGCAGGCCGCCGTCGCCACGCTCGCCCGCGACGGCATCGACGACGTGCTGGTGCTGCATGCCGACATTCCGCTGCTGTCGGCGGCGGAAGTTTCCCGCCTCGCGATGGCCCATGAGCCACAGTCGCGGCCGGCGGTGACGATCGCACCCGACCGTCACCGCGAAGGCACCAACTGCATGATCTGCTCGCCGGCGCGCGAATTCACCTTCGCATACGGCCGCAACAGCTTCGTCCATCACGTCCGACACGCGGCGACCCTGGAGGCGAACCTGCGCGTGGTCGAACTGCCGGGCATCGCCTTCGACGTCGACTGGCCGCAGGATCTCGCCGAACTCGTCGCCCGCACGGGTGCCGAGCCGGCCACGCACGTCCAGACCTATCTCGAACACATAAGAATCGCGCGGCGCCTGCACGCTCTCCCGGCCTGTCCGGGAGAAGGCTGCCGGCGCAGGCGTGCCCCCCGACCCCATGGAGACCAGGAAAATGTCACGCACTGAGATGCCCTTTCTCGCCCAGCGGCGCCTGCCCACGCGGGCCGAAGCCCTCGCGCTCGCGACCCAGACCGATACCGGACGCCTGATGGCCGAGGCGCGCAAGGTGCGCGACCGCGGATTCCGCAACCTCGTCACGTGGTCGCGCAAGGTGTTCATCCCGCTGACGCAGCTGTGCCGCGACGTGTGCCACTACTGCGCCTTCGCGGGTACGCCGAAGAGCGTCGGGCAGGCCTATCTCCCGGTCGAATCGGTGCTCGCGACGGTGCGCGAGGCGGCCGCACTGGGCTGCAAGGAGGCGCTCTTCACGCTCGGCGAGAAGCCCGAACTGCGCTGGCAGGAGGCGCGCGACGCGCTGGCGCGGCTCGGCTTCGCGTCGACCATCGACTATCTCGCGCATGTCGCCGGCCGCGTCCTCGAGGAAACCGGCGTGCTGCCGCACATCAATGCGGGCAACCTGACGCAGGCCGATATCGAGGCGCTGCGTCCGGTATCGGCGTCGATGGGGTTGATGCTCGAATCCTCCGCCGCGGCGCTGGGCGAGCGGGGCAAGCCGCACTTCGGTTCGCCCGACAAGGCGCCGGACCGCCGGCTCGAAACCATCCGCCTCGCGGGCGAGGCGCGCGTGCCCTTCACCTCGGGGCTGCTGATCGGCATCGGCGAATCCCGCGCCGACCGGATCGAATCCCTGCTCGCGCTGCGCGACCTGCACACGCAATATGGCCATCTGCAGGAAGTCATCATCCAGAATTTCCGCGCCAAGCCCGGCACGAAGATGGCCGATGCGCCCGAGCCGGATCTCGACGACATGCTGTGGACCCTCGCCGTCGCGCGCCTCGTCCTCGGCCCCGACATGAGCATCCAGGCGCCGCCCAATCTGAGCCCGGGCGAGCTGCCGCAGCTGGTCGCGGCCGGGATCAACGACTGGGGCGGCGTGTCGCCGCTGACGCCGGATTTCGTCAACCCCGAGGCGCCGTGGCCGCATGTGGAACAGTTGCGGCGCCAGACCGCCGCCGCGGGCAAGTACCTGCACGAGCGCCTCACGGTGTATCCGTCGTATGTCGTCGATGGCGCCACGTGGCTGGCGCCGACGGTGCACAAGGTCGTGCTGCGGATGGTCGACGCCGAGGGCTATCCGCGCCTCGACGACTGGCTGCCGGGCAAGGGCGGTGCGCTGCCCGCCGAGGCCGCGGCCGCGCCGCAGGCCCGCGTCGCCGAAGGCGACGTGGCGCCCGAGGTGATGGACATCGTCGCGCGCGCCAGTGCCGGCGCCGCTCTCGACGAGGCCGAGATCGTGCGCCTGTTCCAGGCGCGCGGCCCGGAGTTCGCCTACGTCTGCCAGGCGGCCGACCAGCTGCGCCGCCACCGCTGCGGCGAGGCGGTCAGCTACGTCGTCAATCGCAACATCAGCTACACCAACATCTGTTACTTCAACTGCCAGTTCTGCGCCTTTTCCAAGGGCAAGCACAGCGACGAACTCGCCGGTACCCCCTACGACCTCGAGCACGACGAAGTGGCGCGGCGCGTGCGCGAGGCGTGGGAGCGCGGCGGCACCGAGGTGTGTCTGCAGGGCGGAATCCACCCCGCATACACGGGGCAGAAGTACCTCGACCTGCTCGCGACGATCCGCGCCGTGGCCCCGGACATCCACGTCCATGCCTTCTCGCCGCTGGAAGTGTCGCAGGGCGCGCGCACGCTCGGTGTGCCGGTGGAGACCTTCCTGCGCCGGCTGCGCGATGCCGGGCTCAACACCCTGCCCGGTACCGCGGCCGAAATTCTCGACGACGAGGTGCGGGCGGTGATCTGCCCCGACAAGCTGCGCACCGACGAGTGGTTGGAAGTGGTCGGCAGCGCCCACCGTGTCGGGCTCAGGACGACCTCGACGATCATGTTCGGCCATATCGACCGCATCGTGCACTGGGCGCGCCACCTCGTCCGCCTGCGCGAACTGCAGCGCCAGACGGGCGGCTTTACCGAGTTCGTGCCGCTGCCCTTCGTCGGCGAACAGGCGCCCATGTACCTGAAGGGGCGCGCACGCAAGGGGCCGACCTTCCGCGAGGCGGTGCTGATGCACAGCGTCGCCCGCCTCGTGCTCAACGGCCTCATCGACAACATCCAGACCTCGTGGGTGAAGATGGGCGATGCCGGCGCGCTCGTTGCGTTGGCGGCCGGCGCCAACGACCTCGGCGGCACCCTGATGAACGAGATGATCACCCGTGCCGCGGGGGCGCAACACGGTCAGGAAAAGCCGCCGGCGGAGATGGAGCGCCTCATCCGCAGCGCCGGTCGCGAACCGCGCCAGCGCAGCACGCAGTACGGCGGCGTGCCCGAGGAGCGCCGGTTGGCCTCGTTCGCGGCGGCACCGCTGGCGCAGATCGTCAATTCCCCGCCACGCAAGGTCGTGCGCCCGGTGCTGGTGCGTGACGCCGAGCGGGCCGACGCCGGCGCATGACGCGGCCGGCCCGTCGCAACCAACCCCATAACCCGCGCGCGGCGCGGGACATTCCAGGAGAACCTGCATGACCGACAAGCTCCCCACCATCGCGATCATCGGCGGCACCGGCGACCTCGGCACCGGCCTCGCGCGGCGCTGGGCGCAGGCCGGCTACAACGTCATCATCGGCTCGCGCACGGCCGACAAGGCCGCCGAGGCGGTCACGGCCCTGCGCGCCGTGATGGCCGAACGCGGCTGCAAGTCCGTCAGCGTACAGGCTGCCGACAACGTGTCGGCCGCACGCGAGGCCGACATCGTGGCGCTGACGGTGCCGTTCGCCCACCACCGTGCGACGCTCGAATCGATCCGCGACGGTCTCTCCGGCAAGATCCTCATCGACGTCACCGTGCCGCTGCTTCCGCCGAAAGTCGCACGCGTGCAACTGCCGCCGGAAGGTTCGGCCGGCCAGATCGCGCAGAACCTGCTCGGCGAGTCGGTACGCGTGGTCAGCGCCTTCCAGAACGTCGCCGCCGAACATCTCAAGGACGGACACAGTTTCGACTGCGACGTGCTGGTGTGCGGCGACAGCAAGGAGGCGCGCGAGGCCGTCATCGCCCTCGTCGAGGCGGCCGGCCTGCGCGGCTTCCACGCCGGCAGCATCGCCAACGCGGCGGCGGTCGAGGCGCTGACCTCGGCGCTGATCTTCATCAACAAGCAGTACCAGTGCCATGCCGGCATCCGCCTCACCGGCGTCGCCGCACCGGGAGCGTAGATCATGACGGCACGCGTGGAGCTGACGGGACTGCCCGGTTTTCCGCTGGTCGAACCCGGCGACGATCTGGTGCCGATGATTCTCGATTCGCTTGCACGCGCGCAGATCGTACCCGCCGACGGCGATCTGCTGGTGCTGGCGCAGAAGGTGGTGTCGAAAGCGGAAAACCGCTACGCCTACCTCGACGACATCGTGCCGTCGGCCGAGGCACAGGCCCTCGCGGAGAAGGCGGACAAGGACCCGCGCATCGTCGAACTGATGCTGCAGGAATCGGTCGAGGTCATGCGGCACCGGCGCGGGGCGGTCATCGTGCGTCACCGCCGCGGTTATGTCCATGCCAACGCCGGGATCGACCAGTCCAACATCCGCAGCGATCCGCAGCACCAGCGCGTGCTGCTGCTGCCGGTCGATCCCGACCGCAGCGCGGCGCAGCTGCGCGAACGCCTGCGCGAGGCCACCGGTGCCGAGCTGTGCATCATCATCAACGACTCCGCCGGCCGGCCGTGGCGCGACGGCACCGCAGGCTTCGCGATCGGGACGGCCGGTTTCGAGCCCGTGGTCGACATGATCGGCGAGTCCGACCTTTTCGGAAGGGCGCTGCAGATCACCAAGGTCGCGGTTGCCGACGAACTCGCCGCGGCCGCCTCGTTCGTGATGGGGCAGGCGGCCGAGGCGATCCCGGTCGTCCATGTGCGCGGCGCGCGGCTGCGTCCCTCGACGGGCGGTTCGGCCTCGCTGATCCGGCCGCGTGCCGAAGACCTGTTCGCGTGAGAGTGCGCTTCCTGTCGCGACGGACTTTACAGCCCGGATGTTTGTGTTAATCTTCTAAAAAAAACGACCGTGTCGGTTTGTATTATCGCGGTCGGCAGTCAAATCACCAAATTGGAGGTCGTATGAAGGTAGGCTTGAGCTGGGATCTGGGCGGTGATGAGCCGGCCGCGACGCAGTGGCACCGGGTCATCGGCGAGATCGAGCGCGGCGATGCGCTGGGTTTTGACAGCGCGTGGGTTGCGGAGGGCAAGACCGGCCAGGCCGGATGCGCCCAGCCCGCCGTGTTCATGACCTTTGCCGCGCGCCGCACGAAAAACATCCACTGCCGCGCCTTGGCGCGAAGCGTGGTCGGCGAGTTTCCGGTGCGTCTCGCCGAGGAGATCACGCTGCTCGACCTGTTCTCGCACGGCCGCGGCGGTGTCGCCTACGCGCCGGCCAGCGGGCAGAAGATCGATCCGCTGATGGTGCACGAAACCATCGAATTCATTCGCGGCGCATGGGCCACCAACGAGGTGCGCTACCGCGGCAAATACGTGCGCTTTCCGTCGCACACGCCTGACGACGCGCCGGCCGGCCTGAGCTACCCGGCGTGGACCGGCGAATACCTGCCGCAGTGGGAGTGGGGCGCCGCACGCTCGACCGCCGACTTTCTCGCGCTGACGCCCAAGCCCGTCAGCACGCACCTGCCCGTGTATGTCGCGATCGACGACGACGCAACCCTCGAGTGGGCGGCGCGCAACGGCGTCTCGCCCTATGCGGGCGTCAACCTGACGACGACCGAGGCGATCGAGCGCCTCGCGCGTTACCGGGCCATCGCCGACGGCTGCGGGCGGCACAGTTATGAGGTCGAAGCCGTCCTCGAGCGCAACGTCGCGATCGACGGTGCCACCGATGCATACACCTTCGGCGGCTCCACCCACGACATCGCCTGCGCCATCCGCGCCGCCGCGGCCGCGACCCGCATCGGCCACTTCGTGTGGCGTTACCGCGATGCCGCCCCGAACGACCTCGAGCGTTTCGCGAACGAGGTCCAGACCAAACTGCAGGCCTGAACAAGATCGCAAGGAAAACGACATGGAATTCTGGACTTCATTCGCCGGCCAGTTCGTGCTGCGCGGCTTCCCCGGTGCCGTACCGCAAAACTACGACACGCTCGTCGCCACAGCCGTCGAGGCCGAGCGCCTCGGTTTCGACGGTGTCGTCGCATCCGAACACCACTTCGAATACAACCGCTTCCTGCCTTTCCCGCTGCAGGCGCTCGGTGCCGCGGCCGCGGCGACGTCGAAGATCCGTCTCATCACCGGCGCGATGCTGCTGCCGCTGTACGACCCGATCCGTGCCGCCGAGGCCGCCGCGACGGTCGACATCCTGTCGGGCGGGCGGGTCACGCTCGGTCTGGGCATGGGCTACCGTCCGATGGAATTCGACGGCATCGGTACTGCCAAGAATACCCGCGGGGCACGCCTGTCCGAGCAGATGGAAATCATCCGCCTCGCCACGAGCCAGGAACGTTTCAGCTTCCAGGGCAAGCACTACGAGTACAAGGACCAGCAGCTGTCGCCGACGCCCCTGCAGCGCCCCATCGACATGTGGTTCTGCGGCGGCACCTCGCGCGTCGGCGCGCAGCGCGCGGCGGCGGGCGGGTTCGACTACTGGCTGGCCAACTCCGACTACGACCGCACGAAGGAAATCGTCGACCTCTACCTCGGCCTCGCGCGCGAGGCGGGCCGTCCCGCTGACAACCTGCGCTATGCGCTGTTCCGCGACGTCTTCGTCGGCGACACGCTGGCCGAGGCCCGCGACGCGCGCGACTGGTTCCTCGAGGTGTATTACAACGAGCACATCCGCTGCTATGGCTACCTCATGGACGACAAGGGCGAGCCGCTGTTCAACCCGCCGTTCGACCATCCCGCCTATCTCGCCTTCGTCAACAGCCTGCTGTGCGGCACGCCCGATATGGTCGTCACGGAGCTGAAGCGCTTCGAGGAACTCGGCGTGCACTCGATCACCGTCCCGCCGGTCCAGCTCGAATTGTTCTCGAAGAAGGTCCTGCCCGAATTCCGCAAGTAAGCGGCGGGCGACACCACAACACGAAGGAAGCGGAATGACCAGTGCATTCATCTACGACCACGTGCGCACGCCCCGCGGCAAGGGCCGCCCGGACGGCGCGCTGCACGAAATCACGCCGACGCGGCTGGCTGCGCAAACCCTCGCCGCCCTGCGCGACCGCAGCCGGCTCGACACCGCGCTGGTCGGGGACGTGATCCTCGGCTGCGTCACGCCGGTCGGCGACCAGGGGGCCAACCTGCCGCGCATGGCGGCGCTCGTCGCCGGTTACGATCAGGGCGTGCCCGGGCAGCAGATCAACCGCTTTTGCGGCTCCGGCCTCGAGGCGGTCAATGCCGCGGCGGCGCAGGTCATTGCGGGGCAGGCGGAGGTAATGGTCGCCGGCGGCGTCGAGTCGATGTCGCGCGTGCAGATGTTCTCCGACGGCGGCGCGTGCTACACCGATCCCGATGTCACGTGGAACACCCACTACGTGCCGCAGGGCATCGGCGCGGACCTGATCGCGACGATGGACGGCTACACGCGCGACATGCTCGACGCCTACGCGGTGGAAAGCCAGCGCCGCGCCGCCCACGCCTGGGAGCAGGGCTGGTTCGACCGCTCCGTGGTGCCGGTGCGCGACGTCATCGGCGACGTCATCTGCGCCCGCGACGAACACGTCAGGCCGGGCTGCTCGATGGCCGACCTCGCGAAGCTCAAGCCCGCCTTCGTCGCCACCGGCGACGCCGGATACGACGCGGTGATGATCAGCCGCTATCCGCGCATCGAAACCATCAACCACGTGCATACCGGCGGCAACTCCAGCGGCATCGTCGACGGCGCCGCGGCGATGCTCGTCGGCAGTGCCGGGTTCGGCCGCGACAGCGGACTGCGGCCGCGCGCACGGGTGCGCGGCTGGATGTCGGCCGGCAGCGAACCGTCGATCATGCTGACCGGCCCCGGTCCGCTCGCGCACCGCCTGCTCGCGCGCTGCGGCATGACGCCCAAGGACATCGACCTGTGGGAGATCAACGAAGCCTTCGCTGCCGTCGCGATGCGTTTCATGCGCGACATGGATGTCGGACCGGAGTGCGTGAACGTCAATGGCGGCGCCATCGCGATGGGCCATCCGCTCGGCGCGACCGGCACGATGCTGGTCGGCACCGTGCTCGACGAACTCGAGCGGCGCAACCTCAACACGGCGCTGATCACCCTGTGCGCGGCTGCGGGGATGGCCACCGCCACCATCATCGAGCGCGTCTGAGGCGCCCTGTCACATTCCGGGAAGAACGATGAATACACTGAAACTGGAAGTCGACGCGGACGGCATCGCGCTGGTCACCATCGACCTGCCGGGCCGCCCGATGAACGTGCTGGCGACCGAACTGATTGCCGACCTCGGCCTGATGCTCGACGAAGTCGTCGCCCGCGTCGATGTACGCGGCGTGGTCATCTGCTCCGGCAAGAGCAACGGCTTCATCGCGGGCGGCGACCTCAAGGAACTGGTCGAGGCGCATGACCGCGGCTGGACGCCGCAGCGCGGCGTCGAGTGCGTGTGGGAGTTGTCCTCACTGTTCCGCCGCCTCGAAACCTGCGGCAAGCCGGTTGCCGCGGCGATGAACGGACTGGCGCTCGGCGGCGGGCTGGAACTCGCGCTCGCCTGCCATTACCGCGTGCTCGCCGACGATCCGAAGGCGGTCGTCGGCCTGCCCGAAGTCACCATCGGTCTGCTGCCCGGCGCCGGCGGCACGCAACGCCTGTCGCGCCTGATCGGCATCGAAAAAGCGCTGCCGCTCATCCTCGGCGGCGATCACGTCAAACCCGCCGTCGCGGCGAAGCTGGGCATCGTGCATGCGCTGGCGCCGCTCGCCGACGTCGTCGCAACGGCCCGCCGCTGGCTGCTCGAATCGCCCGATCCCGTGCAGCCGTGGGACAAGAAGGGCTTCCGTGTGCCGGGAGGGGCGGGCTGTCTCGCTCCGCAGGCGAGCCAGAGCTTCATGCTCGGCACCGCCGGCGTGCGTGGTCGCTACCTCGACAACTACCCCGCGCCGAAGGCGATCCTCTCGGCGGTGTTCGAAGGCACCCAACTGCCCATCGACCGCGGCCTCGCCGTCGAGGCGAAATACTTCGGCCGCCTGCTCGTCGACCCCGTCGCGCGCAACATCATGCGCACCACCTTCATCAACCGCACCGCGGCGAACAAGCTCGTGCGTCGTCCGGCGGCGGTGCCGAAATCGGCCGTGCGCCGCCTCGGCATCCTCGGCGCCGGCACCATGGGCGGCGGGATCGCGTATTGTGCCGCCTCCGCGGGGATCGACGTGGTCCTGCTCGATGCGACGCAGGAAAACGCCGACCGCGGCAAGGACTACTCGCGTCGCATCCTCGCGAAGGACCTCGAACGCGGCCGCACCACCGCCGACAAGATGGATGCGCTGCTCGCACGCATTCATCCGGTGACGCGCTACGAAGCGCTCGACGGCTGCGACCTCGTCATCGAGGCGGTGTTCGAGGACCGCGCGATCAAGGCCGGCGTCACGGCGAAGGCGGAGGCCGTGATCGCCCCCGACGCGATTTTCGCCAGCAACACCTCGACCCTGATGATCGGCACGCTGGCCGAAAAGTCCTCGCGCCCGGCCAACTTCATCGGCATGCATTTCTTTTCGCCGGTCGACAAGATGCCGCTGGTCGAGGTCATCGTCGGCAAACAGACCAGCGACACCGCGCTCGCCCGCGCGCTCGATCTCGTCGGCCAGCTGCGCAAGACACCCATCGTCGTCAACGACGGTCCGGCCTTCTACACGACGCGCGTCTTCTGCACCTACGTCGACGAGGGCCTGCAGATGCTTGCCGACGGCGTCGAGCCGGCGCTGATCGAAAATGCCGCGCGTAACGCCGGCATGCCGATCGGGCCGCTCGCGGTGCTCGACGAAACGACGCAGGAGCTGCGCTGGAAGGTCATCCTGCAGGCACAGGCCGACGGTCTTCCCGTCCAATTCACCCATCCCGCCGGGCGCGAGGTGCTGCGTGCGCTCGTCGAGGATCACAAGCGGCTGGGCCGGCGCCAGGGCGGCGGGCTGTACGAGTATCCCGCCGGCGCGAAGAAGCACCTGTGGCCGGGCATCGCCGCCGCCTTCCCCGCAGGCGCGGACCAGCCTGACGTCGAGGACCTGAAGAAGCGCCTGCTCTATGTTCAGGCGCTCGAGGCCGCCCGCTGCTACGAACAGGGCATCGTCACCGAGGCGGCGGACGCCGACCTCGGCTCGGTGCTCGGGGTCGGTTATCCGACCTGGACCGGGGGCACGCTGTCATTCATCGACACCGTCGGCATCCGGCCCTTTGTCGACGAATGCAGGCGTCTCGCGGCCCGCTGGGGTGCCCGTTTCGAGCCCTCGCCGTGGCTGGTGGCGCGGGCTGAACGCGGCGAGCGCTTTTATCCGCTGCCCGCATAAACCGCTACGGGGGAAACCATGCTGCTACGCGACATACTCCAGATCAAGGGCAACAGAACGGGCGGTGCGCAAATCCACAGCGTTCCCCCGGATACCATCCTGCAGGACGCCCTCAGGCTCATGACGCAGCACGATGTCGGATCGCTGGTCGTGCTGCAGGGCGACCGGCTGCATGGCCTGATGACGCTGCGCGAGGTGCTCGTGGCGTTGAGCGCGCGGGGTGCGGTCGCGCTCGGCCAGCCGGTCGGCGAGATCATGAACGACAACCTCATCGTCGGCGGTCCCGACGATTCGATCGACTGCGTGCGGCGGGTGATGACCGAAAACCACATCAGCCATCTGCCTGTGATCGGGGACGAGCACCTGCTGGGCGTGATCTCGCTGCAGGATGTCGCCAAGGCCGCCTACAGCGAATGCAGTTTCGAGAACCGGCTGCTCAAGCGCTACATCAATGACTGGCCGGAGCCCGAAACGGAGAACTGACCGGCAGGGGAGGGCCGGGACCGGTTGACAGCGGCCCCGGTCCGCTCCAAAATAAAACAAACGAGTATGTTTTAAAAAGCTGGGCCGGACCGGAGGAGACTGGAAAGGTCAGGCGTTTTTTTGTGAGGTTTATTTCCCTTGAAACCGACAGACCTCGGCGCGCCCGATTACCTGCACAAGGTGGTCGACTGCCAGTGGGCGTGTCCCGCGCATACGCCCGTTCCGGAATACATCCGGCTCATCGCGGCCGGCCGTTACGCCGACGCCTACGCCGTCAACTGGCGCTCGAACGTGTTCCCCGGCATCCTCGGCCGGGTGTGCGACCGTCCGTGCGAACCGGCCTGCCGACGCGGCCGGGTCGAGGAGCAACCGGTTGCGATCTGCCGCCTCAAACGCGTGGCCGCCGACCTCAAGGGCGACATCACCGACCGCCTGCCGCAACCCCCGCAGCAGAAGAACGGCCGGCGCATCGCCTGCATCGGCGCGGGCCCGGCATCGATGACGGTCGCGCGCGACCTGGCGGTGCTCGGCTATCAGGTCACCGTGTTCGACAGCGGCACGTCCGCCGGCGGCATGATGCGCAGCCAGATCCCCAAATTCCGCCTGCCCGACAGCGTCATCGACGAGGAGTGCGGCTATATCGAGGGACTCGGCGTCGAGGTTCGACTCAATCACTGGGTCGGCAGCCTGCGCGAGATGCTGGCGGGGAATTGGGACGCGATCTTCGTCGGCACCGGTGCGCCGCGCGGCCGCGACGCCGACCTGCCGGGCCGCCAGGAAGCGGCGGCCAACATCCACCTCGGCATCGACTGGCTCGCGAACGTCGCCTTCGGCCATGCCACGCGCATCGGCCGGCGCGTGCTCGTGCTCGGCGGCGGCAACACCGCGATGGACTGCTGCCGCTCCGCGCGGCGTCTCGGCGGCGAGGACGTGCAGGTCGTCGTGCGCAGCGGCTTCGACGAAATGAAAGCCTCGCCGTGGGAAAAGGAAGAAGCCATCCACGAAGGCATTCCGATCCACAACTTCCTCGTTCCGCTCGAGTTCGTGCATGACGGCGGCCGCCTCACCGGCGTGCGCTTCGACAAGGTGCGCGCGGAATACGACGCCAAGGGGCGGCGCAACCTCGTCCCGACCGGGGAGCCAGCCGTGCTCATGCCGTGCGACGACGTGCTCGTCGCCATCGGCCAGGAGAACAGCTTCCCCTGGATCGAGCGCGACATCGGTGTCGAGTTCGATCGCTGGGACATGCCGGTGCTGGACGCGAAGACCCTGCAGTCCACGCGGCCGAACGTGTTCTTCGGCGGCGACGCCGCGTTCGGGCCGAAGAACATCATCACCGCGGTCGCCCAGGGACACGAGGCGGCGATCTCGATCGACCGTTTCTGCCACGGGCAGGAGGTGGCGACACGCCCGGCGCCGCTCACCAACCTCGTCAGCCAGAAGATGGGCATCCACGAGTGGAGCTACGCCAACGACGTGTCCGAGGAGCGCCGGCGCAAGATGCCCGTGCGCGACCTGCCGGCGACGCTGGGCGACGTGCGCCTCGAGCTCGAACTCGGCTTCGACGTCGAGCTGGCGTGCAAGGAGGCCGCCCGCTGCCTCAACTGCGACGTCGCCACGGTGTTCACGCCGCGCGCCTGCATCGAGTGCGACGCCTGTGTCGACATCTGCCCGAGCGAGTGCATCACCTTCACCGCCGACGGCGAGGAAGCCGAGCTGCGTCAGCGGCTGAAGGCGCCCGCCACCAACATCGAACAGTCCCTGTACGTCGCCGACGGTCTCAAGACCGGGCGAATCATGGTCAAGGACGAAAACGTCTGCGTGCATTGCGGCATGTGTTCCGAACGCTGTCCCACCGGCGCGTGGGACATGCAGAAATTCGCCCTGCACGTCGCCCACGCCGGAGCGGAGGTCACCCCAGCATGAACACCAGACAGGCAATTCGCAGCACCAACGACTTCGTCATCAAGTTCGCCAACATCAACGGCTCCGGATCGGCCTCCGCCAACGAACTGTTCGCCCGCGCGATCATGCGCATGGGCGTAACGGTGTCGCCGCGCAACATCTTCCCGTCGAACATCCAGGGGATGCCGACGTGGTACGAAATGCGCGTCTCCGGCGAAGGCTGGCTCGCCCGGCGCGGCGGCTGCGACATGATGGTGGCAATGAACCCGCAGACCTGGGACCGCGACGTCGCCGAACTCGCCCCCGGCGGGTATCTCGTGTACGACTCGACGAAGATGCTGCCGCGCTCGAAATTCCGCGACGACATCACCGTGATCGGCATCCCGCTCACCGAGATGTGCAACCGCGACTACACCGACGTGCGCCAGCGCCAGCTCGTGCGCAACATCATGTACGTCGGCGCGCTGGTGGCGCTGCTCGACATCGACCTCGCCGACACAGAACGGCTTGTCGCCGAGCAGTACCGCGGCAAGGACAAGCTCATCGACGCCAACGTGCGGGCGCTGCGGCTCGGCCACGACTACGCGCGCAAGCATTTCTCCTGCCCGCTGGGGCTGCGCGTCGAACGTGCCGACGCGGTCGGCGACCGCATCTTCATCGATGGCAACAGCGCCTGCGGCCTCGGTGCCGTGTATGGCGGCGCGACCGTGGCCGGCTGGTATCCGATCACCCCATCCACGTCGGTCGTCGAGGCATTCGGCAGCTACTGCCGCAAGTTCCGCACCGATCCGGACAGCGGCCAGGCCCGCTATGCCATTGCCCAGGCCGAGGACGAACTCGCGGCCATCGGCATGGTCATCGGCGCCGGCTGGAACGGGGCGCGCGCCTTCACCGCGACCTCCGGGCCGGGCATCTCGCTGATGCAGGAATTCCTCGGCCTCGCGTATTTCGCCGAAATCCCGGCGGTCATCTACGACGTGCAGCGCGGCGGCCCCTCGACCGGCATGCCCACGCGCACGCAGCAGTCCGATCTGCTCGCCTGCGCCTACGCCTCGCACGGCGACACGCGTCACGTCCTGCTCTTCCCCGAAGATCCCTACGAGTGCTTCACCCTCGGCGCCCAGGCCTTCGACCTCGCCGAGCGCCTTCAGACGCCTGTGTTCGTCATGCTGGATCTCGACATCGGCATGAACGAGCGTCTCTGCCGGCCCTTCGATTGGGACGACAGCCGCCGCTACGACCGCGGCAAAGTGCTGACCCACGCGGATCTCGAGGCCGGCAAGGAGTTCGGCCGCTACCTCGACGTCGACGGTGACGGCATTCCGTACCGCACGATTCCGGGTACCCATCCGACCAAGGGGGCGTACTTCACGCGCGGCACGACGCGCAACCCGTACGCCAAGTACAGCGAGGCCGGCACCGACTATGTGTACAACATGGAGCGCCTGCGGCGGAAGTTCGATACCGCGAAGACGCTGGTGCCCGCCCCGGTGCTGACGAAAGCGTCGGCGCCGACCCGCATCGGTGCCATCTGCTACGGCTCGACCAACCCGGCGATGGCCGAGGCGATCGCGCTGCTCGAGGACGACGGCATCCACGTCGACACCCTGCGCGTACGCGCCTTCCCGTTCAGCGACGAAGTCATGGACTTCATCGCCGCTCACGACCATGTCTTCGTCGTCGAGCAGAACGAAAGCGCACAACTGCGCACGATGCTCATCAACGAGGGCGAAATCACGCCGAAGAAGCTCGTGCGCGTGCTGCACTACGACGGCACCCCGATCACGGCGCGCTTCATCGCCGGACGCATCGCCGACGAACTCGTCGCACTCAAGGTCAGCACCCTCGAACCCCACGCCAACCCGCTGCGCAAGGTGGCCCCATGACGTACCTCGCCAAACCGAAACTGCTGCGCGCAGACACCCCGCGCAACGCCCTCGGCTACACCCGCCGCGACTACGAAGGCGCGATCTCGACGCTGTGTGCCGGCTGCGGCCACGACTCGATCAGCGCCTCCATCGTGCAGGCCTGTTTCGATCTCGACATCGAGCCGCACAAAGTCGCCAAGCTGTCGGGCATCGGCTGCTCGTCGAAGACGCCGGACTACTTCCTCGGCAACTCGCACGGCTTCAACTCGGTGCACGGGCGCATGCCTTCGGTGCTCACCGGTGCGGCGCTGGCGAACCGCAACCTGCTGTACCTGGGCGTATCGGGCGACGGCGACTCGGCCTCGATCGGCATCGGCCAGTTTGCGCATGCGATGCGCCGCGGCGTGAACATGACCTACATCGTCGAGAACAACGGCGTGTACGGCCTCACCAAGGGGCAGTTCTCCGCGACCGCGGACAAGGGCTCGAAGAACAAGAAGGGCGTCGTCAATGCCGACAGCCCGATCGATCTCGCCGCGCTCGCGCTGCAACTGGGCGCCACCTACGTCGCGCGCAGCTTCTCGGGCGACAAGGAACAGCTCGTGCCGCTCATCAAAGGCGCCTTGCACCACCGCGGCCCGGCCTTCATCGACGTCATCAGCCCGTGCGTGACCTTCAACAACCATGCGGGCTCGACCAAGAGCTACGACTACGTGCGCGAGCACAACGCGGCGGTGAACCGGCTCGACGTGATCCTGCCCAAGGCGCAGATCGAGGCCTCCTACCCGCCGGGCAGCCTGCGCCGCGTCGTGCAGCACGACGGCTCGCTCCTGCACCTGCGCAAGTTGGGCGTCGATTACGATCCGTCGGACCGCATCGGCGCGATGAACTACCTGCAGGAGCGTCAGGCGCTGGGCGAGATCGTCACCGGGCTGCTATATGTCGACAGCAGCGGCGAGGACATGCACGCGCATCTCAACACCGTCGATAAACCGCTCAACCTGCTGGGCGACGCCTACCTGTGTCCCGGCAGCGGCGCACTGGCCGCACTCAACGCGTCGCTGAGGTAGCCCCATGATTCCCGTTCATGTTTCGCTCAATCGCGCCGGACACCCCCCGCGCCGCGTGTGCGACCTGTGGTTCGACAGCGCGCGCGCAGCCTGGGCCGGCGAATCGGCATCACGCAAGCGGCAGTCCGTGGACCAGGGCCGGGCCGAACCGGTCCGCGCCAGCCTCGGTGGCGGAAGGATGGCCGGGATCTGCAACGCCTGCGCCGGCGCGGTGGCACGGCGCCTTGCCGACCGTGAGGCGCACTGCAGCGGGTGCCAACCCGCCTGATTTTGCCGTAGCCCCGGCGGGACCGCCTTGCTGCCGGGCTGCGCTTCACGCTGCCGCCTGTGGGTGCCCTCTACAGGATCCCCCCGTCCAGCTGGATGATCGCGCCGGTCGTGTAGCTCGACCGCGGGCTCGCGAGATACAGAGCGCTCGACACGATCTCCTCCGGCCGGCCGATGCGTTTCACCGCCGACGGCGCGTTGCGGTCGTAGTCCTCGCGCCAGCTGCGCGAGATGTCGGTCCAGAACGGGCCGGCCATGATCGCGTTGACGCGAACGGTGGGGCCGAACTCCATCGCCTGCGATCTGGTGACGATGTTGAGCGCGCCCTTCGCCGCGGCATACACCGGATACACCGGCTCCGGCCGGATCGCCGCCGTGCTGGTGATGTTGATGATGGCACCGCCGCCGTTCGCGCGCATGTGCTCGGCAACCAACGCGGAGAGACGGAACGGTCCCTTGAGATTCACCGCCATGATCTTGTCGAAGAGCTCTTCGCTCACCGCGGCCGACGATTCGGCGACCGGCGCGATCCCCGCGTTGTTGACGAGCACGTCGATGCGGCCGAAGGCCTCCAGTGCGCCCTCGACGAGCCGCGGCAACTCATCCCATTTGCCGACGTGGCAGCCGATGGCGATCGCACGGCGCCCGAGGCCCTCGACTTCGGCGACGACCTCGGCGCAGCTCTCCGCCGAACGGCTCGTCGCGACGATGTGGGCGCCGCACTCAGCGAAACCGAGTGCCATGGCACGGCCCAGCCCGCGGCTGGCTCCCGTCACCAGCACGACCTTGTCGGTGAAATCCGTGTAGTGCTGCATCGCGTTCGATCTCCGTGATTCGGTTCAGGGTTGACGGCGCACCTGCGCGAGCATGTCCCAGGGGTTGGTGTCATAGCGCCGGCGCGAGTTCGCGATCGGGATCGCGTGCTCGCGCTGCGCCGGCTGGAAGGAATGGCACACCGCCGCCTGGCCGAGTTCGGCGGCCGAGCCGAGATGTTCGATCGTGATCCGTCGCCCGTTCGACACGAAGGCGACGCGGCGCAGCACGAGCGCCTGCTCGGCCTCCTCGGGGTCGAGCGATTCGGTCCACTCGCGGAAGCCGCGGTAGATCGTGCGTCCGGCGTGCGCGTCCGGCGCCATGATGCGGTCGTCGTGGAGATCCCACTGCAGCACGATGCCGCCGTCGCGCTGTAGCGTCGCGCGCAGCCAGCCGTCGGGCGCGTCGGGGCGGACTGCCGCGAGCGGTTCGATCGTGCCGTGGTATCGCCGACGGCCCCGGCCGGCGTGCGCGTGCGCGACCATCAGGCTCGCGAGGTCGAAGAGGTGCGTGCATTGCAGACGCATATCGACCAGCGTGCCGACCTGCGACGCCCGCGCGACGAGCGGCTTGCCGACCAGCGCCTGCAGCGGCTGCCCGGCGTCGGCGCAGGTCGTCCACGGGTAGCGCGGCGAAGCCATGCGCACTTCGCGGATGTGCGCGCCGTCATGCACGAGCGTGAGCCCGAAGTGGTGCGACTCGTCCTCGAGCCACCCGACGACGGTCTGTGCGTCGGGGGCATCGAGGTCGATCTGGCGGCGGTAGATCCCCTCGAAGGGGACGTCCGCCATCTGCCTGCGCCACGGCATCGCGCGCCTACCGCTGCAGGATCGTCACGCCACTGACCCCCGGCGCACCATAGACGTGGGTGTAGCCGAGCCGCGGAATGCCGGGCACCTGCCGCGCGCCCGCTTCCTGGCGCAGCTGCGTGCAGATCTCGATCACCTGGCGCAGGCCCGAAGCGCCGATCGGTTCGCCGTTGGCGAGGCAGCCGCCGTCGGTGTTGATCGGCAACCGCCCGCCGATCTCGGTTTCGCCGTCGCGCAGCAGCCGCTCCTGTTCGCCGTGCTCGCAGAAGCCGTTTTCCGCCATGTGGATGATCTCGCTGCCGGAGTCGGTGTCCTGCAGCTGCAGCACGTCGATGTCGCGCGGGCCGACACCCGCCTGTTCGAACGCCGCGCGCGAGGCGGTGACCGTCGGGGCGGGCGCCTGCTGCGCGGCCAGCGCGGGACTGAAGACCTCGAAGGAGCCGTGGTGGCGCGTGCGCACGATGGCCGCTTTCACGATGATCGGCTTGGGGTGGTAGCGCTTGGCGACTTCCGCCGGGCACAGCACGAGCGCCGCGCCGCCTTCGGCCGGATTGCAGAACATGTACTGGCGCAGCGGCAGATTCACCGGCATCGATTCGGCGATCTCCGCATAGCTCATCTCGCGCCGCCGCCACGCCTGCGGGTTCAGCGCACCGTTGCGGAAGGCGCGCTGCGCAACGCGCACCAGCGCGTCCTCCGTGATGCCGTGCTCGTGCATGTAGCGCCGCGTCTTCAGCGCGAAGAACTGGGTGGTCAGCATCAGGCCGGTCTCGCCGTACCAGTCGGGCAGGCCCCAATCGCGCGGATGCGGGTTGAAGGCGCCGCGCGGATGCTTGTCGAAGCCGACCGCGACCGCGAACTCGGCGCTGCCCGAGCGGATCGCCGCGACCGCGCTCGCCAGCGCGCTGCCGCCGGTGGCGCAGCCGTTGGCGACGTTGATGAAGGGCAGGCCGGTGAGGCCGAGGTCGTTGCACAGCGCGTCGGCGTTGCCGGCGTCGTGGCTGCCACCGTAGGCGATGCCGACCGACTCCCAGCCGATGCCGGCATCCTTGAGCGCGGCGCGCAGCGCGATCGCGCCCTGGGCGCGGCCTGTGAGCGTGTCGTGGCGACCGAAGGGGTGCAGGCCGATGCCGATGATGGCGACGTCTTGAGCCATGGGTGAATTCCTTTTCAGGCGGATGCGGACGGGCGGAAGGCGAAGGTGAACACCTCGCTCTCGTCGCCTTCGCCGGTCGTGCGATAGGGGATCAGCGTCAGTTCGAGCGGCATGCCGATCTGCAGTAGCGCTTCGTCGGCGACGGTCAGGCGCGACTCGACCTTGATGCCGCTCTCCATCTCGACATAGCCGACGCCGTAGGGCCGGAAGGTCTCGGGCGTTTCGCCGCTGTTGTAGGGCGCCTTGGGCAGGAAGCCCTGGATCGTCCACGACCACAGCGTGCCGCGATGGCCGACGTCGTGCGGACTCATGCGCGTCGCGGTGCAGCGCGTGCAGCTGTCGGTGGCGGGGAAATACACCTCGCCGCATTCGTCGCAGCGGCTGCCGACGAGATGGGGCGTGTCGCCTTCGAACCGGATCAGGTCCGGACTGGCCAGTACGGGATGGGGCATGTTCGGTTCCCTTGTCGTGAATGGAGGAAGAGGAGGGGAGGGAGCCGGGCGGCCTAACGCGCGGTCAGACCTCCGTCGATGGTGAATTCGGAACCGGTGACGTAGCTCGATTCGTCGCTCGCGAGGTACACGACGAGATCGGCGACTTCCTCGGGCCGCGCGAAGCGCGCGAGCGGCGTTTCGGCGAGGAACTCGCGTGCGACCGCCGGGTTTGCATAGGCGGTCGCGGTCAGCGGCGTCTCGACGTGACCGGGATGCACCGAGTTCGCCCGCACGCCGTTGCCGGCCGCCGCGCATTCGAGCGCGGTGACCTTCGTGAACAGGCGCACACCGGCCTTGGCCGCGCTGTACGCGCCCGCGTTCGGCCCGGCGACGAGCCCGCGGATCGACGACATGTTGACGATCGCCCCGCGGCCCGAACGCGCGAGCAGCGGCAGCGCTTGGCGGGTGCCGAGAAACACGCTGTCGAGGTTCACCGCGAGCGTCGCGCGCCATTCGGCGAGGGTGGTGTCGGCGATCGAGCGGAAGCGCCCGAAGCCGGCGTTGTTGACGAGGATCTCGAGGCGCCCGAAGTGCGCCGTGACGGCGTCGATCGCGCGACTCCAGTCGGCTTCCTGCGTGACGTCCATCGTGATCGCGAGCGGCTTGCCCCCGCCGGCCCGCAGTTCCGCCTCGATCGAGGCGAGGCCGTTCGCGTTGCGGTCGGCGAGCGCAAGTTCGGCGCCTTCCGCCGCGAAACGCCGTGCGGTCGCGAGTCCGATGCCGGACGCCGCGCCGGTGACCAGCGCGACCTTGCGTGCGAGGCGTCCGGTCATTGGGCTGACTCCCGCTCGCCGACGTCGCGCCGGCTCAGCGCGAGCAGGGTCGCGAACTGCGGATTGCGGCGTTCGAGGATGGCCCCCATGCGCTCGCGGATCGCGTCGTCGAAACTGTCGGTGGTGATCACGTAGAGGCGGTCGTCGAGCACGGCCTGACAGGCGATCTCGGCGACCGCTTCAGGCGACATCGCGCCCGCATACAGGCTCGCCGCGATCGCCTGCAGTTCCTCGGTCTCAGGCGCCGGGCCGTCTGCCGGGCGCAGGCCATCCGGGCGATTGCGCTCGGACTCGTAGATGCGCGTGTTCACGAGTCCCGGGCACAGCAGGCTCACGCCGATCGGCGCATTGCGTTCGCGCAGCGAAGCGTACAAGGCCTCCGTCACCCGCACCGCGGCGTGCTTGGCCGCGCTATAGACCGGAGAGCCGGAGCCGCTGATCAGCCCGGCGACCGAGGCCGTCGTCAGCACGTGGCCCTCGTCGCCGGCGTCCAGCATGCGGGGGATGAAGCTGCGCAGGCCGTGGATCACGCCGTAGAGATTCACGTCGAGCGACCAGCGCCAGTCTTCGAGGGGGAATTCCCACACCGCCCGGTAGCGCCCGGACGGGACGACGCCGGCATTGTTGCACAGCAGATGGACGGCACCAAAGGCCGCGTACGCCCGCTCGGCAAGGGCGTCCACGTCTGCCGCGCGGGCGACGTCGGTACGTACGCCGATCGCGGTGTGGCCCGCTTCGACGAGTTCATTGCAGACCGCCGCAAGCGCCGCCTCATCGACGTCTGCGGCGACGACCTTCATGCCTGCACGGGCGAAGCGCCATGCCATCGCCGCGCCAATGCCGCTGGCAGCACCTGTGATCACCGCAACGCGTCCGGCCAGTTCTTGCATCGGGTTCTCCTGGGAATGGATGACCCTGCCGCATCGCCATCCGATTGTATCGATGGGGGCTTGTCATCCGGGATCGACTCACTTAACATTCGACTCAAGCGTATCGACCGACCGGTCGGGTGTCAAGTAAGCCCGGCCGGTTGCCGGTGGTGCGCGACTGCTCCTCTGCTCTTTTTGGTGGTGTCTCACTTCGACGATTGCGTCTCCTCTCTCCAGCAACTCGCGTCGAAGCTTTGCCGTCCGGTGACGCGAGTCCGCCGGACGGCTTTCTTTTTTTCGAGGCTCGATCCGATCGGTGCAATGAGCGCGGGTCGGCAGTTCGCGCGCGCGGGCGAGAGGACGGTAATCGGGTTGATCGGGATTTCGACAAACGGCTTGTCGTCCGCGTGTCGATGTTTTAGTATTCGCCCGACCGATCGGTCGAGACTGAAGGCCGAGCGGGTGCCCAAATGGCACATGGAATCCACGGATAACCTTTAAGAGGCGTTGAAAGCGATGTCGCAGCGTGAAGTTGTCGTGCTGGGAGCTGCACGGACTCCCATCGGAACGTATGGCGGAACCCTGAAGGACATTCCGCTCACCGAACTCGCCACGGTCGCGGTGAAGGCCGCCCTGCAGCGTTCCGGCGCGGCGCCGGACGCGATCGGGCATGTCGTGATGGGCAACGTCATTCCGACCGAGCCGCGCGACGCCTACCTGAGCCGCGTCGCCGCGATCGATTCGGGCATCCCCGAAACTGTCCCGGCGTTCAACGTCAATCGCCTGTGCGGCTCCGGCCTGCAGGCCATCGTCTCGGCGGCGCAGGCGATCCGCCTCGGCGACTGCGACCTCGCGATCGGCGCCGGCGCGGAATCGATGTCGCGCGGTCCCTACACCGTGCCGAACCTGCGCTGGGGCGCGCGCATGTTCGATGCGCGTCTCGTCGATTACATGAACGGCATCCTGCACGACCCGTGGAAATCGGTGCACATGGGTATCACCGCCGAGAACGTCGCCGAACGCTATGGCATCACGCGCGAGATGCAGGACGCGCTCGCGCTGGAAAGCCAGCGCCGGGCCTCGGTCGCGCTCGTCGAGGGTTATTTCAGGGACCAGATCGTTCCCGTCGAAGTGAAGACGAAGAACGGCATCGCGCGCTTCGACACCGACGAGCACGTGCGCTCCGGCGCCACGCTCGATTCGCTCGCCGCGATGAAGCCGGCCTTCCGCAAGGAGGGCGGCACGGTCACGGCGGGCAACGCCTCCGGCCTCAACGACGGCGCGGCCGCGGTGGTGCTCGCGGAAGCGGGCCGTGCGGCGGCGCTCGGCCTGAAGCCGCTCGCGCGCCTGGTGGGCTACGCCCACGCCGGTGTCGAACCTCTGTACATGGGCATCGGCCCCGTGCCGGCGACGCGCCTGGTGCTCGAACGCACCGGCCTCAAGGTCGAGGACCTCGACGTCATCGAGTCGAACGAGGCCTTCGCGGCCCAGGCCTGCGCCGTGACGCGCGAACTGGGGCTGGATCCGCGCAAGGTCAACCCGAATGGTTCGGGCATCTCGCTCGGCCATCCGGTCGGCGCGACCGGCGCAATCATCACGACCAAGGCCATCTACGAACTGCACCGTACCGGCGGGCGCTACGCGCTGGTGACGATGTGCATCGGCGGCGGACAGGGCATCGCGGCGATCTTCGAGCGGCTGTAAGACACGGCCGGGACATTTTCAGCATTCAGAGCGGGAGCGAAGCATGGGTATCAGCACGGTAGGCGTCCTCGGGGCGGGAACGATGGGCAACGGCATTGCCCAGGTGTGCGCGGCGGCGGGGTTGTCCGTCGTCATGGTCGATATCTCGGCCGATGCGGTGGGAAAGGGGATCGCGACGATCTCCGGCAGCCTCGACCGCCTGATCAAGAAAGGGCAGCTGACGGCCGCGCAGAAGGACGAATACCTCGACCGCATCCGCGGCACGACCGATTACGCGGACCTCGCGCGGGTCGACCTCGTGATCGAGGCGGCGACCGAGAACGAGGCACTGAAGCTGAGGATCCTCGCCGAGGTCGACGCGGTCGTCGGCCCGGATGCGCTGATTGCCACCAACACCTCGTCGCTGTCGGTGACGCGCCTCGCGGCCGCGACCAAACGCCCCGAGCGTTTCGTCGGCATGCACTTCTTCAACCCGGTGCCGCTGATGGCGCTGGTCGAGCTGGTGCCGGGACTGCGCACCTCGCCCGCGAGCGTGGAAGCCGCGCGGGGCTTCGTTGCCGCGATCGGCAAGACCGCTATCGTCGCGAAGAACAGCCCGGGCTTCGCGGTGAACCGCATCCTGTGCCCGATGATCAACGAGGCGGTCTTCGCGCTGCAGGAAGGACTCGCGTCCGCCGAGGAGATCGACGCCGGCATGAAGCTCGGCTGCAACCAGCCGATCGGCCCGCTGGCGCTCGCCGACCTCATCGGCCTCGACACGATGCTGTCGGTGATGGAGATGTTCCACGCCGGCTTCAACGACCCGAAATACCGGCCCGCGCCGCTGCTCAAGGAAATGGTCGATGCCGGCTTCCTCGGGCGCAAGAGCGGCCGCGGCTTCTTCAACTACGCCTGAGATCGGCGAACCATCTCGCGGGAGTCAGCCAAGCATGAACTTCGATCTGTCGGAAGAACTGTCGGCACTGCAGCAGAAGGTGCGCCGCTTCATCGCGGAGGAAATCATCCCCTACGAGCGCGACCCGCGCCGGACCGCGCACGGGCCGAGCGAGGAGCTGCGCGCGGAACTGATCGCCAAAGGGCGTTCGGCGGAGCTGCTGTCCGCGCACGTGTCGAAGGAATTCGGCGGGCTGGGGCTCGATCACCGTGCGAAGGCGGTGTTCTTCGAGGAGGCCGGGTACTCGCTGCTCGGGCCGGTGGCGCTCAACATCGCGGCACCCGACGAGGGCAACATGCACCTCATGGAAGTGGTTGCGCGTCCCGAACACAAGGAACGCTGGCTGCGCCCGCTCGCCGCCGGCGAGATCCGGTCGTGCTTCTGCATGACCGAGCCTACGCCGGGTGCCGGCTCCGACCCCTCGATGCTGCAGACCACCGCGGTGCGCGACGGTGACGACTACGTCATCAACGGGCGCAAGTGGTTCACGACCGGTGCCGACGGCGCCGCGTTCGCGATCATCATGGCCAAACTCGAAGACGGGCGCGCGACGATGTTCCTGTCGGACACCGACGTGCCCGGCTTCGTCGTCGAGCGTGCGATGGACACCCTCGACAGCTGCTTCCCCGGCGGCCACGGCGTCGTGCGCCTGGACAACGTGCGCGTGCCCGCCGCGAACATCCTCGGCGAGCTGGGCGAGGGCTTCAAGTACGC
>NZ_FTMD01000001.1 GCF_900156155.1 Aromatoleum tolulyticum
AGGGCTATCGAATCAGCCAACGCAAGCGCAAACGGGTCGAGGAAATCTTCGGCTGGCTTAAAACGGTCGGTGGAATGCGCAAGAGTCGATTCATCGGGCAGGCGAAGACCCAGATGGCGGCCTTCATCTCTGGCGCGGCGTACAACCTGCTTAGAATCGCGAAATTGAGTGATTCGGGGGTGAAGGCGTGAACTGCGGAGCAAAAAGGGCCTCCACGGCACACGCCGGTGGCCGCTTGGGCAATTCGAGCCGAATTGAAAATCCAATTCCGGCGAGGAAGTCGTCATGAAAATCAATCCGTGCCCCCCCGGTTGACACCGTGTCGCGCGTTTTTGCATCACCCTGCTAGATTCGAACCGCTGCAGCAGACGGCCGGGCGCATGCCCTATGCCATCGCAATCGCGGCGGGCACCCTGCTGCAGCTCATTCTGGTCCGCAACGGGGGCTGGGCGTTGAGTTGATTCATCTTCACGGAGCACGCCAATGAACGCACCGTCCAGCGCCCGCGTCATCCCCTTCGACGAACCGGCCGGCTTCCCGCGTGCCCCCCGCACGCTCGAGGAAACCGGCCTGCCGACGCTCTTCCTCGTCGAACTGGCGGCGAAACTGCTGTTCGTGCGCGGTCAGATGCGCCTGACCGAGATTGCGCAGCAGTTGCAGCTACCCGCCAACGTGCTCGAAAGCCTGCTCGCCTTCATGCGCGCGGAACGCATCTGCGAGGTGATGCGCCGCGGCGAGACCGACGGCGACATCCTCTATGAACTGACCGACGCAGGCCGCGCCCGCGCCACCGAATACCTCGGGCGCTGCAAATATGCCGGTGTGGCCCCCGTCAGCCTCGCCGCCTACGTCGCCCAGGTCGAGCGGCAGTCGGTGACGAAGATGCACGTCACGCGCGAGGACGTGAACGAGGCGTTCCGAGGCCTGATCATCAACCCCGAGGTGCGCGACCAGCTCGGCGCCGCGATGGGTTCGGGCCGCGCGATGTTTCTCTATGGCCCAGCCGGCGCCGGCAAGACCTATCTCGCCGAGCGCCTGGCGCTGCTGCTCGAAGGCAACATTGCGGTGCCGCACGCGATTCTCGTGGACGGCGAGATCATCCAGGTCTTCGATCCGCTGATCCACACGCCAGTCGAGGACGATCATCGTCCTGCCGTGCTCGACAACCTGATGCGCCCTGACCTGCGCTGGGTGCGCTGTCGCCGTCCTGTCGCGATCACCGGCGGCGAACTGACGATGCGCATGCTGGATCTCGACTACGACGCCAGTACCGGTTTCTACCAGGCGCCACCGCACGTCAAGGCCAACAACGGCCTCTTCGTCGTGGACGATCTGGGGCGCCAGCTCGTGAAACCCGAACAGCTGATGAACCGCTGGATCGTGCCGATGGACCGGCACCACGACTACCTCGCGCTGCACAGCGGCACGAAATTCACGTTGCCCTTCGACGTGGTGCTCGTCTTCTCTACCAACCTGATGCCTTCGGAGGTTGCAGACCCCGCCTTCCTGCGCCGCCTGGGTTACAAAATTCACATCGGCCCGATGAATGAGGATGAGTACAGGAACATATTCACGCGTGTCTGCGAGGAGCGCGGCGTACCCTTTGATGAAACAGCCTTCCAGAAGCTGCTGAACGAGTATCACAAGGTTCATGGCCAGCCACTGCTGGCCTGCTATCCGCGCGACATCATCAACCAGATTGCCGACCTCGCCCGCTACCGCGGCGAACCCGCAAGACTGACGCCGGAAGTGCTGCACTGGGCTTGGCACAACTACTTTGCGTCCCGCTAGGGGCGCGTTTTGAGGGGAGGCGTCGGGGGAGCGTACTCGCGACTTCGACACCGCACCGAAGCGCCTGCTGAGTCGGGCATTTGCAGGGCCTGGGCACCACTGCCGACGGTCCGGAAACAAGGGGATTCACATGAAGACCAAAGGTCTCGTCTTTCTCTTCGTGGCGATGCTCGCCGGTCTTGCCGCCGTGGTTTTGGGAACGAAATGGCTGCAGACGAAGGCAGGCGGTGATGGCAACCGTATCGCCGTTGCCGCGGTGGAGCTCCAACTCGGCGGCCGGGTCACACCCGAGGCCGTCCGGCTCGTCGAGTGGCCATCCGGCAGCGTGCCGACGGGCGCCTTCAACGATCTCGCCGCCCTCGACGGCCGTGTGGCGATCTCCGGCATCCTGCCTGGCGAGCCGATCCTCGAATCGCGCCTTGCGCCGGTCGGCACCAAAGGGGGGCTGTCCGCCGTCGTGCCGGATGGCAAGCGAGCGATCACGGTTCGCGTGAATGACGTGGTCGGCGTCGCAGGCTTCGCGCTGCCCGGCAACTTTGTCGACATCATGGTCAACACGGAAGCTGCCGGAGCGGATCGCAACAGCGAGGACAAGATGATCTCGAAGATCGTCCTCGAACGCATCCTCGTGCTGGCCGTCGCGCAGGAAGCCAATCGCGACGAGACGAAGCCCAAGGTCGTCAACGCCGTCACGCTCGAAGTGACGCCCGAACAGGCCGAGCGCCTGGACCTGGCACGCAGCGTGGGCAACCTGTCGCTGGTGCTGCGCAATCAGATCGACTCCAACCCGACCGAAACGGCCGGCATCACGAAGGCGATGCTCCTGCGCACCGCGGTCGAAGCTGCGCCCGCACCGGCCCCGGCCAAGGCTGCCGCGCCGCGCCGCGTAGCCGCAAAGCCGCGCCCTGCCCCCGAGCCCCGCGCGAGCGTGTGCGTCGAGGTCATCCGCGGCGTGAATAAGGTCAACGAGTGCTTCTAGCCCAATCCAAACCCGCATGGACGCATGAGGACATCATGACCAACAACAAGAACATTTTCCGCCGCACCCTGGCGGGCTATGCCGCTACCGCGGTCGTCGCCCTGGCGCTCTCAGGCATGGCGCAGGCGGCCGTCACCGGCACCCCGCCGGCAATGAAGTCCGTCGGCGTCGCAAAAGGGGGAGGTTCGCCCTGTGGACGCGTCGAAATTGCCCCGATGGTAACCATCCCCGTCGGCAAGTCCTCGGTCATTCGCCCGCAGACGCCGGTGACGCGCATCCTGCTCGGCAACCCGGAAAACGCACAGGCGGCGCGCCCCAGCACGGACGCCGGAAAGGACGACAAGGGGGCGCAGCAACAGTCGCAGAGCGACGGCCGACCTGGCGTCGCCCAGGTCGACGTGCTGCTGCTTAGTCCGAACGAGATCTACCTGCTTGGCAAGACCGTCGGCTCGACGAACGTCGTGCTGGTGGATCGCGCCGGCGGCTGCACGGCGCTCGACGTCACGGTCGCAATGGACGTGACCTCGGTGCAGGGGGCGCTTGCGACGCTGCTGCCCGATGAAGCCGGCATCAAGGTCAGTTCCGCCTACGACTCACTGGTGCTGAGCGGCACCGTCACCGACGCAACCAGGGTAGACCGTGCGGTGGAGATCGCATCAGCCTACGTGCGCGACGGAGGAGGACAGAAGGGCCGCAACGAGCGCGTGGTGAATATGCTTCAGGTCGGCGCACCACAGCAGGTGATGCTCGAGGTCAAAGTCGCCGAGATTTCCAAGACGCTGGCCGAAAAGATCGGCGTCCGCTTGAGCCACAGCGCCAAGACAGACGGCGTCGTGTACAGCGTCGTGTCGGATTTCCTGACCGGTGGAAACGGATTGATCGACATCATTCGGCGCGGCAAGGACGGCCGGGTCACGCTCGACGCCCAAAAAGACGACGGACTCGTGAAGATCCTGGCCGAACCGAACGTCATGGCGATCAGCGGACAGGAAGGCAGCTTCCTCTCCGGCGGCAAGATCTTCATCCCGGTGGCCCAATCGAATAGCAACGGAACGCAGACGATCACCCTCGAGGAAAAGGAATTCGGTATCGCATTGAAATTCACGCCCACGGTGCTTGCAGGCGGGCGCATCAACCTGAAGGTTGCACCCGAGGTATCGGAACTCAATCGCGACGGCATCGGCATTAGCGCCCCCGGAGTTAATGGTTTGGCGATCCTCCCCTCATTCACCACGCGGCGCGCCGCCACGACAGTGCAACTCCACGACGGCCAAAGCTTCGCCATCGGCGGCCTGATCAAGAACAACGTGACCACGAATATCAACGCCTTCCCCTTCCTAGGCGAAATTCCGGTTCTGGGCGCCCTGTTCCGAAGCAGCGACTTCCAGACGGACCGCTCGGAACTCGTCTTCGTGATCACGCCGCGCCTGGTCAAGCCGCTGCCGGCCGATTACCGGCTGCCGACCGACGACTTTATCGAACCCAGCCGCTCGGATCTGCACTTGCTCGGCCGCATGGAGGGAACGCCGCCGCAGGGGCTAGCAAATCCTTCGTCGGCTGAGTCTGCACAATCGCAGTCGAACCCGGCAGCGGGCGGCTTTGAACCCAAGTGAGGACACGGTCATGACCCAACAAGCCAAACTCATCCTCGCGGGAGTCATCGCCGCCACGCTCGCGGGTTGCTCCACCACCCCCCTTTGGGACGCCCGCTTTGGCGACCCGGTCAGGGTCATTGCCGCCCAGCAGGTGATCGACCCCGACGCATCGCGCAATACCGACCCGGTCAAGGGTATCGACGGCCAGGCAGCGCAAGGCACGATGGGTGAATATCAAAAGAGCTTTGTGCAGCCGGAACCTCAAACGACGTCGTTCTCGATCGGCGTCGGTGGCCAGTCCGGAAAATAAGCTCGCTTGACCGCAGACGAGGATGACGACAATGGCTTTCCGAAGGAATCTCCGCTGCAAACAGCGCGGAGCCGTCGCGATCATCACTGCGCTGTCGCTGGTGGCTCTGGTCGGTTTTGTAGGACTTGCACTCGATCTCGGTCACCTCTACGTGAATAAGACCGAACTGCAAAACGCAGCGGATGCCTGCGCGCTCGCAGCCGCTCGGGAACTGACCTGTGATCCATCTGCCGGGGTGTGCGACAACTCGTATTTGAACAATGCCGTCGCAGCGGGCACTGCAGTAGCTGCCCGCAACACGCGCGATTTTCAGGCGAGCCCCGTGATCATTGCACCTAGCGACGTGCTCTTTCATACAGCATTGGCACCAAACGCGGCATACCTCCCAAGTAGTAGCGCCTCCCCCAATTCGCGTTTCGTCATGTGTACCGCCCGCGCCGAGGGCATCGCGCCGTGGTTCATGCAGGTACTTGGAATCGGTGCGCACGATGTCTCCGCATATGCGGTTTCTACCTTGCGTCGGGCGCAAACGAACTGTGCCATTCCGATCGGTCTTTGCAAACCACCCTCGGCTCCTCTGTCGTCCCCGTTTAGTGGATTTATCGTGGGACAGTGGGTGACGAGCAAGCTCACAGAATCCGCAACAGGAAGTTTCGACTGGATCGACTTCACTCCGGAGGACGGTGGCGGTGCAAATGAACTCGCGAACCTTCTTCGGGGCGCTGGTCAATGCTCCCTTGAACCACCCAGCCCGACCAATTTGGTTGGTCAGCAGGGGAATATCGCTTCCTTGGGCAAGGCTTGGAACACCCGTTTCGGCCTCTACAAGGGCAGTGACACCCCAGCTTCAGCCCCTCCCGACTGGACGGGCATGACTTATCGCGATACGGAACTTCCCGAAAGCACATATTGGCACGATAAATTTGATGCATACGCGGGAGAGGCTGAAGGCACGCTATCGAACTACAGGGACGCAAGAGCAAACAATTCGCCGTACCAAGGCCCTGCATTGAATGGATATCAACCTATCGATCAATCAAAGCATAAACAGTTTGGTGGAGACCGCCGAACAGTAGTAGTCCCTCTCGTAGACTGCGAGAGTTGGAAGACATCCACACCCCAAACGGTCCCAATCCTTGGATATGCCTGCGTCCTGATGCTCCACCCCATGACGAACGACAATGGACCGGCAGCAGGTGAGCAGGTGTGGCTCGAATATCGCGGCAACGCTAGCGAGTCGTCCAGTCCTTGCGCAACATCAGGGGCGGTCGGCGGCCCCGGCAGTATCGGCCCCCTTGTTCCTGCACTGGTTCAGTGAGGAATTCATCATGATTTTTGGGCGCAAACAACAAGGGGTAGCAGCAGTCGAACTCGCCTTCGTAATGATTCCACTCATCCTCATGGCGTTTGGCATCACCGAGTTCGGCCGTGCAATCTACCAGTACAACACACTTGCAAAATCGGTTCGTGACGCCACGCGTTACCTTTCGCAGCAAGGTCCGGGTGAAGGGGGGGACACCGCGAGATGCCTTGCAGTGCACGGTAATCGTGCCTGCACCGGTAGTGCTCTTGCGCCGGGACTGACGTTCGCGCACATCCAAGTTTACGACCAAGTATCGAACCCGAGCACGCACCTTAACCAACCAACGGGTAGCGGCGCAATCAATCTGGTTACGGTTGCCATTACCGGATATCAGTTCACTTCGCTGGTGCCACTTGTCGCACCGAACATAACGTTCGGCGGAATCAGCGTCACGATGAGACAGGTGATGTAATGAAGCGACCTTTCTCCTACGGAAGCAGGTGCATGCGCCAGCAAACAGGTGCGGCCGCCGTCGAATTTGCATTGGTCGCCGGAGTGTTCTTCAGCCTCCTGATCGGCGTGATGGAGATGGGGCGTATGCTCTTCTACTGGAATACCGCTGCCGAAGCCACGCGCTTGGGCGCGCGCATTGCAGTGGTGTGCGACGTTGGTGATACCGCAATCCGAGCAAGGATGAGCAGCCTTTTTCCGCTAGTGCCAACCGATAAAATTGAAATCGCGTATTTACCTTCGGGCTGTGGCGCTGGAAGTTGCGCCGACGTGACCGTCAGCATTCAACCTATTCCGATAGCCACGTTTATTCCCTATGTTCCCCTTAGCCTGAGCCTTCCCGCATTTGCAACAACACTTCCCGCCGAGAGTTTGGCAAGCTCGGTCGACGATGTTGCGAATCCGGTCTGTCAGTAGCAAATCGGCACGAGCAACAGAGGCCCTAAGATGAAAATCAAGATCCTTTCCGACAGCCACGAGAACGCCGAGCACCTGCGCACGACGCTGGTTCAGGCAGGCAGGACGATGGACGTTGCCGTCGGCCATGCGACGTCGAGCGATCCGATCGGAGCGATCAACGGCACGGTACCCGACATCGTCGTGCTCGATGCCTTCAAGCCGAGCGGCTTGGCTGCACTCGAGCAATTGACGCTCCGATACCCGCAGGTGGATCCCATCATCATCACCTCGGATACGTCTTCGGAATTTCTGCTGCAGGCCTTCCGTGCCGGCGTCCGCGAAGTCCTGCCGACCGGCCCCTCGGCCGAAGCACTCCAGGCGGCGCTGGCCCGCATCACGCACAAACGCGGGGTCGCCGCCGGCCCCGCCGCCGACGGCAAGATCCTCGCAATGACCTCGTGCAAGGGCGGCAGCGGGGCAACTTTCCTCGCAACCAACCTCGCGTGGGTGCTGGCAACGGCGCACGGCAAGCGGGTCGCGTTGATCGATCTGAACCTGCAGTTCGGCGATGCCGCGATGTACGTCACCGACCAGAAGCCGGCAAGCAATCTCGCATTGGTCTGCCAGCAGATCCATCGACTGGACGCCGCGTTCCTCGGCTCGGCAATGATCGAGGTCGCGCCCAACTTCCATCTGCTCGCGGCACCGGAGGATCCGGCGCATGCGACGGACGTCAAGGCCGAGCACGTCGAAGCGATCCTGAAGGTGGCGCGCGCGAACTACGACTTCGTCATCGTCGATGTCGGACGGTCACTCGACTCCGTGAGCCTGCAACCCTTCGACATGGCAGACATGATCTTCCCGGTGGTGCAACTCACCTTGCCGTTCATCCGCGAGGCAAAGCGGCTCGTCGCAGTACTGATCTCGCTCGGGTACCCCATGTCCAAGGTCGGGCTGATCGTCAATCGCCATCAGAAGAGCGCCGAGATCAGCTTGCAGGATCTGGAGCGAACGGTGAATGCGAAAGTCTTCAAGGCGGTGCCGAACTGTTACGAGGAGGTCGCCGCTTCGGTGAATCAGGGCGAGCCGATCGCACGGCTGGCAAAGAACAGTCCGGTGACGAAGGCGCTGCGCGAGATCGCCGCATCGCTCGACACCATTCAGGAAAAAAACGGCAAGGGCTGGCTGTCGCGCCTGTTTGCCACCCATTGAGGTGCACGACCGCCGTTTTCTGAGGGGAACATGAAATGAGTCTGCGCCAGCGCCTCGAATCAGTCTCGGCGGACAGCGCCCTGCGCCCGCAGGTCGCGCCCGACGCCGGTGCCAGCAAGGCTTATCAAAGCTTGAAGATGCGCATCCATCAGTTGCTGCTGTCACGCATCGACCTGGAGGCGATGGAAAACCTCGCGCCCGAGCGGCTGCGCGAAGAATTGCGCCTGATGGTGGAGCGCCTGCTCGCCGAAGAGAACGTCGTCGTCAATACGAACGAGCGACGCGATCTCGTGCGCGACATCCAGTACGAGATGCTGGGCCTCGGCCCGATCGAACCCCTGCTCGCGGACCCGACGGTGTCGGACATCCTGATCAACGGTTCGCAGCAGATCTACGTGGAACGCCACGGCAAGATCGAGATGACGGACATCACGTTCAGCGACGACGCACACCTGATGAAGATCATCGACAAGATCGTCTCGCGCGTCGGCCGGCGGGTCGATGAATCGAGCCCGATGGTCGATGCCCGGCTGCCGGACGGCTCGCGCGTGAACGCGATCATTCCGCCGCTGGCACTGGACGGCCCGGTCGTGTCGATCCGCCGCTTTGCGGCGATTCCGCTGACGATGGAAAAGCTGATCGACTACAAGACGCTGACTCCGCCGATGGCCGAGCTGCTTGCAGGGCTCGTCCGCTCCAAGGTGAACATCCTGATCTCCGGCGGCACCGGCAGCGGCAAGACGACGCTGCTGAACATCCTGTCGAGCAACATCCCCACCGACGAACGCATCGTCACGATCGAGGACGCCGCCGAATTGCAGCTGCAGCAGCCCCACGTCGTGCGCTTGGAAACCCGCCCGCCCAACATCGAGGGCAAGGGTGAGGTCACGCAGCGCGCCCTCGTGCGCAATGCGCTGCGCATGCGCCCGGATCGAATCATCCTCGGCGAGACCCGCGGGGCGGAGGCCTTCGACGTGCTGCAGGCGATGAACACCGGCCATGAGGGTTCGATGACCACGGTGCATGCGAACACGCCACGCGACGCGCTGGGACGCATGGAGAACATGATCGGGATGGCTGGGGCGAACCTGCCACCCAAGGTCGCACGCGCGCAGATCGCCGGGGCGATCGGTGTCATCGTGCAGTCGAGCCGCCTGACCGACGGCAAGCGCAAGCTCATGAGCATCCAGGAGATCACCGGTATGGAAGGCGACGTGATCACGATGCAGGAGATCTTCACCTTCCGCCAGACCGGTATTTCCGACACGGGTGTGGTGCAGGGCCATTTCACCGCGACCGGCGTGCGCCCGCATTTTGCGGATCGTCTGCGCTCCTTCGGCATCCGCCTCCCGGAAGACATGTTCAATCCGGGCCGACGCTTCGAGTGAGGCTGACATGGACGTTCTGACGCTGCTGTTTGCGCTCGCCACCTTCATCGCGGTGGTGCTGTTTCTGGAAGGCGCCTACCTTTGGTGGAGTTCCACCCACAGCCCCGAGGTGAAGCGGCTCAATCGCCGACTGGAGGAGGTCGCGACCGGGGTCCAGGGGGCAAAAACCGCCACCCTGTTCAAGGATGACAGTGCCTCGGGTTCCGCGGCCGGTGACCGACTGCTCGCCGCAATCCCTCGCCTGGGCGGGGTGAACCGCCTCATTGTGCAGTCGCGACTCGATCTGACGCTTGCCCAGTTTCTCGGTTGGACGGTGGCGCTCGGGGCGGTGGGTTTTGCACTCCCCTTGCTGCTGAACCGACCGGTGGTCCTGGGAATATTCGGCGCTGCGATCCTGGCGATGCTGCCGACGCTGTACGTGATCCGTGCGCGTACCCGGCACATGCAGCAGTTCGAGCGCCAGCTGCCCGAGGCACTCGATCTGATGGGCCGTGCGCTGCGTGCCGGTCACGCCTTCCCGACCGCGATCAAGATGGTAGCCGAGGAGATGAAGGACCCGATCGGGGGTGAGTTCCGCATCCTGTTCGACGAGATGAACTACGGCGTACCGCAGCAGACCGCGCTGCTGAACCTTGCCTCGCGCACCGACAGCACCGACCTCTCGTACTTCGTGATCGCGGTACTGATCCAGCGCGACTCGGGCGGCAACCTCGCAGAACTGCTCGACAACATCAGCTCGATCATCCGTGCGCGGCTCAAGCTGTACGGCGAGATCCGCACGCTGTCGGCCGAGGGGCGTCTTTCCGCGTGGATCCTCGGCAGCCTGCCCTTCGCGACGGCGGCAATGATCAATATCGTCAATCCCGGTTTCATGAAGGTGCTGTGGGAGGACCCCGCCGGCATCAACTTCATCTACGGCGCGCTGGTGATGATGGTGTTTGGCGTCCTGTGGATGCGCAAGATCATCCGCATCCACGTCTAGCCCGGCGGCACAGAGGAGAACGCAGACATGGAATATACGCAGATCGCGTTTCTCGGACTGCTGTTCGTTGCAGTCACGGCCGGCGCATTTTTCGTGATGAACCTATTCACGCGCTCGGCGACCGCCGAGCGTCTGGAGGCACTCGGCGGAGGCGGCAAGACAGTCACCGCGCCAGCCGCCGACGCGTGGATCGAGCGCACCGTGAAGCTCACCGGCCCGTTCGCCAAGCTGTCAACGCCCGAGGACGGGGGCGAAGCCTCGACGCTGCGAGCGCGCTTCCTGCACGCCGGCATCCGCAACCCTTCCGCCCCGATCGCCTTCTTCGGCATCAAGACGCTGCTTGCCCTGGGTCTCCCGCTTGTCGCGTATTTCGCGGTCCTGATCTCGACGCCGGAGCTTCAGTTTCAGGGAATGCTCCTCACCGTGCTTCTCGCGGCGACGATCGGTTACTACATGCCGAACATCGTGTTGAACCGCCTGATCTTCTTGCGCCAGCGCGAAATCTTCGAGACCTTCCCGGATGCTCTCGACCTCATGACGGTCTGCGTCGAAGCCGGCCTTGGCATCGAGGCGGCCCTGGTGCGCGTCGCCGATGAAATGCAGCACAAGAGCGAAGCGCTCGCCGAAGAACTGCACCTCGTCACGCTCGAATTGCGGGCGGGTCTCGAACGCGCGCGCGCCCTGCGCAACCTGGCGATGCGCACCGGCGTCGAAGAAGTCGAAGGATTCGTCGCGATGATTATCCAGGCCGAGCGCTTCGGCACCAGCATCGCGGCATCCCTGCGGGTTCATTCCGACATGCTGCGCACGCGCCGCCGCCAGCGCGCCGAGGAGGCCGCGGCGAAGATCGCGCTGAAGCTGCTGTTCCCGCTGATCTTCTGCATCTTCCCCTCGCTGATGCTCGTGCTGCTTGGGCCGGCGATGATCCAGGTCTACCGCATCCTGCTGCCGACGATGGCTGGCGGGAATTGACAGTGGCCGACACCCTTCAGGGAGAACGGCGATGAACAAGTGTGCATTCACTTTGAAGCCGGTGATCGCCGCGCTCGTACTCGGCGCGTGCAGTACCACACCGACCATGCCCGAAAAAGCCTGGAAGATTTCGCCGGTGCAGACGGTACGGCACGGCGGCGCCAGTGCTGACGGCTATTTCGCGCTTGGCCGGGTCAAGGAAGCCCAGGGCGCAAGTACTCAGGCGATCGACGCCTACCGCAAGGCGCTTGCCGCCGATCCGAGCCATGCCGCAGCGTGGAACGCGCTCGGGGCCTTGCAGATGCAGCTCGGCCGGACCGACGAAGGCCTGCAGGCGCTTGAGCGTGCCGTGAGCATCTCGCCGTCGACAAGCCACCTGCACAACAACCTCGGCTACGCCTTGTTGCTCGCGGGTCGCGACGATGCAGCCGCGACGTCGCTGCGTCGGGCGGTCGAACTGGACGGCAGCAACCGCCGCGCGTGGAGCAATCTGGCGACCGCCTACCGGCGCCAGGGGGCGCTCGATCAGGCCGAGTTTGCCGACGCCCGCGCAAGCGGCCGCTGGCCGGCTGCAACGCCTGCGCCCGCGCAGGCCGCAGCAAGCTTGCAGGCGGCGCCGTCTGCCCCGGCAATTACTGCAGCACACACGGCCCAGCCGAGCACTCCCGCGGCACCGGCGCTTGGCGCCGCTTCGGCTCCGCAAACGTCGCCGACCGTGCCCGCAATCACGATCGGCACGGTGACCGCCGATCCGTCCCCGACCGTGACCCCGATCGCGGCGCTGGTACCGACGCCTCCGCCCGCGCCGGAGACCGTCGCACCCGCGAAACCGCTCACCACCAGCGTCGAGGCAAGCACGGCCGCACTGGGTTTCGCGACGGTGGCGCCGACAATGGTGAAAGCGGCTGCCCCGCTCATGGTGAGCACGACGCCGCGCGCCACGCTCGTGAAGGTGGCCGAAAACGTCTTCGAATTGCACAACGGCCCTGTTCCGCGCGAAGCCGCGGTCGCCGAGGCGGTCGCGATCATCGCAGCAACCGCTCCGCCTGCCCCGGTCGTCGCTGCGGCTCCCCGCGCCGTCGAAACGCCCGCGGTGATGCCCCCCCCTGCCGCGGCCCTTGCCGCGCCGGCCCCCGCTGCACGCTACGAAATCTCGAACGGTCATGGCGGCGAAGGGCTTGCCCGACGGCTCGCTGGGCTGCTGGGCCAACAGGGTTTCGCACGTCCGCGGCTAACGAATCAGGCGCCGTACAACCAGGCCGCATCGGTGATCCAGTACCGCGATGGCTATCGCGCTTCGGCCGAGGCCTTCGCCTCGCTACTGCCGTTCCGCCCCACCGTTATGGCTGCGGCAAACGTCGATCTGAGGGCGGACGTTCGACTGGTGCTCGGCCGGGATCTGACGACGAGCGACGCGTGCGCGGTGCTGGGCCTGTGCACGCGGGTCGCCCGCACGCAGGCACCGAAAATCGCCGCGGCGCGCGGCGGAGCCGATTGAGCCTGAGCCCCCAGGACCGTTAGTGCGCACATGCCCCAAAGAAGGGCTTACTAATCCGGCAGGCAAATACCGTTCGGGCTGAGCCTGCCGCAGCCGGGCTCAGCTTCGTTTCAGATCCCGGTAAATGTTCTCATGCGGTCCAACCGATTCCAGATAGATCAACCTGACTTGCTCGGCAACCGTGTACCCGAGCAGATAGAGTTGCCCCTGGCTTCGAAACTTGACGACCAGCAACTCCGCCAAATCTCCTTTCTTGCGCTCGCCGATGGCGGGGTTTTCTGCGATGGAGGCGACTGCGCTGTCGACATCGACGACAACGTTGTCGTGAAGCTTTTTGTACTGCCGGGCAAATCGGCGGGTCTGCTGGACGCCGTAGGCGCTCACTGTGCACGACTCCGCGGCACGAAGGAGGTGGCGTCTTCGCGTGCCTCGGCCATCGATGCAAGAGACTCGGCCACAAAACTTACCGGCAAGTCGGGGTTGTCGAGTGCAGCTCGGCCCACCTTTGCCCAAAACTCGATCTGGCCGGCAATGGTGCGATGCTCGGCAGCGGCATCAGCCTTGGCTTGGTTGTATAGCGTTTGGTCGATTCGGATCGAGGTGGTGGTAGGCATGGCGGAATCCTTACTACAATTGTGGCAAAGCATCCTAAATCCAAACGCGGCTTCTGTCCACGCGCGAGAACCTTGCGCACGACGCCGACATGTCGGCGTCGTCGAAGGATTCACGGTAACACCTCAAAAAGAACAAACCCCCGCGGGGCGTGGGCCTCGCGGGGGTTTGCGTATCAAGCTGCGACACATGACGTGTCGCGGACTTCCTGCTGATGCTTAGTGCGACGAAGCCGTCGCTGCGCCGACGCCGGTCTGCGCGCGCACGTACTGGTCTTCGAAGGCTTCGATTTCCTTCTGTGCGGCAACGCTGCTGTCCATCTTCGACACGACGATCGCGAGGATGAAGGCGATCGGCATCGAGAACAGCGCCGGCTGGGTGTAGGGGAAGATCGCGGCTGCATTGTGCAGCACGTCCACCCACACCGACTTCGACAGCACGACGAAGGTCACGGCGCTGAACAGGCCGGAGTAGCCGCCCCACAGTGCGCCGCGCGTGGTCAGCCCCTTCCAGTACATCGACAGGATCAGCACCGGGAAGTTGGCGGAAGCTGCAACGCCGAAGGCGAGCGCGACCATGAACGCGATGTTCATCTTCTCGAAGGCCATGCCCAGCAGGACGGCGACGATGCCGAGGCCGATGGTGGCGATCTTGGACACCTTCAGTTCGGTGGTCTCCGACGCCTTGCCCTTCATGATGACGCGGGCGTAGATGTCGTGCGAGATCGCCGACGCGCCGGCCAGCGCGAGGCCCGCGACCACCGCGAGGATGGTCGCGAAGGCCACGGCCGACAGGAAGCCCAGCAGCAGGTTGCCGCCGACGGCCTTGGCGAGATGCATCGCGATCATGTTGCCGCCGCCGATGACCTTGCCGCCGAGCTGGCCCGCCTCGAAGAACTCGGGGTTGGTGCCGACGATCAGGATCGCGCACAGGCCCATGATGGCGATAACGTTGAAGAAGTACGCGACGATGCCCGAGGCGTAGAGCACGGACTTGCGGGCTTCCTTGGCGTCGGTGACGGTGAAGAAGCGCATCAGGATGTGCGGCAGGCCGGCGGTGCCGAACATCAGGCCGAGGCCCAGCGAGATCGCGGTGACCGGATCGGCAAGCAGGCTGCCCGGGGCGAGCAGCTTGCCGCCGAGCTTGTGCACTTCCATCGCACGGGTGGTCAGCTCGTCGAAGCTGAAGCCGAACTGGCTGAACGCGAGCAGCATCACGGTCGTGCCGCCGATCAGCAGCATGCCGGCCTTGATGATCTGCACCCAGGTCGTCGCGACCATGCCGCCGAAGGTGACGTACACCATCATCAGTGCGCCGACCACGAACAGGGCGATGTTGTAGTCGAGGCCGAACAGCAGCTTGATGAGCTGGCCGGCGCCGACCATCTGGGCGACGAGGTAGAAGCACACCACGGTCAGCGAGCTGACGGCGGCCATCGTGCGCACCTTGCCCTGGTCGAGGCGGTAGGCGGTGATGTCGGCGAACGTGAACTTGCCGAGGTTGCGCAGGCGTTCGGCCATCAGGAACAGGATAATGGGCCAGCCGACGAAGAACGCGATCATGTAGATGTACGCGTCGACGCCCTGCGTGTACATCATCGCGGTGAGACCCAGCAGGGTCGCCGCGGACATGTAGTCACCGGCGATCGCGAGGCCGTTCTGCCAGCCGGTGATGCCGCCGCCGGCGGTGTAGAAGTCGGCGGTCGACTTGGTGCGCGAGGCGGCCCAGTAGGTGATGACCAGGGTCAGCACCACGAACAGGAAGAACATGCCGATCGCGTGCAGGTTGAGGCCCTGCTTTTCCGTCTGGGCGATGGCATCGCCGGCAACGGCCGAAGCGGCCGCGGACAACGAGAACAGGCCGGCGGCGAGGCGCGAGATAACGGAGGCTCTCATTATTTTTCCTCCTTCCATGCTGCGCGCACGATTTCGTTGTTGATGTCGTCGAACTCGCCGTTGGCGCGACGCACGTAGATCAGCGTCAGCACCCAGAAGAACACGAACTGGAACAGGCCGACGGCGACGCCGAAGGTCAGGTTGCTGCCTTCGGACAGACGCTGCGCGATGAGATCGGGCGCAAACGCGACGAGCATCACGAAGCCGTAGAAGATCGTCAGCACGACGATCGACAGGATCGTGGCAAAGCGGGTCCGCTTCGCCACGAGTTCCGCGAAACGCGGATTGCGCCTGATGTGCGCATACATTGATACAGACATTCCCTCTCCCTCCAAGAAAAGCAACGGTGTCACGCTGCCCCTCCACACTCCACCTTTTGCCGCCCCGATGTCTGTCGCACCGGTGACGACGGGCGGATGATATATCATCTATAAGACTCCATACCACGACGTATGGAGTTTTTTTAATTACTTGATAAATTGAATTTTTCTACCATTCTCAAAGCGACGGACAGACCCCGGCCATGAGCGGCGAAATCCTCTTTTCCACCGATGGCGACATCGCCACGCTGACCCTCTCCAACCCCGACAAGCTGAACGCGATCGACTCCGCAATGTGGGTTGCGCTGCGCGAAGCATTCGAGCGCATCGCCACGACGCCCGCACTGCGCTGCGTGATCCTGCGCGGTGCGGGCGACAAGGCGTTCGCGGCGGGCGGCGACATCGAGGAATTCCTGACCGTGCGCGCGACCGTCGACGACGCGCTGCACTACCACGACACGCTGGTCGCGGCGGCGCTGGACGCGATCCGCGCGTGTGCGATTCCGACCGTGGCCGCGATACAGGGCGCCTGCGTCGGCGGCGGGCTGGAGATCGCCGGCTGCTGCGACTTGCGCATCGCCGGCGAGTCGGCGCGCTTCGGCGCCCCGATCAACCGCCTGGGCTTCTCGATGTATCCGGGCGAGATGGCGGGCCTGCTGGATCTGGTCGGCCCGGCGGTGTTGCTGGAGATCCTGCTCGAAGGGCGCATCCTCGACGCACGCGAGGCGCTGCAGAAGGGATTGCTGACCCGCGTGACCGACGACGAGAAGGTGCTGGACGAGGCCCGTGCGAGCGCCGCGCGCATCGTCGCCGGAGCGCCGCTGGTTGCGCGCTGGCACAAGCAGTGGGTGCACCGGTTGATGCGCGGCGGCGCCCTGAGCGCGGAAGAAAAGCGCGCCGCGTTCGACTTTCTCGCGACGGACGACTACCGTGAGGGGCTGGACGCGTTTTTCGCGAAGCGCAAGCCGGTGTTCACGGGTAGCTGACCCGCAGGCAAGCAAATACCGTTCGGGCCGAGCCTGTCGAAGCCCTGGCAGCGCCCTTCGCCAAGTTCAGGGCGAACGGTTGTAATTGATTGCCGCCTGAGTTTGTGGAAGCACGGATTCGTAGATGCTGTTATCAGGCTCAAATGCCGTGCAATCTGGCGTAGGGCGGGAGGAGCGCAGCGCATCCCGCCAATCCACCCCTCTATCTCGCCGCTCCCCTGCGGCGAGATTCATTTGATCGACCAGCGGTGTTGGGTTATGCAAAATAATATTTTGCACGGAAGGAGGCGGGATTCGCTGCGCTGCTCCCGCCCTACGATTCCGTGCCTCGCATTTCCTTTCCGTGGTCGAAGGTGCTCGAGTTTTGTAGGGAGGGGGAAGCGAAGCGCGATCTCAGGCGTTCAACCGAGCCACGCGGCCGGCAATACCGGAGAGAGATCCAGGTTCTGCGCGACGCTGTCCGCCAGCCGGTCGAGATCCGCTTCGCGCCGCGCCGCGAGGTCGACCGTTTCGACCTCGCCCGCTCCGGCCCACGCGAGCAGCGCGGTCAGCGCGTCGGGCGCGTCGAACAGCCCGTGCAGGTAGGAGCCGAGGATCTGCCCGTCGGTCGAAAGCGCCCCGTCGGCGCGGCCGTCGTCGAAACGCAATGCCGGTCGGTCGAGGGCCGCGCCGCGGCTCACGCCCATGTGGATCTCGTAACCGGCGACCGCGGCACCGCCCGGCAGGCACAGCGCGCCGCGGCGGTTCTCGAGCTGCTTTTCGGCTTCGAGGACGGTTTCCATGTCGAGCAGCCCCAGCCCCGCGACGGTGCTCGCCGCCCCTTCCAGCCCCTGTGGGTCGGCAAGGCACGTGCCGAGCATCTGGAAGCCGCCGCAGATGCCTGCGACCTTGCCGCCGTAGCGCAGGTGGCGCTTGATCGCCGGCTCCCAGCCCTGCGCGCGCAGCCAGGCGAGATCGGCCTGCACGCTCTTGGAGCCGGGCAGCACGATCAGGTCGGCGGGCGGGATCGCCTGTCCGGGCCCGACCCAGCGGAAATCGATCTGGGGATGCAGGCGCAGCGCGTCGAGGTCGGTGTGGTTGGAGATGCGCGGATAGACCGGCGCGACCACGCGCAGGCGCGCCTCGCGCTTGTCGACACTGGCCTCGCCGAGCGCGTCCTCGGCGTCGAGGAACAGGCCGTGCAGGTAGGGCAGCACGCCCAGCACCGGCCGTCCGGTGCGTTGCTCGAGCCAGTCCAGCCCCGATTGCAGCAGGCCGATGTCGCCGCGGAAGCGGTTGATGACGAAGCCCTTCACGCGCGCCTGCTCCGACGGCGACAGCAGGTCGAGCGTGCCGACCAGATGCGCGAACACGCCGCCGCGGTCGATGTCGGCGACGAGGATCACCGGCACGTCGGCGGCTTCGGCGAAGCCCATGTTGGCGATGTCGCGATCGCGCAGGTTGATCTCCGCGGGGCTGCCGGCGCCTTCGACGAGCACGCAGTCGTAGGCGCTCGTGAGGCGGTCCCACGACTGCATCACGGCCTTCATCGCGGTCGGCTTGTAGGCGTGATAGTCGCGCGCCGACAGGTTGGCGGCGACCTTGCCGTGGATGACGACCTGCGCGCCGATGTCGGTGGATGGCTTGAGCAGCACGGGATTGAAGTCGGTGTGCGGCTCCAGTCCTGCCGCGAGCGCCTGCAGCGCCTGCGCGCGGCCGATCTCGCCGCCGTCCGCCGTCACCGCCGAATTGAGCGCCATGTTCTGCGGCTTGAACGGTGCGACGCGCACGCCGCGGCGCGCGAGCAGGCGCGCGAGTCCGGCGACCAGCGTGCTCTTGCCTGCGTCGGAGGTCGTCCCCTGCACCATCAGGGTGATTGCTTGCGGCATGGCGTAGAATCCCGGCTCGTTCAAAGCGGCGGATTATCGCCGATAAGCTACGCCCCGATGACTTCCCTGCTCGTCAAACTCCTCGCCGGCATCGCGCTCGACCACCTGCTCGGCGAGCCGCGCCGCTGGCATCCGCTGGTCGGTTTCGGCCGCTGGGCCGGCTGGCTGGAAGCGCGCGTGTGCCCCTTGCTGCCGACCCGTGCGGGCGGACTGCTCGCGTGGCTGCTGGCGATCGGGCCGTGGCTCGCGCTGGCGCTGCTGCTGCGCGCGAGCCATCCCGCCGCGCACTGGCTGGTCGACATCGGCCTGCTCTACTTCGCGCTCGGCGCGCGCAGCCTCGCGCAGCATGCCGAGGCGATCGCGGCTCCGCTCGCGGCCGGCGACCTCGACATGGCGCGCGAGCGCGTCGGCTGGATCGTCAGCCGCGACACCCGCGCGCTCGATGCGGCCGGCGTCGCCAAGGCCGGCACCGAGTCGGTGCTCGAGAACGGCAACGACGCGGTGTTTGGCGCGCTGTTCTGGTTCTGCGTCGCGGGCGGCGCGGGCGCGCTGGTGTTCCGCCTCGCCAACACGCTCGACGCGATGTGGGGCTACCGCACCGAACGCTTCATCCGCTTCGGCTGGGCCGCGGCACGCCTCGACGACGTCCTCAACTGGCTGCCGGCACGGCTCACCGCACTGACCTACGCGCTGCTCGGCCGCAGCCGCGACGCGCTGGCGTGCTGGCGTGCACAGGCCCCGGCCTGGGACAGCCCCAACGCCGGACCGGTGATGGCGGCAGGCGCCGGCGCGCTCGGGGTGCAACTCGGCGGCGCGGCGATCTACCACGGCCGCGAGGAACAGCGCCCGCCGCTCGGCTGCGGCCGCACGCCGGACGCCGCCAGCGTACGCGCCGCAGTACGCCTGATGCAGCACGGCATGCTGCTGTGGGCAGGCGTCGTTGCCGCCGGCGCGGTCGTTGCGGCGCTTGCGGGAGCGCGATGATGGGCTTCGAGAGAGTTGTCATGTGGAAGCGGCAAGGCAATCGCACGACCGCGTGTAGGACGGGAGAAGCGCAGCGTATCCCGCCAATCCGGGCGTGGGAGCGGCTTCAGCCGCGAATCTCGCATGCTTGAGCACGGCGGACGCCTGCGCCGCGCGGCGCAGGAATATGGCATCCCGCTTGCCGACTGGCTGGACCTGTCGACGGGCATCAACCCGCACGCGTGGCCCGTCCCGCCCGTTCCAGCGGACGCCTGGCACCGCCTGCCCGAGGACGGCGACGGGCTGGAGGCGGCCGCCGCAGCCTACTACGGCACCGACCAGCTGCTGCCGGTCGCCGGCTCGCAACCGGCGATCCAGACCCTGCCGGCGCTGATCCCCGGCGAGCGCGTGACCGTGCTCGCACCGACCTACGCCGAACATCCGCATGCCTGGCGCGGCCGCACGCTACGCGCCGTCGCGGCCGCGGCCGCGGCGATCGATGAGGCGATCGACGACACCGACGTGCTGCTCCTCGTGCACCCCAACAACCCCTCCGGCGCACGCTTTTCGCGCGATCGGCTGCTCGACTGGCACGCGCGGCTCGCGGCGCGCGGCGGCTGGCTGGTCGTGGACGAAGCCTTCATCGATGCGGACCCGACCGAAAGCCTCGCGGCGGCCACCGGGCGTGCGAACCTGGTCGTGCTGCGCTCGCTTGGCAAGTTCTTCGGGCTGGCCGGTGCGCGCGTCGGCTTCGTGCTCACGTCGGCGGAGTTGCGCGAACGCCTGGCCGATCTTCTCGGACCGTGGACGCTGAGCGGACCCGCACGTCACGTCGCCCGCGCGGCACTGGTCGACCGGGCATGGCAGGACGCAATGCGCGAACGCCTGCAGCGCGAAGCCGCGCGCCTCGCCGAGCTGCTGCGCCACAGCGGCCTGGGAGAACCCGCCGGGCCGGCGCTGTTCCAGTGGGTGCGCCATGCGGACGCACCCGCGGTGCAGGACCACCTCGCGCGCGCCGGCATCCTCGTGCGCCGCTTCGACGAACCGGCGAGCCTGCGCTTCGGCCTGCCGCCGGACGAAGCCGGCTGGGCGCGTCTCGCCGCGGCGCTCGACGCCTTGCCCAGGGCCGCCTGACGTGCAGCTCGATCATTACGTCAACACGATAGGCCGCCACCTGCGCGCGCGCTTCGGCGAACGCGTGCACAAGCTGCCGCTGCACGCCAACTTCACCTGCCCCAACCGCGACGGCACGCTCGGGCGCGGCGGTTGCACCTTCTGCAACGTGCGCTCGTTCAGCGACGAGGCCGAGGCGCCGATCGCACAGCAGCTTGATGCCGGCCGCGTCCGCGCCGACCGCGCGCGCCGCTACCTCGCCTACTTCCAGGCCTACACCAGCACGTATGCGGAGGTGGCGACGCTGCGGCGGTTGTACGAGGAAGCCCTCGCCGGCGCGGACATCGTCGGGCTGTGTGTCGGCACCCGCCCCGACTGCGTACCCGACGCCGCACTGGATCTCCTCGCAGGCTACCGCGAGCGCGGCTACGAGGTGTGGCTGGAGTTGGGCCTGCAGAGCGCCTGCGACGACACGCTCGCGCGCGTCAATCGCGGCCACGGCTTTGCGGCCTACGCGGATGCGACGGCGCGCGCACACGCGCGGGGAATTCCGGTGTGCACGCACCTCATCGTCGGCCTGCCGGGCGAAGCGCCGGAGCGCAGCCTCGATACGCTGGACCGCGTGTTGGAGGTCGGGATCGAGGGGCTGAAGCTGCACCCGCTGATGATCGTCAAGGGCAGCCGCCTCGCCGCCGCGTGGCGCCGTGGCGAGGTTGCGCCGCCGGACGCCGCGCATTACGCCGACGTCGCCGCGGAGATGATCCGGCGCACGCCCGCAAGCGTCGTGTATCACCGCGTGTCCGCGACCGCCAACGCGCCGACGCTGCTCGCGCCCGCGTGGTGCGCCGCGCGATTCGAAGGGATCCACGAAATTGCCCGCCGACTCGCCGCGAGCGGTCCGCAGGGCAGCCTCACTGCGCAGCCCCTGGCGCCCCCCTCCCCGCCGCCCCCGATGGACCGCACCGCCGCCCGCGCGGCGATTCGCCCCGACTGAGAAGCCGATGACGCAACGCCCATCCCCGTTCAACAGCCTCCGCCCCATTCGCGCTGCCATCCCGTTTGCCCGACAACCCGAATCCGTTCGGGCTGAGCCTGTCGAAGCCCTGTCTGCCTCCCGCCCTTCGACAAGCTCAGGGCGACCGGGGGTGTGCAATCTGATCGCCACGGTAATCGCGGCAACCGCACTCGCCGCGGCCAGCGCGCAGGCGGAAATCGTGCTCCGCGACGACACCGGCCGCGAACTGAAGCTCAGCCGCCCGGCCGAGCGCATCGTCAGCCTCGCCCCGCACGTCACCGAGCTGTTGTTCGCCGCCGGTGCCGGGGAACGCGTCGTCGGCGCGGTCGCGTACAGCGATTACCCCGACGCAGCACGCAAGCTGCCGCGCGTGGGCGGCTACAGCAACGTCGACATGGAAGCGGTCGCGGCGCTCAAGCCCGACCTCGTTATCGCGTGGAAGAGCGGCAACCGCGACGCGCACCTGGACAAGCTCGCGGCGCTGGGCATCCCCGTCTTCATGAACGAACCGCGCAACCTGGACGACGTCGCGCGCAGCCTGGAAACGATAGCCAGGCTCGCCGGCACCGACGCGGCCGGACGCACCGCCGCGGACGCATTCCGCACGCGCAAGGGAGCGCTCGCCGCGCGTTTCGGACAGCGGCCCCGCGTGCGCATGTTCTACCAGATCTGGGACAAGCCGCTGATGACGATCAACGACGAGCACCTGATCTCGGACGTGATCCGCCTGTGCGGCGGCGAAAACGTGTTCGGCAGGCTCACTCAGCTCGCGCCGACGATCGGCGTGGAAAGCGTGCTGGCGGCCGACCCCGAGGTGATCGTCGCGAGCGGCATGGGCGAGGCGCGCCCGGAATGGCTGGACAACTGGAAGCGCTGGCCCAAGCTTGCCGCGACGGCGCGCGAAAACCTCTATTTCGTGCCGCCGGAGCTGATCCAGCGCCACACGCCGCGCATCCTCGACGGCGCGACGACGCTGTGCGAGCAGCTGGAGAAGGCGCGCGGCAAGCGCCCGACGGGGACCTGACGCGCCCCGGCTGCGCTCAGTCGCGGCGCGCGCGCTCGTAGCGCTGACGCCAGTCGCGCCGCGAGTCCTGCCACCACGCGCGGTCGAACACCCACGACAGCGTCGGCAGGATGGGGCCGAGATAGGTGTTTGCCAGCGACTCGCCGCCGCACACGGGGACCTCGGGATCGACGCGCAGCACGCGCAGGCGTTCGGCCAGCGTGGGGTGGAAGTCGGCCTCGGACGCGGCACCGCCGAACATGTCGTGGATGTCCATCGGGCCGGGCTCCGGGCGGCGGAATCCCGCAAGCACGCCCAGACCCATCTCGCGGAAAGGGCGGATCAGCGGCTGGGGCGTGGTGCGGCTTTGCGCCATGACCTTGCGCCAATAGTCCTCATTGAGGAAACGCTCCTTCAGCGCGACCTCGACGAGCGCCTCGCCGACCCGCTGCGCACCGACCACGCGCGCCGCGCCGGCGTCGGCCTCGAACTCTTCGAGCCGCGACAGGCGCATCGCAGCGCGCAGGTCGCCCGCGGTCCACTTTTCCAGCGCGCGGCCCAGGCGCGGCGCATCCTCGATGCAGCGGTCGAGGGCGCGGAACCACCATGCGCGCAGGTGCCCCCACCAGCCGTCCAGCCCGCGGCGCTGCGCCGCCAGATGGGCGAACTCGTGCGCGAGGATCGCGCCGAACTGGCGCCGGGTCACGCTGTGGGCCAGCGGCAGGCCAATCATCAGATGGGTTTCCAACGGACCGACCCAGCCCCAACGGGGGCGCTGCAGGATGGCGGCATTCATGTCGCCGACGACCCACACGGCGTCGATGCGGATCCCGCCGAACCGGTCGCCGGTGCGCTCGATGAGGCGGAACAGCCCTTCCGCGAGCTCCTGCGGCAGGCGCACGCCGTCGGGCCGGGCAACCGGCGCGAACAGCCAGCCGCACACCAGCACGCACGAAGCCGTCGCGACCAGGAAGCTGACGACCGCGGCCAGGGCCAGGAACACGTTGCCCGCAACCAGGGCCGACCAGGTCGCCCCCACGAGCAGCACCACGACAGCGCCCAGGGCGACCGCAAGCAGCCCCATTGCCGAAAGGCCCGCCGTGGCACGCAAGCCGAGCCGGAACGCAAGACGTGCGCGAGTGCGCGAGAGGCGGTTTTGGACAGCTGCCATGTGTGGCACCCCGAGAAACCATGATCGAAACGCGGAATATACTTAACAAGAAGTAAGCGCAACATTGCACCTTAGTAATACATGCATCAACAATTTGCATATAAATCAATGTGAAAGCCGCACAAACCGGAGCGAATCGCCTCACAGATCCCTTGTTGCGCTGCACGAAAAGTGTGTACAATTACAACACCTGTGTCCTTGGCCAATCGGCCGCAGGCCCTCCGACAACACCCCGTTGCGGCCATTTCCCGGTCGCACAACCCCGCCCGCCTCGATTGGTGTCGCTCTAAGCGACAGGCCGTCGCTGGAGCATTCTTCTTGATCAATTCCGAAGTTTCCTTCGCCAGTCTTGGACTGGCCGAACCCCTTTTGCGCGCCATTTCCGAGTCCGGCTACACGCAGCCTACTCCGATCCAGGCGCAGGCCATTCCGCTGGTGCTGGCCGGCGGCGACCTGCTTGCCGCGGCCCAGACCGGCACCGGCAAGACCGCCGGCTTCACGCTGCCGCTGCTGCACAGGCTGTCCGCAGCCCCGGCCAGCGCCCCCAAGGCCGGCCGCCCGCGCTGCCTGATCCTCACCCCGACGCGCGAACTCGCGGCCCAGGTCGAGGAATCCGTGCAGACCTATGGCAAGCACCTGCAGCTGAACTCGATGGTCATGTTCGGCGGCGTGAACATCAATCCGCAGATCTCGGCGCTGAAGAAGCGCGTCGACATCCTCGTCGCGACGCCGGGACGTCTGCTCGACCATGCCGGGCAGAAGACCGTCGACTTGTCGGGGGTCGAGATCCTCGTCCTCGACGAAGCCGACCGCATGCTCGACATGGGCTTCATCCGCGACATCCGCAAGGTGCTCGCGATGCTGCCCAAGCAGCGCCAGAACCTGCTGTTCTCGGCGACGTTCTCGGACGAGATCCGCTCGCTCGCCAACGGCCTGCTGAACAATCCGGGCTGCGTCGAGGTGGCACGCCGCAACACGACCACGGAACTGGTCGAGCAGTCGGTGTATTCGGTGCCGCAGAAGCAGAAGCGCGACCTGCTCGTGCATCTGGTGAAGGAACACGACTGGCACCAGGTGCTGGTGTTCACGCGCACCAAGCACGGCGCCAACCGGCTGGCCGAATACCTTGGCAAGCACGGCATTCCCGCCGCCGCGATCCACGGCAACAAGAGCCAGGCGGCGCGCACGCGCGCGCTGTCGCAGTTCAAGGACAACTCGCTGCCGGTACTGGTCGCGACCGACATCGCGGCGCGCGGCCTGGACATCGACCAGTTGCCGCAGGTGGTGAACTTCGAGCTGCCGAACGTGCCGGAAGACTACGTGCACCGCATCGGCCGCACCGGCCGTGCGGGGGCGACCGGCAAGGCGATCTCCTTCGTCGACAGCGAGGAGAGGCCCTATCTCGCGTCGATCGAACGCCTGATCAAGCGCACCATCGATCGCGCCACCGTGCCCGAATTCGTGACCCACGCGCCCGATCCGGGCGACAGCGAGCGACCGCCGCGCGACCCGCGCCAGTCGTCGGGACGGCGCAACGATGGCCGTGCGCCGCGCCAGCCGCTTGCAGAACGCCCGGCGCCGCGCACGCAGCCGCACGGCGCCAACCGCCAGCCGGCGCGCCAGGGCGCACAGGGCACGGCGGGCGATAGCGGCAAGCCGGCAAACCGCCCGGCGCGCAACGGCGAGACGCAGGCCAATCGCAATGCACGCAACGGCGAGGCGAACAGGAACGGCGCACCGCGCAGCCAGGAGCCCAGCGGCAACCGTGCGCCGCGCACGGACGCCCCGCGCGCACCGGCGCGTCAGGATACGGGGCGCAGCACCGCGCCGCGCGCCGCGCTCTTCAGCGCGAAGCCGGGCAATCGCGGCAACTGAACGTCACCGCGACGGGTGCGGCTCAGCCGCGCCGCACCCCGACGATCTTTTGATAGAGACCACCGAACAGGGTGGTCTTCTTCCATGCGAAACCCTCGCCCAGCGGCGAAAGCGCGGTGATATCGGTATCGAGCAGCGAGGGCGCGAAAGGCTCGAGCCAGCGGAACACCTGCGCCATGACCGGGCGCAGGGGGTGCCACGAGTGGGTGCGGTGGTAATCGACGAACACGATCTTGCCGCCCGGCTCGACCGCCCCGAGGAGGTTGTGCACGATGCACGCGCGCTCGACCGGCGGCACTTCATGCAGCAGGAAGAAGCAGCACACGGCGTCGTGCGACCCGGCCGCAAGGCAATCGGGCCGCGCGAGGTCGCCCTGGCGCACGTCTGCGTGCGCGAGACCGTCGAGCTTGCGGCGGGCGTTGGCGACCTGGATCGGTGCCACGTCGATGACGTCGAGCACCCCGTTGCAGCCGACACGCTCGGCGAGCAGGCGCGAGAACGGGCCATAGACGCACGCCGCCTGCAGCAGGCGCTGCCCCGGCGCGAACTCCTCGACTGCCGCGCGCATCAGGCGCCGGGCATTGCCCCACAGGATGGCCGAAACGACCCATTCGCGGTCGAGCCAGGGCAGGGTGCGATGGCTGAGATAGGCCCAGTGATAGGTGCGCGACAGGTAGGACGGCACGGCACAGGAATTTGTCACGGGCTGCATCATGGCGGAATCGGCAGAAATCTGTGTCATGCCCGCCAGCATAACCGGATCCGCTGAAGCGCGGAACGCCGACTGCATACGCTGGCAGTATTCATGGCAATGCGGACTACCCGGCTCGGGCAGGCGGCACGAAGACGCTTGCCGGATCGGCTGCCGGATGACGTAACGGCAACTTGCGCGCCCTGTCCGCTTCCCCTATTCTTTACGCTGAATTCGATCCGGGTTCCCCGCCATGCGACCGCATGACGGGGTGAAACGGGAAGTCCGGTGACGTCGGAGGACACGCTCCTTCGACCAGTCCGGCGCAGCCCCCGCTGCTGTAAGCCTGACGGATCCGCCACACGCCACTGAGCCTTGCGCTCGGGAAGGCGGCGGAATCCGGTGGAAGGCAAGCCAGAAGACCGGCCCGATCGATTTGGAAGGTTTGTGCCCCGGGGTGTGGGCTTGCCGACTGGAATCCGATCGCGTCTGTCACGGGCCTCAAGCGCCCGAACGCAGCCACTCATCGACCCAGCCACAAGTTGCGCCCGACCGCGCCGTCCGTCGGTGCCGTCGGCTGCCGCCATCCCCCGGAGCTTGTTCAATGCGCTCGCGGGGAGCCGTATGCATTCCAAGTCCTTGCCGGGAACCGTGTGGTTCGTCGGCGCCGGTCCGGGCGATCCGGACCTGATCACCGTGAAGGGGCGGCGCCTGCTCGAACAGGCGGGCGGCATCCTGTTCGCCGGTTCGCTGGTCGACCAGGCCGCTACGCTCTACGCACCGGAAGGCTGCGCGATCCGCGATTCCAAGGACATGACGCTCGAGGAGATGAGCGCGTGGCTGATCGACGCCGCATCGCGCTGCGAGACGGTCGTGCGGCTGCAGACGGGCGATCCGGGCCTGTACGGCGCACTGGTCGAGATGACGCGACTGCTCGATGCGGCCGGCGTGGCGTGGAAGGTCGTGCCGGGGGTGTCCTCGGCGCTGGCCTCGGCCGCTGCGGCGGGCGAGACGCTGACGCTGCCGGAGGTGACGCAGACGGTGATCCTGACGCGCGTCGCCGGCCGCACACCGATGCCCGCGGGCGAGGAGCTCGACGCGCTGGCCGCACACCGCACGACGCTGTGCATCTTCCTGTCGATCACGCTGCTGCACGAGGTGCAGGACGCGCTGCGCCGCGCCGGCTGGCCTGAGGACGCACCGATCCTCGTCGTGCAGAAGGCGAGCTGGCCGGGCGAGGAGAAGATCGTCCGCGGCACCCTCGCCGACATCAAGAAGAAGTGCCAGGCGGAGAAGATCGCCGCGCAGGCGATGATCATCGCGAGCCCCGCGCTGGGCGCCCGCGACTGGCCCGAGATCGCCCGTTCAAAACTCTACGACCCGGCTTTCAGCCACCGCTTCCGCCGGGCCACCGTCACGGAAGACGCCTCATGAAAAACACCACGATCCTGCTGGTCGGCCACGGCTCGCGCAACCGCGCGGGTAACGACGAGATCGAACGCTTTGCCGCGGAGTGGCGCGCACGCCGCCCCGAGTGGCGCATCGAGGCCTGCTTCATCGAGTACGCCGATGTGCTGCTCGACGCGGGGCTCGACCGTGCGGCGGCAGGTGCTGCGCGCGTGATCGTGATCCCCTTCATCCTCAACGCGGCTGGCCACGTGAAGATGGAGATCCCGGCGGCGATCGAGCACGCGCGCGAACGCCACCCGAATGTGGCCTTCGAATGCACGCGCCACCTCGGCATGGGACGCGAGATTTTCAAGGTGCTGATGGGCCAGCTCGACCGCCTGATGCACGCGCTGCACATGCCGGACCCCTGCACGACCGGCGTGATCCTGCTCGGCCGCGGATCGTCGGACGCCGGCGCAAACGGCGAACTCGCGAAGATGGCGCGCTGGATCTTCGAGGACACCGACCACGAACTCGTCGACCTCGCCTTCACCGGCGTGACCTGGCCGCGGCTCGAAACCGCGGTGCAGCGCCAGGTGCGGCTCGGCATGACGCAGATCGCGGTAGTACCGGTGTATCTCTTCACTGGCGTGCTGATCGAGCGCATCGACGCGCAGCTCGCGCGGCTGCGCGCGCAGTACCCGCAGATCGCGTTCGCGCTCGGCACGCACTTCGGTTTCGACGCGGGCATCTTCGAATTGGTCGAGGCGCGTGTCGCCGACGCCGGTGAAGCCTCGCTGCTCGAATGCGACGGCTGCAAGTACCGCCTCGCCGCCGAGGCCGAACACCTGCACGACCACAGCCACACCGCAGGCCATCATGACCACGGCGGGCACGACCCTCACCACCACCATGAACACGGCCATGCCCACCACGATCATGGCCACGGCTGCTCCCACAACCACGCGCCGCACGCCGGCTGCGCCCACTCCGCCCACGCCTGAATCATGCACAGCAACGTCGTTACCGAACAGCTCACCGCCGCCGGACGCGCGATCGAGCACGATTCGTTCGCCATCATCGACGCCGAGGTCGGCCGCCACGATTACCTGCCGGAACAGTGGCCGGTCGTGCGCCGCATGATCCACGCGAACGCGGACTTCGAATTCAACGGCCTGACCGACTTCCACCCGGACGCGGTCGCGGCGGGCCTGGAGGCGATCCTCGCCGGCGCCACGCGCATCGTCGCCGACGTCGAGATGATCTGCGTCGGCCTGTCGGCGTCGCGCCTCGCGCACTTCGGCATGAGCACGCACCAGTTCATCTCCGACGCGGACGTGATCGCCCGGGCGAAAGCCGAGGAGACCACGCGCGCGGTGCAGGCGATGCGCAAGGCGCACCGCCAGGGCCTGCTCGACGGCGCGATCGTCGGCATCGGCAATGCGCCGACGGCATTGATCGAAGTCGTGCGCCTGATCCGCGAGGAAGGCGCGCGCCCTGCCTTGGTGATCGGCATGCCGGTCGGCTTCGTGTCGGCGGCCGAGTCGAAGGACCTGATGGCCGAGGTCGCCGACGTGCCGTGGATCGTGATCCGCGGCCGCAAGGGCGGCTCGACGCTGGTCGTCGCTGCGATCCACGCGCTGCTGGGGCTGGCCGAAGCGCGCCAGCGCGAGCAGCTGACGGCCTGAGCGAGCCTATTCATGCGGGCATCCCACACATCCGTTCGGGCTGAGCCTGTCGAAGCCCTGCCCATGCCCTTCGACAGGCTCAGGGCGAACGGCTTTCGGCTGCGCGGTTAACAGGAGCACGCATGGCAGCTGGCCACGTCTTGCCGGAGAAGGTTCGCAAGGGCGACGCGAAGCGCGAGCGGGGAAACCGCACCGGCTTCACGACCGGCGCGAACTCGGCCGCCGCGGCGACGGCGGCGACGCTCGGGCTCGTGCGGGGGGACGTCCCGGCCGAGATCGAGTGCGTCCTGCCCAACACCATGAAGATCACCTTCCGCATCACCGACGGGCGCATCGATGGCGATTGCGCCCGCGCGGTGAGCATCAAGGACGCCGGCGACGACCCGGACGCGACCGACAAGGCGCACCTGACCGCCGACGTGCGGCGCATTCCGAACGGCGGCGGCGAGGTGATCCTGAAGGGCGGGCCCGGTGTCGGGGTCGTCACGAAGCCCGGCCTCGGGCTGGAAGTCGGCGGCCCGGCGATCAACCCGGTGCCGCGCAGGAACATCTGCGAAAACGTCGCGCGCGCGGGAGCCGCGATCCTCGCCGCGGGCGACAGCCTGGAAGTGACGATCTCGGTGCCGGGCGGCGAAGAGATGGCGAAGAAGACGCTCAATGCGCGGCTCGGCATCCTCGGCGGCATCTCGATCCTCGGCACGACCGGCATCGTGCGCCCTTACTCGACCGCGGCCTTCCGCGCGAGCGTGATCCAGGCGGTCGACGTCGCCGCGAACCAGGGCCAGACGGCCGTCGTGTTCACGACCGGCGGGCGCACCGAGAAGTGCGCGATGCGCGAATTCCCCGAGCTCGACGAGGCCTGCTTCGTGCAGATGGGCGACTTCGTCAAGGCAGCGTTTACCACCGCGGTGAAGCACCGGATGCAGCGCGTCATCGTCGGCGCGATGGTCGGCAAGCTGACGAAGATCGCGCAGGGCCTGTCGGTGACGCACGCATGGCGCGAGGAGATCGACCGTCAGCTGATCGCGGACGCCGCGACCGAGGTCGGCGCGCCGCCGGACGTCGTCGAGCAGATCCGCGCCGCCGAGACTGCGCGCTTCGCCGCCGAAAGCCTCGCCGAACTGGGTCTCACGGTGCCCTTCCACCGCGCGCTCGCGGTCCGTGCGATCCGCAGCCTGCGCGAACGCTACCCCGGCCCGCACCGCCTCACCGTGCTCGCCTGCAATTTCGAGGGCGTGCCCATCGTCACCGTGGAGGAATCCGAATGTCTGACCCTCGCTGCCTGATCCTGGGCATCCTCGACGACGGTTGGGACGGCCTGTCGGCTGCCGGCCGCGAACGGCTGGCCGCGAGCCGCGTCGTGATCGGCGCGCGCCGCACGCTGGATCTCGTCGCGCCGCATCTCGGCAGCGAGGTCGAGCTGCGCGACATGGACGGCGCGCTCGGCAAGACGCCCGAATGGGTGCGCGCGGCACTCGGCGACCATCTGCCTGTGACCGTGCTCGCAACCGGCGACCCGCTGTGCCACGGCATCGCGCGCTTCCTGATCGACAGGATCGGCGCGGCGAGCGTGGAAGTGCTGCCGGCGCCATCGACGATCGCGATCGCCTGTGCACGGCTGAAGAAGCCGTGGCAGGACGCGGCGATCCGCTCCTGCCACGGCGCCGATGCCGGCGAATGGCACACCGGCGCGACGCCCGGCCACGGCCTGTACGGACTCGTGCGTGCGGTCGCGGAACACGCGCGCGTGGCCACCTTCACGAGCCCGCACAACAGCCCGGACCGCATCGCGCGCGCCCTCCTCGCCGCGGGCTACGGCGACGAGCTGTGCATCTCCGTCGCCGCGCGCCTGTGCCTGCCCGACGAGGAAATCTTCGCCGACCTGACGCTTCGGGAAACCGCGGCGCGCAAATTCCCCGATCCCAACATCGTCGTGATCGACCGCGTCACTGCGCCCGCACCGCGCGCGGTGTTCGGTTTCGAGGACGGCGACTTCGTGCAGCGTCAGCCCGAAAAAGGGCTGATCACCAAGCTCGAAGCGCGCGCGGTGTCGCTCGCGAAACTCGGGCTGCGCGCGGACAGCGTTGTCTGGGACATCGGCGCGGGCTCCGGCTCGGTCGGACTGGAAGCCTCGCGCATCGCGCGCCTCGGCCACGTCTGGGCGATCGAGAAGAACACCGGCGACGCCGCTAACGCGCGCGAGAACGCGCAGCGCCTGCAGGCGACGAACTACACGCTGGTCGAAGGCAAGGCGCCGGACGGCCTCGACGCGTGGCCCGATCCGGACGCGGTGTTCATCGGCGGCTCGGGCGGCGAACTCGCGCAGCTGATCGAGCTATGCCTCGCGCGCCTGCGTCCCGCCGGCCGCCTCGTGATGAATTTTGTCACGCTCGAAAACCTCGCGACCGCGACGACGGCGCTCGCCGCCGCGGGCGCGGAGTGGGAGGTGACGATGCTGTCGGCCGCGCGCAGCCAGCCGATCCTCGACATGCACCGGCTGGCCGCGCAGAACCCGGTGTGGATTGTGACCGCATACAAGGCCCTTCCTATTAACGCACGGAGTGGTGGCGTGATGTCAGGTTGAGGTCCGCGTTTACCCCCTCCCCTTCAAGGGGAGGGTTGGGGTGGGGATGGGTTTAGCTGCCCCGACGGAAACCCATCCCCCTCCTAACCTCCCCCTTGAAGGGGGAGGAACAAGGAGTCCCTGTCGATTCGGTTACGCGATTTATGAACCCCTATCGAAGCAAAGAACAACAATGAATGATGCCCTCCCCACGCCCCGCTATGGCCGCCTGATCGGCGTCTCCCTCGGCCCCGGCGACCCCGACCTGATCACGCGCCGCGGCTGGGCCGCGCTGCAGTCGGACGCGCGCTGGACCTACCCGGTGAAGAAGGCCGAGGAACGTTCCTACGCGCTCGACATCGTCGTGCGCGGAGGTATCGATGTGCCCGCCGACGCGGTCGAACTGGTGTTCCCGATGACGCGCGACGCCGTCGCGCTCGCGAAAGCCTGGGCGCGCGCCGCGGCCCGCACCGCCGAGCTCCTCGCCGAAGGGCGCGACGTCGCCTTCCTCGTCGAAGGCGACGCCTCCACCTACTCGACCTTCCGCCACCTCGCCCGCGCGGTGCGCGAACTCGCGCCGGAAGTCGACGTGGAAACGATTCCCGGCGTCAGCTCCTTCGCCGCGGCTGCGGCCTGCGCCGACGTCGCGCTCGCCGAGGAGGATGAAACCGTCGCGGTGATCCCCGCAGCCTACGGTGTGTCGGTGATCGACCATCTGCTCGACGAGTTCGACACGCTGGTGCTGATGAAGGTGAAGCCGCTGATGGACGAGATCCTCGATCTGCTCGAAGCGCGCGACTTGCTGGCGACGAGCTGCTTCGTCGAGAAGGTCGGCTCGCCCGAGGAGCGTGTCGTCAAGGACGTCGCGAGCCTGCGCGGCGAGAAGGTCAATTACCTGTCGCTGCTGCTGGTGCAGAACCCCAAGCGCGCGCGCGGCGAACTGCGTCGCGGCTGCCGCAAGCGCGCTGCAGAAATCGGAACGATCGTGACGACGGTGGAGGCCGAGGCGTGAACGTCAACCTCCCCTTCGCCAACGAACGCGTCGCGGTGGTCTCGATCACCAAACATGGCATCGCGCTCGCCGGCCGCGTCGTCGCGGCGATCCCCGGCGCACGGCTGTTCGCGCCCGAGAAATTCCGCGCCGAAGCCGAGGCTGCCGCCCCCGGCGCCGCCAGCTGCTACACCGGCAAGACCGGCGACCAGATCCCCGCGCTCTTCGCGGGCTTCGACGGCATCGTCGCGATCGTCTCGCTCGGCGCCGTCGTGCGCCTGATCGCGCCGCACCTGAAGGACAAGGAACAGGACCCCGGCATCGTCGTGCTCGACGAAGGCGGCCGTTACGCGATCCCGATGCTGTCGGGCCACCTCGGCGGTGCCAATGCGCTCGCCGGCGTGCTCGCAGCGGCGCTCGGCGCGCAGCCGGTGCTGACGACCGCGTCCGACGCGCGCGAGACGCTCGCCGTCGATCTGCTGGGCCGCGAACTCGGCTGGACCTTCGATGCGAGCCACGACGAGATCGTGCGCGCGAGCGCCGCGGTCGTGAACGACGAACCGGTCGCCCTCGTGCAGGAAGCGGGCAGCCGCGACTGGTGGGCACGTCATGCGAACGGCCGCAGCGGTCCGCTGCCGGCGAACCTGAAGCGCTTCGAGCGCCTCGAGGACGTCGATCCGGAGCGTTTCGGCGCGGTGCTGTGGATCAGCGACCGGGAACTGCCCGCCGGCTGGGCCGAACGCCTCGCCGGGCGCCGCGTGATCTACCGTCCGCCGCAGGAAGCGGCGTGATGTCATCGCAGCTCGCGTCGTCCGGCGTCGCCTTGGGTCTCGGCTGCGACCGCGGCACGCCGTCGGAGACGATCGCCCGCGCGATCGCCGAGGCGCTCGCCCAGGCCGGCGCAGAACTCGCCGACGTACGCGCAGTGGCGAGCATCGACCTCAAGGCCGACGAGGCCGGGCTGCTCGAACTCGCAGCCAGTCACGGCTGGACGATCGCCTTCCACCCGGCGGCGGCACTCGCCGACGTGCCCGTGCCGAATCCGTCCGAAACGGTGCGCCGCTACACCGGCACGCCGTCCGTTTCCGAAGCCGCGGCGCTGCTCGCCGCCGGGGCGGATCTGACGCAGCTGATCGTCGAGAAGCACAAGCTGCGCGGCCCGGACGGTCGCAACGCGACCGTGTCCGTCGCCCGCATGTCGGCATCGAACTGATTTTCAAACGCTGTCACACCCATCGAAGAAGGAGAACCACCATGCAACAGCAAGCCGCCCTGCAAATCGCCCGCCCTAAGAGCGCCCTGATGGCAATCGCCAAGCCCGTCCTCACCGCCGTGCTACTCGGCGCCGTCATCGTCTATGGCGTCGGCTTCAGCCCGATCGCCGCGGCCCACAACGCCGCGCACGACACCCGCCACGTCAACGTCTTCCCCTGCCACTGAGCGCGGAGTCCGGCATGCTGTTCCGTCGCATCGTCCTGTGCGCCCTGCTGGTGGGCGCGCTCGCCGGCCTGCTCGTGAGTGCCGTGCAGCACTGGCAGGCCATCCCCCTCATCGCCGCCGCGGAGGTGTTCGAAGGTTCGACCGAGCCGGCGGAACCGACCGCGCCGCTCGCGGCGACCGCGCATGATCACGATCACGACCTGGCCCACGGCGACGCACACGCCCACGACGCGGCAGAGTGGGCGCCGGAAGACGGCACGGAACGGCATGTCTGGACCGCCATCGCGAACGTCCTGAACGCGATCGGTTTCGGCCTCGTCCTGGTCGCGGCGATCACGACCTGGGAACACCTGCGCGGCCGTCCGCTCGCGTCGGCCCGCACGGGTCTGGTGTGGGGCGCGGCCGGCTGGATCTGCGTCTTCGGGCTGCCGACGCTGGGCCTGCCGCCCGAACTGCCGGGCAGCGTCGCCGCGCCGCTCGGCGATCGTCAGGCGTGGTGGCTGCTCGCCGCTGCGAGCGGGGCGGCCGGGCTCGGCTTGCTCGCCTTCGTCCGCGGCCCGCTGCGCTTGCTGGGCCTCGCGCTGATCGCACTGCCCTTTGCCGTCGGCGCACCGCATCTCGCCGGCGGCCCCTTCGCCGGCTACGACATCGGGATCGCTCGCCAGATGGAGGCGCTCGCCGGCCCCTTCGCCCTCGCGACCACCCTCGCCACTGCCGTGCAATGGCTCGCGCTCGGCGGGCTTTCCGGCTGGGCCGTCGCGCGCTGGGTGCGTCCGGCACTCGCGGATCTGACGCCGACGCTGTAGGGCGGAAAAGCGAAGCGCTGTCCGCCGAATGTCCGCAGACCAAAGGCACATACGGCGGCGCAGTTGCCAAATCCGGCCTTCGGCTCATCCGCCCTACGAAAAGGGGTGCGCCGAGCATTTGCCCTACCCCTCAACACAGAGAGATACGCACCATGACAACAGGCAAGATCATGCTGGTGGGCCTCGGGCCCGGCAGCGTCGAGCACATGAGCGGCCGCGCGCGCGCCGCGATCGCCGAGGCCGACACCATCATCGGCTACGTCACCTACATCCGCCTCGTTGCCGACCTCGTCGCAGGCAAGGAGGTGGTGAAGAAGTCGATGACCGAGGAACTCGACCGCGCGATCGAGGCCCTCGACCGCGCCAGGCAGGGCAAGAAGGTCGCGCTGATCTCCTCGGGCGACGCCGGCGTGTACGGCATGGCCGGCCCGACCTTCGAGGTGCTGTTCCAGGCCGGCTGGACGCCTGATTCGGATATCGAAGTCGAGATCGTCCCCGGCGCCTCTGCGCTCAACACCTGCGCCGCCCTCGTCGGCGCGCCGCTGACGCACGATTTCTGCGCAATCTCGCTGTCCGACCTGCTCACACCGTGGCCCGCGATCGCGCGCCGGCTCAACGCCGCGGCCGCCGCGGACTTCGTCGTCGCGCTGTACAACCCGAAAAGCGGCCGCCGCGCCCGTCAGATCGTCGAAGCGCAGCGCCTCTTCCTCGCGCACCGCCGCCCGGACACCCCGGTCGCGATCGTGAAGTCCGCCTACCGGCCCAAGCAGCGCATCGAATTCACGACGCTGGCGCAGATGACCGAGTGCGACATCGGCATGTTGAGCACCGTGCTGATCGGCAACTCCAACACCTTCGTGCGCCACGGTCTGATGGTCACGCCGCGCGGCTACGCCAACAAGTACGACGTCGAATCGGGCGACACGCGCGACGGCGAAAAGGCCGGCCGCTCGCTATCGACCGGCCTCGACGGCTGGCTCGAAGCGCTCCGCACCAGCGGCGAGTCAGTCGACGAACTCGCCCGCCGCCACGGCCTGCCCGCCGACTACATCGCCGCCGCACTCGCCGCCCCCAGCGACGACGAACCGGCCGACGCGGACGAAGCGCTCGCATGAGCGCGCCGCCGAACTCGCCCGAGCCCCGCACCGACGCCCCACCGGCGGCACCCGAAAAGCCCAAGCTCGGCACCTACCGCCGCCACCTGCTGGTATGCACGGGCCCGCGCTGCACGCAGAACGGCGAAGCGCAGGCGCTGTTCGACAGCCTCGGCGAAACCTTCAAGGCGGCCGGCCTCGATCACGGCGAACTGCGCGTCAAGCGTACCCGCGTGTCCTGCTTCGCCGCCTGCAAGGGCGGCCCCATCGTGTGCGTACAACCCGACGGCGTGTGGTACTACAATGCCGTCCGGGAGAACATGCAGCGCATCGTCGACCAGCACCTCGTCGGCGGCCAACCGGTCGAGGAACTGGTTTTTCACCGCGGTCCCACCGCCCCCCGCTGACTGCCGGCTCCGTCGATAGGCGGAGCCAATCGAATCTCCCATACGCATCCGTACGTTTTCCATACGCACCAGTATGGACGCGACTATAATCGCGCCCGAATCGATACATAGACAGTCGAAACCAGGGAGAGGAAGGACATGAGCGTACATACCCAGTATCAGCAAAAAAGGATGAGTGCCGCGGACGCCGCGGGACTCGTGCAGTCGGGCGACACCGTCATCGTCCCGACCGGCGTCGGCGAACCGCCCACGCTGCTCGAAGCGCTGTCGGCGCGCCGTCACAGTCTCGAGAACGTCGTCGTCAGCCAGATCCTGCCGCTGCGCAAGTACGGCTATTTCGATCCCGAAACCATCGCCAACGTGCGCCACAGCGCGTACTTCTTCGGCGGTGCGTCGCGCGCGGGCGGCCAGGCCGGCTGGGTGGACTTCATGCCCAACTACTTCTCCGAGATCCCGCAGCTCATCGACCGCGGCCTGACCCCCGCCGACGTCGTGTTCTCGATGGCCTCGCCGATGGACGAGCACGGCTACTTCGCGCTCTCGCTCGGACCGGACTACACGATGGCCGCGGTGAAGAAGGCGCGCGCGGTGGTCCTCGAAGTCAATCCGAACGTGCCCTTCGCCTACGGCGACTGCCACGTGCACATCTCGCAGGTCGCGGCACTGACCGAAAGCGACGCCCCCATCCTCGAAGTCGGCCTGCCGACGATCGGGCCGGTGCAGGAAGCGATCGGCAAATACGTCGCCGACCTGATCGACGACGGCGCGACGCTGCAGATCGGCTATGGCGGCATCCCCGACGCCGTCGTGATGCAGTTGAAACACAAGCACGATCTCGGCATCCACACCGAGATGATCGGCGACGGCATCCTGTCCCTGATCGAGTCCGGCGCCGTGACGAACCGCAGGAAGACGCTCAAGCCCGGCAAGATGCTGGCGACCTTCGCGCTCGGCTCGAAGAAGCTGTACCAGTACATGCACCGCAACCCGACGCTCGAAATGCATCCCGTCGACATCACCAACGACCCGTACTACGCCGCGCAGAACGACAATCTCGTCGCGATCAACGCGACGATGCAGGTCGACTTCCTCGGCCAGTGCGGCTCGGAAAGCCTCGGCCCCTTGCCCTACTCCGGCACCGGCGGCCAGGTCGACTTCGTGCGCGCGGCCAACCGCTCGAAGGGCGGCAAGGCCTTCATCGTGCTGCCGTCGACGGCCAAGGACGACACCATCTCGCGCATCGTGCCGACCCTCACCCCGGGCACCCACGTCACGACCAGCAAGAACGACATCAACTACGTCGTCACCGAATACGGCGTCGCCCAGTTGCGCGGCAAGACCGCCAAGCAGCGCTGCGAGGCCCTGATCGGCATCGCGCACCCGGATTTCCGCGGCGAGCTGCGCGAAGCCGCGAAGCGCCTGAACCTGCTGTAATTATCGGGTACCGGAAGACGTAGGGCGGAAAAGCGAAGCGCCTTCCGCCGCATGCGAATCGGAAGGTCCATACGGCGGATAACGCCTTCGGCTCATCCGCCCTACGCGGTTACGACCTTGAACCTGCTGTAAGAAACGCCGTCACCCGTTCCGACGGGCGGGCGGATTCGCCTGCCGGGCTGTCGTGAGCGCCGGGAAGCCGAAGGCCGCGAGCGTCTGCCCGGCAGGCGAATCCACCCGCCCGTCCCCCGCGCACGTCCCGATGCCGCAAAATATCGCCCTGACAGGAAATCAGGACGACCTCACCCCATGCGCCACCACCGCTACCTCGACGACTTCGCCCCCGGCGAACGCTTCACCACCGCCGGCATCACCCTCACCGAAGGCCAGATCATCGACTTCGCGATGGTGTACGACCCCCAACCCTTCCACCTCGACACCCACGCCGCCGCCCAATCGCCCTACGGCGGGCTCATCGCCAGCGGTTTCCAGACCGTCGCCCTGACCTTCCGCCTCTTCATCCAGACCGGCATCATCGCCGAGTCCAGCATCGGCTCCCCCGGCATCGACGAACTGCGCTGGCTCGCCCCGGTGCGCCCCGGCGACACCCTGCACGCCGAACTCGAAGTCCTCGAAGTCAGGCCCTCGCGCTCCAAGCCCGACCGCGGCATCGTCCGCATGCTGTACAAGACCATCAACCAGCATGGCGACACCGTCGCCTCCTACATCGGCAACCACCTCCTCAAACGCGCCCCGACGCTGACCGACTGAAGCGCCGGCGCACGCCGCGCCTCCCATGCAACGCCGCATCGCCCACCTCGACATGGACGCCTTCTTCGCGTCCGTCGAACTCCTGCGCTACCCGCAACTCGCCGGGCAACCCGTCGTCGTCGGCGGACGGCGCGGCGCGCTCGCAGGCGACCGGCTCGAAGACTTCCCGCGCCTGCGCCACTACGTCGGCCGCGGCGTCGCCACCACCGCGACCTACCCCGCCCGCGCGCTCGGGGTGCATTCAGGCATGGGGCTGATGAAGGCTGCGGCGCTCGCCCCCGACGCCATCCTGCTGCCGGCCAACTTCGACGACTACATCCGCTACTCGCGCCTGTTCAAGGCCGCCGTCGCCGAAATCGCCCCGCTGATCGAAGATCGCGGCATCGACGAGATCTACATCGACCTCACCGAGGTGCCCGGCGAAACCGTCGAACTCGCCCAGCGCATCAAGGACGCCGTGCGCGCGGCGACCGGGCTGTCATGCTCCATCGGCGTCACGCCCAACAAGCTGCTGTCGAAGATCGCCTCGGACCTGCAGAAGCCCGACGGCCTCACCGTGCTCGACTACGCCGACATCCCCACGCGCATCTGGCCGCTCGACGCGCGCAAGATCAACGGCATCGGCCCGCGCGCCGGCGAAAAGCTCGACACGCTGGGCATCCACACCATCGGCGAACTCGCCGCCGCGGCGCCGGAAAAATTGATCGAGGAATTCGGCCAGCACTACGGCCACTGGCTCACGGAAGTCGCGCACGGGTGCGACGAGCGTCCGGTCGTGACGGAGCGCGAAACCAAGTCGATCAGCCGCGAAACCACCTTCGAGCGCGACCTCGACGTGCGCGCCGACCGCGACACGCTGACCGACATCCTCGTGAAACTGTGCGACCGCGTCGCCGGCGACCTCAAGCGCAAGGGCTATGTCGGGCGCACGATAGGCCTCAAGCTGCGCTACGACGACTTCCGCACCGTGACGCGCGACATCACGATCGAACAGGCGACCGACGACGCGGCGACGATCCTCGCCGCGGTGCGCAGCTGCCTGAAGCGCGTGCCGCTCGACCGCCGCCTGCGCCTGCTGGGCGTGCGCGTCGGCACCCTGCTGCCGCCCGGCGAGGCCGGCCCGCGCCCGCCGCTGCCGGGCGAAAACCTGCGCCTGTTCGACTGACACCCGACAGCATCGCCGGGCCTCGCATTGCCGTGGCGCCCGGCGCCCGGCGCTTGGCGCTTAGCGCTGCGCCATCATCGAGAAGGGATCGACGAGCGTGCCGTTGACCTTCAGCTGCCCGCCCTTGTACTCGAGCGACGACTTCACGATGCCCGCGTCACGCTGCAACAGCCCCTGCGCGGCGTAGCCCGAGAGCAGCTTCTCCATCGCCTGCGCGTCGACCTGGCGATCCTGCGACGACGCCGCGCCGAGCCCCTGCAAGTCCGTCAGCAGCCGCTCGGGAAACGACATGCGCCCGCTCAGCTCCAGCTTGGCCATGAGCGCCAGCGGATTGCCCAGATCTTCCGGCTGAAGATCGTTGCCCCGCAGGCGCGCCGCGACCTCGGCCTCGCCGTACGGGCTGCTGAAACTGACGCGATCCAGGCTGAACTCCGGCCCCTGCGCGAGCAAGGCCTTGGCCGGGCGCTCCATCGCGGCGAGCATCGCCTCGCCCTGCGCCTGCGGTGAGGACGCGGCGACATCCCCGCGATATACCCCCATCACGGCGCGGCTCAGATCCGCGAGACTGCGCGCATGCATGTGGTTGAAACTGAGGTCGTAGTGCGCCGGCCCGAAGTTGCGATTGCCCACCTGCACGACCTCGGCCGCCATCTTCGCGTTGATGTCCACGAATTCGCCCTTCACGGGGACATTCACGTCGTAGGTCAGCCGCTTGAGCTGCATCGGGGTCACGGCTCCGCCCTGCTCGCCCGAGACACCCTGCGGAACGAGTTTCAGCTCGGCCAGGGCGAACTTCTGCGTTCCGGCAAACAGGAAGGGTTCGTCGTCGAAGATGTGCCGCTGATCGGCCTCCACGCGCAGGCCGGTCGCCGTCAGCCGCGAGCTGCCGTCTTCGATCTGCACACCCGGGACCTCACCGCGCAGCCTGTAATCCCGCAGGTCGCGGCCGAAGTCGACGGTCGCCGTGAGCCCTTGCCACGTCAGGCGCATGGCCGCGCCGTTCTCGTCGGTCTGCTCGGCAACGAATTCGGGAATCTTCAGCGTGGCCGTGCCGGCGCCGGTAAAACCATATACGGTATTGAGCTCGAAGGGCTTGCGGTCGCCGAAGAGACGCGCGACCACCGCGCGGGCGGAGTCGTCGAGCACCAGTTCGGTGTCCGACACCGCCGCGGCGATCGTCGTCATGCCGGGGAGAGGTCCGTGGACGATTGCCGAACGCAGCGTGAAACGCACGGGCTCGGCCGGCGCCCCCTGCTCGGCCGACAGGGAACGCTCCTCGTCGCCGGGCGCGCCCGCCGCATCGCGCAGCAGTTCGCCGTTGAGCTCGAACGTCACCGTCTCCGTCGAACGGAACCAGCCGCGATCGAACTCGCGCGCGACGATCCGGAAATGAGGCAGCTCGCCGAGCTTGCCGTAATGCGCGTCGAGCGCGGTTTCGATCTGCTTGCCGAACACCCACGACGACGCGGGCAATGCCAGGCCCAGCGCGGCCACGGCGACGACGATTCTGAGGGGTTTGTTCATGTGTGCGGGACTTCGTGACAGGAGGGATGCCCGCGGGTCTGCGGGCACCCTCCTGTCCGTCCCGCTCACGCACCCGGCCGGTCAGGCGGGCGCACGATCCGGTGCGGACAGGCAGGAACGCAGAGCCGGCAGCGGGCCGGGGTTGTCATGTTATATGCAAACCCGGCTCCCGAAAATGCCCTTATCATCTCCCGGGCCGCCGGCGACTGGCGCCGCCTTACATCCGCTCGCCGCGCAGCGTGCGCAGGTGCCAGCTGAACACTTCCTCAAGCAGGTGCGGCGTCTGCTTGCCGGGCGAGAACTGCAGCGCGCGCTTGTAGTAGTCCGACAGCGCCGGCTTGAAATTCGGGTGCGCGCAATTCTCGATGATCGCCTTCGCGCGCTGCTTGGGCGACAGCCCGCGCAGGTCGGCGAGGCCCTGCTCGGTGACCAGCACCTGCACGTCGTGCTCGGTGTGATCCACGTGCGAGGCCATCGGCACGATGCACGAGATCGCGCCGTTCTTCGCCTGCGACGGCGTCATGAAGATCGACAGATATGCGTTGCGCGCGAAGTCGCCCGAGCCGCCGATGCCGTTCATGATCTGCGAGCCCATCACGTGCGTCGAATTGACGTTGCCGTAGATGTCGGCCTCGATCATGCCGTTCATCGCGATCACGCCCAGGCGGCGGATCACCTCGGGATGGTTGCTGATCTCCTGCGGGCGCAGGATGATGCGCTCGCGGTAGCGGCCGAGATCCGCGGTGAGTTCCGCCAGCGCCTCGTTGCTCAGCGAGAACGCCGTCGCCGACGCGCTCGCGAGCTTGCCGGACTTGAGCATCTCCAGCATGCCGTCCTGCAGCACCTCGGTATAGGCGGTCAGGTTCTCGAACGGCCCCTCGTTGAGGCCCGCCATCACGGCGTTGGCGATGTTGCCCACGCCCGACTGCAGCGGCAGCAGTTCGCGCGGCAGGCGGCCCTTCTTCACCTCGTACTGCAGGAATTCCAGGATGTGGCCGGCGATTCTCTTCGAGCTCTCGTCCGGCGGCGTGAACGCCGAGTTGCGGTCCGGCGCGTGCGTCTCGACGACCGCGATCACCTTCTCCGGGTCGCAGCGCAGGTAGGGCTCGCCGATGCGGTCCGAACTGCGCACGAGCGGAATCGGCTGGCGGTTCGGCGGCAGCTGCGTGCCGTACCAGATGTCGTGCATGCCTTCGAGCTGGCTGCTCTGCCACGAGTTGACCTCGAGGATCACCTTGTCGGCCTGGTCCAGCCAGGTCTTGTTGTTGCCGATCGACGACGAAGGGATCAGGCGCCCGTCCTCGAGGATGCCCGCGACCTCGACCACCGCGACGTCGAGCTTGCCGAGGAAACCGAACCACACGAACTGCGCGACGTGCGACAGGTGGATGTCGATGTACTCCATCTCGCCGGCGTTGATGCGCTTGCGGCAGGTGGGATCCGACTGGTAGGGCAGGCGCATCTCGATGCCGTCGACCATCGCCAGCGCGCCGTCGAGGTCGGGCGCGGTCGAGGCGCCCGTCCACACGCCGATCTTGAAGCGCTTGCCGTTCACGTTCGCGTCCATGATGCGTTTGGCCAGCGCCGACGGCACGGCTTTCGGGTAGCCCGCGCCTGTGAAGCCGCTCATGCCCACGTTCATGCCCGACTGGATCAGGCTCGCCGCCTCGTTGGCGGACATGACCTTGCTGCGCAGCGCCGCACAATGGATGCGGTTTTCTTTACTCATGTGATTCACGACTCCACGAAAACGGGACGCCGGCATTCCGGCGCAAACGACCGCCCGGCGGAGGAGTCCGCAAACCTGCCCTGCATGGAATCCGGTGCCGGAACGGCATGGCCAAAGCGCGGCACGGGAAGCGGCCGCGCAAACAATGCGCGCCACCGGTAACCCGATGGCGCGCATTCCGATCAATCGAAGATTCCCGGCGGTGGAGGAGGGAGGAGGCCGCCGGACAACACGATGGACGTGGAGCGCAGTCTAGACAGCGGCTGGCCCGGCGACAAACGACGATTTATGATGTAACAGATTAGAAACACTTAACTGTCCACGATGAGCTACCGCCTGCCCGGCCTCGCCCTGCTGCGCACTTTCGAAGCCGCCGCGCGCCACCTGAGCTTCAAGCAGGCCGCGGCCGAGCTGTGCGTGACCCCCGCGGCCGTCAGCCAGCAGATCAAGGCGCTGGAAGACTGGCTGGGCGTACCGCTGTTCCGCCGCATGACGCGCGCGCTGGCGCTCACCGAGCACGGCCGTGCGATGCTGCCCAAGGTGCGCGAAGGCTTCGACTGCTTCGCCGCGGCCATCGAGAGCACCCGCCAGGCGGTGGCCGGGCCGCTCACGGTGATCGCGCCGCCCTCCTTCGCGAGCCACTGGCTGGTGCCCCACCTCGCCGGCTTCACCGGCGCGCATCCGGAAGTCGCGTTGCAGCTGTCGAGCACCGCGGACACCGTGGACCGCCGCGGCCAGGCGGCCATCGTCGCGGCGCTGGCCGTCGACCCGCGCGACGCCGAGAGCAAGGTCGCCATCCTGTATGGCACCGGCAGCTATCCCGGCCATGTCGTCGACCGGCTCTTCGCCCCGGACTACGTTCCGGTGTGCGCGCCCGCGTTGCTGCGCGGCGACAAGGCGCTGCGCACGCCGGCCGACCTCGCGCACCACGTGCTGATCCACGACGACACCCTGCGCGACGCCGGCCACGGCATCGCCCGCTCCGGCTGGGGGCTGTGGCTGGAACGCGCCGGCGTCACGGGCGTCGATCCGCACCGCGGCACGCGCTTCGCCAACGCCGCGCTGGCGCTCTCCGCGGTGCTCGCCGGCCAGGGCGTCACGCTCGCGTCGCGTTCGCTGATCGAATCGCGGGTGGCCGAAGGCAGCCTCGCGATCCCCTTCGACATACCGCTGCCCTCGCCCTTCGCCTATTATCTGGTCATGCACGAGGCGATCGCGCGGCGCCCGGCCGTCGCCGCCTTCCGCACCTGGCTCACGGCCGAAGCCGCGGCCCAGGCCGACTGAACCGAGCACGGCGACAATGAAAGCGATCCTCACCGGACATACCCAGGGACTCGGCGCCGCGATCGCCGAAGAACTCCTCGCCCGCACGATCCCCGTGCTGGGGTTGGCGCGGCACGCGAACGACGCCCTCGCCGAGCGCTATCCCGACGACCTCTCGCAGGTGCGCATCGACCTCGCCGACACCGACGTCGTCGCCGACTGGCTCGCCGGCGAAACGCTGCGCAGCTTCCTCGCCAACTGCTCGCAGGCGCTGCTCATCAACAATGCCGGCATGCTGCAGCCGGTCGGCCAGCTCGACGTCCTGCCGCCGGAAGCGATCGCGCGTGCCATCGCGCTCAACACCGCGACCCCGCTGATGCTCGCCAGCGCCTTCACCGCCGCCAGCACCGCGGTCGCGGACCGGCGCATCCTGCATGTATCCAGCGGCGCCGCGCGCAGCGCCTATGCCGGCTGGAGCGTGTATTGCGCTTCCAAGGCCGCGCTCGACCAGCACGCGCGCGCTGCCGCGATGGACGGCACGCCCGGCCTGCGCATCTGCAGCCTCGCCCCCGGCGTGGTCGATACCGCGATGCAGGCCGAAATCCGCGCGACGCCCGACGACCGCTTCCCGGTGCGCGCGCGCTTCGAGGCGCTCAAGCGCGACGGCGCCCTCGCCCGCCCCGACGAATGCGCGTTCCGGCTCGTGAACTACCTGCTCGGCGACGAATTCGGCCTGGCCGCGACGGCCGACCTGCGCCAGCTCGCGCCCTGACCTCCTCGCCACTTTCCACTTCACGGGAATACGCCATGCTGATGACCACCACGCCCACCGTCGAAGGCAAGACCATCCGCACCTATCACGGCGTCGTCACCGGGGAGGCCATCATCGGCGCGAACTTCCTCAAGGACATGTTCGCCGCCGTGCGCGACTTCGTCGGCGGACGCTCGGGCGCCTACGAGAAGACGCTGCGCTCGGCGCGCGACACCGCCTTCGAGGAAATGGCCGAAGCCGCGGAAAAGCTGGGCGCCAACGCCATCGTCGGCATCGACCTCGACTACGAGGTCCTCGGCGAGACCAACGGCATGCTGATGGTGGCCGTCAGCGGCACCGCCGTGACGATCGCCTGATTTGCCCAGCAACTGAATGCCGCCTGATTATCAGCGCTCGGCCAGCACCAGCCGCGCCGCGAGCCCCAGGAACACCAGCCCCGCCGATTTGTTGAGCACGCGCCGCGCGGTCGCCGAACTGCGCAGGCGCTGCCCGATCGACGCCGCGAACAGCGCGATCGCGCCGAAGGTCAGCAGCGTCGCGACGATGAACACGAAGCCCAGCCACATCACCTGCAGCGCCACCGGCCCCGCGCCGGTTTCGACGAACTGCGGCAGGAAGGCGAGGAAGAACAGGATCACCTTGGGATTGGTCAGATTCATGACGATCCCGCGCACATACATGCGCCAGCCGTCCGGCGCCGCCGCGCCGACGGCCGGATCGGCCCCGTCGGGCGCGCTCAGCGCCTGCCATGCGAGCCACGCCAGATAGGCGGCACCGACGAATTTCAACACCGTGAAGGCCGTTGGCGACGCCGCGAACACCGCCGCGAGGCCCACGGCAACTGCCGCGGTGTGTCCCAGCAGGCCGGTGCACAACCCCAGCACGACCAGCATTCCCGCCCTGCGCCCGCGCATCGCCGACTGCATCAGCACGAACAGGTTGTCCGGCCCCGGCGCCGCGCCGAGCAGCACCGACACGGCAAAGAACGCGAGGGTGGTTTCGATCGAGGTCATGCCCGTTCCGCCCGCAACGACGCCGACCGGGATCCCGACGCGCCCGCGCTCACAGCAGCCCGGCCACGATGCGCGGCGCGGTGGCGGCGAGGTTCTCGGCGCTGCGCACCTCGGGGAAGCGCTGGCGCGCACGCTGCCCGTTCACGGCGTAATCGACGCCGAAGCAGTCCATCCCGAGCAGATGCGTGCCGGCCGGCACGCTGCCGGCGAGCTGCTGCAGCAGATCCGCCTCCGTCGATTCCGGAAGCACGGGCAGCCCGGCCCAGCGCTCGTCCTCGATCCAGCCCATCTTTCCCGGCCCTCCGATATAGCGGATGCGCTTCGGCTGCAGGCGGAAGAAGGCGAAATCGAGCTCGAGGTACTGCTTCGCGTCCGGCTGGTAGCGCAGATAGCGCGCAAGCAGCTCCGCCGACGGTTCGAAGCGCTCGACGTCGCCGATCAGCGTCATGCGCACCCCGGCCTGGACGCTGCCGTTCTCGGTACCGACCACCGAAAGACTCGCGCGCGGGTCCGCGAGCAGGTTCTTCGTATGCTCGGCAAGCAGGCTGATGCAGAACAGCGGACGCTGCGCCGCGTCGACGACGCAGGGCAGCGCCGTCGCGTAGGGGTAGCCCGCGAGCTGCGTCGAATGCGTCGCCAGCGTGGCGTGAGCGGCTTCGTGAAGCAGGTGGATGGCGGGAACGATGGTGATCTTCATGCCCGCCACTGTGTCGCCCCCACCTGCCGGCGTCAATGAACTATTTCTGCTCCCGACGGAAAATTGCCGCCCTGCCGCTCACAGCGACTTCAGGAACTCCACCAGATCGGCCTTCTGCTCGGGCGTCAGTCCCAGCGCGAAATGCGTATCGTAGTGATCCACGACGGCCCCCAGCGTCGGGGCGCTGCCGTCGTGGAAATACGGCGGATGCTGCCACAGCGCGCGCAGCGGCGTGGTGCGGTACCTCCCGGTCGCCGTGCGCCGCGCATAACCCGGGTCCATCCCCGTCTCGGCCGCATCGTGCAGCAGCGGCGTGTCGGCATCCGGTCCGTTCTGCACGTCGGTGTAGGTCGGTGCGATGTGGCAGGTGCCGCAGCGCGCGGTGCCGTTGAAGAGCGCCGCGCCGCGCTGCGCCGCCCCGGCGTTCACGCTGCCCTCCGGCGGGCGGGGCGCCGGCTGCCTCAACTGGTAGGCCAGCAGTGCGGGCAGTTTCGGCGTGACGAGATCCGGTGTCTGCTCGATCGATATGCCCAGGCGCGGATCGGAAAAGCTGCCGTGCCCGCCCATCTGCGTCACCGCGACGTAGTTGTTCCAGTAGGAAATCGGACCGTCGCCGGTAAAGGTCTCGAAAGGCACGCCCGCGAGTCCGTAGGCCGGCGGGATCACCAGCGGCCCGTTGATGCCGTCGATGTTGAAGCGCGGGTCGTAGCGGCCGGGGCCCCAGGAGTTGTAGACCGCCTTCACCTCCTCGGGCAACGCGGGCGACAGCGCGATGATCGCGCCCGGATTCAGGTCGAGGTTCGGCCAGCCGTCGAGGCGCCGCCCTACGCCGGGAGCCACCGAGTTGTCGACGGTCGAGTGGCACAGCGCACACGTGATCCCCACCGAGACGAGGCGCCGCCCCTTCACCTTTCCCACGACGCCGACTACCGCATTGCGTCGCAGCAACTCCACCGTCGTCTTCGGATCGTTGAGATCGTGCTTCGCGAGGAAGTTACGCGGCAGCGCCGTCGCATCGACTTTCAATCCGACGGCCAGCGCCGTGGCCGGGCTCACCGCCGCGGGGATCACCTCGTGCATGCGCAACACGGAGGTCCACAACTGTTCGTCACCGAAGGTGTCGAAACGGAAGATGTATTGCCCCGAATGCCGGTTCCCTCCGGGCTGCGCGTCCCCGAGTGCCGGCGTCGCCGACAGGGCAAGAGCCACTGCCGCCGCGAGGGCGGACAGCGTGAATCCGGACGCCGCGAGAACGCGACGTGCGGCCGGTTTCCGCGCGGCGGCAGCGGGATCGATAGGCTTGCTCATGATGCACTCCTCCTCGGCCGGGAGAGGCATCATCACGCGGGATGCGGCGTACCCCTCCGCTTGCTGAAGATTAGAGGCAATGTGCGAGCGAAAGGTTACAACTCCATTCCGCCCGAGTGATCTACCGCTTGACTTCGAGCAGCTCGACGACGAAGGTCAGCGTGCTGTTGGGCGGGATCGTCCCGGGGATTCCGCGCGCGCCATAAGCCGTCTGCGGCGGACAGGTGATGCGCACCGAGCCGCCCGGCTTCATCAGCTGCAGCACTTCGGTCCAGCACGGAATCACGCCGCTGACCGGGAACTCGGCCGGCTGTCCGCGGCTGTACGAGCTGTCGAACTCCCGTCCGTTCGCGAGCGTGCCCTGGTAATGCACACGCACGACGTCGGTCTTCGTCGGCGCAGTGCCCGTCCCCTCCTTGTAGCGCTCGAGCGTGACGCCGGACGGCAGGGTTTCCGCCACCGGGCCGGCAGCGTGGGCGGCAATCGAGAAACAGGCAAGTACCATTGCGGAGAACAGGCGCATCACTTGGCTCCAATCGGGGCTGGCTGTTCCAGCCAATCAAAGTAGAAAACTCGACCGCGTCCGAAGACCGCGATCAGTCGTGTCCCGCAATTATTGTCGAAAACGGCTTTCGCGGTGCGGACACACCCCGGGTGATTGCATGGCCGCCGCATCGTTCCCGCATGACGGGACGATCGGGCGGGTGCCCGACCGGATAAAAAACCGTGAGAGCCCGGCAGGACTCTCACGGAAACCACCACCACCTGGATTTCAGGCCGCCGCGACGGCCGGCCGCTACACGGCCCTGACCGTCAGATCCACTTGAAGTACGCGGACAGGCCGATGAAGTTGATGCTCTGGTCGGCGCTGCTGTTGGCTGTAGTGCCATCCACGTAGACGTGTTCGCCCGTCCACGTCGAATCGCTCACGCGCCAGCGGTCGTGCATCAACTGCAGCTTCAGGCCGCGATCGCGGGCCAGCGCGTAATCGGCGGTCAGGCTGAGCGTCGTCTGCCGGTAGGTGATGTCGGGCACCGCGGCTCCGCCCGCATTGCGCAGCTTGAATTCGCTGCGGTTGTCGGCCCAGCGCAGCTCGGCATCCAGCGCAAGCTTCGCCGTCGCGCGGATCTGCGCCCGCAGGCCGGCGTTGGTGCCCTCGCTGCGCAGGTCGGCACGCCACAGGTACAGCGGCACGCTGCTGTCGTAGCCCATGACCGTGCGCTGCAGCATGCGCGAGTCGTCCTGCGACACCCAGGCACTGAGCTTGCTGTCGTCCGACAGGGACCAGGTGGCGTCGGCCGAGTAGGTCACCGCCTTGCCCCGGTCGTTACCCGCAGGCGATCCCTTGTGCGACTTGTAGTCGTCGTTGGAGTACTGCGCGGCGAATTGCACCGCCAGCGTCTCGAGCGGCGACCAGTCGAGGCTCAGCTTCGCCTTGTCCCGGCTGCGATCGGCCCAGTGGATGGGGTTGATGTACTGCGTGCTCAGGTTGGGCTCGCCGCCGATGAGGCCGTTGCCGGAGAAGAAGTCGCCGAAGGCATAGCTGCTCGTCGTGCGGTACGAGCCGCCGGAGCGGTCGCTGTGGATGTAGCTCAGGCTGCCGTTGAGGTTCTCCGCCAGCGAACGGCGCAGGCCGATGCGCGCCGACCATTCGGTAGTCTTGCGGCGCCAGTCGAGCGAGCGGCTGGAAGGTACTTCACGCGTGCGCTCGTCCCACTCCACGCCACCGAACAGGCTCACTGAAGCCGGCAGGCGATAGGTGCCGTCGAGCTTCGCCGTGACCGTCCGGCGCGAGGTGTCGTGGTAGAAGCCGCTGCCGGTGTAGAAGCGGACGGCCGGATCGAAGAACTGGCGGCGCGGGGTCTTGTCGTCGCGGTCCTCGTAACGCAGGTTCGCGTTGAGGGTCATCGCGGAGGTCGGCCGCGACGCCAGCCCGAGGGTGACCAGCGTGGTATCGACCCGGCCATTGAGCGAGTCATGGCCGAAGGTGTTCGGCACCGCGAAGCTGTCGTTCTGCAGGCCCTGCGTGTAGGACACCTTGAACATGCCGCGCGTCGTGGGCGAGAAGCGGTACGCGCCGGACAGATGCACGTTGTGCGCCTCGTTGTCCGGCGGCAGCGAGATGCTGTGCGAATTGAACGCCGATTCCGCGCCGATCGCGCCGTTCAGGTGCAGCGCCTTGTCCTGGTTGCGGAAGAAGGAGCCCAGGTAGCCGCCCGACAGCTGCAGCCGGTCGCCGACGTAACCGAGCGTCGCCTCGAATTCCTGCGTTGTCTGGTCGATCGGTTCTGCGGCGAATTTCGGTCCCACGCCGAGATCGTAGAACCCGAAATGCCGGTCGCCGTCCTTCTGCTCGTTGCGGAAGCGGACCTGCACGCTCAAGCCGCCGCCGAGCTGCTTGCCGAGCCCGAGGGTGGTGGTCTCGCGCTTCACTTCCGGCGTGTACGACAGCATCGGCCCGCCGACGTTGACCGTCTGCTCGGTGCTGCCCAGTCCGCGAACCGGCGTGGTGAAGGTCAACGGATCGTGTCGTTCGATCTGACCGTATTCGAGGAAGTACGACCAGTTGCCCTGCTGCTCGCGGTCGATCCGCAGGTCGCGATTGTCCAAGCCGAGGTTGCGCCCTTTCAGGCGCAGCCACGTTCCGGTCGCATCGTCGCGCCGGTTGACGTCGACGTTGCCGAGGAAAGCCGTGTCGCCGTCCTCCAGTCCCGTGTACAGGCCGAAGCGGCTGCCGCTGCCGCCGACATAGCCGGCGCCGACACTCACCGAACTTTCCGGCCGCGTCAGCAGCGCCAGTTCTTCGGCAGACATTTCCTGCGCGGATGCCGACCCGAAGGCGAGCAGCAGGCCCGCGGCGACGGCGCTCAGGCGGAGGCTGTGCATGTGTTGCGTTTTCATGATGTGTCCTCCCTTAGCGAACCAGCGAACGATTGACCGAGCTATTCAGCGGGCTGTTGCCACCGTGCAGATTGGTGTGGCAGTTGACGCACTGACGGGCGCTGGCGATGTCGGGCTGGGGCAGCGCGAGAGAGGCGTTCGTGCGCGACGACGGCGCGATCCCCTGGTGGGAACCCGGCTCGTGGCATTCCTGGCACAGGAAGGGCATCGACTGCTTGAGCAGGCGGGCGTTGGAACTGCCGTGCGGGTTATGGCAGATCGCGCAATCCTCGGTGACCGGCTGATGGTTCCACAGGAAGGGACCGCGCTTCTCCGCGTGGCACGCATAGCAAGTGTCGATCACGGTATCGCGGGCCATCAGCTTCGGGCCGGCCGATCCATGCGGGTTGTGGCAGTCCGAACAGGCGACCTTGCCTTCCTTGATGGGATGGCGCGACGCCTTGTTGATCTCGTTGCGCTTGTCCTTGTGGCAGGTGAAGCACTTTTCCGGCTGCGTCTGCTTGTCGCGCACCTTGTCGTGCTGGGCATGCACCTGATGGCAGGACGTACAGGCGAGGTCTTCCTGCTCGTGCGTGCTGCCCTGCCAGAGCATGCGCTTGGCGCCCGAGTGGCAGTTCAGGCACTGCGCATTGCGTTCGGCCACCGGCGTCTTCGATTTGGCACCGAAGCTCACCGTCGGCTGCGGGCGCTCGGTGGCGTCCTCGGGAATGCGGATATGGGTCTCGCTGGCGCCGTGACACGCGGTACAGCTGCCGGTGCGGCCGTCGGCAACGGTGCCGTGCTTGGTCTTGCCGATATCGAACACCGGATACGATTCCGTACCGTCATGGCACCGGGTGCATACCTGGTCGCCCTTGAGCACCTTGTCCCTGGCGCCGCCTTCCGTCGCAGCGTGGACGTTGGCGACGAAGCCAAGCACGGCGAAGAGCCCGACGATCACCATCCTGCTTGTTTTTGACATATTGACTCCCTGAAATTAAAAGACGCCCGGCCCCCGATCGGGCCGGGCGTCCCGGCTGCTACAACTTCTGCTTCACGACGATGTCGGCCGGCGTAATGCCCTTCGGCTCGTTGTGGGCGATGCCGAAATGACAGTCGATGCAGGTGAGGCCTTCTTCGCGCCCCTTCTCATGCCGCGCCTGCGCCGTCTCGGTCTGCAGATCGGAGCTCATCTTGGTCGCGGTGTGGCAGTGACGGCACTCGCGCGAATCGGTTTCCTTCATCCGCGTCCACACGTTCGTCGCCAATTCGGCCCGATGCTCCCGGAATTTCTCCTTGGTATCGATCTTGCCCACGACGAAATGCTGGTAAAGCTCCCCTACCGCCTTGACCTTGCGGATCCATTTATCCACCGGCTCGCGCGGGACATGGCAATCCGGACAGATCGCCCGCACTCCGGTGCGGTTGGTGTCATGGATGGAGCCGCCGTATTCGGCGTACACGTTGTTGCGCATTTCATGACACGAGGTGCAGAACGCCTCCGTCATCGTGTAGTCCATCGCCGCAGATCCGCCGGCCACGCCCACAATGGTTGCGACGACGGTAATGCCGATCAGCAGGAAAGGATTGCGCCTGGCCAGCCAGCCGCCAATCCGGTTCAGTATTTTTTTCATGGCGCGCCTTCAATGATCGAAAGGCGCTTTACAGGGAAAGAATCCAGCTGACGAGATTCCGGATTTCCTCCGGATCCTTGCTCTTGACCATCTGGTGCGGCTCCTCGCGCCCGTCGATCTTCACCTTGTTCGGCACCGTGATGTGCTTGGTGAGCTTGTCTTCGGCCTCTGCCTTGCCGCGATATTTGGCTGCCACCTCGCGATACGCCGGGCCATCCTTCTTGCTTTCCACGGCATGGCAATTGAGGCACTTGCTCTTGCGCAGCAATCCCACTGCGGCATCCTCGTCGGCGGCAAATACCGCCATCGAATTCAAGGCAACGACCGACCCGAGTGCAATTACGAGCTTGCGCATTTCATGTTCTCCAGAACGTTTTAAAACCATCTATCTGTTGGAAGTCGCGTCGCCCCGATAACGGCCGATATCCGCCTCGGCGCACCACGCGCCGAAGAGAGGGCTCAGAAGGAAATTCTTGATTGCGGCGCGGAATGATCGCCCACGGGGAAATTCATGCAGGACGGCCGATCCGCGCACACTGCGAAGTTTGCTCATGTATTAGGAGGGCACTCCCGCGAATTGCACGCGCAATTGCACCCTGACAATTGATGACAAACCCCTTATCGAGGCGTGGGGATTCTAGGTCCGCACCAATGGTGTGATAAGGACGTGAAAACGGGATACATTGTTTCCCCGCGGAGACAGTTCGCTACAGCGCTAAGGCATATAATCGTGCGTGAGGCATACCTCACTGGCCGCCATGCACGACTTGAACGATTTCTATTATTTCCACGCGGTAGTGACCTACCACGGCTTTTCCGCTGCGGCCCGCCAGATCGGCGTACCCAAGGCGACCTTGAGCAAACGCGTGGCAAAGCTCGAGGAACGGCTGCAAGTCCGCCTGCTCGAACGCTCGACGCGCCAGTCGCGAATGACCGATGTCGGGCGCGCGTTCTATGAGCACTGCCAGAGCATATTGGCGGGCGCGGAGGCAGCCGAAGCGGCGGCGGCACAATCCCATGCCGAGCCGCAGGGAATCGTTCGGGTGAGCTGTCCTCAGGGACTGATCCAGAATCTCGTCGAGGATCTGTTGCCCGGCTTCATGAAGCGATATCCGAAGCTTCGCGTGCAATTGAAAGTCATCAATCGCCGCGCCGACCTCATCGAAGATCGGGTCGACATCGCAATTCGCGCCCGATCGCGCCTCGACAACGACCACAACCTGATCGTTCGACCGCTGGGATACAGCAGGCTCGTGCTCGTGATGAGCCAGCAATTCTTCGCGACCTTCGGACAGAGGCCCACCATCGATTGCCTGGCGAGCCTCCCCACGCTGTCGATGGTCGAGGATGCCGATGAAGATGTCTGGGAACTGGTCGGACCGGACGGGCAGACACGCAACTTCCGCCTCACGCCGCGTTTGTTCTGCAGCGATTTCGAATTGCTGCGCAAGGCCACGCTCGAAGGGCTCGGGGTTTCACTTCTTCCCGAGCACATCTGCATGCCATGGCTGCTGACCGGTGAGCTTGTCAATGTGCTGCCCGACTGGCACACCCGGCCCGCGATCGTTTATGCGGCCTTCATCAGCCGGAAGGGCCTCCTGCCCTCGGTGAGGACACTGATCGATTATCTGGTCCTCGAAATTCCGCGGATACTCAACCAGAGTTCGGCAAATTGTCCGAATGCCGTCAAGGCATAAGCACGAAGCTTCAATTCCCTTTGAAAGGAGCGCACGCAATTATCCGGCGCGAATCGGATGCAGCGCTCACCCCGAGCTTTTCGTTTCCCCGTTAATCACGTAGCCCCCTCCTTCGCTTGCGTGCGGGGCATTGGCTTATCCCGCAAAAGCAGCAGGCGCCCCCTTGCGGGGGCGCCATCGCCAATCAAACGTATTCAGGCTGCGGCGTCAGACGAAGGCAGCCTTGTGGGCCGCGACATAGGCGCCCATGGTCGTCAGCGGACGTCCCAGCAGTTGCTCCCCGTCCGGAGAGACGACGGCGGCAAGATTGTCGCCGAACAGGTTGAACAGCTCGACCAGCCCCTTCGATTGCCACTCCGGCCAGCCGCTGTCGATCATCGACTTCAGCGTCGTCGCGTTGTCCGGCGAGACATGGCTGACCGGCTTGCCGGTGACGGAGGAGAAGATGCGCGCGAAATCCTCTCCGCCGAGAAGCTCCGGCCCGGTAATGTTGTAGGCCTTGCCTGCATGCCCGCCGCTGCACAGGATGTTCGCAGCGATTTCGCCGATGTCCGCCACATTGAGCGGAGCGAAGCGCCCGTCGCGGATGCCGAAGTAGAACGCGCCCTGCTTGATGCCGTCGGCCCAGCCGACAAAGTTGTCCTGGAAGAAGATGGTGCGCAGGTGGGTCCACTTCAGGCCCGACGCCTCGAGGTACTTCTCGCCGAAGCGGAACTGGCGGGCGAAGAGGATCGCCTCGTACTCGGCGCCGACGACCGAGAAGAACAGCACATGCTCGACCGAGCCCGCGGCGACGGCGGCGTCGATCGCATTCTTCGCATGCTCCTCGCGGTTGGGGACGTTGCCGATGATCAGGAACAGCTTGTTCACACCCGTGAACGCCGGGGCCAGGGTCGCCGGCCGATCGAGGTCGAGGAGCACCGTCTCGACGCCGGGAAAGCGCTGCCGCAGCGCGGCCGCCTTGTCTTCGGAACGCACGCCGGCGCGGATGACGTACTGGTCCTGATGCTTGCGCACCAGCGCGTCGATGGTGGCGACGCCGTTGTTGCCGGCTGCGCCGATGATGAGAAGAACGGGTTTGCTCATGACTGGACTCCGATGGCGAATTTGATCGCGAATTGATGGGTTCGAACGGTTGGGGTTGGGGGTTATGGGTGAATCGGACGGGCGCACGCCCCCATGCGTGCGTCCTCCATTCCAGTTCCGGAGCGCGTCTCAGCGCTCCGCGGATTCCGCCATCTCGATGACGATGAAGTGCGCCGTGGGGCCTGCGAGGGAGAATTCGAGCTCTGCCGGGCCGACAACCTCCAGGGCGTCGCGCTCGTCGAGCTCGGCCACGCCCTTGACCGCGACGCGCCCCTCGATGTTGTTCACGTACGCCTGCCGCCCCGCCTGCACCGTGAAAGTCACGCGGGCCTCGGGATCCTGCAGCTCGCTCACGTACAGATTCACGTCCTGGTTGAGGTACAGCGGGACTTCGTGCCGGTTGTCGGTATTGCCGACGATGTGCAGCAGCCGGTTCAGGCGGGCCTCGGGATCGAAGCGGCGCTGGGCATAACGCACCGGCAGATTGGCGGCCGGCGGCAGGATCCAGATCTGCAGGAAACGGCACCACTCGTCGTCGCGGTTGAGTTCCGAGTGCCAGACGCCGGTACCGGCGGTGACGACCTGCACGTCGCCGCGACCGAGCGTCGCCTCGACCTTGGTCGCGTTGTCCCAGTGGGTCAGCTTGCCGCTGACCACGTAGCTGACGATTTCCATGTCGCGGTGCGGATGACGGCCGAAGCCGTCGTGCGGATTGACGTTGTCGTCGTTGAGGACCCGCAGTGCGCCGAACTGGATGTTGTCCGGGTTGTGATAAGCCGCAAACGAGAAGTGGAAGTAGGTGTCGGCCGGATGCCGGTCACTGGCCGGCAGGTAATGCAGCGTGGCGGCGTCGATCTTGCGGAACTGCGGGGACATCGTGTGGGCTCCTGCCTCGTTTGTTGGAGCCACTTTAATTATGTAGAGTCACACAATAAATCGACCGCAATACAAAATATATTTACGCTCAATGCAACAATACGACTTTCTCGCCCTGCAGAGCTTCGTCGCCGTCGTCGAGTCCGGCAGTTTCAGCAAGGCCGCGGAACAGCTCGGCGCCAGCACCGCGGCGATCAGCCGGCGCGTCTCCGGCCTCGAGCAACAGCTCGGCCTACAACTGCTGCGCCGCACCACCCGACGCATCGATCTCACCGAGGCCGGCCAGCAATTCTATGGGGATGTGGTCAACGTCTTTCTCCTCCTGGGGGAAGCCGAGGAGCGCGTGCGGGCCGGCACCGAGCGCGTATCCGGGCTCATGCGTGTTGCCGCGCCGATGAGTTTCGGCATCCAGAAACTGGCCCCCGTGCTCCCGCCCTTCATGCAGCGCCATCCGGACCTGAAGGTCCAGCTGTTGCTGGAGGACCGGTACACCGACCTCGTCGCGGAAGGCATCGACGTCGCGGTGCGCATCGGCACGCTGGCGGACTCCACACTGGTCGCGCGGCGGCTCGGCTCCGTCGACCGCATCTTCTGCGCCGCACCGGCCTACCTGGACGCCCGCGGCGTGCCGGAAAAACCCGCAGACCTGGCGGATCACGACTGCCTGCAGTACGCCCAGCGCGGCCCCCGCGAAGACTGGAGCGCCATCCTCGGCGCCCCGGACACGCTGGAGATTCGTGGCAACCTGACCGCCAACAACGGCGAAGTGCTCAAGGAATGCGTCATCCAGGGCATGGGCGTGGCCCTGCTGCCAGCCTTCGTGGTGGAGGACGCGCTCGCCGACGGGCGGCTGCGCCAGCTGCTGCCGGACTACAGCCCCGCCCCCTTCGGTCTCTACGCCGTGCGGCAGTCCAGCCGCCTGATCCCCGCCCGTGTGCGGCTGTTCATCGAATACCTGAGCGAGGCTTTCGGCGACTGACAGGCGCCCGCACACCGCGGGGCCGGCCGTGCGCCGCAAACCACACGGGGTCAGCGACTCCGCTCGCGCGCGAGGCACCTCGTCAGCTGCGCCTTGGGCACGCGTTGAATCGTGCGCAGCAGCTCGACGGACACGTCATTCACCGCGTGACGTTCACGCAGCTCATCTTCCAGGCGCAGCAGAAGGCTGGCCGCCATTTCCGCATCGGCCAAAGCCCGGTGGTAGCGGCCCGCCACCGGCAGATTCGCATATTCGACCAGGGCACCCAGCTTGTGGCTCGGCGCCAGCGGGAAAATCCGGCGCGACAGCAGCAACGAGCAGACGAACTCCTGCCGCCTGCTTCGCTCGATGCGCGCCAGCTCGGCATCCCAGAATTTGCAGTCGAACGAAGCGTTGTGGGCCACCAACGGACGGTCGCCGACAAAGTCCGCCACCTCCTGCATCACCTGTGCCGCCGGCGGCGCGCGCCGAATCATCTCGTTGGAGATTCCGGTCAGCGATTCGATGAAGGACGGAATCCGGACGCCTCCGTTCATCAGGCTCTGGTAGCGGCCGACAATCTTGCCGTCCTCCAGAATCACTGCCGCAACCTCCGTTGCACGGTCACCTTGTCCTGGCGACAGACCGGTCGTTTCAAAGTCGATTACCGCGACGACTTCCATGCCTCGCCCCCTAAACCCGGCTGGACAGGGCCGTGGCCCGACACTTGTCGCACACCTCCCACGGCGGGCAATCACACACCCGAGGATGCTCAACGTAGCGACTGCCGACCTGGACCTTGCCGGACGAGTCCTGATTCTTGGCTGAAACGCTCTTCTGCGCCCGCCCGTCGTCAGCAGATGCATCGTGAGGCGTTGGCGACCATCTGGAAAACGGGGCCAGGTCATCCTTGCCCTCGACGTACCAGATCTTTCGCCCAGCATCCCACCGCGCACCAAGCTTCTTGGCTTGGTCCTTTTCCGCGAAGGGGACCTTCAGGTTCAGCCTCATCTTGCTCCCAAGCCTCGGGTTACGGGCCGCCATTATATGTTGCGTCCCGGCTGATCAGCCCGCTGCAGTCAAGCGCCCCTTGGCAAACGAAATCCGCCGCGAACTCGATAGCGCGGGTCGGCGGCTGAAGACTCACCGGCAACGCCGGCCGGATGCGGAACTCAATGCGGCGCTGAAAACACGCGACGACGCTCGATTGCACCGATGCTCGGGAGTACCAGCGTCCTCCGTGCCGTGAGCATCTGCGTGCAATCGGCCGCGGGCACTGGCCGGCTGAACAGGTAGCCCTGCATCTCGTCACAATCATGACGGCGCAGGTAAGTCATCTGGTCGCCCGTCTCGACGCCTTCGGCGATGACGCTGAGCCGCAGGTTGTGCGCCAGGCCGATGATCGCGACGCAGATCGAGGCGGCGTCCGGATCGGCGGTGATGTCGCGCACGAAACTCTGATCGATCTTGAGCTGGTCGATCGGGAAGCGTTTCAAGTAGCTGAGCGACGAGTAACCCGTGCCGAAATCGTCAATCGCGACCTTGATGCCCATTTCGCGGATCGCGCCGAGCTTGCGGATGTTCACCTCGATATCCTCCATCAGCAGACTCTCGGTGAGTTCGAGATCCACATAATTACTCTCGCCCGGATGTGACGCGAGGGCCTGCTCCAGCGTGTTGAGGAAGTCCTTGCGGCGCATCTGCACCGCCGACACATTCACAGCCACCCGCGGAACCGGCAAGCCCGCGGCGCGCCACGACGCCGCATCGGCCAGGGCTCTTTCGAGCGCCCAGCGGCCGACCTCGACAATCATTCCGGTTTCCTCGAGCGTGGGAATGAATGCCGCCGGAGAGATCAATCCCTTGTCCGGATCGCGCCAGCGGATCAGCGCTTCGAGCCCGACCACCGTGCCGTCCTTCAGGCTCACCTTCGGTTGGTAATGCAGTACGAACTCGTCCTTTTCGAGGGCCCGGTGCAAGCGGTTCTCGAGCGAGAGTTGCTCGGACACCTGCGCATTCATCTGCGGTGCGTAGAACAGGTAACGGTCCTCGTTGACGCCGGCCTTGCGCAACGCGGTCTCCGCATTGACGAACAAGGTCTCGGCATCCCTGCCGTCGCTCGGATAGAGCGCAATGCCGAACCGGAACGTGAGATGCAGATCCTTGCCCTCGATCGCAAAGGGCTGGCCGAGGCCGCGGAGCATCGCCCTGTCGAGCAGGTGGGCGACATCCGCCGCGTCGTCGAGCCCGGCCATGATGACGGCGAAGTGGTCGCTGCCGATTCGCGCGAGGCGGTCGGTACCGCCGAACGCCACGCCGAGCCGCTCGGCCACGAGCTTGAGCAGCGTGTCGCCGGTGTGGCGGCCGAAAGTGTCGTTGATGCTCTTGAAGCGCTCGATGTTGATCAGTGCGAGCGCCACCAGCGCACCCTCGCCGCCCTCGCGGCGCGCTTGCAGCAGCTGGCTGAGGCGGTCGTGGATCAGCGTGCGGTTGGGCAGATCGGTCAGCGCGTCGTAATAGGCCAGATGATCGAGTTGCTCGCCCTTGCCGATGTACTCGAGGGCGAAGGAGATATCGCCGGCCATCTCCTCGAGCAGGGCAAGTTCCATTTCGTCCTCGAACACGCCGACATCCGCGGCATAAAGAGCCAGCACGCCGGTCAGGCGTCGATCCTCGAACAGCGGGAAAACGGCGGCCGAGCGACAGCCGTGCGCCAGGACGTCGCATGGAAACACCTCTTCCTCCGAAGCTTCGATGTCGTTGCAGGAAACGAAACTGCGCTGGCGGATTGCGCGTCCCAGCAATCCCGTGTCGGCGTCGACCACGCTTGCCGCAACGGTGGATTCCGCGTCGGCCGGAGGCAGCGGTCCGCTGTCCTCGGCGATCCATGCGACGGGCCGGAGTCTCCGCCCGTCGGACTCGAGCAGACCGATCCAGGCCAGCCGGAATCGCCCGAGTTCGACGGCGATGCGGCAGGCCTCCCTGAACAATTCATGACGGTCATGCACGCGCACGATCGTCGTGTTGATGCCCGAAAGCACGGCGTAAATCCGATTGAGGTTGGCAACCTTCTGCTCGGCGCGCGTCCGCTCGACGACTTCTGCCTGCAGCGCCGCGGTACGCTGCGCGACCAGATCCTCCAGGTGCTGGTACAGCTGCGCACGCTGGACCGCCAGCGCCGCCTGGCTGCCGACCGCTTCGAGCAGACGCAGATCTTCGCCGCTGAAGACGCTCTTGTCATTGCCGACGACGTTCATGATGCCCAGGCGCTGTTCGCCGACCGTCAGCGGGATGCTGGCGTGGGCCCGCGCGCCGCCGGCCTCGGCGACCCCGGAATTCGACAGGCGATCGCAGTCTACAACCGCGCCCCCATGCCCGAGGTCCCCCGCGCGCAACATGCGCAGGCAGCGACAGTCGCCTTCGAATGCCGCGGGCTGCTGCATCGCCGGCGGCAGCGCACTCGTCGCGATGGTGCGCATGTGGCCGTCGCCATCGTCGAGCCATACCCAGCCGGCGCGAAAATCGGGCAGTTCGAGCACGCCCTGCAGGGCCTGGTCGCAAACCTCGGCCTCGGTGGTCACGCGGTTGAACTGCGCGGCGATGCGATAGAGCACACGCAGGGTCCGGTTCGACAGCGCAATCTCGCGCTGCTGCGCCTGCAGTTCCTCGTTCATGTGCACCGCTTCCTCATAGGTCGAGATCAGCAGGTCGATGATCTGCTCCCGCCCCGATGCGATGTAGTGCTTCTTGCCCCCCATGTAGATTTCCATGCCCATCTTGACCTCGCTGCTCTTGCGCAGGTCGAGGTTGAGCAGGATGTATTCGATTCGCGCGAGCAGCGCTTTCGGCTCGTACGGCTTGCGGATGAAATTGTCGGCCCCGCATTCGAGGCTCTTGGCGATGTCCTGGAGTCCGGACAGCGAAGTCACGATGACCACGGGAAGGCCGTTGAGCGCCGGATCGGATTTGAGCGTGGCACACAATTCGTAGCCGTCCATCTCGGGCATCACGACGTCGGTGATGACCAGCGCCGGCTTGCGCTCGCGCACGGCCACCAGTGCCAGCTTGCCGTTGGCGGCGACGCGGACCGTGTGCCCCTGCTGTTCGAGCAGGAAGCGCAGCTGCGCCGCCTGGGTGGCACTGTCCTCGACGACGAGGATGTCGACGCCATGGATCTGATTGGTTTCGTTTGCCATGAGCATTCCCTCTTGCGTCACTTCAGGCTACTTGCGAAGCGGCATTTCCTGGCCTGCCACCAGATTGACGAGCACGGCGGCGATCTGCTCGGGCGAAAGGACATACCTTGCCGCATCGAGCGTCACAGCTTCGCCGGGCATGCCGAAAACCACCGACGATTCGCGATCCTGGGCAAAGGTGATTCCGCCCGCCTCCCGCATGGCTTTCAGTTCGCACGCGCCGTCGCGGCCCATGCCGGTGAGCAATACGCCGGCATGGGCCGCGCCGAAACTCGCCACGACCGAGCGGAACAGCACCGACACGGAGGGTCGCACGCCGTGTTCCTTCGGCCCGTCGACCAGCGCGATCGTCCCGTTCGCCTGCACCTGCATATGCCTTCCGCTCGGCGCCACGTAAGCCACCCCCGGCCGGGCCGGCTCCCCGCCCGCCGCGATGCGCACCCGGTAGCCGGTGGTGTCCGCCAGCCACTCGGTGAGGCCGTCGACGAAGCTGTCGCTAATATGCTGGACGATCACGATCGGCACCGGAAAGTCCTTCGGCAACTCGGAGAGCAATCGCTGCAGCGCGATCGGGCCGCCGGTCGATGCGCCGATCGCCACGATGCGAAGCGCGTTGACGGCCCCCGCCCCCACCCCGGCCGGGGCGTGGCTCGCGCGCCCCCCGCGCGGCCAGCGCTTGACCACCGGGACTTCCGACATCAGCCTCACGGTGCGGACCAGTTCCTCCGCATCGGCGGCGAAATCCGGATGCCCCACGCCGCGGGGCTTGGCGAGCACGGACAGCGCGCCGGCCTCCATCGCATGGAAGTTCGCCGCAACCTCCTTCGGATCGGTCGTCGCCGTCGCCATCACGATGCGCGTCGGCCAGGTCTCCATGATCTTGCGGGTCGCGGCGAAGCCGTCCAGCCCCGGCAAGTGGATGTCCATCACGATGACATCGGGCCGCAGGCGCCCGGCTTCGCGCACAGCCGCCTCGCCGTCGTTTGCGACCCCGATCACCTCGGTCTCCGGGGCGCCATTCAGGATATGCGCCAGCAGCTCGCGCGCCACCGGCGAATCGTCGACGACGAGCACACGGATCTTCGCTCCCGTCGCCACGATATTCATGTCAGCCTCCGGATCGCCTCGATCAGATTGCTCTGGTCGAAGCTGCTCTTGACGATGTAGGCATTGGCACCGACGTCGATGCCCCGTTCCTTGTGCGCGCGCGACTCGAGCGCCGTCACCAGCACCACCGGCAGCGCGGCGAACTTCCGGTCCTGGCGGATGTGGGCCGTCAGGTCGAAGCCGTCCATGCGCGGCATTTCGACGTCGGAAACAACGACATCGAATTGCCGGTCGTGCAGGAGCGTCAGCGCGTCGATGCCGTCCACCGCGGTCGCCACGTCGTAGCCGGACGATTCGAGGATGTTCTTGAGCAGCGAACGCGACGTTATCGAGTCTTCCACGACCAGCACGGCGCGGCGCGGCGCCCTAGCCGACTCCGGCGCGGGGATCGCAGCGGCCGGTCGCGCGCGCAGCGCCGACTTCATCAGATCGGGAACGCTGAGGATAGGCACCAGCCGGCCCGGGCCGAGAACGGTCGCGCCGGCGATGTTGCGCACGCGCTTGAGTTGCGGCCCCAGACCCTTCACCAGCACCTCCTGATCGCCGAGCACCGCGTCGACGACGAAGGCGATGCGCTTTCCGCCGCTTGCCAGCACGGCCAGCTGCACATGACGGTCATCCTCTCCGGCCGGAGCTGCGATCGGCACGCCCAGCACTTCGGACAGTCTGACCAGCGCGACGGCCTGGCCTTCGAGTTCGATTGCTTCGCGGTTCTCGACGGTCCTGATCGCGCCGGACTCGACCCGCGCCACGCGTTCGACGCTGCGCGCCGGGAGCACGAACTGACTATCCCCGACCGCCACCAGCAGGCCGCGAAAGTTCGCGAGCGTCGTCGGCAGCACGATCCGGAATTGCGTGCCGCCGCTCTCGGGCAACTCGATCGCGATGCGGCCGCCGAGCTTTTCGACCTTTTCGCGGACGATTGCAAGGCCGAGGCCGCGCCCTGAAATGTCGGTCAGGATCGCACTCGTGGACAGTCCCGATTCGTAGATCAGCGCCAGCGCGTCGTCCCGCGACAAGCCGCCGGCATCCTGCGGCACGACGAGGCCGAGCTTGCGGGCCGCCGCGGTCACCTTCTCGACATCGATGCCGGCGCCGTCATCGGCGATCAGCACCTCGATCTGGTTGCCATCCTTCGGCGTCACGGCGATTGCGAGCCGGCCCCGCGGCGGCTTGCCGCGACGGGCGCGCTCGGCCGGCACCTCGACGCCGTGGTCGATCGCGTTGCGCACCAGGTGGATCAGCGGATCCTTCATCTGCTCCAGGATGCGCCGGTCGATTTCGATCGCCGCACCGTCGACGCACAATTCGACCTGCTTGCCACTGTCGCGGGCGAGATCCCGCACGAGTTTCGGCAGCAATTCGAGCAATCCGGCGAAGGGCTGCATCAAGGCCTGCTTCATGTCCTCCTGCAGGCTATTGACGATGCCACCGAACGTTCGCCGTTCCTGTTCGGCCGTACGGAGCAGGCGACCCAGGCGCTCGTGCAGCGATCTGGCGACCCGCTCGTCGCGTTCGACGGCGTCGCACAGCTTGTCGACGCCCGACGGCAAGCGCTCGCCCCGCGCACCATTGACGGCCCGCTCGCGCATCCGCCGCAAAATGCCGACTTCACGCGCGCTCGTGCCGCAGGCCTTCTTCCACTCGCTGACCTCGGCGTGGAGGGTGCGCAATTCGCCCGCCAGATGGCCGGCGCTGAACTTGAAGGCGAGCAGATCTTCGGCCTGAACGAGTAGCGCCGTCAGCCGGGCGGTCGAAATGCGCACCGTGCCGGCTGCGTCGGGCACCGGCGAAGATGGACGTTCGGATCGCTCCACCGCCGGCGCCGGCACGCCGACGGGCGCGGGCGCTTCGATCGGCGGCGCCATTTCGGCAGGCGGCGGCCGCGGCACCGCCGCCTCTTCGCCGGCCAGCAGGCGTCCGAGCGTGTCGATGCGGCGATCGAGCGTTTCCAGCAGCGCCGGCGAGAGCGCGATTTCCTGCCGCTTCAGCGCCGCCAGCGGACTCTCCAGCGCGGTGCATGCCGCTTCGACCTCGCTTAGTCCCACCGCGCGGGCCGCGCCCTTCAGGCTATGCGCTTCACGGAACAGGGTTTCGACCAGCTGCGGCAGGCGCTCCGCCGGTGCCGGCTGCTCGAGTTCGAGCACCAGCGAAACCATCGCCCGCAGGTGCTCGTCGGCCTCGACCCGGAAGGTCGCCAACAAATGCTTGAGGAAGGCTTCATTGTCCAACGGCATTGCGTCACCTACCCCGCCTCAGCGTTCGTTACCGGCCCACCGGGTCAGCTAGTCCTGATACTTTCCCAGCAGCTGCTTGAGCTTCAGCCCCAGTTGGTGCAGATCATTGGCGACGATCTCGCTCTGGCGGGCGCTCGCGACGTTCTGCGCGGTCGCGTCGTGGATGTTCCGCATCGCCTGCGCCACCTGGTCGGTCCCCGCCTGTTGCTGCTGCGCCGAGACGGCAATCTGCGCCGCCGCCTGCACCGCTTGCTCGATGCTCTGGGCCAGCGCCCGGATCGCCGACCCGGCCTCGGTCGACAGCTTCACGCCCGTTTCCACCGCCTTGCTGCCCTGCTCGGTGGCGAGAACCGCCTTGGCGGTTGCGCGCTGGATATCGCCCAGAATGGTCCGCACCTGCGCCGTCGCCTGGCGCGACTGCTCCGCCAGGCTCTTCACTTCTTGCGCCACCACCGCGAAGCCCTTGCCCTGCTCGCCCACCTTGGCTGCCTCGATGGCTGCGTTCACGGCCAGCATGTTCGACTGCTCCGCCAGATCGTTCGTGGTCGCGATGATTTCCCCGATGGCCAGCCCCTGCTCGGACAGGCGCACGATGCTCTCGGCCACCAGTTCCATCTGCTGCTGAATGCGTTCCATCGCCTCGATCGAGAGGTCCACGGCGTTCCGCCCCGTCTCGGATACCTGCGCCGTGCGCTGGGTGCCTTCCGATACTTCGGCAGCTTTCCGCGATGCCATCTGCGCGGTCTGTTTCACCTCTTCCACCGTCACCCCGGTCTGTCCCACGGCCGCCGCGGTCTCTTCCGAAGCCGCCGTCACCTGGCTGGCCGAGGCCAGGATGTCGGCCGTCGACCTCGCCAACACCTCTGCCACCTCGCCGATCTGGCGCGTCATCCCCTGCAGGCTGGACAGCATCCGGACGAAGCTGTCGACCAACACGCCGATCTCGTCGGCCCGGCCCGCTTCGGTCGCCAGCGTCACCGTCAGATCGCCGTCGGCGACCCGACGGGCGGCGGCGGCCATGTCCCGGATCGGACCGGCAATGACGCCATGCATTCGTCGCGCCACCGGCAGGGCGAGTGCGAGCGCCCCCAACATCAGCAAGAGCAGGACGCCGCCGTAGCGCAATACCCGGACGGCCAGCGCCTCCGGGACGGCATGCAGAAACACCGCCCCCAACGCCCGCTGGCCCTGCCTGACCGGCCAGGAGACCAGCAATTCGTCGCCGTCGAAGTGCTGGCCCTGGGCAACGCTGCGGCTTGGCGGCATGCGCGACTCGCTGCCGGGGCGAGAATAGACGGCGAGGCGTTCGCCACTGTTGCGATATACGCCGGCGGCAGCGATTTCCGGATTGGCGGCAAGCGCATTCAGGTATTCCTGTGCCGTCTTGGCGTCGTCGAACTCCACGGCGGCCATCACGCTGGCCGCGAGGATTTCGGCCTGCACGGAGACATCCCGCAGTTTTTGCTGCCGGTAGCTCACATTCTCGTAGATGATGATCGTGGCGCCGGCCAGGATCAGGGCGACGGCGGCCGGCAGCACCGAGACCACCATCAGTTTGCGGGCGATCGGAAGGTCGCGAAGTAGGCGCATGCGGCGGTTCTCCTAAGGCCGGCCCGACGGTCTGAGATTCAGGGCCAGTTTGAGGAGCTTGGAACTGATGCTGAGCCCGCTTTGGGCCGCACCCTCCTCGTCGATGTTGAATCGGACGCGGTTATCCCTGATCACGAAATTGATGATGCCCACCGCCCCGCCCGGCTCCGGGCTGTCGGTCACCGTCAGCACCTGGCTGCCGCGCACCGCCGCAAGCATCTGGGCGCGCTGGGCTTCGGCTCCGCCGACAAACAGGATCTGGCAGCCCGAATCGCGCTCGATGTTCTTCAGCCGGCGCACCACCACCTGCCGGTCGGCGATGCGCTGCCCCCGCGCCGCCGTGTCGAGGGTCGCGCCAAAAGGGTCGTCGCCGGCGACGCACACGGTGAGCGGACTGTTCGGCGACGCGAAGGCGGTGGCCGGCCAATCCACATAACCGGCGAACTTGTAGAGATACGTCGCCTTGACGGCGTATTCCAGGGAATCGGCCTCCCCCGCCATCGCCGGGCACGGCAACAGGACGAGGATGGCCAGACGCGCCACCCGGCCGAGGAACGAAAGGGCAGCCACCAGCGGCCGGGGGCTCAGAAGTTCCATCGCACCCTCGCCTGAATGCTGCGCCCCAGTTCGCCGCCGGTCGTGTTGGCGAATTCCCGGTGACGGCGGTCCAAGAGATTGTTGCCGATCAGCGAGAGGTCGACGCCACGGGCGATGGTCCAGCCGATCCGCCCGTCGACCGCGACATAGCCGGGTATCCTCGGGTCGGGAAGACGGCTGATGGCGCGCAGGAAGAAGTCCAGCTCCACACCGTGGGGCAGGTTATGGGCGGTGTGCAGGAAGAACTGGCGGGTGGGATCGTTGCCCGCTGCGGCCAGATTGGTGTCGCGACTGTCGTCCGCGAAGCTCAGGTGTTTCCACAGGTGGGTGTAACCCGCCGAAAGGCGCCAGTCCGGCGTGACCTGATAGCTGCCCCAGGCTTCCACGCCATTGATATTCCCCCTCATCCCGTTGGCGATGACGAGGGGAGACCCGGCGCCGGAAGCGGGCTCCAGGCTGCGCAGCCGGTCGTAGTCATGATGGAAGGCGGTGATCGAATAGGACAGGCTCGCGGTCGGCTGAGCCCGGTAGCCGAGCTCGTAGGCCATCAGCTTCTCGGACCGGAACGTCCCGCCGGCGAGCAGGAAGGGGGCCGTGGCGGGAACGAAGAACTCCCGGTCGATCCGCGACGGCGTGCGCACCGGCCGCGAAACGGCCGCCCAGACCAGGGCGGTGGGGCTCAGCTGCCAGGCCAGCCGGGCGTCGGGCAGGAATTCCGTGCCGGTGTAGCTGTTGTGTTCGAGTTTGACGCCGAGGGTCAGCCGCCACGCATTGTCGAGGGCGATGCTGTCCTGCACGAAGATGTTGCTCAGGTGCATGTCCCGCCGGGCCGGCAGGAAGGCCAAGCGGGAGGAGTTGCTCACGTCGTCGCGCATCAGGCGGTAGCCGCCTCCCCAGACGATGTCATGGCGCTCGCCCCAGTGCAGGCGATGCAGCAGGTCCAGGTCCCAGGTTTCCAGCACCTCGGCGAAGGTGCCGGGAATCCGGCGTCGCGTACGGTCGTAATAGGCCTTGATCTGGACCTCGCCGTCGTCGGCCAGCTTGCGGTTCCAGCGCCCGAGCAGGTTGACGCCGCCAATGTGGGTATCGCGGCTAGCGCCTTGCTCGATGGCACCGTCGTAGGTATCCCCCTGCAGGGTCAGCGCATCCCCGCTCCGTCCCCAGTCGTAGCGGAAGCCTGCCTGGCGGCTGTGCCAGCCGTCGCGGGCATCGGCGCCACTGCGCGTGAAGGTATCCTCCCGGGCGAAGCCCTTGGCATAGACGCGCACGCCCGCATCGTCCCCGAGCCTGAGCCCGTGGCGCGCGGCAACATTCCGCTCGCTGTTGCCGGCTCCCACGCGCAGAACGGTGCCGGCGGTGTCCTGAGCCTGTCGGGTGGTGATGTTGATCACGCCGTTCACCGCATTCGAGCCCCACAAAGCCCCGCCGGGGCCGCTCACCACCTCGATGCGTTCGATATCCTCGAGAAAGGTGTCCTGGGCATCCCAGAAGACCCCGGAAAAGAGCGGCGTGTAGACGCTGCGGCCGTCGATCAAGACCTGCAGCTTGTTGGCGGTCGTGGAATTGAAGCCCCTGGCGCTGATCGCGTAGCCGCTCGAACTCAGCCGCGCCACCTGGAGATTGGGCGCCAGGCGCAGGACTTCCGCCAGGCTCCTGGCACCCGAGCGGCGGACATCCTCGCGGCTGATGACATAGATGGTGGCGGCGGCTTCGCGCAACGACTCGGGCCGCCGCGACACCGAGGAAATCTCGATTTCGGCGAGTTCCTCGATCGAATAGCGCGACAAGTCCTCCGCCGCAATCGCCACTGCGGGGAAAGCGAGGCAGGCGAGGCACGCCTTGACCGCTGACGCAATCTTCATCGTTCTTATCCCAGACTGCATGCTTGTTTCCATAGTGGATCAACGCGCGGGAGAAAAAAACCTTATTGCATTGTCAAGTTCCGCCACCAGCCCATGCGGATCGCATCAACGCATCGAATGGGCGACTCATCCGCCAGTCTCGTCCGCCACGACAATTGCGGGGTCCGCCAGCAACTTGCGCCCATCGAGGACCACTTCGCTCTGCCGGGTGATACCCAGCAAATAGTCGGCACGGACGTCGGTGAGCGTGGGCAGCGGCGGCTGCACGTCGTCGAGCAGGAGGCGGCGGACGCCGACGATCGCGTCCGCGAGGATCGCGAACTGCATCGCGCCGTCGTCGAGGACGATCGCCTTGTCGAGGTCGGAGAGTCCCCTGTCGGGAAGCTCGAAGAACTTCTTCAGGTCGAGCACCGAAATCACCTCGCCGCGCAGATGGATGATGCCCAGCACGAAGGCCGGGGTGCCGGGCAGCGGGGTCAGTTCGCGCAAGGGAACGACCTCGCTCACCCAGCTCGACTCGATCGCATAACGCTCGTTGGCGAGCGTGAATTCGAGCACCTCGATACTCGCGCCCGGTTCTGCCGGCGCACCGGCCGCGAGCGCGCGCGCCCGGGCTTCGAGAATCGCACGGCGCTGCCCGGGCGCCGGGACAAACTGCTCCTCCAGCGCGCGCTCCGCATCGGCCATCCGGCGCCGGATTTCGCTCCAGTCGATTGCGGCGCCGCCGCGCCCCGCCGGCCGTGTCATGCGATGCACTCGGTCGCGTCGATGATTTCCCGCAGGCGGCCGGCGGTGAGTCCTTCCGCGTCGGCCAGCGGCGCATCGGCCGGATACGCCTGCAGGAGATCGCGGGCGTTGCCGTAGTGCCTGGCGGCGCGCCCGGCATCGCCCATGCGCCGGTGCAGCGTACCGAGCGCAAAATGGGCGAGGACGTAGTCCTGGTCGAGATAGAGCGCCTGTCTGAGCGTCGCGACCGCCGCTTCGGGACGGCCGGCCTCCTCCAGCACCGAGGCGAGCAGATAGCGCAGGCCGGGATTGAACTTGTCGGCGGCCACCGCCGCTTCGCACCAGCGGCATGCTTCGGCAAGCTCGCCCAGGTTGGCGCAGGCGCGGGCCATCAGCGCGAGCGCTGGCGGGCTTCCCCCCCCTGCAGTGGCCAGCAAGGCCTTCACCCGCTCGTAGTCGCCGCGCTCATAACAGGCCAGCGCGCTTTGGTAAGGCGCGGTTCGGGCTGCAGGCGCTTCCGGCAAGGTGGTGCGCATGGGCCGCGGCGGCACGCCGGCCGAGTAAACCGTCGCCGGCGGCGCATGCCCCTTGCGGTAGAGGATGGCGTCGCCGAGCCGGACCATCTCGAAGTCGGCGAACAGTGACGCATTCAGTTCGGCCGGGCCGACGATCAGCCAGCCGCCCTCCACCACGACGCGACCGAGCCTGCGCACCACCGTTTCGATCGTCCTGGCATCGAAGTACATCAGCACGTTGCGGCACAACACGATGTCCATGGCATTGGTGTTGTTCAGCACCGACGGGTAGACGTCATCGACCAGGTTGAGATGGTCGAACGTCACCAATCTCCTGTAGCGCGTGGCCAACCGGTAGCGGCCGCCATCGACGGCATCGAAATAATCCTCCCGAAACCGTCCGGGAACGCCGCGGAACGACCAGTCGCGATAGGCGCCATGCGCCGCCGCGGCCAGAAAGTGGGGATTGATGTCGGTGCCGAGGAGGCTGAGGTTCCAGTCGGCCAGATCCGGGATCAGCCGGGTGAGCAGGATCGCCATCGAATACGGCTCCTCGCCCGTGCAGCACCCCGCGCTCCAGATACGCAGGCGGCGCTCCGAGGCACGGCGGGACGCGATCAGCGGTGGCAGGATGTCGTTTTCCAGCGCCGCGAAAACCGCCGGCTCGCGGAAGAAGTACGTCTCGCCGATGCAGAGATGGCCGGCAAGAATTTCCACCTGGCCGCGGCTGAGGGCGGAAACCATGAGCCCGCGCAGGCATGCTTCGACGCCGCGAAAACCCAGCGCCGGTGCCGCCTTCTCGATGCCGCGGAGCATGTCCGCCCAGCGCGGCGGGGGAAAATACACTCCCATCCGGCGCGCGAGAAAGTCGCTGAACTCGCGCAGCAAGGCGTCGGGAATCGTCGCGTTCATCGGTCGGGTCGCTCTACGCGATGCTGCTCAAGGCCTGCTCGAGGGATTGCTCCTCGTCCAGGGAAAGGAAGCTGTCGAGGTCGTGGATCAGGACCATTTCGTCCGCGAGCTTGACGATGCCCCGCAGGTAACCGGTTCCCGGAACGATCGTCTCCGCCGCGACCCAGTCGCGTTCATCGCATTCGGCGACACCTGTCACGGCGTCGACCATCATCGCCAGGGTCCGGCGGGGGGTATGGGCGACCAGCAACTGATCGCTCAGCGCGATCTCCCTGCCCTGCACCCCCAGGCGTCGGCGGATATCGATTACCGGGACGACCTGGCCCCGCATGTTCACGACGCCGCAAACGATGCTCGGCGCCTTGGGCAGCGGCGTCACGGCAACCGCGCGGATCACGCGCTCGACGCTGCCCAGCGGCAACCCGAAGCGGCGGTCGCCCAACGTGAATACCGCTACCTGCTGCATGGCTGCCGGCCCTTTCGGTAAGGTCACCTAAGGAGCATAGAATCAAGCAAGTTGAGTTACCAGACCGGCCAAAGCAACAATTTGTTGCATATGCCTTTTGCAGCTTTGCACGATGTGCGGATAGCGGAAATTCGGCTGTGGCAATATTTGCGGCGCACGCGAGCCCGGCGCCGCGAGACTGACCGGCAGAATGCCCGCGTAGGCCACTGCGGGGAAATTCGAGCCGCGTGAAGTTCTCTATCGAGACGTTAACCGCCAATGGCAGTGACATCTCGTCGGCGTGCCAGCGAACGGCCTGATCCAAAGCGCAATTGAGCACTGCATGCGTCAGGGCGTCGACGAGGCCGGACTCCTCCGCCAGGTCGATAAACTGACTAACGAAAACGCCCGGCAAGCCGGGCGTTTTCGTTGCGAGATCGAGTTTTCGACTTTATTTGTCGGGAACAATCACCTTATTGCTGCCACCCCCTCATTCCACCGTAACCGATTTCGCCAGGTTGCGCGGCTTGTCCACATCGGTGCCCTTCACCAGGGCCGCATGGTAGGACAGCAACTGCAGCGGAACGACGTGCAGCACCGGCGACAGCATGCCGTAGTTCTCGGGCATCTGCAGGATGTGCACACCCTCCGACTCGGGGATCTCGCTGCCGGCATCGGCAAACACGTACAGCTCGCCACCGCGCGCGCGGACTTCCTGCAGGTTCGATTTCAGTTTTTCCAGCAGCTCGTCGGCGGGGGCGACCGCGATCACCGGCATGTCCTTGTCGACCAGCGCCAGCGGGCCGTGCTTCAGCTCGCCGGCCGCATAGGCCTCGGCGTGGATGTAGGAGATTTCCTTGAGTTTCAGCGCCCCTTCCATGGCGATCGGCCAATGCTGGCCGCGGCCGAGGAAAAGCGCGTGCTGTTTGGCGGCGAAGCGCTGCGCCCAGCGTTCGATCTCCGGCTCGAGTTCGAGCACCTTCTGCACCGCAACGGGCAGATGCCGCAGCGCCGTCAGGTGGCGCACCTCCTCCGCTTCGGGCAGGCGCCCGGCGAGCTTGGCGAGCGACAGCGTGAGCAGCGACAGCGCCGCGAGCTGCGTCGTGAAGGCCTTGGTCGAGGCGACGCCGATCTCGGGACCCGCGCGCGTGATGAAACGCAGCGCCGCCTCGCGCACGATCGCCGATTCGGGCACGTTGCAGATCGCCAGCGTCCGCTCCATGCCCAACGCCTTCGCGTGCTTGAGCGCGGCGAGCGTGTCGGCGGTCTCGCCCGACTGCGAGATCACGACCACCAGCGTGTCCGGATTCGCGACCGATTCGCGGTAGCGGTATTCGCTCGCGATCTCGACGCTGCACGGCACCTTCGCGATCGCCTCGATCCAGTAACGCGCGACCAGACCGGCGTGGTAGCTCGTGCCGCACGCGAGCACCAGCACGCGCCCGACCCCGCCCAGGAGTTCGGGCGCCTGGGTGCCAAACAGCTGCGGCGTCACCGAGCCGCCGCCGGCGATGATCTCGAGCGTGTTCGCAAGCGCCTGCGGCTGCTCGAAGATCTCCTTCTGCATGTAGTGACGGTACTGGCCCAGTTCGACCGCGTCGGCGGACAGGCTGGACACATGCGTGGCGCGCTCGACCGGCGTGCCGTCGGGGCGCGCGATGCGGTAGCCGTCGCGGCGCAGTTCGGCAATGTCGCCATCCTCGAGATAGATCACCTTGCGCGTGACCTGCAGCAGCGCCGCCGTGTCGGAGGCCGCATACATCCCGTCCTCGCCCACGCCCAGCAGCAGCGGCGCACCGTGGCGCGAAACGATCGCGCGCGCGGTATCGGCTTCGCAGATCACGCCGATCGCGTAGGCGCCGACGAGCTCGTTGGTTGCCAGGCGCACCGCCTCGAAGAGGTCCGGGTGCACCGCGAGCTTGCTGTGGATCAGGTGGGCGATCGCCTCGGTGTCGGTTTCCGAGACGAACTCGTAGCCCTGGGCCATCAGGCGCTGCTTGATCGCCTCGAAGTTCTCGATGATGCCGTTATGCACGACGGCCAGCCCCGCCGACACATGCGGATGCGCATTGCGCTCGGACGGCACGCCGTGCGTCGCCCAGCGCGTGTGCGCGATGCCGATGCCGGCGTCGAGCTTCTTCTCCTCGGCACGCGCCGCGAGTTCGGCGACGCGGCCGGCCGCGCGCACGCGCTGCAGCCCGCCATTGAGCACGGCCAGGCCGGCGGAGTCGTAGCCGCGATATTCCAGCTTGCGCAGGCCTTCGAGGAGGACGGGGACGACGTTCTGCGTCGCGATGGCAGTGACGATGCCGCACATGATGTTTTCTCCGGCTTACTTCTTCTTCACCGGCCGCTTCCAGCCGGCGATGGTGATCTGCTTGGCCCGCGACACGGTGAGCTGCTCCGGCGGGGCGTCCTTGGTGAGGGTCGTGCCCGCGCCCAGCGTCGCCCCGCGGCCGACGCGCACCGGCGCGACGAGCTGGGTATCGGAGCCGATGAACACGTCGTCCTCGATGATCGTGCGGAACTTGTTGGCGCCGTCGTAGTTGCAGGTGATCGTGCCCGCGCCGATGTTCACGCGCTGGCCGACGTCCGCATCGCCGACGTAGGCGAGGTGGTTGGCCTTCGAATGGTCGGCGATCGCGCTGTTCTTGACCTCGACGAAGTTGCCCAGGTGCACGTCGTCGCCCAGCGTCGTGCCGGGGCGCGTGCGCGCGTACGGGCCGATCACGCATTCGCGCCCCGTCACCGTGTCCTCGATGTGCGAAAAGGGCGCAATCCGGGTGCCTGCGCCGATGCGCGCGTTGCGGATCACGCAGTTCGCGCCGACGCGCACGTCGTCGCCGAGCTCCACGTTGCCCTCGAACACGCAGCCGACGTCGATCTCGACGTCGCGGCCGCATTCGAGTTCGCCGCGCACGTCGATGCGTGCCGGGTCGAGCACCGTCACGCCGGCGTCCATCAGGCGCTGCGCGATGTTGCGCTGGTGGATGCGCTCCAGTTCGGCGAGCTGCGGCTTGCTGTTCACGCCCAGCGTCTCCCACACCGCGTCCGGCTGCACCGTGACGATCTCTACGCCCTCGGCGACCGCCAGGCCGATGATGTCGGTGAGGTAGTACTCGCCCTGTGCGTTGTCGTTGCCGATGCGCCCGAGCCAGTCGCGCAGGCGTGCGACCGGCGCCACGAGGATGCCGGTATTGACTTCGCGCACCCGGCGCTGCTCGGCGCTCGCGTCCTTTTCCTCGACGATCCGCGTCACCTTGCCGCCGGCGTCGCGCAGGATGCGACCATAACCCGTCGGATCCGGCAGTTCGACGGTCAGCAGCGCGAGCTTGCCGCCGCCCGCTGCGGCCTGCAGACGGCGCAGCGTGGGGGCGCCGATCAGCGGCACGTCGCCGTACAGCACCAGCGCCATCTCGCCGTCGGAAAGCTCCGGCAGCGCCTGCTGCACCGCATGCCCCGTACCCAGCTGCGGCTCCTGCCGCGCCCAGCGCAGCGCGGCATCCTGCAGCCGCTCGCGCACCACCTCGCCACCGTGGCCATACACGACGCAGATGCGCGCTGCGTCCAGCGCCCTGGCGGCACCGATCACGTGCGCCAGCATCGGACGCCCGGCGATCGGCTGCAGCACCTTCGGCAATACCGAACGCATGCGTTTGCCCTGCCCGGCGGCAAGAATCACGACTTCCATGAAAACCCCGTTTCGTTCGGAACCGCCGCCGATTCTAGCATGTGCGCCGAAGGCCCCCCGGCGGCCCTGGGTCGCCTGTCGCGCGAATCACACAGGAATACCGCAGCGCACACACGTTTTTACAGCACGACAGGCAAGACCCTGATAACGCGACTAAAATGCGGTTTTTGCATCGCAACCGGAACACACCGACCATGGATCACGACGCCAATCAATTCATCCAGAACCGCGTATTCGACGAGATCCAGGTGGGCGACCGCGCCCAGCTGGTGCGCACGCTGCGGCCGGACGACATCCACCTCTTCGCGGTCATGTCCGGCGACGTCAATCCGACCCACGTCGATCCCGAGTTCGCGCGCTCCAGCCAGTTCCGCGAAGTCGTCGGCCACAGCATGTGGGGCAGCACCCTGATCTCGACGATCCTCGGCACCGAGTTTCCCGGCCCGGGCACCGTCTACGTCTCGCAGGGCCTGAACTTCCACCGCCCGATCACGATCGGCGACACGCTGACCATCAGCGTCACCTGCCGCGAGAAGTTCGAGCACAACCATCACATCCTCTTCGACTGCGTCGCCCTGAACCAGGACGGCCTGAAGGTCATCGACGGCATCGCCGAGGTGCAGGCCCCTACCGAGAAGATCAAGCGCGCCCGCATCCACCTCCCCGAAGTGACGATCTCGGACCGCGAACTGCGCTATGGTCACCTGTTGTCGATCACGGCAGGCAAGGCGCCGATCCCGATCGCCGTCGTCCACCCGTGCGATGCCGAATCGCTGCGCGGCCCGATCCAGGCCGCCCAGGCAGGCCTCGTCATCCCGGTGCTGGTCGGCCCGGAGACGAAGATTCGCGCCGTCGCCGAGCAGGAAGGCATCGACCTGCACGGCGTGCGCATCATCGACGTGGCGCACAGCCACGAGGCGGCCGAAACCGCCGTCACGCTGGCGCGCGAGGGCCAGGTCGAGGCCCTGATGAAGGGCTCGCTGCACACCGACGAACTGATGAGCGCGGTCATCTCCAAGGCTGGCGGGCTGCGCACTTCGCGCCGCATCAGCCACGTGTTCATGGCCGACGTGCCGACCTACCCGCACCCGCTGCTGATCACCGACGCCGCGATCAACATCGAGCCCACCCTCGAAGACAAGGTCGACATCATCCAGAACGCGATCGACCTCGCCCACGTCATGGGCCTGCCCGAACCCAAGGTCGCGATCCTGTCCGCGGTCGAGACCGTCACGTCGAAGATCCGCTCGACCATCGACGCCGCCGCGCTGTGCAAGATGGCCGACCGCGGCCAGATCAAGGGCGGCCTCCTCGACGGCCCCCTAGCCTTCGACAACGCCGTGTCGCTCGTCGCCGCCAAGACCAAGGGCATCCGCTCGCTGGTCGCCGGCAACGCCGACATCCTCGTCGTGCCCGACCTCGAGTCGGGCAACATGGTCGCCAAGCAGCTCGAATACCTTGCCAACGCGCTGATGGCCGGCGTGGTGCTCGGCGCGCGCGTGCCCATCGTGCTGACCAGCCGTGCCGACACCGCCGAAACGCGCGCCGCCTCGTGTGCGATCGCGCAGCTGATGGCGCACAAGAAGCGCGAGGCGCGTCTCGCATGAAGGCCGTGCTCGTCATCAACGCCGGCTCGAGCAGCCTGAAGTTCGCGCTCTTTGCGATCGAACCCGCGCTTGCGCAGTCGCCGGCACTGTCCGGCCAGATCGAAGGCATCGGCGCAACGCCCGTGCTGTCGGCAAAGGACGCCGACGGCGCGCACTACCACGAACCGGTTCTGACCTCGGGCACCCAGACGGAGCAGCATCGCGACGCGCTCAACCACCTGTTCCGCTGGCTCAGTGCGCACAACCCCGATCTCGACGTCGTCGCCGCCGGTCACCGCATCGTGCACGGCGGCGAACTCTACAGCGCGCCGGTGACGCTCAACGAGTCGGTCCTGCGCGACCTCGAAGGCTTCATCCCGCTCGCCCCGCTGCACCAGCCGCACAACCTGCGCGCCGTGCGCGCGGTGGCGGCGCTGATCCCGGAGATTCCGCAGGTCGGCTGCTTCGACACCGCCTTCCATCGCACCCAGTCCCCGCTCGCCCAGGCCTTCGCCCTGCCGCGGGCGATCAGTGCCGAAGGCGTCAAGCGCTACGGCTTCCACGGACTGTCCTACGACTACGTGGCACGCCAACTCCCCGACGTCATCGGCGAACGCGCGAACGGCGCAGTGCTGATCGCCCACCTGGGCAACGGCGCTTCGATGTGCGCGCTGCGCGAGGGCAGGAGCGTCGCCACGACGATGGGCTTCACCGCCGTGGAAGGCCTGATGATGGGCACGCGCACCGGCAGCCTCGATCCGGGCGTGATGCTCTACCTGATGGAACAGAAGGGCATGGACGCCAAGGCCCTGACCAACCTGCTGTACAAGGAGTCCGGCCTCCTCGGGGTCTCCGGCATCAGCCAGGACATGCGCACCCTGCTCGCATCCGACGCCCGCGAGGCGCGGGAAGCGGTCGATCTCTTCTGCTACCGCATCGCGCGTGAAATCGGCTCGCTCGCGGCCGCGGCCGGCGGTCTGGATGCACTCGTGTTCACGGGCGGGATCGGCGAGCACGCCGCACCGGTGCGCGCCCGGGTCGCCAAACTGTCCGCCTGGCTGGGCGTCGCCATCGATCCGGATGCGAACGACGCACACGCCCTGCGTATCGACGCACCCGACAGCCGCGTCGCGGTGGCGGTCGTGCCGACCAACGAGGAAGGCATGATTGCGCACTACACGCTGGAGCGCCTCGCACACTGAGGCAGCACGGCAACAAAAAGGGCGACCCGCGGGTCGCCCTTTTTCATTCCGTCTGGCACAAACGATTCAGCGCGGCAGGACCGATTCACCCATGAGGAACTGATCCACCTCGCGAGCACACTGACGCCCCTCGCGGATCGCCCAGACCACGAGCGACTGACCGCGGCGCACGTCGCCGGCAGCGAACACCCTGGGCGCGCTGGTCGCGTAGCAGCCGGCACCGTCGGTGGTCGCCTTCGCGTTGCCGCGCGCATCCTTCTCGACCCCGAAGGCTTCGAGCAGCTTGCCCAGCGGATTCGTGAAGCCCATCGCGAAGAAGACGAGATCGGCCTTCACCTCGAATTCCGAACCCGCGACCTCCGACATGCGGCCATCCTTCCACTCGAGGCGCACCGCCTTCAGGCCGGTAACCTTGCCGTCCTTGCCGAAGAACTCCTTCGTCGCAACGGCGAAGTCGCGCTCGCAACCTTCCTCATGGGACGAGGAGGTACGCAGCTTGATCGGCCAGTACGGCCACGTCAGCGCCTTGTTCTCTTCCTCCGGCGGCATCGGCATCAGCTCGAACTGGGTCACGCTGGCCGCGCCGTGGCGATTCGAGGTGCCGACACAGTCGGAACCGGTATCGCCGCCGCCGATCACGACGACATGCTTGCCTTCGGCCGACATCGGATTCGGGCCGTCACCCGCCACCGCCTTGTTCTGCGGAATCAGGAACTCCAGTGCGAAATGCACCCCGGCCAGGTCGCGGCCCGGCACCGGCAGATCGCGCGGCACTTCGGAACCCGCCGCGAGGATCACCGCGTCGAACTCCTTCTGCAGCGCCTCAGCGCTGACGAACTCCTTCGCGTCGTTGACGATGCCGGGCACCGTCGCATCGGCACCGACGATCACGCCGGTACGGAAGCGCACTCCCTCGGCTTCCATCTGCGCCATGCGGCGGTCGATCAGCCCCTTCTCCATCTTGAAGTCGGGGATGCCATAGCGCAGCAGGCCGCCGACGCGGCTGTTCTTCTCGAACACGGTCACGTCGTGACCGGCACGCGCGAGCTGCTGTGCGGCGGCGAGGCCCGCCGGGCCCGAGCCGACGACCGCAACCTTCTTGCCGGTCTTCGCAGCGGGCGGACGCGGCTGGACCCAGCCCTCCTCCCACGCCTTGTCGATGATCGCGTGCTCGATCGACTTGATGCCGACCGCGTCGGCGTTGATGTTCAGCGTGCACGCGGCCTCGCACGGAGCGGGGCAGATACGGCCGGTGAACTCGGGGAAGTTGTTGGTCGAGTGCAGAACCTCGATCGCCTCCTTCCACTGGCCGCGATACACCAGGTCATTCCAGTCCGGAATGATGTTGTTGACGGGACAGCCGTTGTTGCAGAACGGGATGCCGCAGTCCATGCAGCGCGCACCCTGTATCGCCGCCTGCTCGTCGGTGAGTCGCAGCACGAACTCCTTGTACTTCTTCACGCGCTCGGCAACCGGCTCGTAGGCCTCCGACAGACGCTGATACTCCAGAAATCCGGTGGGCTTGCCCATTTTTTACGCGGCCTCCAGTTGCTTCTGCTTCTGCGCGGCCATCTCGGCCAGCGCACGACGATATTCATGCGGCATCACCTTGACGAACTTGCAGCGCCAGGCGGTCCAGTTTTCGATGATTTCGCGGGCACGCGTGCTGCCCGTGTAGCGGGCGTGACGCTCGATCAACCCCTTCAGGATCAGCTCGTCGCCCATCTCGAGGTGGTTGATGTCCACCCGGCCGTGCGACTCGAGATCGTCGCCGGACTCCGAGCCCTTGCGCGCCTCGATCTCCTCGGGCACCGGCTCGAGCGCGACCTGCGCCATGTTGCAGCGCTGGCCGAACGTACCATCCTCGTCCAGCACGTAGGCCACGCCACCCGACATGCCGGCGGCGAAGTTGCGGCCGGTCTGGCCGAGCACCACCACCGTTCCGCCCGTCATGTACTCGCAGCCATGGTCGCCCACGCCCTCGACGACCGCAGTGGCGCCGGAGTTGCGCACCGCGAAACGCTCGCCGGCGACACCCGAGAAGTAGGCCTCACCCTCGATCGCGCCGTACAGCACGGTGTTGCCGATGATGATGTTCTCGGGCGACGCGCCGCGGAACGACGCCTGCGGACGCACGATCACGCGACCGCCCGACAGGCCCTTGCCGACGTAGTCGTTGCCTTCGCCCACGAGCTCCAGCGTCACCCCGCGCGCCGTGAAGGCGCCGAAGCTCTGGCCCGCGGTGCCGTTCAGGGTCACGTGGATCGTGTCGTCGGGCAGACCGGCATGGCCGTACTTCTCGGCGACACGCCCGGACAGCATCGCACCGACGGTGCGGTTGATGTTGCGCACCGGCACATCGATGCGAACCGGCTCGCCGCGCTCGAGCGCGGGCTTCGCCAGATCGATGAGCTGGTTGTCGAGCGCCTTCTCGAGGCCGTGCTCCTGCACCTCCACATGACGCTTCGCCGCGTTCGCCGCGACCTTCGGGCGATGGAAGATGCGGCTGTAGTCGAGGCCGCGCGCCTTCCAGTGCTCGATGCCCTTCTTCATGTCCAGCAGTTCCGGGCGGCCGATCAGGTCGTCGAACTTGCGGATGCCGATCTGCGCCATCAGCTCGCGCACTTCCTCGGCAACGAAGAAGAAGTAGTTCACGACGTGCTCGGGCTGGCCGGTGAAGCGCTTCCTGAGCTCCGGATCCTGCGTCGCGACGCCGACCGGGCAGGTGTTCAGGTGGCACTTGCGCATCATGATGCAGCCTTCGACAACCAGCGGCGCGGTCGCGAAACCGAACTCGTCCGCGCCCAGCAGCGCGCCGATCACGACGTCGCGGCCGGTCTTCATCTGACCGTCGACCTGCACGCGGATGCGGCTGCGCAGGCTGTTGAGCACCAGGGTCTGCTGCGTCTCGGCGAGACCCAGCTCCCACGGGCTGCCGGCGTGCTTGATCGACGACCACGGCGAAGCGCCCGTGCCGCCGTCATGGCCGGCGATCACGACGTGATCCGCCTTGGCCTTGGCGACACCCGCCGCGACCGTGCCGACGCCGATCTCGGACACCAGCTTGACCGAGATCGAAGCGGCCGGCTGGGCGTTCTTCAGGTCGTGGATGAGCTGGGCGAGGTCCTCGATCGAGTAGATGTCATGGTGCGGCGGCGGCGAGATCAGGCCGACCCCCGGCACCGAATGGCGCAGGAAGCCGATGTATTCGCTCACCTTGTGGCCGGGCAGCTGGCCGCCCTCGCCGGGCTTGGCGCCCTGCGCCATCTTGATCTGGATCTGGTCGGCATTGACCAGGTACTCCGCCGTGACGCCGAAACGACCCGATGCGACCTGCTTGATCGCCGAACGCAGGCTGTCGCCCGCCTTCAACTCGAGGTCGCGCGCAATGCGGTTCTCGCCGACGATCTGCGACAGGCGCATCGCCTGCGTGATCGGCTTGAAGCGCATCGGATCCTCGCCGCCCTCGCCGGTGTTCGACTTGCCGCCGATGCGGTTCATCGCCACGGCCAGCGTCGTGTGCGCCTCGGTCGAAATCGAACCGAGCGACATCGCGCCGGTGGCGAAACGCTTGACGATCTCCTTCGCCGGCTCGACCTCGTCGAGCGACACCGGGGGACCGGCGGGCTTGATCTCGAACAGGCCGCGCAGCGTCATGTGGCGCTTGCTCTGGTCGTTGATCAGCTTTGCGTATTCCTTGTAGGTGTCGGACTTGCCCGAGCGCGTCGCATGCTGCAGCTTGGCGATCGATTCGGGCGTCCACATGTGATCGTCGCCGCGCACGCGGTAGGCGTAGTCGCCACCCGCGTCGAGCATGTCCACCAGCACCGGGTCGTTGCTGAAGGCCTTGCGATGCAGGCGGATGGTTTCCTCCATCACCTCGAACACGCCCATGCCCTCGACCTGGCTGGTCGTGCCGGTGAAATAGCGGTCGCACAGCGACTGCTTCAGGCCGACCGCCTCGAAGATCTGCGCGCCGGTGTAGGACATGTAGGTCGAGATGCCCATCTTGGACATGACCTTCATGAGGCCCTTGCCGACTGCCTTGACGAAATGCTTGATCGCCTTCGCACCGGCCTCGGCCGGGTTTGGCAACTGAGCTGCGATCTGCTGCAGCGTCTCCATCGCGACGTAGGGATGGACCGCCTCGGCGCCGTAACCCGCCAGCACGGCGAAGTGATGCACTTCACGTGCGGTGCCGGTCTCGACGACCAGACCGGCGCGCGTGCGCAGACCCTTGGCCACCAGGTGCTGATGCACGGCGGAGGTCGCCAGCAGCGCGGGGATCGCGACCTTGTCGGCGTCGATCTTGCGATCCGACACGATCAGGATGTTGTACCCCTGCAGCACGGCATCCTCGGCCTCGGCACACAGCGTCGCCAGACGCGCCTCGACCCCTTCCTTGCCCCAGGCGACCGGATAGCACGCATCCAGCTCGGCCGAGCGGAAGCGGCTGTCGGCGTAACGCGCGATGTTGCGGATCTTCGCCATGTCGTCGAAGTCGAGCACCGGCTGCGTCACTTCGAGGCGGTACGGCGGGTTGATCTCGTTGATCTCGAGCAGGTTCGGACGCGGGCCGATGAAGGACACCAGCGACATCACCAGCTGCTCGCGGATCGGGTCGATCGGCGGGTTCGTCACCTGCGCGAACAGCTGACGGAAGTAGTTGTAGAGCGGCTTCTCCTTCGCCGACAGCACGGCCAGCGGCGAATCGTTGCCCATCGAGCCGGTCGCTTCCTCGCCCGTCTTGCCCATCGGCTCGAGGATGAACTTGATGTCTTCCTGCGTGTAGCCGAAGGCCTGCTGGCGATCCAGCAGCGAAGCGCCGGGCTGCGCCACCTCGACACCTTCAGGCACCGGCAGGTCGTCGAACTTGATGTTGATGCGACGGATCCACTCGCGATAGGGCTTCGCCTGGGCGAGCGATTCCTTCAGCTCGCGGTCGTCGATGATGCGTCCCTGCTCCAGGTCGATCATGAACATCTTGCCCGGCTGCAGGCGCCACTTCTTGACGATCTTGCTGTCGGGGATCGGCAGCACGCCCGATTCCGACGCCATCACCACGAGGTCGTCGTCGGTCACGAGGTAGCGCGCCGGACGCAGGCCGTTGCGGTCGAGCGTCGCGCCGATCTGGCGGCCGTCGGTGAAGGCCACCGCTGCGGGGCCGTCCCACGGCTCCATCATCGCCGCGTGGTATTCGTAGAAGGCGCGGCGCTTCTCGTCCATCAGCGTGTGCGACTCCCACGCCTCGGGGATCATCATCATCACCGCGTGGGCGAGCGAGTAGCCGCTCATCACGAGCAGCTCGAGCGCGTTGTCGAACGAGGCCGAATCGGACTGGCCCGGGTAGATCAGCGGCCAGATCTTCTGCAGGTCATCACCGAGCAGCGGCGAATGCGTGCCCTTTTCGCGCGCGCGCATCCAGTTGTAGTTGCCGCGCAACGTGTTGATCTCGCCGTTGTGGGCGATATAGCGGAACGGATGGGCCAGGTCCCATTTCGGGAAGGTGTTGGTGGAAAAGCGCTGATGGACGAGCGCGAGCGCCGACACCGTGCGGGTATCGGCCAGATCGCAGTAGTACTCGCCGACCTGCGTCGCGAGTAGCAGCCCCTTGTAGTTCACGGTGCGAGCGGACATCGACACCATGTAGAATTCCTTGCCGTGCTTGAGCTCCAGCGCGTTGATCGCGTTCGCCGCGCGGCGACGGATCACGTACAGCTTGCGCTCGAGCGCGTCGGTCACGGTCACGGTGGGGCCGCGACCGATGAAGACCTGGCGCATCACCGGCTCCTTGGCCTTCACCGCCGGCGACATCGGCATCTCACGGTTCACCGGGACGTCGCGCCAGCCGAGCACCACCTGGCCTTCCGCGCGCACCGCACGGCCGATCTCTTCCTCGCATGCGAGACGCGACGCCTGCTCCTTGGGCAGGAAGACCATGCCGACGCCATACTCGCCGACGGGCGGCAGGTCGATGCCCTGCTTCGCCATCTCTTCGCGGTACAGCGCATCCGGAATCTGGATCAGGATCCCCGCCCCGTCGCCCTGCAACTCATCGGCGCCGACTGCGCCCCGGTGGTCGAGATTCTTCAGAATCTCAAGCCCCTGGCTGATGATTGCATGACTCTTGACGCCCTTGATATGGGCGACGAAACCCACACCACAGGCGTCATGTTCATTGGTCGGGTCGTACAGACCCTGCTTCTGGGGGAGATCCATCACGTTCTTCCTCGACACAACACGTTTGCCGGCATGGACCGGCGTTGATCGGGCGACGGCAGCGCCGCATGCAAATAACGCACCAAAATTGTGCAGGCGTCAAAAAGAGCCGGGTGCACGCGCACACCGGCTCCGTTCGGCCAGTGCTTGACACACGGCCACTGCTTACCTTTCAGGCGGACTTGGGAATATACCCCCGCGAAACCCGTGTTTCAAGATTTTTTTGCGGCGCGGTAAGCCTATGATGCCTCAATGAATTTCGCCGACGGCGAAGAGCCGGCGATGCTCTTTCATCGCGTAGCGGTCGGTCATTCCGGCGATGTAGTCGGCGATTGCACGCGGCGTGTCGGTGCGCGCGCGCACCTGATATTGCGGCGGAAGGAGACGCGGATCGCTCATGAAGGCGCCGAACAGATCCTGGATGATGCGCCGCGCCTTGTCCGTCATGCGCAACACCTGGTAATGCGCGTAGAGGTTTTCGCGCAGGAACGCCTTCAGCTCGCGCAGGCGCGGCGCGAGCTCCTCGGAATACGCCGCCAGACGCCTCGCATGGCGCACATCCGCAAGCGACTGCACGCCTGCAGCGTCGATGTTCGCCCGCGTCGTGGCGATGAGATCAAGCGCCATCTCGTTGATCATGCGCCGGATCGTCTCGTGGATCAGCCGACGCCCGGCCAGTCCCGGCCAGCGGGCCTCCGCGTCGCGGCGGGCATCCATGAACACCGCGACTTCGTCGAGCTGCTCGAGCATTATCAACCCCGAACGCAGGCCGTCGTCGACGTCGTGGTTGTTGTATGCGATTTCGTCGGCCAGGTTGGTGAGCTGCGCCTCCAGCGAAGGCTGATGGCCGTCGAGGAAGCGCTGCCCCAGCTCCCCCAGCTCCCTCGCCCGCTCGCGCGAACAGTGCTTCAGGATCCCCTCGCGCGTCTCGTAGCATAGGTTGAGGCCGTCGAAGGCGGCGTAGTGCTCCTCGAGAACATCGACGGTTCGCAGCGACTGCAGATTGTGTTCGAAGCCGCCATACGCCTTCATGCAGGCGTTGAGGGCGTCCTGACCTGCATGTCCGAATGGCGTGTGGCCGAGGTCATGGGCGAGCGCGATCGCTTCGACCAGATCCTCGTTGAGCTGCAGCGCCCGCGCCACGCCGCGCGAGATCTGGGCGACCTCGATGCTGTGCGTGAGGCGCGTGCGGAACAGGTCGCCCTCGTGATTGACGAAGACCTGCGTCTTGTATTCGAGCCGCCGGAAGGAATTCGAATGCACGATGCGGTCGCGGTCGCGCTGGAACTCGCTGCGTATGCCCGGCGACGGTTCGGGATGAACCCTTCCGCGCGAATTTGCTTCGGTGACCGCCCAGGGTGCGAGTGCCATCATGCGCAGCGCGCTTCGATGGCGGCGGCGATCGCCGTGTGCGTCGCATCAGCGTGGATCACCGCCCTGCCGATGCCGCGCAGCAGGATCAGCCGCAGCCGTCCGGCCTCCACCTTCTTGTCGTGCGCCATCAGCTCCAGGTAGCGCGCGGCGCCAAGCCGGGGGCCATGCACCGGCAGCCCGGCACGCCGGTGCAAAGCCTCGATGCGCGCGACGTCGTCGGTACCGATCCACCCGAGGCGACAGGACAGTTCCGCCGCCATCATCGTCCCCGCGGCAACCGCCTCGCCATGCAGCCAGGCCCCGTAGCCCATGCCGGTTTCGATTGCATGCCCGAAGGTATGGCCGAGATTCAGGAGCGCCCGTTCGCCCTGCTCCGTTTCGTCGGCGGCAACCACTTCCGCCTTGTTCGCACACGAACGCTCGATCGCAAAGGCCAGCGCCTCGGGCTCGCGTGCGACCAGGCGCTCGATGTTCGACTCCAGCCACTCGAAGAATACCGGATCGCGGATCAGGCCGTACTTGATGACTTCCGCGAGTCCTGCCGCCAGTTCGCGCGCCGGCAGCGTGTCCAGCGTTCCGGTGTCGGCCAACACCAGTTTCGGCTGGTAGAACGCGCCGATCATGTTCTTGCCGAGTGGGTGATTGATTGCCGTTTTTCCGCCCACCGACGAATCGACCTGCGACAGCAGCGTCGTCGGGATCTGGATGAATGGCACCCCGCGCTGGTAGGTCGCGGCCGCAAAACCGGTCATGTCGCCGACGACGCCGCCTCCCAGGGCAAGCAGGGTCGTCGAGCGCTCGCAGCGCTCGGCCAGCAGCATGTCGAAGATCAGGTTCAGCGTCGGCCAATCCTTGTGCGCCTCGCCATCGGGCAGCGTCACGGCATGCACCTGCACGCCGAGGTCGCGCAGCCCGGCCTGCAGCCGATCGAGGTAGAGCGGACCGACGACGTCGTTGGTGACGATCGCAACGCGCGGCGTCCTGAGGAAAGGGAGGATCAGCGACGGATCGCCGAGCAGGCCGCGCCCGATATGGATCGGATAGCCGCGGTCGCCTAGAGCCACATTCAGGGTGCGCATATCACTTCTTGAAGTTTTCGATGGCCTTCTCGATCACGCGCACCATCCCCCCGGGATTGCCGCGACCGCCATCGACGATGATGTCCGCGACGGACCGGTACAGCGGATCGCGTTCGCGGTAGAGGTTCTCGATGCGTTCGCGCGGATTCGGCACCTGCAGCAGCGGACGGTTGCGGTCGTGGCGGGTCCGCTCCCACAGGACCGGGGTCGGCACGTTGAGGTACACGACGATACCCCGCTCCGACATCATCGCGCGATTGTCGGAATTGAGCACGACCCCGCCGCCGGTCGCCAGCACCAGGTCGGATTCGCGCGTCAACTCGTCGACGAGCTGAGTTTCGCGCCGCCTGAAACCTTCCTCGCCTTCGATCTCGAAGATCGTGGAGACCTTGACCCCCGTGCGAGCCTCGATTTCATGATCGCAATCGATGAAGCGCATGTGATGACGCCGGGCATACTCACGACCTACCGTGGTCTTCCCGGCGCCCATCATGCCAATCAGAATCACTAACACCAAACCGGCATCCGATACGTAATGCCGGCAACTATACAGCAGGCGAACGAGCCTGCGCGCGTGCCGATCACTTGAGCGTCAGGGCATCCGAGACGATGCGCGGCGTCAGGAAGACCAGCAGCTCGCGTCGCGACGACTGCGTATTCGTGGAGCGGAACAGCGCGCCAAGGTACGGGATTTCGCCGAGCAGCGGCACTCGGTTGACGGTAGTGGTTTCCTCTTCCTCGAACACGCCGCCGATGACCACCGTCCCGCCGTTCTCGACCATCACTTCGGTCGTCACGCTCTTCTTGTCGATCGGCGGATTGCCGAGAATGCTGCGCGAGAAGTCGGCCCTGTCCTTGCTCACTTCAACCTTTAGCTGAATACGGCCGTCCGGCGTGATCTGCGGACGCACCTTGAGCATCAGGACGGCGTCCTTGAAGCTGACGGTCGGCGGCTCCGTACCGCTCGAGGGGGTGACATAGAGAATTTCCTGACCCTGCTTGATCGTCGCTTCGACCTGGTTGGCCGTGAGGATACGCGGGCTCGACACGACGCGGCCGCGGCCGTCCGATTCGAGGGCCGCCAGCTCCAGGTTCAGGAAACGCGTCAGCGAGCGGTTGAACAACGTCAGGTTCAAGGCACCGAACGGGTTTGTGGGCAGGAAGCCATTGCCACTCACCGCGTTTTCGCCGACACGATGAATGATCGTGTTGATCGGCGTGTCCGGATCGGTGCTGATTTCGCCCGTCGAAGAGTTGAAATTACCGAACTCGGACGAACCGAAACCGATCTTCGCACCATCGCCGAGGTTCTTCGCACGGCGATCGCCGTAGCCGAGACGCACACCGAGATCACGCGCGAAATCCTTGTTCGCCTCGACGACCCGCGCCTCGATCATGACCTGGCGCGGCGCGACGTCGATATCCTTGATGAGGCTCGCAAGGGCCGCCAAGCGGCTCGCGACATCGGTGACGAACAGCCGGTTGCTCCGCTCGTCGACAACGACGCTGCCGCGCTTCGACAGCATCGTCTGGTCCTTGCTCTTCAGAAAATCGAAGATTTCCTTGGACTTGTGGTAGTTGATCTGGAAGCTCTCGGTTTGCAGCGGCTCCAGATCGCCGATCTGTGCCTTCGCTTCGAGCTGCAGCTTCTCGCGCGTCGCGAGCTCCTCGCCCGGAGCGATCCAGATGACGTTACCCGACTTGCGCATGTCCAGGCCCTTGGCCTGCAGGATGATGTCGAGGGCCTGGTCCCACGGCACGTCCTTGAGGCGCAGCGTCAGGTTGCCCTGCACCGAGTCGCTGGTGATGATGTTGAAGTTGGTGAAGTCCGCGATGACCTGCAGCACCGAACGGACGTCGATGTTCTGGAAATTCAGCGAGAGCTTGTCGCCCTTGTACTGGCCGCGCGCAGCCCCCTGGACCAGCTTGTTCGGATCCTCGACGACTCGCCGCACCTCGAGCACGAACTGGTTGTCGCTCTGGTAGGCGTTGTGCTCCCACTTGCCGTTGGGCGTTACCTGCAGGCGGACGTTGTCGCCCTGCTGCTGTGCGGTCATCGATGTCACCGGCGTGGCGAAATCGGTGACGTCCGAGCGGCGACGCAGGTGCTCGGGCAAGGAGGTCTTCAGGAATTCGACGACCAGGCCGCCACCCTGCTGACGGATGTCGATGCCTGCGTCGGGACTGGAAAGCTGCACGACCACCCGCCCCTCGCCATCCTTGCCGCGGCGGAAGTTGATGTCGCGGATGCTGCTGCCCTCGGCGACGGCGTCGCGTTTCGGCGCGGCGAAATTGGCTATCGCCTGCGAAACCTGCGTCGTCGTGGCGCCGACCGGAGCCGCGGCGCCGAGGGAAATGATGACGCTACGTCCCTCGATGCGCGATTCGAAGGGGGTGACTTTGGTGACGTTCAGCACGAGGCGCGTGCGGTCGCCGGACTGGACGATGTTCGCGCTGCGCAGATCGCCCTGATCGATTTCCTGCACGCTGCGGCCCAGACCGTTGGTCGTGCCGGGGAAATCGAATGCGATCCGCGCGGGGTTGGCAACGCTGAAGCTCGCCGGCGGCGCGGCAAGCGGTTCCTTGAGCGTCAGCTTCAGCACGACGGATCCACCCTGCCGGGAAACCTCGAGGTCGTCGATGCTGTTTGTCGCGGACTGGCTTTGCGGCGCAGCCTGTGCAAGGACGGCGGGCGCGGGAACGGCCAGGGTAAACGCCGCAACCAGCAGCGCAATCATGCGTTTGTTATTCATTTCCGTGCCTCCTGCTGCTCCTGCAGCAGCAATTTGCTGATGCGCTCGACCCAATCGCCGTTCATGTCTTCAACCAGCTCTTTCAGAGTGACTTCCGATTCCGAGATCTCCGTCACCAACCCGAAATTCTGGCCCATGTAGTTGCCCACCCTGACCTGGTGCAGGTTCTGGTCGGCGCGTACCAGTGCATGCACCTTCCGGTTCTGGGTGATCACACCGACGAGTTGCAGGGACTCGAGCGGATAGGATTCGAGCGGCTCGCGCCTGCGATCGAGGTCGGGCCCCCCGCGACGGGAGGTCTTCGTTTCGGGCTCGATGCGACTGAGGACAAAGGGGTCGGCGGCGCCTTCGGCTTCGTACTTCACGACCGGGACCGGCTTCATCTCGGGCAGGGGCTTGATCGTTCCGGTCATCCCCTTTTCCTGCTCGGCCATCCACCCCTGGATGTCCTCCTGGTCGCCGGCACAGGCGGTGAGGACAAGGGCGCTTGCAAGTATCAGAAGGCGTTTCATGGCTTTCTCACTTGCCTCCCTTTGCCTTTGCGGCCTTCTCCTGCTGGCGCTTCTGCGCGAGCTCCTCTTCGTCGAGGTAGCGATACGTGATCGCCTTCGCCTCCAGCTTGAGCCCGCCTTCCTTCTGGGCTTCGATCGCGACGTTGTCCAGGGTCACGATCCGGGACATGCGCGCAACGTCTTCTGCGAACGCGCCGAGGTCGTTGTAGGCGCCGATGATGCGCACATCGATCGGCATCTCGGCATAGAAGTCCTTGACCACTTCAGCACCCGGCTTGAAGAGTTCGAACTGCAATCCGCGGCCCACGCCGGCCTGGTTGATGTCGGAGAGCAGCGAGTCCATTTCCGCACGATTCGGCAACTGCTTCAGCAGCGCGCCGAACTGACGGTCGATCTCTTCGAGCTGGAGCTTGTACGCATCGAGATTCACGGCAAGCTTCTTCTTCGTCACCCAGTCGTTGCGCAGCTGCACTTCTTCGGCCTCGCGCTGTTCGAGGAGCGCCACCTGATCGCGCCAGTCGAACCACCATGCGAGAGCGAGGACCGCAGCCAGCAACGCGACGAACACCGCGATGCGCGGCGCCAGCGGCCACGCGCCGGGGTCGTTGGGATCGAGGCCCTTGAAATCCTGCGAGAGACGCTCGAAATCGATGCCTTGGAGTTTGCCGAGCTTCATTTCCTGGCCCCTTGATCGCCTTCGGCCTTGGGCCCTTCCGTGCCGATGTTGAGGGCGAAGTCGCTGACCCGCCGCTTATTCACGGATGCCGCCTTGATCTCGACCAGCCCCGGGTTGGCGAGGAAGGGCGACTCGTCGAGGCTGCGCATCAGCGCCGACACGCGCGAATTGGACTGCGAATAGCCGAGCAGGGCGATCTTCGGCCCGGTCTGCTTGATCGACCGCAGATACACGCCGTCCGGCACGCGGCGCGCGAACTCGTTCATGACATTCACGGCCTGGGCACGCGTGGTCTGCAGGGACTCGATGACCTGCTTGCGCGCCAGCAGGGCGTCGATCTGCTCGCGCAGGCGCTTGATTTCGTCGATCTGCGTGTCGAGCTTGGTGATCTCAGCCTTGAAGATATCGTTGCGGCGTTCCTGACGCTCGACATAGCCGGCGATGACGGTATGCACGACCAGCGCGGCCAGCAGGCCGGCGACGACCATCGCAGCGGACACGACATAGAACTGCTGGCGTCGTTCGCGGCGCTTGAGTTCACGATGGGGCAGCAGGTTGATTCGAATCATGAATCGAATCTCCGGAGCGCCAGACCGCAGGCAACCATCAGCGACGGTGCATCGGCCAGCAGGTTCTTGGGTCGCACGCGCGACGACATCGACATTCCGACGAAGGGATTCGCGACGATGGTCGGGACCTGCGTACGGCCGGCAACCACGTCGGAAAGGCCGGGCATCACCGAGCAGCCGCCCGCAAGGACGATGTGATCGACCTGGTTGTATTGCGTGGAGGTGAAGAAGAACTGCAGCGCGCGCGACACTTCGAGAGCCAGGCTGTCCATGAAGGGGCGCATCAGGTCGCGCTCGTAATCCTCGGGCAACCCGCCGGTACGTTTCGCGGCCTCGGCGTCCTCTACACTCATGCCGTACTGGCGCGCGATTTCCTGCGTGAGCTGCATGCCGCCGAACGCCTGTTCGCGGGCATAGAGTTGCTGGCCGTTGCGCAGGACGCTGACGTTCATGACGTTTGCACCGATGTCGATCACCGCGACGATCTTGTCGGCACCGCCGCCGGGGAGTTGCCTGGCGACGAGTTCGAACGCCGCCTCCGCCGCGAAGGACTCGACGTCCATCACGGCGGCCTTGAGGCCGGCGGATTCGACCACGGCGACGCGGTCCTCGACCTTTTCCTTGCGCGATGCGGCGATCAGGACCTCGACCTCTTCGGGACTGCCCGGCGAGGGGCCGACCACCTGGAAGTCGAGATTGACTTCATCCAGGGCAAAGGGAATGTACTGACTTGCCTCCGACTCGACCTGGAGTTCCATTTCCTGGTCGCGCAGGCCGCCGGGCAGGATCATCTTCTTGGTGATCACCGCCGAAGCAGGAAGCGCGACGGCAACCTGCTTTATACCGCCGCCCATGCGGCGCACGGCACGCATCACGGCGTCGCTCACACCTTCGAGGTTGGCGATATTGCCGTCGACGACCGCGTCACGTGGCAGGGATTCGATGGCGTACCGCTCCATGCGGTACGCACCCTTTTCGCCCTCTGACAGCTCGACCATCTTCACCGATGAAGATGAGATATCGAGACCGACCAGCTGACGCGCCTTGGGGCGAAATAGGGAGAAGTCCATCACAAAGAAAATCCTTAAATTTCTTTATGTTAGGCGCCGAAACTGAATAAGCTTCTGAGATGCTAGCAACAAAGTGTTGCGAGTGCAAACAGAGACGGCGGCAGATGCTTTGGAGGCGCCGGGCGCGCAATCGTATAATCGCGCTCCGCACTCCCTTTCTGGATTCCCGATGCGCTGGGTCTTTTATCCCCTCGCGGCACTCATCGCTCTTGTCATCCTCGGCACGGCAACCATCGCAGCAGTATCTGCATTCGCATGGCCGAACCTGCCTTCGCTGGACGTTCTGACCGACTACCGTCCGAAGATTCCGCTGCGAGTATACACGTCAGATGGGTATTTACTCGGGGAATTCGGCGAGGAACGCCGGGTCGTCGTGACGATGGACGAAGTCCCGGCAATTCTCAAGCAGGCGATCCTCGCGGCCGAGGACGAGCGCTTCTACGAACACCCGGGTATCGACGTGATCGGTATCGCGCGCGCCGCGCTCGCAAACGTCGTGTCGGGCGGGCGCGGCCAGGGCGCGTCGACAATCACGATGCAGGTGGCGCGCAATTTCTTCCTGACGCGCGAGAAGACCTTCAACCGCAAGCTCTACGAAATCCTCCTTGCATTGCGCATCGAACGCAGCCTGAGCAAGGATCAGATCTTCGAGCTCTACATCAACCAGATTTACCTCGGCCAGCGGTCGTACGGATTTTCGGCTGCGGCACGCGCCTACTTCGACAAGCCGCTGAAGGACATCACGGTGGCCGAGGCGGCCATGCTCGCGGGGCTGCCGAAAGCGCCTTCGGCCTACAATCCGATCGCCAACCAGCGCCGCGCGATCCAGCGCCAGCATTACGTGCTGCGTCGCATGGTGGAAGCCGGTTTCATCGACGAAAAGACCTTCGAGACGGCCCGCGCGGAGCCGCTCGTACTCGCGAACGGGCGGTCGGCAGCGAGTCCGCTGCGCGGCGATTTCGTTGCGGAAATGGCGCGCCAGCTGGCCGTCGAGCAGTTTGGCGATCAGGCGTACGATTCGGGCATCCGCGTGATCACGACCGTGACGCGCGACGAACAGCAGGCCGCCTACAAGGCGGTCCGTCAGGGCGTGATGGATTACGACCGGCGGCACGGCTACCGCGGCCCCGAGAGCTTCGTCGACCTGAGCGGCGTGAAGAGCGACGACGAGGAGCGGCTCGACGAACTGCTCTCCGAGGCCACCGATTACGATGACCTGCTCGCTGCGCTGGTTCTCGAGGCGTCACCCAAATCGGTCACGGTCTATCGCCACGGCGAAACCCTGAAGATCACCGGCGCCGGACTGACCTTTGCGGCCCCGATGCTCAACGAGCGCGCCCCGCAGGCACGCCGGGTGCGACGCGGGGCGATCGTGCGCATCCGCGATCTCGGCGAGAAGGGCTGGGAGATCGCGCAGCTGCCGGACGTGGAGGCGGCGCTGGTCGCGGTCGACTCGAACACGGGCGCAGTCCGGGCACTCATCGGCGGCTTCGATTTCAACCGCAGCAAGTTCAACCACGTGACCCAGGCGCTGCGCCAGCCGGGTTCGAGCTTCAAGCCCTTCATCTATTCGGCGGCGCTCGAACGCGGTTTCTCGCCGAGCAGCGTCGAAGAGGACGGACCGTTGTTCTTCCCGGCCGGAATCACCGGCAGCAAGGACTGGGAGCCGAAGAACTACGACGGCAAGTACGAAGGGCCGATGACGCTGCGCGAGGGGCTGGCACGCTCGAAGAACATGATCTCGATCCGGCTGCTGCGCTCGATCACACCCGAGTACGCGCAGGACTACATCACGCGCTTCGGTTTCGATGCGGCCCAGCATCCGCCCTATCTGACAATGGCGCTCGGCGCCGGCATGGCGACGCCGTGGCAGATGGCGACCGGCTACGCGGTGTTCGCGAACGGCGGTTACCGCATCGAACCCTATGTCGTGAAGGAGATGATCGACGGACAGGGGCACGTCGTCGCCAAGGTCGATCCTCCCGTCGCGGGCGAAAGCGCGCCACGCGTGATCGATCCGCGCAACGCGTGGCTGATGAACTCGATGATGCAGGACGTGGTCCGGCGCGGCACCGCGACGCGGGCGCTGACCCTCAAGCGCGGCGAACTCGCCGGCAAGACGGGGACGACCAACGACTACGTGGACGCCTGGTTCGCCGGCTACCACCCGGATCTGGTCGCCGTGAGCTGGCTGGGGCACGACCAGCCGCGCAACCTGGGGCGCGGCGAGACCGGCGGTTCGGCCGCCCTGCCGATGTGGGTCAATTTCATGCGCACGGCCCTGAAGAGCCTGCCGGAGAAATTCCCGCCCCGCCCGGACGGGCTGGTCGCCGTCCATACGGGTTCGGGGCGCGAGGAATTCCTCTATAGCGAGAACGTGCCGACGGAACCGATCTTGCTCCCGGCGGGCACGGAGGGGCTGCCGCTGCCGGCCGAGGCTCCGGACGAGGCGCTACCCCAGACGCGCCCGACCGCAGCACCGGCGCCGGTGGTGGAGCGCAGTCCGACACCGGTGCGGCGACCGTAGGGAAATCCCCCGGAGCGGCCGTCGTTCAGCCTGCCTTGACTTCGGCGGGCGCTCCGGATTGCTGGCTGACGAGTTGCGACAGCAGGGCGTAGAGTTCGGCGCCGTCGCGCGTGGCGATCCAGCGGCCGGCGTCGTGGCGAAAGTGGAAGCCGCCGGCCTTGGCGGCAACCCAGATCTCGCGGGCGGCCGAGTGACGGTTGATCACCATCTTGCTGCCGTTCTCGAACTCGATCTCGAGCACGCCGCCGGGCATGGTCTCGATGTCCAGTTCGGCACCGCAGGCTTCGAGCGCGGCTTCGATCCGCACGAGTTCGGCTTCGGCCAGCGCGTTGAATGCCGATTCTTCCATGTTCGCTCCTTCTGTTAGCATTTCCGTTTTTTCGACCGACGACACCATGCGAGCCATTCCGACCGCTGCCGCGCTGTGCTGTGCCCTTGCCCTGAGCGGTTGCGGGATCAAGGGGCCGCTCTACCTGCCCCAGGTTCCGCCCGCACCGGCCAAGGCTGCTCCGGCCGCCGGCGTCGATCATAGCAAAGCCCCCAAAGCGACCGACGACTCCCGATGACTTCCCGATTTCCGATTCCGACCCTGACCGAGGGCAGCGACGGCCTTCAGCTCGAAGACGTGGCGCTGACCGCCATCGCCACGCAGCATGGCACGCCGGTTTATGTCTATTCGCGCCGCGCGCTGACCGAGGCCTTCTCGGCCTACCGCGAGGCCCTTGCGGGCCGCCGCGGGCTGGTGTGCTACGCGGTGAAGGCGAATTCGAACCTCGGCGTGCTGTCGGTGTTCGCGCAGCTGGGCGCGGGATTCGACATCGTCTCGGGCGGCGAGCTCGCGCGGGTGCTGGCCGCCGGCGGGGACGCGGGCAAGGTGGTGTTCTCGGGCGTGGGCAAGAGCCGCGACGAGATGCGCCAGGCGCTGAAGGCCGGAATCCGCTGCTTCAACGTCGAGTCGGAAGCGGAGATCGACCGCCTGAACGAGGTCGCGGGCGAACTCGGCAAGGTCGCGCCGATCGCCTTCCGCGTGAATCCGGATGTGGATCCGAAGACCCATCCGTATATCTCGACAGGCCTCAAGAGCAACAAGTTCGGCGTTGCGATCGATGCGGCGGCGGACCTGTATCGCCGCGCGGCGGGCCTGCCGAACCTGCGCGTGAGCGGCGTGGCATGCCACATCGGCTCGCAGTTGCTCGACCCCGCGCCGATCGCCGAAGCGGCGGGGAAGATCCTCGACCTTGTCGACCGCCTGGCGGCCGAGGGGATCACGCTGGACCACATCGACCTCGGCGGCGGACTCGGCATCCGTTATCGCGACGAGCAGCCGCCGACGGTCGCCGAGTACCTTGCACCGCTGCTCAAGCTGTTCGAGGGGCGCAAGGAGGAGCTGTGCTTCGAGCCCGGCCGCTCGCTGGTCGGCAACGCGGGCCTGTTGCTGACGCGCATCGAGTACCTGAAGCCGGGCGAGGAGAAGAGCTTCGCGATCGTCGATGCGGCGATGAACGACTTGGCGCGCCCGGCCCTGTACGACGCCTACCATGAGGTCGTCGCGGTGCAGCCGCGCACGGGTGCGGCGAAGACCTACGAGGTCGTGGGACCGATCTGCGAGAGCGGCGACTTCCTCGCACATGACCGCGAGCTGGCCGTCGCGGAGGGCGATCTGGTTGCGCTGCTGTCGGCGGGTGCCTACGGCATGGCGATGAGTTCGAACTACAACACCCGTCCGCGCGTCGCCGAGGTAATGGTCGATGGCGACCGCATGCACCTGATCCGCAGGCGCGAGACCGTCGAGTCGCTCTACGCGCTGGAGTCGCCGTTAACCTGAGAATGCGTGAATGAATCTGCTGCGCAGGCCGGGGGCGGCGTTGCGCGGTGCTCGCTCCCTCGCCTATCTGCGTGATATGTCTCGGTCGCTGTGCGCCGCGCGCCTTGCCCCCAACCTGCTCGCGACGATTTCTTCACACGTTCCGCGCCCTCGGGTCGACCTGCTTCCCCTCGGCCTGCGCCTCCTGGATGAGGGCGCGGCCGAAGGCCTTCCAGGCCGGGCCGCCGTGCGTATGCACGCCGGTGTCGGCACTCTCCTCCATCACGCGTAGCATCAGTACGCCCAGCGCGAAGAGTTCGCCGCGCGCGCGCAGGCGGGCGTCCGGGTCGGCGAGCAGCGCCTGAGTGTGGTCGGCTCCACCTTGCAGGGCTTCGCGCGCAAGCTTGCGCATGCCGGCCGCGTCGTCCCAGTCGAGTTCGAGCACGATGCCGCGCTTGAGGATTTCGCGCTCGAGCTGGAAGGCGTCGCGCTCGAAGTGTTCGAATCCGCTCATGGCTCAGCGTGCAAGGTCTTCGAGGCAGCGGCGCAGGGCCTCCTGCCAGTGCGGCATGGCGATGCCGAAACGCGCCGCGAGCCGGTCGGCGGCGAGGCGCGAGTTGGCCGGGCGCGCGGCCGGCACGGGATAGGCCGAGGCGGGGATCGGTTCGACGCTCGCGACCTTCAGCGCCAACTCCGGCAAGGCGGTCCGGGCCGTGGCGAAGATCGCCTCGGCAAATCCGTGCCAGCTCGTGTCGCCGGCCGACGTCAGATTGAAGATCCCCGGCGCGAAGACACCGTCGCGCCGTTCGCGCTGCGCCCGCGCGACGATTTGCGCGGTGGCGTCGGCGATATTGCGCGCCCAGGTCGGCGCGCCGTGCTGGTCGGCGACGATACGCAGCTGTTCGCGTTCGGCGCCCAGACGCAGCATCGTGCGCACGAAGTTGCCGCCGCGGGCGGCGAACACCCAGGTGGTGCGCAGGATCAGGTGGTCGCAGCCGGACTCGCGGATCGCCACTTCGCCGGCGAGCTTGCTGCGGCCGTAGGCATTGACCGGCGCGACGGGATCGTCCTCGGTGTAGGGGCCGGTCTTGCTGCCGTCGAACACGTAGTCCGTCGAGTAATGGACCAGCAGTGCGCCGGCCGCCTTCGCGGCGCGGGCGAGCTCCCCGGGTGCGAGGCCGTTGATCGTGGTCGCGAGCGCTTCGTCGGACTCGGCCTTATCCACCGCCGTGTAAGCGGCGGCATTGACGATGACATCGGGGGCGAGGTCGGCGACGAGTGCCGCCAGGGTCTCGGGGCGCGACAGGTCGCAGCGGCTGCGGTCGAGCGCGACGACTTCGCCAAGCGGCATCAGGCTGCGCGCGAGTTCCCAACCGACCTGGCCGTTCGCACCGGTGACAAGCAATTTCATTCGAATACCTCGCATTGTGCGAGGGGCTTGCCCTCGCGGTCTTTGGCCGACAGTTGCGGCTCGCCGGCGAGCGGCCATTCGACGCCGACGGTCGGGTCGTTCCACGCCAAGCAGCGCTCGTGTTCGGGCGCGTAGTAGTCGGTGGTCTTGTAGAGGAAGTCCGCGGACTCGGACAGCACGACGAAGCCGTGCGCAAAGCCGGGCGGGATCCACAGCTGACGGTGGTTGTCCTCGCTGAGCTCGGCCCCCGTCCAGCGCCCGAAGGTCGGCGAGCGGCGGCGCAGGTCGACGGCGACGTCGAACACCGCGCCGCGCACGACACGCACGAGCTTCCCCTGCGGCTGGCGGATCTGGTAATGGAGCCCGCGCAGCACGCCGCGCGCGGAGCGGGAGTGGTTGTCCTGCACGAACTGCTCGTCGAGGCCGGTGGCGTCGCGGAAGGCGCGTGCGTTGAAGCTTTCGAAGAAGAAGCCGCGGGCGTCGCCGAACACCCTGGGTTCGATGATCAGCACGTCGGGAATCGCCGTCGGCGTTGTGGGCAGAATCGCTTTCATCAGAACACCTTTTCTTCGAGCACGCGCAGCAGATACTGGCCGTAGCCGTTCTTCGCGAGCGGCTTGGCGAGCTCCGTGAGCCGCGCGGCGTCGATCCAGCCCGAGCGCCAGGCGATCTCTTCCGGACAGGCGATCTTGAGGCCCTGGCGCTTTTCGATCGTCTGGATGAAGAGGCCGGCCTCGAGCAGGCTTTCATGCGTGCCGGTGTCGAGCCACGCGTGGCCACGGCCCATGACCTGCACGTCGAGCGCGCCGGCTTCGAGGTAGTGGCGGTTGACGTCGGTGATCTCGAGCTCGCCACGCGGACTGGGCTTGAGGCCGCGCGCGATGTCGACGACGCGTTCGTCGTAGAAGTAGAGACCGGTGACGGCGTAGCGGCTCTTCGGCTTCGCCGGTTTTTCCTCGATGCTGATCGCGTGGCCTGCGGCATCGAACTCGACGACGCCGTAGCGCTCGGGGTCATTCACCGGATAGGCGAAGACGGTCGCACCATGCGCGCGCTGGCCGGCCTGCCGGAGGTCGTCCGCGAGTTCGTGGCCGTAGAAGAGGTTGTCGCCGAGCACGAGGGCCGACGGCGAGCCGGCGATGAACTCCTCGCCGATCAGGAAGGCCTGCGCGAGGCCGTCCGGGCTCGGCTGCACGGCATACTGCAGGCGCAGGCCCCAGCGGCTGCCGTCGTCGAGGAGCTGCTCGAAGCGCGGGGTGTCCTGCGGCGTGGAGATGATGAGGATGTCGCGGATCCCCGCCAGCATCAGCGTGCTCAGCGGGTAGTAGATCATCGGCTTGTCGTACACCGGCAGCAGCTGCTTCGACACGGCCAGGGTGGCCGGGTGCAGGCGGGTGCCGGATCCGCCGGCGAGGATGATGCCCTTGCGTGTGCTCATGCCGGTCGATCTCCATAGTTGCGCGCGACCCATTCGCGATAGGCGCCGCTCTGCACGTCGGCCACCCAGTCCTGGTTCGCGAGGTACCACGCGATGGTCTTGCGGATGCCGGTTTCGAAGGTCTCGGCCGGGCGCCAGCCGAGCTCGCGCTCGATCTTGTGCGCGTCGATCGCGTAGCGGCGATCGTGACCGGGACGGTCGGCGACGTAGGTGATCAGGCGTGCGTGCGGACCGGCCGGGTCGGGGCGCAGTTCGTCGAGCAGCGCGCACACCGTATGCACGATCTCGAGGTTGGGCTTCTCGTTCCAGCCGCCGACGTTGTAGGTCTCGCCGAGGCGGCCGCGCGCGAGCACTTCGCGGATCGCGGCGCAGTGGTCGCCGACATACAGCCAGTCACGCACGTTGCGGCCGTCGCCGTAGACCGGCAGGGCCTTGCCCGCGAGCGCGTTGGCGATCATCAGCGGGATGAGCTTTTCGGGGAACTGGTAGGGGCCGTAGTTGTTCGAGCAGTTGGTCGTCAGCACCGGCAGGCCGTAGGTGTGGTGCCAGGCGCGCACGAGGTGGTCGGACGCGGCCTTGCTGGCGGAGTACGGGCTGTTGGGTTCGTAGGCCTTGGTCTCGGCGAAGGGCGGGTCGTTCGGGCCGAGCGAGCCGTAGACCTCGTCGGTCGACACGTGCAGGAAGCGGAAGGCGGCCTGCTCTGCGCCGTCGAGCGCGGACCAGTAGGCGCGCGCCGCTTCGAGCAGGGTGAACGTGCCTTCGACGTTGGTGCGCACGAAGGCCGCGGGGCCGTGGATGGAGCGGTCGACGTGGCTTTCGGCGGCGAAATGCACGATCGCGCGCGGGCGGTGTTCGGCGAACAGGCGGTCGATGAGCGCGCGGTCGCAGATGTCGCCCTGGACAAAGATGTGACGACGATCGCCTTGCAGCGCGGCGAGATTTTCGAGGTTGCCGGCGTAGGTCAACGCGTCGAGATTCACCACCGGCTCGTCGTTCGTGCGCAGCCAGTCGAGCACGAAATTGGCGCCGATGAAGCCTGCGCCGCCTGTCACGAGAATCATGGTTCCACCTCTTCAGCCGGAGTTGTCCCGCGTGCTACGGCGTAAAATGCCGGGCCGCGGGCAAAACGGAATCCGTGATTGTATCGCGACCGCATAGCTGCCGTACCCTCGCGGACTTCGCCAGTATGTTGCAGGATATCGACGACCATCTCATGACAACGCGACCCGTGTTCCGGTTTCTGGCTGCCCTGTTATTTTGCGGAATGATGGCCTCGGCGCATGCGACTTCGCTGCCGCCAACGGTGCGGCAGGCGCTCGACGCCGCCCGCATTCCGCCGGGCAGCGTGGCGGTGTGGGTGCAGGCCGTCGACGCGCCGGCCCCGCAGCTGGAGGCCGGCGGTGAGCGGCCGATGAATCCGGCTTCGGTCATGAAGGTGGTGACCGCCTTTGCGGCGCTCGACCGGCTGGGGCCGGCCTTCACCTGGACGACACGGGTGGCGACCGGCGGACCGGTGGCCGCGGGCGTCCTGGACGGCAACCTGTATCTGACCGGCGGCGCCGACCCGATGCTGAACTACGAGCGGCTCGGGAAGCTGCTGCGCCAGGTGCGCGCGCTGGGCGTCACGACCGTGCGCGGCGACATCGTGCTCGACGGTTCGGCGCTGGCGTTGCCGCCGCACGACCCGGCGGCCTTCGACGGGCGCGCGCTGCGGCCCTACAACAGTGGCGCCTACGGGCTGCTGATGCACTTCAACACGCTGCAGCTGCGTCTGGTTCCGGCGGCCGAACCGGGGCAGCCGGTGGGCCTTGCGCCCTACCCGGCGCTCACGGGGGTCGACATCGACAATCGCATCGCCACGGCTCCCGGCCCGTGCGGCGTGTGGTACGGCAATCTCGACGCGGCGCTCGAGGCGGGGCCGCAGGGGCCGCGGCTGGTACTGTCGGGAAGCATGCCGGCGAGCTGCGGGCAGCGCGACTGGGCGACGGCGCCTTTGTCGCCCGAGGCCTTCGGGCGCGCGCTCGTCGCAGCGCTGTGGAGCGAGCTGGGCGGCAAGGTCGAGGGCGCGGTACGTAGCGGCGTGACGCCGGGCGATGCGGCGACGCTGATCACGGAGACCTCGCCGCCGCTTGCGGAGGTGGTGCGCGAGATGAACAAGTGGTCGAGCAACGTGATCGCGCGCCAGCTGCTCGCGACGCTGGGACGGGAAAGCGGAGCGAGCCTGGACATGGTCGCGGGCGGCGCCGAGGCCGTGCGCGCCCTGCTCGCCGCCGACGGCATCGCAACCGCGGGCCTGGTGATCGAGAACGGCTCGGGTCTTTCGCGCGTCGAGCGCGTGAGTGCGCGCACGCTCGCGGAAATCCTGCTCGCGGCGTGGCGGCGGCCCTTCATGCCGGAGTTCATCGCGGCGCTGCCGATCGCCGGCGAGGACGGCACGGCGCGCGGACGGCTATACGACAGCCCGGCGCGCGGCTACGCGCACATCAAGACCGGCTCGATCAACGGCGTGAAATCCCTGGCCGGCTACGTGCTCGACCGCAACGGCCGGCGCCACGCGGTCGTGATGATGGTGAACCACGCCGAGGCCGGGTCCAGCCAGGCCGCGCAGGACGCGCTGCTGGAATGGGTGTGGGCGGGCAGCGCGGCGCCGGCGCAATAGCGGGGCGCCAGCGCGACCGCGGGGAGCCTCAGGCGTCCGTCGGCATCGGCATGGTGCTGCGGTCGAGCAGGTTCAGCCAGCCGCGGATGACGCGGTAGACGATCCACAGGCCGGCACCGACCAGCAGCACGAACGCGAACGGGATTCCGATCAGGGTGACGATCATGGCCGCCGCGACCAGGATCCACAGCAGCGCGAACCAGAAGGTGCGGATCTGCCAGCGGAAATGGCTTTCCAGCCAGGTGCCGCGCACCGCGTCGCGCTTCATGTAGTTGAGCACCACGGCGAGGATGGACGGCAGGCTCGCGACGAAGCTGCCGATGATGGTCGCGGAGCCGACGACGCCGGTGACCACCGCGAACGCATGCAGCGCGTAGATGACGTGTGCGAGCGTGACGAGCCCGCCGAGGTCGGCGGGAGCGCTTCCGGTGCGGTAGTCGGGCATGGCTGGCTCCGTGGTGATGGGGATTCCGGTGGAATCTTACAGGCCCGCTTTTACAGGCCCAACTCGGCCCACATCGCGTCGACGCGCTGCTTGACTGCGGCGTCCATCACGATCGGCCGCCCCCATTCGCGGTTCGTCTCGCCCGGCCACTTGTTGGTGGCGTCGATGCCCATCTTGCTGCCGAGACTTGCGACGGGGCTGGCGAAGTCGAGGTAGTCGATCGGGGTGTTGTCGACCATCACGGTGTCGCGCGACGCATCGACGCGGGTCGTCATCGCCCAGATCACTTCCTTCCAGTCGCGGATGTTCACGTCATCATCGACGACGATGATGAATTTCGTGTACATGAACTGGCGCAGGAAGCTCCAGATGCCGAACATCACGCGCTTGGCATGCCCCGGGTACTGCTTGCGGATGCTGACCACCGCAAGGCGGTAGGAGCAGCCTTCGGGCGGCAGGTAGAAGTCGGTGATCTCGGGGAACTGCTTCTGCAGCAGCGGCACGAACACTTCGTTGAGCGCGACGCCGAGCATCGCCGGTTCGTCGGGCGGCTTGCCGGTGTAGGTCGAGTGGTAGATCGGGTTCTTGCGCATCGTGATGCGCTCGATCGTGAACACCGGGAACTCGGAGACCTCGTTGTAATAGCCGGTGTGGTCGCCGTAGGGGCCTTCGGGCGCCGTGTCTTCGGGATGGATCACGCCTTCGAGCACGATCTCGGCCGAGGCCGGCACCTGCAGGTCGGAACCGAGGCATTGCACGAGTTCGGTCTTCGCGCCACGCAGGAGGCCGGCGAACTGGTATTCCGACAGGCTGTCCGGCACCGGCGTGACGGCGCCGAGGATGGTCGCGGGGTCGCAGCCGAGGACCACCGCGACCTTGAACGGTTCGCCCGGATGCGCGAGCTGATGCTCGCGGAAGTCCAGCGCACCGCCGCGATGCGCGAGCCAGCGCATGATGACGCGGTTGGGCCCCAGCACCTGCTGGCGGTAGATACCGAGGTTCTGGCGCTTCTTGCCAGGGCCGCGCGTGACGACGAGGCCCCAGGTGATCAGCGGCGCGACGTCGCCGGGCCAGCAGTGCTGGATCGGCAGTTTCGCGAGATCGACGTCGGCGCCTTCCCACACGACCTCCTGGCACGGCGCGGAGCGCACTTCCTTGGGCGACATGTTGAGCACCTGGCGGAAGGCCGGGAACTTCTCCCACGCGTCCTTGAGGCCCTTGGGCGGCTCGGGTTCCTTGAGGAAGGCGAGGAGCTTGCCGACTTCGCGCAGCGGGGTCTGCCAGTTGCCGTCGGGCAGTTCCTCGCCCATGCCGAGCGCGACGCGTTCGGGCGTGCCGAAGAGGTTAGCGAGCACCGGCATCGCCTGTGGCACGCCGCGCGTGACGGGCTTTTCGAACAGCAGCGCCGGGCCGCCGGCGCGCAGCACACGGTCGGCGATCTCGGTCATCTCGAGGTGGGTGTCGACGGGAACGGTAATGCGCTTCAGTTCGCCGCGCTGTTCGAGCTGGGCGATGAAGTCGCGAAGATCGTGGTAACGCATGAAATCCTTTCGGGTACGGCGGTATTGCGGTTCAGCGCTTGGCGTTGATCGCGTCGCGCGTCTCGAGGGCGACGCGGCGGGCCGCCTGGGCATAGTCTTCGCCACTGCCGGCGAACAGGATCGCGCGCGAGGAGTTGATCATCAGGCCGGTACCGTCGGCGGTGCCGCCGGCCTGCATGGTCTCGGCGATGTCGCCGCCCTGGGCGCCGATGCCGGGCACCAGCAGCGGCATGTCGCCGACGATGTGGCGCACGCGCGCGATCTCGTTGGGGAAGGTCGCGCCGACGACGAGCCCGCAGTTGCCGCTCGCATTCCAGTCGTTCGCGACGAGGCGGGCGACGCGCTCGTACAGCCGCTCGCCGCCGCCGACATCGAGGAACTGCAGGTCGCTGCCGCCGGGGTTCGACGTGCGGCACAGCAGGATCACGCCCTTGTCGGCGTATTCGAGGTAAGGCTCGACCGAGTCGCGGCCCATGTAGGGATTCACGGTGATCGCGTCGGCGCGGAAGCGTTCGAAGGCCTCGACGGCATATTGCGCGGCGGTGCTGCCGATGTCGCCGCGCTTGGCGTCGAGGATCACCGGCGTATCGGGGTGGCGCTCGTGGATGTGGGCGATCAGGTCTTCGAGCTGATCCTCGGCGCGCTGCGCGGCGAAGTAGGCGATCTGCGGCTTGAAGCAGCACACGAGGTCGGCAGTGGCGTCGACGATGCCCTTGCAGAATTCGAGGATGGCATCGGGGCGACCCTGCAGGTGGGCCGGGAAGCGCGCGGGATAGGGGTCGAGGCCGACGCAGAGGAGGCTGTTGCGGCTCTGCCAGGCGGCCCGGAGGGCGGTCATGAAGTGCATGGAGGCGTCCTGATTGGTCCGGGGCGAATGATAAGCCGGATGACGCCAGCGCGCGCGTACAAAGCTGTCGCCCAAAAAGACGGGGCCGCGCTATGGCGGCCCCGGGGCTGGAGATCGGCGCGGCTACATGTCGATCTTGAGAATCTTCATGGCCTTCGCGAGGGTATCGACCGACTCCTGGTGCTTGCCGGCCTTGTGCAGTGCCTCGCCGTCGGCACGCAGCTTCTTCACTTCCGTCATCTGCTCGGCCGTGAGCGCGGGATTCTTGGCCATCGCGTCATCGATCTTCTTCATGTCCGCGGGACAATGAAACGCCAGGGCGCTGGACGACAGCGCCATCGCGAACAGGCCCAATAGCAGGCTCTTCTTCATCTTGGTCTCCTTGGGGAAAGCGCGGGCGACAATCCCGCACCTTGCTTCGACCGCATTCGATCCGGTCGGTTCACCCTAGTTCAGGCAGCAGGAAACGCAATGTAGTCGATGACCAGCCCGGCGAAGATGGTGGCGCCCACCCAGTTGTTGTGCAGGAAGGCCTTGAAGCAGCGTGCGCGGTCGCGCTCGCGGATCAGCGTGTAATGGTAGCCGGCGATGCCGCAGGCGCCGAGCAGGCCGGCGAAGAACACCGGACCGCGCCCCGCCGCCGCGCCGATCGCGGCAATCATCGCGAACGCGGTCGCGTAGCACAGCATGACGATCGCGACGTCGAAACGGCCGAAGGTGATCGCGGAGGTCTTGATGCCGATCCGGAGGTCGTCGGGGCGGTCGACCATCGCGTATTCGGTGTCGTAGGCGACCGTCCAGATGCTGTTCGCGACGAGCAGGATCCAGGCGATCGCGGGCACCTCGCCGAGCACCGCCGCGAAGCCCATCGGGATGCCGAAGCCGTAGGCGATGCCGAGGTAGGCCTGCGGCACGGCGAAGAAGCGCTTCATGAAGGGATAGGTGCCGGCGAGGAACAGCGCGACGACGGAGAGCTGCAGCACGAGCGCATTGAGCGGCAGGATCAGCACGAAGGCGACCAGCGCGAGGCCGGCGGCGAGCAGCAGCGCCTCGCGCACGCTCACGGCGCCGGTCGCGAACGGGCGATTCTTGGTGCGCTCGACGTGGCCGTCGAATTCGCGGTCGGCGAAGTCGTTGATGACGCAGCCGGCCGAGCGCATGAGCACGGTACCGAGCGCGAAGATCGCGATGAGGTGAAGCGGCGGAACGCCATCGGCCGCCAGCCACAATGCCCACATCGTCGGCCACAGCAGCAGCAGGATGCCGATCGGCTTGTCGAGGCGCATCAGCCGCATGTAGACCGGCAGGCGGGCCGACAGGGGAAGCGGGGCAGACATCATTCGGGCAGCTCCAGGATCGTGGGCAGGAAGGCCTCGCTGACGAGCAGCGCGCGGCCGCGCAGGCGGAACAGCGAACGCCGCGCCCAGACGCGCGGCGGCATCGCCATCGGCGCGACCGCGGCAGAGGCGAGATGATAGCGCGCGTCGCGGCGGTCGAGACAGGTGCAGGTCAGCGCACGGCGGCTGATGGCGGGGTCGGCGAACAGCGCCGCCCCCAGCGGCCGGGCCCCCATGCCGTGAAAGAGGTTCCACGCGCCGCGCACGTTGGCGCGCGGCAGCAGCGAACGCGCGAAGACCACCGGCACGCCGTCGGCGATCAGCAGCACTTCGCGCAGCCATGCGAGTTCGCCGCGGCGCAGGCCCAGCAGCGTCGCCTCGTCGCGGTGCGGCACGGCGAGGCACTGCCGCAGCACGCGCACCGAGAAGCTGCCGCAGCGGGCGCGGATGCGCGCGGTGAGCGAGGCGGGATCGGTGAGCCAGGGGCGGAGCGCGCGGGAAACGGTCGCGCGCGGCGGGCGCTTCAGCCAGGTTTCTGTGTGGGGACGGGTGCGCATGGGAGGACGACGTCGGGACGACGCGCATGATACCGGCCGCGAGCCCCGGCCCCAAACCGGGGCGTCGGCCGCTCAGGCACGCAGCAGGCCCTCGCGCCCGCCCAGCCAGCGTTCCATCAGCTGCGTCGCGACCTCGGGCGCCTCGCGCAGCAGGCGCTCGGCGAGCGCGCGCGCGGGCTCGACGAGATCGGCGTCGCCTTCGAGGTCGGCATAGCGCAGCAGCGGCACGCCGCTCTGGCGCGCGCCGACGAATTCGCCGGGGCCGCGGATGCGCAGGTCCTCGCGCGCGATGGCGAAGCCGTCGCTGTGCTCGTAGATGACCTTCAGGCGCGCACGGCCGTTTTCCGACAGCGGGTGGGCGTAGATCAGGATGCACGCGGATTCGGCGGTGCCGCGCCCGACGCGCCCGCGCAGCTGGTGCAGCTGCGCGAGGCCGAAGCGCTCGGCGTGCTCGATCACCATCAGGCTCGCATTGGGCACGTCGACGCCGACCTCGATCACCGTCGTCGCGACCAGCAGGTGCAGTTCGCCGGCCGAGAACGCCGCCATCGTCGCGGACTTCTCGTCGGACTTCATGCGCCCGTGCACGAGGCCGATCTTCAATTCGGGCAGCGCTGCGCCGAGCGTCTCGAAGGTCTCGACGGCGGTCTTCAATTGCAGCGCCTCGGACTCCTCGATCAGCGGACACACCCAATAGGCCTGCGCCCCGCCGAGGCAGGCGTCGCGCACGCGCGCGATGACCTGGTCGCGGCGCGATTCGGCAACGAGCTTTGTGAGGATCGGCGTGCGCCCCGGCGGCAGCTCGTCGAGCACGGTGACGTCGAGGTCGGCGTAGTAGCTCATCGCCAGCGTGCGCGGGATGGGCGTCGCCGACATCATCAGCATGTGCGGGTGCAGCGCGTCGGCGCCCTTCTCGCGCAGCGCGAGGCGCTGGCGCACGCCGAAGCGGTGCTGCTCGTCGACGATCGCGAGGCCGAGGCGCGGCAAGGCCACGGGGTCCTCGATCAGCGCGTGCGTGCCGACCGCGAGCAGCACCTCGCCGCTCGCGAGGCGGGCGAGTTCGGCCTCGCGCTCCTTCTTCCTGCGGCTGCCCGACAGCCACGCGATGCCGACGCCGAGCGGCTCGAGCCACGCAGCGAGTTTCTTCCAGTGCTGTTCTGCAAGGATCTCGGTGGGGGCCATGAGCACGGCCTGGAAGCCATTCTCCGCCGCCTGCAGCATCGCCATCGCGGCGACGATGGTCTTGCCGCTGCCGACGTCGCCCTGCAGCAGGCGCTGCATCGGGTGGGGGGTGGCGAGGTCGCGGCCGATCTGCGCGACCGCGCGCGCCTGGGCGCCGGTGAGCCTGAACGGCAGTTGCGCGAGCAGCGCCCCGGTGAGCTTGCCGTTGTCGCGCAGGATGGGCGCGCGGCGTGTGCGGCGGGCATTGTAGGCGCGGCGCAGCGACAGCTGCTGGACGAGCAGTTCCTCGAACTTGATGCGCTGCCACGCGGGATGGGCGCGGTCTTCCAGCGCGTACGGATCGATGTCGGGCGGCGGCTGGTGCAGCGTGCGCAGCGCTTCGGCGAAGGGGGGCAGCTGCAGGCCGCCGGGCAGGGGCGCGGGCAGCAGTTCGGTCATCGGCGGGCGCTGCAGTTCGCGCCCGATGAGCTTGCGCAGCGCCGACTGCGCGAGCCCCGCGGTGGTCGGATAGACGGGCGTGAGCGCCTGCGGCAGCGCCTCGCCGGCCTCGATCGGGTGCACGCGCGGGTGCACCATCTCGTTGCCGAAAAAGCCGCCGCGCACCTCGCCGAACACGCGCACGCGCCGGCCGGGGGCGAGCTGTTTCTGCTGCGAGGGGTAGAAGTTGAGCCAGCGCGCGGTGAGCGTGCCGCTCGCGTCGCGGATCTGCGCGACGAGCTGGCGGCGCGGCCGCAGCGTGACCTCGCAGGACACCACCTCGCCTTCGACCTGTACCGGCGCGCCGGCGCGCGCCGCGGCGATCGGTGTCAGGCGGGTTTCGTCTTCATAGCGCAGCGGCAGGTGCAGGACGAGGTCCTGCGGCCGGCGGATGTCGAGCTTCGCCAGCCGGCCTGCGAGTTGCGGGCCGAGGCCGGCCCAGGCTTGCTGATCGTTAGCCAAGCACCAGGATGGCGTCGGCCTCGACCACGCCGCCCTTGGGCAGCTCCTTGACGCCGACCGCGGCGCGCGCGGGGAAGGGCTCGGCGAAGTAGCGCGCCATGATCTCGTTGACCTTGGCGAAGTTGGCGAGGTCGGTGAGGTAGATCGTCACGCGCACGGCGTCGGCGAGCGAACCGCCGGCGGCTTCGGCGACCGCCTTGAGGTTCTCGAACACGCGCACGGTCTGCGCCTCGAAGCCTTCGACCATCTGCATCGTGGCGGGATCGAGGCCGATCTGGCCGGAGCAGTAGACGGTGTCGCCGACCTTGACGGCCTGCGAGTAGGTGCCGATCGCGGCGGGAGCGTTGGGGGTCGAGATGATGCTGCGACTCATGGTCGGATTCCTTTATTTGTACGAACGATCCGGACTGGGATCGGATGAAACAACGCCCCGGCGCATCCGGCACCGGGGCGCGGGATGGTGCGTCGATCAGCTTTCGGCGCGCAGGGTCACGTCGCAGCCCAGGCGCGTGATGATCTTCTGGATGCCGCGGCGCGAGGACACGTTGATCACCAGCGGCGCCATGAAGTTCGCGCGCATCCCGGCCGTCACCGGGTTGCCCGCGTCGCCTTCGTCCTTGCGCACGATCACGGCGACGAAGGCATCGGCAGGGTTCGTGAGCTTGAGCTGCTCCGCTTCGTCGTCCGTGAGACCGAATTCGTAGTTGACGCCCAGTCGATCGGGTCCGGTGATCGAGAAGACGGCCGCGGGATTGTCGAGGCTCTGCAGCAGGAACAGGGAAGAGGTCGATCCATCTTCATGCACCAGAGCGAACTGCTTGCAGTCTTCGAAACCGGGGAGCCCGGCCGGGAACTCGATCACCTTGTCATCGGGAATATCGACGGTACCGAACACCTGACTTTCGATTTTCATGGAGCTCTCCTCTGATTGATCTGCTCGTGACATCCTGGCATGAGCGCGCAAGGCGGGCCTGCCCTTCCCGGTCCGGGACACTATTTGCGCGGAGCCAAGATCATGCCATCCAGCTTGCGTTCGCGGCGAATTTTTTCCTGCGCCGTGATCGCGGATTCGCGATCCGGATAGGGACCGAGCACGACGCGCGCCTGCAGATGCGCAGGGTAGCCCTTTCGCTCGAGCTCACGGCGCATGCTTTCGGCATTGGCCGTATCGAGAAACACGCCCAGCTGGATGAGGTATCCGGGCCCCGGCGGCGGCCCGGCATGCAGGCGCGGCGCATCGGCACGGGGCGACGCATCGGGCGTTTCCGCCGGGGCGACTGCCGACGCGGCGGTCGCAGCGGCCGGAGCCTCGGCTGCCTGCACTGGCGCGGGGGGAGTCGCAGGCGCGGCGGGGACGGCTGAAGCGGTCCATCCCGGCGGCGGCGCCGCCGGAGCGGCCAGCGCGCCGTCGGGCGCGGTCGCCAGGGGCGCGGATTGCGTCTCGCCGGTGCGGGCCTGCCCGGCTTCGGCGGGTGCCGCCTGCTCCGCCACCACCGGCGCCGCTTCCGTCGTGACCGGGGCCGCAGGCGCGGCAGCCGGATCGACGGCCGGTTCGGCGGCAGGCGGTGCGGCAGGCACGGGAGCGGCGGACGGCGCCGGCGGCGCGGCCGTCTCGCTGCCCTCGACCAGCCAGAGCGACGCCGTCAGCGCCATGAGGGCGACGATCGCCATCAGCGCGCGCTTCAGGCTGGCCTTGCGCAGGGTTTCGGCATCCGCGACCGCGTGGTCTCCCGCGGTGAGCGAGCGACTCATGGCGCCTTCCCGGGCTCGCCGGCCTGGCTGCGCGCCAGCGATTGCACGAGTTCGGCCTCGGCGACGGTGATGCCGCAGCGCTCGGCGATCGTTTCGGCATCCAGCCCGCGGCGCGCGAACACCAGCGCCTCGTTGTATTCGGGCGACGCACCGTGAGGCATGACGCCCACCTCGGCCTGGTCCGTGCGCGCACGCAGCTGCTCGCGGACTGCGTCGAGTTCGCGCCGCAATTCGGCCAGCGCGCTCCCCTGCTGCTCGAGCTCGCGCCGCAGCTGACGCACCTCCAGCTCGTGCTGGAACGCGTCAGGCGCGGTATCTGCGCCGGTGGGTACTGGCACGGGGCGGCCGGCATCGTAGAGCGGACCAGGCTCGTCCTCGTCGTCGCTGTCGGCGACGACGACATCGACGCTCTCGGGCGCATCGGCGGGCACCGCGGCCGGCGGCGCAGCCGGCTCGGACGCCGACGCGCGCGGCGCGCGCGATGCACGGTAAAGCTGGTAGCCGACATAGACCGCGAGCAGCGCGATGGCGGCGAGGATGAGTTCACGCAGTCCCATTCGACCTCACGCGGGGGGCAGGACAACAAGGATCATGCATCGGGAAGGCAGGCCGGAACGGGCGCAATGGCGGATAAGTCGGGGATAATACTGGCGCCCCACCCTCCCGACAATGCAGATGGCCTTCGACTCCGCGCTCGTCCTGTTCTGGCTCAAGAAGACCGTATCGATCATGGTGCAGCCGCCGCTCGCCCCGCTGCTGCTGATCGTCGTCGGATTGCTGCTCGCGGGACGCCGGCGACGTGGCGGTCTCGCGCTGGCCTGGCTCGGCGTCGCGGCCACGCTGCTGCTCTCCACGCCGGCGAGCGTCGGCTGGCTGCTGCGCGGCCTCGAGACGGCGCCGGTCGTCGATGCGGCCGGACTGCGGCAGGCACAGGCCATCGTCGTGCTGGGAGCCGGCAAGCGGCGCAACGCGCCGGAATACGGCGGCGAAACGGTGAACCGCCTCGCGCTGGAACGGCTGCGCTACGCGGCACGGCTGGCGCGGACGACCGGACTGCCGGTGCTGGTCAGCGGCGGCACGCCGACCGGAGCCACGGCCGAGGCGTTCCTGATGAAGACGGCGATGGAAGAGGATTTCCGCGTGCCGGTGCGCTGGATGGAGACGGCCTCGCTCGACACGCGCCAGAACGCCGAGTTCTCGGCGCCGCAGCTGCATGCGGCGGGCGTCAGGCGCATCCTGCTCGTGACCCATGCCGCACACATGCCACGCGCGCAGGCGGCCTTCGAGGACGCCGGGCTGCAGGTCATACCGGCACCGACTGCATGGCTGGGCGGCACCGGGACGGGCGACCAGGTGCTCGGGGAGCTTCCCGGGCCGACCACCGCCTATGCCGGCTGGTATGCCGTGCACGAGTGGCTGGGGCTGCTGACATACCGCCTGACGCGCTGAGCGGGCGCGACCGGCCCGGCCGGAAGCGGGGCGCAGCCCGGTCGCGTGACATGTATCCGTGTTTGCGTTTCGCCGACCGCTTGCCTATAGAAACTTAGGCGCCATAAAAAGCTGCGGCGGCGATTCGCTTGCGGCACTTCGCCGGACCAGCACTGCATATGCGCCTCGGGCATTGCCTCGTCATCGGGGCGGCGGCCCGGAACCCAACAGGAGCGGACCATGAAAGTGCTCGTCACCGCCGGCGTGGCCGTCGGCGCTCTGCTCGCCATGGTGTTCGTTTCGGTCGATCGCGATACGGGCATCTCCCCCTCCCCCTCCCCGCTGGTCTCCGCTGCCACCGCCCAGCAGCCCGCGCCCCTGCCGCCCGTGGTGGCACCGGACGGGCCGATGCCCGAGAGCACGTCCGTCGACCAGGACGCGCCCTACTTCGAGGCCTGCGCACGCGAGGGCCTGTCGGAATCGGCCTGCGTCGGGCGCCTGATCTGGTTCAAGGCGACCGCGGGCAACGAGCGCTTCCACACCTATGTGTTCCAGCAGCGCATCGGCGTGCTGCCGGACTGGTATCGCGTGCTGCGAGCCGACCAGCGCGACGACCGCTTCCGCGCGTGGGGCCTGATCAACGACCCGTCGTGCTGCGTGCCGGGCGAGGCGAACTGCCCGGCGAAGAGCCGCGACGAGACCTACGGCTTCGACTGGTGTCCGGGCGACGACGTGTTGCTGAAGCACGTCGGCAAGTCGGGCTACGTCGATCCCGCCTGCGGACTGAAGGACGCGGCGCTCGACCCGGCCGACCCGCACGCGAAGGACGGGCGCGACCAGCGCCACTCGGCCTGCGACCTGCGCTTCGGTACCTCGACCGGAGCGCTGGGCTTCCGCAAGTTCCCGAACCCGCGCTTCGACCCGGAGCAGTGGAAGAAGCTGAACGGCAGCCTCGGCACTTGGGAAGGCTTCGGCCGGCGCATGATCGAGCAGACGAAGGTGCCGTCGGACGAGCGTTTCAGCCGCCTCGCGGACGCGTCGGTGGAGCCGCCCTTCCTGATCGGCACGAGCTGCGGCGCCTGCCACATCGCCTTCGACCCGCTCAACCCGCCCGTGGATCCGGCGCACCCGCGCTGGGAGAACATCAAGGGGCTGGTCGGCAACCAATACATCCGCAAGTCGGAGATCCTCGGCTCGGGCATGCCGAAGAGCAGCCTGGAGTGGCAGATGTTCGCGCACGCGCGGCCGGGGGTGACCGACACGTCGGCGATCCCGCATGACGGCGTGAACAACCCGGGCACGATCAACGCGCTGATCAATGTCGCGCAGCGCCCGATCTTCCCCGCCGAATCGATCGCGAAATGGCGCAAGGTCGCCACCTGCGGCGCGGAGAAGGACGAGACGAAGTGCTGGTGCGAGCCCGGGCGCGAGACGAAGTGCTGGGAAAAGAGCACGCGCAGCGACGACACGACGCTCGGCAAACCCGGCGTGCATCACATCCTGAAGGGCGGCGAGGACTCGATCGGCGCGCTCGAGGCGATCCAGCGCGTGTATTTCAACATCGGCTCGTGCTCCGAGCAGTGCTGGCTGAACCACCTAACCGACCTGCGCCAGGTCGACCCGCAGGCGCGCTACTTCGGCCAGACGCCGTTCAACATCGGCCAGTGCCGGCGCGACTGCCCGAACTTCCGCGCGATCGAGGACCGGCTGCCGGACATCCTGGCGTTCTTCCTGTCGCCCGAATCGAACGCGACCGATCTCGCCGTCGCACGCAATGCGGCGCGCAAGGCAGCCGACGCGGCAGCGCCCGAATACGGCCGCGACAGCCTCGTCGCCGACCTGGAGAAGGAGCACGGAACGGGAGCCGTCGCGCGCGGCAAGGCGGTGTTCGCGACGAACTGCGCGCGCTGCCACTCGAGCATCCCGGAAAGTGTCGGCGGGCCGTTCGCGAACCGCGACTTCTACGCGCTCGCGGACAACGGCCTGCGCGCCGACTGGCTGGGCAGCGACGTCGCCACGCCCGCGACCGAGGTCGGCACGAACCGCTGCCGCGCACTCCATTCCAACCACATGGCGGGCCACGTGTGGCAGGAATACGGCTCGGAGACGCTGCACGCGCGCGCGCCGGACATCAACGTCAAGGAACCGAACGACGGCGGGCGCGGCTACTACCGCAACATCTCGCTGCTGAACCTGTGGGCGCATGCGCCCTTCATGCACAACAACGCGATCGGGCCGGAACTGTGCGGCAAGCCGGCGAACGCGGCGAACGACTTCTTCCGCGCGCGCGAACTCGACGCCGACGGCAAGCTCGCGACGACGCAAAGCGAGTGCTTCCGGACCGACCCGAGCGTGGAGGGACGCTACCGGCTGTACCTCGCATCGATGCACGAGCTGCTGTATCCGTCCGCGCGCAAGCCCAAGGCGACGCTCACCGACCAGGACGTGGTCCTCGACCTCGGCCCGCGCGTGTGGGACGGCGCGAGCGAGAAGCCGCTCGTCGGCAGCGGGCAGGTGCGCATCCCGGCAGGCATTCCGGCCAACTCGATGACCAGCCTGCGGCACAAGGACCTGGTCGTGGATCTCTTCCTCGCGAAGCGCGACCCCGCGAAGCTGGAGGCGCGCCTGGGCAAGGAGACCACCGGGCAGATGCAGAAGCTCGCGGACGACATCCTCGCCTCGCCGGGAGAATTCGCCGGCCTGCTGCGCGGCCAGCGCGAGCTGCTGCGCCAGCACTACAGCAACTGCACCGACGAGATCGAGAACGGCGGCCACCGCTTCGGCGAGGACCTGTCGGACGCGGACAAGAAGGCGCTGATCGCCTTCCTCGCGACCCTGTGAGCGAAAGGAGACCGCGCCATGACCCGCAAGACCTTTCGCTCCCTGCGCACCCTGGGCCTCCTCGGCGCCGCGCTGGCGCTGCTGGCGGCCTGCGGCAAGACCGAGCCCCCGGCAATCGCGTTCGCGCCGTACGCGACGGATTACGCGAGCAAACCCGACTTCGCCCAGCTCGAGCACCAGTTCCCGCTGACGCCGGCGGACCTCGCGAAGATCACGCCGGAGAACCTCGCGCTGCTGAACCAGGAGCAGCTCGATCAGATCTACGCGCGCCTCACCGCGGGGCCGATCCCCGACGGCCCGTTCGACGGCAGCATCATCCTGCCCGAGGGCGAGAGCGGCAAGCTGCGCGCGGGCGAGATCGTCGGCGGGCTCGCCGGCTTCGCGCTGCACCTGAAGGGCATCGCCGTCGACAAGATCGGCGAGACGCTGTGGAAGGGCAAGGTGTTCTACCGCAACGAGCGCGTGCTGCGGAACCGCATCGAGGACCTGGAGATCTTCCGCAAGGCCGGCCTCGTCGAAGGCGAGCCGCAGAAGATCACCGTCGGGCGCAAGGACGCGTGGCTGCTGTTCCCCGCCAAGCTCTACTGCGGCCAGAGCCTCGTCGATTCGCGGCGCGAGTCGGTGATCATCGACTACGCGTTCACCGACGAGCTGCCCGGCTATCAGGAGAAGCCGGATTTCCTCGCCGGCCGGCGCGGGCTCAAGGTGCGCGACGAGATCCGCATGGTACGGCCCGGCCTCTACCTCGGCCGCGCCTACATGGACCGCGTGTTCGTACTGAACTTCGTCCTCTACAACAAGGAGATCGCCGAGCGCGACGGACCGGCCTTCCAGAAGGCCGGCACGGTGCAGGAAGACTGCTGGGGCGGCACGCAGAAGCGGGTCGTCGTCGCCGCGAAGTAGGCCGGCCACGGGCGGCGAGGAGATGCCGGCGATGCGCGCCGCGAACCGGGCCAGTGTGGCGATGCTCGCGGCGGCGGTCGCGGTCGCGTTGTGGGACTACGGCCGCCAGGCCCCGCCCAGGGCGGCCGAGCCCGCCTCCGCGGTGCGCAGCGAACCCCGCACGACACCATCTCTGCCTGCCCGCCTGGTGCTTGCGCCGGACGCCTACGGCGAGGACCTGCCGCCTGCCGGCGCGTCGCTGTTCGACCAGCGCGTCGCGGCGCTCGGCGGCGCGGCGGCCCTGCCCTATCCGTTCGAAAATCTGCTGCAGCGCCTGGATGGCGGCGGACAGTGCGCGGACCTGCCCGAGGGGCGCTGCCTCGTGCGCGTGCTGATCCCGATCGGCCGCTCGCTGCAACGCCTCGCCGCGGCCCCGGAGTTCTTCCGCCACCCGCGCGTCGTCGCCGCAATGGCCGGCGAACCGGCCGCCCACGGCCCGGGTCCGCCGCAGCGCGACCGCCTGTATCTCGGCCACGTCGGCAACAGCGAGGTCATCGAGGTCATCAGCTACAACGAGGCGGCCGCCCGCTTCGAATTCCAGCTCGTGCTCGACTATCGCAGCGGCGCCCGGCCGCGCATCGTGTATGCGTCGCGCGCGCTGTGCCTCGCCTGCCACCAGAACCACGCGCCGATCTTCTCGCGCCCGCTGTGGCAGGAGACCAACGCCAATCCGGCGGTCGCGGCGCGGCTCGCGACGTGGCAAACGAGCGTAGAGGGCGTGCCGGTGCGGCGCGGTATCGATCTCCCCGGCGCGATCGACGCCGCCGTCCAGCGCGCCAATCGCTTCGCGCTGTGGCAGACGCTGTGGCGCACGGGTTGCGGCGACGGCGAGCGCGGGGCACGCTGCCGCGCCGCGCTGTTCGAGGCAGCGCTGCGCTACCGCGCGACGGGACGTCACGAACACGCCGCGCTGCATGACGCGATCCTGCCCGCCTTCGCCGCCGCTTGGCAGACTCGCTGGCCGGGCGGACTCGCGCTGTCCGACGCCAACATCCCCAACCGCGATCCGCTGCCGGAAGGGCTGGCCCGCGCGGACGGCGTGATGCTCGCGAACATTCCCGCCCCGTTTGAACCGCTCGCACCACGGCCGCCGCTCGAAATCTGGCAGCTGCCGGACACCGGGCGCCTCAACGAAACCGTCGCGGGGCTGGCCGAACTGCTGGGCGAACACGATCTCGCCCGCCTGCGTGCCGCCGTGCGCGGCCATCCGTCCCAGACGACCGACTTCGCCCGCGTCGGCGACGCGATCGCCACCCTCGCCGCTGCGCCGGGCGGCGGACCGTTCGCTGCGGGGCCGTTCCGGCTCGAGCCGCTGATGACGGCGCTCCTCACCCGGCTCGGCAGTCCGGAGCGCGAATCCGCCCCCCCCGCCACGGCGACGCCGGAGCGCGACGTGCCGCACTTTCCGCCCGCGACCTCCGCCGGCCTGTTCCAGCGCTACTGCACCCCCTGCCACCAGACGCCATCGAGCACGCCGCCGAATTTCCTGCACGGCGACGAGGCGACCGTGCGCGACCGCCTGAGGCACTGCGCCGCGCGCATCCGCTATCGCCTCGCGATGTGGCAGCAGCAGCCCGCGGCGCGCGCGAAGACGCCCATGCCCCCGCTGCAGGCGCTGCGCCCGCTCGGCGCCGACCCGTCGAGCTGGGCGGCGAGCGCCGAGCTCGCGACGCTCGCCGCCTACGCCACCGAACTCGCGGGCGGCGCACCGATGCCGCAGCCGGACAACTACGAGGCCCTGCCTCCCTGCCTGCCCGCCTCGGGCTAAGGAGCGCGACGATGGCTATCCTGCGCCGATCCTCACCCAACCCCCCCCCGCCCGCGCCGCCCGCAAAACGCTGGTGCTGCGGCGTCTTGCTCGTCGTCGCCGCGCTGATGCTGGTCCCAGCGACGATCGCCGTCGGCCTGTACGTGCGCTTTTCCGCCGACGAGCCGGTGAGCTACCCGGACATCGAGCGCCACTTCAAGTACGGCTCGACCGGCGGCGAACGCGCATCGGGCTTCCCATACTGGATCTGGCAGGTGCTGCCCAAGGTGTGCGCGAAGTACCTGCCCGGCGACGGCTACGCCTCGCTCGGCATGATCTTCGAGGACGGGCGCACGCTGCCGGTCGGCGTGTCGATGCGCCGCAACCTCGGCCTCGACCGCGTCTTCCTCAACTGTGCGGCCTGCCACGCCGGCACCGTGCGCGACACGCCCGACGCCGCGCCGCGCGTGTACCTGGGCATGCCGGCCCACCAGCTGAACCTGATGGGCTTCGAGAACTTCTTCTTCAACTGCGCCGCCGACGCGCGCTTCAGCCCCGACACCATCATCCCCGAGATCGACGCGCGCGCCGGCAGGCTCGGCCCCTTCGACCGCTACGTCGTGTATCCGGTCGCGATCGCCTTGATGCGCGAGCGCCTGCTGATGCTGCGCGAGCGCTTCGCGTGGTCGCTGTCGCAGCCGCCATGGGGGCCGGGGCGCGTCGACACCTTCAACCCGTCGAAGGCGCTGTTCAACTTCCCGTCCGCGCGCCTGTCGCCCGAAGAACGGATCGGCACCACCGACTTCCCGTCGATCTGGGAACAACGCAAACGCAAGACGCGCGACGACGGCCAGCCGATGCAGCTGCACTGGGACGGCAACAACACCAAGGCCGAGGAACGCAACAAGAACGCCGCCTTCGGCACCGGCACGACGCCGCCGACGATCGACCTCGTCGCGATCGGGCGCCTCGAGGAATGGCTGCTCGACGCCGCACCGCCGAAGTATCCCTACGCCATCGACGCGGCGCTCGCCGCACGCGGCGCGCCGCTCTATGCCGAATACTGCGCCGGCTGCCACGGCGCCAGCGGCCAGGACTTCCGCGGCGCGCAGGTCGGCCACGTCACGCCGCTCGCCGACATCGGCACCGACCGCCATCGCCTCGACTCCTTCACCCCCGAGCTCGCGCAGAACCTCGGCTCGGTCTATGCCGGCTACCCGTGGCGCTTCACCGGTTTCCGCAAGACCTTCGGCTACGCCAACATGCCGCTCGACGGCCTGTGGCTGCGCGGCCCCTACCTGCACAACGGCTCGGTACCGACGGTGCGCGACCTCCTCGAACCGGCGTCGCGGCGCCCGGCGAGCTTCTGCCGCGGCTACGACGTCATCGACCGCGACAAGCTCGGCTTCGTCAGCGACGTGTGCGAGGAAGGCGCGCGCACGTACTTCCGCTACGACACGACGATCCCCGGCAACGGCAACGGCGGCCACGAGGGCGCGCCCTACGGCACCGCGCTGGCCGCCGACGACAAGGCCGCGCTGCTCGAATACCTCAAGACCTTCTGATGCCGGAGGCGGCGTGATGCAAGCCACGAACGAGAACGACACGGGCGCCCCGGGCACCGATCCCCTCGCGCCCCCGCACAGGCACCGCTGGCTGTGGATCGCGCTGACCGTGCTGCTCGCCGCCGGCGCCGCGCTCGCCTACCTCGGCTGGTACCGCTTCCTGCGCGAGGAGGCGCAACCGGCGTGGGTCACAGCCACCCCCGAGATGCGCTGGAAGTACGGCTCGATCGGCGCGGAGAACGACGCCGGCATCCCGTACTGGATCTTCTACGTGCTGCCGCGCGTCTTCCCCGAGAAGCTCCCCGGCGCGGGCGGCTACGCGTCGCTCGGCGTCGCGTGGGAACAGGGCATGGAACTGCCGATCGGCTTCACCAAGAAGACCATCGGCTTCCCGCGCGTCGCCAACACCTGCGCCGCCTGCCACACCGCCAGCTACCGCAGCCGCCACGACGAGAACCCGACCTACGTCGCCGCCGGGCCGGGCCACACGCTCAACCTCGAAGCCTTCTTCCGCTACCTCATCGACTGCGCCAAGGACCCGCGCTTCACCCCCGATGTGCTGATGCGCGAGATCGCGCTCGTCACCGAACTCGACTGGCTCGACCGCCTCGCGTACCGCTTCCTGATCATCCCGATCACGAAGAAGCGCCTCCTCGAGCGCGAGGCGCAGTTCGCGTGGATCTACCGCACGGACTTCCCCGACTGGGGGCGCGGACGCGACGACGCGATGAACCTGACGAAGTACTTCATGATCGAGGCGCCGATGGACGACAGCTTCGGGCCCACCGACATGCCCGCGCTGTGGAACCTCGACAAGTACAGGCCGGAGAAGGGCCATTTCATGAATCTCGCCGGCGACAGCCACGACGCGCGCTCGGTGATCATCGACTCCGCGCTCGGCGTCCTCGGCGCGCCGCCCAAGGACCGCCAGGCCTTCCTCGGCCACGTCGACTGGCTGCACGCCTTCCTCGGCAAGCTGCCGGCGCCGAAATACCCGTTCGCGCTCGACGCCGAGCGCGCCGCCGCCGGCAAGGCCGTGTTCGATGCGCACTGCGCCGCCTGCCACGCCTCCGACCGCACCGGCACGCGCCTGCCGCTCGCCGAGCTCGGCACCGACCGCGGGCGGCTGGACAGCTGGAACAAGGAAGCGGCGATCGAGGCCAACCGCGTCGTGCGCGCGATGGGCATCACCCGCAAGGGCCTCGTCGAGGAAACGCTAACCGGCTACGTCATCCCCTTCCTCGACGGCATCTGGCTGCGCGCGCCCTACCTGCACAACGGCTCGGTGCCGACGCTGCGCGACCTGCTCGAACCGCCGTCGCGGCGCCCGGTCGAATTCCTGCGCGGCTATGACGTCTATGATCAGGTGAAGGGCGGCTTCGTCACCGCCGGCAGCGACGCCGCGCGCGTCGGCACCCTGCACGACACCCGCCTGCGCGGCAACGGCAACGGCGGCCACCTGTACGGCACCGAGTTGCCGGACGCCGACAAGGATGCGCTGGTCGAATACCTCAAGTCCCTCTGACCCTTTCTACCTCGCGGACACGGCATCCGACGCATGACTCCCGCACCGACCGCCTTCATCAGCCACGCCGCCGACGACGCCGCGACCGCCGCCGAGCTGTGCCGCCACCTCGAATCGCGCGGCATCCGCTGCTGGATCGCCCCGCGCGACGTCACGCCGGGGCGCGACTACGCCGCCGAGATCCTGTCGGGAATCGAATCCTGCAATGCCTTCGTGCTGCTGCTTTCCGGCCACAGCAACGAATCCCACTTCGTGCACCGCGAAGTCGAACGCGCGACGAGCAAGGGCAAGGCGATCTTCCCGGTGCGCATCGAGAACGTGCTGCCCGACCGCGAGCTCGAACTCTTCATCTCCTCGGCGCACTGGATCGATGCCTGGGAGGCGCCGCAAAGCGACCAATGGGAGCGGCTTGCACAGGCGATCCGGGGCGTGCGCCCGACCGCCACGCCCGCCGCGCTGCGGCGCCACACCCCGCCCGCCAATCGCGAGCGCACCCTGCGCTTCGCCGCCGCAGTGGGCGTCGTCGTCGTGGCGATCCTCGCCGGCAGCTGGATCATGCGTGGCGAACGCGCGCCCGACGCGCCGCCTGCCGATTCCGGACCTCGGCCCGCGGCCCCCGCCGGGACGGCAGAAGGCAGCGTCACGCCCGCCCGCGTCGCACCGGCAGCCCCCGACGAAACGCTCCCGAGGGCCTCCCCGCAGCCGGCGGCCGAACAGCCGGCCGCACGGACCGCAGGCGCCCCCGAGGCCGTCGCCCCCTGCCCGCAGACCATCGCGTCCGGCCCCAAGCGTCCGACGCCGCTCACCTGTCACTGCAGCGCCGACCGCATCGGCGACGGCACCGTGTGGGGCTCGGACCTGTACACCACCGATTCGAGTCTTTGCGATGCTGCCGTCCATGCGGGAGCGATCGTCCGCAGTGGCGGCACCGTCACCGTCGAACGTCAGCCGGGACGCCTGTTGTACGTGGGCTCGCCCCGCAACGGTGTCGTCTCGCACGACTACGGCGCCTTCGGCACCAGCATGCACTTCGCCGGAACCCCCTTGCCGGCGGAACCCGGCCCATGTCCGACGCGCCTGTCCGTGAACCTCAACCTCCCTACCCCGTTCACCTGCACCTGCAGCGCCGACCGTGTCGACGACGGCACCGTCTGGGGCTCGGACCTCTACACCGCGGATTCCAGTCTGTGCCAGGCCGCCGTGCATGCGGGCGCGATCGCCCGCAGTGGCGGCACCGTCACCATCGAACGTCGGCCGGGACGCCTGCTGTACGTGGGTACGCCGCGCAATGGCGTCGTCTCGCACGACTACGGCACCTTCGGCACCAGCATCCGCTTCGCCGGCACGCCCGACCCTGCGGAGCCCGGCCCATGCCCCGGCCGGCTGTCGATCAATGCCAACCTCCCCACCCCCTTCACCTGTGTTTGCAGCGCCGACCGGGTCAACGAAGGCACCGTCTGGGGCACGGACCTTTACGCCGCCGACTCGAGTCTCTGCCGCGCCGCGCTGCATGCGGGGGCGGTCGCCCGCAGCGGCGGCACCGTCACCGTCGAATACCAGCCAGGCCTCGAGGCCTACGTCGGTACGCGTCGCAATGGCGTGGCGAGCCACGACTACGGCACCTACGCTTCAAGTATCCGCTTCCGGTGAATTCAGGCACCGGATCCATCAGACCGAGGATCTCCCCATGACGACCGACCGCACGACCGCAACCCCGCCCCTCGTCGAAACGATCGTCGTGCCCCGCGCGAGCGACCTCGGCGGCGGCTTCAAGGTCCTGCGCGTGCTGCCCTCGGCGCAGCGGCGCATGGTCGGACCCTTCGTGTTCCTCGACCAGATGGGGCCCGTGCGGCTCGACGCCGGCACCGGCCTCGACGTGCGCCCGCACCCGCACATCGGGCTGGCGACGGTGACCTACCTGTTCGACGGCGAGATCCTGCACCGCGACAGCCTCGGCAGCGTGCAGCCGATCCGCCCCGGCGAGCTCAACTGGATGACCGCCGGCCGCGGAATCGTCCATTCCGAGCGCACGCCGCCCGAACTGCGCCCCGCCGGACCGCGGCTTTCCGGCCTGCAGGCGTGGGTCGGACTGCCGGTGCGAGACGAAGAGATCGCGCCCGCGTTCGCCCACCACGGCGCTGCCGAGCTGCCCGTCGTCACTGCGCCCGGCCTGCGCATCCGCGTGATCGCCGGCGAAATCTTCGGCGTGCGCTCGCCCGCCGAAACGCGCTCGCCGCTGTTCTACGCCGACGTCACCCTCGTCGCGCAGCAGCGGCTGCACATCCCGGCCGAGCACGAGGAACGCGCGGCCTACATCGTCGAAGGGGCCGTGCGCATCGACGGCCAGGCCTATCCGCCCGGCCAGCTGCTGGTGTTCGGCCGCGGCGCCGACGTGACGCTCGCCGCGCTGGGGCCGACGCGCCTGATGCTGCTCGGCGGCGAGCCGCTCGACGGCCCGCGCTTCGTGTGGTGGAACTTCGTCGCCAGCACGCGCGAACGCATCGAACAGGCCAAGGAAGACTGGCGTACCGAGCGCTTCACACCGGTGCCCGGGGAAACGGAACGCATCCCGCTGCCATAGGGGGCGAGCGCCCGCATCCGGCCGAACATGGCGAGACCGGCCGGAATGCCGGCCTCGCCGCTTGTCAGACGCCGCCGAACCCCGGCTTGCGCTTCTCGAGGAAGGCGTTGATGCCTTCGACGAAATCCCCGGTCGCGCTGCAGCGCGCGAAGGCCTCGGCCTCGCTCTGCAGCTGGGTCTCGATCTTGGCGTCCGCCGACGATGCCAGCAGGCGCTTGATTTCGCCGTAGGCGTGGCGCGCCCCGTTCTGCAGGCGGGCGACCAGTGCCGCGGTTTCGGCGTCGAGTTCCGCGGCAGCGACGACGCGATTGACGAGGCTCAGGCGCAAGGCCTCGGCGGCATCGAAACGGTCGCCCAGCAACAGCAGTTCGGCGGCCTTGCGCCGTCCCACGATGCGCGGCAGGAACCACGACATGCCGCCATCGGCGGACAGGCCGATCGACGAATAGGCGGTCGTGAATTTCGCGCTGTCCGCGCACAGCGCGAGGTCGCAGCCCAGCATCAGCGACAGGCCGAAGCCCGCGCAGGCGCCGCGCACCTTGGCGATCACCGGCTGCTGCAGGTTCTGCAGGATCTCGACCGCCGGGTTGATGTGCTTCTCGATGATCGCGCGGAAGGCCACCATACGCGCCTGCGGGCCCAGATGGAACTGGGTGGCGAAGTCCTTGAGATCGCCACCGGCCATGAAGTGATCGCCGGCCCCGGTGACCACCACGACGTCGACATCCTTCAGGTCACGCAGCCTGCGTGCGGCGGCCAGCAGGTCTTCCATCATCTCGATGGACAAGGCATTGAGCTGCGCCGGACGATTCAGCGTGAGGGTCGCTACGCGGTTTTCGACGTCGAGCAGTACGGTGTTGGCCATGAACTTCCTTCCTTGCAATTATGTCTGCCGCGTCGCGGCGTTGGCTCCTGATCCTCGTAGTATGCCGCGAGACTGCGTGGGCTGTAATCCGGTCGGAGCAGGGGCGAGGTGCGGACCTGAAGGTCGTGGCCTGCGGCTTCCCTCGGTCGGATCACCCGCCGGGGCGGCGATGCAAACTCGCCCTGCGGGCTCAGACATGCATCGCCTTGTTTCCCCGTCGGGCGCTCCGCCCTCGGCACGACCCGACAGGCCCCCACCCCGCCCCCGCTCCGACCTCGCGTCGGGGCTTTCGGAAGGCCGTGAAATGCCGCGATGAACCGCTTCAAACGCGCTCGAACACCCCCGCAGCCCCCATGCCGGTGCCGATGCACATCGAGATCATCCCGTAGCGCAGGTTCGCATCCCGCCGCATCGCGTTCATCAGCGTCGCGGCGCGGATCGCGCCCGTCGCGCCGAGCGGGTGGCCCAGCGCGATCGCGCCGCCGAGCGGGTTGACCTTCGCCGGGTCGAGCGACAACTGCCGCATCACCGCCAGCGCCTGCGCGGCAAACGCTTCGTTGAGCTCGATCCAGTCGACCGCCTCCGGCGCCACGCCACCGGCCTTCAGCGCCCGCGGGATCGCCTCCACCGGCCCGATGCCCATCACCTGCGGCGGCACCCCCGCGACCGCGTAGCTGACAAAGCGCGCGATCGGCGTCGCGCCGTAGCGCTTCAGCGCCGCCTCGCTCATCAATAGCACCGCGCCGGCACCGTCCGACATCTGCGAGCTGTTGCCGGCCGTCACGGAACCGCGCGCCGCGAACACCGGCTTCAGCTTCGCGAGCCCTTCCAGCGACGCGTCCGCGCGCGGCCCCTCGTCCGTATCGGCGAGACGCTCGACGACGCGCACCGCACCGCCCTCGCCGGGCACATGGGTGCGCACGTGATAGGGCGTGATCTCGTCGCGGAAATAGCCCGCCGCGATCGCCGCGCATGCGCGCTGGTTCGACTGCAACGCGAAGGCGTCCTGGTCCTCGCGGCTCACCTTCCACTGCTGCGCGACCATCTCGGCGGTAAGCCCCATGCCGAAGGCGATGCCGATGTTCTCGTGCTTGGCGAAGATCGCCGGGTTGAGGCTCACCTTGTTGCCCATGATCTGCGGCATCGCGCTCATCGACTCGGTGCCCGCCGCGATCATCACGTCAGCCTCGCCGAGGCGGATGCGCGCCGCGGCGTCGGCGACCGCCTGGAGGCCGGAGGCGCAGAAGCGGTTGATCGTGACCCCCGGCACCGTGTCGGGCAGGCCCGCCAGCAGCAGGCCGATGCGCGCGACGTTCATGCCCTGCTCCGCCTCCGGCATCGCGCAGCCGACGATCACGTCGCCGATCTCCTGCGCGTCGAGCCCCGGCACCTTCGCGACCACCGACGACAGCACGTGCGCGAGCATGTCGTCCGGGCGCACGCTGCGGAACAAGCCGTTCCGCTTGGCGACCGGCGTGCGAGTCGCGGCGACGATGTAGGCTTCCTGAATCTGTCTGCTCATGTCGTTTTCCCCATCCGTTGCGAGGGTTAATTCCTGAGGGGCTTGCCCGTTTCGAGCGTGTGCGCGATACGCTGCTGCGTCTTCTCCTGCCGCAGCAGATCCACGAACAATGCCCGCTCGACGTCGAGGATCCACTGCTCCGACACGCGCGAATTCGTCTCCACCTCGCCACCGCACAGCGCGGTGGCCGCGGCCTTCGCGACCTTGTAGTCGTAGGACGAGATGAAGCCCCCTTCGGCCATGTTCACCAGCATCAGCTCGCAGGTCGCGATGCCGTTCCTGCCCGCGACCGTCACCGCGCGCTGCACCAGCGGCGGCCGGTAGCCCGATTCCGCGAGCGCCCGCGCCCGGCGGATGCCGACGTAGAGCAGTTCCTGCGGATGGAACACGACATCGTCGGAAGGCTTGGCGAAGCCCAACTGCACCGCCTCGAGCGCGCTCTTCGCGACGGTCGCCATCGCGATCGTCTGGAAACTCTGCTGGATGTACGGGAACACGTCGCCGCCGGCGGCCTTCTGCGCGAGGGTGTGCGCCTGCAGCGCGAACTCCTTGCTGCCGCCCCCGGCCGGGATCAGGCCGACGCCCGCCTCGACGAGGCCGACGTAGCTCTCCAGCGCCAGCACGCGGTGCGCCGAATGCATCGCGAACTCGCAGCCACCGCCCAGCGCCATGCCCTGGATCGCCGCGACGACCGGCACCTGCGCGTGCTTGAGACTCATCGACGCGCGCTGAAACTTCGCAACGGTGCGCTCCAGCATGTCGAACTGCCCGGCCTTGCACGCCTCGACGACCTGATGCAGGTTCGCGCCGACCGCGAACGGCGCCGGATGCCACAGCACGACGCCGTCGAGATCGCGCTCGGCACGTGCAACGGCCTCCAGCAGCCCGTCCAGCACCTCGTCGCCGATCGCATGCTGCTTCGATTTGAAGGACAGGATGCCGATGCGCGCATCCTGGTCGGGGCGCGTCCACAGGCGCACGCCCTCGTTCTCCCATAACGTCTCGCCGCGGTCCGACGGTGCCTCGCCCAGCACCTGCTCCGGATAGAGCTGGCGCTTATAGACCGGCAGCGTCGAACGCGGCTTCAGCGTGGCGGTTGCGGCGGAATACGAACCGCCCGGCTCATGCACGCCCTTGCGCTCGAACACCCACGCCGGCAGCGGCACCTTCGCCATCGCGCGGCCGTGGTCGATGTCGAGCTGGATCGCCTTGGCGATCTCGCTCCAGTCGGCCGCCTGCCAGGTCTCGAACGGCCCCTGCGCCCAGCCGAAGCCCCAGCGCATCGCCAGATCGATGTCGCGCGCGTTGTCGGCGATGTCGCCCAAATGCACAGCGCAGTAATGGAATACGTCGCGGAAGATGGCCCACAGGAACTGCGCCTCCAGCAGCTCGCTCGCGGCCAGCAGCGAGAAGCGTTCGACCGGATCGTCGATCTTGAGCATCGTCTCGACCGCCGGGATCACGTCGCCCGCGCTCGGGCGGTAGTCGCCGGTCTTCAGATCCAGCACCTGGATCTGCTTGCCTTCCTTGCGATAGATGCCCGCGCGCGTCTTCTGCCCCAGCGCCCCTTTCGCGATCAGCGCCTGCAGCCACTCGGGCAACCTGAAGTGCACGTGCCACGGGTCGTCGGGGAGCGTCGCCTGCATCGTGCCGACGACGTGCGCGAGGGTGTCGAGGCCGACCACGTCGGCGGTGCGGTAGGTCGCGCTCTTGGGGCGGCCGATCAGCGGACCGGTCAGGCCGTCCACCTCGTCGAAACCCAGTCCCAGGCGCGCGGTGTGGTGCATCACGGCGAGGATCGAGAACACGCCGACGCGGTTGGCGACGAAGTTCGGTGTGTCCTTCGCGCGCACGATGGACTTCCCGAGCCGGGTCGTGAGCCAGCTCTCGAGCTGGTCGAGCATCGCCGCCTCGGTGTCACGCGTCGCGATCAGCTCGACGAGCGACATGTAGCGCGGCGGATTGAAGAAGTGGATGCCGCAGAAGCGCCCGCGTAGCGCGGCGGGCATGCCCTCGGCGAGGCCGTTGATCGACAGCCCCGAGGTGTTCGACGCGAAGATCGCGTCCGGGCGGATGAAGGGGGCGACCTTCGCGTACAGGTCCAGCTTCCACTCCATCTTCTCGGCGATCGCCTCGATGATCAGGTCGCACTCGCGCAGTTTTTCGAGGTCGCTGCCGTAGTTCGCCGCGTCGATGAACGCTGCCCGGTCTTTCGCCGCCAGCGGCGCGGGGTCGAGCTTCTTCAGCCCGGCGAGCGCCTTGTCGACGATCGCGTTGGGCTTGCCGTCCTTCGCCGGCAGGTCGAACAGCAGCACCGGCACGTCGGCGTTCGCGCAGTGGGCAGCGATCTGCGCCCCCATCACGCCCGCGCCGAGCACCGCAACCTTGCGGATGATGAAATTGCTCATGCCAACTCTCCGGTAAATGCAAATGGCATGCATTCGGCACAGCCGCTGCCGGCGGCGAATGCTGCTTTCTTCTTTTTAGCGGATGATTGCGGCGGATGCCGCGGAAAGGGACGGCGGCCGGATGCGGCCGCCGTCCACCTGTCGGGCGATCAGAACGCCATCGAATACTGCGCGCCGAGGATCCACACGCTGGAGTCGTACTCGCCGGTCACGCGACCGCGGTTGACGCGCGGGTCGGGACTGCGCTGATCGTTGTCGATCTTGGTCTTCGGCACGTAGAGGTAGGACGCGCCGACGTCGAGCGTGTTCGTCTTGCTCACCTTCCACTGCGCGCCGGCGCTGAACCAGGTGCGGTCGTTGTCCGGCAGCGAGACGAGGCGGCGCTCCTTGTCCTTCACCGGCGTCTGGTCGTAGGCGATGCCGAACTTGAGCTTCCACGCATCGTTGAGCAGGTAGTTCGCCCCCAGTGCGACGCGCCAGGTATCCTTGAATTCGGTGTGCAGCGTCTGGGCGATCTGGCCGTTGAAGGGGCCCGAAGTGCGCTCGATGTCGACCTTCTTGATGCTGCTCCAGCCCGTCCACGACAGATCGCCGAGCATCTCCCAACGGTCGCTGAGCTTCTGCGTCGTGCTGACGATGAAGGTGTCGGGCAGTTCGACATCGACGTCCGAGTCGCTGCTGCCGGCGGCATTGAGCAGTGCGCTGGGACCCGACACCTTGATGTCGCCCTTCAGCTTGTGATCGACCTTGGAACGATACGAAACCCCGACCTTCGTCGACGGCGACAGCGTGAACAGCGCACCGACGTTCCAGCCCCACGCATCGCCGTCGACGTCCAACTCGGCCGTCGACGCCGACAGGGCTCCCGGCGCGATGCCGACGAAGCGCTCGTACTGGGCTTCCATGCGCTGCCAGTTCACACCGAAGCCGAGGGAAACCTTGTCATTGACGCGCCACGCAAGCGACGGATTGACGTTGACCGTCTTGATCTCGAAGCTGACCGACTGCGCCCCACCCACCCAGGGGCCGTCATAGTCGGTGACGAGGCCGAAGGGGCCGCTGATGCCCAGGCCCACATACACGTCCTTGTTGAGCGCCCACGACAGGTAGGCATTGGGAATCGCCCCCCAGTCGCCCGCGTCGTCGCCATTGCCCGATAGCGCGCCGCCCACCGAACCCTTGTTCTTGAATTCGAAGCTCGGCCGCACCGCCGAGATCCCCAGCGAAACCTCGCGCGCCTGCAGCTGCGTCATGCCGGCCGGGTTGAAGAAGATCGTGCTGGCGTTCTCGGCCACCGCCGCCGAGCCCGCGTAGGCATTGCCGATGCCGCTCGCGTTCTGCTCCAGCAGCTGGAAGCCTGCAGCGGACGCGGCCCCCGAACCGAGTGCGAGCAGGGCGGCGGGCAGCAGGCGGGCAATCGTGGTTTTCTTCATCTCTCACATCTCCTCGTGAATTGTCTGTGCAATTTCGGCGCTGCAACTCCGGACCCGCAGCGCGGTCTCCCCGGAAATCCGTGCGAACCCGGCGCCGCGGGGTCGCGCGAAACCTGTCGATGCTAATCAGGCGGGCGGAACGGGCCGCTTGCGCCCCTTGTCGTCGAGCGCGACGTACGTCAACGTCGCCTCGGTGACCTTCACGACCACCGGATTTTCGGGGTCGCGCTCGGCATACACCTCGACGTCTACAGTGATGGAAGTGCGGCCGACGGACACCACTTCGGCATAAAAACTTACAAGGTCACCGACCGAGACCGGCTGCTTGAAGACGAAGGAGTTCACCGCGACCGTCGCGGTGCGGCAGCGCGCACGCCGATGCGCGGGAATCGCCCCGGCGATGTCGACCATCGCCATGATCCAGCCGCCGAACACGTCGCCCGCCGGATTCACGTCGGCCGGCATCGGCATCACGCGCAAGGCCGGCTGCTTGTCGGGCAGCTTCACCGGCTCGACTGCGTCGTCGCTCATAAGAATCCCCTCATGCTCATCCAGCATGCACGATAGCACCAACCCGGCCGCCGGAATCCGCGCCGGACAAAGTTTCCCCCGATTCAGGGGAATAATTCAGCGGCCCACCCGTAAAGGGGGCGAAGCCGGTTCCGAATATCACCCCGGCATCGGCGAGATCCGCATCGGCGACCACGCCGAGATCGACACAGCGCCGTGCCGCCGCGACGAGCGGCGCGACGATGCGCTCTGCCAGCCCGGCCGGAATCGCCCCGACGGCGCCTTTCTGCGCCTTGCCGTCGACCCAGCGGTAGTAGCCCTGGCCGCTCTTGCGGCCGAGCTGCCCGGCCGCGACGAGCTCCATCAGCCGGCGCGGCGGCTCGGCAATGTCGCCCGCGAGCGCCTTGCCGGCGGCGACCGCGATGTCCAGCCCGACGGTGTCGACCAGTTCGACCGGCCCCATCGGCATGCCGAAGGCGACCAGGGCGGCGTCGACCGTCTCGGGCGACAAGCCCTCATCGACGCAGCGCAGCGCCTCCAGCATGTAGGGGCCCAGCACCGCGTTCACCAGGAAGCCCGGCGCGCTCTTCACCGGCAGCGGCAGCTTGTCGATGCGCCGCACGAAGGCCGCCGCACGGCGCAGCGCCGCGTCGTCGGACGCCTCGCCGCGCACGACCTCGACGAGCGGCATCAGCGCGACGGGGTTGAAGAAGTGGATGCCGACGAGGCGGTGCGGATCCGCGAGCGCCGATGCGATGTCCTCGATGCGCAGGCTGGAGGTGTTGGTCGCGAGCACCGAGTCGGGCTTCGCGCGCCGTTCGAGCTCGGCGAACAGCGCACGCTTCGCCTCCAGGTTCTCGAAGATCGCCTCGATCACGAGGTCCGCGCGCGCGGCGCCGTGCCCCTGCGGGTCGGGGATCAGGCGGTCGAGCGCGAAACGCACCTGCCGCGCATCGCCGCGGAACTTGCGCTCGAAGAACTTGGCGGCGCGCGCGACCGCCGGCGCGATGCGCTCGACGGACTGGTCCTGCAGCGTCACCGTCATGCCCGCGAACGCGCACAGTGCGGCGATGTCGCCGCCCATCACACCGGCGCCGACGACGTGCACGTGGCGCGGGGCGAAATCATTGTCCTTGCCGAAACCCTTCAGCCGCTCCTGCAGGAAGAACACGCGCACGAGGTTCTTCGCGGTCGGCGAGCGGAAGATCGCCTCCAGCGAAGCGGGATCGTCGGCGGGCACCGCGAGCGCGTTGCCGCCGTACCTCTGCCAGATGTCGAGGATCGCGTAGGGCGCCGGGTAGTGCTCGCGCCGCGCCTTCGCGGCGACCTGCCGGCGCGCCTTGTTCGCGACGATCGCCTTCAGCGGCCCGTTCAGCAGCTTTTGTCCGAAGGGCAGCGCGCGACGCGCCTGGCCGGAGCGCACCAACATGCGCGCGGCGTTCTCCATCACGCGCGGCGGCACGCATTCGTCGGCAAGGCCCAGCTTGTGCGCGCGGCGCGCGTCCATGCTCTTGCCGGTGAGCATCATGTCGAGCGCCGCCGCCGGGCCGATCAGCTCGGGCAGGCGCTTCATGCCGCCCCAACCGGGGACGATGCCCAGCATCACCTCGGGCAACGCGAGCTTCGTCGCGGGCTCGTCGACGACGATACGGTAGCGGCACGCGAGCGCGAGCTCCAGCCCGCCGCCCAGACAATGGCCGCGGATCAGCGCCAGCGTCGGAAACTTCAGGCGCGCAAGCCAGTTGAAGAGCTCCCAGCCGCGCTGCACCAGATCGCGCGCGCCCTGCGCGGAGTCGATGCGCGTGAACTCCTCGATGTCGGCACCGGCGACGAATCCGGCCGGCTTCGCCGACGCGATGATCAGCCCCTTGGGCGGATCGGCTTCGAGCTGCGCGAAGGCCGCGGCCAGCTCGTCGAGCAGTTCACGCGACAGCGTGTTCGTGCTCGCCCCGGCACGGTCGAGATACAGCCACGCGAGGCCGTCCTCTTCACCACTGAGGCCCTTGCGCGCAAGCACCAGATGCCTGAATTCGCTCATCACAGCGCCTCCACCAGCATCGCGCCGCCCTGCCCGCCGCCGATGCAGATGCTCGCGACGCCACGCTTCCAGCCCTGCCGCCGCAGCACGTTCAAGAGGTGCAGCACGATGCGCGCGCCACTCGCGCCGACCGGATGGCCCAGCGCGATCGCGCCGCCGTCTACGTTGAGCTTCGCTTCGTCGAGGCGGCCGAAGGCGTCGGCCAGACCCAACTCGTCGCGGCAGTAATCCGCGTCTTCCCACGCACGCAAACAGGCGATAACCTGCGCGGCGAAGGCCTCGTTGATCTCCCACGCGTCGATGTCGGTGAGCCCCAGACCGTGGCGCTGCAGCATCGGTGTCGCCGCATGCACCGGCCCGAGGCCCATCTGCGCGGGGTCGAGGCCCGCCCACTGGCTGTCGGCGATGCGCCCCAGCGGCGTGAGGCCGTGGCGCTCGACCGCCTCTGCGGACGCGAGCACCAGCCACGCGGCGCCGTCGGTGATCTGCGAGCTGTTGCCGGCGGTCACGCGGCCGTACTTGCGGTCGAAGAAGGGTTTGAGTTTCGCGAGGTTCCCGGGGGTCGAGTCCGCGCGCACGCCGTCGTCGTCGGCGTACACGGTGCCGTGGCGATTTATCAGCGGCACGATCTCGCTAAAGTGCCCAGTCTCACGCGCACCGAGCACGCGGGCGTGGCTGCGCGCGGCGAAGGCGTCCATGTCGGCACGCGAGATGCCGAAGCGGTGCGCAAGGTTCTCCGCGGTCTGGCCCATCAGCTGGCCGACGATGGGGTCGGTGAGGCCCTTCATGATGCCGATCACCGGCGCGAGGTAGCCCGGCCTGAAGCGGCGCAGCGCGGCGAGCTTCTCGCCGACGCTCTTCGTCGCGTACCAGCCCGACAGCCAGCGCACCATCGCATCGGAGAACAGCAGCGGCGCGCGCGACAGCGCATCGACGCCGCCCGCGAGCACGAGCTCCGAGCGCCCCGCGTGGATGTTGGCAATCGCCGAGTCGAGCGCCTGCATGCCCGAGGCGCAGTTCCGCATCACCGTCCAGCCTGGCACCTTCTGCCCGCAGCCCATGCGCAGCGCGACGACGCGGCCGATGTTGACCTCATCGGGCGACGGGCTCGCGCAGCCGAGGATCACCTCGTCCAGCTCGTCCGGCGCGAAGCGCTGGCGCGCGAGCAGCGCCGCGCCCGCGGCGGTCGCGAGATCGGCGGCCGCGAACGGCCCCGGCGTGTTGCGCGACTTCAGGAAAGGCGTGCGCGCGCCGTCGATGATGAAGATGTCGCGACTCATGTTGTTACGGCTCATGCGGCGGCCTTGACCGAGGCGGACGCCTGCGGCTCGATCTGCGCGAGCGCGGCGCGCAGGCCGAAGTCGTAGGGGAAGTCGTCGACCCTGATCACCTTGTCGCGCAGCTCGCCGCGGCGCTTCAGCAGCGCGAACTCGTCGGCGGTGATCACGCCGGCTTCCTGGGCGCGCTGCCACACCGCATCGACGCCGCCGCCGATCATGAGACCCGGCTCGAAACGCCCTTCCTTCTGCGCGTGGCGCACCTTGGCCTCGATCGGCTCGGCGGCAATGGTCGCGACGAGCGCGGCTTCGAGCGCACCGATCGGCTCCTCGACATCGCTGGCGAGATACACGTCGGAGGTCAGGCGGTCGCGTGTCGCCGACGGCTCGATCAGCAGCTTCGCGACCTCGTGCCCCAACTGGTCGGACGGCACGACGTAGGGCCGCCCGAGCGGGAACACCACGATGCGGCGCAGGAGCGTCGCGAAGAGCTTGTTGGGGAAGTTCGCGATCACGCCCTCGAAGGCGTTCTGCGCCTTGAACATGCAGTCCCAGATCGCCCAGTGCATCAGCGGCGCATCCGCGGCCTGCCGCCCTTCGGCCTCGTAGCGGCGCAGCACCGCCGAGGCGAGGTACATCAGCGACAGGATGTCGCCGAGGCGCGCCGAGAGCTTCTCCTTGCGCTTCAGCGCGCCGCCCATCGTGCCCATCGAGATGTCCGAGAGGAAGGCGAAGGCGGCCGAGAAACGCGTGAGCTGCTGATAGTAGCGCCGCGTCTCGGGGGCAATGTTGTCCGGTGCGGCAACGAAGTGCGAGCCGGTGAGCCCCATCACCAGCGCGCGCGCGGCGTTCGATACCGTGTAGCCGACGTGGCCCCACAAGGCCTCGTCGAAGGCGGCGAGGTCCTTCGCCTGCGCCGCGTGCATCTCGTCGAGCACATAGGGATGGCAGCGGATCGCCCCCTGGCCGAAGAGGATCAGGCTGCGCGTGAGGATGTTCGCGCCCTCGACGGTGATGCCCACCGGGATCTGCTGGTAGGCGCGCCCCAGCATGTTCTGCGGCCCGAGGCAGATGCCCTTGCCGCCGACCACGTCCATGCCGTCATTGACGGTCTGGCGCGCGCGCTCGGTGACGTGGTACTTCACGATCGCGGACACCACCGAGGGCTTCTCGCCGAGGTCGATCGCGCCGGCCGTCATCACGCGCGCCGCGTCGCTTAGATAGGTGTTCGCGCCGATGCGGGTGAGCGCCTCCTCGACGCCCTCGAATCGACCGATCGCGGTCTTGAACTGGTAGCGCACCCGCGCATAGGCGCCGACCGCACGCGCGGTCATCTTCTGCATGCCGGTGTTGGAGCCCGGCAACGAGATCGAACGGCCCGCCGCGAGGCACTCCATCAGCATGCGCCAGCCCTGCCCGGCCATCTTCGGCCCGCCGATGATGAACTCCAGCGGCATGAAGACGTCCTTGCCGCGCACCGGCCCGTTCATCCAGATGCCGTTGAGCGGGAAGTGGCGACGGCCGGTATCGACGCCCGGGTGCTCGGCCGGCACCAGCGCGCAGGTGATGCCCAAGTCCGGCTCCTTGCCGAGCAGGCCGTCCGGGTCGTACAGGCGGAACGCCAGCCCGAACACCGTGCACACCGGCGCGAGCGTGATGTAGCGCTTGTCGAAGGACACGCGCATGCCCAGCACCTCGCGCCCCTGCCACTGCCCCTTGCACACCACGCCCGCATCGGGAATCGACGCCGCGTCCGAGCCCGCCCACGGGCTCGTCAGCGCGAAGGCCGGGATCTCCAGCCCCTTCGCGAGGCGCGGCAGGTAATGGGATTTCTGCTCCGGAGTGCCGTAGTGCAGCAGCAGTTCCGCCGGCCCGAGCGAGTTCGGCACCATCACCGTGATCGCCGGAGCCGAGGCGCGCGTCGACAGCTTGGTCACGACCTGCGAGTGCGCGTAGGCCGAGAAGCCCTTCCCGCCGTACTCCTTCGGGATGATCATGCCGAGGAAGCCCTTGTCCTTGATGTACTGCCACACCTCGGGCGACAGGTCCTGGCGCAGGTTGTCCTGCCAGTCGTTGGTGAGCCGGCACAGCTCGCCGGTCTCGTTGTCGAGGAAGGCGCGCTCCTCGGCGGTGAGCTTCGGCCACGGATAGGCGAGCAGCTTCGACCACGCCGGCGCGCCGCGGAAGAGTTCGCCCTCCCACCACACCGTGCCGGCCTCCAGCGCGTCGCGCTCGGTCTGCGACATCGACGGCAGCGCTGCGCGGAAGGCGCGGAACACCGGCGCCGTCACCAGCGCGCGGCGCACGGGCCGCAACAGGAAGACCGCCATCACGGCTGCGAACACCACCAGCGCCGCGACGATCGCCGCCGGCGCCCAGCCTCCGGCCCAGCCGGCCGCCGCCAGCCAGACCAACCCGACCCCGGCCCAGGCAAAAAGGGGCGCTCGCCCGTAGGCGAGCGCGACTGCCAAGGGAGGGAGCAAAGCGATGAACCACCAGATCATTGTCGTCTCCTGAACGTTTTCGAACCGCCTGCGCCCGGCCGGCCGCGGTCTGCGCCGCGCTGTGCCGCCCCGGACGGGCCTGCATTCAACTCATTGGCGCGTCGGCGCGCCCCTGCCGTTCTCCCCCGGCACACCCTGCCCCGGCAGCGGCGCGCGCAGGCCGCCGAGCAGGAAGGACATCAGCCGCGGCAACAGCCGCTCGGGCGCCGCGTCGTCGAACTTGCCGGCGAAAAGCTGCAGCGCGTCGGTGCCGGCGATCGCGTAGGACATCGCCCCCATCATGAAATGGAAGCGCCACAGGATTTCCTCGCGCGGCACGTCGGGCAGTGCGCGGTACAGCGCAGCGAGGAAGCGCTCGACCGCCTCGGCGTATTCCTCGGCTAGGAACTGGCGCACGAAACCATTGGGCTCGGTATAGGTTCGACCGAGCAGGCGCATGAAAGTGTGGCCGCCGTGCGCGGTATCCGCCGCCATCTCCAGCGCGGTGCCGAAGAAGGCCTCGACGATGCGGCTGGGCTTCAACGGCGCCCCGCCGGCCTCGGCCTCCTGCCGGTCGAGCGCTGCGAGCCGTCGCCGGTTCAGCTCGGTGAGCCGCCGCTTGAAGACTTCCTGAATCAGCGCGTCCTTGCTGCCGAAGTGATAGTTCACCGCGGCGATATTGGCGTCGGCGCGGCTCGTGATCATGCGCATCGTCGTCGCCTCGAAGCCATGCTCGACGAACAGCGCCTCGGCCGCATCGAGGATGCGGTCGCGGGTTTCGGAGGCGGATTGGCGTTCGGTGGGTGCGCGCATGACAGATCATCAATCAAACGATTGTTTTAATCATACGTTTCATTGATGGGAAGTCAAGAAATATTGATCGCTTCCACCGGACACGATGGTGAGTAGAAATTGAAACCTGAGCCCTGCGAAACAAACTTGAGCTGATAAACAAATCTGAGGTGGCAGCGGCAGGCGCCAGCGCCCGCCCCAGTCATCTGGAATGTACGCTGCCCTGAACCGCCCATCAGTGAAGGACTACATTCCATCTCAGATTTCAATTCGCACGTATCCGCCATGGGCCGACCACCGCATCACCGACGGCTGCTGACGGTGACACGGCACCGCCGAAGGTGCTAGCCGCCCAAAAAGTCGGCAGATTCACCCCGTTTACAAAATAAAGTTGAGCTCACTACTCGGATTTCAAAATAAAGCTGAGTTGCGCCCCGGTGCCGCCCGACGGGCCGCGCCAACGCACCCTGTGGCTGGGCACCGACACTGCACCGGCAGCCAGCGGGATGCCTACCGGTTATCAAGCCGCGATATAGTCACGGGCTAACCACCGCTTCGGGCTGACAAGGCGGGCGGCAGGGCTGCCTTCGGCCTTGCACGGAACCAACACATCGACACCCCACATGAACCACCAAGCCCTCTCTTCCTTCATCTGGTCGGTCGCCGACCTGCTGCGCGGCGACTACAGGCAGTCCGAATACGGCAAGGTCATCCTGCCCTTCACCGTACTGCGTCGCCTGGACTGCGTGCTGGAGGCGACCAAGCTCGCCGTCCTGGCCGAGTTCGAAACCAAGACCAAGGCAGGGCTGAACCCCGACGCATTCCTCATCCGCAAGGCGGGACAGAGCTTCTACAACACCTCTCCGCTCGACCTGGTCAAGCTGCTGGGCGACCAAGACCACATCCGCCAGAACCTTTACGCCTACGTTCAGGCCTTCTCTCCGGCAGCCCGCGACATCTTCGAGCGCTTCGACTTCTACACGCAGGTCGAGCGCCTGGCGAAGGCGAACCTGCTGTACCTCGTCACCGAGAAGTTCGCCAATATCGACCTGCATCCCGAGGCGGTCGACAACGCCACCATGGGGCTGGTGTTCGAGGAGCTGATTCGCAAGTTCGCCGAAATCTCGAATGAAACCGCGGGTGAGCACTTCACCCCGCGTGAAGTCATCCGCCTGATGGTGAACCTACTGCTCATCGAGGACGGCGATGTGCTCACTCCGGGCAATGCCGTGGTGCGCACCATCTACGACCCCACCGCCGGCACCGGCGGGATGCTCTCGGTGGCGGGCGAGTACCTGCTGGAGCACAACCCGCAGGCACGGCTGACGATGTATGGCCAGGAACTCAACGACGAGTCCTACGCCATCTGCAAGGCAGACATGCTCATCAAGGGCCAACCGGTGGAAAACATCGTCGCCGGCAACACACTCAGCGACGACGGCCACACCAACCGCAAGTTCGACTACATGCTCTCCAACCCGCCCTTCGGCGTGGAGTGGAAGAAGGTCGAGAAGGTCGTCCGCCAGGAGCACGAGCAGAAGGGCTTCGACGGCCGCTTCGGCCCGGGCCTGCCGCGGGTCAGCGACGGCTCGATGCTATTCCTGATGCACCTGCTGTCTAAGATGCGCCCCGCGAAGGATGGCGGCAGCCGCTTCGGCATCGTGCTCAACGGCTCCCCGCTATTTACCGGCGGCGCCGGCAGTGGCGAGAGCGAAATTCGCCGCTACGTACTGGAAAACGACCTGGTGGAGGCCATCGTCGGACTGCCCACCGACATGTTTTACAACACGGGCATCAGCACCTACGTCTGGATTCTGTCCAACCGCAAGCCGGAGGACCGTAAGGGCTACGTGCAGCTCATCGACGCCAGCAGCTTCTGGCAGAGGATGCGCAAGAGCTTGGGCAGCAAACGCAAGGAGATGAGCGAGGCCCACATCGCCATCGTCACCCGCCTGTTCGGTGACTTCACCGAGGCCGAACTGGTCACGGCATTTGATGCGGAAGGCGCGCAACTGGGAGAGCCGCAACTCGTCACCAATACCGATACACCGCCCACGGCCCCCGGGGGCGGACGACTCAAGCGCGTGCCCATCGCACGCATCTTCCGTAACGAGGAGTTCGGCTACACCACCATCACCGTCGAACGCCCGCTGCGCGACGAGCACGGCAACGTGGTGCTGGGGCTCAAGGGCAAGCAGAAGGGCAAACCCCAGCCCGACAGCGCATTGCGCGACACCGAGAACGTGCCGCTGACCGAGGACATCGGCGCCTACTTCAAGCGCGAAGTGCTGCCCCACGCGCCGGACGCCTGGGTGGACGAGGAGAAAAACAAGGTCGGCTACGAGATTCCGTTCAATCGTCACTTCTACGTCTTCGAGCCGCCGCGCAGTCTGCACGCCATCGACGAGGAACTGAAGGCGGTCACGGCCCGCATCATGAAGATGCTGGAGGGGCTGGCGGAATGAGGGCTGCCGTGCGATTCATGCAAAGCGGATTCTGCGCGGTGGACATTCGCGCGCGCATTACGTATCCTATTGCCAACAACACCCGCCACGCCTCTCCACGATGCGCACCAGGCGGGTTTCTCGTTTACGGGGTCGGAAATGGCGTTCAGTAAGCCGGCCCTCACTGTCGACGGACAAATCGACCTGCTGGTCCAACGCGGCGTGGCCATCGCGGACCGCCCGCGCGCCCGGCACTACCTCACCCACATCAACTACTACCGGCTGCGCGCCTACTGGCTGCCCTTTGAGACCGCGCCGGACAATGGCGACGCCCACGCCTTCGTCGCCGGCACCGATTTCGAGACGGTGCTCGCCATCTACGTCTTCGACCGCGAGTTGCGCCTGCTGCTACTCGACGCCATCGAGCGCATCGAAATCTCTCTGCGCACCACCCTGGCCCAGACACTGGCGCTGCGCTACGGGCCCTTCGCCCAAGACGAGGCTGCGCGCTTCAAGGACCGCGGGGACTGGCAACGAAGCCAGGAAGAGCTGCGCAAGGAATATCAGCGCAGCCGCGAGACTTTCGCCAAGCACTACCGCGAACGCTACCCGGAACTGGCTTCCCCGCCCATCTGGGTTGCCTGCGAGCTGATGACCCTCGGTCATCTTTCACGCTGGCTCAAGAACCTTGCCAAGCCGGAAGACCGACAGCACATCGCCGACCAATACGGGCTCGATGAGCGCGTGCTCATCTCCTTCGCCCACCACCTGACTGTGGTGCGCAATCACTGCGCCCACCACGGCCGAGTCTGGAACCGCCGCTTCGCGCTGCGCTTCACGCTGCCCACCAAGAAACCCCGGCACATCGCCAGCGACTTCAACCCCGGCGAGCCGCAGCTTATTTACAACACCCTCACCATGCTGGCCTACCTGCTCGACCTACTCAGCCCGGCGCACCACTGGCGACGTGAGATTCACCAACTGCTCGCCGCCCACCCCGAAATCGACCCGGCGGCGATGGGTTTTCCCGACCACTGGCGGGAAACACGGCTGTGGAGGGAGGTGGAATGAGCCTGCCACGGTATCCCGAGTACAAGGACAGCAGGGTGGAGTGGCTGAGGGACGTGCCGACACACTGGACTGTCATGCCAATTCGGCTCGCCGCTCGTCTTGAGTCCGGCCACACTCCAAGCCGGAACAGGCCCGACTGGTGGGAAGACTGCTCGGTGCCGTGGTTCACCTTGGCGGACGTTTCGCAAATCCGTCGGGGCGGCGCGGACGTCATCTACGACACGAAGGAGAAGGTGAGCGAACTCGGCCTCCAAAATTCTTCGGCACGTCGTTTACCCGCCGGCACTGTCATGCTCTCACGAACGGCCTCCGTCGGCTTCTCTGCCATCATGGGGGTCGAAATGGCCACCACGCAGGATTTCGCAAACTGGGTATGCAGCTCCTCGTTGCGCCCACGGTTCCTGCTTCATGTCTTCCGTGCAATGCGTGGTGAGTTTGTACGCCTCATGATGGGGTCCACGCACAACACGATTTACATGCCAGACATCGCGGCGCTTCGATTCGCGCTGCCTCCAGTAGAAGAGCAGGACGCAGTGGTAAGTTTCCTCGACCGCGAAACGGCCAAAATCGATTCGCTGATTGCCGAGCAGGAAAAGCTTATCGCCCTGCTGGGTGAGAAGCGGCAGGCCACCATTTCCCACGCCGTCACGAAAGGCCTCAATCCCGACGCCCCGATGAAGGACTCCGGCCTGGCGTGGCTGGGAGAGGTGCCAGCGCATTGGGAGCTTCGCAGCATTTCGTCGCTCAGCACGAAGATTACGAACGGCTATGTCGGCCCCACTCGGGACATCCTGGTAGATGACGGAGTTCGCTACCTTCAGTCCCTCCACATCAAGAGCGGCTGCATCAGTTTCAACGTGCCTTACTACGTCCGTGAGGAATGGAGCCGCGAGCACAAGAAGTCAATACTGGCTGTTGGTGACGTGCTCATTGTGCAGACAGGCGACATTGGACAAGTGGCGGCCGTATCCGATGAGTTCGCAGGATGCAACTGCCACGCGCTCATCATTGTCTCGCCCGTTGCGAGCGTGGTAGCCGGCGACTGGCTCGCACTCGTACTGAATTCGAACTTCGGGCTGCACAGTCTCTTGTCCATTCAGACCGGAGCACTTCATCCTCATCTAAATTGCGGCAACGTTAAGGACCTGTATGTGCCCGTTCCTCCTCTCGGGGAACAGCAGGACATCGCATCCTTCGTTAGGACTCAGGCAGCCCAGTTGGAAGCCCTTCGGCGAGAGGCCGAGCGCGCAGTCACTCTATTTAAAGAACGCCGCAGCGCGCTCATCGCCGCTGCCGTCACCGGCCAAATCGACGTGCGCAGTGTTGTACCGCCAACCAAGAACATACGGGAGGAACTGACCATATGAGCCAATTCGACAGCACCAAACGCTCGCTGGACGACGTCCTCAAGGACGTGAGCATCGGCAAGATTCAGTTGCCGGACTTTCAGCGCGGCTGGGTATGGGACGACAGCCATGTGCGCAGCCTGCTGGTGAGCATCGCGCGCTCGTTCCCGGTGGGCGCCGTGATGCTGCTGGAAACCGGCGGCGAGACGCGCTTCCAGATTCGACCGGTGGAAGGCGTGAAGCTGCCGGCGAACGCTTCGGCGGCCGAGCTGCTGATTCTGGATGGCCAGCAGCGCCTGACCACGCTGACGCAGGTGCTCGCCATCGACGCGCCGGTGGCCACACGCAACGAGAAGGGTCGCGCCATCGAGCGCCACTACTACTGGGACATCCAGAGGGCGCTAGAAGGCGTGGAGTCGCTGGACGAGGCCATCATCGCCGTAGAGGCCGACAAGTGCGTTCGCGAGAACTTCGGTCGGGACATCAAGCTGGACCTCTCGACGCCAGAGAAGGAATACCAGCAGCTGTACTTTCCCTGCCGCCAGACGCTCAACTCCGATGCTTGGGAAGAGGGCCTGCAGGAGGCGTGCCCCGAACAGTTCGCCACGTACATGAAGTTCCGCAAGCAGGTCTTGCAGGCCTTCCGCGGCTACCAGCTGCCGGTCATCCAACTACACAAGACCACGAGCAAGGAGGCGGTGTGCCTCGTGTTCGAGAAGGTGAACACCGGTGGCGTGCCGCTGAATGTCTTCGAATTGGTCACCGCCACCTATGCAGCCGACGGCTACAACCTGCGCGACGACTGGTTCGGTAGCGGGGCGCGCAAAGTCGACTCGCGCCAGAAACGGCTGGCGAAGGAACCGGTGCTGACGGTGTTGGAGTCCACCGATTTCCTGCAGGCGATTGCAATGCTGCATACGCTGAAGTGCAGGCAAGCCGACCTGGTCGCCGGCAAGACTGGCAAGCAGATGACGCCCGTCAGCGCCAAGCGCGCCACGATTCTGGAGATGCCGCTGGCAGCCTACAAGGAGTGGGCCGATGCCGCCGAAGAGGGCTTCAAACGCGCGGCGAAGCTCCTGAAGCGTGAGTGCGTGCGCGATGCGCGCGACCTGCCTTATCGCACACAGCTGGCTCCGCTCGCCGCCGTCCTGGCGCTGCTTGAGGAACGGTGGAAGGAGCCTCGCATCTACGACAAGCTGGTGCGCTGGTACTGGTGCGGCGTGCTCGGCGAGCTTTACGGCGGCGCGGTCGAGACTCGCATCGCCAACGATATGGAGGACCTGCTGACCTGGATTGAAGGCGACGACGAAGCAGCCGAACCGCGCACGATTCATGACGCAGCCTTCCGGCCCGACCGCCTCGACCGTATGACCTCGCGCCTGAGCGCGGCGTACAAGGGCCTTAACGTGCTGCTCCTGCGTAGCAAGGCGGCCGACTTCTTCTGGAAGGGCACCATCTCCGAGTTGGATTCAGAAGATGTGGCGCTCGACATCCACCACATCTTTCCGCAGAACTGGTGCGAGAACGAGCGCATCAGCAGGAAGCAATACAACACGGTGGTCAATAAGACCCCACTGTCCTACAAGGCCAACCGCATGATTGGCGGTGTAGCGCCTTCGGCCTACCTCGCCAAGCTGCAAAAGCATGAGCAGGTCAAGATTGACGATGCCGCCATGGATTCCATCCTGCGGACGCATGCTATCGACCCCAGTCTGCTTCGCAGCGACGACTTCCACGGCTTCTATGCGCACCGCAAGCAAGCCTTGCTAATGTTGATTGGCCAGGCCATGGGCAAGGACGTTCAGCAGGCCGAGGCCCTTGCAGCTTCGGAGGTCGGAGCCTACGAGGAGGATGAGGACGAGGCTCAAGCGGCATGAACCTGCACCAGGAAATCCACTTCGAGTCCGCCATTTGCGAGCACCTTGGCGGACACGGCTGGCTCTACGTGGAAGGCGACGCCGCCCACTACGACCGACAGAACGCCCTCTTCCTGCCCGACCTGCTCGCGTGGCTCGAGGCGACCCAGCCAGAGAGCTGGCAGCAGCTTGCGAAGACGCATGGCGCAAACTTTGCCAGAGTGCTGGCCGAGCGGGTGCGCAAGTGCCTCAACGACCACGGCACGCTGGAAGTGCTGCGGCGCGGCGTCGAAATGGTCGGTCTGAAGAAACCCCTGTCGCTGGTGCAGTTCAAGCCCGCCCTGAGTATCAATCCGGCCATCCAGCAGGCCTACGCCGCCAACCGGCTGCGCGTGGTGCGGCAGGTGCATCACTCGCTGAACAATCCGAAGGACGCTCTCGACCTGGTGCTGTTCGTCAACGGCATCCCGGTCGCGACCGCCGAGCTGAAATCGGATTTCACCCAGAGCGTTGGCGATGCGGTCGACCAGTACCGCTTCGACCGCAACCCGGCTCCGAAGGGCGGGCTGGCGGAACCGCTGCTGAGCTTCCCCGGCGGCGCGTTGGTCCACTTCGCGGTCAGCCAGTCCGAAGTGATGATGACGACGCGGCTCGCCGGGACGGCCACCCGTTTTCTGCCCTTTAACCAAGGTAACGCGGGTGGCGCCGGCAACCCACCCAACCCCTTCGGCTTCGCCACCCGGTACCTGTGGCAGGAGGTCTGGCAGCGCGACAGCTGGCTGGAAATCCTCGGCCGTTACCTCATCGGCCAGCGTAACGACAAGAAGCAGCTCACCGCCGTCATCTTTCCCCGTTATCACCAGCTCGACGCCACGCGCAAACTGGTGGCCGACGTGCTCGCAAACGGTGCCGGCCAGCGCTATCTGATTCAGCATTCGGCGGGCTCAGGCAAGACGAACTCAATTGCCTGGACGGCCCACTTCCTCGCCGACCTGCACGACGCGCAACACAACAAGGTGTTTGATAGCGTGCTGGTGGTGTCGGACCGCACGGTTCTCGACGCCCAGTTGCAGGAGGCCATCTTCGACTTCCAGCGCACGACGGGTGTAGTCGCCACCATCACCGACGATAACGGCAGCAAGAGCGCCCAGCTCTCGCAGGCGCTGAAGGACGGCAAGAAAATCATCGTCTGCACCATCCAGACCTTCCCGTTCGCACTGGAAGCGGTGCAGAAGCTGTCGGCCACCGAGGGGAAACGCTTCGCGGTGATTGCCGACGAAGCGCACAGCTCGCAGACCGGTGAGGCGGCGGCGAAGCTGAAACAGGTGCTCTCGGCGGAAGAGCTTGCGGAACTGCAGGACGGCGGCGAAATTGACACTGAGACGCTGCTGGCGGCGCAGATGTCCGCCAAGGCCGCGCAGGACAAGGGCCTCACCTACATCGCCTTCACGGCAACACCGAAGCAGAAGACCCTGGAGCTGTTCGGAAGACCCGGGCCCGACGGACTTCCCGAGCCCTTCCACGTATATTCGATGCGCCAGGCCATCGAGGAGGAGTTCATCCTCGACGTGCTGAAGAACTACACGACCTACAAGCTCGCCTTCAAGCTCGCCAACAACGGGCAGGAATACGACGAGAAGCAAGTCGAGAAGTCCGAGGCGCTCAAGGGCATCATGCAGTGGGTGCGCCTGCACCCCTACAACATCTCGCAGAAGGTGCAGGTCGTTGTCGAGCACTTCCGCGAGAACGTGCAGCCGCTCTTGAATGGCAAGGCCAAGGCGATGGTGGTCGTGAGCAGCCGCAAGGAGGCCGTGCGCTGGCAGAAAGCCATCACAGCCTACATCGAGAAGCGGCAGTACGCACTGGGGGTCCTAGTGGCCTTCTCGGGCGAAATCAACGACCCGGACAGCTATCCCGACCCGGTCACCGAACACAGCAAGTCGCTAAACCCCGGGCTCAAGGGACGCGACATTCGTGACGCGTTTGCCGAGGCGAACTACCACCTGCTGCTCGTCGCGAACAAGTACCAGACCGGCTTCGACCAGCCCCTGCTGTGCGGCATGTACGTCGACAAGCGGCTCGCGGGCATCCAGGCCGTGCAAACGCTGTCGCGCCTGAACCGTGCCTACCCGAGCAAGGACACGACCTACATCCTCGATTTCGTCAACGAACCGGCGGACATTCTCGCGGCCTTCAAAACCTACTACGAGACCGCCCAGCTGGAGGCGGCCACCGACCCGAACCTCGTCTTCGACCTGCGCGCGAAGCTCGACGCGAGCGGCTATTACGACAGTTTCGAGGTCGACCGTGTGGCGCAGGTGGAGACCGGCCCGAAGGGCACGCAGGCGCAGCTCACTGCCGCGATTGCCCCGGTCGCAGACCGCCTGTTGAAGCGCTACAAAGCCCTCCGGACGGAGTTCGCCGCCGCGTTGGCAAACCACGATGAGGAGGCAGCCCAAGCCGCCAAGGATGCGATGGACGTGCTCGTCCTGTTTAAGGGCGACATGGGCGCCTTCAACCGGCTCTACGCCTTCCTGTCGCAGGTATTCGACTACGGCAACACCGACATCGAGAAGCGCTTCATCTTCTACAAGCGCCTGATTCCGTTGCTCGACTTCGGCCGCGAACGCGATACGGTGGACCTCTCGAAGGTGGTCCTGACGCACCACACGCTCAGGGACAAGGGGCGACAGACGCTGAACCTGAATGAAGGCGAGACCCCGAAGCTGCCACCGATGAGCGAAACCGGCAGCGGCAGCCTCAATGAGAAGGAAAAGGCGCTGCTGGAGGAAATCATCGCGAAGGTGAATGGCCTCTTCGAAGGCGAGCTCTCGGACGACGACCAGCTCGTCTACGTCAATGGCGTCCTGAAGGGCAAGCTGCTGGAGAACGAAACGCTCATCCAGCAGGCCGCCAACAACAGCAAGCAGCAGTTCGCCAACTCCCCCGACCTGTCGCAGGCATTGCTGCACGCCATCATGGATGCACTTGATGCGCACACGACTATGAGCACCCAGGCACTGGGGTCCGAGCGAGTCCGCGAGGGCCTACTGGACACCTTGCTCGGACCGGGGCAGCTGTACGAGGCACTGCGAGGTCGCAGCAATCCTCAGCCGCTCTCTCGATAACGGAACGTTCGATTGGGGAGTTGAGGCAGTGACGGAGGAAGAAGCGTCTTCAGCGGCGTTACTCTCGGATGGGGCCTGGCGCGTCGAGAATCAGATATCCCGCTGACACCCAGTATTCAACGAGGTGCCGCGCATCGATATTTCGAGCGAACTTTTCAACGACCTCGACCGGAGGGTGCATGGAGACCGCAGGAAACATGCGGGATACAATCGCCCACGGGCCAATCAGGCTGTCCCAATTCGAGTGAGCGAGGGCAACGGGTTCCGCCACATCCTTCGACGGCCACGCTTCCTCCGCGACCCACCGTAACCCCTGCTCCGCTGATACCCGGCCATTGCGGAAAGCTTGGAGCGCCTCGAACGCCGCAAGGTTTGCGACCAATATTTCGAACCGCCCGCGTCGACCTTTACGCAGGGCGCCTGCCTCGTGGAGGTGCATCAGGTACTTCCACAGTGCAATCTTCTCGGCTTCGGGGAACTGCGGCCGTATTTCGAAGTGGAGCCCAAGCCAGCCTCCGGCGTATTCCTTGCTCACGTTCCAGTTTTCACGCGAGACGGCGTTGTGAATCATCTTCCCGAATAATGCCGCCTGCCACACGAGCGCGTTCTTGACCCCGAAACTACCCTCTCCTGGAACCCGCGCGCGGAGAGCTGTCGGCAAGGAATCTCGCATAAACCCCCGTGCCACCAAGTGAGCTTTGGTGGCTTCGGTATGCGCCTTGAACCTGGCAGCCCGCTCCATGAATTCCCGGCGACGCGCACGCCCCTGCGCTTCGCGCAGCCTTTCTTGGGCCCACCGCTCAGCCTGCTGCTCACGAAGTCGGAGCCTTTCCGCCTCCTGCTCCTGTCGCTCCCGTTCGAGGTCCTGCGCGCGCTGTAACTTTGCCGCCTCCAGGAGAGGCCGCAGTTCCTCCATCCATCCGCGCCGTAGCTCAGCTACGGAAGGATGAAACAACCATCGGACCTTCGCGCCGCCCTCCACCATGGCATTGCGAAGACTGTCCCACGTAAAGTCGCGGTGCTGCCGGAGGTCGAACTCCATGGCAGGGGTTCCAGCGACCTTGATGCGTGCCAGTTTTTCGTCGTCGACGAAGTGAGTTACCGCCACTTCAACATAGATTTCCAGACCTCCAACCGGAACCACGATGAGGTCTGGTCGGAAATCGCCGCATGATTCCTCGAGGCGGACGTCACCAAGGGGCGCTTTGCCACCCGCCGCCAGAAGCTGTCTTCGGCTGTGCGTATGTCCCAGGGCGTCGTGATGCTCGAGAATTGCTTCGAGCTTCGGAAAGAAGAGTTCTCGCTCACTTTCGATAAGCTGCTTGGCGGCCAAGTGCACTGCCGTTTCAAGTCCGTTCGCGCATTCGGCTCCGGGCGCATGAGCAAAATGGGGGACGACCTTTCCACTGGGCGCGTGCTTTGCGAAAAGAGCCTGTCTGCAGCCGGGGCAGATACAACGGCACCCTTTACCGAGAGGAACTTCACGGGGGGCATAGAGCCGCCCGTTCTCAATCGACAGCCCAAACGGCACGCGCATTCCGGCCAAGGGGCCGTCAGATGCAGGCCCACAGGAGGAAACCGTAGATAAAGCGTCGGCCATCTGCTCGCATTGTGCCCGTTCGAGCACACCTACCCCTTTTCATTGTCATCGGGCTTTACTATTCAATCATAATTTTCCTACCTCAAGGCAACAGGCACAAAGGGGGACCGACCGATTACTTCGGGATACGTTCGAGCGCCGGAGAAGGCGCTCGATTTCGAAAGCAGGGCCTACAGGTGTAGCTGAGCATTACGCGCCGAGGCCACTACGTTGCCAATGCGCTGTTCCCTGCCCACCTTGTCAGCCTGACCGTCAGCTTGGTCTTGTCGAGTTCGAATTCGGCGACGCGATGACTTTCGGGCACGTCATCGCCCATCAATCTTTCGAGGGCCACCTTCAGGCGCCGCCTGAATTCGCGCAATTCGCAGACCGCTCCGCCGTACCGGTACACGTCCGCAATCGCCAGTGCGTACGGGCCGGCATGGGTACTGTAGAAACTGGTCAGCCATGAGGTCAGCCCCGAGTAATCGTGGAGCGCCGAATCGCTGACTGCGCTCCAGTCTTCAGGGCCGAACAGCCGAGCCATAGACTCCAGAACCCGGAACGCGACCAGGTCACTCCCCTGCAAATGCTCGGCCGAGGCGTTCTTGCCAAGGTAGCCGTCGTCGAAGGCGACCTCAATCAGATGCGGCATTGGGATGTCCTGGCGCCTGACGCGAATACGAAGATGCGCCGCGTTCAGCCGTATCAGGCTTTCCCGTATTGCCCGGTGAACATTGGCGCCGTAGGCTACCTTCAAATCCTGCGCGAGTTGCCAGTACGAGACCCGGACCCACTCGGCGTCCTCAGAATCCGACAAAGGGCGCTCGTCTCGATAGTAGTTGAGACACGCTCCGAACACGCGGCGGTCGTAGTCACAGAGGGGATGCCCAGTCAGCGTTACGACCGTGTCGCCTTGGGATGCTATCGGCTCCTCCAGGAGTGCCTCTCCGGTCGGGGTGCGGGCGGCGAACAGCGCCGAACGAAGCAGGACATTTGGCATTGCGACAGTCGCTTCGCGCCACGAGGGCAGAAAGACGTCACATCCCCGCCGGGCTGCACGCCGAAGCCGTGCCTGCCGCAACTCGACGTCTGACGCGTTCGCCGCCAATACCAGTACCGCCTCTGCTGCCTTCGCCCGCCGTCGCTGACTTCGAGCCATCGCTTCGAGCGTATCAGCCCCGGCGGATACCAGATGTCGAGTCAGCCCATCCTCGGCAGTCTCGGCTGCGCGGCGTGCTGCGCTCGCTTGAGCGCGAATTTCCGCAACCTTCTCGTCGACTGAAGTTCTACGCATGAGCCTTCACCGTCTTTTGGGCGATGAAGGCCACCATGAGTCCTCGCATCACGTCAGATGCAGAAGCGTCCTGCAGATTGCACCGCGTGACGAACTCGGCCTTGAGGTCCGCCGGCACCCACGCTTTCATCTGAACCAAGTCGCGATGCCGGTCGCGGCTGGTCTTGTTCGTACTGCTCATATCCACTCCTGGTGAAAGGGAACCACCAGGACGTATAGGCGCGATTTCAGGAATCGGCTGCGACTACGGACAATGCCTCTGTGAGGAGGGCGAATTCGATGGCTTAATGGCCGTGGCAGGGTTTCGGCAGGGCAGGAGGCCCGCGACCCGTCACCCACCGCAGTCACCTATGGAGGAGTTCGAGCTTCGTCCTCAAGTTCATCTTCACGGAAACGACGCCAAGCCCCAGCAGCGAATCGGTGAGTGCGTCTAGAACTTCTGCCTGTTCGCCCTTTTGGCTTCTTTCCTCGCCTCTCGAGCCATTCTGCGTCGCTCGGCTCGGTTCATGGGAGCGCCAGAGTTGTAAGTGTAGGCATTCGGTGCCCTGAAATTGAAAGGCATCGGAAACTCGTGGCTCCCGTAGTACAGAACATCCTTGGCCGGTCCCTGCAATACGTCGAACTCCTCCATCGCGCCCCGCAAGACGGCGGCCTCCTCTGGACTCATGTCGTAACTGAGGTCGACATACAGGAAGTCTTGGGAGGCCACCTTCTCAGAGAAGGGTTCCGATGCGATACCAATCGCCTCATCCGCACTAGGAAAGCGCACCTTGATGCCGTGGCAGTATGCGAGCAGTGCGGCCGTACGCATCTCGCGGTAACCTTGGTAGTCCATCTCCTGTGGCTTTGGAACTGTCAAGAAGACGTACGCGCGGGACATGTCGTCGCCGCTCAGGGTCATACGCGCGAACTTCTTGCCAGGTTCGCTCCTCGAGAGTGCGAAACGGAAATGGCCGGCGAGCTCACGCCTTGTCAGGCGGCGTTCGGCGGCAAGGGCGCGGAGGATTCGCTCATGGTCGATGGTCTCCGGTGGGGTCTCGGGTAGGCCAATCGCTGTCCCTGCGCGAACGAAAGACGCTTGGTACTCAATGAGTGCGTCCCACATGTAGCTGCCTTGGTCGGCTTCACGTTTGGCCTCTCGCTGAGGGCTTGAGCGATAGAACCGCCAATCCCCCTCCTGGAGAATAACAGCCTCGGCTCCAGGCGGTACCTTGGGTAAGACGTGCCGGCCATTCTCCATCGTGCACATGTACCGCGCCAGCATATCTTCCTCACCAGCCACGTGCATGAAGACGCCGTTCGCACCGAAATAGCGCTCCTTGCAAACCAGGTAGTCGACAAGGTCCGGGACGGTATCCAGCTCCTCCAAGAGCACGTCGACTGTCACCTCATCGACGACGTGGACGAAGCGGCGGCCTTTCAGCGGGAAGCCTACTTCGAACGGACGTTCGTAGTGAGCATCTCCCTCAAGCATGCTGTTGAGCATCAAGCTGCCGCTGCTCCCACCGCCGAAGTGCCGCATCGCTGCCTCATGGCCACCGCGAGTAACGGCAATCAGGAAGTAACGGGCTTGGGTTGGGTCCGGGAGTGCTACGGGCAACTCGGTCTGACACGACTTGTCGATGAACACACGGTCCGGGAATCGACGGAGGAAACTTTCAGCCCCTGCAAGCTGCCTCGCGGACTTCTCGATTGCACGCTTATACCAACGCGGCCAAGCAACCTTGATGTCGACGTCCGGTTGAAACGCGCAGTGCTTGTCGGAGAACAGCAGCACGTCGGAGCCAAAAACCACTAGCAGGTCGACCAACTCCTTGCCGTCGCCCTTATCGCCGGACCTCCCTTCGTCGCTGTAAACGTTCGGGTAGCTCCACAGACTCAGGAACGCCTTGCGGGCGAGCCGCACGAGTGCACGTTCCGAGTCGGTCGCGCCCTCTACCTCAGCGGCTCTCTCCCACGCGGTCTTGTTATTCGTCAACGTTCTGCGTTCTCAACTGCATCACGGGTATCAAAATCGCGGGAGCGACCGGCGACTCCCCTCCGCGGTCGCCCCACCGCCTGCGCAGGGTCGCTCCTTCGGCGCCCGTTTGAGAAAGGGGAGTACAAAGAACCTGACTCTCTCGAACTTTCCACAGCCGAGAAGCCACCTCGCGAATGCCTTGACTATGGAGCATCCGAAGGTCTGCGCGGCACCGTAACTGCGCGAATCAATCCCAGCGAGCCGGAACGACTGCAATATTCGAACCATCGACAACGAGGAACACTCGGTCGTTGCTCCCCAACCCCTCGTCTGTCAGGAGGTGCGCGAGCCTTACCTCGGTCCCGTCGGGCGCAACGACGTCAGGGCAAATCCAGACGTAGGGGTTGTTTTCGGTTGCCCGGAGCCCGCCCTGATAGTGACGGCGACCGATACGAAGCACGACGGGCGTCCGCTCCCCATTGCGATGGGGTAGCCCTTGTGCGCCCATGACAAGGACATGGATTTCCATCCGCTCGGTTCCGTCCGCATACTGGTTTCCGAGCCCGCGAACAACGCCATGAGTGATGATAGCCATGGTTCCTCCTATTGCTCGCCGGTCACACCGAATTCAAGCGAGATTCCGGGCTTCATCCGGTAGAACACGCGGACGCCTCCCTTGTCGGTCGACTCCTCGACGAGGTCGAACAGTTCAGTCGCGACAATCAAGGCCTTCAGGGTCTTGTAGCCGGAGCGCTCCTTGAGCGCTTTCGTTTCCTCCGGCGCATGCAGTCGTAACAGGTCCGCAGCGGTGTTGAGCAGAACGCAGCCGTCGTCACGACCCATCTTCTGTGCGATATCGCCTAGCAGCAGAACGGGACGGCTATGCCGCAGGTCGGCGAGCGCAAGGTGCTTCGCCCATTCGCCCGACATTAGGAATTCTCCTGTCTGACGCCGGCCGTCTTCCAACGCACTCACAAGTCCCTTCAAGTGCTTAAACTCGGGGAGAACATTCTCTCGCTGTCCGTCGAGGTACTCATCCGCCGCTTGCATGCTGTCCATCGACATAAAGTCCCATCGCGGGAGAAAGTGGTGGACCAGTTCATTGCGTTCCGCCACCGCAGTCGCAAGGGCCGATTTCCGTTCTTCGAAGTACGCGCTATCAACCTCCAGCCCGAATCCGATGGAAAACCAGAGACCAGCGAGGTCCTCCGGCGCTTCCCGCGGCCGCCCCTTGTCAGTAAGGGCTTCCTCGAGAAAGGCCCCGACCAAGGTCCCCATGGTCTGCTTTTCGACTCTTTCCTCCTGCCTCTTCTTTTTCGCCTGCAGCTCATGCACGTAGCCTGCCAGCGAGTTGTTGGCGATGAGGAACTTGAGCATGCGTTCGATTTGCTGAAAAAGCAGGAGATTCCGCCCCATCTTGCGCATGACCTCGTTGCGAACTACCTCGAGCTCCGCGCCAACGACAGGAGGGGGCGAGGCTTCCGTCGCGACGTCGGACGGTGCGAGCTGAACCACAAAGGTCATACCGGAGTCGTTGTCCGCCATCTCGGCCCTCACGCCCATTTATTCCACGCCATGCGTAGGAGTGCGGCGTTTGCCGCAATGCGGTCGAACCGCTCGGGGTCGAAGTCCGTTCCCGCCCATGCCAGCCAGTCCTGCGCTTCCTCCGACGTTCTGCGGGTGGTGATGGCCTCCACGAGTTCCATGTACGACTCAGCGCCACCGACATCCTCGGGCGGACACGCGCGCTCGCCTGCTGCGACTTCGGCAACACCGTCTGGCTCACTGGCTTCCGGGTCGACGGCCTCGACGACGATGCGGTGGCTCCAGCTGTCGCCGAAATCGTATCGATAGAGAAAATGGTCGCCCGCTTTTACCAACTTCGAAAGCTTCACCCGTCGCTCGTCGTTCACCGGGCGCTCCGGGTCATCCTCGGGATGAGGAACCGCGAACACCTGCCCGGCAATCTCGAATTCGTGAAGGTGGGCATCAGTCCACCCCATTGCAGCCTGAAGATAGTGATGCAGCTTCCCGAGGGTGACTGAACCATCGACAAGGATGCGGCGCCAGATGAGCGGCCGCCCGCCCTCCAGCTCGATTCGCAGCGTGTAGGTGTGGGTGAGGTTTCGAGGGGACATGACCCATCCGCATAATGAATTGATGCGTACCTATTCTATGCTGCGACCGAACGTCACGACGGCCAACTATGCTTCGCGACGAATCGCTTCCTATCCGCACGGTATCGTTGTTCGACATGAGTCTGCGGGCAACGGACCGCCTGCATGCCTTCCGCGCACCGCGATGACGCCGCCGCAACTTGACCTTGCCACACGCTTCGCTTGACCTCGGCCCACGAAATACCTGACTTCGCCGCACATGTCACTTGACCTCGATACACACTTTTCACCTCCCGTCCAACCGAACCGCCAAGCCCGGTGGGCACTTTTCTGCGGGTACCCGCAGCGGTAATCCGTAATCCTGTAACTGTCACTCCCGCCTCCCCCGCAGCGGCCTCGACGCTGGATGCCAATACATGAGGATGGGGGACCAAGGCTTGGGAAGGTTGTCGTCCACGCTCCGTCAGCCCCTGCAGCAATCGGTAGGAAGACGGCGCCCTGTCCTTCGGAGGTTGCCGAGCCCTACCCGTCTTCCCTGGCAGGCCAGATGCTGCCTGCACATCGCGACGCCCCATGATGTTGGTGGGCGTCCACCGGGTCACCGTCTGCAGGCGACATCGGATTTCCTCCAGCCCGAAGTGACACGAGTGGCGCTGTTTCGTACGGGAAGGGAATGCTCGCCTTGTAGCGCGGCTTAACCCCTCGCCCCGTGGCCACGCGCAAAGGCCCTGGTTAAGCCTTTGCCCCTGCGCCTCGCAAACGACAAGGGCGTGGACATGTTCGGACACTCATTGAACCAGGGAGGGTGCTGTTCCACGCACGGTATAGCGCGGTTTCCGGACAAGGTGGGCGTCGACGCTTGCCAACATCATGGAAATTGGATAATTTTCAGCGTGGCTCCAGGGGAGCCGACGCTTGAATGAACGCATGCTCGCCATGCCGCACCGCGGCAGGGTGCCCTTTTAGTGAACGGACTATGAGGGCGGAAGCATGTTGTTTACATGGAACATGACGGCACCGATGGGGGCGATAGTCCTCCGTGCGGCAGCAACCACAGGCGATGTCAGCGCCCCGCTCGGATGGCGTTCCCGCCGTTCCGTGTTCAGGCTTTCTTCGAACCGGCACTCGCACGGTCGAGAACGTCCGGTTGCCCGGAGTAGCGGACCCCAGCAGCCTTCTCGGTCGGCTCAACGGAGACCGTCCGCACGCCCAGAACCCGCATTACCTGCAGGAAGAACACGAACGAGAACGAGCCCCGCGAAATCTTGTTCGCCAAGGAACGCGTCGTCTCGCCGAATCCCTGCACCTGCATCAGCTTTGCCAGCCGCGCGTACGTCACCCCACGTCGGTCCAGCTCCGCACGCAGGATTCCCTTGGCTTCATGCGCCCAGTACGGCGCCGATTGCCCCTCATCTGACCTATCAGCCACTCCTCACCTGCACGCGAATATTACACCCGCGGCAGAGAATAACATCCCATTTATGGGATTTCACAAGAAACCGAGTCCTTCATCGAGCCTCGCACTTCCTATACGCCCCAAGCGAGGAAATCAGGAAGTGAATTCGGCCGACGGCGAACACGCCGTCGGAGTTGTTCTGGAGGCAGCCGAAATGGGCAAGTTCAAGTGGTCGGAAAACAAGATTCAGCAGTTGGAGGCCGAAGGGCGAGGGAAGGGGACCGGGGTCGGTTACAAGCCCTGGGTCGAGGTCACTGATTTCTCCTCCCAAGGGAAGAGCCGGCGCATCTTCAGCCGGAAGACAGGACGAGTGCATCACCTGCTCTCGGACGTCGAATGGCAGCTCTTCCTGCTGCTCGAGTTCTCGCGAAACGTCATCGACATCCGCGAGCAGTATCCGCTGCGCCGCGATGAGACCCTCTCGCTCGCGGCGCAGCGGAACATCAAGCATCCCATCTATCCGGGCACCACTGTCGCCACGGTGATGACCTGCGACTTTCTGGTCACCTTCGAGCGCGACGGCCAGAAGTCCCTCGCGGCGTTCAGCTGCAAGCGCTCGGACGGCGCCGAAGACGCGCGCAAAGTGGAGCTCCTCGAAATCGAGCGCGCCTACTTCGACGGGCTCGGCATCGCGCACCACCTCGTCTTCCACTCGGAGCTACCCACCAACAAGGTCAGCAACCTCGTCTGGTGCCGGGGGGCGACCATCAACAACGAGGGCATCGAAGAGTATCCCGACTCGTTCCGCGAGCTCAGCGAGCGCCTTGTCGCGGAGCTCCGGACGCCCGGCCGGTCCGGCAGCTTCGCCGAATACTGCGCCAACTTCGAAGCGCGCACCGGCGCGCCCGTCGGAACGGGGCTGCGCATCGCGCGTGCCCTGTTGTGGGAGGGACGCCTGCTGACCGACCTCCACCAGAGAGACCTTGCGGCCACTCCAGTGGCGATGTTTCGTGTCGCGCAACAGCCGACGCTCCGGGTGGTTGGAGCGTAAGCCATGTTCAAGAATCAAGTGTACGAGCACGTGGAGTCGGGTCAGCGAATTCGCATCCTCGACCTGGAGCAACCGACACAGACGGTCTGGACATTCAACCTGGGCGAACCCAAAGCACTACCCCGCGCCTACGCGGCTGACGACCTGCGCACGGCAATCGCGGACGCGGGTTTCACCCTCGTGACCGGAGAGCCGTCCAAGAACCTGCTGAAACGTTCCGCGGCGGCAATTCAGCGGCGCGACGCCGCCTACGCATGCATCGAGCCGCTGGTTCGGACCACGGAGATTTTCGACCCCGCCAAGCGCTCGGCGCTGGTGAAAGCTCGCGCCGAAGAGCTCAATTGCTCACAGCAGACGATTTACAAGTACCTGCGCACCTGGTGGCGTGAAGGACAAAGCAAAAACGCCCTCCTCCCGAACTTTCATCGCATCGGCAGCATCGGCGGAGTGACGGGAAATCGCGGTCGCCCGCCCATCTATCTCGACCGGCCCATCTATCAAATGACCGAGACTGACCATACGGCGGTTGAGGTCGTGCTGAAGCGCTACTACCTGAAGAGCGACCATCAGGCAGGCAATCAAAAGGGCGGCGACGAGACCGCGACGCTGGATGCCACGTTTCAGCGTCTCCTGGAAAACAGCTTCAGCTACGCGGATAGTGAAGGAGTTCGCCATATCCTGCCGTACGGCGAACGCCCAAGCGAAGCGCAATTTCGTCGCGCCGCGGGGAAATTCCTTCCGAAGGAACTGACCATTCGCGCGAGAAAGGGTGACAGCGCCTTCGAACTTACACACCGGGCCAAGCTGGGCAGCCTTCGCCACCAAACGTACACCGTTGGCGATGTCTATGAAATCGACTCGACAGTTGCCGATGTCTTTCTGGTGCACCCCGATGACCGCTCGAAAATCGTGGGCAAGCCGGCCATCTACCTCATCCGAGACAGGAAGAGCGGTCTTTGCGTCGGGTGGTACGTCGGCCTAGAGAGCGCATCCTGGCTGGCGGCGATGCACGCCATCAAGTCCATTACCGAGGACAAGGCGGAGGTGTGCAAGCGTTATGGTTTGCCGTACTCGCCCTCCGACTGGCCAGCCCATGGGGCCTTTCCGAAGGAGTTTGCCGCCGACCGAGGACCGGAAATGGTATCGAAAGCCAGCGCACAGCTGGCAGATGGTCTGGAGTCGACAATCCTGAATCTTCCGAAAGGGCGTGGCGACTGGAAGCCGCATGTCGAATGTGGCTTCAAACAGACCCAGCGGTCAATGGCCGACTCCACGCCCGGCTACGTCCCGCCGGAAACCTTCGGTAAGCGTCAGGTGCGGGACTATAGCCAAGGCGCAGCATTGACGCTCGAAGAATTTACCCGGGAATTCCTGGCCGCTCTAATCCGCACCAATCGTACGCCGATGGCAGGCTACAACCTGACGCCGAACTATGTGCTCGACGGCATGCAACCGACGCCCATCAACATCTGGAACGCCGAGATTCGCGACAGGGCCGGCTTGCTTTCCCACCACTCGGAGGAGGAGGTCCGATTCGCGCTGCTTCCGCGCGCAGAGGCCACCGTCACCCGAGAGGGTATCCGCCTCGGAGACTGCTTCTACACTGCCAACCAAGCCGTCCGGGAGGGGTGGTTTGTCGCCGCTGGCAACGGCAGTTTCCACGTCACCGTCTCCTTCGACCGCAGGCTCGTCGACAGCATCTACGTCCACGACCGCCACGACCCTGAGCGCTATTTCGTCGCCCATTTGCTGGACAAATGTTCGCACTACCGTGGCAGGAGCGCTGCCGAAGTCGAGAGCCTCAAGTTCCTGCGGGAAGTGCTCCGACAGGAAGGCCGACATACCAAACGGCAGCTGCAATCGGATTTCCACGCCATTGTCGACCCGATGGTCAAGGAAGCCGTCAGCAGGACAAAGGTTGCTGCCAAGGGCAAGTCGCGTTCGGCGCGTAAGGGGGACACAGTCGCAGCCCGCGCCGACGTCCTGACGCGTCAGCGCCAAAGTGAAGCCCGCATCGGCCCCGACCCCGGCCCCGACGAGGAATCCGCCGCGGTCATCCCGCTGCCTCGTGCTACATCCCCTGAACCCGCGCGGCCAGTGCCAGAAGCGCAGCCGCAACCCGCAACGAAGTCCCGCCAACAGCGTTACCAGGAGTTGATGGATGGCAACTGATTCTTTCGCCACCGAAGCAATCTACACCCCCCAGCGCATCCCGCAGTATCGCGACAATCCGTTGATTGAAGCCCTGCCGCCCGCCCAGGACGACGACGAGTTGCTGGAATCGCTCTTCTGCGTGCCAGAGTTTTCGGCTGAGCAGCGCACATGGAGCAAGTCCGAACGACTGCAGATGATTTCGCAGCTTTCGAGCTTCATGGTGCCCATGGACAGACACCTGCGCCTCGCGCAGAGCCTCGACACGCTCATGCGCCAAGGGTACGTCGGCCGAGCGCCACGCACTGCCGAGTCGCAGCGGGTCTTCACGAACCTGTACCACCTGCAGAAAGCGGGCAAGTCCTTCCAGTCGTCGGCCGCCCACCTGACAGCGCAGCTCTCGGGCGCCCTGATTGGGATTCCCGGCATGGGCAAGTCGACCACGATTCGCCGCCTCCTGAATCGCATCCCGGAGGTCATCTACCATCCGCGACTGCAGCTGTATCAGATTCCGTATCTCCACATCGAAACCCCGTACGACGGCTCGAGCGTCAAGGGCTTGGCGGAGTCCATTTTCCGCAAAGTCGACATGCTGCTGCCGGACGCCCGCTACGGAGAGCAGTACAGCAACGCGCGCTCGGGTGCGGAGACGCTGATGAATCACGCGGCCCGGATTCTCCACATGCACGCCGTGGGACTCCTCGTGGTCGACGAAATACAGAACCTGGAAAACTCGCCGAAGAACCGCCAGTCGCTGATGACGCTTCTGGTATCGGCCTCGAACGAGCTCGGCGTCCCCATCCTCTTCGTCGGCACGAACAAGGCGCAACACCTGCTGTCGCTGGACTTCCGGCAGGCGCGGCGCTCCATCGGAAGTGCCTCCACCTACTGGGACACGCTGCGAAAGGGCACCGACGAGGCACCTGACGAGTGGGAGGATTTTCTGAGCGTGCTGTGGCGCTTCCAGTGGGTCAAGAACCCGGCGCCCCTCACCCCGCACATGTCGGACTTGATGTACCACCACAGCCAAGGGGTGGTGGACATCGCCATCAAGCTCCTTGCTGTCGCGCAGGCCCGCGCCATCCACGATGGCTCGGAAACCCTGGACGGGCCCCTGATAGACCGCGTTGCGAAGCAGGAGCTCGCTATCGCGATGCCGATGATTGATGCGATACGCCGCGACGACGTCCATGCGTTGCTCGCCTGCAAGGACATCGCGCCCATCGGACTGGATTCCATTGTGGCCGACGTCGGTGCGAAATTCTCGGGTCGCCGGATTCGAGGAGCGACCATCAACGGCTCGAATCCCCTCTTCGCTCCCACGGTCACCCAGGCGCTAACGACCGTAGGCTTCGACGTACCCGAGGCGCAGGCCCTGGCCGACAAGGTCTCTGATTCGACCAGCGTGTTGGACGGCGTGAAGAAGGCACTCGTGCATGCGACGTCCGGCAAGAAGCCGACCAAAGCGAAGGGAAAGGACGTTGCTGAACCAACGTCTTATCCGCCGGGCGACTATCGCAACGCCCTCAATCCGGCAGTTGCCGGGCAATCCGTGTTCGAGCGGCTGCAAACCCTGCATATGGTCGCAAATGTGGAGGCTGTGCTGGGCGACTAACGGTGCGGCGCTACCATACGGTTCGACCCTATCCTGACGAAGAGCTCGGCAGTATTCTGACGCGGGCCGGCCGCCAACTGGGTCTAACCCAATGGAGCATCGCGCAGCATTGCTTCGGGGCGCCGCGGGGCACGGCGCTCGGCAGCTACCGAAACCTCCTGCTCCCGGCTTCAACCCTCACGGGAATGTCGCCGCGCGATTTGCTCTGGTCGCATTCGCTCGTACCTTACGGCGTCGCGGGATTGCCTCCGGCCGTGTCCCGCCGCGTCCTCAACGCCCTAACCCTCGGGCGGGAAGTACACGAATCGCCCCTACTCGGGAAGATTGGACGCCACTGGTGCGAGGTCTGCTTGCGCCACGACCTGGCGGCCTATGGCGAACCGTATTGGCATCGGAGTCATCTCCTGCCCGGCGTGACGACGTGCCACCTCCACGGGACGGCACTCCTTCATGTGGCGCCCGGGAGGCTTGTGCGTGCCCCCATCCACCGGGCAGTCAGCTACTGGATTCGGGGGGAGCTCCCCGACGAACTGACCGGCCAGCCGCTCAGAATGCCTATCTCCTGGCGTCTCGAACATCAGATTGCCCGATGGTCCGCTAGCGCGCTGAAAGAACGCCGGGGACTACCCGCCGCCATCCTGCCGGCCGACGAATTGCACCGGGTATTCGGGCCGGTCCTCCTGCGCCACGTGGGATGTACCAGCGACCTGACCTCGACATGGCCACCCACCACCCTTCGGATTCTTTCCGTTGTCGCAGCACGGCACCTGGCCAAGGCCGGTGGCGCCACGCAGCTCGAAATTTTCTTCTGAACGCACCTCGAAAATGAGTACCGGAACGCTATACGTAGACCCGCGTAGCTGGTTCTACCCATGTTCTGGATTGAAGGAATTGCCCGTACCGAATCGGGCTTTGCGCTCGAAGCCGTTTACACGGATGGCGCACGCACCCACCGCCCCCTTGCCGACCTTGCGTTAGCGACGAAAACCGCCGGAACGAAACGCACCCGGGTAACGACGGACTGCGCCACTTGGGGCCGGGGGACTGCCGCCCCGTTCTGGGACTGGCTCGGAATCGAGAAGCACAAGCCGAACTCCCGTCATGCGGTGTTCGAGGTTGAGGCCGACGGCAAGCAATATCTCATTCCCGCGGCGACGCTCATCGCTGCGCTCGCGCGGCCTATCCAGCATATTCACGCGTTCCTGTTCCGGCCGCAGGGTCTCGAGTCGTTCTCCACGCCCTTGCTCGGCAGCGACCGCCCCGGCGTCGGTCTGCATCTACCCGAATACCGCGTTTTCGGCGCCCGCCAGCGCACGTCCGAGGGACTCCTCGCCTGCTACTCTTGGATGCACTGCTTCCCGAGCGCCAGGGCGATGTGGGACAGCGTCTACGCCTTCGCGAATGCAGGCTACCTCGACCTTTTTCTGCCCTTGGCCTCACTGACCATGACCCTCCACAGCGTACCGTGGCGCGGCAAACACCTCGTCGTCGAGTTGGTGGTCATGTCCGCCACCGCGAACGACGCCCCGTTTGCCTTCGCCGAGGGGCACCCGAAGCACCTTGCCTTCCACGACAGCGCCGCCGTGGACTGGAAGGTGGCACATAAACCCGCGAATACTATTCCGCCGCGTGGGGCCGAATGGCCCCTGTCCGACGACGAATGGGCAAGTCTCACTGCCAAGCTTAAGCCGCGGAGTGGCGCACGATTTGACCTGCGACGCATCGTCGACTTCATCCTGATTAAGTTCGGGACAGGCGTGGCATGGCGCAAGCTTGATTATGAGGAATTGAATCTTCCCATTGTTCAGGCAACGTATCAGCGCATGCAGAAGGACGGTCGATGGGCTGAAGTTGAGGAGTTGCTGCTCGCGGCGCGCGCTGCGCATTGAATGCCCATACCTGCGACAAAGACGATGCCGCCGACGGCGAACCTACAGCCACGAGGACAGCTATAAGCACCACTCGCACGTCCCGCGAGATAAGCGCCCAAAGGCGGTCACGGTCGCTCCTAAACGCCCAATACGGGCTTCGCTCCCTAGCTTTACCCAGTTTCGGACTCGGATTGATGCCAGCCATGGTCACCCCCTCGCGGCGCTCGCAGGCGTAGACCTATCCGACGCCCCAGAACCGCTCGCAGGGGGCGGAGGGGGGGCATTCAGCGTGATTGCTTGCCCAACCGCAGATTGAGCTTGAGCCTCCGCCGTAGCCATCACGGCAGTTTGGGCAAGCTGCTGGTCCTGCCAGAAGGCGCGTATTGCATCCAGTTCTCCATATCCGCCCACCTCGGCAAGACGGTCGATAAAGCGCGCGTACAGACCATCTTGTATGAGCCCGTTACGACGCATGTCCTCCATCGCAACGTTCGGATTCAACAACAAGACGTAGTGGAAGTCGCCGGACGGCCCACGCTTCGGCGCGATGAGCTTCAACGTATGAAGCCGCTTCATGCGCCGACGCCAAGTATCAACTGCCCGCTCACCGTCAAACCCTGCTTCGCTCGCAAAGGTCGCGGGGTTCTCAATGGTCACCAGAGGGTTGTCAGGTGAACGCGCCCAGAGGCAAAACAGGGTGTGGCCGGCCGGCTGCCCCTTACTCTGGGCATCCACCGCTTGCATCACCAAGGGCAAGGTCCGCGGCAGAGTTGTAAAGCCGTCATTGGTCTTGCGCCGCCAAAGCCATTGAGGAGGGAACTCGGGAAAGTGCAGGTCCAGTTGCTGCTGGGCCCGCTCCGACATCTTGAGCCGCTTCGTCGCGGCCTGCTTCTGGTTAGCCATCATGCCTCTCCTTGCAATGTGTTTACGGCGACAAGTATTGCCCTTCGCGTATCCACGTACAATGATTTGATGAGCACGATATCAACATGATTCCAGTACCCCAATCGTCTAGTGACGTAGCGTCAAAATTCACGATAAACATCCAATTGCTCTTTATGTATTTGCACGATTCCGCGCATTTATATGAAATTTATCGCAAATAAACAAAGCTTTGCGCCATCAACGCGGTGCTCGCGTACTCGATGTACTCGACGTACTCGTCGTGCTTCCGTGTTCCGGGGTGATGGTGAAGGAAGAGGGGTGCGCGACCTACGAGGTCACCAAGAAGAAACCCGTACAACTCAGCAGGCAAGATGCCGGGGGCGCAATCGACTGTTCGTGAAGCAAGGGCTCCGGACGGGTCAGAAATCAGTAGGAGCCCTGCTCCAGGGACACGACGGCACCCACGATGCGCTCCACCTCACCTTTGCGGCCTGCCCGAAGTAGGTCGAGGGGAACTTCACCACGCAGTAGAGGCTCCGGGCGGGTCAGAAAGTCGAATGCCTGCCAAGCACCATCCCGACCAAAGGCCGCGAGCACACCGGTCATCGCCTCCAGTATCACCGCATCGAACTGCCATGCCGGGTACCGAAAACCGCGCTGCGCGCCCGCTGCCGCGAGCGCCAAGACGCGACCCAAGATACGCATATGGGTAAGCGTCCGGACGGGAATCCCGCTGAGCTCGGCGGCTTGCTGAAGCGTGAGCATCTCCGGCGACTTCAGGCGAGTTCGCTGCTCGCGAAGGCCTTGACGGAGGAGTTTGCGCTCAAGACGCAACACGTCCTCATCCATCCCTTCATCGTCATTCCCTTCCGACTTCAACACGGCCCTGCTACCGTCGACAACGCCCCTGACCGCGAGCACGAATGGCTGGTCAAGAATCCGCACTTCCTGTGCTCCGCCCCGCCACGCCAGCTTTTCAACGCACTCGACAAGTTCAAGCTCCACCGCGAACTCGTTGCGAAACGCGCTGGCGACCGCCTGCATTACATCATCCGGAAGGGACACACGGCTTCGTCGCAGACAGTCGACAACTCGCGACTCGATGGATGCCGAAGATGGCCTTTCGGCAATTGCTCGGAACGACTGACTACTCCCTCCTTTCAAGGCGCCTCCTCAGCAACAAATCAATGCATTCAAGATAGGCGACACAGGCAATTCAGGCAACATCGGCAAGTCACCAATGCAGAGGAACCGACCAGCATTGCAGTGCGGCTTCAGGACTTCAGATGCCAGTGGATGGCGATGCGGCGACGTAGCCAATGTCGCCCCCGGCACTTGACGAGAGGGGATGGGCTTGAGGGATGTGCCCGTGCGAGGGTATCGAGCAGCAGATTCACGATTTCCCGGCGTCCATAAACTGGCGAGCCACTTCCGCACCGTGCGCATCGATTTCGTCTGGCACGACAAACACGCCCTTGGCCACGCCGATACGCCTTCCGGGCGGCGCCGCATCGACGGGCACCAACTTCGCCACCGCTCGTCCATTTCGGGCAATCACGATTTCGCGTTCCCGCCCCCGCTCGATGCTCTTTACCAAGCGTGAAAGCTCGGACTTGGCCTGGGACATACTGACAACGTGCATGGCATTCCTCATGAATCGAGCAAATATCGCAGGGCAAGTCCGACTTGGCAACGCTACGCGTTCCCGGCCAACGCGGGGAGCGACGCCCTGAACCACACCTTAAATCACCTCCAGGTTCACTAGCTGGCCGGCTCCGGGCGCCCGTTGAGAAGACAGGTGGAACGGGCGCCCAGCTCAGCTCTTATTCGCACCGGCGACGTCCATCTCCTCCCCAACAGCTCAACTTTCACTTACCAGGAAATTCTCCTGCCCGCAGGCTCCCTCAACAACCACGCGGGTTCGCAAGCCGCGTCGGATGAGGTTTCATTTGATAGCTACCAACGATCCCGTGGCGGCAGGGAGCGCCCGTTGCAGGGCGCTGCAGTCCCGCTTCAGTCGGGCTGCCGGGGCATGCCGCGGCGCTCGCTCCACTCGCGCGCCGTGCGTTCGAGGTGCTGCAGGAACACCGTCGCGACCGGCGAGAGGCGCTTGCCGCGCGGATGCAGCGTGAACCAGCTGGACTGCAGCGGGAAACCCGCGACATCGAGGATCGCGAGCTGGTCGTCCGCGGGCCGCGCCGCCAGGGCGTGACGCGAGATCACCGCGAGGCCGAGGCCCCCCGCGACCGCCTGCTTGATCGCCTCGTTGCTGCCGAGTTCGAGGCGAACTTTCGGCACGAAGGCGTTGCGCGCGAAATGCGCATCGCACGCGAGGCGCGTGCCGGAGCCGCGTTCGCGCAGGATGAAGCGCTCGGCGGCGAGGTCCCCGAGTTCGAGCACCTGCCCCGCCAAGCGGTGCCCTTCAGGGGCGATCACGACGAGCGGGTTGGGCAGGAAGGCGTGCCGTTCGAGGTCCAGGTTCTCGGGCGGCATCGACATGATGTAGAGATCGTCGCGGTTTTCGCGCAGGCGGGCGACGACGCCGTCGCGGTTGAGCACTTCGAGCGCGATGTCGATGTTGGGGTGCTCGGCGCAGAAACTGCCCAGCAGGCGCGGCACGAAGTACTTCGCGGTGCTCACCAGCGCGACGCGCAGCCGGCCGCGCTCCAGGCCTTTCATCGCGTCGATCGCCTGCTCGAACGCGAGCCATTCGTTGAGCATCGCCCGTGCGGTTTCCGCGAGCGCCTCGCCCGCCGCGGTGAGGTAGAGGCGCTTGCCGATCTGTTCGTAGAGGGGCAGGCCGACGGCATCGGCAAGCTCGCGCAGCTGCATCGACACGGTGGGCTGCGTGACGTGACAGGCCTCGGCGGCGGCGGTGACGCTGCCGTGGTCGGCGAGGGCAAGGAAGAGGCGCAGCTGGCGGAAGGTGGCGTTCATAGAGTTTTATCGATGCTCATCATCATGAATATCGATTATTTATTATTTTCACCCCTCGGTAACATCGCGGCCAACGTCAATTGTCTGAAGGTGAGGCGCACCCCTCGATGAAAACGCATACGTCCGAAACCCAGGCCACAGTCACCCCCGCACTTGCGCTGCAGTTCCTCAGGGAAGGCAACGCCCGCTTCGTCAACAACCTGCGCATGAGCCGCGACCTGTTGCAGCAAGCCAACGCGACGCGCGACGGCCAGTGGCCGTTCGCCACCGTCGTCAGCTGCATCGACAGCCGCACGTCGGCCGAGCTCATCTTCGACCAGGGCCTCGGCGACATCTTCTCCGTGCGCATCGCCGGCAACGTGATCAACACCGACATCATCGGCAGCCTCGAATTCGCCTGCCACGTGGCCGGATCGAAACTGATCGTGGTGCTCGGGCACTCCTCGTGCGGCGCAATCAAGGGCGCGTGCGACCACGTGGAGCTTGGCAACCTGACCGAGCTGCTGTCGAAGATCCAGCCGGCCGTGTACGAAGAGCGCCAGACCCCGGATCCGGCGAAGCGCAACTCGAAGAACGCCGCATTCGTCGAGAACGTGGCCGACCTCAACGTGCGCCGCTCGGTGCGGGCGATCGTCAACCGCAGCTACATCCTCGAGCACATGATCGCCGCCGGCAAGGTGGGCATCATCGGCGGCAAACACGACCTGGCCAGCGGCGAGGTGACGTTCTTCGACGACACCTGGTTGCACGACAGCGCGTCGATGCAGATCATCGCCGGCTAGCTCCGCCCACGGGCTGGCTGAACGCGAGCCGCGCCGTGACCGGGAAGTGGTCGGACGGATAGCGCCGGCCCGCGCCCCAGGTGTCGGCGCCGGCCGCTTCGGTGCGAAGGTGCGGCGACGCGAGGATCCAGTCGATCGCCTCGCGCACGGGCGCACGGCCGTAGTCGTGATAGGTGCCGATCGCCGCACCCGCTTCCTGCAGCACCTCGCGCAGGGCGCCACTGGCGGTGAGTTCGCGGAAAGTTTCCGAGTCGCGCTCGGCGTTGAAATCGCCCGTGACGACGACGCCCTCGTCCCGCGGAAGCGCCTGCACCCAGCGTCGCAGCAGACGTGCCGACTCTTCGCGCGCCGTGCCCTGGTAGTCGAAATGGGTGTTCAGGAAAACCACAGGCGGGGCACCGGGCTCTCCCGGCTGCAGCCTCACCCAGCTCGCGGTGCGCGGATAGGCCGCCCCCCAGGACTGGCGCCCGGGCGTGTCCGGCTCGTCGGCGAGCCAGAAATGGCCGCGCGCGATCTCCGCAAGAGCGGCGCGCCGGTATAGCAGCGGCGCCATCTCGATCGCCGAATCGCCTTCGCCGAGACGATGCACGCCGACGAATTCGTAATCCGGCAAGGCCGCACGCACGAAGGCCGCCTGCTCGTCGTCACGGCATTCCTGCAGCCCCAGCAGGTCGGGGTCGAAGGCACGGATGCGCTCGATCACGAGCCCCTTGCGCTGCGCCCAAGCGTGCTCTGCGTCGGGGGCCGAGGCACAGCGGATATTGAAGGACATCACCCTGAGCTGCATGTTCACCTCCGCGACGAACCTGCGAGCGACCCCGTGGCGGCGGGCACTCCGGGCGCCTGCTACTTAGATCACGGTTCTCTTGCGCCCGATTGAGATAGTCTAGGCATTGCAGCACTATTTTCACGTGACGGGGGCGGCCAGATGATCGTTGCAGCGATGCTTGCCGGCGAAGCGGCAGGGCGCCGCCCGTGCACGGGCCTGGGCGCGCGTCGCGGCGGCAAAGTCGCCGGCGCATCAAGCCCGGCGTCGCCGAGTCCGGAGAGGGGCGGCTGATGGTCCCCGCCGAGCTGCCGCCGGAACCCCGGCCCACCGCGCCGAGCCACGCGGTGCGTCGGTTCGCACGTCTCGCGCTGCCCTACTGGAAGTCCGAACACCGCTGGAAGATCGGCGCCGCCACGCTGCTGCTCTTTGCGCTGACGGTGAGCCAGGTCGCGCTGGTGATGTGGACGAGCTACTGGAACCGCGCCTTCTTCGACGCGCTGGAAGCGCGCTCGCTGGATGCGCTGCTGCAGCAGATCCTCGTCTTTGCGCTGATACTTGTGTTGACGATGGCCATCACTGCGCTGCACATGCAGATCAAGCGCTGGCTGCAACTTGACTGGCGGCGCTGGCTCACGGCGAACCTGGTCGACCAGTGGATGACGCGCTCGCGCCATTACCGCCTGCAGTTCCTGAAAGGCGAGCACGACAACCCCGACCAGCGCATTGCCGAGGACATCCGTATCTCCACCGAGGCGGCCATCAGCCTGGCACATTCGCTGACCTATTCGCTGCTCGTCGGCTGGGGCTTCATCGCGATTCTCACCGAAATCTCGGGCAGCACGCCGATTCCCGGCAGCGAACTGGAGGTGCCCGGCTACATGGTGATGCTGGCCTTCGCCTATGCGGGCGGCGGCGCGGCGATCGGCTACCTGCTGGGCCGCCCGCTCGTGCGCGCGACGAACCGGCTGCAGAGCGTGGAGGCCAACCTGCGCTTCAGCCTCGCGCGGGCGCGCGAGAACGCCGAGGCGATCGCACTGACGCACGGCGAACGCATGGAGCGGCGCAGCGCCGTGCAGCTCTTCGGCGACGTCGCGCGCGGCTGGAACCGGCAGACCTTCGCCTACCTCGGCATCGTGTCGTTCTCGACCGCCTACGGCAACCTCATGCCGATCTTCCCCATCCTCGTCGCGGCACCGCAGTTCATCGCCGGCGTGCTGACGCTGGGCGGCCTGATGCAGGCCGCGCAGGCCTTCGAGCGGCTGGCCTCGGCACTGTCGTGGCCGATCGACAAGCTGGGCGAGATCGCCATGTGGCGCACATCGGCGGGCCGCGTCGTGAGCCTGCACGACGACATGCTCCGGCTCGACGTCATCGACAGCGAGGGCGAGCCCGCGCGCATCAAGATCGACCGGTCGACGCGGCCCGAGCTGCACCTGCGCGGCCTGTCGCTGGAAACCCCGGCCGGCGAGCCGCTGATCCGCGGACTGGACCTGCACGTGCGGCGCGGCGAGCGCATCCTGATCGTCGGCGACTCGCACGTGACGCTCGCGCTGTTCAAGGCCGTGGCCGGCCTGTGGCCGTGGGGCAGCGGCGAAATCTGCCTGCCCGAAGGCCAGGAGATGGTGTTCCTGCCGCAGCGTCCCTTCCTGCCGACCGGCACGCTGCGCGCAGTGCTGTGCTACCCGCACCCGCCCGAGCGCTACGCAACGCCGGAGCTGCACCGCGCGCTCGAATGCGCGGGCATCGACTGGCTCGCACCGCGCCTCGACGAATCCGACGACTGGAACCACGTATTGCCGCTGCGTGCGCAACAGCGCCTGAGCACGGCGCGACTGTTCCTGCAGCGGCCCGCGTGGGTGTTCCTCGAGGACACGACCGACGCCTTCGACTCCAAGGGCGAGGCCGGCATCATGGAGATGCTGCATCACGAGATGCCCGACATGACGGTGCTGTCGGTGATGCGCCACGGCGGCCTGGAGCGTCTCTTCCACCGCAGGCTGGAACTGCACCGCATCGGCACGCCCGGCGTGAAGACCGGCAGCGAGGAACGGGCCGACACGACCGCGCCGGCCGCGAGCCCCGCTCCCCTCGCCGGTTCAGCGGAAATCGGACGGTAGCCAGCCGCGCTCGACGCAGTCGCGGAAGCACCACGCCGGCGTCGTCTCGGTCTTGTAGCTCCAGAAGAACCAGCCGAGATACTTCTCGAACGCGAGCAGCTGCGACGCCGCGTAGCCGCGGTTCGCGACATGCTGCTGGAACTCGTCCATGTGCTCGAGCGCATGATTGAACGGCCCCTCGGCCCACAACGAGACGACGCGCAGGTCCAGCCCCAGGCTCCATTCCCCGCACACCGCCGGCAGGCCCAGTTCGGCGTTGATCGCATCCGCCTCGTCGCGCCACTCGCCACCGGCCTTCGCCATGTGGGCGAAGATGTCCGAGTCGATGTCGCGGCGGTCGAAGCACTGGTAGCGGTGCAGGTCGAAGATCACGTTGCGGTACTCGGGCGCCTGCATGAAGCCGACGTACTCGCGGAAGGAGCGGAAACCGTCATGGAACACCACCGCGACGCGCTCGGCCGGGCAGTGCCTGCGGATGCGTTCGTACGCGGCCAGATAGAAGGACTTCAGGTAATCGGTGGGCACGTCCCAGCGCGGCTCGTTGAGGCATTCGATCGCGTGCAGCGCGGGGTGGTTGCGATAGCGCTCGGCGATGCGTTCGAGCACCGACAGCGCGTGCTCGAGGTACTCCGGCTGCGTGTGCCATTCGCACACGCCCATGATGCCGCCGTTGTCGAAGCCGTTCTGGCAGCCGGGCGCCGCATGCAGGTCCAGCATCACGCGCAGGCCGAACTCCTGCGCCCAGTCCATCGCCCGGTCGAGCACGTCGATGCCGCCCTCGACGAAGGGATGGCGATGCTCGCCGTAGGCGCGGTGCCAGGGGTAATCGGGACCGAAGATCCAGTGCCCGTAGGGAATGCGCACGGCGTTGAGGCCGCGCTCGGCGAGCCACGCGAAGTCCTCGCGCGTGACCCAGCGGTTCCAGTGCCCGCGCAGGCGCTCTGCGGCGGCCGGACCCAGTTCGGCGCAGAAGGTCGTCTCGTCGGTCGCCTCCAGCCCCTCGAACAGGCTCGGGACCATCCATTTTTCCAGCAGCAGCCAGCTGCCGAGATTCACGCCGCGCAGTTTCGGACTCGTCGCATTCATGATCCCGCCTCCCTGTGTCGTGGTCCGCATCCCGCTTCGATCGCGGCTGCACCGAAAACGGCATTGCCGCCCCACGATGTCGCCATTCACTGTAGCGCTGAAAGCACGGACCTTCCTTGCCATATTGCACGGAGATGTTCGCGCCGCTGCGGCAGACTGGCGGCATGCACGATGCAGGGGGCGCCATGAAAAGCAGATGGTGGCAACAGGCAGTCGTCTACCAGATCTACCCGCGCAGCTTCATGGACACGGACGGCGACGGCGTCGGCGACCTGCCGGGCATCCTCGCGCGGCTCGACTACCTCGCATGGCTGGGCGTGGACGTGCTGTGGCTGTGCCCGATCTACCGCTCGCCCAACGACGACAACGGCTACGACATCTCGGACTACTGCGCGATCATGGCCGAGTTCGGCACCATGGCCGACTTCGAGCGCCTGCTCGCCGCCGCGCACCGGCGCGGCATGCGCGTGATCCTCGACCTCGTCATCAACCACACCAGCGACGAACACCCGTGGTTCGTCGAGTCGCGCAGCTCGCGCGACAACCCGAAGCGCGACTGGTACATCTGGCGCGACGGCCGCAACGGCGGCCCGCCGAACAACTGGGAAAGCATCTTCCGCGGCCCGGCGTGGGAACACGACGCCGCGACGGACCAGTGGTACCTGCATCTCTTCACCCGCCGCCAGCCCGACCTCGACTGGGAGAACCCCGCGGTGCGCGCGGCGATCCACGCGATGATGCGCTGGTGGCTGGACACGGGCGTGGACGGCTTCCGCATCGACGCGATCACGCATATCAGGAAGGCGCCGGGGCTGCCCGACATGCCCAACCCGCAGGGCCTCGCGCAGGTCGCCGCCTACCCGTACCACATGAACGTCGCCGGCATCCTCGACTACGTCGACGAGCTCATCCGCGCGACGCTCGCCGGCCGCGACGCGATGACCGTCGGCGAGGCCAACGGCATCGGTCCCGACGCCGCGGAGGAATGGGTCGGGGCGACGCGCGGGCGCCTGTCGATGATCCTGCAGTTCGAGCACTGGCACCTGTGGTCGAACGCCCCGCAGGCGGCGCTCGACGTCATGGCGCTCAGGCGCATCCTCGGCCGCTGGCAACGCGCGCTGCACGGGCGCGGCTGGAACGCGCTGTATCTGGAGAACCACGACCTGCCGCGCGTCGCCTCGCGCTGGGGCGACCCGCAGCGCCACCCGCGCGAGAGCGCCACCGCGCTCGCGACGATGTACTTCCTGATGGAGGGCACGCCCTTCATCTACCAAGGGCAGGAACTGGGCCTCGCCAACGCCGGATTCGCGAGCCTCGCCGACTTCCAGGACAGCTTCGCGCACAACCGCATCGCCGAGATGCGCGCATCGGGGATGAGCGAGGACGCGATCCTCGACGAGATGCGCCGCACCGGCCGCGACACCTCGCGCACGCCCATGCCCTGGGACGACGGTCCGCACGGCGGCTTCACGACCGGCACGCCGTGGCTCGCGGCGCACCAGGACGCTCGCCGCCTCAACGTCGCGCTCCAGCAGGCCGACGAGACTTCGGTGCTCAACCACTACCGCGCCCTGATCGCGCTGCGCCGGCGCGAGCCGGTGCTGATCCACGGCCGCTACACCGAACTCGCCATGCGCAGCACGCGGATCTACGCCTACACCCGCGGCGAGGGCAGCGAACGCATCGCCGTGATGTGCAACCTGAGCGGCCGTCCTGCGACTTTCCGCCACGCCGGATTCGCGCTCGACTCCGGCGGCTTGCTGCTCGCGAACGGTCCGGTCGCACCGCACGGTCCGCGCCACGTGCTGAGCCTCGCGCCGTGGGAGGCGCGCGTCTACCGCGCCGCGACCGCTTCCTGAGCCCCGGCGACCGGCGCGGCGGCCTCATCGCCATCCATCGCCGCCTCCACCATCCCCGCCGGCAACTCCTTCGCCGGCTTCACTCCCAGCTGCTTCAGCATCTCCGCCTGCCGGATCACGTTGCCGCGCCCGCTCGCGAGCTTGTTGTGCGCGGCGTGATAGGCCTTCTGCGCCTGCTCGATGCGGTTGCCGACCGATTCCAGATCCTCGACGAAGCCGACGAGCTTGTCGTACAGCTCCGCCCCGCGCTTGGCGATGTCCTGCGCGTTGCGGCTCTGCGCCTCCTGGCGCCACAGGTGGGCGACGGTGCGCACGACGAACAGCAGCGTCGACGGACTCACGAGCAGCACGTTCTTCTGCCACGCGTCCATGAAGAGCTCGCGGTCGTGCGTCACCGCAAGCATGAAGGCGGGCTCGACCGGCACGAACATCAGCACGAAGTCGAGCGACTTCAAGCCGTACAGATCCTGGTAGTTGCGCTCCGACAGGCCCTTGATGTGGCCGCGCACCGAATCGAGATGGCGCCTGGTCCACGTTTGGCGCTCGCCCTCGTCCTCGGCGCTCACATACTCCTCGTAGGCCGTCAGCGACACCTTCGCGTCGACGACCAGATGGCGGTCTTCCGGCAGATGGATCACGACGTCGGGCTGCGCGCGCGAGCCGTCGTCGCGCGTGTGGCTCTCCTGCACGTCGTACTCCTCGCCCTTCCGCAGGCCAGAAGCCTCCAGCACGCGCTCGAGGATCAGCTCGCCCCAGTTGCCCTGCGTCTTGCTCGAACCCTTCAACGCGCGCGTGAGGTTCTTCGCGTCCTGGCTGAGCGACCGGTTCAGCTCCATCAGCTGGCGCACCTGCTCGGCGAGCGCGCTGCGGTCCTTGCCTTCCTGCACATAGACCTGCTCGACCTTGCCCTGGAACTCCTGCAGCTTCACACGCAGCGGATCGAGGAGCTGGCCGAGGTTGGTCCGATTCTGCTCGGTGAAGCGCTTCGCCTTCTCCTCGAGGATGTCGTTGGCGAGGCTTTTGAACTGGTCGGCGAGGCTCTCGCGCGCCGCGCTCAGCATCGCGAGCTTGTCGTCGGCCGCGCGGCGTTCGGCTTCGAGACGGGCATCGAGTTCGGCAAGCCGACTGCGCGCCGCGCTCAGCTGTGCGGCCGTCGCCGCGAGCTGCTGTTCCAGCCCCGCGACGCGCGAGGCCCGTTCGATCGCCGCCGCCAGCTCGACGCGCACCTCCGCGCGCCCCTGCTCGACCGCCAGCGCCGCCGCCTCGGCCGCCCGCCCGCGCAGCAGCAGCCACACCAGCAGGGCGCCTGCGAGCACGCCACCCAGCACCGCGACCAACCAGACCAGCATCCCTGCCGAACCGCTCTCCATCGTTCCGCCATCCCGAATCGTCTGCCGCGCCCCGGACGGGGCGGGCGAAAGGCGAAATGGTAGCGCCCGCACGTTAGAATTGCCTGATGAGACGCGCACCCGCCACCGCCCTGCCCGGCCCCGAGCCGACCGAACGCCACGACTGGCAGACGATCAAGAGCCTGTTCCCGTACATCTGGGCCTACAAGGTCCGCGTCCTGTTCGCGCTGTCCTGCCTCGTCGCCGCCAAGGGCGCGAACGTCACGGTGCCCCTGATCTTCAAGCAGCTCATCGACCGGCTCGCGCTCACCACCGAGCAGGCCTTCATCGTCGTGCCCGCGGCGCTGCTGCTCGCCTACGGCGTGCTGCGCTTCTCCACCTCGCTATTCACCGAGTTGCGCGAGATCGTGTTCGCGCGCGTCACGCAGCAGGCCGTGCGCGAGATCGCGCTACGCGTCTTCCGCCACCTGCACGCGCTGTCGCTGCGCTTTCACCTCGAACGCCAGACCGGCGGGCTCACGCGCGACATCGAACGCGGCACGCGCTCGATCGGCTCGCTGATCAGCTACACGCTGTACTCGATCCTGCCGACCCTGATCGAGATCGGGCTGGTCGTCGGCATCCTGCTCGTGCAGTACGACGCGGTGTTCGCGCTGATCACGCTCGGCACGCTGGTGCTCTACATCTTCTTCACGGTCCGCGTCACCAACTGGCGCACCGCGCTGCGCCGCCACGCCAACGAGCTCGACTCGGCCGCCAACGCGCGCGCGATCGACAGCCTGATCAACTTCGAGACCGTCAAGTACTTCAACAACGAGGACTTCGAGGCGCGCCGCTACGACGAGCAGATGCAGAAGTGGACCAACGCCCAGGTCACCAACCAGATGTCGCTGTCGGCGCTCAACATCGGCCAGGCCGCGATCATCGCCGTCGGCGTCACGGCGATGATGTGGCAGGCGGCCAGCCGCGTGGCAAGCGGTGCGATGACGATCGGCGACATCGTGCTGGTCAACGCCTTCCTGATCCAGCTCTACATCCCGCTCAACTTCCTCGGCGTGCTGTACCGCGAGCTGCGCCAGTCGCTCACCGACATCGAGCGCATGTTCGGCCTGATGCACCAGCACCGCGAGGTCGCCGACGCCCCTGACGCGCTCGCGCTGCCGCCCGGCCCCGCGAGCGTGTACTTCGAGCATGTCGGCTTCGCCTACGACCCGAAGCGCACCATCCTGCACGATGTCGACTTCGCGATTCCGGCCGGGCGCACCGTCGCCGTCGTCGGCCATTCGGGCTCGGGCAAGTCGACGCTCGCCCGCCTGCTGTACCGCTTCTACGACGTCCAGCAGGGCGCGATCCGCGTGAACGGCCACGACCTGCGCGCGCTCACGCAGGCGAGCCTGCGCCAGGCGATCGGCATCGTGCCGCAGGACACGGTGCTGTTCAACGACACGCTGTTCTACAACATCCAGTACGGCCGCCCCGACGCAAGCCGCGCCGAAGTCGAGGCCGCCGCGCGCGCCGCCCAGCTCATCGACTTCATCGCGCGCCTGCCCGACGGCTGGGAGACGCGCGTCGGCGAGCGCGGGCTGAAGCTCTCCGGCGGCGAGAAGCAGCGCGTCGCCATCGCGCGCGCGCTGCTGAAGAACCCGGCGATCCTGATCTTCGACGAGGCCACCTCGGCGCTCGATTCCAAGACCGAGCAGGCGATCCAGGCGCAGCTCGACCTCGCCGCCGAAGGACGCACCGCGCTCGTGATCGCGCACCGCCTCTCCACCATCATGAACGCCGACGAGATCATCGTGCTCGACCAGGGCCGCATCGTCGAGCGCGGCACGCATGCCGTCCTGCTTGCGCGCGGCGCCGACTACGCCCGCATGTGGGCCCTGCAGCAGCAGGAACGCGAGGAAGCGCAGCTGGAAGACTCCAGTCCGTAAGCCCGGCGCGGCGCGCGCTCCGCAGGCAGTGTTGTCCGCAGGTTCTGGGGGCGCACCGATCCGATACACTTACGGCATACGACAAGACAAGATCCGGTAATGGACGCGCACGACGCACCCGCCTTCCTTCACGAAGTCATCCTCTTCCTCGCGCTCGCCGGCGTGCTGATCCCGTTGCTGCAGCGGCGCAGCATCAATCCGGTGCTCGGCTTCCTCACGGTCGGAATGATCGTCGGCCCCTTCGGCCTCGGCCAGTACACCGACAGCTCGCCGTGGCTGCGCTACCTGACCTTCTCGCGCCAGGAGGACGTCGCCGTCTTCGCCGAATTCGGCGTGATCTTCCTGATGTTCATGATCGGGCTGGAGATGTCCGTCGACCGCCTGTGGGCGATGCGCCGCCTGGTGTTCGGGCTGGGGCACCTGCAGGTCGGCCTGTCGGCGCTCACGATCGGCGGCATCGCCTACGCGTTCGGCAACAGCATCGAATCGTCCGTCGTGCTCGGCGTGGTGCTGTCCTTCTCCTCGACCGCCGTCGTCATGCAGCTGCTCACGCAGCGCCGCGAGCTCGGCACCCCGCTCGGCCAGGCGACCTTCTCGGTGCTGCTGTTCCAGGATCTCGCCGTCGTGCCGCTGCTCGTCCTGGTCACGGTGCTGGGCCAGAAGTCGGGGGACAGCGTCGCGGCGCTGATGGCCATCGCGGCACTCAAGGGCGTCATCACCGTCGGCCTGATCTACTTCATCGGCAGCCGCGTCGTGCGCCCGCTCTTTCACCAGATCGCCGCGAGCCGCCAGTCGGAGTCCTTCATGGCGGTGACGCTGCTGACGGCCCTCGGCGTCGCCGTGCTCACTCAGCTGGCCGGCCTGTCGATGGAGATGGGGGCGCTGCTCGCAGGCCTGCTGATCGCCGAGACCGAATTCCGCCACGAGGTCGAGGTCACCATCGAGCCCTTCAAGGGCCTGCTGATGGGCGTGTTTTTCATGTCCGTCGGCATGGGCATCGACGTCAGCGCAATCCTCGCCAAGCCGCTGCTGCTGCCGCTGTCCGTAATCGGCGTGCTCGCGATCAAGGCGCTGATCCTGATCGTGCTGTTCCGCCTCTTCGGCCTGTCTTGGGGCCGCGCGACCGAAGGCGGCATCATGCTCGGCCAGGGCGGCGAGTTCGCCTTCATCGTCATCGGCATGGCGCTCGGACTTGACCTGCTCGATCCCCAGGTCGGCCACTTCATGCTGCTGGTCGTCGGCCTGTCGATGCTCATCACGCCCTCGCTCACCCTGCTCGGCCGCAAGCTCGGCAACAGCATCGACGCGCGCGTCGGCAAGCCCGTCTTCGAGGAAGACCGGCAGCTCGAACAGCTCAGCGGCCACGTGATCATCGCCGGCTACGGCCGCGTCGGCCGGCTCATCGGCGAACTGTTGTCCGAACAGGGCATCCCCTACCTCGCGCTGGAATCCGACGCGAAGCTCGTCAAGCAGATGCGCACGGAGGACGCCCCGGTGTATTTCGGCGACGCGAGCCGCCCGGAACTGCTGCGCCGCCTGCACCTCGAACGCGCCGTCGCGGTCGTGCTGACGATGGACCGCACCGCTGCCGCACTGCATGCCGTCAAAGGCATCCGCGCGACCTCGCCCAACATCCGCATCGCCGCCCGTGCGCGCGACGAATCCCATGCTCAGGCCCTGCGCGACGCCGGCGCCACCGTCGTGATCCCCGAAACGCTGGAGTCGGGCCTGCAGCTCGCCGGTTCCGTGTTCGAAACGCTGGGCGTCCCCGGCGACGTCGCCACCCGCCTGCTCGAGCAGGAACGCGCGCGCCGCATCGCCGGGTTCCGCCCCGGCTGATCCCTGACCGGAGCACGTCCCCATGCCCATCCTCGCCCTCATCGCCACCGGCGGCACCATCGCCGGCGCCGCCGCATCGGCCACCGACACCACCGGCTACACCGCCGGCGCGCTCGGCGCCGGCGCGCTGCTTGCCGCCGTGCCGCAACTCGCAGGGGTTGCAGAGATGCGCGCGGAGCAGCTGTTCAATCTCGACAGCAAGGACATGGTGCCCGCCCACTGGCTCGCGCTCGGCCGCCGCGCCCGCGCGCTCCTCGACGACCCCGCGATCGACGGCATCGTCGTCACGCACGGGACCGACACGCTGGAAGAGACGGCCGCCTTCCTCGATCTGACGCTCGCGAGCGCGAAGCCCGTGGTCCTCACCGCCGCGATGCGCCCCGCGACTGCGCTCTCCGCCGACGGCCCGATGAACCTCTACAGCGCCGCCTGCGTCGCCGCCCACCCGGACAGCGCCGGCCGGGGCGTGCTGGTGAGCTTTGGCGACGCCATATTCCCGGCCCTCGGCGTGCGCAAGTGCCATACGCACCGTCTCGACGCCTTCGCCGGCGGCTGCGCCGGCGCCATCGGCCGCAGCGATCCGCTGCGCTATTTCGCGCCGCCCCCGCTCAGGAAACGGGGGCCTGTTCCCCTGCCCCCCGACCTCGACGAGCTGCCGCGTGTCGACGTCCTCCACGTCGGCGCCGGCACCCCGCCCGGGCTCATCGACCTGATGATCGCGGACGGCGCACGCGGCCTCGTGCTCGCCCTGCCCGGCAACGGCAGCCTGCCCGCCGCATGGGACACCGCTGTCGCCGGTGCCGTCGCACGCGGGATTCCGGTAGTCCGCGCGTCCCGCGTCGGCATGGGGCCGGTCGCGCGCAAGGCGCTGGACGAGCGCCTCGGCACCCGTCCAGCGGGCGAACTGCCCGCGTCGCAGGCCCGCGTCGCGCTGATGCTGGCGCTCGCAGCGGGCGATCCCGCCTTGCTCGACCGCCTGCTGACTGACGACTACATCCCGTAGTCCTCGCCCCCGCCCGCCAGCGCCACATCCACCATGCGCCGCGTCAGGTGCGGCGCGAAGAGTTCGATGAACGCATACACATAGCCGCGCAGGTAGGCATTGCGCCGCAGTCCCACGCGCGTCGTGCTCGACTCGAAGAGATGCGCGGCGTCCGCCATCCCCAGCGCCTTGTCGGTCGCAGGGTCGTAGGCCATGCGCGCGACGATGCCGATGCCGAGATCCATCGCCACGTAGGTCTTGATCACGTCCGAATCCAGCGCCGTCAGCACCACGTTCGGCCGCAAGCCGCGCCCGAGGAAGGCCTTGTTGATCAGGCTGCGCCCGGTGAAGGCGTCGTCGTAGGTGATCACCGGATAGCGCGCGATCGCCTCCAGCGTCAGCGGATGCTCCTTCAGGATCGGGTGGCGCGGCGCCGCGACGATGCAGCGATTCCACTGGTAGCACGGCAGCATCACCAGCTCGTCGTACTCGGCGATCGCCTCGGTCGCGATGGCGATGTCCGCCTCGCCCGACATCACCATGTCGCACACCTGGCGCGGGCTGCCCTGGTGCAGCGACAGCTTCACCTGCGGGAAGCGCTGCATGAAGTCGCGGATCACGCGCGGCAGCACGTAGCGCGCCTGCGTGTGCGTCGTCGCGATCGACAACCCGCCCGCAATCTCGTTCGTGAACTCGTCGCCGACCTGGCGCAGGTTGTCGGCGTCGCGCAGCATGCGCTCGGCGATCGCCAGCACCTGCCGCCCCGGCGCCGTCACGTCCACCAGGCGCTTGCCGTGGCGCACGAAGATATCGACCCCCAGCTCCGCCTCGAACTGCCGGATCTGCTTCGACACCCCCGGCTGGGACGTGAACAGCGCCTCCGCAGCCTCGGAAACGTTCAGCCCACGGCGCGCGACTTCATGGATGTAACGCAGCTGCTGGAGGTTCATCGCCACCTCTTTATAACCAAAACTTCTTAAAGTTTAACGCAAACCATCTTTTTGATCCTGTGCTTCGACCATACGATGCACCGCACCATACAAGGGGAACGTTTCATGGACTTTGCCTACACAGTCGCCGGGTTCGCGGTCGGCGCCATCGTCGGATTGACCGGCGTCGGCGGCGGATCGCTGATGACGCCGCTGCTCGTGCTGCTGTTCGGCATCCATCCCTCGGTCGCGGTCGGCACCGACCTGCTGTATGCCTCGATCACCAAGGCCGGCGGCACCCTCGCCCACGGCATGAAGGGCACCGTCGACTGGGCCGTGACAAGGCGGCTCGCCACCGGTAGCATCCCGGCCGCTGCGCTGACGCTGGTGCTGGTCGGCAAGTTCGCGCCCGGCGGCATCGGCGGCGCCACCGGACTCATCAAGGTGGCGCTGGGCATCGCGCTGCTGCTGACGGCGGTCGCGATCATCTTCCGCAAGCAGATCCAGGACTACGCGGTCAAGCGCTTCGGCGGCGAGCCCAACCCGGCGCGCACCGCCCGCCTGACCGTGCTGACCGGCGCGGTGCTGGGCGTGCTGGTGTCGATCTCGTCGGTCGGTGCCGGCGCACTGGGCGTGACCGCGCTGTTCTTCCTCTACCCGAGGATGTCGGCGCTGCGCATCGTCGGCTCGGACATCGCCCACGCGGTGCCGCTGACGCTGGTCGCCGGCATCGGCCACTGGATGCTCGGCAGCGTCGACTGGTTCCTGCTGGGCAGCCTGATCATCGGTTCGCTCCCCGGAATCTGGGTCGGCAGCCACATTTCGACGAAAGTGCCGGACCGGGTCTTGCGCCCGATCCTGGCGACGATGCTGGTGCTGGTAGGCGCCAAACTGATCAGCCACTGAGCAGCGACCGAACCAAGACGGATTCAACGAGAGAGACGCGATGTACCGATACGACGCCTATGACCAGAAACTCGTGGATGAGCGCGTCGCGCAGTTCCGCGACCAGATGCGCCGCCACCTCGCCGGCGAGCTCAGCGACGACGAGTTCCGTCCCGTGCGCCTGCAGAACGGCCTGTACATCCAGCGCCACGCGCCGATGTACCGGATCTCCATCCCCTACGGCCACCTCGCCAGCCGCCAGCTGCGCAAGCTCGCTTACCTCGCGCGCACCTACGACAAGGGCTACCTGCATTTCACGACGCGCCAGAACGTGCAGTTCAACTGGGCGCCGCTGGAAGTGATCCCGGAGATCTGCGCCGAACTCGCGACCGTGCAGCTGCATTCGATCCAGACCTCGGGCAACTGCATCCGCAACTTCACCTCCGACCCCTTCGCGGGCGTCGCCGGCGACGAGCTCATCGACCCGCGCCCGTGGGCCGAGATCCTGCGCCAGTGGGCCACCTTCCACCCCGAATTCGCCTACCTGCCGCGCAAGTTCAAGATCGCCGTGAACGGCGCGAAGGAAGACCGCGCGGTGATTCAGGTGCACGACATCGGCCTCGACCTGAAGAAGAACGAAGCGGGCGAGATCGGTTTCCGCATCCTCGTCGGCGGCGGCCTCGGCCGCACCCCGATCATCGGCCGCGAGATCGAAGCCTTCATCCCGTGGCAGCACATCATCACCTACTGCGAAGCGATCCTGCGCGTATATAACCGCTACGGCCGCCGCGACAACAGCTTCAAGGCGCGCATCAAGATCCTCGTCAGCGCGCTCGGCATCGACGAGTTCCGCTGGCAGGTGCGCGAGGAATGGGCGCACGTCAAGGACGGCCCGAACACCCTCACCGTCGATGAAGTGCACCGCGTCGCCGACTTCTTCGACGACCCGGCCTACGAGGCCCTGCCGGCCGACGACGTCGGCTACCACCACCACATCGCCGAAGACCTGGCCTTCGCCTCGTGGGTGAAGCGCAACGTCCGCGCACACAAGAAGCCCGGCTACGCCTCGGTCGTGCTGTCGCTGAAGAAGCCCGGCGTCGCCCCCGGCGACATCACCTCCGACCAGCTCGACCTCGTTGCCGACTGGGCCGACCGCTTCAGCTTCGGCGAAGCGCGTGTCACGCACGAACAGAACCTCGTGCTCGCCGACGTCAGGAAGTCCGAGCTCTACACGCTTTGGCAGCTCGCCCGCAAGGCGGGTCTGGCGACGCCCAACATCGGGCTGCTCACCGACATCATCTGCTGTCCGGGCGGCGATTTCTGCTCGCTCGCGAACGCCAAGTCGATCCCGATCGCCGCCGCGATCCAGGAGCGTTTCGACGACCTCGACTACCTGCACGACATCGGCGACATCGAGATCAACATCTCCGGCTGCATGAACGCCTGCGGCCACCACCACGTCGGCCACATCGGCATCCTCGGCGTCGATAAGAACGGCGAGGAGTGGTACCAGGTCACGCTCGGCGGCAGCCAGGGCAACCACGCGACGATCGGCAAGGTCATCGGGCCGTCGTTCGCGCGAGCCGAGATGCCCGACGTGATCTCGGAAATCATCGAAACCTACATCGAAGAACGCCACGAAGACGAACTCTTCATCGACACCGTGCGCCGTATCGGCCTCGAGCCGTTCAAGACGCGCGTGTATGCCGATCGTCAGCCCCACAGGAAGGTCGCGAATGTCTAAAGTCATCAAGAACGGCCGCATCGTCAACGACGACTGGCAGATCCTCACCGTCGCCGAAGGCGAAGAGGCCGCAGCCCTCAGCGTGCCCGCCGGCCGCGTGATCGTCCCGCTCGCGACCTGGCTTGCCCGCCGCGACGAGCTCGCCGCGCGCGGCGACGTGGGCGTCTGGTTCGCCGGCAACGAAGGCCCGGAAGCCCTCGCCGACGACATCGGCCGCGTCGCCGTGATCGCCGTGAGCTTCCCGAAATTCGTCGACGGCCGAGGCTACTCGACCGCCGCACTGCTGCGCACCCGCTACGGCTACACCGGCCAGCTCATCGCCTTCGGCGAAGTCCTGCGCGACCAGTTCAACTACCTCACGCGCTGTGGCTTCGACACGCTGCAGCCGCGCGAAGGACGCTACACGGACGCCCAGTTCGACGCCGCCATCGCAAGCCTTGACGACTACACCGAGCCCTACCAGGCCTCGGTCCTCCACCCGCAGCCGCTCTTCCGCCGCATTGCGCGCGCCGGAGTGAAGGCATGAGCGGGGCGGTCAGCCTGCTGCGCCCGGCGGCGAAGAATCCGGCGATCCATCCGGCACTCACCGAGCCGCTGGTCGAGACCGTCAGCAACAAGACCGACGCCGCCCTCGCGCTGCTGCGCGCGGCGGTCACCGAGTTCGGCACGGCCGGCGAGATCACCTTCGCGAACAGCTTCGGCGCCGAGGACATGGTGCTCACCGACCTGATCCTGCGCGAAAAGCTGCCGATCGAAGTCTTCTCGCTCGACACCGGGCGCCTGCCTGCCGAGACGTACACGCTGATGGGTGAGGTCGAGCAACACTACGACACGCGCCTGAAGGTCTTCTTCCCGAAATCCGACACGGTCGAGACCTATGTCCGCACCCACGGCGTCAACGCCTTCTACGAATCGATCGAGATGCGCAAGGCCTGCTGCCACATGCGCAAGGTCGAGCCGCTGCAGCGCGCGCTGGCCGGCAAGAAGGCCTGGATCACCGGCCTGCGCGCCGCGCAATCGGCGACCCGCACCGGCCTGCCGACGCGCGAGTTCGACGAGGGCAACGGACTGGTGAAGTTCAACCCGCTGTCGGACTGGTCCGAGACCGAGGTGTGGGCCTACATCCGCATGCACGAAGTGCCGTACAACGCCCTGCACGAGCAGTTCTATCCCAGCATCGGCTGCGCCCCCTGCACCCGCGCGATCGCGGTCGGCGAGGATGTCCGCGCCGGACGCTGGTGGTGGGAAGATCCGACGTCCAAGGAATGCGGACTTCACGTCAAGAAGGGCTGACCTGATGAAACGCCGAGCGGAAACCGAGCAGACTGGCACAACCGCACACCGTCACTCGCCGGCGGCACCCTATTCGCACCCCGGCCTGCGCCGCCGCCTGGCGGCACTGCGCGCCGGAATCAAGGCGGCAGTGCGTGCGCTGCGCGCCAAGAACACCAGTAACTGAGAACGAAGATGTCCACGCTGACCCGTCAAACCCTGTCCCACCTCGACTGGCTCGAAGCCGAGGCGATCCACATCATGCGCGAGGTCGCCGGCCAGTGCTCGAACCCCGTGCTGCTGTTCTCCGGCGGCAAGGACTCGATCTGCATGCTGCGCATCGCCGAGAAGGCGTTCCGCCCGGGCAAGTTCCCCTTCCCGCTGATGCACATCGATACCGGCCACAATTACAAGGAAGTGGTCGAGTTCCGCGACAAGCGCGCAGCCGAGCTGGGCGAGCGGCTGATCGTCCGCTCCGTGGAAGACTCCATGAAGCGCGGCACCGTCGTGCTGAAGCACGAGAACGAGTCGCGCAACAAGCACCAGTCGGTGACCCTGCTCGAGGCGATCGAGGAATTCGGCTTCGACGCCTGCATCGGCGGCGCCCGCCGCGACGAGGAGAAGGCGCGCGCGAAGGAGCGGATCATGAGCTTCCGCGACGAGTTCGGTCAGTGGGATCCGAAGAACCAGCGCCCGGAGCTGTGGAACCTGTACAACGCCCGCAGCCATAAGGGCGAGAACATCCGCGCCTTCCCGATCAGCAACTGGACGGAAATGGACGTCTGGCAGTACATCGAACGCGAGAAGCTCGAACTGCCGTCGATCTACTTCGCCCACCAGCGCCCGGTGGTCATCCGCCAAGGCGCCATCGTGCCGGTCAACGTGCCGCTGATGACCGGCGAATTGACCAACCTGCCCAAGGCCGGGGAGGAAATCGTCGAACTGCAGGTACGTTTCCGTACCGTCGGCGACATCTCCTGCACGGCGCCGGTGGAGTCGGACGCCGACACCGTCGAGAAGATCGTGCTTGAAACTGCCACCACCACCATCACCGAGCGCGGCGCCACCCGTCTGGACGACCAGACCTCTGAGGCGTCGATGGAGCAGCGGAAGAAGGAAGGCTACTTCTGACGCAGCGTTGGATCACGGTTGCCGGGAGTGCGGGGTGCTAAGCGAGCAGGGCGGGGAATTTGCTCCGTCGGCAGCGGAACTCGCAGTACAGCGCGCGTCCGCGCTGTCTGCTCAGACAGTCCTCGCCGCTCCGCAAACACCCCACCCTGCTCTGACAGATTGCAGCACTGAACGGAAAAGCAAAGGCGTTCTGACGGCGATGCGAAACAGCATTGAACTGCCCTCCAATAAAGCCCCGAGCGTAGCCGGGGACGTGCGGGGTGTTCGCGGCGCGGCGAGGACTGTCTGAGCGCAGGCGCGGAAGCGCGCCGCTGCGCGCTCAGTTGTGTCACCTCCGCCGCGCTGCGAAGCAGCAGCCGCAGAGCGAATACCCCGCGCGGCCCCGGCGGATTAGCAGCACCGGCCGCAATCAACGAATCCAGTAGCACCAGAATTCTCGAAAGATCTGAAGGAAAGAAAACCATGTCCGCCCTCGAAAACCTGCCCGAAACCGACCACGGCCTCCTGCGCTTCCTCACCTGCGGCAGCGTCGACGACGGCAAGAGCACGCTGATCGGCCGCCTGCTGTTCGACACCAAGACCATCCTCGCCGACACCCTCAACGCCATCGAGAAGACCTCCGCCAAGCGCGGCATGAGCGCCGTCGACCTGTCGCTCCTCACCGACGGCCTGCAGGCCGAGCGCGAGCAGGGCATCACCATCGACGTCGCCTACCGTTACTTCTCCACAGGCACGCGCAAGTACATCATTGCCGACGCCCCGGGCCACGAGCAGTACACCCGCAACATGGTCACGGCCGCCTCCACCGCCAACCTCGCGATCATCCTCGTCGATGCGCGCAAGGGCGTACTCACGCAGACCCGCCGCCACTCCTACCTCGCCAGCCTCGTCGGCATCCCGCACCTGCTCGTCGCCGTGAACAAGATGGACCTCGTCGACTACGACCAGGCCACCTACGAGCGCATCAAGGCCGACTACCTCGCCTTCGCCGGCAAACTCGGCATCAAGGACGTACGCTTCATCCCGCTGTCGGCCCTCAACGGCGACATGATCGTCGACCGTGGCGACCGCCTCGGCTGGTACGACGGCCCCACGCTGCTCGAAATCCTCGAAGCGGTGCCCGCCGCCCACACCGAACAGGCCGAAAACTTCCGCTTCCCCGTCCAGTTCGTGTGCCGCCCGCAGGATTCCGCGAACCCCGAACTGCACGACTTCCGCGGCTTCATGGGCCGAGTCGAATCCGGCGAGATCGCCGTCGGCGACGCCGTGACCGTCCTGCCCTCGGGCCGCAGCAGCACCGTCAAGGACATCCAGATCGGCGGCGTCGGCATCGAGCGCGCGATCCACGAACAATCGGTCACGCTCCTGCTCGCCGACGAGATCGACATCTCGCGCGGCGACATGATCGTCAAGACGGCGGAACAACCCGAGCAGCTGAAACAGGTCGACGCGACCCTGTGCTGGCTGTCCGAGACGCCGCTGTCGCCCGCCCGCACCTACGTCTTGCGCCACACCACGCGCGAGGTCAAAGCCAAGGTCGCCAAGATCGACTACCGCCTGGACGTCAACACGCTCGAGCACGAACCCGCGACCGCCCTCGCGATGAACGATATCGCGCGCCTGACGCTCAAACTTGCACAGCCGATCTTTGCCGATGCGTACGCCGACAACCGCGCCACCGGCGCCTTCATCATCATCGACGAGAGTACCAACAACACCGTCGGCGCCGGCATGATCGGCTGAACGGCGCGCCCGCTGGTCCGAAAATGCTCACCCCGACCGTCGGCTCGACGGCCGGGGTGCAAGCGCTTTTCCCTTTCCGGGCCCGGCTGTGGGAAAATCCCGCCTTGCCGATTTGTCTGCTGGCCGGCACAGCAACGCAATGTAGAAGACACATATGAAATGTCTCGATGATTTCCGCCTGCGGTTCGGGAGCAGGGATTACGTACCGATCATGATTGGCGGGATGGGCGTAGACATCTCCACGTCCGACCTGTCGCTCGAAGCAGCGCGCCTCGGCGGCATCGGGCACATCTCCGACGCGATGATCCCGACGGTGAGCGACCGCCGCTACGACACCAAGTACGTGCGCGACAAGCTCAAACAATACAAGTACAACGTCGCCAACGCCAACAAGTCGGAAGTGCAGTTCGACCTCGGCCTGCTCGAGGAAGCCCAGAAGACCCACGTCACGCGCACCATGGAGCGCAAGCGCGGCGACGGACTGATCTTCATGAACTGCATGGAAAAGCTCACGATGAACGGCCCCAAGGAGACGCTGCGCGTGCGCCTGCGTGCCGCGATGGATGCCGGCATCGACGGCATCACCCTCGCGGCCGGCCTGCACCTGGGCTCCTTCGGCCTGATCGAGGACCACCCGCGCTTCCGCGACGTCAAGCTCGGCATCATCGTCTCCTCGCTGCGCGCCCTCGTGCTCTTCCTGCGCAAGTCTGCGCGCACCAACCGCCTGCCCGACTACGTCGTTGTCGAAGGCCCGCTCGCCGGCGGCCACCTCGGCTTCGGCATGGACTGGGCGCAGTACGACCTGCACACCATCGTTGCCGAGATCCGCGACTACCTGATCGCCGAAAAGCTCGACATCCCGCTGATCCCGGCCGGCGGCATCTTCACCGGCAGCGACGGCGTATCCTTCCTCGAAGCCGGCGCCGCCGCGGTACAGGTCGCCACCCGCTTCACCGTGTCGCACGAATGCGGACTGCCGCCTGACGTGCAGCAGCATTACTTCGGCGCGAAAGAAGACGACATCGAAGTCAACAACACCTCGCCCACCGGCTATCCGATGCGCATGTTGAAGAGCAGCCCGTCGATCGGCTCCGGCATCCGCCCGAACTGCGAAGCCTACGGCTACCTGCTCGACGGCAACGGCAACTGCGCCTACATCACCGCCTACAACCGCGAACTCGCGCTGCATCCGGACGAGAAGCGGCTCAAGGTGATGGACAAGACCTGCCTGTGCACGCACATGCGCAACTTCGACTGCTGGACCTGCGGCCACTACACCTACCGGCTCAAGGACACCACGCACCGCCACGCCGACGGCACCTACCAGATCCTGTCCGCCGAGCACATTTTCCACGACTACCAGTACAGCAAGGATAACAAGATCGCGCTGCCACCGGTCGAAGCGTACGAACCGGCCAAGTCTGCCTGATCCGCACCGGCGCAGGCCGGTCCCGCACGGCCCGAAGGGCGTGTCCGCCATACCGGTGGACACGCCCTTCGTTCGTCAGGCGCCACTGTCCGGCGCCAGCCCCCCCTCCTGCCGCACGATTTCCTTCGCCCCCGCGTCGATTGCGGGAACGCACGCCCTTGCCCCGCACTCATACGAGCGGATGCTTCATGCATGCCGCACACCGCACGCGCCCCGGGCGCAAGGAATGCGTATGCGCAGAACGATATGGGCGCTGCTTGCGCTCGCACTGCTGATCCTCGGCTTTCTGCTGCTCACCCGCCCCGCGGCGGCCGCGCCGGCTGGCGGCGAGGTCGTCGTGTTGCGCATCGAGGGCGTGATCGGACCGGCGACCTCCGACTTCTTCGCACGCGAACTCGCCCGCGCGCGGGTGCGCGAGGCCGGCCTGGTGGTGCTCGCGATGGACACGCCGGGCGGGCTCGACACCTCGATGCGCGCCATCATCAAGGACATCCTCGCCTCGCCGATCCCCGTCGCCACCTGGGTCGGCCCTGAAGGCGCGCGCGCCGCCAGCGCCGGCACCTACATCCTGTACGCCAGCCACATCGCGGCGATGGCACCCGCCACCAACCTCGGTGCGGCGACGCCGGTAGCGATCGGGATGCCCGGCGCCAAGCCGGAAGACGACGCCGCGCGCAAAGACAGAGCGGACGACGGCGCCAAGGACAAGGACGGCAAGAGCGCCGCGGGCATCGGCGATGCCATGATGGAAAAGGTGCGCAACGACGCCGCCGCCTACCTGCGCAGCCTCGCGCAACTGCGCGGGCGCAGCGGCGACTTCGCCGAGCGTGCGGTGCGCGAGGCTGCCAGCCTGTCCGCGGACGAGGCGCTCGCCGGGGGCGTCATCGACCTGATCGCCGCCGACCTGCGCGAACTGATGACGAAACTCGACGGCCGCGAAGTGAAACTGGACGGCGGGCGCACGCAGCGCCTGTCGACCGCCGCCGCGACGATCACCGAAATCACGCCCGACTGGCGCATGCGTGTGCTCGCCCTGCTCTCCAATCCCCAGCTCGCATTGGTGCTGATGATGATCGGCATCTACGCGCTGTTCTTCGAATTCACCAGCCCCGGCTTCGGCGTGCCGGGCGTGGCGGGCGCGATCTGCCTGCTCGTCGCGCTGTACGCCTTCCAGCTTCTGCCGGTGAACTGGGCCGGCGTCGCGCTGGTCGCACTGGGCGCGATCCTGATGCTCGCGGAAACCTTCCTGCCGAGCTTCGGTGCGCTCGGCGTCGGCGGCATCATCGCCTTCGTCGTCGGCGGACTGTTCCTCATGGACACCGAGGCCCCCGGCTTCGGCATTCCCCTGCCCTTCCTGCTCGGGCTCGCCGTCGCGAGCGCGCTGACGATCGCGGCCGTCGGCAGCTTCGCCGCCCGCACACGCCGACGCCCCGTCGTCAGCGGCCGCGAGCAGATGACCGGCATGGTCGCAACGGTCAGCACCGTCACCCCGGAGGGCGCATGGGCCCTCGTCCAGGGCGAATCCTGGCGCGTGCGCAGCGATTCGCCCCTCGCACCGGGGGATCGCGTACGCATCACCGCCCTCGACGGGCTCACCCTGCACGTCGAGCCGCTCACCCCCGATCCGGTCAATCGCCGCGAAGGAATCCCGCCATGATCTTCGATCTCAACCTGGGCCTCGGCACGATCCTCCTCCTGCTCGTCGCGCTCGTCGCGAGTTCGCTGCGCATCCTGCGCGAATACGAACGCGGCGTCGTGTTCATGCTCGGCCGCTTCTGGAAGGTCAAGGGCCCCGGCCTCATCATCGTGCTTCCGGGCATCCAGCAGATGGTCAAGGTCGACCTGCGCGTCGTCACCCTCGACGTGCCCGCCCAGGACGTGATCTCGCGCGACAACGTCTCGGTGAAGGTCAATGCGATCATATTTTTCCGCGTCATCGACCCGCAGAAAGCGATCATCCAGGTCGAGAACTACCTCGTCGCCACCAGCCAGCTCGCGCAGACGACGCTGCGCGCGGTGCTCGGCAAGCACGAACTCGACGAGATGCTGGCCGAACGCGAGCGCCTCAACCTCGACGTGCAGCAGATCCTCGACGCGCAGACCGACGGCTGGGGCATCAAGGTCGCGAACGTCGAGATCAAGCACATCGACCTCAACGAGAACATGATTCGCGCGATCGCCCGCCAGGCCGAGGCGGAACGCGAGCGGCGCGCCAAGGTGATCCATGCGGAAGGCGAAAAACAGGCCGCGGAGAGCCTCATGAACGCCGCCGAAATGCTCTCGCGCGAGCCCGCGGCGATGCAGTTGCGCTACCTGCAGACCCTCACCCAGATCGCCGGCGACAAGGCTTCGACGATCGTGTTTCCCGTCCCGGTCGACCTGCTGAAAGGGCTGCTCGCCGAGGCGTCGCGAAAGACGCCGCCGGATTGATCAGGGCAGCACCATCGCCAGCGCGATCGGCAGGAACACCACCGCCGCGACGTTGCCGATCAGCACCATCGACGCGACCGCCTCCGGCTCCTGATGGTAGCGCTCGGCGAAGATGTAGTTCAGCACCGCCGGCGGCAGGGCGCCGAACACGACCACCAGTGCGCGCTCCTGCGCCGGCAGGTCGAACACCTGCAGCACCGCAAACGCCAGCAGCATGCCCACGACGGGTCGCGCGACGGCGGCATACAGGCCCAGGCCGAGCGAGGCGATGCGCGAATCGGTCAGGCGCACCCCCAGCGCGAACAGCATCAGCGGGATCGCGATGTCGCCCAGCATCTTGGTCGCAAGCATCAGCGGCGGCCACACCTCGATGCCGGCGATGCCGACCGCGAGCCCGGCCAAGGTCGCCAGCACCGACGGCACCCGCCACACCGTCCACACCTTGATGCGATGGTCGAGCAGCCACGCGCCGAACGAGAAGTGCAGCAGGTTCGACACCATGAACATCACCACCGCCGGGGCCAGCGCCGCGTCGCCGAACGCCAGCACCGCCAGCGGCAGCCCCAGGTTGCCGCAATTGTTGAACATCAGCGGCGGCACGAAGCTCTTCGGCGCGATGCCCGACAGGCGCGCGAGCACGTAGCCGGCCGCACCCGAACCGACCACCAGCAACAGCGTCGCGACGGTCAGCGAGCCGAACTCGGCGATGCGGAACTCCTTGTTCGCAAGCGCCGCGAAGATCAGCGCCGGGATGAACACATCCATGTTGAGCTTGTTCGCATGCGACAGATCGGGCCGCATGCGCCTGCCGACGAAATAGCCGAGAGCGGTCAGCGCGAACAGCGGAAACAGGATCGAGACAATGCGAATCAGCATGAAAGACGGGCGGGGTCCGGTAATGCGCTGCGGACGGCACAGATGAAAAAGGGCCCGACCGGGCCCTCGCGATGAGCGGGGGGAGGCTCAGAAACGTGCGCCGATCACGAACTGGTGCAGGTCGATACCGTCGTTGGGCATCTCGATGTCGCCGTTCGAATAATGCGAGTAGCGCCAGCCCATCGAATAACGCCCGGCGAACTCGACACCGAGTCCGGCGTGCTGCGAAAACTGGAAGGTCGTCGAGAACACCTTGGGCCCCAGGTGCGTGCGGCTCAGGAGCGCCGCACCAAGCCCCAGTTCTGCGTAGGGCTGGAAATTTCCCTTGCCGCGCACCATGCGCAGCATGCCGATCGCCCCCGCCTGGTTCAGCGTGTTCGGGCCGGCACTCGAACCACTGTAATGAAAGCGGCTCAATTCCAGTTCCGGATGCACACCGGCATGCCACGCGCCCCAGTCGCGCTCCCACACCGGACCGAGGCGCACGGACAAGCCCGTGCGTTCGTAGTTGTCATGCTCGCCGTGGAACACGCTGACCGCCGGCTCCCCCGCCGACGCGACACCCGCCGCCAGCATCGAAGCCGCCATGCACATCCGGAACGTCATTCAGCACCTCACAGGACGTAACGCGCGAGATCCTCGCGCTGGGCAAATACATCGAGCCGCACATCGACATAGGCGGCGTCGATCAGCACCTTGCCGAGACCGCTCTTGCCGGCCTCGAAGGACACTTCCTCGAGCAGCCTCTCCATCACCGTGTACAGCCGGCGCGCACCGATGTTCTCGGTTTTCTCGTTCACCTGGAAGGCGATCTCGGCGAGGCGCCGAATCCCGGCGTCGACAAATTCCAGCGTCACCCCGTCGGTCGCGAGCAGCGCCTGGTACTGGCGCACGAGGCAGGCATCCGTCTGCGTCAGGATGCGCTCGAAATCCTCCACCGACAGGCTCTCCAGTTCGACCCGGATCGGAAAGCGGCCCTGCAGCTCCGGGATCAGGTCGCTCGGCTTGGACAGGTGGAACGCGCCGCTGGCGATGAACAGGATGTGATCGGTCTTGATCATGCCGTACTTGGTCGACACCGTCGTGCCCTCGACCAGCGGCAGGAGGTCGCGCTGCACCCCCTGGCGCGACACGTCCGCGCCGTGCACATCCGAACGCGCAGCGATCTTGTCGATCTCGTCGAGGAACACGATGCCGTTCTGCTCCACCGCGCGGATCGCCTCCGCCTTGATCTCCTCATCGTTGATCAGGCGTGCGGCCTCCTCGTCGGCCAAGGCCTTCAGCGCTTCGCCGATCTTCATCTTGCGCAGCTTCTTCTTGCCGCTGCCGAGGTTCTGGAACATGCCCTGGATCTGCTGGGTCAGCTCCTCCATGCCGGGGGGTGCGAAGATTTCCGCCGTCATCGCATGCGCGGCGACCTCGATCTCGATCTCCTTGTCGTCGAGTTCGCCCTCGCGCAGCTTCTTGCGGAATTTTTGCCGCGTCGCCGTATCCTGCGTCTCGGGCTCGGCCGCGAAGCCGACCGGTCGCGCCGCCGGCAGCAGCGCGTCGAGCACACGATCCTCGGCCCCGTCCATCGCCCGGTCGCGCACCGTCTTCATCGCCCGTTCGCGGCCGTCCTTGATCGCGATCTCCGCCAGATCGCGGATGATCGTTTCCACGTCGCGACCGACATAGCCCACTTCGGTGAATTTCGTCGCCTCGATCTTGATGAAGGGTGCGTTCGCCAGGCGCGCGAGCCGGCGCGCGATCTCGGTCTTGCCGACGCCGGTCGGCCCGATCATGAGGATGTTCTTGGGCGTGATCTCGCTGCGCAGCGGCTCCTCGACCTGCGCACGCCGCCAACGGTTGCGCAGCGCAATCGCAACGGCCTTCTTCGCCTTGCCCTGTCCGACGATGTGCTTGTCGAGTTCGGAGACGATCTCCGGCGGGGTCATCTGTGTCATCCCTCGATCACCTCGATCACGTGGCTCTGATTCGTATAGATACACAGATCGCCGGCGATCTGCAGCGACTTGCGCACGATTTCCTCGGGCGGCAGGTCGGTGTTCTCCAGCAGTGCGCGCGCCGCCGACTGTGCATAGGCGCCGCCGCTGCCGATCGCGACGATGCCCTGCTCCGGCTCAAGCACGTCGCCATTGCCCGTGATCACCAGCGAATTGTCGCGATCCGCGACCGCCAGCATCGCCTCCAGCCGCCGCAGCACGCGGTCGGTACGCCAGTCCTTGGCGAGTTCCACCGCGCTGCGCAGCAGGTTGCCCTGGTGCTTCTCCAGCTTCGCCTCGAAGCGCTCGATCAGCGTGAAGGCATCGGCCGTACCGCCCGCAAAGCCCGCGAGGATCTTGCCTTGGTAGATCGGCCGCACCTTGCGCGCCGTCGCCTTGATCACGATATTGCCCAGGGTGACCTGGCCGTCGCCTCCCAGCGCGACACGATTGCCGCGGCGCACCGAGAGGATCGTGGTGCCGTGATACTGTTCCATTCGATTTTCCTTGAGTCCGAAAGGACGGCGAATCCGGTCAGCTGCGCAGCAGCACCACTGCGACCTGATCGACGCCCATCACCCGCAGCAAGGCCGCGACCATCGCGTTCACATTGCGCAGCACGACCGTCTTACCCTGCGCCTGCAGGGTTGCAAGAATGTTGAAAAGCGTCCCCGCGCTGACGAAATCGATGCGGCGCAACTGGCCGCAATCGACCTCGACACTCTGCAGGCCGCTCGCGTGCGCCGCCAGCTTGCGGATCTTCTCGACCGCCGCGCTGGTGATCTCGCCGTCGAGTACGAAATCCTCGCTCGCGGGCGCATCGAGATCGAGCGCGACCTCCTGGACCATCGTCGTCGACGCCGCCTGAGCAACCCGCGCCTCCCAGGACGGGGGCGACTCCTCGAAGGTGATCGCGTAGTCCACCGCCAGGTTTTCGAAACGCTCCTGCTCGCCGGTGTGCTGCAGCATCTCCAGCAGCAGCAGCCAGATGTCCCGCCCGCTGGGTTCGCCCGTGCGCACCTGTCCGGCCAGCATCTCCGCGAGCTGGCCGCAGTTCAGCAGCGACACCTTCACGCGCTCCGCCGCGAATTCGCGCAGCACGTTGCGGAACAGCGTGCATCCGTTCTCATCGACCGCGCGCAGACGCCCGAGATCGATGCGGATCGCGCCGCTCTTCTTGCCGATGATGCCCATCTGCTGGAATTGCGCCGCGGCCTGCCCGGAGAGACTGCCCGCCATGTTCACCATCGGCGCGACGTTCGAGCGCGTGCCCTCCGGCGCACTCGACAAATCCATCCACGGCGGCGGCGACCGCTCGAAGCGCGTCGCATAATCCAGCACCCGCGCCTCGAAACGCTGGCGCTGCCCGGTCAGCCGGTACAGGTCCAGCAGCATCATCCACAGGCCCTCGCCCGCATGGCCGCCCTGCCCGTCCAGCACCGCATTGAGCGCCGCCTCGGCTTCCGTCGTATTGCCGTTCGCGTACAGCACCGCGGCTTCCTCGTACGCAGCACCGATGCCGGCCGCCATCTCCTGCACCTCGACCTGACCGGCGCAGTGCGCTAGCGCGTGCGTCGGGTCGCCGACCGAAAAATCCAGCGTGGACAACTCGGGCGGCTCCGCCGCGGGCGCAGCCGACGAGGGCGCCGTACCGGCCGACGCACCGGGCTGCGTGCCGGGAGCAGGCTTCTTGCCGAAGAATGGAAGAACCACGTTACGACCTGTGCGAACGGAAATGGACTAGTCGGGGATGTGGAAGGATAGCATTTCGGACCCGGCTCTTGCGCCCCCTGCTGCGGCGCAGTCGGACGCCAGGCCGACCACACCTTACCTTTTGCAAAACAGTCCGGACATCGCGGGTATAACAGATGGCGCGCCGTCGGCTAGAATGCTGCGATGCACACACCTCGCCCGTCGTCGATCTCCGGCGAAAACTGCGTATTTTCGCTGCCGGTCCGCGTGTATTACGAGGATACCGATGCTGCCGGAGTCATCTACTACGCCAACTACCTGCGCTACTGCGAGCGAGCCCGCACCGAATGGCTGCGCGCCGCAGGCTTCGAACAGCAGGCGCTACTGACCGAACAGCGCATCGGTTTCGTCGTCCGGTCGGTCACAGGCGATTATCTGTCAGCCGGAATGCTCGATGATGCGTTACATGTCACGGCGGGCGTCGAAACGCTCCGCGGAGCAAGCCTGGTGTTCGTGCAGAAGGTGATGCGCGGCGACGAAGTCCTGTTCCGCGGCCGCTTCGTCATCGCCTGCGTCGACCTCGACAGAAAACGCCCGACCCCGCTCCCCGCAGACATGCGCACAAAACTGGAAAAACTCGTACAAGCATGACCGCCACTCACGATCTATCGATCATCAGCCTCATCGGCCAAGCCAGCGTCCTGGTGCAGGTCGTCATGGCCCTGCTCGCAGGCCTGTCGCTCGTCTCCTGGTACTGGATCTTCCGCAAGTCCTTCCAGATCCGCGCCGCGCGCAGCAAGACCAACGGCTTCGAACGCGACTTCTGGAGCGGCGGCGACCTCAACTCGATGTTCCAGTCGGCCGCCGCCGCGCGCCACGAAACCGGCGGCATGGAGCGCATCTTCGAGTCCGGCTACCGTGAATTCACCAAGCTGCGCAGCAAGAGCCACGACAACGCGTCGATCATCGACGGCGCCCGCCGTGCGATGCGCGCGACCTACCAACGCGAGGTCGACGACCTCGAGGCACATCTCGCCTTCCTCGCCTCGGTCGGCTCCGTATCCCCGTATATCGGCCTCTTCGGCACCGTGTGGGGCATCATGAACGCCTTCCGCGGCCTGTCGAACGTCAGCTCCGCGACCCTCGCGAACGTCGCCCCCGGCATCGCCGAGGCGCTGGTCGCCACCGCGATCGGCCTCTTCGCCGCGATCCCTGCAGTGGTCGCCTACAACCGCTTCGCGCACGACATCGACCGCATCAGCATCCGCTTCGAGAGCTTCATGGAAGAATTCTCGAACATCCTGCAGCGCCAGTTGCGCTGAGCGGGAGGAAACACCGATGCGCCAGCGCCGCCTGATGAACCAGATCAACGTCGTGCCCTACATCGACGTGATGCTGGTGCTGCTCGTGATCTTCATGGTCACCGCGCCGATGATCCAGACCGGCAGCGTCGATCTCCCCACCGTGGGCGGAGTGCCGCAACCGCCGGCCGAAGCGATGGTGGTCTCCGTGAAGAAGGACGGCTCGCTGACCTTCAAGGTCACGAGCAACTCGACCGAGCAGAAAATGAGCAACACCGAGCTGCTGCGCGAACTGCACAACGCGCTGCAGCGCAATCCGCAGCAGCCGATCCTGGTCGCCGCGGACAAGCAGGTGTCGTACGAACGAGTGATGGACACGCTGGACAGCATCCGCAAGGCCGGCTTCCAGAAGGTCGGCCTCCAGACGAGCACCAGCAGCACCCGATGAAAGACACGCACCTTGACCTGCAGCGCGACGAGCCCGGCAAGTGGGCCTCGCTGGCGCTGACGGTCGTCGTTCACCTGGGCCTCGTCGCCTTCCTGATCTTCGGCATCCGCTGGCAGAGCAGTCCACCGGCGGCGCTCGAGGTCGAACTCGTCGCCCCGCCGTCGTCCGTAACGGCTTTACCGCCACCCGCGCCGGAAGTCCGACCGGAGCCGAAACCGGAACCCAAGCCGGAGCCGCCCAAGCCGGAGCCGCCCAAGCCGGAACCGAAGCCCGAACCCAAGCCCGAGCCGAAGAAACCCGAACCGAAGCCGGACATCGCGACCAAAGTCCCCGAAGTCAAGAAGCCGCCCAAGCCGGAACCGAAGCCCGAGCCAAAACCGGAACCCAAACCCGAGCCGAAAAAGCCCGAGCCCAAGCCGGAACCGAAGAAGCCCGAGCCCAAGCCGGTCACGCCGCCCAAGGACGATTACCTCGCGCAGAAACTCGCCCAGGAAACGGCGCAGACCCGCGCCCGCGCCGATCTCGAACGCACGATGCGCGAGGACGCGGCACGTTCGTCGGCCGCGCGCACGAAGGGCGCCGTCGACGCCTACCGGAACGCGATCAGCACCAAGGTGCGCGGCAACCTGCTACGCCCACCCGGCCTGAGCGGCAACCCCGAGGCGGTATTCGAAGTCGATCAGCTCCCCAGCGGCGAAGTGCTCGCGATCCGCCTCAAGCGCTCCTCGGGCGTCGCCGCGCTCGACGATGCGATCGAGCGCGCGATCCGGCGTTCGAGTCCGCTGCCGCTGCCCAAGGAGCCGGAACTGTTCGAGCGCACCCTCGAACTGCGCTTCCGGCCGCTCGAGGAATGAAGGGACCACGACGGAACCCCATGACGGAACCAAATCGAATCACTTGCGATCTTTAAGCATCGCGTTCGACTCCATTCGTTATAATTCGCCTTTAGGCAAGCCCTAGCCATGAGAAAATTCCTCTCCGCATACCGTCTGCTCATCGCTGCCGCGCTGACCCTCGTCAGCGCCCTCGCGCATGCGCAGCTCTCGATCGAGATCACGGGCGCCGGCGCGAGCCGCTTCCCCGTAGCGATCCCCGTATTCGAAAACGAAGGCAGCCTGCCGCGCGGCGTCACCGACGTCGTGCGCGCCGACCTCGAACGCAGCGGACTCTTCAGCCTCGTCGACATGGGCCTCGCCGCCTTCCCTGTCACAGCCGTTCCCGACATGGCCTCGATCCGCGGTCGCGGCGCGGACGCGGTGCTCACCGGCAGCATCTTCCAGCAGGGCGACGGCCGCTTCGAAGTGCGCTTCCGTCTCTTCGACACGCAGAAGCAGACCGAACTGGGCGGACTTTCGATGCGCATGGCCCCGGCACAGAACCGTGCCATCGGCCACAAGATCGCCGATTTCGTGTATGAGAAGCTCACCGGCCAGCCCGGCTACTTCTCGACCCGCATCGCCTACGTCGTCAAGAGCGGCCCGAACGCGGCACCGCGCTACGAACTGCAGATCGCCGACGCCGACGGCATGAACGCCGCCACCGCGCTGGCGTCGCGCGAACCCATCATCTCGCCCGCCTGGGCACCGGACGGGCAGCGCATCGCCTATGTGTCCTTCGAAGCCAAGAAGCCGGTCATCTACGTGCACACGCTGGCCACCGGGCAGCGCCAGGTAGTCGCCAACTTCAAGGGCTCCAACTCCGCCCCGGCCTGGGCACCGGACGGCCAGCGTCTCGCCGTCGTGCTCACGAAGGACGGCCAGTCCCAACTCTACGTCCTCAATGCCGACGGCTCCGGCGTGCGCCGCCTCGCCACGTCGCCCGGCATCGACACCGAACCCGCATGGTCGCCCGACGGCGCGTGGATCTACTTCACCTCCGACCGCGGCGGCAGCCCGCAGATCTACCGCACCTCCTCCAGCGGCGGCAGCGCCCAGCGCGTCAGTTTCGAAGGCAGCTACAACGTGACCCCGCGCCCCTCGGCCGACGGCACGAGCCTTGCCTTCATCACGCGCAACAGCGGGCGCTTCCAGGTGGCCATCATGGACCTCGCCACCCGCCAGACCACGATCCTCACCGACTCGGCACGTGACGAGTCGCCCAGCTTCGCGCCCAACGGCCGCATGATCCTCTACGCCACCGAAACCGGCGGACGGGGAGTGCTTGCAGCAGTTTCGTCCGATGGCCGGGTGAAGCAGCGCCTGTCGGTGCAGGCCGCCGATGTCCGCGAGCCCTCATGGGGCCCGCAGATCCGGTAACTCCCTCCCGCAAGCAACAACACTGTTCGACTAGATCAGGAAACCCCCATGAAAAAAGTGCTCGTCCCCGTCCTCCTTTCCACCCTTCTCGCCGCATGCAGCAGCACCGGCACCTTCGACCAGCCCGCCGGCGGCGCGGCTGTCGATGAGCGCAGCCAGGGCGCCGGCGCCGGCGTCGCCACCGTGACCGCCCCGAGCGCATCGGGCTCCGGCATCGCCGCGCTGACCGATCCGAAGAACATCCTGTCCAAGCGCAGCGTGATGTTCGACTTCGACAGCTACGTCATCAACGACGAGTTCCGTCCGCTGGTCGAAGCGCACGCCAAGTTCCTCGTCCAGAACCCGACGATGAAGATGCTGATCCAGGGCAACGCCGACGAGCGCGGCAGCCGCGAGTACAACCTGGCCCTCGGCCAGAAGCGTGCCGACGCCGTGCGCAAGGCCCTGACCCTGCTCGGCGCCAAGGAAGCACAGATCGAATCCGTCAGCCTCGGCGAAGAGAAGCCGCGCTGCACGGAAGCGACCGAAGCCTGCTACGCGCAGAACCGCCGCGGTGACATGCTCTACTCGGGCGAATTCTGATGAAGCGCCTCCTGCCGCTCGCTGTCGTTGCCGCCCTGTCGTACGTCGCGCCGTCCCACGCGCTGTTCGACGACGAGGAGGCGCGGCGCGCAATCACCAACTTGCGCACGGACATCACCCCCCGCATCGAACGGCTGGAGGCCAGCAGCCGCGGGCAGCTCGAACTGGCGAACCAGAACGAGCTGCTTCGCACCGAAGTATCGAAACTCCACGGACAACTCGAAGTCCTGCTGCACGAGATCGAAGCGCTGAAGCAGCGCCAGCGCGATTTCTATGTCGATCTCGACAATCGCGTGCGCAAGCTCGAGACCGCACCGGTCGCGGCCGCACCGGAAGCCCCCGCACCCGATCCCGCAGCCGAGTCGCGCGACTACGAAGCCGCACTGAATCTGCTCAAGGAAGGCAAGTACAAGGAAGCGCAGACCGCCTTCGACCTGTTCATCAAGCGCTACCCGCGCAGCGGCGTGCAGCCCGGCGCCCACTTCTGGGCCGGCAATGCCGCGCTGCAGGCGAAGGACGTCGCGGTCGCCAACAACTATTTCAAGAGCGTGCTGACGAACTGGCCGAACGACCCCGTCGCGCCCGACGCCATGCTCGGCATGGCCAACTGCCAGCAAGCCCTCGGCGACGCCAAATCGTCGCAGGAAACGCTGAAGAAGCTCGTCGAACGCTTCCCCGACAGCTCCGCAGGCAAGGCGGCCAAGCAGCGCCTCGCACGCAAGTCCTGAAGTCCGCATGACCCTTCCCGAAACCGCCGGCCCCAGGCTGCGGATTACCGAGATCTTCGCATCGATCCAGGGCGAGTCGACGCGCGTCGGCCTGCCCACGGTGTTCGTACGGCTGACCGGCTGCCCGCTGCGCTGCAGCTGGTGCGACACCGAATACGCCTTCCAGGGCGGCGAGAACCGCAGCATCGCCGAAGTCCGCGATGCGGTCGCCGCCCACGGCATCCGGCACGTGTGCGTTACCGGTGGCGAGCCGCTGGCGCAGAAATCCTGCCTCGCGCTACTCGCGGCATTGTGCGACGCCGGCTTCTCGGTGTCGCTGGAGACCAGCGGCGCGCTCGATATCGCCGCAGTCGATCCGCGCGTGTCGCGCATCATGGACCTCAAGGCCCCCGGGTCGGGCGAGGTCTCGCGCAACCGCTGGGAAAACCTCGCCCACCTCACCGCGCACGACGAGATCAAGATCGTGCTGGCCGACGAGGCCGACTACGCCTGGGCGAAGGCCCAGATCGCACTGCACGGCCTCGGCGGGCGTTGCACCGTCCTGCTGTCGCCGGTGCAGGGCAGCCTCGACCCCACCCTGCTTGCCGAGTGGATCGTACGCGACCGCCTGCCGGTGCGCTTCCAGCTGCAACTGCACAAGATCCTGTGGAACGACGCCCGGGGACGCTGAACGCCCGCGCGCCGCGCTCTTCAGTTTTCGCCTCGCCCCGGAGCCCCATGCCATGCCCGATCATCCCAAGCGCGCCGTCATCCTGCTGTCCGGCGGACTGGACTCCGCCACCTGCCTCGCGATCGCGCGCGACATGGGCTTCGAGACCTACGCGCTGTCGGTTGCCTACGGCCAGCGCCATGCGGCCGAACTCGACGCCGCGCGGCGCGTTGCCGCCTCGCTCGGCGCGCGCGAACACCGCGTCGCGAGCGTCGAGCTGGGCCAGTTCGGCGGCTCCGCACTGACGGACGAGAAGATCCCCGTTCCCGTCGAAGGCAGCTCCGACGGCATCCCCGTGACCTACGTCCCGGCGCGCAACACCGTGATGCTGTCGATCGCGCTGGCGTGGGCCGAAGTGCTCGGCGCGAATGACATCTTCGTCGGCGTGAATGCGGTCGACTACTCGGGCTACCCGGACTGCCGCCCCGAGTTCATCGCTGCCTTCGAGACGATGGCGAACCTCGCCACCAAGGCCGGCGTCGAAGGCACACGCCTCCAGATCCACGCCCCGCTGATCGCGCTGTCCAAGGCCGACATCATCCGCCGCGGCAGCGCCCTGGGTGTCGATTACAGCCAGACCGTGTCGTGCTACCAGGCCGACGACGCCGGGCACGCATGCGGCATGTGCGACGCCTGCCGCCTGCGTCGGGCGGGCTTCGAGGCGGCCGCAGTGCCGGACCCCACGCGGTATGCCTGAAGATACATCGCGCCCGGTCCGCAGCGGCGCATGCAGACCATGACGGATAACTGATCCGCGAAACCCGGCCGGGCCTCCATTTCGTAATAGACACTCAGTCGAAACCCTTTGACCTAGGTCAGTCCTGTTTGCCGAAAGGTTTCGTAACATTTCCCGCTGTGACCTTGCGTCCTCGCGGGAGCCTTTCCATGCAGTTCCGTCTAGTCCGGTATTTCACGCTTGCCAGCCTCGGCATGTTCGCCCTGGTCGCGCTGAGCCTCTTCTACTTCGAACGCCAGCAAGGCGATTTCTTCCGCCAGACCGGTGACGATCAGCGGACCTTCTTCGGCGAAGTGCAGCAATCCTTCGCGAAGCAGCAGGAAGAATCCGCCCGCCGTGACCTGCTGACGATTCACGAAGCCGGCAACGTCAACCTCACGCGCCTGTTCGCGAACGCGCTGTGGGAAAAGGATTTCGCCCCCTTCGTCGCCCAGGCGCAAACCATCGATGCCAAGGCCTGCCACGCGATGGCCGACGTCACCGACGACAAGGGCAAGAAAGCGGCGTCGCCCGAGAAGAAGGCCTGCTTCGCGGAGATCGGCAAGCGCATCGCGGCCCTGCCCGACTTCAAGTCGATCGACGCGAAGGTGTTCGCCTCGATGAAAAAGAGCACCGTGTTCAAGATCAAGGTGTTCGACCTGCGCGGAATCACCGTGTACTCGTCCGAACACGCACAGATGGGCGAAGACAAGAGCACCAACGCCGGCTGGCGCAGCGCGGCTTTCGACGGCGTGCCCAAGAGCGAGCTCACCCACCGCGGCAAGTTCAGCGCCTTCGAGGGCGTCGTCGAGAACCGCGACCTGATCAGCAGCTACCTGCCCGTCCTCGAACCGGGCACCTCGCGCATCGTCGGCGTGTTCGAGGTGTATTCCGACGTGACGCCCTTCCTGAAGCAGATCCAGCAGACCTCGGAGCAGATCCGCGCCACCGCGGCCGGCAACCAGGCGAAGCTCGAAGCCGCCGCGATCGAGAACCAGGCCGCCGTCGACGCGACCTCCTACCGCCAGTTCGCGACGATCGGCCTGCTGCTCGTGCTGCTCTTCGCCGCCCTGCTGGCAATCGTGCGCCGCGCCGAGAAGATCATCCTGCAGCAGGAAGCCGACCGCGCCCACGCACACCAGCAGCTCGCGCAGTCCGAGAAAATGGCCTCGCTCGGCCAGATGGTCGCCGGGGTCGCGCACCAGCTCAATACCCCGCTCGCGTTCTCGCAGAACAACATCCTGATGGTCAAGGACGCGCTGCAGAGCATGGAACTGCCGATGAAGGTCGCCGGCAAGCTCTCGACCATCCTCGAGGACGTCGAGGGCGACAAGGTCACGATCAAGGTGTCGCAGCTCAAGGCGAACCTCGACAAGCTGCAGGAAGGCAATGTCGACGTCACCATGCTGCAGGAGATGCTCAAGGACGTCCTCGGCGGCATCGACCAGATGTCGGAGCTCGTCGTGAACCTGCGCGACTTCACCCGCCTGGACCGTGCTGCGACCACCAACGCGGATCTCAACAAGTCCCTGCATACGGTCGCCTACATCGCGCAGACGGTGATTCCCAAGAACATCGAACTCGTCGAGGACTACGGCGACCTGCCCGACGTCGAGTGCAACCCGTCGCAACTCAACCAGGTGTTCCTCAACCTCATCAACAACGCCGCGCAGGCGATCGACGGCCCCGGCCGCATCCGCATCCGCAGCGTGGCCGAGGGCGACCAGGTGCGCGTCGAAGTGCAGGACAACGGCCGCGGCATCCCCGACGACGTGCTGCCGCACATCTTCGACCTCTACTACACGACCAAGCCTGCCGGCGAAGGCACCGGCCTCGGCCTCGCGATTGCGCGTAACATCGTCACCGAACACGGTGGCGACATCACCGTCAGCACGCGCATCGGCGTCGGAACGACCTTCACGGTCACGCTGCCGGTGCGCCAGCAGCCCCCGCTGGCCAAGGCCGCCTGACACAGGCAGGAGAAAGACACATGACACGATTGGCCGGCAAGGTCCTCTGCGTCGACGACGAGCCGGGCATCGTCCGCTCGCTGCAGTGGCTGCTGCAGAAGCAGTTCGAGGTGCTCACCGCCACCAGCGGCGCCGAAGCGCTCGAACTCGTGAAACAGCATGACTTCGATGTCGTCATCAGCGACCAGCGCATGCCGACGATGACCGGCGTCGAGGTTCTGCGCGAAGTGCGCAAGCTCTCGCCGCGCACGATGCGCATCCTGCTCACCGGCTACTCGGACATGCAGGCGATCGTGCGCTCGGTGAACGAAAGCGAGGTGTTCCGCTTCATCAACAAGCCGTGGAACATTGCCGAACTTCCCAAGGTCGTCGCGCAGGCCATCACGATCGCCAAGACCCAGCCCGTCGAGGCACCGGCCCCCGAGATTTCCGAAGACGCGCCCATCATCGCCAACGGCGAACGCATCCTCGTCATCGACGACGACCCCGAGATGGGGCGCGCGGTTTCCGACCTCGTCGGCGCCAGCGCGAAAGTGTCCTTCACGCGCAACCTCGCCGACGCTGTGGGCATCCTCAACAGCGAACAGGTGTCGGTGATCGTCTCCGAAACCCGCGTCGGCACCATCGACGCGACGCGGCTCGTGCGCCTCATGAAGAGCAAGCACCCGGAGATCGTCACCGTCATGCTCACCGCAGAGAGCGACGCCGACACCATCACGACGCTGATCAACCAGGGCCAGATCTACCGCTTCGTCCCCAAGCCCATCCGCACGGGTTACCTCAAGCTCGTGCTGCAGTCCGCGCTGCGCAAGCACAGCGCACTGGCCAGCGACCCGGCCCTGACTTTCCGCCACACTGTCGAGGCCACCTCGGCGGGCGCCATGGAGTCCCTGATTTCGGATGTCCAGCTGGCTGCGCCGCAAGCCGAAACGGCCGCGGCAGCCAAGAGCGGCGGCTTCATGGCCTCTCTCGGCGCCGGGTTCCGCCGCATCTTCGGGGCCGGATGATGCAATTGCTTGACGGGATCCGATCCGTTGAATAGAATTCGGGTCCTTCTGCACGGGGGTCGTTAGCTCAGCTGGTAGAGCAGCGGACTTTTAATCCGTTGGTCGCAGGTTCGAATCCCGCACGGCCTACCACCCTTACCGGTGGAATTTCCGGCAGAAGATCAGCAGCACCCGGGGGTATAGCTCAGTTGGTAGAGCAGTTGACTCTTAATCAATTGGTCCTAGGTTCGAGTCCTAGTGCCCCCACCAGATACTGAAAAGGCCAGCTCCCGCAGCTGGCCTTTTTGCTTTCGGCAACGCCTGCGACGCCCACGCGATGCGGGCATATGACGATAAGCAAATCCAGCCTCCCTCCGCTTCGGCATAATGTCCGGATGTGCACGAGAGGCGGATCATGACGGCCATCCAGGACTCCGGGCAATTTGCCCACATCGTCTTCCAGAACGCTGCAGAAGGCATCGCGATCACCGATCCCCAGGGACGCATCCTGGCGGTCAACGGCGCATTTACCGCGCTGACCGGATACCCCGCCGGCGACGTCGTCGGCAAGACCCCGGCAATGCTCCGCTCCGGGCGGCACGGGCGCGAGTTCTACGCGCGCATGTGGCTCGCGCTGCGCGACGAAGGGCGCTGGCAGGGCGAGATCTGGAACCGCCGCAAAAGCGGCGAGATCTACCCGGAGTGGCTGTCGATCAGTACCGTGCGGAATGAGGCCGGCGAGGTGCTCCACTACGTCGGCGTATTCACCGACATCTCCCACATCATGGCGGAGCAGGAAAAGCTGCGCGACCTCGCCTACCACGACCCGCTCACCCGCCTGCCTAACCGCATGCTGCTGCGCGACCGCTTCGAGCAGGCCGCGCGGCGCAGCCTGCGTGACGCGCGTCAGCTCGCGGTGCTCATGGTCGAGGTAACGCCGCAGGGCAAGGTGCCGAACGATCCCTTCCTCGTCGCCGCGTCGGAGCGGCTGGCGACGCACCTGCGCGAAACCGACACGTTCGCGCGCTACGGCGAGAATGAATTCCTGGTGCTGATCGAAGGCATCAACGGCCCGCGCGACGCCAGCGTGACGGCCGACCAGCTGCTCAAGGCCCTCGAGAAACCGCTCGCGGTGGACGGCCTCGACGTCTATGCCGCCGCGAACATCGGCATCAGTCTGTACCCGATGGATGGCTACTCGCTGGACGATCTCGCTACCGCGGCCGATGCGGCAATGCTGCAGGCGCGCATCCGCGACCGCCGCGGATTCCGTTTCTACTCCGCCGAAATGACTGCCTTCGCGAACGAGCGCGCGACGATCGAACGCCAGTTGCGCCGCGCCATCGCCGACGGCGCGCTGGAACTCCACTTCCAGCCGCAGTTCGAGGTTTCGGGCAGCTCGGTGGTGGGCGTCGAGGCGCTGGTACGCTGGACCGATCCCGAACTGGGTGTCGTCGAACCCGAGCGCTTCGTCACGATCGCGGAAGACAACGGCCTCATCCACCCGCTCGGCGAGTGGGTGATGCGCAGGGCCTTCACGCAATTCATCTCCTGGCAGGCGGCGGGTATCGCGCCGCCGGTGCTGTCGCTGAACATTTCGGCACGCCAGCTCGAACGCATCGACTTCGTCGACAGCGTCGCCGCGCTCGTCGCCGAAACGGGCATTTCGCCACAATCGCTGGAATTCGAGTTCCGCGAATCGGTGCTTTCCGACGTCGCCTACGTCGTGCCGGCGCTCGAGGCGCTCGACCGGATGGGCATCCGGCTGTCGATCGACGGTTTCGGCACGGGGTTCTCGCCGCTCGGAAACCTCAAGACGCTGCCGATATCCAAGCTCAACATCGACCGCAGCTTCGTGAGTGGCATCGGCAGCAACCAGGGCAACGACACGATCGTGCGCACCGTGCTGGGCGTCGCGCGCACGCTGGGCCTGCGCGTGATCGCCGAAGGGGTGGAAACCGAGGATCAGGCCGTATTCCTGCGCAACGAGGGATGCGACGAGTTCCAGGGACACCTCTACGGACAGGCGGTGTGCGGGGAAGACTTCGTACGCCGTTTCGCGCGAACGCGAACCTGAGGAATTTAGCGCCGCTTCCGTGCCGGAATCGCCCATTCCGGCCCGGAAGCGTTTGGTGCGTTTAGCGGATTTGGGTACATTTGCGCCCACCCGCTCAGGACTCCCACGGCCGGCAACGGCCGCCCATCCCGACAGGCGCCGGCAACGGCGTCATCGATCAACTACTCCAACAAAGAGGAAAATCGTGTCGAACAGTCCATACGAACAAGGCTTGGGCAAGAACGCCGCGAACTACGTGCCGCTCTCGCCCCTGAGCTATCTCGAACGCTCGGCCTACGTCTATCCGCAGCGCACGTCGGTGGTGCACGGCGACCGCTCCTTCACCTGGGCACAGACCTACGAGCGCTGCCGCCGCCTCGCCAGCGCGCTGGTGCAAAAAGGCGTCGGGCGCGGCGACACCGTCGCGGTGATGCTGCCCAACGTGCCGTCCATGTACGAAGCGCATTTCGGCGTGCCGATGACCGGCGCGGTCCTGAACACCCTGAACACGCGCCTCGATCCGGAAGCGATCGCGTTCATGCTCGCGCACGGCGAGGCCAAGGTGCTGATCACCGACCCCGAGTTCGCGACCACCATCCGCCGCGCGCTGGAGCTGCTCGAAGGCCCCAAGCCGCTGGTCATCGACTCGCTGGATGCGGAGTACCCCAGCACCGACCGCTGCGGCGAGATCGAGTATGAGGACTTCATCGCCGGCGGCGATCCGGACTACGCATGGAGCCTGCCGCAGGACGAGTGGGACGCGATCGCGCTGAACTACACTTCGGGCACGACCGGGAATCCCAAAGGCGTCGTCTATCACCACCGCGGCGCCTACCTGAACGCGGCCTCGAACATCATCAGCTGGGGCATGCCGCAGCATGCGGTGTATCTGTGGACGCTGCCGATGTTCCACTGCAACGGCTGGTGCTTCCCGTGGACGATGGCGGCCAACGCCGGCGTCAACGTGTGCCTGCGCAAGGTCGATGTCGCGCTGATCTGCGAGCTGATCCGCAAGCACAAGGTCAGCCACTTCTGCGGCGCACCGATCGTGCACGGCATGCTGATCAACGCGCCCGAGGGCATGCGCGCCGGCATCGACCACAAGGTGTCGGCGCTGATCGCCGGCGCCGCGCCCCCGGCCGCGATCATCGAGGGCATGGAGCGCATCGGTTTCGACATCACCCACGTGTATGGCCTGACCGAGACCTACGGCCCGGCGTCGGTGTGCGCGAAACACCCGGAATGGGACGACCTGCCGATCGCCAACCGCGCCGAGCGCAACGGCCGCCAGGGCGTGCGCTACCACATGCAGGAAGCCATCACGGTGCTCAATCCGGAGACGATGGAACCGGTGCCGGCCGACGGCGAGACGATGGGCGAACTGATGTTCCGCGGCAACCTCGTCATGAAGGGTTACCTGAAGAACGAGAAGGCGAGCGAGGAGGCCTTCGCGGGCGGCTGGTTCCACACCGGCGACCTGGGCGTGATGCAGCCGGACGGCTACGTCAAGATCAAGGACCGCTCCAAGGACGTGATCATCTCGGGCGGCGAGAACATCTCGTCGCTGGAGGTCGAGGACGTGCTGTACCGCCATCCGGCGGTGATGACGGCAGCGGTGGTGGCGAAGCCCGATCCGAAGTGGGGCGAGGTGCCCGCGGCCTACATCGAGGTCAAGGAAGGCGTCGCGGTGACGGCAGAGGACATCATCGCGCACTGCCGCGAGCATCTCGCGCGCTACAAGGTGCCGAAGTTCATCGAATTCTGCGTGCTGCCCAAGACCTCGACCGGCAAGATCCAGAAGTTCGTGCTGCGCGAGCAGGCGAAGTCGGCGTCCGCGATCGAGTAACACGCGACAGCCGGAATGCGTCCGGAAAGGCCGCCGTTGCGCAAGCGACGGCGGCTTTTTTCTTCCCGCGCCGCCTGCAGATCGAGCAGCCATGCGGGTTCACCCCTAGTCGATACGCATTGACGCACCCCGGCACGGGTGTTAACTTGTGCCGGCCGTGATCAAGGATACATATTCGCGCAACACGGGTTCTTATAATCCGTCTGCTGCCGTCCTTGTCCGCTCCGCGACGACGACACGTGTTTCAACCGGCACCCGCTGCCGGCGCAGTTCAGCTTCGACCCACCGAGAGAGGCAGGATCTGACAGACGCGATGAGCACGGATTACATCCTTCAAACCCGCGACCTCACCAAGGAGTTCAAGGGGTTCGTCGCGGTCGACAAGGTCAACCTGCAGGTGCAGCGGGGCACGATCCACGCCCTGATCGGCCCCAACGGCGCAGGCAAGACGACCGTCTTCAACCTGCTGACCAAGTTCCTCACGCCCACGCGCGGCACGATCCACTTCAACGGCATCGACATCACGCCCGAGCGGTCCGCGCAGATCGCGCGCCGCGGAGTCGTGCGCTCGTTCCAGATCTCGGCAGTGTTCCCGCATCTGTCGGTGCTCGAGAATGTGCGCATCGCGCTGCAGCGCAAGCTCGGCACGAGCTTCCACTTCTGGCGCTCCGCCAAGAGCCTGGACGTGCTGAACGGGCGCGCGATGGAACTGCTCGAAGCCGTCGACCTGCGGTCCTTCGCCGACACGGTGACGGTGGAGCTGCCCTACGGACGCAAGCGTGCGCTGGAGATCGCGACGACGCTCGCGCTGGAGCCCGAGCTGATGCTGCTCGACGAGCCGACGCAGGGCATGGGCCACGAGGACGTCGGGCGCGTGGCCGACCTGATCAAGCGCGTCGCAGCCAACCGCACGGTGTTGATGGTCGAACACAACCTCGGCGTGGTCTCGCATATCTGCGACACGATCACCGTCCTGCAGCGCGGCGCCGTGCTGGCCGAAGGGCCTTACGAAGTCGTCTCGGCCGATGCGCGCGTGCTGGAGGCCTACATGGGTACCGCACATGGCTAAGGCGAGCGCATTCACGCCCGATTCGGAGATGCTGCGGGTGCACGACCTGCACGCGTTCTACGGCGAGTCGCATATCCTGCACGGCATCGACTTCCAGGTGAACCGCGGCGAACTGGTGACGCTGCTGGGGCGCAACGGCGCCGGCCGCACGACCACGCTGAAGGCCATCCTCGGGCTCGTCGGCAAGCGCAGCGGCTCGATCATGATCAACGGCCGCCAGGTCATCGACCTGCCGACGCACCGCATCGCGCATCTGGGCATCGGCTACTGCCCCGAGGAACGCGGCATCTACGCGAGCCTGTCGACCGAGGAGAACCTGCTGCTGCCGCCGGCGGTGAACAGCTCCGGGATGTCGCTCGACGAAATCTACGAGATGTTCCCCAACCTCAAGGAGCGGCGCAGCAGCCCCGGCAGCCGGCTGTCCGGCGGCGAGCAGCAGATGCTCGCGATGGCGCGCATCCTGCGCACCGGCGCGCGCCTGCTTCTGCTCGACGAAATCACCGAGGGCCTCGCGCCGGTGATCGTGCAGGCCTTGGGCCGCGTCATCGCGCAGCTCAAGGAGAAGGGGCTGACCATCATCCTGGTCGAACAGAATTTCCGCTTTGCGGCGCGGCTCGCGGACCGCCACTACGTCATCGAACACGGCCGCATCGTCGAGATGGTGAGCAAGGACGAGCTCGAGTCGAAGATGCCCCTGCTGCAAAAACTGCTGGGCGTCTGAGCCCCGGCACACGAGGAGGAGAGAGAGGATGAAGCGCAAGATTCTGGGTTCGGCGATCGCGGCCACCGTCGCGATGGCACCGGCGCTGTCGCCCGCGGCGACGACGGTCAGCGACGGCATCGTGAAGCTGGGTGTGCTCACCGACATGTCGGGCACGTATTCTGACCTGTCGGGTCCGGGCGCGCTCGAGGCGACGAAGATGGCGGTCGAGGACTTCGTCGCGAAGGAGAAGCCCGACTTCAAGATCGAGGTGATCTCGGCGGACCACCAGAACAAGGCCGATATCTCGGCCAACAAGGCGCGCGAGTGGTTCGACACACAGAAGGTCGACGCGATCGTGGACCTCGTGACGACTTCGACCGCGCTCGCGGTGATGAAGGTCGCCAACGAGAAGAACCGCGTCTCGCTGGTATCCGGCGCAGGCTCGACCCCGATCACCAACGAGCAGTGCAACGACACCACCGTGCACTGGGCCTACGACACCTACGCGCTGCCGGTCGGCACCGCCAAGGCGGTCGTCAAGCAGGGCGGCAAGAACTGGTACTTCATCACCGCCGACTACGCCTTCGGCCACTCGCTCGAGAAGAACACCTCGGACGTGGTCACGAAGAGCGGCGGCAAGGTGCTCGGCAGCGTGCGCCACCCTTTCCCGGGCAGCGACTTTTCGTCCTTCCTGCTGAGCGCGCAGGCCTCCGGCGCGCAAGTGATCGGTCTCGCCAACGCGGGGGCGGACACGATCAATTCGATCAAGCAGGCGAAGGAGTTCGGCATCACGCCCAAGCAGTCGCTCGCCGGCCTGCTGATGTTCATCTCGGACGTGCATAGCCTGGGCCTCGAGGCGACGGCGGGAATGTACCTGACGACCGGCTTCTACTGGGACCGCAACGACGAGACGCGCGCATGGTCGAAGCGTTACTTCGAGAAGATGAAGCGCATGCCGACGATGGTGCAGGCCGGCGACTACTCGGCGACCTACCACTACCTCAAGGCGATCAAGGCCGCCGGGACGGACGAGGCGAAGGCGGTGATGGCGAAGATGCGCGAAATGCCGGTGAACGACTTCTTCGCCAAGAACGGCAAGGTGCGCGTCGACGGCCGCATGGTGCATGACATGTACCTCGCGCAGGTGAAGAAACCGTCCGAGTCCAAGTACCCGTGGGACTACTACCACATCCGCGAGGTGATCCCCGGCGACGAAGCCTATATCCCGCTGGCCGAGAGCAAGTGCCCGCTGGTCAAGAAGTAGGATCAGGCACGCCAGACCGGCCATGACCGCGGGGTGGTGAGCAGCGCGAACGCGCACCACCCCGCGGCCGGCACCGACACCCGAGCGCGAGACCATGGACATCTTCGGCATTCCGATCCAGGCCCTGATGGGGCAACTGCTGATCGGGCTCATCAACGGCTCGTTCTACGCGATCCTCAGCCTCGGGCTGGCGATCATCTTCGGCCTGCTCAACATCATCAACTTCGCGCACGGCGCGCTGTACATGACGGGCGCCTTCTGCGCGTGGATCGGCCTGACCTGGCTCGGGCTCAACTACTGGGTCGCACTGATCGCCGTCCCCGTCGTCGTCGGGGCGCTCGGCATGCTGATCGAGCGCACGATGCTCAAGCACCTGTACCAGCTCGATCACCTGTACGGGCTGCTGCTGACCTTCGGGCTCGCGCTGATCATCGAAGGGCTGTTCCGCTACCGCTTCGGCATCTCCGGCGAAAGCTACCCGGTGCCGGAGCTGCTGTCGGGCGGCTTCAACCTCGGCTTCATGTTCCTGCCGAAATACCGCGCCTGGGTCGTCGCGGTGTCGCTGGTCGTGTGCTTCGGCAGCTGGTTCATCATCGAGCGCACCAAGCTCGGCTCCTACCTGCGCGCGGGCACCGAGAACCCGCAGCTGCTGCAGGCTTTCGGCATCAACGTGCCGCTGATGATCACCCTCACCTACGGCTTCGGCGTCGCGCTCGCGGCCTTGGCCGGGGTGCTCGCCGCGCCGGTGTTCCAGGTGAACCCGGTGATGGGCTCCAACCTCATCATCGTCGTGTTCGCGGTGGTGGTGATCGGCGGCATGGGCTCGATCATGGGCTCCATCGTCACCGGCCTCGGCCTCGGGCTGATCGAGGGCCTCACGCGCGTGTTCTACCCCGAGGCGTCGGCGGTCGTGATCTTCGTCATCATGGGCATCGTGCTGTTGCTGCGGCCGGCCGGACTCTTCGGGCGGGAGCGCTGAGCGCCATGCCGCGTCCCCTCATCGCCCTGACCCCGGCGCCGAAAGGCGCCCCGACCCTGCCGCCGAACGGCGCCTCCGCACCGGGAATCGCACCATGAATGGCAAACACATCGGCTGGATCGTCCTGCTCCTGCTCGGGCTGGTCGCGCCCTTCCTCGTCTATCCCGTGCTGGTGATGAAGATCCTGTGCTTCGCGCTGTTCGCCTGCGCGTTCAACCTGCTGCTCGGCTACACCGGCCTGCTGTCCTTCGGCCACGCCGCCTTCCTCGGCTCCGCCGGCTACCTCTGCGGCTACACGATGCAAGGGCTCGGTCTGTCGCCGGAGCTGGGCCTCCTCGCCGGCACGGTGGGCGCCGCGGCGCTGGGCTTCATCTTCGGCAGCCTCGCGATCCGCCGCGCCGGCATCTATTTCGCGATGATCACGCTCGCGCTCGCCCAGCTCGTGTATTTCCTTGCGCTGCAGTTCCCCTTCACCGGCGGCGAGGACGGCATGCAGGGCATTCCACGCGGCCACCTGTTCGGCCTCATCGATCTCTCCGACACGATGAACATGTATTTCTTCGTGCTCGCGGTATTCCTGTTCGGTTTCTGGGTGATAGACCGCGCGATCGACTCGCCCTTCGGCCAGGTGCTGAAGGCGATCCGCGAGAACGAGCCGCGCGCGATCTCGCTCGGCTACGACGTCGATCGCTACAAGCTGCTCGCCTTCGTGCTGTCGGCCGCGCTTGCGGGCCTCGCCGGCGCGACCAAGACCCTCGTGTTCCAGCTCGCGTCGCTGACCGACGTGCATTGGCACATGTCCGGCGAAGTCGTGCTGATGACGCTGCTGGGCGGGGTAGGCACGGTGTTCGGCCCCATCGTCGGCGCGACCATCGTCGTGAGCCTGCAGAACTACGGCGCGGAACTGGGACAGTGGGTCACCGTGCTGACCGGCGTGATCTTCGTCGTCTGCGTGCTCGCCTTCCGCCGCGGCGTCGTCGGCGAAGTCGCGCTGCTGATCAAACGCTCGGGCATCCGGCCCTGACGCAGGCGCCGGACGCTCAACCCGTCTCGCCCGCGCTTCCGGCCGGGCTCCACTCGAAGCTGCCGCTGCTGCCGGCGAACAGCGGCCGGCTGCCGCCGGGCGCAGCCCGCAGGAAGGCCCTCAGCTCTCCCGGCGCCAAGCTTTGTGGCGCCTTCGCATCGGCGGCCAGATACCGCGCCCGCACGATCACATCGCCCGCGATGTCGCCGATGCGGCAATGGATCGATGCGGCCGCCGCCTGCCGCGCCGCTTCCACCGCAGCGATCCCCGCGAGCAGTTTGTCGCGATGCGCCGCGCGCGCCTTGCCCTGCTCCGACAGCTGCGCCATGGCCTTGAGCACCGGCGTCACGCTGTCGCGCAGCTTGTGGAAGGCGACCTGCTGTTCGGCGCTCAACGCGATCTCCTCGCGGCGGACCCTGGCGGCGACGGTCAGGTAGTTGGTCACCCCGGGTCGCGCGCGCAAGGTCTCCATGATCTGCTTCGCCTGCTCGTCGGCCGCCTGTAGCTCGCCGAGCTGCGCGCGTGCCGCCTTGATCAGCTCGCCCTGCGCGGCTTCGGGCGGCACCAGGACGGACACGACGGTCTCGGCCGGTCCGTGCGGACGCACCTGCGCGACGGCGATCCTGCACCCGGCCAGCACCGAGGCTTCGGCAAGGGCAATGTCCAGCTCGTCGGCGAGGATGTCGCAGCCGACGGCCCGTTCGCGCACCACGACGCAGCGACCGACGATCAGGCTGTTCTCGGCATGCTGCAGCGTCACCTCGCCGTCCGGCGCAAGGATCGTCGCGCCGCTGACACGCCCGTCCACCGCGACCTGCCCGCCCGGATTCACGATCGCACCGCCGCTCAGGTTCTTCTTCAGCACGACCGCGCCGCCATGCGACACGAGCTTGCCGAATACGTCCGCGAAGGTCGTCACGTTGAGCCCTTCGACCACACGGCCTTCCTGGATCTCGCCGTGCTCCTCGTAATCGTCGCCCATCAGCACGAGGTCGCCCGTCGTCCGCAGGCTCACGCCGGCACGATTGACGATCTTGTCCGTCACCGAGATCTTGCTCGACGCCTCGTCGATGTCGAGGAAACCGTCGATCGTCGCGACCATGAACTCACCGTCGGGCCCGCTCTCGACACGCGTGCCCGCACCCGCGAGCGCGGCAAAGTCGATGTCCTTTGGCAGCGCGGGCGCCACCGCCCGGCCGTCGAGTTCGCGGCCCGGTTCGCCGGGCACAGGCGGCCGTTTGCGCAGCAGCTTCTCGCCCGCGCGGATCTGCGGAAAACGGTTGCGGAAGCGGGCGAGATCGACGCGCCCGTCCGGCAACAGCCCCGGCGCGTCATCGCGGTGCATGCCCGCCGAAAGCTCCTCGACGCACGCATCGCGGCCGGCACCCGGCGGTACGGCGTGGGCGATGACAACCCTGCCCGTGCGCTCGCTGTCGATCGCACCGCGCACGACGGACTCGTCGATGCCGCAGCGCAGGCCCTTCAGCCACGCCTGGGCGACGAACTCGTCGAAATCGAGCCGGGTCTTCTGCGTGACCGTCTCGAACTCCGTACCATCCGCCGAACCACCCGCGGCGGTGCGCGGCACCGTGCAGTCGATACTCACCGGCTCGAACAGGTATTCCGCACGCGCGCCCGAGATCTTGAGGCCCCGATAAAGCGGCATGCGCACCGGCAGGATGTGGGTCATGCCGGCGGCGAAGCGCACGCGCGGCGGCTGCCCGGTGGTCGCGCAAGCCTCGACTTCGTCATCGACGCACCCCGCCTCGCAATCGAATGCCAGGCGCACGAAGGCGGCGTAGTCGAGTTCCCGGAAGCAGATGCCGCGAATGAACGCCCGGTCCACCCACGCGCGAAACTCCGCAGCGCCCCCCAATTGCGACAGATCGACCCACAGCCCGTCTTCGTCACGGACGATGAAGCCCGGCAACGGTTCGTCCCCGTCCCCCCGAGATTCGGCCACATTGGCAACCATCCCGCCCCCCGCCAGCAATATTTGTTTTCATCTTACCCGTCGGCGCGCGGCGCGGGCGCTCCGCATTCAGGTGCCGTTGGTCGCAGCCGCCACGACTGCGGTAAGCTTGCGCGCGATCAACCGCGCCGCGCCGCCCATGCCCTCCGAGTTCGACCTCATCCGCCGCCACTTCACCCGCCCCGCGCACCACACGACGCTGTCGGTCGGCGACGACGCGGCATTGCTCGCGCCGCGGGCGGGCATGCAGCTCGCCGTATCGACCGACATGCTGGTCGCCGGCACGCACTTCTTCGCCGATGCCGACCCCGAGGCGCTGGGCTGGAAGACCCTCGCGGTGAACGTCTCCGATCTCGCCGCGATGGGCGCCGAGCCGCGCTGGGCCGTGCTCGCGCTGTCGCTGCCGGCAGCCGACGAAGCGTGGATCGCGGCCTTCGCCCGTGGCTTCTTCGCCTGCGCCGACGCGTTCGGCGTCGATCTCGCGGGCGGCGACACCACGCGCGGCCCCTTGAACCTGTGCGTGACGATCTTCGGCGAAGTCCCGGCCGGGGCGGCAGTCACGCGCGGCGGCGCACGCACCGGCGACGACCTGTGGATCACCGGAACGCCCGGTCACGCGGCGCTCGGTCTCGCACACCTGCGCGGCGAAGTCGCGCTCGGCGCGGACGCTGCGCGCACATGCCTCGCCGCCCTGCACCGCCCGCAGCCGCGCGTCGCGTTCGGGCAGGCCCTGCGCGGCATCGCCAGCGCGATGCTCGACGTCTCCGACGGGCTGCTCGGCGACCTCGGCCACATCCTCGAATGTTCCGGCTGCGGCGCGCTTATCGACGTCGCCGCACTGCCCCTTGCCGCCCTGCACGCCTGCGGGGCCGACGACGCCCTCGCGCGGCGCTGCCTGCTGTCGGGCGGCGACGACTACGAACTCCTGTTCGCCGCGCCGCCCGCGCAGCGCGAGCGCCTCGCCGCGCTCGCCCACGGGCACGGGCTGCCGCTGTCGCGCATCGGCACGATCACCGCGAGCGCCGGCGAACTCGTGCTGCGCGAGACCGACGGCCGCGAGCACCCGACGGCCCACGCCGGCTACGACCATTTCGCCTGACCCACGCACCGAAGGCCGTCCATGCGCCCCACCGTCCGCCTGCTCCTGAGCCACCCCGCGCACTTCATCTCGCTCGGGTTCGGCTCCGGCCTGTCCCCGCGCGCGCCGGGCACCGCCGGCACCCTCGCCGCCTGGCTGCTCTATCCGCTGCTGCGCGCGCCGATCTCCGAATTCGTGTTCCTCGCCCTGCTCGCGAGCTTCTTCGTCGCCGGCATCATCGCGGCCGACCGCACCGGGCGCGCCCTCGGCACACCGGACCACGGCGCGATCGTGTGGGACGAGATCGTCGCGTTCTGGCTCGTGCTGTTCTTCGCTCCGCCCGGACTGGCGTGGCAGGCGACCGCCTTCGCGCTGTTCCGCTTCTTCGACATCGTCAAACCGCAGCCCATCCGCTGGGCCGACAGCCACGTCGGCGGCGGCTTCGGCGTGATGCTCGACGACCTGATCGCCGCCGGCTACGCGATCCTCGCGCTCGCCATGCTCAAGCACTTCCTCGGGTGAGCCGATGATCGACGAAGAACTGCACGCCCTGTCGCGCCGGGTCGGCGACTGGCTCGCCGCGCGCGGCGCAACCCTCGCGTGCGCGGAATCCTGCACCGGCGGCTGGGTCGCGCAGACCGTGACCGCCACCGCCGGCAGCTCCGGCTGGTTCGACCGCGGCTTCGTGACCTATTCGAACGAAGCCAAGCAGGAACTCCTCGGCGTGACCGCGGCGACGCTCGCCCGCCACGGCGCCGTCAGCGAGGAAACGGTGCGCGAAATGGTCGCCGGCACCCTCGCGCACAGCCGCGCACGCTATGCCCTGGCGGTTTCCGGCGTCGCCGGCCCGGGCGGCGGCACCGCCGCCAAGCCGGTCGGGATGGTGTGCTTCGCATGGGGCGAGCGCGGCGGCGAGGTCCGCAGCGAGACCGTCCGCTTCGCCGGCGATCGCACCGGAATCCGGCGCCAGGCGGTCATCCGCGCGCTCGCCGAGTTGATGACATAATCATATTTAGATCGTCATGCAGGCGACCTGCAACACACCAGCAATCTCTGTGCCATAATTCCCCAACGTTTTGAAAGGACAGGACATGGACGACAACAAGGCCAAGGCCCTCGCCGCCGCGCTCTCGCAGATCGAGAAGCAGTTCGGCAAGGGTTCGATCATGCGGATGGGCGACGGCAACGTCGAGAAGGACATCCAGACGGTCTCGACCGGCTCGCTCGGGCTCGACATCGCGCTCGGCCTCGGCGGCCTGCCGCGCGGTCGCGTCGTCGAAATCTACGGACCGGAATCGTCCGGCAAGACCACGCTGACGCTGCAGGTCATCGCCGAGATGCAGAAGCTCGGCGGCACCGCAGCCTTCATCGACGCCGAGCACGCGCTCGACGTCGGCTACGCCGAGAAGCTCGGCGTAAACATCACCGACCTGCTGATCTCGCAGCCCGACACCGGCGAGCAGGCGCTCGAGATCGCCGACATGCTGGTGCGCTCGGGCGGCGTCGACATCGTCGTCATCGACTCGGTTGCGGCGCTGACGCCGAAGGCCGAAATCGAAGGCGAGATGGGCGACCAGCTGCCCGGCCTGCAGGCCCGCCTGATGAGCCAGGCGCTGCGCAAGCTCACCGCCAACATCAAGCGCACCAACACGCTGGTGATCTTCATCAACCAGATCCGCATGAAGATCGGCGTGATGTTCGGCAACCCCGAAACCACCACCGGCGGCAACGCGCTGAAGTTCTACGCCTCGGTGCGCCTCGACATCCGCCGCACCGGCGCGATCAAGAAGGGCGACGAGGTCATCGGCTCCGAAACCCGCTGCAAGGTCGTCAAGAACAAGGTCGCGCCCCCGTTCAGGGAAGCGCACTTCGACATCCTCTACGGCGAAGGCATCTCGCGCGAAGGCGAGATCATCGACCTCGGGGTCGAGAACAAGATCGTCGACAAGTCGGGCGCCTGGTATGCGTACCAGGGCGACAAGATCGGCCAGGGCAAGGACAACACGCGCGAGTTCCTGCGCAGCAAGCCGGCCCTCGCACGCGAAATCGAGAACAAGGTGCGCGTCGCGGTCGGCCTCAAGGAACTGCCGGCCGAACCCGCGCAGCCGGCAGCCGAGGCGGCCTGACGCCCCTTCCCGGGATCATGCCGGAGACGAGCCTGCGGGAACGCGCCTTGCGGCACCTCGCGCGTCGCGAGCACTCGCGCGCCGAACTTGCCCGCAAGCTCGCCCCGCACGGCGCAGCCGAAGAGATCGAAGACGTGCTCGACCGCATCACCGAACTCGGCCTGCTCAGCGACCACCGTTTCGCCGAAGCCTGGGTGCGCAGCAAGGCTGCCCGCTTCGGCACGGCGCGCCTGCGGCGTGAGCTCGCACAGCGCGGCGTCGGGCGCGACACGATAGACGCGGCGCTCGACGCCGAAGCCGTCGAGGATGACGTCGAGCGCGCGCGCGCCGTATGGCGCGGCAAGTTCGGCGCCGCGCCGGCCGATGCGCGCGAGTGGGCGCGCCAGGCGAGATTCCTGCAAGGTCGTGGCTTCGGCACCGACGTGATCCGCAAGATATTGAAAGAGAACCCCGATGAGTCTGCTTAAGGTCGCCGGACTGCAGAAACGCTACAAGGCGCGCACCGTCGTCCACGATGTCGGCTTCGAAGTCGGCAGCGGCGAAGTGGTCGGACTGCTGGGCCCCAACGGCGCCGGCAAGACCACCTGCTTCTACATGATCGTGGGCCTCGTGCGCGCCGACGGCGGCGACATCCGCCTCGACGACGCCGAACTCACGCACATCCCGGTACATGCGCGGGCGCGCCTCGGCCTGTCCTACCTGCCGCAGGAAATGAGCGTGTTCCGCAAGCTCACCGTCGCCGAGAACATCCGCGCGGTGCTGGAACTGCAGGGCCTGGGCAGCGCACGCGTCGACGAACGCCTCGAGGAACTGCTCGAGGAGCTGGGCATCGCCCACCTGCGCGACAACACCGCCGTGTCGCTGTCCGGCGGCGAACGGCGCCGCTGCGAGATCGCCCGCGCACTGGCGACCGACCCACGCCTGATCCTGCTCGACGAACCCTTCGCGGGGGTCGATCCGATCGCGGTGCTCGACATCCAGAAGATCATCCGCTTCCTGCGCGACCGCGGCATCGGGGTGCTGATCACCGATCACAACGTGCGCGAGACGCTCGGCATCTGCAACCGCGCCTACATCATCAGCGAAGGCCGCGTGCTCGCGAGCGGACGGCCCGACGAGATCGTCGCCAACGAACAGGTTCGCCGTGTCTATCTCGGCGAGCATTTCCGCCTCTGATCCAAGCAGCGTCGCCCCATGAAACCGTCCCTCCAGCTCAAGATCTCCCAGCACCTCACGCTGACGCCGCAGCTGCAGCAATCGATCAAGCTGCTGCAGCTGTCCACGCTGGAGCTCAACCAGGAGCTGGAACGCTTCCTCCTCGAAAACCCCATGCTCGAGCGCGAGGACGGCGATGGCAGCGATTTTGCACCGGGCTCAGCCCAGGGCCCGGGCGAGACGCCGGAAGCCGGCAACCAGCCCGACACGCCGGCCCCCGGCGAGGAAGCGCATGGCGACGCCGAGCCGGCAAGCTTCGATGAGGCCGGCGAATGGTCGAGCGCGAGCAGCGGCTCGTCGAACCGCGACGATGACGACGATACCGACTTCCAGGAACTGCAGGCGGCCGGCACCAGCCTGCGCGACCACCTCGACCAGCAGGTCAGCCTGTCGCCGCTCTCGGACCGCGACCGTGCGCTGGTGCGCTTCATCATCGAGGCGCTCGACGACGACGGCTACCTCAACCAGTCGCTCGATGAACTGCTGCCGCTGCTGCCGCCGGAACTCGAATACGACCTGGACGACCTCTCGATCGCGCTGCACCACGTGCAGAACCTCGACCCGGCCGGCATCGGCGCGCGCACGCCGCAGGAATGCCTGAGCCTGCAGCTCCGGGCGATGCCGTCCTGCCCGACGCGCGACCTCGCGCTGAAGATCGTCGACGAGCATCTGGACCTGCTCGCCGAGCGCAACTTCCTGCGCATCAAGCGCGCCACCGGCTGCGACGACGACGCGCTGCGCGCCGCGCACGCGCTGATCTGCCGCCTCGACCCGCACCCGGGTTCGCAGCACTCGGTACAGGAGACGCGCTATATCCTGCCCGACGTCGTCGTGCGCAAGGTGCGCAACCGCTGGACGGTCACGCTCAACCCCGAGGCGATGCCCAAGCTGCGCATCAATTCCCTGTACGCCAGCATCCTGCAGCAGAACCGCGGATCGGGCGGCGCGCTCACCAGCCAGCTGCAGGAAGCGCGCTGGCTGATCAAGAATGTGCAACAACGTTTCGACACGATCCTGCGCGTTTCCCAGGCGATCGTTGACCAGCAGCGGCAGTTCTTCGATTATGGCGATGTGGCGATGCGACCTCTGACGTTGAGGGAGATCGCGGACCAGCTCGAGCTGCACGAATCGACGGTCTCGCGAGTCACGACGCAGAAATTCATGGCCACACCGCGCGGCGTGTTCGAACTGAAGTACTTTTTCGGCAGCCACGTTGCCACCGACACCGGTGGGGCGGCATCTTCCACGGCGATTCGAGCGCTGATTCGCCAGCTGGTGGAGGCCGAAGACAGGAAGAAGCCCCTGTCCGACGCGAAAATTGCCGAATTGTTGGGCCAGCAGGGTATCGTGGTGGCACGCAGGACGATCGCGAAGTACCGCGAGTCACTCAATATCCCGCCGGTCAGCCTGCGCAAAGCGATCTGAAAGACGATCTGACAATACGAGGAAACATCATGAATCTCACCATCACCGGACATCATGTCGAAGTCACCCCCGCGATCCGCGAGTACGTCAACACCAAGCTCGATCGCGTCATCCGCCACTTCGACAACGTGACCAGCGTCAGTGTGATCCTGTCGGTGGAGAAGCTGCGGCAGAAAGCGGAAGTCACGCTGCACGTACGCGGCAAGGACATCTACGTCGAGAGCGAGGACGGCGACATGTACGCCGCGATCGACAGCATGACCGACAAGCTCGACCGCCAGGTCCTCAAGTACAAGGACAAGAACTACGACCACGGCCACGACACGCTGAAGCACCAGCAGCCGACCGAGCTGTGATCCTTTAATTCGCGCCGGGGGTCCGGGGTGTGTTTATAATTCGCGCGTTTTCAATCCGCGCCTGCTGCACACCCCGAGCCTCTTTCCGCGCCCTCCCGGCACCGGCAAGGCCCGTGTCGTGCAGGTGGTGATTCGCATGAGCCTCATTGCCGAACTCCTGCCACCCTCGAACGTGGTCATCGATCTGGACGCCAGCAGCAAGAAGCGCGTCTTCGAACAAGCCGGACTCCTGTTCGAAAACAATCAGGGCATCGCCCGCAGCGTCGTCTTCGACAGCCTGTTTTCGCGCGAGCGCCTCGGCTCGACCGGACTGGGCCAGGGCATCGCGATTCCCCACGGCCGCATCAAGGGCCTGAAGGAAGCCGCCGGCGCCTTCCTGCGCCTGTCCGCCCCGGTACAGTTCGACGCCCCCGACGGCCGCCCCGTCACGATGCTGTTCGTGCTGCTGGTGCCCGAACAGGCCAACGAGACCCACCTGCAACTGCTGTCCGAGCTCGCGCAGATGTTCAGCGACCGCGACTTCCGCGACCAGCTGCAGAACGCGCCCGACGCCGCGACGATCCATTCGCTGTTTGCCTCCTGGGGCCCGCATGAGGCAGACCAGCGTCGCGCGGCTGTATGACCTGCACCGCGAGCAGCTGGAGCTGACGCACGTCAGCGGCCGGCTCGACCGGGTCATCTCGGTCAACGAAGAGCGTATCTGGCCGGCCGACCTCGTCGGCCACCTCAATCTGATCCACCCGACGCGCATCCAGATCCTGGGCGCGGCCGAGCTCGCGTGGGCGCAACGCCATTCGCGCGAGAAGGTCGCCCACCACCTCACCGAGATCATCAGCGCGCGCCCGCCGGCCATCATCGTCGCCGACGGCTGCGAAATCCCCGACATCCTGCGCGGCATCTGCGAATACGCCGACGTCGCGCTGATCACGACGCCGCAGCCCTCCGCGAGCGTGATCGACCAGCTGCGCCTCTACATGTCGCGCGAACTCGCCGAGAAAATCTCGCTGCACGGCGTGTTCATGGACGTTCTGGGCATCGGCGTGTTCATCACCGGCAGCTCCGGCGCCGGCAAGTCCGAACTCGCGCTCGAACTCATCTCGCGCGGCCACGGCCTCGTCGCCGACGACATCGTCGAGTTCTCGCGCATCGCGCCGACGGTGCTCGAAGGGCGGTGCCCGGAGATGCTCAAGGACTTCATCGAGGTGCGCGGCCTGGGCATCCTCAACATCCGCACGATCTTCGGCGAGACCGCGTGCCGGCGGAAGATGCGCCTGCGCCTGATCGTGCATCTCGAACGCCGCCTGCCGGGCCAGTCCGACCCCTCGCGCCTGCCGGTGCAGCGCGAGACGCAGGACATCCTCGGTGTGCCGGTGATCCGCACCACCCTGCCGGTCGCGGCCGGACGCAACATTGCAGTGCTGCTCGAAGCGGCCGTGCGCTCGACGATCCTGCAATTGCGCGGCATCGATTCGACGCAGGAATTCATCGACCGCCAGCAGCGCCTGCTCGACGCGGACGGCGAAACCCTCTGATCGCCCGCCGCCGGCGTAGCTCTTGCCGCACTGCCGCATCGGCTGATACGCTCAAGGTCTTTGCGCCTCCCCGCGAAGGCTTCCCTGATGACTGCCGCAACACCGGACTACCTGGAAAAGATCCTCAATGCCCGCGTCTACGACGTGGCCGAGGAAACACCGCTGGACCTCGCCACGAACCTCTCGGAACGCGTGCATAACCGCGTCTACCTGAAACGCGAGGACATGCAGCCGGTGTTCAGCTTCAAGCTGCGCGGCGCGTACAACAAGATGGCGCACCTGTCGCCGCAGGCCCTCAAGCGCGGCGTGATCTGCGCCTCGGCCGGCAACCATGCGCAGGGCGTCGCCCTTTCCGCCCAGCGTATGGGGGTGCGCGCGGTGATCGTGATGCCGACCTCGACGCCGCAGATCAAGGTCGACGCGGTCAGGTCGCGCGGCGGCGAGGTCGTGCTCGCGGGCGACTCGTACTCCGACGCCTACGCCCACGCGGTCGAACTGGAGAAGACCGAGAAGCTGACCTTCGTCCATCCCTACGACGACCCGGACGTGATCGCCGGCCAGGGCACGATCGGCATGGAGATCCTGCGCGCGCACCCCGATCCGCTCCACGCGGTGTTCTGCGCAGTCGGCGGCGGCGGCCTGATCGCCGGCGTCGCCGCCTACATCAAGCGCCTGCGCCCGGAAACGAAGATCATCGGCGTGGAGACCGTAGACGCCGACGCGATGACCCGCTCGCTCGCCGAAGGCCGCCGCGTCGCGCTCGAACAGGTCGGACTGTTCGCCGACGGCACCGCGGTGAAGCAGGTCGGCGAGGAAACCTTCCGCCTGTGCCAGCAGTACGTCGACGAGATGATCCTGGTCGACAACGACGCGATCTGCGCCGCGCTCAAGGACGTGTTCGAGGACACGCGCTCGATCCTCGAGCCCTCGGGCGCACTCGCGGTGGCCGGCGCGAAGGAATACGCGAAGCGCCACAACCTGCACGGCAAGAGCCTCGTCGCGGTGGCGTCGGGCGCGAACATGAACTTCGACCGGCTGCGCTTCGTTGCCGAGCGCGCGGAAGTCGGCGAGCAGCGCGAGGCGGTGTTCGCGGTGACGATCCCGGAGCGCCCGGGCTCCTTCCGCAAGTTTTGCAGCCTGATCGGCAACCGCCACATCACCGAGTTCAACTACCGCTACGCCGACCCGCAGCGCGCGCACATCTTCGTCGGCGTGGCGGTGCATAACCGCGCCGAGGCCACGCGCGTCATCGAGATGCTGGAACGCCACGAACTGCCGGCGGTGGACCTCACCGACGACGAGATGGCGAAGAGCCACATCCGCTACATGGTCGGCGGGCGCGCGCCGCACGTGAACAACGAACTGGTGTATCGCTTCGAATTCCCCGAGCGCCCCGGCGCGCTGATGAATTTCCTCACCAGCCTGCATTCGGACTGGAACATCAGCCTGTTCCACTACCGCAACCACGGCGCCGATTTCGGCCGCATCCTGGTCGGCATGCAGGTGCCGCCCGAGGACAAGCATGCCTTCCAGGACTTCCTTGACCGGCTCGGCTACGAATACGCGGACGAGTCGGCCAACCCGGCCTACCGCATGTTCCTCGGCTGAGCGGGGAAGGCACCCGCCTCGGTGACGATCCAGTCCATCGGGCGGTCGTGCGGCTGCGGCCGGACGTCGTCGACGCGGGCGAATTCGAAGCCCAGCCCCACCGCGACGGGATTCATCACCGCCAGCGTGCGGTCGAAGTATCCGCCCCCGTAGCCGACGCGGTAGCCCGCGGCATCGAAGGCGTTGCACGGCACGAGAATCAGGTCGGGAACAAGCGGGTCGCCTTCCGCGGGATGAGGAATGCCGTGCCGGTCGAGCGGCATTTCCATGCCGGGAATCCAGCGGCGGAACACCATCGGTCCGGCCTCGTGCGGTACTACCGGCAGCGTCGCGACGCGCGATGCGTCCCCCGCCAGCCAGTGCGCGGCCCACGCGCGCAGGTCCGGCTCGCCGCGGTAGGGCCAGCAGAAGCCCAGCGTCGTCGGCGCCAGGCGGGCGACGAGTTCGCCGAGGTGAGTTTCGAAATGGCGCATCAGCGCGGCGCGGTGTGTCGCAGTCAGCGCCTGGCGTGCGGCGATGGTGCGGGCGCGCAGGGCCCGGCGCTGCTCGACCGGGTCGATGTCGGGGGCGGGAAGAGCGGGATTCACTGTGGTATGGTCGGGCAGATCGAAAGGGGATGGTAAGGGATGGCAAAGGGTTTGTGGGCGGCGCTGGCACTGGTGCTGGCGAGCCTGACGCAGGGCGCCTACGGGCAGATCGGGGACGACCGCATTCTCGCGGCGCGCGAAGCGCTGCGCACCGGCGACCGCGCGACGCTGGAGCGCCTTGCCGCGGAACGCGAACCGCACGTGCTCGACCCCTACGTGCGCTACTGGCGGCTGACGAACATCCTCGCGCGCCCCGAGGCGCTGCCGGTCGACGAGCTCAACGACTTCCTGTTGCGCGAGCCCGATAGCCAGCTCGCCGAGCGCCTGCGCGGCGACTGGCTGCGGCGCATGGCGCGCGAACAGGACTGGAGCGGCTTCCTGCAGGTCTACGCGGACCTGCGCGAACCGGACGCCGAGCTGCGCTGTCTGCAGCGCAACGCACGGCTGGAGTCCGGCGACATGACGGTGCTGGACGAGGTCCGCGCACGCTGGATGGAACTCGCGGACAACCACAACGCCTGCGAGCCGGTGTTCCGCACGCTGGCGCTGGCCGGGCACATCGGCAGCGACGAGCTGTGGTGGCGGGCGCGGCGGCAGATCGACAGCCGCAGCCCGTCCAACGCGCGCGCGACGCTGTCGTGGATGAAACCCGCGGACGCTCCCTCGGTCGCCGACTTCGACCGCATGATGAAAAGCCCGTCGACCTGGCTCGACCGCCTGCCGGCGAATTTCGCCATCTCGCGCGCGGGCCGCGAGCTCGCCATGGCCGCGCTCGTGCGCATCGCGCGCGAAGACGTGTCGTCCGCCTACGCGCGCTTCGCGCGCATCGAGGATCGCCTGGGCGCCGACGAGCGCGCCTACATCCATGCGACGCTGGGCCACCACGGATCGCTGCAGGGCTCGCCGGGGGCGGTGCGCTGGTTCCGCGCCGCCGGCAAGGTGCCGATGAGCGCGGAGCAGCGTGCGTGGCGCGTGCGCGCCGAACTGCGCGTCGAGGACTGGCGCGGCGTGCAGGCGGCGATCGAGGGCCTCGCCGCAACCGAGCAGACGCAACCCGAATGGACCTACTGGCTCGGCCGCGCGCTCGCGGCACAGAGCCGCCCCGCGGAGGCCGCGGCCCTGTTCCAGCGCATCGCCGGACGGCCCAGCTTCTACGGCATCCTCGCCGGAGAGGAGCTGGGCAACGCCTTCGCCGCCCCGTCGCGTAGCGGCACCGTCACGGCCGAGGACATTGCGCGCGCCGATGCCGACCCCGGGCTGCGTCGCGCGCTCGCGCTGTACCGGCTGGAGATGCGCACCGAGGGCATGCGCGAATGGAACTGGTCGCTGCGCGGCCGCGACGAGGGCTTCCTGATCGCCGCGGCACGGCTCGCGCTGCGCAACGAGATCTACGACCGCGCGATCAACACCGCCGAACGCACCGACCCGCAGGCCAACTTCGACCTGCGCTTCCTCACGCCCTACCGCCAGCTCATCGAGCCACAGGTGCACCAGCAGGGCCTGGACATGGCCTGGGTATATGGCCTGATGCGCCAGGAGAGCCGTTTCATCGCACCGGCGCGCTCCAGTTCCGGCGCCCAGGGCCTGATGCAGGTGATGCCGGCCACGGGCAAATGGGTGGCGCGCAAGATCGGCCTCGCCGGCTATCACCAGGGCATGCTGACCGACCCCGACACCAACGTGCTGCTGGGCACGAGCTACATGCGCCTGATCCTCGAGGATCTCGACGACCATCCGGTGCTCGCGTCCGCCGGCTACAATGCGGGACCGGGACGCGCGCGCAGGTGGCGCGACGAACGGCCGCTCGAAGGCGCGATCTATGCAGAGACGATCCCCTTCGACGAAACGCGCGATTATGTGAAAAAGGTGATGGCCAATGCGGTCATCTATGCCGCGATGCTGGAGGCGAAGCCGCAGTCGCTGAAGGCCCGTCTCGGCACGATCTCGCCACGGCTGACGGCGGAACCCTAGAAGCCTGTCCGCCCCGCGCAAGGAGGCAGCAGCATGAAACTGGAACGCGTCGTACTCGTCGGCGGCACCGGGTTTGTGGGCCGCGCCGTTGCCAACCGCCTGTCGCGCGAGGGCATCGCCGTGCTGGTGCCGACGCGGCGCTACATCCATGCGGGCGAGCTGCTGGTGCTGCCGACCGTCGATGTCATAGAAGCCGACATCCATGCCCCGGCGACGCTGGAGCGTCTCTTCGCGGGCGCCGACGCGGTCGTGAACCTCGTCGGCATCCTGCACTCGCGCCCCGGCCGTCCCTACGGCCCCGACTTCGCACGCGCCCACGTCGAGCTGCCGCGCAAGATCGTCGCCGCCTGCCGGGCCGCGGGGGTCGCCCGCCTCGTGCACATCAGCGCGCTCGGCGCGGCGGCGGACGGTCCGTCGGAATACCAGCGCTCGAAGGCGGCCGGCGAGGAGGCCATCCACGCGGCCGGCAACGCACCGGCGTGGACGATCCTGCGCCCGTCGGTGATCTTCGGCCGCGAAGACAGCTTCCTCAACATGTTCGTGCGCCTCGCGCGGCGCCTGCCCATGCTGCCGCTTGCGGGCGCGCACGCGCGCTTCCAGCCGGTGCACGTCGAGGACGTCGCCGAGGTCGTATGGCGCAGCCTCACCGAGCCGTCGGCACGCGGCCAGACTTACGAGGTGGCGGGACCGAAGGTCTACACGCTGCGCGAGCTGGTCGAATACGTCAGCGAGCTTTCCGGCCGGCCGCGCCCGGTGATCCCGCTGCCCGAGGGCCTCGCGCTGCTGCAGGCACGGCTGATGGAACTCGCGCCGCGGCCGCTGATGAGCCGCGACAACGTGCGCTCGATGCGCGTCGACAACGTCGCCGGCGGCGCACCCCTGCCTTTCGGCATGACGCCGGCGGGGCTCGAGGCGCTCGCGCCGACCTGGATCGGCGACCGTCATCTGCGCGCCCGCTACTACCCGATGCGCCGCCGCGCGCGCCGCACGCGCCACGTCTGATTCTTTCTCGCAGCACCCGAGTAGTCCCCAACGGAGGCGAACGCATGAAGCTCATCATCGGCAACAAGAACTATTCGTCCTGGTCCCTGCGCGCATGGCTCGCAGCCCGCGCCGCCGGACAGCTCTTCGAGGAGATCCGCATTCCGCTCTTCATCGAGGGCAGCCGCGAGCGCATCCTGCAGCACTCGCCCTCGGGCAAAGTGCCCTGCCTGATCGACCACGGCCTCACGGTGTGGGACTCGCTGGCGATCTGCGAATACCTCGCCGAGAAGGCGCCCGGCCTGTGGCCGACAGATCCCGCGGCCCGCGCGTTCGCGCGCGCGATCAGCGCCGAGATGCATTCCGGTTTCCCGGACCTGCGCCAGAACATGACCATGAACATCCGCAAGGACTACGCCGGCAAGGGCCACACGCCCGCCGTCGATGCCAACATCGCGCGCATCGAGGCGATCTGGAACGACTGCCGCGCGCGCTTCGGCGCACCGGCGAATCCGGCCGGCCCGTATCTGTTCGGCGCCTTCACGATTGCCGACGCGATGTACGCGCCGATCTGCTTCCGCTTCAAGACTTACGACGTCAAGCCCGCCGGCGCGGCCGGCGAATACCTCGCGGCGATGCTCGCCCATCCGGCGATGAAGGAATGGGAAGCGTCGGCCCACGCGGAGACCGAGTCCATCCCCTTCGAGGACCTATACGGCTGATGCGCTGCTATGTCGTCGGCGGTGCCGTGCGCGACCGCCTGCTCGGCCTGCCGGTGCAGGACCGCGACTGGGTGGTGGTCGGCGCAACACCCGAGGAGATGCTCGGGCGCGGCTTCCGCCCGGTCGGCAAGGACTTCCCCGTCTTCCTGCACCCGCAGACCAACGAGGAATACGCCCTCGCGCGCACCGAACGCAAGAGCGGGCGCGGCTACACCGGCTTCGTCGTGCATGCCGCGCCCGACGTCACGCTGGAGGACGACCTGCTGCGGCGCGACCTGACGATCAATGCGATCGCGGCGGACGAGGACGGCACGCTGATCGACCCCTACGGCGGGCAGGCCGATCTCGCCGCGCACATCTTCCGCCACGTCAGCCCCGCGTTTGCCGAGGATCCGGTGCGCATCCTGCGGGTGGCGCGCTTCGCCGCGCGCTTCGGCGACTTCAGCGTGGCCCCGGAGACGCTGGCGCTGATGCGCGCGATGGTGGACAACGGCGAGGTCGATCATCTCGTGCCCGAGCGGGTGTGGCAGGAACTCGCGCGCGGACTGATGGAAGCGCGCCCCTCGCGCATGCTGCGCGTGCTGCGCGACTGCGGCGCGCTGGCGCGCATCCTGCCCGAAGTCGAGCGCCTGTTCGGCGTACCGCAGCCGGTGGAGCACCACCCGGAGGTCGACACCGGCGAACACGTGCTGCTGGTGCTCGACCATGCGGCGAAGACCCGGCAGCCGCTCGCCGTGCGCTGGGCCTGCCTGATGCACGACCTCGGCAAGGGCGACACGCCCGCGGACATCCTGCCGCACCACTACGGCCACGAGGCGAAGAGCGCGACCCGCGCGCGTGCGGTGTCGGAGCGCCTGCGCGCGCCGGTCGAGTGCCGCGACCTCGCGGTGATTTTCGCCCGCGAGCACGGAATTCTTCACCAGGTCGAAAAGCTGCGCCCGGAAACCATCGTCAAGGTGCTGGAAACGGTCGACGCCCTGCGCCGGCCCGAGCGTTTCGCGCTGCTGCTGGAAGCCGCGGCCTGCGACTACCACGGCCGTCCCGGCCGCGAGGCGCCCTACGTCCGCGCGGAACGCTGGCGTGCGGCGCTGGCCGCGATGCAGGGGGTGGATGCGGGCGCGATCGCGCGTGCCTGCGACGACAAGTCGCAGATCCCGCAGCGCGTGCATGCGGCACGCGTCGCCGCGGTCAAGGCACTGGGCGGCCGGACCGCCGTCGATGCGGGCTGAGTTCGCGCCGCGCGGCGAACCAAGCGGCGCGCGCCCCGCTCACAGCGCCCGCAGGATCGCCCATGCCACCAGCGACAGCAGGATCGTGCTGGTAAACGGCAGATGAAAGGCACGGCCGAAGAGGCGAAAATGCAGGTCTCCGGGCAGATGACCGAAGCGCAGCCGAGTCAGCCCCGGGCGGAACAGGCCGATAACCAGTACCATCAGCACGATCACGACGAGCCACTTCACCACGCCCTGCTCCGGCAGCTAAACGAGCATTAGACCCCGCGAGACCGCGCTGTCGCAACGTGCCGACGCGCGCACCCCACCGGGCCCACCCGCCCTCGACAAGAAGACATCAAGAATGACCGACCTCACCTCCCGGATGCAGCCCGCAGCGCGCGGCATCGACGCCGCCGACCGCCACGGCGACACCTGTGGCGCAAATCCCCCCGAGACGGCCCGCGCGAAGAGGAGCCGCGCATGAACGCCAACCGTTTCGGCGACCTCGAAGTCCTCGCCTGCAGCCCGTCGGGCAAGCCCGCGTACGCAACGCCCCTGCTCTTCATCCACGGCGCCTACACCGGCGCATGGTGCTGGGCCGAGCACTTCCTGCCCTACTTCGCCGACGCCGGCTACACCAGCTACGCCGTTTCGCTGTCGGGGCACGGTGGCAGCCGGCGGCGCACGGTGCTCGACACGCTGTCGATCGACGACTACGTGCGCGACGTCGCCGAGGTCGTCTCCCGCCTGCCCGCCGCGCCGGTGCTGATCGGCCACTCGATGGGCGGCATGGTCGTGCAGAAGTATCTCGAACGCGCCGGTGCGCCCGCCGCGGTGCTGCTGTGCTCGGTGCCGCCGCAGGGGCTCATGGGCTCGGCGATCGGGCTGATGTTCAACAAGCCCAACCTGATCAACGACCTCAACAGCATGCTCAACGGCGGACATCCCGAGCCGGAGGGCCTGCGCGAAGCCCTCTTCCACCAGCCCGTCGACGACGCCGCGCTGATGCGCTACTACCGCCAGTGCCAGCCGGAATCGCATCGCGCGATCTGGGACATGACGCTGTTCAACCTGCCGCAGCCGGGACGCATGCACCGCCCGCCAATGCTGATCCTGGGCGCGGAGCACGACCACCTCATCCCGCCCGCGCAGGTGTCCATGACCGCCGCGATCTACGGCGAGCCCGCGCACATCTTTCCCGGTCTGGGACACGGCGTGATGCTCGAACGCGACTGGCGCCCGGTGGCCGACCACATCGCGGCGTGGCTTCCGACACAGATTGTTTGATCACCCACTGGAAATCGTCATCATTCCCATTCATGATGGAAGCAAGGGTGCGAGGAGGCACCCCCGCCAGCCCCGCCACGGGACGTGATTCCGTGCCGTGCCGGAGTTGAAAACAAAGCGCAAGTCCGCACATACGGAGCAAGGGATTCAGGAATCGGACGCGGCTGCCGATATATCACCCAGGTAGCCGAATCACCCAAGCACGCAGCGGAGGCCAACATGGTGACGATCATGGACATGACGACGGGCAAGGTCATCGGGGAGCCGCCGGAAGAATACGGCGACGAGGTCCTCAACGCGAACTGGCTGCCGCCGCAGCCGGAAGTCGCGGCCGGGCTGCAGGAAGTCGAGCACGCCTCGCACGAAGCGCAGAAGCCGCCGATCGATGTCGAGCATTTCCTCGAAGCGGTGTACCGCTACCAGGAATGAACGACGCGGGTGTTGCGCGAGGCCGCGCAGCACCGCCGTTGCGCGCGCAATGACACGCGCCTGACACCCGCACCGCGAAGCGCGGGCGGCGTGCCTTGTTCCGCTACAGCGTGTGCAGGCGGTCGCCGCGCATGAAACCCAGCAGCGGCTCGCCGATGCCGCGCCCCACCGCGAGCACCTTGAACAGCTCGCCCATCTCTTGCGGCGTGGTCAGGCGCTGCACCGCGCGCGCCGCGCGGATGTAGTCCGCGCTCTCCTCCGGCCCGCGCCGCGCGAGACACTCCAGCACCCCGCAGTTGAACAGGAAGGCCGCCTGGTTCGTGTAGCCCATCACGTCCAGCCCGGCGTCGAAGGCGGCTTCCGCGACCGCGGTGAAATCGACGAAGGCGGTGATGTCGTTGAGCCCCGGCCACAGGAAGGGGTCGGGATGCGCGTTGTGGCGGTAATAGCACAGCAGTGTGCCGCTCGAACGCGACGGCAGGTAGTACTCGGCGCGCGGATAGCCGTAGTCGATCAGCAGCAGCGCGCCGCATTCCAGCCGCGCGGCCCACTCGCCGATCCACGCGCGCGCGGCGAGGTTGATCTCGCTGACGTACTCGGCGCTGTCCGAGTGCGGCAACTCGAGCGCCGCCGCGGCTTCGGCGACCGCGCCGGCGGCGGGCGAATCGGCCCAGCGCAGGACACCGTCCCCATCGACCGCGACGCCGCGCTCGTAGAGCGCATCGCCGCGCGTGGCGAGCACATGCACCGGCATCACGTCGAGCACCTCGTTCGCGACCACGGCGCCGGCAAAGCGCTCGGGCAGCGTATCGAGCCACTGCACGCGCGACGCCAGATGCGGCGCCTTCGCCGCCAGCGTGTCGAACTGGCGCTCGCGCAGCTCGCCCGAGACCTCGAGGATGCCGTAGCTTTCGGGCGCACAGCCGCGGCGCTCGAGTTCGAGCAGCAGGTCCGCGGCGAGCAGCCCCGTGCCGGCGCCGACCTCGATCACGTGGGGCGCGGACGCACGCATCACCTGCTCGACCTGCGCGGCGAGCGCCTGGCCGAACAAGGGCGTGAGCTCGGGCGAGGTGATGAAGTCGCCGCCGGGACCGAACTTTCGCGCGCCGCCGCTGTAATACCCGAGACCCGGCGCGTACAGCGCGAGCTCCATGTAGCGCGAGAACGGGATCCATCCGCCGGCTTCGGCGATGGCGGCGGTGATCGTGCGGAGCAGGCGCGTGCTCTGTTCGAGCGCGTCGGCGGAGGGTTCGGGCAGGGACATGGGCGAAGTGCAACGGAAAACGCGTATTCTAACCCCCGCCGCACGGCCGGCCCCGCGCGCGGCCACGGACGATCACGCATACAAGAATGAATCACGGACCACCCCAACGATGGACACGCAGGACACTCCCGTCATCCTCATCACCGGCGCCGCGCGGCGCGTCGGCGCCGAAATCGCACGCACGCTGCACGCCGCGGGCGCAAACGTCGTGCTGCACTACCGCAGCTCGGGCAGCGACGCCGACGCACTCGCCGACGCCCTGAACCGCGTGCGCCCCGGCTCGGCCTGGACGGCGCACGCCGACCTGAAGGAGGACGGCGCCCCCGAGGCACTCGCCGACGCGGTGCTGACGCGCCATGGCCGCCTCGACGCGCTGGTGAATAACGCCTCGAGCTTCTTCCCCACGCCGCTCGGCACGATAGACGCCGCGGCGTGGAGCGACCTGATCGGCTCCAACCTGAAGGGGCCGTTGTTCCTGTCGCAGGCCCTCGCCCCGGCGCTGCGCAAGGCCCGCGGCGCGATCGTGAATATCGTGGACATCCACGCCGAACGTCCGCTGCATCACTACCCGCTGTACTGCGCTGCCAAGGCCGGGCTGCTGGGCCTGACGAAGGCGCTCGCGGTGGAACTCGCCCCGGAGGTGCGTGTGAACGGCGTGTCGCCGGGCGCCGTGGACTGGCCCGAGGACGGCCAGATCGCCCCCGCCGAGCAGAACGCGATCGTACGCCACACGCTCCTCGGCCGCGCCGGCAGCCCCGCCGACATCGCCCGCACCGTGCGCTTCCTGGTGTTCGACGCGACCTACGTCACCGGCCAGATCCTCGCCGTCGACGGCGGGCGCAGCGCACATCTCTGATGCACTGCGCCGAAAGGTATAATTCCGCTCGTTTTTCTAGCAGGACTCCCGCCGTGAACGCCCCCGCCACTGCCGCCGAGGCAGCCCCCCCGCCCCCGGACACCAGCCCCGCCGTCGCGGCGCCCCATCCGGCCGCTGCCGTCGAAACCCGTTTTTCCAACACCTTCCTGCGCCTGAAGAAGAAGCTCGAACGCGGCGTCGGCAAGGCGATCGCCGACTTCAACATGATCGGCGAAGGCGACACCGTGATGGTATGCGTGTCGGGCGGCAAGGATTCCTTCACGCTGCTGTCCTGCCTGATGGCGCTGCGCGAGCGCGCGCCGGTGAACTTCCGCATCGTCGCGATGAACCTCGACCAGAAGCAGCCGGGCTTTCCCGCCGACGTGCTGCCGGCCTACTTCGAGTCGATCGGCATCGAGTACCGCATCGTCACCGAGGACACCTACTCGATCGTCAAGGACAAGATCCCCGAGGGCAAGACCACCTGTTCGCTGTGCTCGCGCCTGCGCCGCGGCATCATCTACCGCGTCGCCAAGGAGATCGGCGCGACGCGCATCGCGCTCGGCCACCACCGCGACGACATGATCGAGACGCTGTTCCTCAACATGTTCTTCGGCGGCAAGCTGAAATCCATGCCGCCCAAGCTCGTCAGCGACAACGGCGAGCACGTCGTGATCCGCCCGCTCGCCTACTGCACCGAGAACGACATCGCCCGCTTCGCGCGCACGATGGACTTCCCCATCATCCCGTGCAACCTGTGCGGCTCGCAGGAGAACGCGCAGCGCAAGCAGATCAAGAACATGCTGCAGGGCTGGGCACGCGAGTTCCCGGGGCGCATCGAATCGATCGCGACGGCGATGAGCCAGGTCGTACCCTCGCACCTCGCGGACAATGCGCTGTTCGATTTCCGCAACCTCACGCGCGACACCCCGGTCGCCGAGGGCGACATCGCCTTCGACCGCCCGGAACTGCCGCTGCAGAACCATGTCATTTCGATTGTGAGTGAATTCACGGACGAGGACTGAGCGCTCATGCCGGCGGCTTGCGTCGCCGGCACCATTTGACGATCATCTTCCGACCCCCCGCGAATTTCCCTTCAGCATCGTCCGACGGCCCTCCCGTCCGGTCCGCAACAGCAACGGAACCCCGGTCATGACCCAGCCGAACAACGTCTGCGTCCTCGTCGCCGCAATACCCGGCGCGGACCGTATCGCCGACGCCCTCGATGCCGCCGAAGCGCGGCGCGCGCTGGAGCGCTGCATGCACCGCATCGACCTCGCGATCGAGGCCAACGGCGGCACGGCGCAGCGGCGCGGCGCGGCCCGCGTCTGCGCGACGTTTCCGCGCGCCGACGAGGCCGTGCTGTCCACCTGCGAGATGTTCGACCGCGTGCAGAGCCTGCCGCCGCTGCGCGGCCTGCGCATGACGATCAGTGTCGGCCTGCATAGCGGCGCGGCCGACGCCGACGACGCCGAACTCGGCGCCACGCGCCTGGCGGAAACCGCCAAGCCGGGGCACGCGCTCGCGAGCGAGGCCGTCGTCATGCAACTGTCGGCCACCGGGCGGCAGTTCGTCGCCGCCTCCCCGTCGCGCAACCCCGCGCTCGCCGGCCTGGGCTGGACCGCCTTCGCGGTGGCGCGCCAGCCCGCCACCACCGCCTCGGTTCCGGTCGAAAAACGGATCGAGCAACGCGTTCGCATACGCCATGGCCAGGACACCCTGTTCGTGGACGAATCGCGCCCGGTGGTACTGCTCGGACGCGAACTCGGCAACGACGTCGTGATCGCCGACCCGCGCGCGTCGCGCCAGCATGCCCGCATCGAACGCCGGCGCGAGGGCTTCGTGCTGATCGACCAGAGCACCAACGGCACCTTCCTTGCCGACGACGACGGCAACGAGAGCTGCATCAAGGGGGCCGAGCTCGTGCTCGCGGGCAGCGGCCGCATCGGCTGCGGCTTCTCGGCGAGCGAGATCGAGCGCGAGCTGGTGTTCATCGACATCGTATGACGCGCCTGGCGGGAACGGGTGCGACGCCCGGCGGGGCGGGATGCGGACTCGCTGATGCGGCGATGCGGGACAATCGACTCCTGCTCGTGACCGACGCCGCGCCAGCGGGGAAGATGCCGGCGCGGCATCGCCGATGAGCTTCCTGTCGCTGCTCGACCCCGGCCCCGACGCCGGACTGGCCGCCCTCTTCGCGTCGAGCTTCCTCTCCGCGACGCTGCTGCCGGGCGGCTCGGAGCTGGTGCTCGCCGGCGTGCTGAGCCAGCGCCCGGAACAGCTCGTGCCCGCCCTGACGCTCGCGACGCTCGGCAACACGCTGGGCGGCATGAGCACCTGGGGTCTCGCGCGGCTGCTGCCGCAGCGCGCCGACACCACCCGCCTCGACTGGGTGCGCCGTCACGGCGCGCCGGTGCTGCTGCTCTCCTGGGCGCCCGTCGTCGGTGACGCGCTGTGCGCCGCCGCCGGCTGGCTGCGCCTGCCGTGGCTGCCCTGCCTGCTGTGGATGGGCGTGGGCAAGCTGCTACGCTACGCGCTGATCGCCTTTTCCGTCACCTGACCCCCTGCCCCCTTGCCCCCCATGAACATCCAGCGCCTGGGCACCACCGCCCGCTATTCCGACATCGTCATCCACAACGGCACCGCATGGATCGTCGAGGTTCCCGTCACCGAGAACGCCGACGCCGCCACGCAGACCGCCGAGATCCTCGCGAGTCTCGACACGTTGCTGTCCCGCGCCGGGAGCAGCCGCGAGCGCCTGCTGTCGGCGACGATCTACCTCACCGACATGGCCGACTACGACGCGATGAACGCGGCGTGGGATGCCTGGCTGCCCGCCGCCACGGCACCGTCGCGCGCCTGCGTGCAGGTCGCAGGGCTCGCGCGGCCGGGCTGGCGCGTCGAGATCGCGGTCGTCGCTGCCAGCGCACGCGCGGACTGAACTTTCGCGCGCAGAACTGTCCGAAAACAGATTCAACCCATTGGAAAATCAAGACCCTACGCGCCTCAAGGACTTAAAGCGCGCGTCTATTGCACTGCAGTAAGTTACAATTTGCGGTTCACTGCCGTCCGGTACCGGAACATCTCATGACCCAACGCCTGCGCGAGATTCCCTATAACTACACCTCGTTCTCCGACCGCGAGATCGTCATCCGCCTGCTCGGCACCGACGCGTGGCAGACGCTCAATGCGCTGCGCGAAGAGCGCGTCACCGGACGCTCGGCGCGCATGCTGTACGAGGTGCTCGGCGACATCTGGGTCGTGCAGCGCAACCCCTACCTGCAGGACGACCTGCTGGGCAACCCGGAACGGCGCAAGGCGCTGATCGAGGCGCTGCGCCACCGCCTCACCGAAGTCGAGAAGCGCCGCGAGGAAAGCGCATCCGCGGACCCGGACCGCAGCGACAACGTCGCGCGTCTCGTGGCCGCCGCGCACGGTGCGGTGGATCGCTTCGCCGCTTTCTTCGACGATACCGGCACGCTGCGCAGGAAGACGCTCAAGGCGCTCGTCCGCCACACGCGGCGCGACAACATCTGCTTCGACGGACACGCGCGCGTGTCTCACGTCACCGATGCGACCGACTGGCGCGTCGAGTACCCCTTCGTCGTGCTGTATCCCGACACCGAAGAGGAGATGGCCTCGCTCGTGAAGAGCTGCATCGAGCTCGGGCTGACGATCATCCCGCGCGGCGGCGGCACCGGCTACACCGGCGGCGCCGTGCCGCTCGACGCGCGCTCGGTGGTCATCAACACCGAGAAGCTGATCGACCTCGGCAAGGTCGAGGAAACGCTGCTGCCCGACCGCAGCGGCAATCCCGCCCAGCCCTACATGACGATCCGCACCGGCGCGGGCGTGGTCACCGAGCGCGTGGCGGAAGCCGCCGCCGCGGCCGGCCGCGTGTTCGCGGTCGACCCGACCTCGGCCAGCGCCTCGTGCATCGGCGGCAACATCGCGATGAACGCCGGCGGCAAGAAGGCCGTGCTGTGGGGCACCGCGCTCGACAACCTGGCGTGGTGGAAGATGGTCACGCCGGACGGCAACTGGCTGGAGGTCGAGCGCCTCGACCACAACTTCGGCAAGATCCACGAGCAGGAGACCGTGCAGTTCCGCCTGCGCCGCTTCGATGCCGCGAACTACGCGCTGCTCGGCGAGGAGATCCTGACGCTGCCGGGCGCCTCGTGCCGCAAGACCGGCCTCGGCAAGGACGTCACCGACAAGTTCCTTGGCGGCGTGCCCGGCGTGCAGAAGGAAGGCACGGACGGCCTGATCGTCGCCGCGCGCTGGGTGCTGCACAAGATGCCGCCGGTGACGCGCACGGTCTGTCTCGAATTCTTCGGCCAGGTGCGCGAGGCCGTGCCGGCGATCGTCGAGATCACCGACTGGTTCAAGCCCGGCGCCGAAGGCCACCGCCTGGGCGTACAGCTCGCGGGCCTCGAGCACCTCGACGAGCGCTACGTGAAGGCGGTCGGCTACACGACCAAGGCGAAGCGCCACGGGCGGCCGAAGATGGTGCTGATCGGCGACATCGTCGGCCACGACGAGGCGGCCGTGATGGCCGCAGCCTCGGAAGTCGTGCGCATGTGCAACGTGCGCGGTGCCGAAGGCTTCATCGCAGTCAGCCCCGAGCAGCGCAAGCACTTCTGGCTCGACCGCTCGCGCACCGCGGCGATCTCGCGCCACACCAATGCGTTCAAGGTGAACGAGGACGTCGTGATCCCGCTGCCGCGCATGGGCGACTACTGCGACGGCATCGAGCGCATCAACATCGAGCTGTCGACGCAGAACAAGCTGGAACTGTGCGACGCGCTGAGCGAATTCCTGCGGGGCGACCTGTCGCTCGACCAGGGCGACGCGAATCTTTCCGCCGACGAGCTGATCGGCGACCGCCGGCAGGCCGCGCTCGAGTATGTCGCGAGCGTGCGCCGGCGCTGGCAGTGGCTGCTCGACAACCTCGACCTGCCGCTCGCCGAGGCCGAGGCCCAGTTCGCGCAGTACGGCGTGCAAGCCGGCGAACTGACCAATCGCGCTGCAAATCCGGTGCTGTTCCACCGCCTGCAGGACTACTCGGTGCGCACTTCGTGGAAGACCGAGCTGAAGCCGCGCCTCGACAAGATCTTCGACGGCGTGGTGTTCCGCGCCGTGCTCGCGCGCATCGAGGAAGTGCACAAGGAAGTGCTGCGCGGCCGCGTCTTCGTCGCACTGCACATGCACGCCGGCGACGGCAACGTGCACACCAACATCCCGGTGAACTCCGACCACTACGACATGCTGCAGACCGCCAACCGCGCGGTCGACCGCATCATGGCGCTGGCGCGCGCGCTCGACGGCGTGATCTCGGGCGAGCACGGCATCGGCATCACCAAGCTCGACTACCTCACCGACGAGGAGATGGCGAACTTCTGGTCGTACAAGCAGAAGGTCGATCCGGAAGGCCGCTTCAACCGCGGCAAGCTCATGCGCAACGGGCCGATCAAGGGCAACCTCGACAACGCCTACACGCCCAGCTTCAACCTGATGGGCCACGAATCGCTGATCATGGAGCAGACCGAGATCGGCGACATCGCGCACGACATCAAGGACTGCCTGCGCTGCGGCAAGTGCAAGCCGGTGTGCTCGACGCACGTGCCGCGCGCGAACCTGCTGTACAGCCCGCGGAACAAGATCCTCAGCACCTCGCTGCTGATCGAGGCCTTCCTGTACGAGGAGCAGACGCGCCGCGGCGTATCGCTCGCGCACTGGGCCGAGTTCGAGGACGTCGCCGACCACTGCACGGTGTGCCACAAGTGCGAGAAGCCCTGCCCGGTCGACATCGACTTCGGCGACGTGTCGATCAAGATGCGCAACCTGCTGCGCAAGCAGGGCAAGAAGAGCTTCAACCCCGGCAAGGCCGCGGCGATGGCCTTCCTCACCGCGAAGGATCCGGCGACGATCAAGCTGATCCGCACCGGCATGCTCCAGTGGGGCTACAAGGTGCAGCGCCTCGGCCACCGCATCGGCAAGTCGCTGGGCCTGATCCAGTCCCAGGTGAAGCAGCCGCCCGCGACCCTCGGCAAGCCGCCGCTCAAGGCGCAGGTGATCCACTTCATCAACAAGCCGATGCCCGGCAACCTGCCCAAGCGCACCAGCCGCGCGCTGCTCGACATCGAGGACGACAAGGTCATCCCGGTGATCCGCAACCCGCAGCTCAAGCGCGACGAGTCGGAAGCGGTGTTCTACTTCCCCGGCTGCGGCTCGGAGCGGCTGTTCAGCCAGGTCGGCCTCGCCACCCAGGCGATGCTGTACCAGGTCGGCGCGACCACCGTGCTGCCGCCGGGCTACCTGTGCTGCGGCTATCCGCAGACCTCGGCCGGCGAGGACGACAAGGGCCAGCAGATCACGACCGACAACCGCGTGCTGTTCCACCGCGTCGCCAACACGCTGAACTACCTCGACATCAAGACGGTGATCGTGTCCTGCGGCACCTGCATGGACCAGCTGCTGAAGTACCAGTTCGACAAGATCTTCCCCGGCTGCCGCCTGCTCGACATCCACGAGTACCTGATGGAAAAGGGCGTCAAGCTCGAGGGCGTCTCCGGCACCAAGTACATGTACCACGAGCCCTGCCACACGCCGATGAAGGTTCATTCGGGCATCAAGGTCGCCAACGCGCTGATGGGCACGCGCGTCGACCTGAGCGACCGCTGCTGCGGCGAATCGGGCACGCTCGCGGCCGCACGGCCGGACATCTCGACCCAGGTGCGCTTCCGCAAGCAGCAGGAGATCGAGAAAGGCGCCGCGGCGCTGCGCGACGGCGGCCACGACCCGGTCAAGATCCTGACCTCGTGCCCGTCGTGCCTGCAAGGGCTGGCGCGCTATGCGAACGACGCGGGCGGCGTGGATGCGGACTACATCGTCATCGAGATCGCCAAACACGTGCTGGGCGAGAACTGGATGCCGGAGTACGTGCAGCGCGCCAACAACGGCGGCATCGAGCGCGTGCTGCTGTAAGCGGCACGCGGGACGGCGTCCCGATCCCGGCCGCGGGAACGTCCGGCCAAGGCCGGTCATCGTTCCCGCGGCGGCTCAGCGCACGCGGGACGCACTGTCGCAGGACGGATAATCGGGGATGGACCGCAACGCCGCAGCTCTCGCACCGCCCTCCCGCAGCCTGTCCGCCCTGACAGGGCTGTGGCCCTACCTGCGCCCGTACCGGGCACGCCTGATACTTGCGTTCGTGCTGCTGTGCCTCGGCTCGGCGATCATGCTGCTGATGCCGCTGGCCTTCCGCGACCTGATCGACTTCGGCTTCGGCGAGCGCGCCCGCCCTGCCGAGGGCCTGGTCGGCGCACCGGGCCTCGAGGCCCATTTCCTCGCCCTGTTCGGCCTCGCGAGCGCCTGGGCACTCGTCGTGTCGGCGCGCTATTACACGGTGACCTGGATCGGCGAGCGTGCCACGGCAGACCTGCGCTCCGCGGTCTATGCGCGCGTGCTGGCGCAGTCGCCGCAATTCTTCGAGACCCTGCAGACGGGCGAAGTGCTGTCGCGACTCAGCGGCGACACGACGCTGATCCAGACCGTCGTCGGCAGTTCCGTGTCGATGGGCCTGCGCAGCTTCTTCCAGTTCGTCGGCGGCATGGTCATGCTGGCCGTGACCAGCCTCCACCTCTTCGCCCTGAACCTGGGCCTGATGGCCCTGCTGGCCCTGCCGATCGCGGTCATCGGCCGCAAGGTCAAGCGGCTCTCGCGCGAATCGCAGGACCGCATCGCCGACGCCTCGGCCCTCGCCGGCGAGATCCTCAATGCGATGCCCACGGTGCAGGCCTATACGCAGGAACGCTACGAGGCGGCGCGCTTCGCCGACGCGGCCGACACGGCCTTCGCCACCGCCATCCGGCGCACGCGCGTGCGCGCGGCGCTGACGGCGGTGATCATCACTGCCGTGATGGGAACCATCGTCTTCGTGCTGTGGGTCGGCGCGCGCCAGGTGCACGCAGGCGTCATGACCCAGGGGCAGCTTGCATCCTTCGTTCTCTACGCGATGCTCGTGGCGGGCGGCGTTGGCACCATGGCGGAAGTCTGGGGCGACGTGATGCGCGCCGCCGGCGCTACCGGGCGTCTGCTCGAACTCCTTCACGCCGACACGGCCGTCCGCGAAGCCGCCGAACCGCAAGCGCCGCGCCTCCCGACGCAGGCGGCGCTGCGCTTCGAGCACCTCACCCTGCGCTACCCCGCCCGACCGCAGGTTCGCGCCCTCGACGACATCTGCCTGGACGTCGCGCACGGCGAAAGCGTCGCCCTCGTCGGCCCCTCCGGCGCCGGCAAGACCAGCCTGTTCCAGGTCCTGCTGCGCTATTACGACGCCACCGACGGTCGCATCCGCCTCAACGGCCAGGACATCCGCGAGCTCAGCCTGCACGACCTGCGCCGCGGCATCGCGATCGTGCCGCAGGAACCGGTGATCTTCTCCGCGACCGCGCTCGACAACATCCGCTATGGCCGGCCTGCGGCCAGCGACGCCGAGGTCATCGCCGCCGCCCGGGCCGCGCGCGTGGACGAATTCGTCGAGCGCCTGCCCGAAGGCTACCGCAGCTTCCTCGGCGAACGCGGCACCCGTCTTTCCGGCGGCCAGCGCCAGCGCATCGCCATCGCGCGCGCCATCCTGAAGGGCGCCCCCCTGATGCTGCTCGACGAAGCCACCAGCGCACTCGACGCCGAATCGGAAATCCTCGTGCAGAAAGGCCTCGACAGCGCGATGCAAGGGCGCACGACGCTGATCATCGCCCACCGCCTCGCGACGGTCCAGAAGGTCGACCGCATCGTCGTGCTGGACCAGGGCCGCATCGTCGAAACCGGAACGCCGGACGACCTCCGCCGCCAGGGCGGGCTGTACGCGCGACTGGCGGCGCTGCAACTCGGCATTTGAGCCGCGGCCGGCGATGCTGCGCCGAGCTGACTACCCGACAGGCGGCGTGCCGACCGTTTTCCAGAAAGTGGCTGCACGTAGCCCCGTCAGCATACCTCTGCCCCGCGGCAAGGTCGCGGTGTCCATTGCAGTCCCGCAACGATCAACTAGATTGAAGGACCGGGGCAGAGATGCCGAACCGCCCTGCCACAGCGAGTCGAAGCACCGATCGAGGGAGCGCGGATCATGAAGCGGACGCATGCGCGGGCGTGGCGGAACCTCTTCCTGGCGGGCGCGATGGCGCTCGCCACACTCGGAACAGGGATGGCCCTGGCGGAGGGCAAGGCGGCAGTGTTCGAGGGCAAGCCGGTCAAGATCGGCCAAGGCACGGCCCATACGGTGGTCCGCACCGGTGCCGACGGCGCGGTGGCTGCGATCGGCGTGGTGTTCACGGAGGGCATGCTCGACGGGCTGCCCGTGGCGGCGCCCGGCGCCAACCCGCTCTTCTCTTACGTGCTGGGCATGCCGGCGAAGGGACCGAAGACGGCCGTCGATCACGTGATGATCGACTGGGAATCGCTGGGCCATCCGCCACCGCAGGTCTACGACGTGCCGCATTTCGATTTCCATTTCTACGTCGTGAGCCGCGAGGAGGTGTCGAAGGTCCGTTTCAATGGCCCGAACGACTCGGCCGATCCGGGCCAGCAGCCGCCGGCCGAACTGATGCCGGCCGGCTACATCCTGCCGCCGGGCACTGCCGTTCCACGCATGGGCGTGCACGCAATCAACCCGACCGCGCCCGAGTTCCAGAAGCAGCCGTTTACCGCGACCTTCATCTACGGCTACTACAAAAAACGCCTGACCTTCGTGGAACCGATGGCATCGCTCGAATTTTTCAGGTCGAAACCCTCGTTTTCGGCCCCGGTGCCACGGCCCGCGAAATACTCGAAGAGCGGCACCTATCCGTCGCGCTACAGCGTCGGCTATGACGACGCGAAGAAGGTCTATGAGGTGATGCTCGAGGAGCTGCGCTAGTCGCTACGTCCCTCACCCACCCCACACGCGCCGAGATGCAGGGGAACATGCCGAGCGGGCTCGCGGCGCAGGATTCAGTCGTAGTGACCGCGCACCTGCGCGATGATCACCTCGTCGTCGATGACCTTGTAGACGATACGGTGCTCGTCGTCGATGCGCCGCGACCAGTAGCCGCTGAAGTTGAACTTGAGCGCCTCGGGCTTGCCGATGCCGTCGTAGGGATCGCGCAGGATGTCGCGGATCAGCGCGTTGATGCGCTTGAGAATCTGCTTGTCGTTCTGCTGCCAGTAGAGGTAGTCCTCCCAGGCTTGCGGATGGAACGTGAGCCTCATTCGTCGATCAATTCTCTTTTCACCAGATTGCGCCGGTTTTCGATGTCGTCGATGGCCTTCATCAACCGCATCGCATTCTTCGGATGGCGCAGCAGGTGCGCCGTCTCCATCAGCGATTCGTACTCGCGCATCGACATCAACACCGCGGCTTCGGCCTTTTGCCGGGTGATTATTGTAACGTCATAGTCATTGACCACGCGATCGAGTTCGGAGGCGAGGTTGTTACGCGCTTCGGTATAGGTAATGGCTCGCATCGCGGCACCTGCACAACAAATTGAACATGTGCAGATTATTGCACATACTCAAGCACGACAGAAGGCGAACCCTTCAGTCCTCCAACGGACGCTCCGGGTGCAGGCGTCGCCACAGCTCGGGCATCGCCTCAGCGGCGCGCAGGCGCAGGCGGTGCGTGACGATTTCGCTGACTTCGGTGTCGCCGGGATTGATCTCGACGCTCGGCACGCCGATTTCCCTCGCCCACCACACCGGCCCCGCGATGTAGGGAAACACGCTGGTCGTGCCGATCGACACGACCAGCTCGAGGCCGTGCGCGATCAGGGACTCGAGCCGATGGAGCCCCTCTTCGGGCAGCATCTCGCCGAACAGCACGACGTCGGGCCGCAGCACGCCGCCGCATTTCGGGCACGCGGGCGGCAGCTGCAGGCCGGAATAGTCGGCCACGCTGCGCCGGTGCCTGCAGTCCATGCAGCGCAGGTGATGCACGGTGCCATGGATCTCGATCAGGTTGCGCGAACCGGCATCGCGGTGCAGGCCGTCGACGTTCTGCGTCAGCACCCACACGCCCGGCTTCTCGTGCTCCAGCGCCGCGATGATGCGGTGCGCGATGTTGGGCTGCGCACCGCGGCAATTGGCCTCGATCTGCGCGATGTACTTCCAGGCGATGTCGGGCCGGCGGTTCATCATCTCGCCCGACAGCGCCTCTTCGATCAGCAGGCCCTCGTCGGTGAGGCGCTCGTGGTACAGGCCGCCGATGCCGCGATAGGTCGGCAGGCCGGAGTCGGCCGAGATACCCGCACCGGTGATGAAGAGGATGCGCCGGGCGTCGGCGATCAGGCGCGCGACGCGGTCCAGGGTCTGGGCGCCGCTCATGCCTTGCTCACCTCGACGAGACAGTCGTAGAAAGTCGGCCCGCCACCGATGTCGGTCAGCGCGGGCGAAGTCACGGCGTTGGCGTTCTCGCCGTCGCCCGAGAGCTTGCGCCACCATACCGAGGGACACACGACGAGCCCCGGCCGCACGCGCTCGGTTACGACCGCCTGCGCATGGAAGGCGCCGCGGTCGTTGAAGATGCGCAGGCGTTCGCCCGCCACGATGCCGCGCCGCGCGGCGTCGTCCGGGTGGAGTTCGAGTTTCGGCCCGCCCTCCTGCTCGCGGAAGCGCGGCAGGTTGGCGAAGCTGGTGTTGAGGAAGTTGCGCGCCGGCGGCGAGATCATCGCCAGCGGATAGCGCGCCGCGAGCGCCGGACTGCTGACCGGCGACTCGTGCGGCGGCACCCAGCCCGGCAGCGGGTCGAAGCCGCGCTGCGCGAGCGATTCCGACCAGAACTCGCACTTGCCCGAGGGCGTCGGGAAATTGCCCTTGGCGAAGGGCGCGAACGGGCGCGGCAGGTTCAGGCGCGCCCAGCCGCGCGCCCTCAGGGTCTCCGGATCGAGGCCCAGCGCGCGGTTGTCGCGCCGGTTGAAGGCCTGCGCGGCGATCTCGTCGTCGGACTCGAACAGCGCCGCATCGGTGAAGCCGAGGCGCGCGGCGAGCAGCCGGAACACCTCGCTGTTGGGCTTCGCCTCGCCCAGCGGCGCGATCGCCGGCTCGTTGGTCAGCGCGTAGAGGTGGCCGTAGGCCTTGTGCACGTCGCGGTGTTCGAGCTGGGTCGTCGCGGGCAGCAGGATGTCCGCGTAGTCGGCGGTGTCGGTCTGGAAGAGCTCATGCACGACGCAGAAGAGATCCTCGCGCAGGAAGCCTTCGCGCACGCGCGTGCCGTTCGGGGCGACCGCGAGCGGGTTGGAGTTGTACACGTACAGGGCACGGATCGGCGGATCGTCCGCGGTGAGCAGCGCCTCGCCTATCGTCGCCATGTTGATCGTGCGCGGCGCGCGCGCATGGTGCGCCGTGTACAGGTCGGGGCGCTCCAGCGCCTGCTGGTCGACCGGGAAGTTGCCCGAGGTCGACAACAGCGCGCCGCCCGCCGGATGGCGCCACGCGCCGATGAGCGCCGGCAGGCAGGCGATGTTGCGCATCACCGTGGCGCCGCCCGCGCAGCGGTTGAGGCCGTAGTTGAGGCGGATCGCCGCGGGCTTCACGCTGCCGTACTCGCGTGCGAGCGCGCGGATCGTGTCGACCGGCAGCCCCGTCAGCGGCGCCGCCCATTCCGGCGTGCAGGGCTGCACGCGCTCGGCGAGCGCGTCGAAGCCGAGCGTATGGGCGTCGATGTAGTCGCGGTCGATGAGGCCGTCGGCGATCAGCACCTGCATCATCGCGAGCGCGAGCGCGCCGTCGGTGCCGGGCCACGGTGCGAGGTGCAGGTCGCACTTCTCGGCGGTCTGCGAGCGCCACGGGTCGATGCACACGAGCTTGGCGCCGCGCCGCTTTGCTTCGAGGATGTAGCGCCAGCCGTGCAGGTTGGAGACGACCGGGTTGCCGCCCCAGATCAGGATCAGCTTCGCGTCGACGATCGCCTCGGGGTCCATGCCCACCGAGGCGCCCATCGTCGCCTTCCAGCCCGCCGCGCCGGCCGACGCGCAGATGGTGCGTTCGAGCAGCGATGCGCCGAGACGGTGGAAGAAGCGGCGGTCGATGCTTTCGCTTTGCACCAGGCCCATCGTGCCGGCGTAGCTGTAGGGCAGGATCGCACGCGGGTCGTCGGCGGCGATTGAGGCGAACTTGTCGGCGATGGTCGCGAGCGCCTCGTCCCACGAGATGCGCTCGAAGCACCCCTCGCCCTTGCGGCCGACGCGCTTCATCGGGTGCAGCAGGCGCTGGTCGGAATAGACGCGTTCGAGGTAGTGCGCGACCTTGGTGCACAGCGCGCCGTTCGTGAAGGGCAGGTCATCGGCGCCCCGGATCTTCACCGCCCGGCCGTCCTCGACGGTGACCTCCATCGCACAGGTGTCGGGACAGTCGTGCGGGCAGGCGGCACGGACGACCTTGCTGGCGGCAATGCTCATGACGACTCCTGAATCCTGCCGGGCCGCACGGTGCGCACCGGCCTGCAACCATCGGGCGGCAATCCCGGCGTTACGCTCGCCACCGGCCGCGAGCCGGCCAACGGGGGCCGACCCTCCGCATGTTCAGCGCTGCTTCGCGGCGGCGCTGCTCAATTCCACGTAGCGGGCGCGGTCGGTCTCGAAACGCGCGCGCGTTGCTTCGAGCTCGCGCGTCTTCTCCTCCATGAGCCGGCTCTGCGTCACCAGCTCGCTGTCGATCGAGCGCAGGTTGGCGGCGAGATCGCGCGGCAGGTCGCGCCCCTTGTGGAACTCGGCCTCCTTCTCGAAGCGCTGGCGCTTCGTGCGCAGCTCCTTGTCGCGCTTGCGCACTTCTTCGATGCTGCGCTCGATGTCGCCGATCTCGCGGTCGCGGCGGCGATCGAGGTCCTCGACGCTCGCATAGGTGTCGAGCAGGGCCTGATCGAGGCGGCGCTGTTTGGCCTGGCGCAGCTCGTCGTCCTTCTTCTGCTGTTCCACGGCCCTGCGACGCGCGATTTCGTCGGCACTCAGCGGCGCGGAAACCTCGCGCTTGATCGAGCCCTGCGGGCCCATCTCGCGATACGCCCGCCCATAGCAGGCCTGCGGGAGCACATCGCCACACTGGCGCCGGCCATCGGCATCCTCGCAGCAATACACCTTCGCACCGGCCGTGTTCGCCAGCGTCAGGCCCAGCAGGAGCGCGGCGAGAAACTCAGGACTGCGTCGCGATGCCATAGGTGTTCCGGTAGGCCTGCACGGCCTCGAGGTTGGCGGCCAGCTCCGGACTGTCGCCCAGATAGCCGATCAGGTCTTCGAGCGTCGCGACGGCGACGACGGGGATGCCGAAGCTTTCGCGCACTTCCTGTACCGCCGATTTCTCGCCCTTGCCGCGTTCCATGCGGTCGAGTGCGATGACGACGCCGGCCGGTTCGGCACCCGCGCCGCGGATGATGTCGACCGATTCGCGCACCGAGGTGCCGGCCGAGATCACGTCGTCGAGGATCAGCACGCGGCCCTCGAGCGGCGCGCCCACAAGGGTGCCGCCTTCGCCGTGGTCCTTGGCCTCCTTGCGATTGAACGCGAAGGGCAGGTTCACACCCTGCTCGGCCAGCCGGATCGCGACACCCGCGACCAGCGGGATGCCCTTGTAGGCCGGGCCGAAGAGCATGTCGCAGGGCACGCCCGCGGCGACGATCGCGCGCGCGTAGAAGCCGCACAGCTCGCGGAACGAGCTGCCGTCGTCGAACAGTCCGGCGTTGAAGAAGTACGGCGAATTGCGGCCCGCCTTGGTCACGAAGGACCCGAAGCGCAGCACGCCCTTGTCGCAGGCCAACGTGATGAAATCCCGGCTAAAATCCACGCTCTTGCTTCCAGTTCTGGGTTATCCGGCCGAATGTTACGCATCATCACCCTAAACCTCAACGGCATCCGATCGGCCACCACCAAGGGCTTCATCGACTGGCTCGGCGCACAGCATGCGGACATCGTCTGCCTGCAGGAATTGAAGGCCCACGCGGGCGACCTCAGCGACGCGATGCGCACGCCGGCCGGCTACACCGGCTACTTCCACCACGCCGAGAAGAAGGGCTACAGCGGCGTTGGCGTATATGCGCGGCGCGCGCCCGACCGCGTTGTCGAGGGGCTCGGGATCGCCGACATCGACGCCGAGGGACGCTTCCTGCAGCTCGATTTCGGGCAGCTGTCGGTCGTGTCGCTGTACCTGCCCTCCGGATCGAGCTCCGAGGAGCGCCAGCAGATCAAGTTCAGCTTCATGGAGCGCTTCCTGCCGCACATGGAAAAACTGCACGCGAGCGGGCGCGAGGTCGTGATCTGCGGCGACTGGAACATCGCGCACAAGGAGATCGACCTCAGGAACTGGAAGTCGAACCAGAAGAACTCCGGCTTCCTGCCCGAGGAGCGCGCGTGGATGACGCGCGTGCTCGACGAGCAGGGCTGGATCGACGTCTACCGCCGCCTGCATCCCGACGCCACCGACGCCTGCTATACGTGGTGGTCGAACCGCGGCCAGGCGTGGGCGAAGAACGTCGGCTGGCGCCTCGACTACCAGCTCGCGACGCCGGGCATCGCCGCGACGGCGCGCGAAGCGCGGGTGTACAAGGAGCAGCGCTTCTCCGACCACGCGCCGCTCACGGTCGATTACGACTGGGCCGGCTGAGCGCGCGTCACGAAGCCGCGGTAAAGGGTCTCCAGCGCCCGCACGTACGCCGGCCCGTCCATGATCGGCGAAGCCTGCAGCCTCGACCTGAGGCCGGCCCGCAATGTCGCGAGCGCATCGAGGTCCGCGGCAATGCGTCGTGCCGCGTCGATGCAGGCGTCGGGGCAGTCCGCAACGAATTCCGGCAAGCCCAGGTTCGACATGATCGACACGCCGCCGTTGCTCGCCTGGGTGGGCCCCTTCATCGTCACGACGGGAACGCCCATCCATACGGACTCCAGCGTCGTCGTGCCGCCCGAGTACGGGAAAGCGTCAAGGCCGACATCGAACCTGTCGTAGAGCGACAGATAGTCGCGGTAGGCGCCCGGCTCGACGAGTTCGACACGGCCGGCGAGCCCGCGACCAGCGAAGAAGAGTTCCAGATCCTGCCGCGGCGCGCGACCCCACACGACCATCAGCAGGCGGGACCCGGGAACGGCAGCGAGGATGCGGGCGTAGAGATCGAGCTGCGTCGGGGTCAGCTTCGCCAGGTTATGAACGCAACCGAAGGTCACATAGCCGTTCGCGCGCGCCGGCAGGGGGGCGATCGCCGGCTCGTCGTCGGGCTCGTAACACCACTGACACGCAGGCAGGCGCACGAGGGTTTCGGTGCCGTACTCGTCGAGAACGCCCGGCGGACACGTGAACGGATCACCGATGCGGTAGTCGATCGCCTTCAGGCCGGTGGTGTTCAGGTAGCCGAGCATCGTCACCTGCACCGGCGCCGGCTTCAGCGCGAGCGCCTTGAGGCGGTTTCCCTGGCTGTGGCCGGAGAGGTCGACGAGCAGGTCGATGCCGTCGACGCGGATCCGGTCGGCGAGTTCGGCATCGGACAGCGCATGGCAATCGACCCAGTGCTCGGCCAGGGCCTTCAGCTCGCCGGTGACGTCGTCCTCGACCGCCGAGTTCGAATAGCAGTGCACCTCGAAGCGGGAGCGGTCGTGATGGCGCAGGATGGGCCGCACGAAGAAACGCAGCGCATGCCGCCGGAAATCGGCGGACAGGTAAGCGATTCGCAGCCTGCGGCTTTCGTCCCGGGGAACGGCGGGGGCCGTCGGTGCGGCCGTGTCGTGCGGCACGAAGCGCCGGGCCCAGTCGCGATGCACCGCACAGATCGCCTGCTGGTCTGTCGACACGTAGTTCAGGTTCATGAGCCGCGCCCACCACGCCGGCTCGAACCCGGCGTCGATGCGCAGGGCCTCCGCGATGCATTCGTCGGCTTCGGCCACCCGTCCGAAACGGGTCAGGATGTTGGCGAGCTTGGTCAGCGCGCCCGGCTCGCGGTGCAGCGCGAGGGCCTGCCGATAACTTTCCGCGGCCTCGTCGATATGCCCGGTGTCGTGCAGCGCGTCGCCGAAGGCGACCCACGCAGCGAACAGCTGCGGCGCGGCCTCGACCCCCCTGCGCGCGGCCGCGAGGGCTTCCTCGGCATTTCCCCCCGACAGGCAGGCGTTGGCAAGTCCGACCAGCGCGATGCCAAAGTGCGGGTCGAGGCCGCATGCCTGGCGGTAGGCGTGTTTCGCGTCGCCGAACCGGCGCAGGCGCATGTACGCGTTGCCGAGGTTGCAGTGGAACGCCGGGGCTCCGGGGGTGCGCGCGATCGCCTGCCCGATGAGATCGACCGACTCGGCATAGCGGTGCTGCTGGAAGGCAATCACGCCGAGGTAGTGCAGCGCATCGCCGTCGCCCGGCGACGACGCCAGGATCGCCCGGTAGGCCTGCGCCGCGGCGTCGAGGTGCCCCGCCTGATGCAGCGCGACGGCATCGAGCAGCCGCGCGGAGGCCGGTCGCACGTTGGTCGTGTTCGTCGAATGTCCGCTCGCCCGCCCTTGGCAGCACTTCTTGAACTTCTTTCCGCTACCGCAGGGGCAAGGGTCGTTTCGGCCAGTCATCGGGGAAGCGTCCAGGAAAAAAAAAGCGAGGCTACCACAGCCCGGAATGCCGTCCGCGACGCACCGAGCCCGGCAGCAAGACGTCACGCACGATAGGCCTTTAGCATTTGCGTTCGCGCGCGAATGGGGCTAGCCTGAGCTGTGTCCCGTGCGCTTGCGCGCACGCCGATCTTCCAGCACAGACCGGGGGTACGAAAAATGTCCGTCAATGCCGATGTTTCCCGCGAAAAACTCGTTTCCGACTTCAAGGTCGTACTCAGCGATGCCGAGGAACTGCTGAAGCTGACCGCCGGACAGGCCGGCGACCGGCTGAGCGAAGTCCGCAGCCGCCTCGGCGACCGCGTGCTCGCCGCAAAGGACCGCATCGCCGATGTGGAGGCCGTAGCGGTCGAACAGGCCAAGAAGGTCGCCAACGCCACCGACGACTACGTGCACAAGAACCCGTGGCAGTCGGTCGGGATCGCCGCCGGCGTCGCCTTCCTGCTCGGACTGTTGTCGGGCCGTCGCTGAGTTCCGTGGCCGAGGAACCCCACCGTCGCCTGGCGGGCAGCCTGCGCGGCTTGCTCGATGCCGGACTCGCAACCGCGCAGATCCGGCTGGAGCTGCTCGCGGTCGAGGCGCAGGAAGAGAAACTGCGCCTGAGCTCGCTGCTCTTCAACACGATGCTGAGCGCGGTGTTCCTCGGATTCGGGGTGGTCTTCCTGGCGGTGTTGCTGACGGTGCTGCTGTGGGACGATCACCGCCTGCTCGCACTCGGAGCGGGCACCGTCGTGCTGCTCGCGGCGGGCATCCTGACGGCGCGCAATGCGGCGCGTGAAGTGAGGCGGGGCAGCCGCCTGTTCGCCGCCAGCCTGGGCGAACTCGCACGCGACCGCGAGGCGCTGCGGCCACGCGAATGAATCCGCGGCAGATCGAACTGGCGCTCCAAAAGCAGCGCCTGCAGTTCGCGGCGGCGCGGCAGCGCGCGGCCTTCGTCGCCGGCCTTGAGCGCATCGACTCGGTGCTCGACGTCGTCGACCGCGTCCGCGACCAGGCGCGCGGGCTGCGCGACCATGTGCCGCTGCTGTCCGTGCTGGCATTCGCCATCGTTCTCATCCGGCCGCGGCAGGCGCTGCGCGTGGCACGCCGCGCCTGGTTCGGCTGGATGATCTACCGCAGGCTGGGCCGCAGCCTCGAGCCCTTGGTCGGCTTCCTGCGCCGCTTCGCGGCCTGAGGGCCGGCCGCGCCCCGTTCGCGCGCGGCCCCGTTCCGCGCGCATGCAGGGTGGAAGCGCCCGCACCCGAGGTCCGGTAGAATTACACGATTCATTCACACCGCAGGAGACCCGCGATGACCGTCGATCTGGACGAAATCATCCGCGTGCGCGAGGAGGCAGACTGCCTGGCCGACGGCGCGACCGTGAACGCGGCACTGGACCGCATGGCGGCCGAGATCACGGCACGGATGGCGGACCGGAATCCGCTCGTGTACGTCGTGATGAACGGCGGCATGATCCTGGCCGGACAGATCCTGCCACGCCTGCCCTTCCCGCTCGAACTCGCCTACCTGCACGCCACGCGCTACGGCCACGCGCTCAAGGGCGCGGACCTCGACTGGCGCATGCGGCCGACGCAGGACCTGCGCGGGCGCGCGGTGCTGGTGCTCGACGACATCCTCGACGAGGGGCACACGCTGCATTCGATTCTGGAATACCTGAAGGGCGAAGGCGCGTCGGAAGTGCGCTCCGCGGTGCTCACGCACAAGCTGCACGAGCGCAAGGCCTACCCGGGCATGCGCGCGGACTTCACCGGGCTCGACGTCGCCGACCGCTTCCTGTTCGGCTGCGGCATGGACTACAAGGGCTACTGGCGCAACGCGCCGGGCATCTATGCGGTGAAGGGACTCTGAGGACAGGGCAATGCTGATCACGTTCAAGTCGGCCGCGGGCGCCGACGTCATCATGTTCGGCGACATCGCCAAAAAGCTCGTCGCGATCCTCGGCAAGGATCCGCAGGACGGCAAGGGCATCGTCACCGTCGAACAGTTGCCCGACGCGATCGCGCGCCTGCGGGCGGCGATCGAGGAAGACAAGGCGCGCCGCGCCGGCCAGGCGCAGGACGACGACGAGGAGCCCGACCCCGAGCGGCGCGGCATGGCCGCGCCGGTGAGCCTCGCGCAACGCGCGTGGCCGCTGCTCGACCTGCTGGAGGCCTCGCAGAAGGAAGGCGTGCCGGTGGTATGGGGCGTATGAATATCTTGATTCCCGGCCTGTCTTCACGGACACGGCGCACTCCCCGATGAGCGACGTCGTGAACGGGATTCCGCCCGCGCCACCCCCTCTTCCCTCGTCGGCGACACCGGCTGCCCTGCCCGGCCTGCTGCTGTTCGGCATGGTGTTCGTCGAGGGTTTCGCGTCCCTCGGGGCGGAGATCATCGCGCTGCGCCGCCTCGTGCCGCACCTGGGCAGCGCGATCACCGTCACGGCTCCGACGATCGGTTTCTTCCTCCTCGCGCTCGCGCTGGGCTATCAGGCGGGCGGTAAGGTCGAGCGCAATTTTCTCGCTCGCGTGCGCCTGAACTTTCTCGTCGCGGCGGCACTCACCGGAATCGGCCTGGCGGGTCCCGTCGTCGATGCGCTGTTCGAGCACGTGCGCCCGCTGCCGCTCGCTTACCTCCTCTTCATCGCCGGCGTGGTGTGCCCGATCGCATGGCTGCTCGGCCAGACCGTGCCCGTGCTGACGAACCTGCTGCGCCACGAACGGGCGGGCGCGCGCAGCGGCGCGGCGCTGTACTGGTCGACGCTGGGCTCATTCCTCGGATCCCTGTCGCTGTCACTCGGCGTGATGCAGTGGCTGGGCGTGTCCGCCGCGGTGCTGATGTGCGCCGGCGTCCTGCTCGTGCTCGTACCCTTCCTCGGCGACAAGGACCACCACGCCCTGCGGCGTCTGCCGCTGCCGGCGCTGGTGGCCCTCGTCGCGCTCGGGTGTAACGTGATCCTGCCGCAGCAGATCGAGACCGCCTACGCGACCTACCGCGTCGATCCGGTGACCGTGCCGGGCACGAAGGACGCGCGGGTGTTCCGCAGCAACAACTCCGCATCGTCGCTGATCGACGCGAGCGAGCCGCCGCGCTACGGGCACTACATCGAGCGTCTGCGCGCGATCCTGCTCGACGAGATGAACCTGCGCGGACGCCGCATCCTCGTGCTCGGGGGCGGCGGTTTCACGCTGTCGCACCGGGAGATGTCGAACGACTACGTGTACGTCGATATCGATCCTGCGATCCGGGAGATCGCCGAACGCGAGTTCCTGCGCGAGCGGATCCGCGGGCGCTTCGTCGCGACCGACGCGCGGCGCTTCGTCGCGGACACGACGGAGCGCTTCGACGCCATCGTCGTCGATGTGTACAGCGCGCTGACGAGCATCCCGGCCCATCTCGTGACGCGCGAGTTCTGGCGCGGCACCCGTACCGCCCTCGCGCCGGACGGCGTGATGCTCGCGAACCTGATCCTCGATCCGCGCCTCGCCACCCCGTACGCCCGCAACCTGCTCGCGACGATCCAGTCGGTGTACGGCCAGTGCGAGATCGAGGTGCTGTTCCACGACCTGCCGGAGAGCAACGTGCTGGTGCGCTGCTCCGCGGGCACCGGGCCCGTTGCGCCCGCCACGCCCTACAGCGACGAGCGCAACCGGGCGGACCTCGACATCCTGCGCGGACGCTGAGCTCAGGCCTCGCTGGCGCAGGGCTCGGGTTCGCCGCTCTTCACCCAGACGACATGGCTCGCGAGGGCCAGCAGCGCGCCGACGGCGATCACGAGCGCCATCGGGACGACCGAATCGGTGAGCGTGTGGCCGACGAAGACGCCTGCGAGCGCGGCAAGTCCCATCTGGGAGCAGCCCATCAGCGACGCGGCGGAGCCGGCCATGTGCGGGTACGGCGCCATCCCGATCGCCGCCGCATTGGGCATCACGAGGCCGATCGAGCAGGCCGAGAACCACATCGGCAACATCACCGCGATCGGATCGCGCGCCCCGGCGAGTGCCGGCCCCAGCATCGACAAACCGGCCGCAACGCCGAGCACGACGCCGTAACCCATCAGGCGCTCCGCGCCCAGCCTGCGCGACAGGCGGCCGGAAAGGGTGGTCCCCGTCATGTAACCCGACACGATCACGCCGAATGCAAAGCCCATCTGCTGTGGCGTGAAGCCGAACATGCCGATGAAGACGAAGGGCGAGCCCGAGATGAAGGCGAACAGGCCGGAATAGGCGAGCGCGTTGCACAACAGCACGCCCCGGTAGCGGGAGTTCTTCAGCAGCAGCGCGAAGTTCGCCCACATCTCCGCCGGACGGCCGGCCTGCGAGTTGAGATGGGGATTCGTCTCGCGCAGCAGATGCGCGATCGCGAGCAGCAACAGCGCGGAATACACGACAAGGAAGGCGAAGGTCGCGCGCCAGCCCGACCACACGGCGAGCCATCCACCCAGCACCGGTCCGACAAGAGGCGCCAGCGCCATCGCGGTGCCGACGTAGGACAGCATGCGTGCCGAATCATGCGGTCCGTAGATGTCGCGCACGACAGCGCGACCGAGCACGGGCCCGGCGCAGGCGCCCAGCGCCTGCAGGAAGCGCGCGGCGATCAGCGCCTCGATCGACGCCGCGAACACGCATGCGACCGATGCGACTACATACACCGCAACGCCGAACAGCAGCACCGGGCGGCGCCCGTAGCGGTCCGACAGCGGGCCGTAGACGAGCTGGCCGATCGCGAAGCCGAACAGGAACACGGACAGCGTGAGCTGGGCGTGCGCGACGTCCGTCGCCAGCCCCGATGTGATCGACGGCAGCGCGGGCAGGTAGAAGTCGGTCGACAACGGCCCCAGCGCGACGAGGGCGGTGACGAGGATTGCGAGCGGAAGGGACGGCACGGTATTCATGTTGCGGGCGGAGAAAACATACTACCCCGTATGGTAACGCCCATCACGCGCCACGCAGAATGACGATCATCAAATAATTTGCTTGCAATCAATGTAATTAATCATGAGGCGCGGCATCGGCACCGTCTCCGACGCTCTGGCAGCGTTCGAGGTCGCGGCTGACGAGCACCAGCGTGCCATCGCGGCCACCGTGCCTGAGCGTGGCGAGCTTCACGTGGACATCTCCTTGCAGCGTCCGTCGCTCAGACGCCTTCGCGCGCGACTTTCATCGCCTCGCGCAGCACCGAGATGTCGCCGATGTGGTTCGCGAGCAGCAGGATCAGGCGCGCGTTCGCCATTGCGCTCTGCTCGTCGCTGAGGTCGCGGTGCATGTCGATCAGCGCCTCGTAGAAGTCGTCGCCGGGGCTGAAGGCACGGAAGTAGCGCTTGCCGGGAGTGAAGAAGTTCGGGTCGGTGTTGAGGCTCATGGCGGCATTCCTTCAGGCGTTGCAGGTCGCGCGGGCGAGCGCGGCGCGCACCTTGGCGGCGTCGAGGCTGCGCCAGCGCGCAGCGACATGCTGGTCGGGGCGGATCAGGTAACACGTGCCCGGCTTGAGGTCGTAGCGCTCGCGGACGCGGCCTTTAACGTCGATCAGCGTGCCAAGGCCCGCGGGCGCCGTGCCGCGCTCGGCCACGACCAGGGTCTCGACCGGGATCGCGCCTGCGGCGAGCGCCGTGCAGGCGTCGGCGGTCGCGGCGTCGACGTCGCCCGCATCCGGCATGCAATACAGCAGCAGGAAGCGATTGCCGGCCGCCTGCAGCAGCCACTTCTCGCCGCGCGTACTGTCGACCGGGGCGTCGTCCATCGGCGCACCGGGCACCATGTTGCCGGCGAACACTTCCGTGTCGGGCGTGTTGAGGGGCGACTCGACGAGGACGCTCGGCACCGACAGCCGCCCCGAGTTCACCAGCGCACGGGCGAACGGGTAGTCCTTCGCCAGCCCCAGCACGGCGTTGCGGAAGGTCCTGCTGGTGGCGCTCTTGGGCGTGATGAAGTCGGTCGAGCGCGTCGAGTTCATGAGGTTCTCGTCGGCGGCGGCGACACGCTCCTCGGAATAGGTGTCGAGCAGCCGCGCGGGCGCCGTGCCGTCGAGCACGAGCTTGAGCTTCCACACCAGGTTGTCGGTGTCCTGGATGCCCGAATTCGCGCCGCGCGCGCCGAAGGGCGAGACCTGGTGCGCGGCGTCGCCGGTGAACAGCAGTCGTCCGTGGCGGAATTCGTGCATGCGCCGGCACTGGAAGGTGTAGACGCTGACCCATTCGAGCTCGAATTCCCTCTCCTCATTTGCGTGCCATCCCAGCATCGCCTTGATGCGCGGGATCACCTTTTCTGGCTGCTTCTCCTCTTCCGGATCGACGTTCCAGCCGAGCTGGAAGTCGATGCGCCACACGTTATCGGCCTGGCGATGCAGCAGCACCGACTGGTTCGGATGGAAGGGCGGGTCGAACCAGAACCAGCGCTCGGTCGGGTAATCCGCCTTCATCACGACGTCGGCGATCAGGAAGCGGTCCATGAAGATCTTGCCTTCGATGTCCAGTCCCATCATGTGGCGGATCGGGCTGCGCGCGCCATCGGCCACGACCAGCCAGTCGGTCTCGATCGAGTACGCGCCGTCGGCGGTCTCGACGCGCAACGCGACGCGATCGCCCTGGTCGCTGACCGCGATCACGTTGTTCTTCCAGCGCAGGTCGATCTCCGGCAGCGACTGCGCGCGCCGCACCAGGTATTCCTCGAGGTAGTACTGCTGCAGGTTGATCATGCCCGGGCGGTGGTGGTCGGGCTCCGGGCACAGGTTGAAGTTGAACACCTCCTGCTCGCGGAAGAAGGTGCGGCCGACGTTCCACGACACGCCCTTCGCCACCATCTCCTCGGCACAGCCGAGGCGGTCCATGATCTCGAGCGCACGCTTCGCGTAGCACACGCCGCGCGAACCGATCGACACGGTGTCGTCGTTGTCGAGCAGCACGACCGGCACGCCGTGGATCGCGAGGTCGATCGCCGCCGTGAGCCCGACGGGGCCGGCACCGACGACCACGACCGGATAGCGCCCCCCGCCCCCCTCTCGCCCCTCGGCGATCTCCGGCGGGCGCCGGTATTCGAACTTCGGGTATTGGTACGTGCTCAGCACGGGTGGCTCCTCCTGAGTTCAAATCGCTGACGGCGCCGCCTTCTGCGGGCGGGTCGCCGGCCTCCTGTTCATCTGCCCGGACACGGGCTCCCCGCCGGAGCCCCGGGGAAATTTAATCCTAGCCAACGATTTGTTTATCGTCAATTCGTTTGCTATCGTTGAATATCAATCGAAGAAGGCGATCCGCGCAACTGCTAAGATTCGCCCTCCATGGGAGACAAGAACTTGGACAACGAAACGCTCGCGCAGCGCCCGGACGAACGCGGCGGCAAGCAAGGCGGCGACCGGCGCGGCATCCAGTCGATCGAGGTCGGCGGCGCGCTGCTGCAGGCGCTGGTGCGCCAGGGCGCGCCGATGATCCTCAAGGAACTCGCGCGCGAGGCCGGCATGCCGCCGGCCAAGGCCCACCCCTACCTCGTGAGCTTCGGCAAGCTCGGCCTGATCGAGCAGGACCCGCTCACCGGCCGCTACGGACTGGGCGCCTTCGCGCTGCAGATGGGGCTGTCGGCGCTGCACGGCCTGAACCCGCTGCGCGTCGCGACCCCCGAGGCGGCACGGCTCTCCGACGAGATCCAGCAGAACGTCGCGATCGCCGTGTGGGGCAACCAGGGGCCGACCATTGTCAGCATCGAGGAATGCAGCCGCCAGGTGCACGTGAACATGCGCGTCGGCACCGTGATGGACCTCCTCACCTCCGCCACCGGCCGCACCTTCGCCGCCTTCCTGCCGGCGCGCACGACCTCGGCGCTGATCGAGGACGAGTTCGCGCACCTGTCGGCCAGCGGTGGCGCGATGACGCGCGCGGCACTCGAGTCGGATCTCGCCGAAGTACGCCGCGAACGCCTCGCCCGCGCCGTCGGTAAACCCATCCCCGGCATCAACGCTTTCACCGCGCCGGTCTTCGACCACACCGGCCACCTCGCGCTGGCGATTACCGCGATGGGCCCGGCCGCGAACTTCGACCCCGCGTGGGACGGACCGATGGCGACGAAACTGCGCGCATGCGCGCAGGCGATCTCGGCCCGGCTCGGCAACACGGACAGCTGACGGCGTGGGAGCGCGACGCCGACCGCCATCGCTGCTTCGACGCGCGGCCCGCACGACGCTGGGCCTGCTCCTCGCTCCCATCGCACTCCCCCACGCGATTGCCACCGACGAGGCTCCGCTTGTCGCCGTGGACGTCGGCCACACGCTGGACGCCCCGGGCGCGATCAGCGCGCGCGGCCGCACCGAGTTCGAGTTCAACCGCGCCCTCGCCGGACGCGTCGTTGCCGCGCTCGAACGACTCGGCCTGCGCGCCGAACTGATCAACGCCGACGGCCGCATCGAATCCCTGCAGGCGCGGCCGGAGCGCGCCGCGCAGGCGGTCTTCCTGATCTCGATCCACCACGACTCGGTCGGCGCGCAGTACCTCACGCCCTGGGAATGGCAGGGCATGGCGCTCGACTTCAGCGATCTGTGGTCGGGCCACTCGCTCTTCGTGTCGCGCCGCAATCCCGACATCGCCACCAGTCTGCTGTGCGCCTCGGCGATCGGCGCACGGCTGCAGCGCGCCGGCTTCGTACCGACGGAGAAGAACGGTCGCCGCCGCGAGTACGCCGACGCGCAGCATGCGATCCATTACTACGACAACCTCGTCGTGCTCTACCGCGCGCAGCAGCCGGCGGTGCTGTTCGAGGCCGGCGTGATCAAGCACCGCGACGAGGAATTGCTGCTGCGCGATCCGGAGCGTCAGCAGCGCATGGCCGAGGAGATCGCCACCGGCGTCGCCGCCTGCGTCACGGCTGGCGGCCTCGCGGGGTTACGGCGCGCCGAGTGAGGACGACGCGGGCCTACTTCAGGCTCGCGAGGTACTGCACGACGGACTCGACGTTCGCCTCGCCGAGCTGGCCGACGGCGGCGCTCATCTCGGCATTGGTGCGTTCGCCGCTGCGCGCGAGGTAGCGCTTGAGGCTCAGCCGCAGGTAGGTCGGCTGCTGGCCGGCGATGCGCGCGAAGGTCTCCGTGCCATGCCCGTCCGCCTGGTGACAGGACACGCACAGGCGCTTGTAATGACCCGCACCGGCAGTGGCGGCGGGCGGCGGCGGCGCGACGGCCGGCGTCGGCGGCTGACTCGCGTAGAACAGGGCGATGGCCGCCTTCTCGCGGTCGCCCAGGACCTTCATCAGCCCCTGCATGAACTCGTTGCGACGCTTTCCCGACAGGAAGGCGTCGATCTGGCCGACGATGTAGGCGGGATTCTGGCTGGCGAGATTGGGCACCTCGGGATAGCGGGCGATGCCCTTGTCGCCGTGGCAGTTCTTGCAGAAGAAGGCGGCCGCATCGCCTTCGCGCACGAGGGCTGCGTTGGTCGCGGAATCGGCCGCCGCCTTTCCGATCAGCTGCATCACCGCCTCGTTGCCGGCGAATGCCGTGCCGCTGCCGGTGCCGACCAGCAGCGCCGCGACGAGAGCCAGACGGCTCCGGATCATGTTCGTTTCCCCCGGGGAGAGTGGCGGGCCAAGCGGCTCGCGGTCATGCCGACGGCAAGACCGCCGCCGGACAAAACGCGCATTTGAGCATGGTTTCGCCCCCCGGTCCACGGGCGCCGGCGAACGCTCAGACGAAGACCGGTTCGGGCTCCAGCTGCACGCCGAAGCGCGCAAAGACGTCGTCCTGGATCGCCCGCGCGATGCGCTCGACATCGGCGCCGGTCGCGCCGCCGCGATTGACGAGCACCAGCGCCTGCTGCTCGTAGGCGCCGACGGGACCGAGGTCGCGCCCCTTCCAGCCGCTGCGGTCGATCAGCCAGCCGGCAGCGAGCTTGAAGCGCCCGTCGGGCTGCAGGTAGCGCGGCAGGTCGGGATGGACGGCGTCGAGACGCGCCAGCACTGCGGCATCGACGACCGGATTCTTGAAGAAGCTGCCGGCATTGCCGAGGCGCGCGGGGTCGGGCAGCTTGCGTTGGCGGATGGCGATGACGGCGTCCGACACGTCGAGCGCGGCAGGCTGCACGATGCCGCGTGCGGCGAGTTCGCGCGCGACATCAGCATAACCCGTGACCGGCAGCCAGCACTTGGGCAGGCGGAAGATGACGGAGGTGATCAGCACGCGGCCCGCGAGTTCCTGCTTGAACACGCTGTCGCGGTAGGCGAAGCGGCAGTCCGCCGGGCCGAGCCGCAACATCTCGCCGGTCTCCAGCGACACCGCCTGCAGGCAGTGGAAGCGCTCGGCCATCTCGAGTCCGTAGGCGCCGATGTTCTGCACCGGCGCGGCGCCGACGGTGCCGGGAATCAGCGACAGGTTCTCGAGGCCCGGCCAGCCCTGCGCAAGCGTCCAGCGCACGAAGTCGTGCCAGTTCTCGCCCGCGCCGGCCTCGACGTACCACGCGTCGGCGTCCTCGCCGACGAGGCGGCGCCCGGCAATCGCGACCTTGAGCACCAGCCCGGGGAAGTCGCGCGTGAGCACGAGATTGCTGCCGCCGCCCAGCACCAGGCGCGGCAGCGTCCATTCCGGGCTCGCGATCAGCGCGCCGACCTGTGCCACATCCTCGATCGTGGCGAACCGGGCCGCGCGCGCCGGCAGGCCGAAGGTATTGAAGGGGCGCAGGTCCGCATCGGACGCGATCGCGGGCATGACGGCGGTCATGGACAGCTCATTTCGCACGGACGAGTGCCTCGGTCGCGGTCGATTCGATGGGGAAGGCGCGGTCGTAGCCGAGGTTGAAGGCGAAGGCATAGATCACGTACGCGGTCGCGAGTCCGAGATCGGCGACCAGCGCCTCCAGCCAGCCCATGCCGGTCCACGCCATGATCACCGGCAGGGTCATCAGCAGCAGCCCGCCCTCGAAACCCAGCGCGTGCACGGCGCGCAGCGCGAACGGGCGGCGGTCGGCGGTGCGGCCGGTGCGGCGGCCTTCGATCCAGTCGAAGGCGGTGTTATAGACCGCGTTCCACAGCGCAGCCATCAGCGCCGTGACGGCGAGCAGGCTCAGCGAATCGCCCATCGGCACGCCGCTCAGCCACGCAAAGGGCGGGGTGATGAGCGCGAGGCCGCCGATTTCGAACAGGATCACCTGTCGGGCACGGTCCCGGACAGAGCGGAGTTTGGGGTGATGGACGGACAAGGAAGCAGGACTCGGAGGGGCGACCCGAGAAGATAGAACCTCGCCCCCCCAAAATCAACTGCTGCACTGCAACAGTGCGGTGGCGTCAGCGCCCGCCCTCGAACTGCCCGAAGGGCGGGCGGCGGCGCTGCTGCTGCTCTTCCTCGCCGCCGCGGCGGTTGTCCTGCTGCGGTTCGCGCTGCGCGCGCTGGCGCTCGGCCTGGCGCTGTTGCTGCTCGACCTGACGCTGTTGCTGTTCGGCCTGGCGCTGCTGCTGGATCTGCATCTGCCGCTGCTGCACCTCGCGCTCCCGCTGCTCCGTCTGCTGACGCAGCGCGTCGCGCCGGCGTTCCTGCTCCTGCGCCTGCATCGCCTGCTGGCGGCTGCGTTCTTCGCGCTGCTGCTCGATCTGCTGCCGGCGCGCCTCGCGCTCGCCCACCTCCTGCTGGCGCTGGGCTTCGAGCCGTTGCTGGCGTTCCTGCTGGCGCTGTTCGACTTCCTCGCGCTGGGTGCGGCGCGCCTCGTCGCGCCGCTGCTCCTGCTGTTCGCGCAGGACCGAGCGCTGACGCTGCTGTTCTTCCTGCTGCGCGGCCTCGCGACGACCCTGTTCCTCGCGTTCGCGCACGTTCTGCTGGCGCAGCGCCTCGAGCCGCTCCTGCCGCGTCGTCGCCTCGTCGCGCCGTTCCTGACGCAGTTGCTCGCGGCGCTGCTCCTGCTGCTCGCGCTGCAGTTGGTGCTGGCGCTGCTGTTCCTGCTCGCGTCCAACCCGCTCGTCGCGTTCGCGCGTCTGCTGCTGGCGCAGCGCCTCGGTGCGCTCCTGGCGGGACTCGAAGCGCAGGCGCTCGTCCTGGCGCTGATCGCGGACGGCCGGCTGGCGCTCGTCGCGGTCGCCGCGCTGTTGCATGAACTGGGCCGGCTGCACCGTACGCACGCGCGTACCATCGGAACGCACCACCTCACGCACCGGGAAGCCACGCCGCTCCCATTCGCGGAAGCGGTGATCGCGACGGCGCTCGACATCGAGCGCGACCGGCCTGGGCGCGCGCAGGATACGCTCCGACACCCGCGTCACCGCCTCGCTGCGGTCGCGGAACGCATAGCGCACCTGCCGCGGGGTCTTCACGACACGATCGATCTCGATCACGTTGGTGACGTGGGTGATGTTGACCTGGCGCACGTAGGTCGGGCTGTAACGGTAGTGCGGCACGTACACTTCACGCGGCGCGAGCGGGAACCAGCTGACGTTGGGCAGGCCGGAGGTGAAGGTGATGCTCACGCCCGGCGTGCCGATCCACCCGACCAGCGCCGGCGCATACACCGGACGCGCGATGTAGCGCCCCGGCACCCAGGCCCATACGCCGCGGATGCGCACCCAGCGGCCGTAGTGGAAGGGCGCGAAGCCCCACGGCGCATCGTCGACCCAGGTCCAGCCCCACGGCGCGATCGAGACCCAGCGGCCGTAGCGGTAGGGCGCCCAGCCATAGGGCACGTCGCGCGGGAACCACACCGGGCCGTAGTCGTCGTACTCGCGCCAGTCGCCGTAGTCGTAGAGATCCTCGGCACCGGTCATTTCGGGCGAAACATACTTGTTGCGCGCGATGCGGTCGTCGCGCTGGTCGCGCGCGAAGGACCACTCCATGAAGTTGTCCTCGTCGGGCTCGTCCCACTGGACGTCGGTCGGACCGTCGTTCCAGATCTGGGCGCGGCGCCCCTCGGTGACGCCGACGTGGCGGTCGTCGGTGCGGAAATCGATATGACCGCGGTGATTGCTCACCAGCGTTCCCGAATCGACGAAGTCGACACGGTACTGGCCGGGCGCGGCAGGCACGGCCACCCCGTCGCGCGTCTCGACCTCGATCGCGTCCTCGCGGTCGGAGCTGCGGATGCGCATGGCCACGCTGCCTTCCTTGAGGCGCACGCGGATGCGCTCGTCGTCGAGCCGCAGCACCTCGACCGAGGTGGCCTGGTCAAGGCGCAGCACGCTCGATCCGATGCGCAGTTCGGCGCGCGCGTCGGATTCGGTCGCGATCTCGTCGCCGGTCGTGACCGGCAGGTTCACGGCCGCGCTCGCCCAGTCACGGCTGCTGTCGCGGCGCAGGGCCACTTCGCCCTCGACGGCGGACAGCCGCCCCGCGCGCGACGGCGGGTCGGCCAGGACGGCGCCGCTCGCGCCCGTCAGGGCAAGCACCAGCGGCACGATGAACAGCAGTCGCAAAGCGTTCTTCAGATTGCGGACCATTTCGGTGTCACTCCGGACTAACCCCTCCCGGGGCGGGCAGATCCGGCGCGCCTCGCGTCCTCCGCAACCGCACCGGGATCCTGAGTATTCAACGGCCATGGAGCGCCGTTGCCGACGCCCCACACAAATCCTTTCAATTTTGCGGCCGTGCGCGCTCCGCCTCGCCCTGCCCTTCCGGCGCCGGTACCAGAGGACGGACCTCGCCGGTGGCCATGCCCGCATCGGCGTTGCCGCGCGCCGGCTCCTCCACGGACGCGTCCGCATCGCGCGCGGCCTCGGTCGGGGGCACGTGCGCCGGCTCGGGCTCGGCGACGGTCTGGCTCAGGTAGGGCAGCAGCGTCGGCGCCATCGACTTGAGGATCTGCACCGGCAGACCCGACGTGAATTTGAACGATGCGGCGTCCGCTCCGATCACGTACGCGGTCAGGGTGCCGAAGTGGCGCGGTCCGAGGTAGAAGACGAAGGTCGCGGTGCGGTTCATTGCCACCCCCCCCTTCAACTGTCCGCGCGCGCCCGAGATCACGATGCGGTTGTCGCCGGTGCCGGTCTTGCCGCCGACCACGAGCGGCGTGCCGTCGGGCGCGGTGAAGGCACCGGAGAGCCGGCGTGCGGTGCCGCCCTCGACGACTTCGGACAGGGCGCCGCGCAGCGCCGCCGCGACCTCGGAAGACATCACGCGTTCCCCCTCGCTTGGCCGGCGCGCGAACACCGTCTCGTACGGCGTGTCCGGCGCGAAGTGCAGGCGGTCGATGCGCGCGCTCGGCAGGCGCACGCCGTCGTTGACGATGATGCCCATCAGCTCGGCCAGCGCCGCGGGGCGGTCGCCGGCGCTGCCCAGAGCCGTCGCGAGCGAGGGCACGAGGCGGTTGAACGGATAGCCCAGGCGCACCCAGCGGCGGTGGATGTCGAGGAAGGCTTCGACTTCGAGGATCGTGTAGATGCGCGTGTCCTGGGCGCCCTTGTAGCGGGTGCGGAACAGCCAGCGGTACACGGCCTGGCGCTCGGCCTTGCTCGCCGCGACCGCCTCGTCGAAGCTCGCCTCGGGATGGGTCGCGAGGTAGCCGGCAAGCCACAGTTCCAGCGGATGCACACGCGCGATGAATCCCTGGTCGGGCAGGTCGAAGGAGCCTGGCGCATAGCGCTTGTACAACGCACCCAGCCGCTCTTCGCCGAGCTCGGCGGCCGGCAGGCGCTCCGCCACGAAGGCCGAGAAGGTCTTCAGGTCGGCCTCCGGGTTGAGGTAGCGGTAGGTCGCCGCGAGGCGGTCGGCGCTCGGGCGCAGGCCGTCCATGAAGGTCGCGCGGATCTTCTCCGGGCTCTGCCCCTTGTACTTGCGCCAGAAGCGCCGCATGAAGACCTGCGCCTCGCGGTCGGCGAACTTGGCGAGATATTCGCTGCGGCGCGGATCGTCGTCGTCCTGCAGCAGCTTCGCGGTACTGCCGGGCACCTGGTACATCGTGTGGCGCACGATGTCGCGCATCAGGCGCACGAAGGGCAGGTTGATCGAGGCCTGCAGCGCCTGGCGGATCGTCGGCACACGGCTGTCGTCTTCCTTGCGGAAGTTGTTGAAGGTGTGCAACCCGCCGCCGGTGAAGAAGGCCTCGCCCGGACCGGCCGAATAGTTGCGCTCCAGCGCCGCTTCGAGCATCGCCGCCAGGTTGCGGTCGGCCGTGCGGATCAGGTAGTCGATCGCCCAGCGCGTGATCGCGTCGTGGCGGTCGACCTGGACCGCGCGCAGTTCTGCCACGGACTGCGCCGCGTGGCGCTGGTGCAGCTCGGCGACGATTTCGAGGTAGGTCGCGAGCACGCGCAGCTTGGCCGTGGAGCCGAGCTCGAGCTTGCTGCCCTCGTTGATGTCGAGCGGCTGGTCGGTGGTGTCGGTCTGCACGCGCACGCGGTTGCCGCCCGGGGTGCGCTCGAACAGCGTGAAGCTGTAATGCACCTTGTCGAGCTGCGCCGGGGTGAGCAGGCGCTCGCCGATGACGCCGGCGTTGCGGCCGAACTCGGGCTCGGCGAGGCGCAGCAGGTATTCCGTGACGACCTCCTGCAGCTTGCCGTCGAGCGTCGTCGAGGCCCGCAGGTCGAGGCGGTCGAGGTCGTAGAGCGACACGTCGAGCATGCCCGCGATGCGCGTGCGCACGAGCGTCGAGCCCTTGTCGGCCGGCACCGGCACGCGCGCGGGGTCGACCGCGGGGTCGCGGAACACGAGCTTCGCCTTGAGGCCCGCATCGCGCAGGCCCGGCCCGATCAGCCCGCCTTCGGAGAGGATGCGCAGGTGCGCGTCGGCGAGCTTGGCGAGGTCGTCGCGGCCCCGGCCCAGATAGTGCGAGGGGCGGCGGTGCGCGATCATCAGCGCGAGCACCTGGCGCAGCGCGAGCCCCTGCTCGGCGAGCTCGTCGCCGCTCGCCTCGTCCTTCGCGAGCAATTGGTTCACGCGCGCGAAATCGGCGCCGAACCACACCCACAGGCCATCGCCCAGGCCATGCACCTCGCCATACACGGGCGCGGCCGACAGCGGCACGGTGTTGAGGTAGTCGAGCACCAGTTCGCGCCGCGCGGGCAGCGTTTCCGCACCGTCGCGGTAGGCGCGCACGCTCGCGGACACCATCTGGCGCAGCTTCTCCTGCGGCGAGTGGGTGACGCCGTCGGGCGAGTGGCGGTACTTCTCGATCTGCGTCGCGAGGGTGCTGCCGCCGGGGGTGTTGAGGTCCTCGTCGACGACCTTCGCGAGCTGGGCGACGATCGCGCGGCCGAAGCGCGCCCAGTCCACGGCCGGATTCATGTGCGGCCGCTCGGGATCCAGCAGGTCGCGGTTCTCGATGAACAGCAGTCCCTGCACGATACGCGGGGGGATGCTGTCGAACGCGTCGTAATGGCGGATGGGGTAGCGCGTCGCGTACAGCGATTCGTCGCGCGCATCGCTCACCGCCAGACCGGTGTGCGTCTTTTCGCGGTACGGCGGGAAATAGCCGCGGCCGGCGTAGTCGAGCAGCGCGTCGGAGAACCGCGTCTGGCGTTCGATCGCGTAACCGCGCGCGGCGAGGCGCTCGGAGAAGTCCCTGAGCTGCGTGTAGCCCAGACGCTGGTCGAAGGGGCCGTGCTCGGGGAAGCGGATCGCCTCGCTCGGGCCGGGCTGCAGCGCGAAGGAGAGCTTCGCCGCGTAGCGCGGGATCTCGCGCGACTGCAGCCAGGAAGTTTCGCTTTCGTAATACGCCGCGACGCCGCCGACGATGATCGCCAGGACACACAGCCAGAACAGCGAGCGCCGCAGCACCCTGAACCACCCTCGCCGTTCCGGCTTCTTGTTGCTGGTGTTACCTGACACGTTGGCGCCCGAGTGCATGTGATGCGGAGATTATCCAGCATCGGCACGCCATCCAGATACCCGTGTTGCGTGAAGGAAACAGCTGCGTCGTGCTGCGGCGCAGCATTTCCTGCGCAATTCCGGGGATGCCTCCTCCGTTCAGGCCAGCACCTGACCGTGCTCGCGCGTCGCGTGGAAGCCGACCTTGGGCCACTTCTCCATCGTCACTTCGAGGTTGTAACGGCTGGAGGCGAGATACACGGGGTTGCCGTCCACGTCCTTGCCGATGCGCATCGACTGCTCGCGCTCGAAGTTGCGCCGCGTGAGCTCGTCGGGGAAGGTGAGCCAGCGTGCGGTGTGGATGTCCGCGGACTCGAAGATCGCGTCGACCTTGTACTCGTCCTTCAGGCGCTGCGCGACGACCTCGAACTGCAGCTGGCCGACGGCGCCGAGCAGCATGTTGCCGCCTTCCTGCTCGAACACCTGGATCGCGCCCTCCTCGCCGAGTTCCTGCAGGCCCTTCTGCAGCTGCTTGGACTTGAGCGGGTCGCGCAGGCGCGCGGCGCTGAAGAGTTCCGGCGAGAAGTACGGGATGCCCTTGTAGCCGAGGTTCTCGCCTTCGGTGAGGGTGTCGCCGATGTGCAGCTGGCCGTGGTTGTGGATGCCGATGATGTCGCCGGCGACGCCGTCTTCCATCAGCACCCGCTCGTTGGCCATGAAGGTCAGCGCGTTGGCGAGCTTCATTTCGCGCCCCATGCGCACGTGCCTGACCTTCATCCCCGAGGTGTAGCGCCCGGAGCAGATGCGGAAGAAGGCGATGCGGTCGCGGTGCTTGGGGTCCATGTTCGCCTGGATCTTGAACACGAAGCCGGTGAAGGGGGCCTCGGCAGGCTGCACCAGGCGGGTGTCGGCGTCATTCACGCCGGCCACCCGTGGCTGCGGCGGCGGCGCCCAGTCGAGCAGCGCCTGCAGGATCTCCTGCACGCCGAAGTTGTTGATACCGGAACCGAAGAACACCGGCGTCTGCTTGCCGGCGAGGAAGTCGCCGAGCGAGAACGGGCTCGATGCGCCCTGGATCAGCTCGACATCCTCGCGCAACTTGCCGACTTCGAGCGGGAACAGCTCGTCGAGCTGGGCGTTCGCGATGCCCTTGATGAGCTCGCCCTCGCTGCGCTTTTCCTCGCCCGCGGTGAAGCGCAACACGCGGTCCTCGAGCAGGTGGTACACGCCGCGGAAGGTCTTGCCCATGCCGATCGGCCAGGTGATCGGCGCGCAGTCGATCTTCAGCACCTCCTCGATCTCCTGCAGCAGGTCGAAGGTCTCGCGCACCTCGCGGTCCATCTTGTTCACGAAGGTGATGATCGGGGTGTTGCGCAGCCGGCACACCTCGAGCAGCTTGATCGTCTGCGCCTCGACGCCCTTGGCGGCGTCGATGACCATCACCGCGGCATCGACGGCAGTGAGCACGCGGTAGGTGTCTTCCGAGAAGTCCTGGTGGCCCGGCGTGTCGAGCAGGTTGATGGTGTGATCCTGGTACTCGAACTGCATCACCGAGCTGGTCACCGAGATGCCGCGCTGCTTCTCGACCTCCATCCAGTCGGAGGTCGCATGGCGTGCGCTCTTCCTCGCCTTGACGGTGCCGGCGAGCTGGATCGCGCCGCCGAACAGCAGCAGCTTCTCGGTCAGCGTGGTCTTGCCCGCGTCGGGGTGGGAGATGATGCCGAAGGTGCGGCGTTTCGCGACGTCGCGCAGCAGTTCGGGCGGATAGGGGATGTCGGCCATGGATCGGATCGCAAAAAAACAAAGCCGCCGGCCGGAATCGGCGAGGCGGAGACAAACGCAATTCTATCAAGGAATTAGGGCTGTCCGCTGGGAAACGGGCGGAAAGCGTGGAAATCCCGCGCAGCAGCGCGCGCGCAGCGCCAGTCGCGGCGTGCCGACGTCAAAATCTGCGATGATGCGCGCCTCGTCCCTTCGCATCCGTGCACGACCATGCCCAAAGCCGCCCCCACGCTCCGCCAGCGCAAGATCTTCGCCCTCACCCGCATCCTCGGCGGCCTCGTCGCCGCCTGCTACCTCGGCTACGTCGTGATCGCGAATCTTGCGGGCGGCGTGCCCTTCGATAGCAAGCTGATGTTCACGGCGCTGGTGGCGGCAGCAGGATTCGGCTATGCGGCGTGGTATCTGCGCGACCTCTCGGCGGTCGCGCACGAGGAGCGCGAGCAGGGCGTAAACGGCAACGGCGGCGCGAAGGGCTGAGCCTCCGCGCCGCCGTCGACACGCCGGGCTTCCCCGGCGCGACCGGCCCGCGTCAGCGTGCCGGCTGCTTCTCCGCAACGTAGGGTTCGTGCAGCACCACCGGATGGGCCGCACGCTTGCGCATGCGGATGTTGAGCATCTCGACGACCACCGAGAAGGCCATCGCCGAATAGATGTAGCCCTTCGGCACGTGATGACCGAAGCCTTCGGCGATCAGCACGACACCGACCACCATCAGGAAGGACAGCGCCAGCATCTTCACGGTCGGGTGCTCCGACACGAAGTTGCCGATCGGCGCCGACGCCACCATCATCAGGCCGACCGACGCGACCACCGCGGCCATCATCACGGTCAGGTTGCTCACCATGCCGATCGCGGTAATGATCGAATCGAGCGAGAACACCAGGTCGATGACGATGATCTGCATGATCACGGCAGTGAAGGTTGCCTTGACGGCCGAGGACGCCTCGCCCTCCTCGCCTTCCATCAGCTGATGGATCTCCCCGGTGCTCTTCCACACAAGGAACAGGCCACCGCCGAGCAGGATCAGGTCGCGCGCCGAAAAGCCATGACCGAACAGTTCGAACAGCGCCTGGTTGAGGCCGGCGAGCCACGCGAGGATGGAGAGCAGCGCAAGGCGCATGAACATCGCGAGGAACAGGCCAAGGCGACGCGCAAACGCACGGCGTTCCGGCGGCAACTTGTCGACAAGGATCGAGATGAAGATGATGTTGTCGATGCCCAGCACCAGCTCGAGCGCGGTGAGGGTCAGGAAGGCGAAGATGAGTTGCGGGTCGGTGAGGAATTCGATCATGGCGGACCAGAAAATGGAGAATCCCGCTTATATAGCATGCCGCCGGCAAGAAGCGCGAATTGCGGAACCGCAGCACAGGTTCCGCAATTCCTGATTGACGGGGCCGGCTCCCGGCCTGCCCGCCATGCACGCCTGCGTTAAGGACCATGACACGCCCGCGCACGCCGACATAATCATCGGAAATGCCCGGGCTATCACCATGGAGGTAGGGAACAGGGTATGCTTGCGGGTTTATCATCCGCCGCGCCTGGACCGAGATTCAGTTGGCAGCCTACCCGATCCGCCCCTTCCGCCTGCACCTGGCGCTCGCACTGATTGCGAGCGTCGCGATTCCCGCATCCGCCGCGGAATCGCCCTATTTCGAGGAGTTGCCGCTGGTGCTGAGCGCGACCCGCCTGCCCCAGCCCCGGCATGAGGTGCCCGGCGCGGTGACGGTGATCGACCGCGAGCTGATCGCCGCGACCGGCTACCGCGATCTGGCGCGCGTGCTGCGGCTCGTGCCCGGGATGCAGATCGGGCAGGAACGCGGGCACGCCCAGTGGGTGACCTACCACGGATTATCGAGCGATTATCCGACCGAAATGCAGGTGCTGATCGACGGCCGCTCGGTGATCAACGGCAGCGCCTTCGGCGGTATCGACTGGACCGGGCTGCCCCTCACTCTCGACGAGATCGACCGCATCGAGGTGGTGCGCGGGACGAATGCGAGCAGTTTCGGCGCCAACGCCTTCCTCGGCGTCATCAACATCATCACCCGCCACAGTGTCGAGGACCCCGGACTGCGGGTGGACCTGCGCGCGGGCGACGACCGCATCCGCGACGCGACATTCACCTGGAGCGGCGGCGGAGACCCGCTGACCCTGCGCGTGAACGCGGCGACGCAGCGGGACGAAGGCTTCGACGGCCTGCACGACACCCGCCGCACCGACACCTTCTCGCTCCGGGGCGACCTGCAGATCGACGCCCAGGACTCGCTGCTGCTGCGGGTCGCGAGCAACAGTGGCGCGCGCGGCGAAGGCTATGCGGGGTCCGTGTTCAACAACAACGGCACGCGCCACAGCAGGAACCACAGCCACAACATCCACCTGCAGTGGCAGCACAACGATTCCGCGAACGCGGAGTGGCTGCTCAACTACTACCGCAATCACGAACGCGTGCGCGACGAATGGTTCGCGGGCGCACCGATGTTCCCGGCGGTGCCGCTCGACCGCAACCGCGACAGCGTGCGCGACAGCGTGGGGATCCAGCGGCGCAGCGCACCCGCTCGGGACCTGCAGCTGGTGTGGGGACTGGAGGCCCAGCGCGATGATGTCGATGCGCCCTTCCTCTACTTCGGCGACAACCCCGACCCGCAGTACCTGTACCGCGGATCGGGCAACGTCGAGTGGCGCGCGCTGGAGGACGTGACGCTGAACCTGGGGGGTGCCGTGGAGCGGTATTCCGGCGGCAAGACCCACCTCAGCCCGCGCGCCTTCGCCAACTGGCAGGCGGCCCCCGGACACACGCTGCGCGCCGGCTATTCCCGCGGCCTGCGCCAGAACAACGTGTTCGCGCGCTACGCCGACATCCGCGCGATCGACCCGGCGAGCGGCCAGGTGCTGGTCCGCCCCTATCTGCCCAATCCCGACCTCGAACAGACGCGCGTCGGCGCCCGCGAAGTCGGCTATCTGGGCCGCTTCGAGACCTGGAACACGACGCTGGACGTCCGGGTATTCGAGGAGGACATCCACGACTTCGTCGTGCGCGTGCCCCGGCCGGACCCCGTGCCGGCGCCTCTGCTGTCGTCCTTCCTCGGCTCCACCCGCTACGAGAACCTCGACTCCGCGGTGCGCCTGCGCGGCATCGAATACGAGCTGTCGACGCGCCCCCGGCCGGGCACCGAGCTGCGCGTCGCGCACGCCATCCTCGACCGCAACAGCAGCCACCCCGGCATCGAGGACCGCAGCGCCCCCTACTCCGCGGCGGTGAGCTGGCTCCAGGACTGGGGCGGCGGCTGGAGGAGCATGATCAGCGTCATGCGCATGGGCCCGCTTGCCGGCGGCGACGGCTACGTGCCGCGCTATCGCTTCGTCGCCCGGCCCTACACGACGGGGGACGCGAACATCACCTACACGACCACCGTCGCCGGGCATACCGTGCAGTGGGGCCTCACCGCCCAGAACATCGGGCCCCGCCATCAGGAATTCGCCGACCGCAGCCAGCAGGCCGCAAGCGGCTCGAACGACCCGGTGAACGAGGTATGCCCGGTCGCCTACCTCTCGCTCAGCATCGCGCTGGAGCGCGGCAAACACCCGTGACCGCGTCAGCGACCGCGCTGCTTCGTCCTTTCCCGGCGAGCCGGCCCTGCCCCATCGATTCGGTCGCGGTGCGCGTCTGCCGCGAGGACGGAGGCGGGCTGCGGCTGCGTTTCGAGCTCGTGGGGAACGTCCAGCGGGTGGCGGTCCCCGGCCCGCGCGCCGCGCGGATGGCGGACGGTCTGTGGGCGCACACCTGCTGCGAGGCTTTCATCGGCCTCCCCGGCAGCCCGGCCTACCGCGAGTTCAACTTCTCGCCCTCGGGCGAATGGGCGATCTACGACTTCGACGCCTACCGCCAGCGAAGCGCGGCGGGAATCGTCCCGCCCGCCCCCCTCATCGCGTCAAGGCTCGAAGCGGACCGGCTCGTGCTCGACGCCACGCTCGACGCGGCGACCGTTCCGCGGGGCTCGCCGCTCGAGCTCGGCGTCACGACGGTCGTCGAAGCGGCCGACGGCACGCTATCCTATTGGGCCCTGCACCACCCCGGTGCCCGCCCCGATTTCCACCTCCGCGACGCCTTCACGCTGACGCTGGCTCGGCCCTGAGTACGTCGGAAACCATCAGGACATCATGACCGCTTCCATCCGGTTCGGCCTCGACCGCCTGCTCGCAGACCCCGCGCTGCGCCGCCCGCTCGCCGGCCGCCGCGTCGCCCTGCTCGCCCATCCCGCTTCAGTCACGCGCACGCTCACGCATTCGCTCGACGCGCTCGGAGCGCTGCCCGACATCACGCTCAGCGCCGCCTTCGGCCCGCAGCACGGCCTGCGCGGCGACAAGCAGGACAACATGGTCGAGTCGCCCGACTTCATCGACCCGGCGCACGGCATCCCGGTGTTCAGCCTGTACGGCGAGGTGCGCCGGCCGACCGACGCGATGATGGACACCTTCGACGTGCTGCTGGTCGACCTGCAAGACCTCGGCTGCCGCATCTACACCTTCATCACGACGCTGCGCTACGTGCTCGAAGCCGCCGCCCGGCATCGCAAGGCGGTGTGGGTGCTGGACCGCCCGAACCCCGCCGGGCGACCGGTCGAGGGCCTGCTGCTGCGCCCCGGCGGGGAAAGCTTCGTCGGCGCCGGACCGCTGCCGATGCGGCACGGCCTGACGATGGGCGAGCTCGCACGCTGGTTCGTCGCGACCCTGAAGCTCGACGTCGACTGCCAGGTCGTGACGATGGACGGCTGGCAGCCGGACGCGGCACCCGGCTACGGCTGGCCGCTGGGCGAACGCAGCTGGGTCAATCCCAGCCCCAACGCCCCCAACCTGTCGATGGCGCGCGCCTATGCCGGCACCGTGATGCTGGAAGGCACGACGCTGTCGGAAGGCCGCGGCACGACGCGTCCGCTGGAGCTCTTCGGCGCCCCCGACATCGACGCGCGCGCGATGCGCGCGGAGATGCAGCGCCTCGCCCCGCACTGGCTCGCCGGCTGCGTGCTGCGCGAGTGCTGGTTCGAACCGACCTTCCACAAGCACGCCGGCAGGCTGTGCAGCGGCCTGCAGATCCACGTCGAGGATCCGGCGCATTACGACCACGCCGCCTTCCGTCCGTGGCGCCTGCAGGCGCTCGCGTTCAAGGCGCTGCGCGGCCTGCAGCCGGACTACCCGCTGTGGCGCGACTTCCCCTACGAGTACGAGCACGACCGCCTCGCGATCGACCTCATCAACGGCAGCGAGCTGTTGCGCCGCTGGGTGGACGATCCGGCCGCGACCCCGGCCGACCTCGACGCCCTCACCATCCCCGACGAGTCCGACTGGTCCGCGGCGCGCGAACCCTTCCTGCTGTATCGCTGAACGGCGCAACGCGGCGACACGCCCCCGGATCGCCGCGCCGCAACATCCGGTAGCCGGGGCGGCGCGCGCCACTTTGTAACTTCCTCCGGCACCCTCCGCGCCGCAGCGCAACAGATCCCCACCCCCATCGCCAGCCGGCGACAGCGCAAAAGCCGCGCCACACACGGCTTTCGGCGCGCAGGCCGGCCGTGCCGTCGCCTCGTGGCGACGGTTTTGCGCCCACGCGCACCTGCGTGACCATGCCAATGGCTTCAACACGTTGATACAAAACATTTTTCCATGACTGGCCCGCGGCTTGCAGAGTGGCGGCGGTCTTCTGCGTTCCCCGCAGGATCCACCAGGATGGAGAAACAACGTGCTAAGCAAACGCCTGATCTGCGCCACGCTCGCGCTGAGCGTGCTGGCCCCGCTGGTCGCCGCCGCCGCCGGGGCCTTCACGCCCGTCGCCCTCGATTCCCAGTCGCAGCGCGCCACGGAACCGGAGCCGGACGCGAACTACGTCTTCGGCCTGCTCGACCGCAACAGCGACAGCCGCATCGACAGCGACGAAGCGCGCGCCTCGGCGCCGCTGGTGAAGTACTTCGGCGACATCGACACCGATTCCGACGGCAAGATCAGCCGCACCGAATGGGTGGCCTATTTCCAGCACATGGATCCGCGCACCTGAGGTCTGCGCCCGCCCCCTCAGCGAGTTCCTGACCCCGGAAGCGCGGGCGCTTCCGGGAGCGTGAATCCCCTTCCCGCGTCATCGCATCCTGCCGCGGCCCCGTCCCGGCAGCTACAATTCGCAACAGGATGTTGCGCCGGCCCCGCGGCGCGGCACGACCGCCACCGGAGCGAATGCGATGAACGACGCCCTGCGCATCTTTGCGTGCAACTCCAACCGCGCCCTGGCCGCGGAGATCTGCGACACGCTCGGCCTGGCGCTGAGTCCGCTGGAGATCTCGCGCTTCTCGAACGACAACCTGCACGTGCAGATCCGCGACAACGTGCGCGAGCGCGACGTGTTCGTCGTGCAGTCCTTCACCGAGCCGGTGAGCGACCACATCATGGAGCTGATGATCACGCTCGACGCGCTGCGCAGCGCCTCGGCGCGGCGCGTGACCGCGGTGATCCCCTACTACTCCTACGCGCGCTCCGACAAGAAGGACGCCCCGCGCATCTCGATCACCGGACGCCTGATCGCCGACATGCTGCAGACCGCGGGCGCCAACCGCGTGCTGACGATGGACCTGCACGCCGACCAGGTGCACGGCTTCTTCTCGGTGCCGGTCGACCACCTCACCGCGATCCCGACCATCGCCGAGCACTTCCGCCGCCACCACGACCTCGCGCACATGGTCGCGGTCGCGACCGACGCCGGCGGCGCGAAACGTGTCGGGCGCTTCTCCGAGCGCCTGGGCATCCCGATGGCGATCATCGACAAGCGCCGCGTCAGCGACACCAACGTCACCCACGGCGAAGTCGTCGGCAACGTGAAGGGGCACGACGTAGTGATCTTCGAGGACGAGATCTCGACCGGCGGCACGCTGCTGTCGACCATTGGCACGCTGAAAGCCGCCGGCGCGCGTTCGATCCACGTCGGCGCCGTGCACGCGGTGCTGTGCGGCCCGGCGATCGACCGCCTGCGCGACGCGCCGATCGAGTCCATCGTCGTCACCAACACCGTGCACATGCCGCCGGGCAAACGCCTCGACAAGATCACCCAGCTCACCGTCGCGCCGCTGTTCGCGTCGGCGATCGAGCGCATCCACAGCGGCGAGAGCGTCGGCGCGCTGTTCGAGTAGCGCCGCCGCGGCTCAGGCGGCGCGCGTCGCCGCCAGCCAGGCCTCGTAGCCGCCCTTGAGCGGACGCGCCGCGGCGTAACCCAGATCGCCCAGCACGTGCGCGGCACGCACCGCGGTCGCGTCGCCGGGACAGGCGCACATCGTCACGATCGGCCGCTCGCGCGGCCAGTCCCCTACCGCGCGCAGGAGATTGTCGATTTCGGCCGCGCGCGCCCCGTCCACCGCCCCCCTCGTCGCGATCAGCGCCGCACCGCGCAGGTCGAGGAACAGCGGCGGCGCGTCGGACGCCAGCGCCTCGATCAGTTCGGATGGCGTGACATGCGGGATCGCCGCGAGCTTCTCGAAGCGGTAGCGCTGCCACAGCTTCCAGGCGATCCATCCGCCCAGCGCAAGCGCCAGCCCAACGATCATCGTCGAACCGTGGCGGCTCATCATCGCGAGCGCGCTCTGCAACTCATCGCGCAGCCACCAGCCGGCGAGAATGGCGCCCCCCGCCCACAGCGCGGCCCCCGCAGCGGCCGCCGCGAGGAAGCCGGGCAGCGGCATGCGCAGCGACCCGGCGATGGGCGGCGCGACGGTCGAGAAACCCGGCACGAACTTCGCGACGACCAGCGACCACACGCCCCAGCGCATGAAGCGCGCCTCGGTCTGCGTCACGCAGGAACCGGGGTTGAGCGACAGCCGGCACAGGCCGGACAGCACGCGATAGCCGAAGATGCGCCCGGCGAGATACCACACCCAGTCGGCAATAACGGACGCCGCCACGGCCGCGGCGAGCATCGCGCCCGCCTGCCCCGAGCTCGCCGCGAGACTGCCCGCGACCAGCAGCGTCGGCACCGCCGGTACCGGCAGGCCCAGCTGCTGGAGCAGCACATTGACGAACACGACCCAAACGGCGTCGCGCTGGATCGCTTCGGTGATCTGGCTGAGATCCATCATGCCCCTCCCGGCGTCGCCGGGGAGCTCCAAATGAACAGAGCCACGATTCTCTCGCGAAAATCGTGGCTCTGTGCAACGGCGATGGAAACGCTCAGCGTTCGGGTTCGCCCTTCAGGCCGCGTACGAAGGCCTTGCTGCCGTCGCGCACGGTGTGGCCGATCGTGATGCCGGTACGCTTCATCGCGTCCCACGTCACGACCGCCGCGTCGCGCGCGCTGTGGCCGACCGCCTTGCCGGCCTTCCCGGCCGCCTGCCCCACTTCCTTGCCGGCATCGCGCGCGCCGGTGCCGATGTCGTGCATCGTCGACCCGACGCCATGGCCGACGTCCTCGGCCGTCGTCGTGCCGCGGGAATCCTGCGCATGAACGGGCGGTGTGGCCAACACGGCTGCAGCCAGCAGCATGCCGGCAAGGATGGCCGCAGTGGAGGCCGGTGTGCGAGACCGGCCGGATCGAATGCCTGCTTGCATGATCGGGTCTCTCCTGTTGTGGAATCTGCTCGGGCGCCAAGTTCCTCCCCCTTCAAGGGGAGGGAGTAACGGTGCCGCACGCAACCCGACATCACCTGATTGCTTGCCGGGCTAATGATTCTTTCCGTGGGGCGGCGCCCTCGCGCTTAAAGTCTAGGCCAGCACCCGCCCTCCCGGGGTAAGCACGCGTAACGCCCCGAAACGCTTACAGCAGCGGAGCGAGCCAGCGCGCGGCCTGCTCCACCGGCATGCCGGCGCGTTGCGCCCAGTCCTCGAGCTGATCGCGGCCGATCTTCGGGATCGCAAAGTACTGCGCCTGCGGATGCGCGAGGTAGAAGCCACTGACCGCGGCCGCCGGACTCATCGCGAAGGATTCGGTCAGCGTCATGCCGGCGTTCCGTGGCGCATCGAGCAGATCGAACAGCGCGCCCTTCGACGTGTGGTCCGGGCAGGCCGGGTAGCCGGGCGCCGGACGGATGCCGCGGTATTCCTCGCGGATCAGCGCGTCGTTACCCAACGTCTCGTCGGCCGCGTAGCCCCAGAACTCCTTGCGGACGCGCGCGTGCAGCCACTCGGCGCAGGCTTCGGCGAGGCGGTCGGCGAGACTCTTCAGCATGATCGCGTGGTAGTCGTCGTGCGCGGCCTCGAACTCGGCGAGCTTCGTCTCGATGCCGATACCGGCGGTCACGGCGAAGGCGCCGGCGTAGTCCGCAACGCCCGAATCCTTCGGCGCGACGAAGTCGGCGAGGCAATAGTGTGGCTTGTCGGACGGGCGCTCGTGCTGCTGACGCAGGCCGTGCCAGCTCATCAGCGGCGTGGCGCGCGATTCGTCGGCGTAGAACGCGATGTCGTCGCCGACGCGGTTCGCCGGGAACAGGCCGAACACCGCACGCGCCTGCAACCAACCCTCGGCGACGACTCGTTCGAGCATCGCCTGACCGTCGTTGAAGACGCTGCGCGCGGTCTCGCCGACGATCGCGTCGTCGAGGATCTTCGGGAAGCTGCCGGCGAGGTCCCAGGTCTGGAAGAACGGGCCCCAGTCGATGAAGGGGACGAGCTCCGCCAGCGGCACGTCGAGCGCCTGCACGCCGAGCACGTTCGGCCGGGTCGGCACATAGCCCGGCACGCCATCCCAGCGGAACGCGTTCGCACGCGCCGCTTCCAGGCTCACCAGCTGCACGCCCTTCTTGTTCGCATGCTGCGCGCGGATCTTGTCGTAGTCGGCGGCGAGCTGCGTCTTGAAGTCCGCCGCGCCGCCTTCGGACAGCAGCGCCGTGACGACGCCGACCGCGCGCGACGCGTCCGGCACGTACACCACCGGCCCCTCGTAGTGCGGCGCGATCTTGATCGCAGTGTGCGCGCGGCTCGTTGTCGCGCCGCCAATCAGCAGCGGGATCGACACACCGTCAGCGAAACCCTGGCGCTGCATCTCGGCCGCGACGTGGCTCATTTCCTCCAGCGAAGGCGTGATCAGCCCCGACAGGCCGATCGCCTGCGCGCCATGCTCGCGCGCGGCATTCAGGATTTTCTCGGCCGGCACCATCACGCCGAGGTCGATCACTTCGTAGCCGTTGCAGCCCAGCACGACGCCGACGATGTTCTTGCCGATGTCGTGCACGTCGCCCTTCACCGTCGCCATCACGATGCGGCCCTTGGAGCTCGCGCCGGTGCGCAGCTTCTCGGCCTCGATGAAGGGGATCAGGTGCGCGACCGCCTGCTTCATCACGCGCGCGGACTTGACCACCTGCGGCAGGAACATCTTGCCCGCGCCGAAGAGGTCGCCGACGACGCTCATGCCCGCCATCAGCGGCCCTTCGATCACCGCGAGCGGCGGCTTGCCCTCGGCTTCGAGCTTCGCGCGCACCTCCTCGGTGTCGGCGACGACGAACTCGGTGATGCCCTTCACGAGCGCATGCGACAGCCGCTCCCCGACCGACAGCGCGCGCCACGCGAGGTCCGGCCCCGCGTTCTTGGCCTTGCCTTCCTTCACCGACTGCGCGAACTCGACCAGCGCCTCGCCGGCGCCGGGGTGGCGGTTCAGCACCACGTCCTCGACCTTCTCGCGCAGCGCGGGTTCGAGGTCGTCATAGACGCCGAGCATGCCGGCGTTGACGATGCCCATGGCCATCCCCGCCTTGATCGCGTGGTACAGGAACACCGTGTGGATCGCCTCGCGCACCGGATCGTTGCCGCGGAAGCTGAAGGACACGTTGGAGACGCCCCCCGAGGTCTTCGCGTACGGCAGGTTCTGCTTGATCCACGCCACCGCATTGATGAAGTCGACCGCGTAGTTGTCGTGCTCCTCGATGCCGGTGGCGATCGCGAAGATGTTCGGGTCGAAGATGATGTCTTCGGGCGGGAAGCCGATTCCGACCAGCAGATCGTAGGCGCGCTTGCAGATCTCGGTCTTGCGCGCATAGGTGTCGGCCTGGCCCTTCTCGTCGAAGGCCATCACGATCACCGCCGCGCCGTACTGGCGGCACAGCCGCGCCTGGCGCAGGAACTCGGCCTCGCCTTCCTTCATCGAGATCGAATTGACGACGCCCTTGCCCTGGATGCACTTCAGGCCCGCCTCCATCACGCTCCACTTCGACGAGTCGAGCATGATCGGCACGCGCGAGATGTCCGGCTCGGACGCGATGAGCTTGAGGAAGCGCTCCATCGCCGCCATCGAGTCGAGCATCGCCTCGTCCATGTTGATGTCGATGACCTGGGCGCCGTTGTCGACCTGCTGGCGCGCGACCGCGAGCGCGTCGTCGAAGCGGCCTTCGAGGATCATGCGCGCGAAGGCTTTCGAGCCGGTGACGTTGGTGCGCTCGCCAACGTTCACGAACAGGCTGTCGGCGCCGACGTTGAAGGGCTCGAGGCCGGACAGGCGCAGCTTCTTCTCGACTTCCGGCACCTTGCGCGGCGCGATGTCGGCGACGGCCTCGGCGATCGCCGCGATGTGCGCGGGCGTCGTGCCGCAACAGCCGCCGACGATGTTCACGAGGCCGGCCGCGGCCCACTCGCGGATGTCGGTCGCGAGCTGCTCGGGCGTCTCGTCGTAGCCGGTCGGCGCGAGCGGATTTGGCAGACCGGCATTCGGGTGCGCGGAGACGTGCGTGTCGCAGACGTGCGACAGGTCCTCGACGTACTGGCGCAGCTCCTTCGCGCCAAGCGCACAGTTGAGGCCGAAGGAGATCGGCCGCGCATGTGCGAGCGAGTTCCAGAAGGCTTCGGCGGTCTGGCCCGACAGCGTGCGCCCCGAGGCGTCGGTGATCGTGCCGGAGATCATCACCGGCACGCGGTGGCCGCCGGCGGCCTCCAGCTCCGCAAACAGTTTCTCGATCGCGAACACCGCGGCCTTCGCATTCAGCGTGTCGAAGATCGTCTCGATCAGCAGCAGGTCCGCGCCGCCTTCGAGCAGCCCGCGCGCCGAATCGTAGTAGTCGTCGACCAGCGCGTCGAAGCTGATGTTGCGGAAGCCCGGGTCGTTCACGTCGGGTGAGATCGACAGCGTGCGCGAGGTCGGCCCGAGCACGCCGGCGCAGTAGCGCGGTTTCGCCGGGTTCTGCGCGGTGTATTCGTCGCACAGCTCGCGCACGAGACGCGCGCCGGTGACGTTGATCTCGTAGGCGAGGTCCGCCAACCCGTACTCGGCCTGCGACACGCGCGTGCCGTTGAAGGTGTTGGTCTCGATGATGTCCGCGCCGGCTTCGAGGTAGGCGCGGTGGATGCCGGCGACGACGTCCGGGCGCGTCAGCACCAAGAGGTCGTTGTTGCCCTTGAGGTCCTTCGGATGGGACTTGAGGCGTTCGCCGCGATAGTCCGACTCGCCCAGCTTGTGCTGCTGGATCATCGTTCCCATCGCGCCGTCGAGGATCAGGATGCGGCGGGCGAGAAGGTCACGGATTTCATTGGAGCGGTCGGCTTGCATGGTTCTACCTCGGTCGATTCAAGCACCGGGCGGAAGCCGCAGGAGCGCACAAAAGCAAACGGCGCGGCAAACCCCGGTGGTGGTTTGCGAGCGCCGTTGTTCGGTTGCCGAGCCTGGCCCGCAATTCATCGGGTCGCAGCGCTCCTCGGCAAGCGGGTGATTCTATGGAAAATTCCCGCCGGTGCCAAGCCGGCGGAAAGCCGGAAACTTGTTACATCAGCGTCCGCCAGTAGATCACGCGTGCGCCCTTCGAGCCAGCACCACCTGGCCTGGGTGGAACGGCATTCGAATCGGTCTTGGCCGCTGTGTTACGCGTCAGCACGAACTTTCCCTTCGAAGTCACGACGATTACCGCTCGGCTGCTCAGCACGTCACCGAGAAATCGCCCGCTGGCGTAGACCTCGGTCGAGGTCGAACTCTTGGCGATGGCCCCCCCCGTGCCCGCATCGATCATCATCAGCCAGCTCGAGCCGCCCTTGCCGCAGATTTCGCGCGTCGGGACATTCACGGTGAATATCAGGACACCCGAGGCATCCAGCGCCGGATTGGTGTTCACGCGTCCGTACTGCATGGGGATGTCCCAGTACCAGCCGCGATGCACGCCCGCCTGCAGCGGGTTCGTCGTCAGCGTCACGGTGGTCGCCTGCAGGCTGGCGGTGCCCTGGCACACGAAGGCGCCGTTACCGCCCCCCGTCGGACAACTGCTGCCATTGCTGCCGCGGATGTTCGGCATCGAAGGGGCAAGCGCGCTGACGTCGTCGATGATGCCGTACATCGTCTGCGTCTGCGTCGCATGCGCATTCTGGCCCGTCCCCGGGATATCGGTTTCCCCGAGATACTGGCCGGTGCCGACATACACGAGGAACTTGTTCGCATCGCCCGCGACCTGCCCCACCGCCGGCGCACTCGTGACGGGCTGCGGCGCGCCCGCGCCGTCGCTCAGTTCCGCGATCTTCACCGCCGTCCAGTTGGCGAGATCGAAGCGCCAGACATTGCCCTGCAGGTCGCCGCCATACAGGTAGTACGCGACATCGTCCGCCGCAGCGATGCTCAGGCGCGAAAGGTGGGTAAGCCCTGCCGGCGACGTGCTCGAGCCGACGCCGGTGGAAATCGTCTTCACGATCCGCCCGTCGGCGGGATCGAGCGCCCACACGTAGCCCTTGCCGTCGGCGTTGTTGTAGCCCGACGTGACGAGCACCAGCCAGCCGTCGTTGGGCGTGCGCACGATCAGCGGCGTGCCGAAGCTGAAGCCGCTGCCGGTCGTCGATGGAACCGTCTCCCATTTCACCATCGCCGCCGCGGCATCCTGCGTGGCCGGGCGGGGATTGGTGACATTAAGCGCGTAGTAGCCGTTGCCGCCCTTGCCCAGCCCGCCGACCAGGAGCGTCCCGGTGAAGCTCGCGGTGCTGACCTGGGCGAGCGCCGGCGTCGCGTCGATGAAATAGCGGTGCGCGTAGTTCGGATCGGTCAGGCGCGACAGCTCCCCGTGCAGCATCTTCGGCACGTAGGCCCACAACTCGTCGCCGCCGTCGTTGTTCAGGTCGTCACCACCGCCGAACGCGTGGAGCATCCCGTCGTTGGCTGCCTGGAAGACCACCGGCCCGCTGGCGAAGCTGCCGTACACCGGCTCGGCGTTGATGATGTCGCCGAGCAGGTGCTGGCGAATCCGGAAGGGATTGGGTTCCACACCTTCCCGGCTGCGATCGCCGCGGAGGAAGTCGATCACCGTTGCCGTCAGTCCGGTCGCCGAATCGGCGAAATTGCCTGCGGTGAATGCCGCACCGCTCGACCCCTTCAGCGAAACGACCTTGCGGCTGCTCGCAGGGCTGGCGAGTCCGTCGAGCTTCTTCTGCGCCGACCACAACGCGTCGCCGATCGGCAGGCCGGTGGACAGATCCAGCGAGTGCGCGATGAGGTCGCCGGTCCAGTAACCGGACTGGTACACCGACTCGTAGCCGATGGTGTTCGCGGCGATGCGCTGGCTGGTCACGGCGACGGCTGCCGCGGCGCTGTCCTGCTGCGAGGCGGTATTGACGGCACGGGTAAAGGCCCCGGCGAGCTCGGACTGGCTCCCCGCCTTGCCCGACACGCCGCCGCCCTGCGCAGCGGCTTCGACCAGCAGCGAGTCCTTGCGCGGATCCCTCAGCGGATCCGTGAATACATCGCCGAACGCGATCGTATAGGTGCGGACGTTGTTGGATTTCTTCTCGCCCCTGGGGTGGACGACATCCGGGCGCAGGTCCGTCTCGTACAGGGCCTGGGCGACGTCGTCGAGAAAGTCGCTGCCGTTCGTGCCGTACAGGTGCGTTTCGCCGTTCGGCGCGAGGTGGCCCGCATGCGGCGTCCCGCTGTTCGACTTCATGTCGAAACCGTTGCCGCACTTGCCCGCCCCGCCACTGTCCGCATCGTAATCGCACAGGTAGGTGTTGGACGACAGCGCCTGATCCTCGGATGAAAGGCCGTCGGTCATCAGGAAGGCGTGGCTGCGCTGGCACCAGTAGCCGGTCTGCACCGGCGCCGTCGCGGTACCCAGATCGAGGAGGCGATGCGGAGTGGAAGTGCCCTGGCGGAAGAATTCGCCGAGGGTTGCCGTACCGCCCGAGCGCAGGCTCAGCGCGCCCGTATAGCCCAGGCTGAAATACTGGCCGATGTCGGCGAGCGTCTCGGACAAGGGCGCCGCGTCGGCACTGGCGGCGGCGTTGATTCCGTCGACGCTCGTATTGAACGCGGTAATGTTCAGCGCCTCGACGGCCCGTACCAGCCGCCCGCCATCGCCGCCGTTGTAGGTGACGAGGCCTGCCCTGACGCCGCCCCCCGTCGACGCCGCCGGGATCGCCGGGATCGCCGCGACGGCGTTCTTGAGTGCCGCCTTCGCGACGTCGAGACGCGTCCTCGCATTCGGTTTCCGCCCGGCCCAGCCGGTCAGGATGCCGTCGCGGAAATACCAGTTGAGATAATGTCCGGAGTAGCGTCCGGGCGCGTAGGTCATTCCTTCGGGCGCGACCAGCAGGCGCACGTTCGCATAGGTCGTGGCGTCGGCAAAACAAACCTGCCCCGACGCGGTTCCGACGGTGCACGGAGACGCATCGGTGCAGCTGATTGCGCTCTTGCCACTACCGACTGCGTTTCCCAGGCGCACGCGCGGCTCGCCATTGACTACCACGAGGTCCACGGGATTGGCGCCGTCGATCTGCTTGTCGGCGGGGCACGAGTACGCGCCCGAAGCGGCCGAATAGGGCGACTCCGGCACGATGTTCTTCATCGAGCTCGAATTGTCGAGCACGAACATGTAGTTCGGCGGCGCATTGTTGCCGACGACCATCGGAAAGTCGGCCAGGTCCGTCTGCGCCGCCGGCGACGGGGCGATGCAGGCGACCAGCAGGGCGAGGCAATACGACGACAGCGTGGCGATTCGTCGAATCGGCTTGTGCATGACTCTGCTCCAGGAGCGACGGCGCCCGCTCACGCGCCCGGCTGGGCCTTGGCGGCGAGCATCGCTTCGTAGAAATTCACGCCGCCGCGCGGGCCGCGCGCGCGGATGATGACGCGGTAATAGACGTCGAGGGTGCCTGCTTCGATGGGCGGCACGGTGCTGCCGCTCTTCTTCGCGAAGGCGTCGGCTGCGGCCAGCGCGACCGTTTCGGGGTCGACGGTGCACTTGCTGCGGATGTCCTCGCCGTCGGTCAGCACCGGATCGGATTTGCACTGACGCTCGATGACGTACTGGATGCGGTAATTGCCCGAATCGGCCGCACAGTTCGTCGCACGGCCGTTTTCGTCGATGCAGGGCACGTCCGTCGACTCCCAGATCGCGTCGGAGGCGATCCGGCCGGCGTCCTTGAAGTTCGGCTTCCCTGCGGCATCCTTGAAGTAGAAGGCGCTGCGATAGTACGTGCGCGCGGTGTAGGCGCCCGACTGCAGTTCCTCGACCGCACGGTTGATCGCGATATCCCCGGCGTACATGGTCGCCTGACGGAACGCGAGGTTGCCGGCGACGAGAGTACCGGTATCGGTCGAGCGGATCACCGAGGCGGCGGCGAGACTCATCAGCACGAGGATGATCATCGCGATGAGGAGGACCACGCCCGCCTCGGCGCGACGTCCGCCCGGGCCAGCGGAAAAGGCGCATTCGCTCATCGGTTCCATAGCGGATTCCTCAGGGGAACGACCGTTTCATGCGTCCGGTAGCGATAGTTCTGCCATGTCTTGCCGGCCGGCACCGCTACGCCGCTCAAATCCAGCGTGAGCGTATCGTCGAATACGCCGGGCGCCTGGGCGGTGACCTTGCCGGTGTCGGGTTCGCGGCTGCGCGCGACCATGGCCAGGCGTACGGCCTTCACGCGCTGCAGCTTCTTGTGGTAGTCGTCGCGCTGTGCCGTGCTGAAGGCAGTGTACTGCGCGGCAGTGGGCGCATTCTCCCACGTGGCGATCTGGTCGCTGCCATCGGTCGAGATGCCGTACTGGGCCTTCAGCATCACGATGTCGGCGGCCATCGCGTAGTTCTTGTAGGAGGCTGGGCACGTCGTGCGCAGCACGACGGGATCGACCTTCTTGGGATCGTAGCGCAGCAGCGCGCCGCATGCGACGGCATACTGGACGTACTCGAACTCGGGCTTCACCCAGCCGGGCGGCATCTTGAAGACGAGCGAGCCCGCACTGTAGGACACCGGCTTGGTGTAGGTCGTATTCGGATTCGTCGGATTGAAATCGTTCACCACGTCGCCGGAGGTGCTGCCGAAGTGAACGTTGCAGCCCGCTTTGAAATTCGTGCACTGATCGCTTTGCGTCTGCCCGGAGACCTTGGTGACCTTGAAGCGGGTGCACGGCGCTTTCGTTTCATTCGGCGGTGCCTGGACCACCAGCACCGTGTCGCCGACGTGGATCTGGTCCTCGGACGCCAGGTTCGTGTCGCTGATCTTCATGATGTCGGACGAGCTGGGCATCTCCTTGACGATCGGGAGGATCTCGCCGGAATAGAAGTCCGGCGCCCCCACCATGATCTCGACCATGTCCGACACGGCAGTCGATGCACCCGATTCGATCCGCACGGGATAATGGAGACTGTACAGATTGCTGTTGTCGGCGGTGACCACGCCCTTGTCGTACATGTTGTAGCCGGGGCACAGGCTCGCGAATGACCCGTTGAACAGGGCAGCCCCCGCACCGCGCAGGTCGCGATCGATCAGGGCGACCGCGACCTGCGCTCCCTCCGCCGCGGAGTGCCCTGCCCCGGTGATGCGGAATTGCTTGCCTATGGTCGAGACGGACGAGGTGATCGCGAGCGTGATGATCAGCCCGACGACGAGCCCGATCATGAGTTCGACCAGCGAAATCCCGCGACTGGCGCGGGGGACGGGGGATCGGCTTACACGCGGAGTACGCTGCATGATCACTGCCAATGGAAGCGGTTCGTGACCTGATGACGACGCGGGTCGCGCGTCACGACGCTGCCGTCCTTGTTCTTGTAGCGCCCCGCCCACTCCAGGGTCACCATCAGCGAATAGGCCGACACGCCGGCGGGACGTTCGATGATGATGCTCGCATCGTCGAATTCCGCGCACACCTGCCGCGTCCAGGTATAGGCCGGATGCGAGGTCGAGATGCCGTCCGTGCAGGCGGTGCGCGTCAGCAGATATTTTTCGGACGGGTCCGGCGTGTCGGCGGTGTCCTTCAGGGCAACCTCGGCAAACAGGCGATTAACGAGCAGGGACGCATTCGCGCGGTCATGCGCTTCGGTGCTCAACTGGACGGCGCGCACCTGCATCTCGATCAGGCCGAGCGCCCCCACCGAGAACACGAGCAGGGCGACCAGGCCCTCGATCAGGCTGAAACCGCGCGCGCTGCGCGCGCCGAGCCGACTTGCGCCCTTCAGCATTTTCTCGAATCGCTCCCCGTCGCGGCAGGATCGCACATCTGCACCAGTCCGCCCCCATGCACCTGGACGCGCAGGCTATTCACGCCCGGCACGCGCGTCGTGAGGTTGATGTCCTCGATGCGCGGCGCGGCGGTGTCCACGAGGCCGGTAGGCAGGAAGACGACGTTGGTCTGCGACGCATTCGCCGCGATCGTCACGCCGGCAGCGGAAGTTCCCTTGGCCTCCTGGATCGTGCTGACGGGACTCACGGTCGCCACCGACCAGTTGCCGCGACCATCGGTCAGGGTGAAGCGCACCGGCTGGTTGCGGCGCAAGGCCTCGGCACGCGCGAGCTGCAGCCCGGAGACGAGCCCTTCTGCGGCAACCCGGACGCGGAAAGTCACGAGCGTCGTCTCGAAGCTCGGCGCCGCAAGCGACGCCAGTATCGCGAGCACGCCGATGGCGACGAGCGCCTCGACGATCGTGAATCCCGCTTGCCGCCCCGCGCTTCGCGGCCGACTCAGCACGAATCCCCCGCGCGGAGCAGCCAGCAGTCGCGCGGGAGGGAGCTCGCACCGGGGAAGGCCGTCGTTTGCCGCAGGTTGTCGTGGTTGATCGTGAAGGTGAAGCCCGCCATGTTGCGCGACGCCTTGCCGGTCGCCGTCGCGAGGAAGGTCTGGTTGCTGCCGCCGCCGTTGTTGCAGGTGATGTCGAAGGCGTCCGAGGACGGCGCCGCGACACCGCAGGCCGAGCCCGTGGAACCGTAGTTGCGGTTGTCCTGGTAGTACTGCTCGAGGCGCATGCGCAGCGTCGCCAGCTCGTTGATCGCCTCGGAGATGCGGCTGCGCTGGACATACCCGGTATAGGACGGGATGGCGATCGCAGCGAGGATCGCGACGATCGCGACGGCGATCAGGAGCTCGATCAGCGTGAAGCCTGCCGCGGCCCGCCGGGCGTTCCCGCGATGGCCCACGCGGGCGCTGAATATGTCGTAAGTCATACGCGGATGTCCAGCCGGGATAGCAGCGGATTAACCGGGCGGCACGGACCCGGGTGAAATTCCCCGCGCATGCCCGAACGGATTCGGCACAAATGATACCGGAGGGCGGCAAATCCCCGAAAAGAATTGTAACAATGCGAAAGATTGGGGAAAAGCGTGCCCGGGAGGTTCACAGGATACGCATTCAGGGTACGAAATGCACCCTTCCCGGCTCCCCGCGAAAGGATCTACCCGGCGCGCAAAATGCAAAGAGGCCCGGCACGCCGGACCTCTGCGAAACGCCTGCGGAACAGTCCGATCAGTATCCGAGCGACTGGCGCGCCTGGTTGAGGGCGTCCGTGATCGGCTGGAACGGACCGTAGATGTGCTGGCTGCGCGGGAAGGCGGGCGGATTGGCCGGATCGATCGACCATGCGCCGGCCGCGTCCTTGCGCGGCATGGTGTAGTCGTAGCTGGCGTCGACCGCGCGCTTGAGCGCGTTCGGCACGCCGTCGGGCCCCACGCCGGCCCAGTCCTCGGTGATGTGGCGCGGATTGAAGGGGCGCGGCTTCGACAGCAGGTAGGCGGTGACGTCCCACGCGTCCTCGGCGGCCATCAGCGTGTTCGGGTCCACCGCGTTCACCTTGTCGTGCGGCATGTTGCTGTAGACGAACGCCGCCGCGGTCTGGAGCCGCCCCATGCCGGCCATCAGGCCGTGGCTGTTCGCTCCCCACAGCGCGGGATAGCGGAAGCGCTGCTCGTCGTCGCGCCACACGCCCGAGCCGTCCTCCTGGTGACAGCTGCGGCAGCGGTCGTTGTAGATATTGGCGCCGCGCGTCGGACTGGCGGCGCGCGCCAGGGCCGCCGGCTTGCGGGTTTCCTGGCCGGGCACCTGCTGCCAGGTGTAGCCGGGCTGCAGGCCGGTCGACAGGAAGTCGACGTAGGCGATGAGGTCCTTCATCCACTGGCTGTCGGTCGGGATCATTTCGCCCGCGAGCGAACGCTCGAAGCAGCCGTTGATGCGGATCGGCAGATCGCGTGCGACGTTCTCGCGCGCGCTGAACTTCGGGTCCGCGTACTCGATCGCGGCGACGACGAGCGGCACCGCATACGGGCGCGTGCCTTCGTCCATGTGGCAATTGCCGCAGGCGAGCTTGTTGCCGACATAGGGCTTGCCGTTGGCCGCGACGTTGCCGCTTTCGGCGCCGAGATAGCGGTACGTCGAGCGGAAGATGTCCTTGCCGCGCGCCGCCGACGTGCTCATCAGTGCGGGGTCCGGAATCTGGTAGGCGGGCGCGTAGAAGGGGTTGTAGTCGGCGGGATCGGTCCCGCTGCCGGCGAGCGCGCCGGCGGCTGCGGCGCTGAGTGCGAGTCCGAAGAGGACGCGCAGGGTGCGGTGTGACATGTCGGTTTTCCTCCGGTTGTCGAACGCTGGAGCCGGGGCCCGCTGCATCGGCCGCGGCGCGGGTGCTGCCCTATGCACTGCCGCAGGCTACGCGCCCCGGCCGGGGGAAAACATCCAGACGATGGAGGGGCCGACTAGACGAATGACTCGATTGACATGCTCACTGGTTTGGACTAACGAGGTGCCAATCAAATACCTCCGTTCGCCCCGAGCTTGTCGAAGGGCTCGGGCAGGGCTTCGACAGGCTCAGCCCGAACGGTATTTCGTCTCCGGGTCGATAACACAGCGGCCACTGCGGCACCGGAACGCTCTGTGCGCCTGGCGTTTCGCCCTGCACGTGCTAGCGTGAAGCATGAACGGTCGCCCCTTACCCCCGCGGCCGCGACGGCCCCGCCGCGCCGTAAGGCACGGCGGCCTTCCTCCTCCGGGGTCCGCCCCCTTTGCCGGACGCAGAAGCCGGCCCATGCCGACGGATTCCGCTTTCGACGGCAGATCGACATGAACACCCCCCAACCCGGATTGAAATGCGTGAAGGTCGTCGCGCTCGCGGTGCGTGACGTCGCGCGCGCGAACAGGTTCTACGGCGAAACGCTGGGCCTCGCCCCGGCCAGCGAAGGCGGCCGGCAGGTCGGTTTCGAACTCGGCGGTACGGTGCTGATGCTGAAGGACGACTGGTACGGCACGCCGACCGCGGAGCCGAACCCGCGCATCACGCTGGAATGCGCGGACGCGCGCGCGCTGGAAACCACCCTGCGCGGCCTCGACGTGAAGATTTCGGATGCGGTCGAGCTCTACGACGGCAGCTACTACGTCGGCGCCTTCCTCGACAGCGAGGGCAACAAGCTGTGGTTCTGTTCGCCCGGTTAGGCTCCCGGCCGCCGCCGCGCGCTCAGTCCGCGGCGTCGATGAAGTCGAGCACGTCGCGCGCGAAGCGCTCGCGCTGCCACAGGTGCGGCGCGTGGTCGACGTCGTCGTAGATGTGTAGCAGCGCGTTGGGGATGTTGTCGCGCACGTAGTGGGCGGTGCGCGTGTGGTAGAAGTTGCTCGCGCCGGCATAGACCAGCAGCGCGGGGACGTCGATCTTCTCCAGCACGTCGCGGTAGTCGGCCGCGGCGAGGCTGGACCAGCAGTCGATCAGCGGCTGCGGCGTCATCTCGCGCAGGCGCTGGCGCGCGAGTTCCATGCCCTCGCCGTTCTCGCGGTACTTGCGCCGCGCGCGTTCGTTGAGGCTGTGGCCGACCAGGCGCAGCACGCCTTCGGCGAAGTCATCCTGCAGCGAACGCACGAAGGCGGCGTTGCGCGCGGCGTCGAAGTCGCCGTAGATGCCCCAGCGCCAGTGCTCGTCGGTGAGGATGCGCGGCGACTGGTCGATGATCACGAGCTTGCGCAGGCGACCGCAGCCGAAGTCGCGGATGTATTGCCACAGCGTCAGCGCGCCCATCGAATGGCCGATGACGATCGCGTCGCGCAGGTTCCAGTGCTCGAGCATCTGCTCGAGGTCGCGCGCCATGCGCGCCGCGCTCGGCGGGGTGTCCGTATGCAGCGCATGGCCGCCGTGCCCGCGCGCATCCCAGCGATACACGCGGTGGCGCGCGGCGAAGGCCTCGATGAAGGGGCTCCAGTCGCGATGGCTGGCGGTCCAGCCGTGCAGCAGCACCAGCGGCGGGCCCTCGCCCTCGATCTTCACGTGGATGTGTTCGCCGTCGTCGGCGAGAAAATGGCTCATTGCGTGGGTCATCGCGCCAGCTTCTGACAATGTATTGCAACAGTATAACGGCAGAAGCCGCCGCGGCCGCTCGGACTGGCGCGCGCCCGCCGCGGTCAGGATGCGGCCGTCAAGTGGCGCGGGCGCAGGGGATGGAGCGGCGCGGACGGGAACATCGGGAAACCGCTGCGGCCGCCCATCTCAGGACCGTCGTGCGGGAAGATGTAGGTGCGGCTCGTGCGTACGACCCTGCCGTCGATGAAGTGCACGTTGAAATAGGTGTAGATGCCCGGGCCGTCGTTCTCGATGTTCCAGTCCCACACTTCCTCGCCGCTCAGGCGGAAGAATTCCACCGAGCGATGCGTGCCGAGCAGGCGCGACACCTGCTCGCGCGTCATGCCGCGCTCGACGCGGGTGAGGTTCTCGAAGGCCAGCGCGTTCTGCTGCCGCAGCACCGCCCCCGACGCAGCGACGGTCACCATCAGCGTAACGTGGCCGAAGGGCTGGTTCGAATATTCCAGGGTGCGCGTGCCGTCTTCGTTCTGCCAGTAGCGCACCGGCCGGCCATGCGCCGCAATGGCGTCGGCCTCGGTCGCAAGCGGGCGGGAGCCGGGCATCGTCGCGCAGCTGCCGGCGATCGTCGCGGCTGCGAGCAGCGCGGCGATACGCCCCCATTGCGCGATTGCAGCTGCATGCCTCACTTTCCTCCCCCTCCTTGCCTTACCGTCCTTTCGTCAGCCGCGCTGTTCGACGAAGCGGCTGGTGCGCGCGACACGCGCGTCGTCGTTGAAATGCACCAGGAAGAACACCGGATCGCCCGAAGCCTCCTTGCCGACGCGCCAGCCCCACACCGTTTCCTTCGCGAGCCCGAAGCGCTCGCGCGTGCCCGGCGCGCCGAGGATGCGCCGCACTTCGTCGCCGGTCATGCCTCTTTGGATGCGCCCGAAGTTGTTTTCGTTCAGCACCTGCTCGACCTTGCGCAGCACGTCGTCGCTGCCGATCGTCATCATGAAGCACTCCGTGCCCATGGGCTGGCGCGAATATTCCCACGTCACCGAGCCGTCATCGTTGTGCCATTCCATCTGCGGCGGACCGAAGCGCTGGCGCACGTCGGCGGCCGTCGACACCCCCGGCTCCAGCTCCTTCAGGTTGAAGTGATCGCAGGCAACCAGCCCGAGCGCCGCGAGCAGGCTGCACAGCAGGGTGAAAAAGCGTTTCATCAGGGCGATTCTCCTCACAAGGGGCCGCGGGCGCGCCAAGCGCACCGCATTATGTCGGCACCGCCGGCCGTGGGCTAGAATCGCACCATACCGGGGCGCGGCACAATCGCGAACCGGCCCCTGTCCGCATACAACGCTTCGGAGAACGGTTCATGAAGAAGACCCTGATCGCCCTCGCACTCGCCGCGGCCGGCCTGTCGGCCGCCCACGCGCAGACCGTCATCAAGATCGGCCACGCCGGCCCGCTCACCGGCCCGATCGCCCATATCGGCAAGGATGGAGAAAACGGCGTGCGCCTCGCGATCGAGGACGCCAACGCCAAAGGCATCACGATCGGCGGCCAGAAGGTCAAGTTCGAACTCGTCAGCGAGGACGACCAGGCCGACCCGCGCACCGCGACGACCGTCGCGCAGCGCCTGACCGACAGCGGCGTCAAGGGCGTGGTCGGCCACGTGACCTCGGGCGCTTCGATTCCCGCCTCGCGCATCTACGAGCAGGCCGGCGTGCCGGTCATCACGCCGTCGTCGACGAACCCGAAGCTCACGCAGCAGGGCTACAAGGTCACCTTCCGCGTCATCGCCAACGACCTGCAGCAGGGCGCGGCGATGGCCAAGTACGCGAACAAGCTGGGCGCGAAGAAGGTCGCGATCATCGACGACCGCACCGCCTACGGCCAGGGCCTCGCCGACGCGTTCGCCGAGAGCCTGAAGAAGGAAGGCGTGCAGGTCGTCGGCCGCGAATTCACGAACGACAAGGCCACCGATTTCACCGCGATCCTCACCAAGATCAAGGCCAAGCAGCCCGACGCCGTGTTCTTCGGCGGCATGGACGCGCAGGCCGCGCCGATGCTGCGCCAGATGAAGCAGCTCGGCCTCGGCGCGAAATTCCTCGGCGGCGACGGCGCGTGCACCGGCGAGATGATCAAGCTCGCGGGCGACGCGATGAGCGGCGACGCCTATTGCACGCAGGCCGGCATCCCGATGGACAAGATGCCGGGCGGCGCGCAGTTCAACAAGCGCTTCAAGGAAGTGTACAAGGGCGACGTGCAGCTCTATGCCCCGTACAGCTACGACGCCGCGATGGCGCTGATCGAGGCGATGAAGGCCGCCGGTTCGGCCGAACCGGCCAAGTACCTGCCGGCGCTGCAGAAGCTCGACGTGTCCGGAGTGACCGGCAAGATCGCCTTCGACAAGAACGGCGACATTCGTGACGGCGGCGTGACGCTGTACCGCTTCCAGGGCGGCAAGTGGGAAGCGCTCAACTGACGGCGCGAAGCGCCTGCCGCGCACCACGGCCGTGCGGCGGGCGGCAAGAATGAACCGGATCGGGGCGCTGCGGCGCCCCTTCCTTTTGCCGTCGGGCGGCCGCGGCCCGGCCCCTGGCCCACTGCCGCCCCGAGCAAGCAGCCGGCATTAGGGTTTTCCACAATCTGGCATGACTTGTGCGTTGCACCATGCGTGCAAACACATGGCCGTTCCGTTCGAAACCCGCACCAGCCGACGATCAATTCTTCGCACATACGCCAATGTCATCGTCAGCGGTCGATCCCTGCCACGCCATGCTGCGCTGCAGAAGGCACATTCCGGCACATGACTGTTGCAATTTGCGCATCACGGGCCGTTTTTGGGCAGAATACGCGGACTTTTCAGCCCCCCGGGACCGCTGCGACGCAGCGGTGATAGTCGGGAGCGAACAGAAAAGCGCTATCACGTGCAGCACCCTGACGGCCCTTCGGCGCTCACGAAGGCCAGAAGTGTCGTTCAGGCCTTCAATCTCACGAATCGATCTCGCTGGAGGAGCAACATGAAGCAAACCGTCGTCGCACTCGCGATCCTGGGTATCGGCCTGTCGGTCGCTCAGGCGCAGGAAATGGTCGTCAAGCTGGGCAGCGTCGCCCCCCTGACCGGCACCATCTCCCACCTCGGCAAGGACAACGAGAACGGCGCGCGCCTCGCCGTCGAGGACGCCAATGCCAAAGGTGTCACCATCGGCGGCAAGAAGGTGAAGTTCGAACTGATGGGCGAGGACGACCAGGCCGACCCGCGCACCGGCACCACGGTCGCCCAACGCCTCGTCGATGCCGGCGTGAAGGGCGTCGTCGGCCACCTGAACTCGGGCACCACGATCCCCGCGTCGCGCATCTACAACCAGGCCGGCGTGCCGATGATCTCGCCCTCGGCGACCAACCCGACGCTCACGCGCCAGGGCTACAAGGCGGTGTTCCGCACGATCGCCAACGACGTCCAGCAGGGCGGCGTGCTCGGCAAGTTCATCGTCGGTCCGCTCGCCGCGAAGACCGTCGCGATCATCGACGACCGCACGGCCTACGGCCAGGGTCTCGCCGACGAGACCGAGAAGGCGGTGAAGGCGGGCGGCGGCAAGATCGTCGCGCGCGAATTCACGACCGACAAGGCGACCGACTTCAACGCGATCCTCACCAAGATCCGCGGCGCCAAGCCCGACGTGATCTTCTTCGGCGGCATGGACGCCCAGGGCGGCCCGATGCTGCGCCAGTTGAAGCAGCTCGGCGTCGAAGCCAAGTTCGTCACCGGCGACGGCGGCTGCAGCCCGGAGATGATCAAGCTCGCCGGCGATTCGATCGGCGCCAACGCCTACTGCTCGATGGCGGGCCTGCCGCTCGAGAAGATGCCGGGCGGAGCCGAGTTCCTCAAGCGCTACAAGGCGCGCTTCAACGCCGACGTGCAGATCTATTCGCCCTATGCCTATGACGCGGCAACGGCGATGATCAAGGCGATGCAGACGGCCAATTCGGTCGAACCCGCCAAGTACCTGCCCGAACTGAAGAAGAGCAACTTCCCCGGCGTGACCGGCACGGTGGCCTTCGACGATCTGGGCGACATCAAGGACGGCGCCATCACGATGTACCAGTTCAAGGCCGGCACCTGGTCGGCGATGTAATTCCGACGGTCATTCCGGCCCGCCAGTCTGGATGACCTGAAGCGGGGGTTGCGATCACGCAGCACGATCGCACCCCCTTTTTTGTGACTCTCGCGACATGTAACCCGATGTATTTTCAGCTCTTCTGCGGTCCGGCCGGCACACCCGCGCCGAACCTCATGCGCGCGCGAACGGCGCGTGCGAAACCAGCGTCCGAACGGCGGACCGGCCTCACGACGGCCACCCCGCATCATTCATCCCAGTGCGGCCCGCACCCGACATTCCGAGGGTAAACATGGAAATCTTTCTTCAACAGATCGTGAACGGCCTCGTCGTCGGCAGCGTGTATGCGCTCGTCGCCCTGGGCTACACGATGGTTTACGGCATCCTGGGCCTGATCAACTTCGCCCACGGTGACCTCGTCATGGTCGGCGCGCTCACCGCCTTGCAGACCATGATGTTCCTGATGGGCGTCGCCCCCGGCATGTCGCCGATCGCGATGCTGACCCTGTCGCTGCTCGTCGCCGTCCCGGTGTGCATGCTGCTCGCCTTCACGATGGAGCGCCTCGCCTACCGGCCGCTGCGCAACGCGCCGCGGCTCGCACCGCTGATCACCGCGATCGGCGTGTCCTTCCTGTTGCAGACCCTGGCGATGATCATCTGGGGCCGCAACTACCACACCTTCCCGCAGCTGATCTCGACGACCCCGATCCAGCCGATCGAGGGCGTGTTCATCACGCCTATCCAGATCACGATCATCATCGTCTCCGCGCTCATGATGGCCGGCCTGGTCCTGCTCGTGACCAAGACCAAGCTCGGCCGCGCGATGCGCGCGACCGCCGAGAACCATCGTGTCGCGGCGCTGATGGGGGTCGACACCAACATGATCATCGCGCTGACCTTCGTCCTCGGCGCCGCGCTCGCCGCGGTCGCTGGCGTGATGTTCGCAAGCAACTACGGCATCGCGCACTACGGCATGGGTTTCATGCCCGGCCTGAAGGCCTTCACCGCGGCGGTGCTCGGGGGCATCGGCAACCTCGGAGGAGCGATGCTCGGCGGCATCGTGCTCGGCCTCGTCGAATCCTTCGGCGCCGGCTACATCGAGCAGGCGACCTTCGGCTTCCTCAATTCGTCCTACCAGGACATCTTCGCCTTCATCATCCTCGGCCTCGTACTCATCTTCAAGCCTACCGGCCTGCTGGGTGAACGCGTGTCCGACCGGGCATAACGCGGGAGTGACAAGAACATGAACGAACTCGCACTGGCCGTTCCCTGGCTGGGCAAACGCAACCCGCAGGCCGCGCGCTGGCTCGTGATCGCGATCGCGATCGGCGCGCCGCTCGTCGCGATGATGTTCGGCCGCACCTGGGTGCGCGTGCTCGACTTCGCGCTGCTCTACATCCTGCTGGCGCTGGGCCTGAACCTCGTCGTCGGCTTCGCCGGCCTGCTCGACCTCGGCTACATCGCGTTCTACGCGGTGGGCGCCTACACCGCAGCCTTCCTCGCGTCGCCGCACTTCGACGTGCACCTGCCGATCTGGATCGTACTGCCGCTCGCGGCGTGCTTCGCCGCGACCGCGGGCATCATGCTCGGCTTCCCGGTCTTGCGATTGCGGGGGGATTACCTCGCGATCGTGACGCTGGGCTTCGGCGAGATCGTGCGCATCTTCATGAACAACCTGAACTACCCGATCAACATCACCAACGGGCCGCAGGGGATCAACGCACTCGACCCGATCGCGCTGTTCGGCTGGGATCTGTCGCGCAACATCCAGATCACCGAAGAGCTCGCGGTCAACTCGCTGTTCCTCTACTACTACTTCTTCCTCGCGTGCGTGGTCGGCTCGATCATCTTCATCTCGCGCCTGCAGATCTCGCGCGTCGGCCGCGCCTGGGCCGCGATGCGCGACGACGAGCTCGCCGCCAAGGCGATCGGCATCAACACGCGCAACATGAAGCTGCTGGCGTTCTCGCTCGGCGCGACCTTCGGCGGCGTGTCCGGCGTGCTGTTCGGCACCTTCCAGGGCTTCGTGTCGCCCGAGTCGTTCTCGCTGATGGAGTCGATCGCGGTGCTGACGATGGTCGTGTTCGGCGGCATGGGCAACGTTGCCGGCGCGATCGTCGGCGCGATCATCCTGTCCGCCCTGCCCGAAATCCTCCGCCACCTCGCGGTGCCGGTGCAGCAGGCCCTGTTCGGCCACGTGCTGCTCGACCCCGAAGTGCTGCGCATGCTGCTGCTGTCGCTCGCGATGATCCTGATGATGCTGCTCCGCCCGTCCGGCCTGATCCCAGCCAACGCCAAGTACTCCCACATCCGCTACCTGAAGGCCAAGGGGGTGACCGAATGATCACCCTGCTCGAAGCCCGCAACATCGGCAAGCGCTTCGGCGGCCTGCAGGCGCTCTCCGACGTCTCGCTGACGATCCGCAAGGGCGAGGTGTACGGCCTGATCGGCCCCAACGGCGCCGGCAAGACGACCTTCTTCAACGTGCTGACGGGCGCCTACACGCCCGACGGCGGCGAGTTCGTATTCAACGGCGCGGTACTGCCTTCGGGCAAACCGCATCTGGTGGTCGCGCAGGGTATCGCGCGGACCTTCCAGAACATCCGCCTGTTCCGCGAGCTCTCCGCGCTCGAGAACGTGATGGCGGGCCATCACATCCGCACCAATGCCAGCGTGTGGGGCATCCTCACGCAGAACAGGCATACCGTCGAGGAAGAGCGACTGACCACCGAGCGCGCCTACGAACTGCTCAAGTACGTCGGTATCGAGCGCTTCGCCACCGCGACGGCAAAGAACCTCTCCTACGGTGACCAGCGCCGTCTCGAGATCGCCCGCGCGCTGGCGACGGAACCGCAGCTCCTCGCCCTCGACGAACCGGCCGCGGGCATGAACGCCACCGAGACGGTGCAGCTGAAGAACCTGATCGAGCAGATCCGCGGCGACGGCATCACCGTGCTGCTGATCGAGCACGACGTGAAGCTCGTGATGGGCCTGTGCGACCGCGTCGCCGTGCTCGATTTCGGTCGCAAGATCGCCGAGGACGTCCCGGCCGAGGTGCAGAAGAACGAGGCCGTGATCGGCGCCTACCTTGGCGGAGGCCACAAGCATGCACACTAATCCCACCTCTCCCCTGCTCCAGCTCTCCGGCATGCAGGTCGCCTACGGCGGCATCAAGGCCGTGAAGGGCATCGACCTCGAACTGTACCGCGGCGAGCTCGTGAGCCTGATCGGTGCCAACGGCGCCGGCAAGACGACGACGCTGAACGCCATCGCCGGCAGCCTCAAGATCGCCGGCGGCGAGATCCTCTACGAGGGCGACAAGGTGCACGTGCTGCCCGCGCACAAGCGCCTGCGCCGCGGCATCGCGCTGGTGCCGGAAGGGCGCGGCATCTTCACGCGCCTGACGGTCGAGGAGAACCTGCGCATGGGCGCCTACACGCGCAACGACAAGGCCGTCATCGAACAGGACCTGGAACGCGTGTACACGATGCTGCCGCGCGTGAAGGAACGCCTCGCCCAGGTGGCCGGCACGCTGTCGGGCGGCGAGCAGCAGATGGTCGCGATCGGCCGCGCGCTGCTGTCGCGCCCGAAACTGCTGCTGCTCGACGAACCGTCGATGGGCCTCGCGCCGCTGGTGGTGGAGAAGATCTTCGAGGTCGTGCAGTCGGTCGCCAAGGAAGGGGTGACGATCCTGCTCGTCGAGCAGAACGCAAACCTCGCGCTGGAGTTCTCGCAGCGCGCCTACGTGATGGAATCGGGCAGGATCACGCTGACCGGCACCGGCACGGAACTGCTGACCAACCCCAAGGTGCGCGCCGCCTATCTCGGCGAAGCGGCCTGATCGACCACGTCGCGATGCGACACAACGGGCGGCCGGCGCAATACCGGGCGCCCGTTTTCTTTTCCGGAGGACTCGCGCCATGACGCATGGCACCCTGCACGGCGGCTGCCATTGCGGCAATCTCCGCGTCGACGTCGAGCTGCCGCGCCCGGCGGCGAGTTACTCCCCACGCGCCTGTGACTGCGACTACTGCCGCAAGCACGGCGCGGCTTACGTTTCGGACCCTGCCGGGCGCCTGCACATCGAGGTTCGCGACCTGGCTGCTCTCGGGCGCTACCGGCAGGGGAACGGATTGGCGGAATTCCTGTTCTGCAAGGCCTGCGGCGTGCTCGTCGCGGTGGCGTACGCGGAATCCGGGCATACCTGGGCGACGATCAACCACCTCGCCCTCGAGGCCACGCGGGATTTCGGCGCAGCGACGCCGGTTTCGCCGCGCACGCTGAGCGCTGAGGACAAAGTGGTACGGTGGAAGGCGGTGTGGTTTCCGCAAGTGACCTTCAAGGTATTGGGCATGCTGACGAAAGAGGTCCCGTAATCACTCTCGCCCTGCCGAGGCGCCCGAGACATTTCGGAGGCAGATACTCAGCCACACACCTGTGATCATTCGGCGGCCACGACTGACCAACGGAACTCGCAGCCAGCTCATGCCTGGCGCCTCGGCACCGAAGGGAACAGCAGCACGCACCCCAAGCCCAATCCGAGTCCGGTAATGAGGTCGAAAAGGTAGTGTTGCCAAGTGGTCTGGGTCGACACGGCAATAAGCAGGAACCACGCATGCAGGAGCCAGCGGGGAATGGCTACGATCGAATTCTTGCACAGCAGATCCCACAGAATGAGCAGCGTTGCCGCATGGAGTGACGGCGCGAGGTTGCCTGCCATGTCGAAGGCCTGGAGTTCCTTCCAGAGCACCCCGAGGAATCCGCCGACAGGAGGGAAGACTCTTTCGTTGTGCAATGGAAAGAGCCAAAAGCAGGCGAAGCAGGTGAATTGCGCGGCAAGCAGACGTTTGCAGAACTGCGCCAACTCGATACGGTTCGCACAGAGAAAGAACGACAAGGGGTAGATCACGTTGATGCTCAGGTAGGGAAGCAAGGTCCAGGGCAAAAACGGAACGTTGCGGTCGAACCATGTCTCGGCCCGCCAGGGAAGCGCATTTCCCTGTGCCATTGCGTTGGTCCACCGGTAGCCGACCAGAAAAATCGACCCGAGAACGGCCAGCGCGACCAACGCAGCCCTCCACGGCACGTCCTGCTGCGCCAGTCCGATGTCATTACGTTCCATTTGTCGATATACTCGCGCCCGTCGAATGCCAAATGCGTTTGACCTGGAATGATATATGGATCGCATGATTGCCAACCCCAACTGGACCCTGTTTCTCGAAAAGAATTTGTTGGTCCTTTCGGCGGGTGGAGACGAAACTTACCTGATCGACGACGTCGTCGACCCTGCGCTTGTCCGGCGCATTCACCAGGCGTATCTGTCGGATAACTTGGCGGAGATCGCTGCGGATCCGGCATGCGCCGGGGTTGTCCGCCAGCTCCTTCAGCTCAAGGCCATCCTTCCTGCCCGCGCCCAGCTCGCGCCGCAACGAGTCGGCATCGCCTGGTTGGGCCATCCACTCCCGGCACTGACGGCGAAGCTGGCGAGCGGCAGCGCGACCGAAGAAACACCCCCCTGGCTCCTCACCGAAACCCCATCCGACGCCACGGATATCCTCCTGCTGGTGCGCACCGATGCGGGATGGCAGGAAACCCTTTCGGCATATCGCAACCTGGCGCCGCAAGTGCCGCACCTGTTTGTCGATCTGGCCTATCACCACACGCTGAGCATCGGCCCGTTTGTCGTACCCGGCGAAACCGCATGTCTCGGCTGCTTCGCCAATCGCATCGCCCATCGCTGGGGAGATCCGCCCTTGCCGCGACGCCCGGCGGTCAACGAGGAAATCGACGTTGCCGTTGCCGTCCTGCGCCGTGCAATGCTCGCCGAGGATGCCTCACCCCGCGCGCCACTGGCTTTCGTCGAACGCGTGACCAGTCTCGATCTGGGCACCCTGCGTAGCCAGAGCAGCCGCCTGTTTCAGCTTCCGGACTGCCCGACATGTGGTTCGGAAAACACCGACGCACGACCATTGCCCCTGCCCTGGCTCGGGGCCGACGCAGCGCACTGATCCGAACCGAGGCAAACGATGTACCGTCTTCCCAACCAATTCAAATCCACGGCCAGCCAAGTGCACAGTGCGGCAGGCGGCGGCTCGACGACGACGACCTGCTCCTGCTGTGTCGTCACCGCTGCCGGGGCGAGCATCCTTACCGCCATCCACTTTTCCGGACTCAGGAAGACCGCGGCCGCGACGGCCCCCATTTCCGGCGGCATGGCGCCGCCCGACTCCGGCGCCGCCCCTGCCGGCGACGCCGGACGAATGCTTTCCGGACTGTTCTCGATCCTTATCGCCACAGTCGTCGGCGCGATGTTTGCGTCAGTCGGCGGTTTCGCGCTCGGGGCGATCATGGCCATGGGCACCTTTGTCGGAATATTCGCCCTCGCCTACGAATCGGCAGGCCTTCCCTCCGGGAAGGGCATTGTCAGCGCCATTGCGGCCGTGCTCACGATTGCCATTTGCGCGGCGATCGAGATCTCCCTTTGGTAGGGGGTTGAGATTCCGGCCGAAGCAAGGTTCCGCGCGGCCGAACAAGGGGCTACGCGGACTTCACTTTTTCAGCACATGCTCACCAGCGCTGCATCGCTGCGCTGCGGACTGCTGCTCGAACCGCAGTTCGTCGCGGCGGAGGCCTGCGACTTGCCGGGCCTGTTCAACGTGGCGGTGCCCGAAGACCCGAGCAACCCGTGGCAAACGGTCTCCGGTGCGGTCGGGGTGACCCGTGAGTCGGCCTTGATCGGTGCAATCGCCGAGGGCCTGGAGCGTTATGCCGCAGCCTTCGTGGCGGCCAGGACGCTTCCGCGCTCGGAGATTCCCGCCACTGAACGGCTCGACGAGGGCAGTTTCGCCTGCTTTGCGGACGAGCAGCTCGGCCGGCCCGACTTCCCCTGGGCCACGCAGGCACAGGCCGAGGATCTCTTCGCCGAGGTCTTCAGCTTGCTCGACAACCGTTCGCGTTGGGTGCCGCAAGAGTGGGTGGGACTCGGGCCGCGCACGGGCACGGCGCGCCTGCCGTCGACATCGAGCGGCCTCGCAGCTTTTCGCCCGGTGGAGGGCGGGCCATGGATGGCCATGCTGCGCGCCACCGAAGAACTGCTCGAGCGGGATGCGCTTGCGACAACATGGCTGAACGGCCTGGGTGGCCGGGAGATTCCCCTACCCGCCGCGTGGCGCGAGCAGGTGCAGGCGCGGGGCGGCGAAGCCTACGCCTTCGACATGACCCAGGAGTGGAATCCGCATCCGGTCGTGGCCGTGGCGGGTGGCATTCCCCGGCGCGGCGAGCCGCGCCATTGCCTGGGAATTGCTTGCCGGGCGACACGCGACGAAGCGCTGCAGAAGGCCTGGCTCGAATGGGGGCAGGCACTGACCTTCGCCGGCTTCCTCAAGCGCACCCGGGATGCGGAGCTGCCGCGTCATGCCGCGCAGTTGCGCCGCTTCGATGAGCACGCGGTCTTTTACACCCTGCGCCCCGATCTCTGGTCCAGAACCGCGCTAATCGCCCATCGAGAACCATTCGTTCCGGTCGAGCGGTTCGCCCCGGCTCCTGCTGCTGCGATCGATCAGCTCGATCAACTGGTCCATCAACTGGCAAACAGCGGTGTCGACCTGTATTACCGCGAGCTCACCACGCGCGATGTCGCCGCGGCCGGCTTGCACGTCATCCGCGTGCTTTCACCGCAACTGACCGGACTGCACGCCGACGAGCGCGCGCCCTTCCTCGGTGGCCGCTGCAAGGACGTCCGCTGGCGTTACGGCAATGCCCCCCGCTTCACCGCCTTTCCCAACCCCTTGCCGCATCCCCTAGGGTAATTCGTTCATGACCATCGACGACGCCAGCCCGCTGTTCGAAACGTTCTGGATCAACAGTGAACTGAACGGGACACGGGCCCGCTTGCTGCGCGAGCGCATCGCCGCGGACGCCGCGCTACCGTATGAAGCCCCCGAGCCGGTCTATGCCAGGGCGGAACACCGACTGCCCTCCGTCCGCTCTTCGCTGACGGAAGCCCTTGCGCGACGGCGCAGCGGCCGGGAATTTTCCGCCGCCGCATTGAGCAAGGACGACCTGGCGCACTTGCTTGCGCCCTTCGCCATGCGCCGTGACGGAACGCGCCCCTTGCCCTCCGGCGGCGGGAAATATCCGCTGTGGATCTATGCGGCCTTGCTTGGCGTGGAGGACGCCTCCGAGTTCGCCGGACAGATTTGCTGGTACGACCCCGGAACGCATGGGTTGTCGCCCATCGGCGCTTGTCCGTCCTGGAGCGCGCTGCAAAGCGTGCTCGGAACATCCTGGGATACCGCGCCATCGGCCGTGTTCTTCGCGGTGGCCAAACGTGGGCCAATGACCGCCAAGTACGGCGAGCGCGGGGGCCGCTTCATGCTCATGGAAGCCGGCACTTATCTCGCTGCGCTGTCGCTGGCGGCCGCCGAGCGAGAACTGGCCGCGGTTGCGCTCGGCTCCTTCCTGGACAGGCAAGTCTTGTCCCTGCTCGGCCTGGCGTCAAATGAGCATCTGGCCATGTTCGCCTTCGCCGCCGGCCATCCGAGACCACATCGATGAGCGGATGAACTGATAGCAGACGCGGCACCACAAGATCGATTCCATATGCATGACTCTTGCCCCACGGTTGCGGCGACACCAGCAAGCTCCGCAGCGACGCTCGGACCGAGATCGAACCGGCACATCGAGTGCGTCCGTCGCACGCCCAGTCCTTTGCACTCACTACACGTCCTTCGCAAAATGAAAAATTTCGTCGCCTTGGCGCTGCTATTCCTGGTCAGCGCCACAAGTGCCGCCGACGGCACGTTGCTCGAGCGAGCACTGACTTGCGAACTGCCTGATGAAGCTGTTGGATCGCTACTTGTGACTCTGGGCGCCGAGCACACAGGCTTCGAAAGACCAGTCGCCCGCTATGCGCTACCGACGATCGACATCTACGAACTGGAGGAACCCGTCACCGCGCACGGGTACGCTTCGAGGCAGGTCGCTGTCAGCCCCGGACGAATCCTGCTGGTCGTCCCGATCGATTCCATTGCTACGGTCGCGCGCGATCTGAACCTGAAGGAAGTACCCTTTTCAGGAGCTCGTCGCCCCGTACGGCCATCCGTAACTATCGTTGCACTGCAACTCTCCCACAAGATCATTGCGGACAAGATCCTCGTGGGTTGCGAATACGCCTTTCGGAGCGCGGCGGAATGGTTTCAGCTCGTGGAGCAGTGAGTTCGTACTGGCGTTTCCGGCCTTCGCCCGGACGATGCACCGTTGGGCAAACGTGATGCCTTGCGCCCCCACTCTCCGCGGAATTCATCTGTCTAACGGCGCGCGCCGGCTGAGATCACGAGGGAGTTCCCGATGCCCACAATCTTCACCCATCCAGTCGTACCGCTCGCGATCGGTGCTGCACTTGGCCGCGGGATCATTCCGCCGCGGCTGCTTGCCTGCGGCGCAATCGCCGCGACTCTTCCCGATCTCGACGTGATCGCGTTCCGCCTGGGCATCCCCTACGCCGCAGAGTTCGGACACCGTGGCTTTTCCCACTCGCTGCTGTTCGCCTTGGTCGCCGCACTGCTGGGCGCCTGCTGTTTCCGCTGGCTGCATGCAAGCTTCCCGCGATCCTTCATCTTCCTGCTGACGGCGGTCGGCTCCCACGGCCTGCTCGATACGCTGACCAATGGAGGCCTCGGCATCGCGCTGCTCTGGCCCTGGTCGGGGGAGCGCTACTTCGCACCGTTTCAGCCGATCGAAGTCGCACCGCTCGGGCTCGGGCGGTTTTTCTCTGCAAAGGGAGCGAGCGTATTCCTGTCGGAGCTTCTTTGGGTATGGCTGCCGGCATTTGCGGCTGGAGCGACAGCCCTGCTGGCACGCACCGCAGCCGGCAAGCTCGCGGCGCGATCGGAACAATTTGCGGCTCACGGGAAACGCATCCATTGACCGGACGCGAGACTATTTGAGCAAGCGGTAATTCACGGCCTGCCCACCTGCATGACTACATCATGATTCGCAACATAGCCCACAGCACCCGCACCGTCCTGCACTCGCTGCTCTCCGCGTTGCTCTACTGCGCGCCGGCCGTCAGTGCCGAACCACCCGCCGACTCCACTGCCCCCAGACCGCAGTTGGCCGCCGGACTGTATCGAGTGGCCCCTTTCGACGCCGCGCGAATGAATGAATTCGTACCCGACTGGCTCAAACGCGGGACGCCGGTGGCAGTTCCGTTCGTCGCCGAGACGGACGAACTACGCCATGCGGTGGTCAGCTCCGAGCCATCTTCGGGCGCAGTAGCGGTCATGCTGCTCGCACGCCCTCCCGGCACCCAAGAATCGCTATTGGCGAACACCTCACCTCAGAAACGCCCGGACGACGTGACGAGCGCCGGCCAAGGTCCGCAACCGGGCTGCCAGGTCTGGCGATGGCGCGTCGAGCCGACGCTCTACGCTCCCGATTTGGCTCCGGCCTCATCTTCGGGCTGCACATCGGCTCTGCAATATCAGCTCACCGCGCTCGATGCGTCCTTCGTACTGCAATCCTCCGCCCCGCTTGCAGGACAGATTTCGATGAATGTCGAGCAGAGCGTCGCACTCTCCCAGTTCAATCTAGTGGAGCGGCGCGCCTACGCCGACATCCTCTACCTTCCGCGCTCCGTTGCCTTGCGAGTGTATCCGTCGTCAGATGCGGCCTTGTCCCACGTGCGCCCGGAATTACCGGCAGGGAGCTACGTCGCGTTGCGCTCCGGCTCCGGTTCGGAATCGCCCGAGTGGCTGCACGTGGACTTCCTCGCGCCAGACGGCGAGGCGACGTCCGGCTGGCTGGAGTCCCTCGATGTGATTCCCGGGCGCCGCGTGAATCAGCAGCAGCAAACGCACGATCATCGCTTCGAGGTCGTGGTGTCCGACGACGACGATGCCGGCGACGGATACCTGTCTTGGCAGGGCATCCTGGCAGTACACAAGAAGACCGGGATGAAGCACATCCTGCCTGGCAGCGGGGAAGGTCGCCTGGGCCCCTCCGAACGTTTACTCACGGTGGTTGACGCCAACTTCGACGGTCACCCAGACATCATGATCGGAGCAACGGACGGCGGGGCAGGCCCGAACAGCAGCAGTGCCTTCTATCTCTTCGATCCGGCGACGCAGCGCTTCGTCTACCACGATGGACTGTCGATGCTCACGCAGGTGCAGATCGACCCGAGGCGAAAGACCATCTCCAGCGCTTCGCGCAACAGCTGCTGCAGTCACTCTTCGAGCACCTACCGATTTATCCGCGGAGAACTGCTCGAAATCGCGAATTTGGACGAGTCCCTTTCTACAGACGGAAAGTGGACCGTCACCACAAGCTGCGCCCTGCGTGGCAAAGAACTCGTCTGCAGGCAGCGGCGCAACAGGGTGCGGCTGCCGCGCTAGGATAACCGGCCGTTTGGTGCGCGGACGAATGAATACGGGATCGCCCGAGCTTAGAGGCGCCTTAGGTCAAACGCGGGACTGGCCACGCAATCATGCTTGTCTCGCCACCCGCGAGCGCTGCATCCCCAAGCCTGCGATTGAGAGCTGCATCGTCTGGCCCGGCCGCAGGTAGTGCGGCGGCGATTGCAGGAATCCGCTGCCGGGGGGCGTGCCGGTGAGGAGGACGTCGCCGGGATGGAGGGTCACGTAGCGGCTGGCGCAGGCGACCAGCTCGGCGCAGGTGAACAGCATGTCGGCGGTGTTCGACGCTTGCATGAGCTCGCCGTCGACGGAGAGACGGAGGTCCAGCGCCTGCGGGTCGGGCACTTCGTCGCGGGTGACGAGCCAGGGGCCGAGCGGGCAGAAGGTATCGCAGCTCTTGCCCTTGTCCCACGTCGGGCCGCGGTCGAACTGGAAGCCGCGCTCGGAGACGTCGTTGGCGATGCAGTAGCCGGCGACGTGGTCAAGCGCGCGGGCGGCGGGCACGGCGCGCGCGTGGCGGCCGATCACCAGTGCGAGCTCGACTTCCCAGTCGCCGCGGGTGGCGCCCGGCGGCAGGCGCACGGCGTCGCGCGCGCCGCATAGCGCGGAAGGGGCCTTGAGGAACAGGATGGGTTCGTCCGGCAGGGTGTGGCCCGCCGCGGCGTGCGCGCGGTAATTGAGACCGGCGGCGACGATCTTGCCGACGCCTGCGACGGGCACGCCGAGGCGCGGGCGGCCCGGCACCGCGGGGAGCGCGCCGGCATCGAGGCGGCGCAGCGCGGCGAGCGCCTTCGGTGCGAGTGTGGCGGGGCCGATGTCCGGGACGTGCGCGGCGAGGTCGCGCAGCACGCCGTCAGCGTCGATCAGCCCCGGACGTTCGCGGCCGCGGCGGCCGTAGCGGACGAGCTTCATGCGTTCACGCCGGCCAGGTGTGGCTGCCGCCGGCGTTCATCGCGAGGTTGCCGCCGTCGACCGGCAGCAGCACGCCGTTGACGGCGTGGGCGGCGTCGGAAGCGAGGAAGATGGCCGGGCCGACGTAGTCCTCCGGTTCGAGCAGGCGCCCCTGCGGCAGCCCGGCGAGGATGCGCGGCAGGACGTGGTCGCGGAAGCGCGGGTTGTCGAGGTGGCCGCGCAGCCCGGGCGTGAGGGTCTGCGCCGGGAGGATGGCGTTCACACGGATGCCCGCCCCGGCGTATTCGACGGCGAGCTCGCGCGTCATCTGGTGCACCGCGGCCTTGGTGCACCCGTAGGGCAGCGCGCCGCGCCCGAGCGCGGATTCCCCCGCGTTGGAGCCGATGTTGATGATGCTGCCCTGCCCCGCCGGCAGCATGCGGCGCAGCGCGGCCTGGCAGCACAGGAAATAGCCGGTGAGATTCACGGCGAGCATGCGCTCCCAGTCGGCGGCGGCCAGCTCGTGCGGACGCACGCGCGCGGGGAAGGCGAAGGGCACGTTGACGAGGATGTCGAGACGGCCGATGTCGTCGTCGATCGCGACGAACAGCCCGTCGACGGCGGCGGAGTCGGCGATGTCGACGACGTGCGCGAGCGGCGCAGGTCCGATCGTCGCGAGTTCGCGTGCGGTCTGCGCGAGACCGTCGGCGTCAATGTCGGCGATCGCCACGCGGGCGCCGGCGCGCGCGAGGCCGAGTGCCAGCGCGTGGCCGATGCCGCCGTTGGCGCCGGCGCCGGTGACGAGCGCGACGCGGCCGTCGAGGTCAAACCGCGGCGAATTGTTCCGGGAGTTGGGCGGCGGGGTCGTGGAGGGATTCATCACTGTGACTTCCGGTGGAGGATTCGAGCAGGGCGACGCGGCCGCTGGCGCCGTCGAGGACGACGCGCGCGCCGTCGGCGATCAGGCGTGTCGCGTCGGGCAGCGCGACCGCGGGGATGCCGGCCTCGCGCGCCTGGCAGGCGCTGTGGGCGAGGAGCCCGCCGACTTCGACGACGAGTCCCGCGACGATGCGAAAGAGCGGCGTGACGCCGAGATTGGCGGCGCGCAGCACGAGGATCTCGTCGCCGCGCCAGCCCTCCATAGGCACCGGCTCGCCGGGGGCGAACACGCGGGCGACGCCGCAGACCTTGCCGGGCGACAGCGGTGCGCCGCTCCAGGCGCCCCCCTCCGCGCCATCGCCGGCGCGCGCCGTCGGCACGCCGAGGGCGTCGAGGCGCGCGCCGAACACGACGGCCGGGACGCAGTGGAGGCGCGCGGCGAGACGCGCCATCGCATGCTCGGCAGCACGCCGCTCGGCACGTCGGCGCAGGGCTGCGGGGCCGCGCAGCGCGGCAGGCAGTTCGCGCGTGTGGAGGTGGAAGATCAGCGCCGCGGGCCAGTCGAGGTGCGCGGCGAGGTGCAGTGCGGCGCTGCGGATCAGCGCATGGACGGCGGTGTAATGGTGCTTGATCGTCTCGCGCAGCGGCAGAAAGTGCTGCGCGAAGGCGAGCGCCTCGAAGAGGGCCGCACGCGCGGCCTCGTCGACGCCGGCGGCGGTGAGGCGCTCCCCGAGTTCCGCCTCGGCGGCGCGGCGGGCGGCCTGCTGGCGCGCGAATTCGGCCGCCGGCCGGCGGCCGCTGGTGCGCAGGTTCGCGAGCAACTCGTCGAGGCGGGCAGGATCCTCGGCGAGCCGCGGCTCAGCGAGTTCGAGTTCGTTGTCGGCGCAGTGGCCGTAGGCGGCGAGGTAATCGGCGCGGCTGCGGCGCCCCCCGGCGACGTCCTCCAGCCACAGCGCCTGGCACGTGATCAGGCTGCCGGGCAGGCCGGACAGCAGGCGCGCGCACAGCGCCTCGCTGTCCGATCCGAACAGGGCTTCGAGCGTGCGGCGGACCTCGGCCGCGAAGTGGAAACCGAGCCGGGCGGCGATGACGAACTCGACGCAGGGCCCGGTGCGCAGGAAGCGTACGAGGTCCGACACGGCGGCGACCACGCGGCGGGGATCGCCCGACGCGACGGCTTGCGCGAGCGCCGCCGGCACGCCGAGGCGCGGAGCGACCTGCGATTCGTAGCGCGCGAGGTAGTCGCGTGCCGCCGCGCGCATGCCGCGCTCGAAACGCGCCCGCGCGGCGGCGGCGGGGGCGTCGAGGGGAAGCCGGCCGTACAGGCGCACTTCGGGGTAGTTCGCGAGCGCGGGGTCGGCCGCGACGCGGTCGAGGTAGTCGTCCACCGGCGGCTCCGCGCCGTCGCAAAAAGTTGCCGCGTCGACTTCGAGGTTGAAGCAGAGCTGCCCGGCCACCAGCTCGTAGAGGTGATCGACGCAGCGCGGATCGAAGCGGTATCCGAGGCGCCGGCGCCCGGTGACGATTGCGCCGCGGCGGCCGGCGAAGATGTCGCGGAACAGGCCGAAACTCATCGTCGTCGGCGTCGGCAGCAGTTCGCCGACGTTGCCGTTGCTGAGCACGAGCTGGCTGCCGTGCAGCACGCCGCGCTGGCGCAGGTCGGCGAACTTGCGCGCGAGGCGCCGCCGCTCGCCGGCGAGGTAGCTTTCCAGCCCCGCGCCGCCGGCCGTGCTCGCGGCGACGAGCGGGCGCGCCTGCAGCAGCCACACGCCGCACAGGTCGACGGCGAACTCGACATCCTGCGGGCCGCCGAAGAAGGCTTCGGCGCGTAGCGCGAGCAGTGCGATCTCGCGCGCCTCGGCGGGCGTCAGGCAGGCGACGCGCGCGCGCTGCGGACGCACCGGATGCGGGCCGTCGACGGCGAGCGCCTCGCGCTTGTCGCCGATGCGCTTGCGCAGCAGGCGGCCGGCGTGGGACAGGACGAAGCTGTCGCCGACGTGCTGCCCCGCGGCGAGCGGTTCCGCCAGTCCCCATACGGCATCGACGTGCACCTCACGGCGCTGCGTGTCGAGCGGCGCGCGCGTATAGGCGATGCCGGCGGCGACCGCCGGGACGAGGCGCTGCACGAGGATCGCCAGCGCCGCATCGGCATGCCCCAGCCGCGCGCGGTACTCGACTGCAGCCGGTTCGGCCCACGAGGCGATGCAGCGTTCCAGCGCGGCGAGCAGCGCCGCCTCGCCGTGCACGCCGAGTTCGGTGGCATACACGCCGGCATAGCTCGCACCCTCGCCGTCCTCCTCGATCGCGGAGCTGCGCACCGCGACGCGCCCGCCGAGGGCGCGATAGGCCGCCAGCAGCGCCGCACATACCGCTTCGCGCCCTTCCCCGCCCTCGCGCCATGCTGCGATCGCCGCCGCGGTGACGCAGAAACCGGGGCTCACCGGGAAGTCGGCCGCGAGCAGCAGGCCCTGCCGCAGTGCCTTGTTGCCCACGGCGCGGGCGTCCCCCGGCGTGAGCGCGGCGAGGTCGCGGATCCAGTCCGACGACGGCGGCGCGCCTGCCGCAGCTGTCACGCCGCGACCCCGGCGCGGATCGCGCGCCCCGCCCGTTCCGCCCCGCGGATGCGCGAGTCGTCGCGGTTGTCGCGCTCGCCGCTCCAGCGGTCCTTGAGCTCCAGCCACTCCGGCGCGAAGCCTTCGATGCGTTCGCCGCGCAGCGCCGCGTCGATCACGCGCCGGTAGAAGCCGACGATGTCCGCGACGAGCGGGGCGGTGCGCTCGCGGCCGGGAATCTTGAAGCGTTCGACGCCCATCGCGACGTATTCCGGCACTTCCCACAGCAGCAGTTCGGGGCTGCTCTTCAGGCGCGGCGAGTCGGGATGGCGGCGATCGCCGGCGGTGAGCGACCACTCGCCGCGACAGATGCGGTAGCAGCTGCCGCCGCGCGCCGCCGAGCCGAGGTAGATATCCTTGTCGTCGTCACCGCGCAGGTGCTTCACGTGGAAGTAGCTGCTCGAGTAGCAACGCCCCGGGCAGATGCGCCCGCGATGCGGGTTCTGGAACAGGAAGGCTTCGAGCTTCATCGGGCTCGCGGCGCGGATCTGCGCGGCCTCTTCCACGCCCCAGCGGTAGGGCAGCACGACGTAGTCCGCTCCCAGCTCGTCGTAGAAGCGCACGTCCTCGACGTTGAACACGCCGGCGGTGACGCTGACGTGGATGTCCAGGTCGGGATGCGCGCGGCGCACCAGCGGGATCAGGCCGGGGTCGCACACCATCACGCCGCTCACGCCGATCTTCGCGAAGCTCGCGACGCGGTCGAGGAACAGGCCGACCTCGCCGGGCGCGGGCATCACGTTGATCGCGACGCGCACGTCCTTGCCGTCGCGCGCGGCCTCGGCGACCAGTTCGGCGATCGCGCCGTCGTCGAGCTCGTCGGTGGCCGGACGGCGGCTCCAGCCGCGCGGACCGACGTAGACGGAGTCGGCGCCGCGCGCGAGCGACGCGAAGGCCATTTCGAGGCTGCCACCGGGAGCCATCAGGATCGTCATCATTCACCTCGGGGATGGAGACCGGCGGCGAGGAGGCCGGCCGGCAGTGCATGTCGGGGAGCGCCGGGCGGCGCCATCAGGTCGGCGAGCTCCTGCAGCCGCGCGGCCATGTGCGGCGCCCACGGGAGGCCGACGCGCGCGAGCCACTTGCGGCGCAGCACGGCGCCGGCCCAGCTGCCCGCCGGCACGCCGGCGACGCGCGACCACAGACCGGGATCGGTGCGCAGGCGCAGCGCCGCCGCGGCCGCCGAGTGGACGAATCCGTGCAGCAAAGCGGGCGCCGAGCGCGACAGCGCCTCGTGGCAGACGAAGAAGCTCGTCGGCACCTGCGGCCGCGGGACGGGAATCGCCGCGAGCAGCGCGGCCAGGTCGCACACCTCGCGGAACGCACCGCCCGCGACAAGTGCGGGCACCTGGTGCCAGTACAGCAGCGCCGCGTCGAGCGCGCCACCGCACAGGGCGTCGTGCAGGGCGCTCTTCGAACCGGCGGCGATGCAATGCGACGCTTCAGCCGGGTCGAAGCCGTGACGTAGCCGGCACGCGGCGCGCAGCAGCAGCCAGTTCTTGTCCTGCGCATGGACGACGCCGATGCGCATTCCCGGCAGGTCCGCGAGACCGCGCAGCGCGCTTCCGCGCGGCACGACGAGGCCGCCGAAGATCGCGCCGTAGGGCGCGGCCGCCACCAGCGGCAGGCCGGCGGCGCGATGGCGCGCGAGCGACAGCCAGTCGGTGTCGATGAGGTCGACCTCGCCGTCGATCAGGCGCGCCTCGGTCGCGTGGCGCTCGCCGCGCATGCGGTCGTCGCCCAGCTGCAGCGCGAGGCGGTAGCCGTTGGCCTCGTCGAGGCCGCAGGCGACGATCGCGCGCATCAGCCAGGCGCCGCTGCCGGTCGCCTCGAAGGCGCCCCGCAGCGTGGGGAGCGCGCCGTGCGACGTGTCAGCCGACATACGCAGCGGCCCGGTCCATCAGCGTCTCGACGCGCTTGGATTTTTCCCGCACCCAGCGCCCGCGCAGCTCCGCGAGTTCAGCGGCGTGGTGATCGAGATCGGTCGCCCCCGCGACGACCTCGTCGATCGCCCGGCGGTAGAAGCGCACCAGGTCGCGGATCATCCCGACCGGCCGCTCGCGCCCCGACAGCTTGAAGCAGGTGACGCCGGCGGCGACGAAGCCCGGCAGCTGCGCGAGCATCAGGCGCGCGTCGCGGCGCAGCTTGATCTCGACCGGGTCCGCGCCCGCCGCGCCGAACTCCCAGTTCGCCTGGCACACACGGTAGCACTCCTTCGCGCCGCGGTTCGCGCTGCCGTGGAAGTCGCGGCTGCCCTCGACCTCCAGCCAGTCGCGGAAACGCAGGTAGCTGCTCATGATGCATTTGCCCGGGCACAGCTTGCCGGTCTGCACCGTCTCGAACAGGAAGGTCTCCAGCCCGATGTCGCTCGCGCGCCGCACCGATTCGATCTCGGCGACGTCCCAGCGGTAGGGCAGGATGATCACGTCGGCGCCGGCGTCGCGGTAGAAGGCGGCGTCGGCGAGGTTGCTGATGCCGCTGCCGATGCTGACATGCAGCACCGTGTCCGGGATCTCGCGGCGCAGCGCGCGCATCAGGCCGATGTCGGTGACGATGAAGCCGGACGCGCCGTCCGCCGCGTAACGCACGGCCTTGTCGACGAAGCGGCCGAAGTCGTACGGCGTCGGGAAGGTGTTGAGCACAACGCGCAGCTCCGCGCCGCCCGCCCGCGCATAGGCGGCCGCCTCGCGGATCGCGTCATCGCTCATCTCGGACTCGTAGGGGCGGCGCGAGAAGCCGAGCGGGCCGACGTAGATGATGTCGGCGCCCTCGTCGACCGCCGCGCGCGCCATCTCCAGCGAGCCGGCCGGGGCGAGCAGCTTGGGCATGATCAGGCCTCCCGCCGGGCCGCCCCAAGGGGGGCAAGCGTTCCCTTGGGGGGGTGAGGCAGGGGTTTCGCGGCGCATGGCGCCGTGCCTGCCGAACGGGCCGGTTGTGAAAAACCGGCCCTCCGCGAACAAAATGAGCGTGGGGGCATCATGGTCAATTCCGCCCGATGTAGCGCTGGCCCGCGCCTTCGAAGTAATAGCCGTTGCACAGCCCTTCGCGCGCGAGGCCCGCGAGCGTATCGAGCGCGGGCGCGAAATCGGGTGCCGCCTCGCCGGCGAAGGCCCGCGTCAGCGCGTCGCGGTAGATGCGCCCCACCGCCGCCGCGTAGCCCGGCGCCTCGCCCTTGTTATGCACGTAGAAGTGCTTCAGGCCCATGTCCGCGAGCCGGCCGCCGTGCTCGACCATGCACAGGTCCTTGCCCGACAGCGTCATGCGGCCGGTGTCCTTCAGCGACCAGTCGGCGCGGCTGCCGTCGCCCCGGCCGCGCTTGAGCCAATGGTCCTGCGTGCATTGGTAGGAACAGCTGCCGTCACCGCATGCGCCCTCCGCGCCGTCCTCGCTGTGCTCGAGGATGAAGCAGGTCTCCGAGATCACCAGCGGGATCTTGCCGTGCACCGGCACCAGCACCTCGACGTCGGCGTGCTCGGCGATGTAGCGCACCTCGTCGAGCGACAGCTCAGGATTCGGATACACGCGCGTGACGCCGAAGTCCTTGAGCACCTTCGCGGTCTCGTGCGTGTACAGGTTGCCGAACACGCCGAGGTGGATCGGCGCCGTGCAGCTGCGTTCGCGCAGCATGCGCAGGACGCCCAGGTTATGCACCTCCAGCGCGTCGAACGGGAGCTGGAGCGCGGTGTCGATGACGTCGCCGACCCACGCGAGGTCGTCGTTGCCGGGCACCGCGTACAGGCGCAGGTAGGCCTTCTGCCCGCGCGCATGCACGTGCTGCAGCCCGGCTTCGAGCAGGTCCGCGTGCGAGCTGAAGTTGTTGGGATACTCGGGGCAGGAAAAGTCGCCGAGGTAGATCGCGTCGTAGGCCGAGAAATCGCCCTCGCGCAGTTCCTTGAGGTTGCCGACGTCGGTCGAGAGTTCGAACATGGTGTGTCTCCTTGCTTATTGGGTCACGGCCGGGGCTTCGGCGGAAACGCGTGCGGATTCGTCGATCGCCTGGCGCAGCAAGCGGTTGTCGCGCCTGTTGCGCTCGGTCATCCAGCGTCCGCGCAGGGTCTCCAGCTCGGATGCGAATGCGCTCAGGTCGGGGCGATCCGTTTCGAGGATGGCGTCGACCGCGCGCCGGTACACGCGCACGATGTCGCGCACCAGCACCGCCGAACGGTCGCGCCCGGGCACCTTGAGGCAGTCGACGCCGGCGGCGAGGTAGTCCGGCAGCTCCTCCAGCCACAGCGCCGGGTTGGTCTTGATCGTCATCGGCATGCGGTAATCGATGTCGTCGACGTTGAAGTTCCACTCCGTCTGGCACACGCGCAGGCAGTCGCCGCCGCGCGAGGCGGAGCCGAAGAAGTGGTCCTTGCCCTCGGTGTCGAGCCAGCGGCGGAAGCTGAAGTAGCTGCTCATGTTGCATTTGCCGGGGCAGATCTTGCCGCCGGAGGGCGTCTTGAACAGGAAGACCTCGATGCCGACCTTGCCCGCGCCCTTGATCTGGCGGATCTCCTCCACCGACAGGCGGTAAGGCAGCACCACGTAGTCGGCGCCGAGTTCGCGCAGGAAGCGCACGTCCTCGTAATTGGTGATGCCGCAGCCGACGCTGGTGTGCACATTCACGTGCGGCAGGCGCTCCTTCACCAGCCGCATCGCACCGAGGTCGCTGATCATGAAGCCCTGCGCGCCCCAGCCCGCGTAGCGCTCGACGCGCTCGACGAACATCGGCAGCTCGGTCGAGCTCGGCAGCGTGTTCACGACCACGCGCACCTCCTTGCCCCGCGCCAGCGCGTAGTCGATCGTGTGGCGGATTTCGTCGTCGTTGAGCTCGTCCTGCGCACCGCGCCGGCTCCAGCCGACCACTCCGACATATACCGCGTCAGCCCCCTCATCGAGCACCGTCTTCGCCATCTCCAGCGTGCCGCCGGGGGCCATCATCATCACCATGCTTGCTCTCCTTCAGGCCGGAACGGCGTCCCGGCAGTCCTGGTCTTCGCGCAGCAGCTCGCCCAGCATGGCGAGGAAGCGCGCGTTCTCGGCGGGCAGGCCGACGCTCACACGGATGTGCCCGGGCAGGCCGTAGCGGGCCATGCACTTCACGGCGACACCGCGTTCGGCGAGGCGCGCGAGCGCATCGCGCGGCGCGCGCAGCAGCACGAAATTCGCCGCCGAAGGCACGAACTCGACCCCCAGACGCACCAGACCCGCCATCAACAGCTCACGCCCGCGCGCGTTCGCGCCGATGCTCGCGCGGCGGTGGGTCTCGTCATCGAGCGCCGCGAGCGCGGCGGCCTGCGCCAGCGAACCGACGTGGTACTGCGGGCACAGCGCGGCGAGCCGCCGCACCAAGGTCTCCGGCGCAAAGCCATAACCCACGCGCAGGCCGGCCAGCCCCTCGACTTTCGATAGCGAGCGCAGGGCCAGCACCGCGGCGCCGCGGCGCACGTCCGCCGCCGCGTCGATCAGCGCGTGGCCCTCGGCGTAATCGCGGTAGGCCTCGTCGAGCAGCAGCACGGCCCCCGCCGGCAGCGCAGCGCACAGGCGCGCCCAGTCGGCCGGGTCCATCAGCGTCCCGGTGGGGTTGTGCGGCGATGCGACGACCACGAGGCGGGTTTCAGGGCTGAGGCGTGCGAGGTATTCCCCGACGGCGTATTCACTGCCCGCCATCGGCACCGTGACGACCCGGGCGCCCACGCGCGCGGCCGCCGAGCGGTAGGCGGGAAAGGCCGGGTCGGGGATCAGCACCTCGCCGCCGGCGCCGACGACGGCGCGCAGCGCGAGGTCGATCAGATCGCACGCACCGTTGCCGATCACCAGCTGCACAGCGGAAAGCCCCAGCCGGCGCGCAAGGGCATCACGCAGTTCGGCGCTGTCGGCCGCCGGATAGCGATGCAGCCGCGCCGCCGTGCGCGCGATCGCGGCGCACGCCGCGGGCGACGGGCCGAAGGGGTTCTCGTTGCCCGCCAGATCGACCGCGGGGCCGTCCGCGCCGGCGTAGTGGGCGCGGATCGACGCGACCAGCGCGGGATGGGGGTCGGCCTGCGGGCGCGCGGCGCGCACCCGGGCGAAGGCCGCGTCGAGGGGCAGGCCGAGGTGTTCGTGCAGGAAGCACGCCGCCAGCGCCGGGGACCGCGAAATCCCCTGCTCGCAGTGCATCAGCACGCGGTGCCCGGCGGCGATGCGGGCGGCGAGGAAGGCCGCGGCCGAGCGGATCGTCGCCGCGGGCAGCGCCACCCGATCAGCCACCGCCAGCCCCAGCTGCAGCGCCACCTCCGACGGGCGGGCCAGTGGCGCCAGCGACAGCAGCGTGTCGATGCCCGCCGCCTGCAACGCGGCGCCGTCGGCGGCGTCGGCGCGGCTGCCCACGGCCAGCTGCGGCATCACGAAATCCATTCCATCGCCCTCCGGGTCGCTCCTGCGAACATGTCGACATCATCGACACGTGCGCCCGGACGCGACACGGCAGGATCATGAAGCGGAGATCATGATTTTCTGCAAATCCATCTCATCATTATGGTTATGGCCATCCACCCGGCCCGGTGTGCTGCCCCGCAGCACGCGCACGCAGCGCCGCACGCCTCAGCGCAGGCAGCCGCCGGCGCGGCGGCACCAGGCGACGAAGCCGATGCCCCCGAGCGTCAGGAAACCCGCCATGCCCGCCGCCAGTGTCAGCGGCGAATGCCACAGCAGCGGCGCGAAGACGCCGGCGATGGTCGAATTGATGCCGACCTGCAGGAAGCTCTGGCAGCTCGACGCCAGCCCGCGGTGCGACGGAAACAGCTCCAGCGCCAGCAGCGTCATGCTGGGCATCGACAGGGCCATGCCGAAGGTGTACAGCACGATCGGCAGCACCGACCACGGCAGGCCGGGCGGCAGCAGCGTGGCGACCAGCAGGTTGGCGAGCGCCGCGCTCGCCATGATCGTCATGCCGATAACGACCGTGCGGCGCACGTGCCAGCGCCCGGCCACCCGCTCCGACAGCGCCGAGCCCGCGCTCATGCCGACCACCGCCGGCACGAACAGCCAGCCGAATTCCTGCGCGCCGAGGCCCAGGTGCTGCATCAGGAAGGCCGGTGCCGACAGCACGTAGAGGAAGAAGCCGTTGAAGTTGAAAGCCGCCGCCGCGCTCAGCAGCACGAAGGCGCCGCTGCCCAGCACCCGCCGGTAGGCACGCGCGAGTAGCACCGGGTGCAGCGGATGGCGGTGCTCGGCCAGCAGGGTCTCGGGCAGGAAGCGCCAGGTGAGGACAGCCAGCACGGCGCCGAAGCAGGCGAGGAAGAAAAAGATCGCGCGCCAGCCCGCTGCGGCCAGCAGCAGGCCGCCGATGATGGGCGCGATCGCCGGCGCGACGCCGAAGATCAGCATCACGCGCGACATCAGCCGCTGCGCGTGCGCGCCGTCGAAGAGATCGCGGATCACCGCGCGCCCCACCACCATGCCGGCACCGCCGACCATGCCCTGCAGCGCGCGGCCCACCCACAGCCATTCGATCGACGGCGCCAGCGCGCACACCAGCGAGGCCAGCGCGAACAGCACGCTACCGGCGATGAGCACGTGCCGGCGTCCGAAATGGTCGGCGAGCGCGCCGTGCCACAGCACCATGAACGCGAAGGTCGCCATGTAGGCGGTGAGGGTCTGCTGGATCTCGAGCGGCGTGGCGCCGAGCTCCGCCCCCATCGCACCGAACGCGGGCAGGTAGGTGTCGATCGAAAACGGCCCGATGGCCGCGAGCGCCGCGAGGACAAACGCTAGCCAGGGCGAGGTGGCGGGCATCGGGGGGATCCCTGGGGTCGTTGTTGTTCGGTACCGGGCGCCCCCGCGCGCCCCGCAGGCCGCGTCAGCGCGAGTCGAGGCCGCGCCGGTACTGGATCGCCTCGGCCACATGCGGCGGACCGACGCGTTCGGCGCCGGCCAGGTCCGCGATCGTGCGGGCGACCTTCAGGATGCGATGATACCCGCGCGCGGACAGATTCAGCCGTCGTATCGCATGCTCGAGCAAGGCCTTGCCCTGGTCGTCGGGCGCACACAGCGCATCGACGCGCCCCGGCGCGAGATGGCTGTTCGCGCCGCCCTGGCGCGCGCGCTGCACCGCCCAGGCCTGCGCGACGCGCTCCCGCACCGCTGCGCTGGACTCGCCCGCCGGCTGCGCGGTCATCTCGGCATGGTCGAGCAGCGGCACCTCGATGACGAGGTCCATGCGGTCGAGCAGCGGCCCCGACAGGCGTCCGCGATAGCGCGCGACCTGGTCCGGCGTGCACCGGCAGCGTCCGCCCTTGTCGCCGGCGTGGCCGCAGGGACATGGATTCATCGCCGCGACGAGCTGGAAACGCGCCGGGAACTCGGCGCGCTGGCGTGCCCGCGACACTGTCACGGTGCCCGTCTCGAGCGGCTCGCGCAGCGCCTCGAGCACGCGGCGGTCGAACTCCGGCAGTTCGTCGAGGAACAGCACGCCGCGGTGCGCGAGGCTGATCTCGCCGGGCCGCGGATTCGCGCCGCCGCCGACGAGCGCCGGCGCGGAGGCCGAGTGGTGCGGCGCGCGATACGGCCGGCGCCCCCAGCGACGGGCGTCGAAACCGCCTTCGAGCGACTGGATCGACGCGCTCTCGATCGCCTCGGCCTCGTCGAGCGGCGGCAGCAGGCCCGGCAGGCGGCGCGCGAGCATGGACTTGCCGGTCCCCGGCGGACCGAACATCAAGAGCGAATGCTGCCCGGCGGCCGCGACCTCGAGCGCGCGGCGCGCCTGCAACTGCCCCTTCACCTCGGCGAGGTCCGCTTCGTCGTCCCGCCCCTCGACGGCCGGCGGCGGCGGGCGGCGCACGAGCGGCGAGTGGCCGTTGAGGTGCGCACACACGGCCAGCAGGCTGGCGGCGGGCAGCACGCTGGCGCCGCGCGCGAGCGCCGCCTCGTCGGCGTTGGCGGCCGGCAGCACCAGCGCGCGGCCGGTGCGCCCGCTTTCCAGCGCCATCGCGAGGCCGCCGCGCACTGCGCGCAGGCTACCGTCGAGCGACAGTTCGCCGACGAATTCGTGCTGCACGAGCCCCGCCGCATCCACCTGCCCCGACGCCACGAGGATGCCCAGCGCGATCGGCAGGTCGAAGCGCCCGCCCTCCTTGGGCAGGTCCGCGGGTGCGAGATTGACGGTGATGCGGCGTTGCGGGAATTCGAACTGCGAGGTCGCGATCGCGGCGCGCACGCGTTCGCGCGCCTCGCGGACTTCGGTGTCGGGCAGGCCGACCAGGTTGAATGCGGGCAGGCCGTTAGCGAGATGGACTTCCACCGTCACCTCGGGCGCGCCCATGCCTGCGAGCGCCCTGGTGCGTACGAGTGCCAGCGACATCGGTACCTCCGGAATGGACTGCGCTCAGTCTACCGGAGGCTCCGACAATGACGAAAGATTATCTACCGAGCATTGCTACGACGCCGTGCGCCGCTCGGGCGTCCCCGCTCACTCGTCTTCGCGGTCGGCGCGGGCGCGCACGAGTTCGGATTCCAGCGCGGCGACGCGGTCTTCCAGTTCGGCGAGCTTCTGGCGCGCGTGCGCGAGCACCTCGCGCTGCACGTCGAACTCTTCGCGCGTGACCAGATCGAGCTTGCCGAAGGCGCTGCCGAGCAGGGCCTTGGCGTTCTTTTCGAAATCCCGCGCGGGATTGCTGGCGGCGAGTTCGGACAACTTGGCGCCGATGTCATCGAGAAAGCGGGGGCCTGCCATGAAGTTACCTCTGGGGCGAAAACATAAAGGAAAAGTCTAGCACGGGCGCGGGTTCCGGAACGGACGGACACCCGCTCCGCCCCATTGCGGTGAGCGCTCCGCCGGCCCGGCGCGTCACGCACCACGAAATTGACTATAACGCACCATGACGGTGCATCCGACGATCGGGCGCTCTGCTGCATGTGCACAAAAACGCCCGAAAACCCCTTTCTGAACGCCTTTTTGTCACATATAAACAGTTACTTGCGACAGCAAGCGAACAACTTGGCACGCCGCGTGCAAAGGAGGACTCGCCAGCAATCAAAAACCAACCATCAAGGAGCAACATCATGCACAAGCGCATCATCGCCCTTGCCGTCGCCGCAGCCCTTCCGCTGATCGCCTCCGGCACGGCCGCCGCCGGCGACAGCCCGATCGCCGCGAACGTCGCCCTCGTGTCCGACTATGCCTACCGCGGCATCAGCCAGACCGACGAGAAGCCGGCGCTGCAAGGCGGTTTCGATTATGCGCATGCGAGCGGCCTGTACGTCGGCGTGTGGGGATCGAACGTGTCGTGGCTGAGCGACCTCGAACGCGGCATCGGCGAGAACTCGGGCAACAGCCTCGAACTGGACGTCTACGGCGGCTACAAGGGCACGATCGGCGACATCGGCTACGACGTCGGCCTGCTGCAGTACGTCTATCCGGGCGAGTTCGACTCGACCTGGCGCAACACGATCGGCCTGAAGCACCCGAATACGCTGGAAGGCTATGTCGGCCTGTCGTGGCAGTTCCTGTCGTTCAAGTACTCGAACTCCTTCACCAACCTGTTCGGCGCGCCGGACTCCAAGGGCAGCCAGTACTTCGACCTGTCGGCCGCCTACGAGGTGATCCCGGGCACGACGCTCAACGCCCACTACGGCCACCAGATGATCGCCGGCCCGGCCGAGTCCTACTCCGACTGGAAGGTCGGCGTGAGCCAGGCCGTCGCGGGCGTGACGCTGGGCCTGCACTACGTGGATACCAACATGAAGGACAAGAGCGATTTCGACGCCGACGGCCGCTACGTCCTCAGCGTCGCCAAGACCTTCTGAGCCTGCAACGCCGCGGGGCCCCGGCCCCGCAAGACTGAAAGGAAACCATCATGAAATTCGTCACAGCCATCATCAAGCCCTTCAAGCTCGACGAAGTGCGCGAGGCCCTCTCGGCGATCGGCGTGCAGGGCATCACCGTCACCGAGGTCAAGGGCTTCGGCCGGCAGAAGGGTCACACCGAGCTGTACCGCGGCGCCGAATACGTCGTCGACTTCCTGCCCAAGGTGAAGATCGAGGCCGCCGTGCGCACCGAGCTGCTCGAACAGGTGATCGAGGCGATCGAGAAGTCCGCCGCGACCGGCAAGATCGGCGACGGCAAGATCTTCGTCTTCGACCTCGAGCAGGCCATCCGCATCCGCACCGGCGAAACGGGCGCCGACGCGCTGTAAGGGAGAACACCATGAAAAAACTGTTTGCTGTCCTGCTTGCGGTCCTGGCGCTCGGCTTCGCCGGGCTCGCCAGCGCCGAAGATGCCCCGGCTGCGGCCGAGGCCGTCACCGCGGTCGCCGACGCCGCCGTCGCCCCCGCGGCCGCCGCGGCGCCGGCCCCCACGGTCAACAAGGGCGACACCGCCTGGATGCTGACCTCCACCGCGCTGGTCGCCTTCATGGTGATCCCGGGCCTCGCGCTGTTCTACGGCGGCCTGGTGCGCTCGAAGAACATGCTGTCGGTGCTGATGCAGGTCTTCGTGATCTTCTCGCTGATGATCGTGCTGTGGTTCGTGTACGGCTACAGCCTCGCCTTCACCGAGGGCAACGCGTTCGTCGGCGGCTTGTCGAAAGCCTTCCTCAGCGGCGTGACGGTCGATTCGATGGCCGCGACCTTCAGCAAGGGCGTCGCGATCCCCGAGTTCGCCTACATCATCTTCCAGGCGACCTTCGCGGCGATCACCCCGGCGCTGATCGTCGGCGCCTTCGCCGAGCGCATGAAGTTCTCCGCGGTGCTGCTGTTCATGGTGCTGTGGTTCACCTTCTCCTACCTGCCGATGGCCCATATGGTGTGGTACTGGGCGGGTCCGGATGCCTACGTCGACGCCGCTGCGGGTGAAGCGGCCGCTGCGACCGCGGGCTTCCTGTTCCAGAAGGGTGCGCTCGACTTCGCCGGCGGCACCGTGGTGCACATCAACGCCGCCGTCGCCGGCCTCGTGGGTGCCTTCATGATCGGCAAGCGCATCGGCTACGGCCGCGAATCGATGGCGCCGCACTCGCTGACGCTGACGATGGTGGGCGCTTCGATGCTGTGGATCGGCTGGTTCGGCTTCAACGCCGGCTCCAACCTCGAAGCCAACGGCCTGACCGCGCTGGCCTTCCTCAACACGATGGTCGCGACCGGCATGGCGGCGATGTCGTGGATGACCGCGGAATGGCTGATGAAGGGCAAGCCCTCGCTGCTGGGTGCGGCTTCGGGTGCGGTGTCGGGTCTGGTTGCGATCACTCCGGCCTGCGGCTGGGTCGGTCCGATGGGCGCGCTGGTGATCGGCCTGCTCGCCGGCGTGATCTGCCTGTGGGGCGTGAATGGCCTCAAGCGCATGCTCGGTGCCGACGACGCGCTCGACGTGTTCGGCGTGCATGGCGTGGGCGGCATCCTCGGCGCGATCCTGACCGGCGTGTTCGCCAACCCGGACCTCGGCGGCGTCGGCGTGTATGACTACGTCGCCAACGCGGTGGCCCCGTTCTCGACCTCCGCGCAGGTCACCAGCCAGGTCTGGGGCGTGGTCGTCGCGATCGTGTGGTCGGGCGTCGTGTCGGTGGTTGCCTACAAGATCGTCGATGTGCTGATCGGCCTGCGCGTGCCGGAAGAAGAAGAGCGCGAAGGCCTCGACATCACCGCCCACGGCGAGACGGCCTACCACATCTGAGCATTGCCGGATCGCTCCCTCGTCCGGTCCTGCAGCGGGCGCCCCTTCGGGGGCGCCCGTTTTCGTTCACGTCCGCCGGGGCGGACCCGCCGCGATTCAGGCGGCACCGGGAGCGAGCTCCTCCGGGGTGGCTGCGGCAGACAGGCCCGCGATCGGCAGCCGGATCGTGAAGGTCGTACCGGTCCCCGGGGTGCTGTCGACGTCGATCCGGCCGTTGTGAGCCTCGACGATCTTGTACGCGATATGCAGCCCGAGCCCGGTCCCCTTGCCCACCGGCTTCGTCGTGAAGAACGGATCGAAGATCTTGCCGATGATCTCGGGCGCGATGCCTGACCCCGTGTCGCTGATACGCACGACGACTTCACCCCCTTCGACTCCCGTCCGCACCACGATGGAACCACGCGTCGCGATCGCCTGCGCGGCGTTGACGAGCAGATTGAGGAATACCTGTCCCAGCCGCCCCGGGTAGCAGTACAGGGGCGGCAGCACGCCATAGTCGCGGATCACCTCGGTCTTGTATTTCAGCTCGTTCCACGCAACGTTGATGACCTTGTCGATGAGGACGTTGACATCGGCCGACTCGAGCTCCTGCCGGTCCACGTGCGAGAAATCCTTGAGATCGGCGACGATCTTCGCAATGCGCACGAGGCCTTCCTGCGATTCGTCGAGCAGCTGCATCAGATCGTCGCGCATGAACTCGACGTCCATCTGCGCCCGCAGATCCGCCAACTGCTGCGCCGCCGGCCCCGCCGCGACGTTGGCCAGGGCCTCCTCGTAACGGTCGAGCAGCGTCAGCAGGTCGTCGGCATAGTTGCGCAAGGTGCGGATGTTGCTCTTCACGAACCCGACCGGGTTGTTGATTTCGTGCGCGACGCCGGCTGCGAGCTGGCCGAGCGAAGCCATCTTCTCCGACTGGACCAGCTGCGCCTGCGTCGCGCGCAGTTCCTCCAGCGTCTGGCGCAACGAGTCGTTCGCCGTTCGCAGGTCGGCCTCGGCTCGCCGGCGCTCGGCGATTTCGCCGCTCAGCGCCACGTCCTGCGCCTGCAGCCGCTCCATCATGTTGTTGAAGCTCTCCCCCAGCTGGCCGACTTCATCGTCGCCGCCCGGCGGCACCCGCGAGGACAGATCGCCGTGATCCACGATCGCATGCATCGTGCCGCGCAGCGCTTCGAGCGGCTGCACGAAGCGGCGCGCGCGCCAGAATACGAGGGCGGACACGGCGAGCGCACTGAGCAGACCGACGATGGCCATGCGCCAGACGAGCTCGGCGACGGGCTCGTGCAGATGTGCGACCGGTACCGACAGCACCACATGCCAGCGGAACGGCGGTTCGCCATCCGGAAACGGCAGCGCGAGAATCGCATGCAGTTGCCCCCCCGACTCCACGAAGCGCGGACCGGTGCCCGCCCCGCCGACGGCCTCGACCACCGCCTGCGGCGTGTCGCCATACACCGTGCGCCCCTCGGCGTCGACGATCGCGCTGACCGGATGCCCCGCATCGGGCATCAGCTCGCCGACGAAATCGAGGCCGAATTCGGCGGCGAGAACGCCCTCCACCTGGCCTTGGTAGAACACCGGGAAAGCCAGCGTGATCGACGCCTTGCCGTCCGCGGCCATGCGCACGCTGCCCTGTGCGCGCCCTGCGAGCACCTCCTTGAGCCACGGCGTATCGGGCGCCGGCGGATGCGCGGAATCGTTGGCCGAAATCAGCCGCCCCCTGTAGTCGAGCACCACGATGTGCGGGTGCTCGCCGCCGCGACCGGCGAGCGTGAGCTTGTCGATGAAGGACCGCAGGTAGGCTTCCCGCCCGAGCGAGTCGACGACGCCGTTGACCAACAGCGTGTTGCGCGAGATCGCTCGCAGATGCTCCCATTTGGTGCGCAGATCTTCGACGATCGCGCGCGCACTGAAGCGCAGGTTGTCCTCGAGGCTCGCCTGCACCTGATCGGCGACCGTGCCGCTCGCGTGATAGGCGACACCGGCCGACATCGCCACCAACGTGGTGAGATCGAGGACGAGAAAGAACAGCACCAGGCGGTCGCGCAGCGACTGACCGAAGCGCCGCGATCCGGGCGGAGAGTCCTTCCGCGCGTCCACGCCGGCCGCCTTCAGCGTACCGCGGCCTTGACCGGCACCAGCACGCCGTCGCTGCGGTAGCGCGCCATGCGGTAGTCGGCGGCCGACAGGCCTTCGTGGCGGTCGCGCGTGAATACCGGCCGGTAGCTGCGGATCAGCCCGTCATGACGCGGCAGGTTCTCCAGGGCGGCGCGCACCTTGTCGCGATCGATGCTGCCGGCCTGGCGGATCGCCAACGCCAGGACCTGCACCAGCTCATAGGCATGCGCGACGCCGACCGGAGCCGGAATGTGTTCGGGACGCTCGACACCGAACATCTCGCGGTAGCGGTCGACCACTGCGCGTGCGCGCGGGCCGCTCGCGTCGAGGAAGGAATAAGTCTGCATCACCTGCAGATCGACCTGTCGCAACGCCTCGCCGGCCAGCTCGACGAAGCGTCCGCCGCTCACGCCCCAGTGCGAATACACCGGCAGCCTGCGCGCAGGCGGACGCGCGGCAAGCGCCTTGATCGCGGCCGCGCCCTCCACGGCGTTCGCGGCCATGAGGATCGCATCGGCACCGGCCGCCTCGAGCGCCAGCACGGCGGGCGTCAGATCGGCATCCCCCCAGTGGAACCACTGCACCGCCGCGGGCGCGAGCCCCTCGCGGGCCAGCGCTTCGGTGATCGCCTGTTCGTTGCTGCGTCCCCAGGCGGTCCGCTCGAGCAGCAGGCCGAGGCGACGGTGGCCCGCGGCGAGCGCCTGCGCCGTCAGGAAGGCGCCGACGTACTGGTCGCGCGCCGAGATCCGGAATACGTAGCTCGGCTGGCGGGCGCTGTCGATGACCGGGGTCGCCGCAGCCCACGGCACGAGGGTGAGCAGGCGCTTGTCGTGGATCAGCTGCTGGTTCTCGATGATCGCCGGACTATGCACGCCGCCGAGCACCGCGACCAGTTGGTCGTCGGCGGCGAATTCGTTGAGATTGTCGGTGCTGCGCGCCGGAACGCCGTGATGGTCCTTCACCTGCAGTTCGAGCTTCCGGCCGCCGAGCAGACCACCGCTCTCGTTGATTTCGGCGATCGCGATCAGCGCCCCCCGCCGAATCGCCTCTCCCCCCTGGGCCGACGCCGACGACATGTCCGCGTCGAGCCCGATGACGATCGCGGGCGCAGCGGCATTCGCCACGCCGCAGCCGACCACGGCGGCGGTGATCGCCAAGAACGCGCGGAACAGGGGCTGCCACCCGCTATGGCTTCGGTTCATCATGCGCCTCCCTGATCCTGAGATTGGTGTTGAGACATCGACGACGTGCCGCGCCGGAGCAGGCACGGGCTGCAGGCACGATCCGCCCGCAATGTCGGCACGGCCCGACACGGCAGGGGAATCGGCGCGAGCGCCGACAGGCGGATGCATTCTAACCCAAAAGGCATAGACGGACGTGACCGGCGGCGGCGCCGTGCGCACAGCCGTCGAAAACCGGAGCCATGCCGGCCGGGGCCGGGCCGGGTATCCGCTCCGGCGTGCCGCCGTTCAGCGGAACACGACCGTCTTGTTGCCGTGCAGCAGCACGCGGCCTTCGAGGTGGTAGCGCAGGCCGCGCGCGAGCACGGTCTTCTCGATGTCCTTGCCGTAGCGCACCATGTCCTCGACCGAGTCGGAATGGTCGATGCGGATCACGTCCTGCTCGATGATGGGGCCCTGGTCGAGCTCGGACGTGACGTAGTGGCAGGTCGCGCCGATCAGCTTGACGCCCTTCGCCCACGCCTGGTGGTAGGGCTTCGCGCCGACGAAACTGGGCAGGAAGCTGTGGTGGATGTTGATGATGCGCCCCGGATAGGCGGCGCACAGGTCCGGCGACAGCACCTGCATGTAGCGCGCGAGCACGATCGTGTCGCCGCGCACCTCCTCGACGATGCGCCGCACCTCGGCATAGGCGGAGGCCTTGGTGTCCGCGGTGACCGGCACGTGGTGGAAGGGGATGCCGTGCCATTCGACGAAGCCGCGGAAGGTGTCGTGGTTCGAGATCACGCACGGGATCTCGATGTCCAGTTCCTTCGACTGCCAGCGCGCGAGCAGATCGTAGAGGCAGTGCTCCTGCTTCGACACCAGCACGACGACGCGCTTCTTCACCGCCGAGTCGGTGATGCTCCATTCCATCTCCAGCTCTTCGGCGATCGGGCGGAAGCGCTCGCGGAACTCGGCGAGGTGGAAGGGCAGCGAATCGGCCTTGATCTCGATGCGCATGAAGTAGCGCGCCACCGCCTCGCCGTCCGCGGGCGGCTCGGCATGCAGCGAGGTCTCGAGGATCCAGCCGCGGTGCTCGGCGATGAAGCCCGACACGCGCGCGACGATGCCGACGCGGTCGGGGCAGGACGCCGACAGGGTGTAGAAGCGGTCGCGATGCATCGGATTACGCGACGCGCGCGAAGGCCTTGTCGATCTCGCGGCGCAGCTCGGCGTAGCTGCGCGTGACCGGGAACTGCGGGAATTCGCGGATGACGTTCTCGGGCGGATGGAACAGGATGCCGCCGTGCGCCTCGCCGAGCATCGCGGTGTCGTTGTACGAGTCGCCCGCGGCGACGACGGTGAGGTTCAGCTCCTTGAAGCGCTTCACCGCCTCGCGCTTCTGGTCGGGCATGCGCAGGTGGTAATTCACCAGCACGCCGTTCGCGTCGGCTTCGAGGCGGTGGCACAGCAGGGTCGGCCAGCCGAGCTGCTTCATCAGCGGCTTGGCGAACTCTTGGAAGGTGTCGGAGAGGATCACGACCTGGTAGCTCTCGCGCAGGTCGTCGAGGAAGTCGCGCGCACCGGCCATCGGGCCCATGCTGGTGATCACGTCCTGGATGTCGGGCAGGCCCAGCTTGCGTTCGGCAAGGATCTTGAGCCGGTACTTCATCAGCGTATCGTAGTTCGGCTCGTCGCGCGTCGTGCGGCGCAATTCCGGGATGCCGGTACGCTCGGCGAATTCAATCCAGATTTCGGGGACCAGCACACCTTCGAGGTCGAGACAGACGATCTGCACGGCAAGCTTCCTGTATCGGCGAATAAAGAAACCGTGGATTCTAGCAGTCGCCGGCCACCGTACCGCCGCACGCGGAGGCCGCCGCCTTCAAAAAATTTAATCTACCGGGAACCAATTAGAAGACCGGCGGTCTGGGGAATATGGCCCTATAATGGCAGGGCTAAATGCGTAACCCTTGGCCGATGGAGGCCATTTCGCGGGACGGCTCCGGTCGTCCCGTTTTTCTTTTCTGCGGTTTCCCCGCCGGCCGCTCTTCGGCCTTTCTTTCCGCGGCCCGCCTTCCTGCACCCTCGTGCTCAGCTGCCGAGCAGGTTGCGCACGCGCAGCCCCTGCTGTGCGAAATGCACGCGCAATTCCTCCTGGTGTTCGAAGTCGCGCGTCTCCATCTGCAGGATCACCTCGGTCATGCCCACCGGCACGTGCAGCTCGCCGCGCCGGTGTTCGACGTGGCGCACGTTCATGCCCAGGTCGGCGACCGTCTTGAGCACCGCGAGCAGCTGCCCCGGCGCGTCGGAGATGGTCACCGCGACGCACATCAGCCGCCCGCTCGACGCCAGGCCGTAGTCGATCGAACGCCCGACCAGCGTCATGTCGACGTTGCCGCCCGAGATCACCACCACCGCACGGTCGTCCGGACACAGCGCGATCTTCTTCTGCATCAGCGCGGCGAGCCCGACGACGCCGGCGCCCTCGCCGATCGTGCGGGTGCGTTCGAGCAGCGTGACGATGGCCTCGGCGATCGCGTTGTCGTCGACGGTGACGATCTCGTCGACGTAGCGCGCGATGACCTGGCGCGTGAGCTTGCCGGGGCGCTTGACCTTGATGCCGTCGGCGATGGTGTGTGCGCCCGGGGGCACCTCCTCCAGCGCACCGTCGCGCAGGTAGGTGCGCCACGGCGCGACCGTCTCGGTCTGCACGCCGATCACGCGGATCGCCGGATTCTGCAGCTTGAGCGCGAGCGCAATGCCCGAGATCAGCCCGCCGCCGCCCAGCGGCACGATCGCGACCGTCATGTCGGGGGCGTCCTCCAGCATCTCCAGGCCGCAGCTCGCCTGCCCGGCGATCACATCCCAGTCGTCGTAGGGATGGAGGAAGGTGAGGCCTTCGGCCTGCGCCAGCTTCAGGGCCTCGTCGGTCGCCACCTCCAGCGTCTCGCCGACCAGGCGCACGTCGGCGCCGAGCTTGCGGCACGACTGGACCTTCGTGAGCGGCGCGTTCACGGGCATGAAGACGACGGCGCGCAGTCCGCACTGGGCGGCCGCACGCGCGACGCCCTGGGCGTGATTGCCGGCCGACGCGGCGACCACGCCGGTGGGCGGATGCGCGCCCGCGATCAGACGGCCGATCTTGTGCGTGGCCCCGCGCAGCTTGAACGAGCCGGTGCGCTGCAGGTTTTCCAGCTTGAGACGCAGCGGCACGCCGAGCTCGTCCGAGAGCGGGTCGTTCTGCCACTGCACGGTGCGCAGGATGGCGTCGCGGATGCGCTCGCGCGCGGCGAGCAGGGCCGGCAGATCCAGCGGCAGGGCAGCAGGCATGCGAAGAACCTCGGGGCAAGGGTGGCGCGCAGGCACGACGGGCGTGCACGATGCCACTTTAGCCGCAAACGGCCCGCGCCCGGCAGTGCGGCGCAGACACCGCCGCACGCGGCCGCGGTCGCGCGGCGACCACCGATATGCGGTATAAATCGCAACTAACCCACCAACCACGCGCCGGCCCGCACCGCCTCCCGCCGATGATCAAACTCATACGCACCGAACAGCTCGCGCGGGGCATGTTCATCCACGACCTGAACTGCGACTGGATCGACCACGATTTCGTGCTCAGCCGCTTCCTCGTCAAGGACGCGGCGACGCTGGCGCGCGTGCGCGCCATCGGCGTGCGCGAGATCTACATCGACACCGCGCGCGGCGGCGACGTGGCCGACGCGCCGAGCGCGGACGAGGCCGCACGCGAACTCGATGCGACGCTGGACCGCATCGCGACGACGCGGCCGACCGAGGAGCTGGCGATCTCGCCCGAAGCCGAGCGCTATCGCGCGCGGCGACTACACGGCGAGGCCCGCCGCATCGTGCAGGACATGATGGGCGACATCCGCCTCGGCAAGCAGATCGAACTGGAACAGATCGAACCGCTGGTCGACAACATCGTCGCGTCGATCTTCCGCAAGTCCGACGCGCTGCTGCCCTTGCTGCACCTGAAGGACCACGACGACTACACCTTCATGCATTCGGTGTCGGTGTGCGCGCTGATGACGAGCTTCGCGCGCACGCTGGAGCTGCCGCGCGAGGTGATCCACGAGATCTCGATCGGTGCCCTGCTGCACGACGTCGGCAAGGCGAAAGTGCCCGAGCACATCCTCAACAAGCCGGGCAAGCTCACCGACGCCGAATTCGATGCGATGAAGTCGCACGTCGTGCAGAGCAAGATCATCCTGCAGAACACCCCGGGCATCAGCGAGATCGCGCTGGACGTCGCCGCGCAGCACCACGAACGCTTCGACGGCACCGGCTACCCGAACCGGCTCGCGGGCGACGGCATCAGCCTGTACGGGCAGATGGCCGCGATCGTCGACGTGTATGACGCGATCACGTCGAACCGCGTGTACCACCAGGGCATGCCGCCGACGCTGGCGCTGCGCAAACTGCTCGAATGGAGCAAGTTCCACTTCGCGCCCAAGCTCGTGCACGCCTTCATCCGCTCGATCGGCATCTACCCGACCGGCGCGCTCGTGAGCCTGCAGAGCAACGCGCTCGCGGTGGTGCAGGAGCAGAACCCGGACAACCTGCTCAAGCCGCGCGTGCTGGTGATCTTCGACCTCAAGCAGCGCTGCTACACGACGCCGCGCGAGTTGAACCTCGCCGACTCGTCGGACGCGATCGTCGAGCACGAGGATTTCGCGCAGTGGCAGATCGACCCGGCGCGCTGGCTGCCCGCGACGGCCTGATCTAGGCCGGACGGGGGCAGCCGCGGGGTTCAGTCGGCCGGCATCGCCTCCAGCGCCTCGGAGATCTCCAGCCAGCGCAGCTCCGCCGCGTCGATCCAGCCGGCGAGTTCCGCCTGGCGCTTGAGCAGCGTCTGCAGCTGGGCGGAGTCGCCGCCCGCGTACAGCGACGGGTCGGACAGGCGCGCATCGAGCAGCTTCTTCTCGCCCTGCCAGCCGGCGAGCTTCTTCTCGATCTGGTCGATCTCCTTCACCAGCGGGCGGCGCGCCGCGAGCCGCGCCTGGCGTTCGGCCGCGGACTGCGCGCGGTCGGCCTTGCGCGCGGCCTTGTCGGCTTCGCGGTCCGGACACTTCGCGGCCTCGGCGGCCTGCGCGCGGCGCGTCGCGAGCCAGTCGCGGTAATCGTCGAGGTCGCCGTCGAAGGGCTGGATGCGGCCGTCGTCGACGAGCAGGAAGCGGTCGCAGGTCGCGCGCAGCAGCGCGCGGTCGTGCGACACCAGCACCATGCCGCCCTCGTAGTCCTGCAGCGCGAGCGTGAGCGCATGGCGCATCTCTAGGTCGAGGTGGTTGGTGGGCTCGTCGAGCAGCATCAGGTTAGGCCGCTGCCAGATCATCAGCGCGAGCGCGAGGCGCGATTTCTCGCCGCCGGAGAAGGGGCCGCAGGGCGTCGTCGCCGGCGTCGAGGTGCCGCCGACATCGTCGCCGCGGAAATCGAAGCCGCCGAGGTAGTCGCGCAGCTCCTGCTCGCGGGCGCGCGGGTCGAGGCGGATCATGTGCTGCAGCGGAGATTCGTCGGCGCGCAGCGTCTCCAGCTGGTGCTGCGCGAAGTAGCCGATCGCCAGGCCCTTGCCTTCGCTGCGGCTGCCGGCGGCGAGCTGCAGCTCGCCCGCGAGCAGCTTGATCAGCGTCGACTTGCCGGCGCCGTTGCGCCCGAGCAGGCCCACGCGCTCGCCGGGGCGCAGCGTCAGGCGGACGCGGTCGAGCACGGTGCGGTTGCCGTACGCGACGGCGCCGTCCTCGATCTGCAGCAGCGGATCGGGCGCGGCCGGCCCTTCGCGGAAGGTGAAGGCGAAGGGCGTGTCGATGTGCGCCGCGGCGATGCGCTCCATGCGCTCGAGCGCCTTGATGCGGCTTTGCGCCTGGCGGGCCTTGGTCGCCTGGGCGCGGAAGCGGCGGATGTAGTTCTCGATGTGCGCGACCTCGCGCTGCTGCTTCTCGAACATCGCCTGCTGCTGCGCGAGGCGCTCGGCGCGCTGACGCTCGAAGTCGGAATAGCCGCCGGTGTAGAGCGTGAGGCGCTGCTGCTCGATGTGCGCGATGTGGGTGATGCAGGCGTCGAGGAATTCGCGGTCGTGCGAGATCAGCAGCAGCGTGCCGCGGTAGTCGCGCAGCCACTGCTCGAGCCACAGCACGGCGTCGAGGTCGAGGTGGTTGGTCGGCTCGTCGAGCAGCAGCAGGTCGGAGCGGCACATCAGCGCCTGAGCGAGGTTCAGGCGCATGCGCCAGCCGCCGGAGAAGTCCGACACCGGCCGCTCGGGGTCGTCGCCGACGAAGCCGAGGCCGTCGAGCAGCGCCGCCGCGCGGGCGCGCGACGCGTAGCCGCCGATCTCGTGCAGGCGCGCGTGGAGTTCTCCGATATGCGCGCCGTCCTGCGCCGCCTCCGCCGCGGCGAGCTTCGCCTCGACTTCGCGCAGCTCGGTGTCGCCGTCGAGCACGTATTCGATCGCCGGCTTCGCCAGCGCCGGCGTTTCCTGCGCGACGTGGGCGATCTGCCAGCCGGCGGGGATCTCGAGGTCGCCCTGGTCCTGATGCAGCAGCCCGCGCAGCAGCGCGAACAGGCTGGACTTGCCGGTGCCGTTGGCGCCGGTCAGGCCGACCCGCCAGCCGGGATGGATCTGCAGCGAGACGGAATCGACGAGGACTTTGGCGCCCCGGGCGAGGCGGAGGTTGCGAAACTGGATCACGTCAGCGCATCTTCGGGCAAAGGCGTTATTCTACGCATCCCCGAACCCGACCGCCGCCGGACATCGTGCCCCCTCTTCTGTCCCATCTCCTGCCCCTGCTGCTCACCCTCGCCTGCGGAGGCGTAATGGCCGCCGACGCCGCCGCGGATGCCAACCCCGAGCTGGAACGCGCCGCGAAGCTGCGCGACGAAGCCAAGGCGCTGCGCCAGCAGGCCGACGACGCGCTCGCCGCGGAGTTGCCGAAGTGCTACGAGCGCTTCCTCGTGAATCGCTGCATCGCCCGGGCGAAGGATGCGCGCCTGGCGACGGTGGGCAAGGCGCGCGCGCTCGAAGCCGAGGCGAGCCGCACCGAATTGGCGCAGAAGCAGCGCGCCGCCGCGGAAAGCGGGCGTACGCGCACCGACGCGCCGAGCGAGCCGGCGGCACCCACGCCGGAAGGCGCCTTCACGATCCAGCCCGACCCGATGGCGGAAAGCACCCGCCGCCAGCGCGAGGCCGACGCGGTCCGCGCGAAGGAAGCAGAGCAGACGGAACGCAAGCAGAAGGATGCGGAGAAGGCCAAGGCGCGCGCGCAGGCCGAGGCCGAAGCGGCCGGCCGCGCGGACGCGGCGGCGCGCGACCGTGCGCGCTACGAGGAGCGCATCCGCAAGCGCGAGGCGGAGAAGGCCAAGGACGCAGCGAAGGACGCGGCCAAGCCGGCCAACTGAACGGCGAGCCGACGAAACGTTCGGCGCGCCGCCTCAGCGGGCCGCACGCCGTGACCACGCGAGCGCGTCTTCCAGCCGGTCGTTGCCCCAGAAGAGTTCGTCGCCGACGCGGAAGCTCGGCGCGCCGAACATGCCGAGTTCGGCCGCGCGCTCGGTCTGGCGGCGCAACGCGCGCTTGTTGTCCTCGGTGACCGCGGCCGCCAGCAGTTCGTCGACCGGCAGGCCCAGTTCCGCGAGGATCGCCCCGATCACCTCGGGCTCGCCGATCTCGCGGTCTTCGGCGAAGTTGGCGAGCATCACCCTGCGCGAGAATTCCGCGACCCAGCCCTGCTCCCCGCCCAGCAACGCGAGCCGCGCCGCGAGCAGGCCGTTGCGCGGGAAGCGGCTCGGCACGCGGAACGGCAGCCCGTACTTGTCCGCGAGGCGTGCGAGGTCGCGCCACATGTAGCGCCCCTTGGGCGGATAGATGTTGAACGGAGAATCGTTCCAGCCCATCGCGAGGAACACCGGGCCGAGCAGGAAGGGTTTCCACTCCACTGCGACGCCGGCGTCGGCCGCCAGCGCCTCGATGCGCATCACCGACAGGTAGGAATACGAGCTCGCGAACTCGTACCAGAACTCGATCTTCGGGTCTGACATGTTGCAGTTCCCCCTTCGTTCGCCCTTTCGAAAGACGGATCAACGCTCACTGTAGCCGATCCGCGGCACGGATGCGCCCCCGCCTCACGCGACCCGATGCAGGCTCACGCGGCCGCCTTGCGCCGCACATGCGCGGCTGCGGGCGCGCGCGTCGAACCAGCCGGCGAACCGTTGCAGCCACCCCCTTGGTGCAGGAGCCGTGCATGGCGAGGAACGCAGGATGAACTCGGCGCCGCGCACCGAGGTGATGACGACATCCGACGCGTTCCCGAGCGTGAAGGACTGTCCCGGACCGAGCACGACGTCGCGGCTGTCGCCGTGCTGGGTCAGCCATACGCAGCCCTTGTGCCCGATCACCTCGACGCCGAGCGCCCGGTCGAGGACCATCGTTCCGCTCGCCCCGAGGGACAGGCGCGTGATTTCCGTACGCACGTCCATGACGATCTCCCGTGTCGCGATCACGGATGCACGAAGCGCATCTGTCCGTATCGCCACGTTTGCAGTATCGTCAGCACATCACACGCACACAAACGGATAATGCGCATCAATCGGATGCGTAAAAATCATGCGTACGGCACCCGCCCGCCTCCCTCCGCTGGACCCGCTGCGCGGCTTCGTCGCCGCGGCACGGCACCTCAGCTTCACGCGCGCGGCCGAGGAGCTGTTCCTCACCCAGTCGGCGATCAGCCGCCAGGTGCAGGCGCTCGAGGACGCGCTCGGGGTGGCGCTGTTCGTACGCGGGGTGCGCAGCCTCGCGCTCACCGCCGAGGGCGCCCGCCTCGCCCGCGCCGCCGAGGCCTGGCTCGCCGAGTACGCGGCGCTCGCCGACACGCTGCGCCCGCGCGGCCCGCGGCCGGTGACGGTCACGGCCAGCATCGGCATCTCGGCGCTGTGGCTGGTGCCGCGCCTGGCGCGCTTCCAGGCGCGCCATCCGAACATCGACGTGCGCGTCGCGGCGAGCAACCGCATGGTCGACCTCGCGCGCGAGGACGTGGACCTCGCGGTGCGCTACTGCGCCGACCGCGACGCCCCGCCCGGCGCCGAGCGGCTGTTCGGCGAATCGGTGGTGCCGGTCGCCAGCCCGGCGCTGGCCGCGCGCGCTCGACGCGACGACGCTGCCGCAGACCGTGCTGCTCGACTTCGACGACCCGCGCTACCCGTGGCTGCGCTGGAGCGACTGGCTCGCGGCGATGGGACTGGAACAGCTGCGCCCGCGTGCGGTGCTGGTGTTCAACCACTACGACCAGCTGATCCAGGCAGCGGTCGCCGGACAGGGCATCGCGATCGGTCGCGCCCGGCTGGTCGGCGAACTGCTCGCGGACGGGCGGCTCGTGCGCGTCGGCAGCGGCGCGCGCGAGATCGCGGATCGGGGTTTCTGGCTGGTGCGCGCGGCAGGCGTGCAGCGCCCGGAGGTCGCACGTTTCGCCGACTGGCTGCGCGAAGAGGCGGCGGCGAGCGCGTGAGGCGGCCGAGGCGCCGCGGTCAGGCCGCCGGCGCGGGGCGGTTGGCGATCCAGATGCCGGCGCCGACGAACACGAGCGCGAGCCAGATCGCCGCGGTCATGGCTTCGCCGAGCACGACGACGCCCGCCAGCACGCCCATCACCGGGGTGAGGAAGGAGAACGACGACAGGCGCGTCGCCGGGTACTGCGAGATCAGCCAGAACCACGCGAGGTAGCTCGCCGCGGCGACGATCACGGTCTGGAAGGCGAAGGCCGTCCACACGCGCGCGTCGGCGGCGAACACGCCCACCTCGCCGAGGGCGAGCGACAGCGGCGTCAGCGTCAGCGCCGAGACGCCGAGCTGGTACAGCAGGGTCTTTTCCGCCGACGCGCGCGCAAGCGGGCTCACCTTCACCGTGAGCGTCGTCGCGGCCCACGCCACCGCCGCACCCAGCATCATCAGGTCGCCGATCCACGCCTTCCCGGACGGCTCCAGCAGGCCCTCGCCGAACAGCACCAGCACGCCGACGAACGCGAGCGCCATGCCGACCCATTGCGCGCGCCGCATGTGCTCGTGCGGCAGCAGCCACACGGCGCCGATGGCAACCATGAAGGGCGCGGTGTACAGGAAGATCACGCCGCGCGAGGCGGTGGTGTATTGCAGCGCGGCGAAGATCAGCGCGAACTCGGCGGCGAACAGCACCCCCGCGATGATGCCGGGCGCGAGGGTCCCGTCCGGTTCCGCAAGCCTCACCCCGCGCAGGCGCGCCCACAGCAGGATCAGCAGCGTCGCGCCGGCAGAGCGCCAGCCGGCCTGCCACAGCGGCGAGATGCCGACATTGGTGATCTTGATCGCGGCCTGCTGCAGGCCCCAGATCGAGCACAGCACGACCATCATCGAGATCGCGAGGCGATCGAGATGGGGACGCAGCGGCGGCATCAATCGACGACCGTTACGGGCGCGGTGCCGGACGGGAACTGCAAGCGGGCGCGCAGTTCGCGCGTGACCTCGATATGCCCGTTGGCGGCGACGCGCAGCGCGTGGTCGATGCCGTAGCGGCGCGTGTATTGGCGCCAGTTGTCGCCGGCGATGAAGGGCGGCTTGCTCGCGGCGTCGGACAGCGTGCCGGCCCCTTCGCGCGGGGTCACCAGCACGGTCATGGACTGCGTCGCCTCGGCGGGCCCGCCGCTGCGCGGGTCGAGCAGATGCGAGTAGCGCTTGCCGTCGAGCTCGAAGTAGCGCTGGTAGTCGCCCGAAGTGCCGATCGCCTCGCCGTCGTAGAGCGGCAGCGTCGCCAGCGGTTGCGGCTCGCGCGGGTGCTGCAGGCCGATGCGCCACGGGCTGTCGCCCTTCTTGCCCAGCGCCAGGATGTTGCCGCCGATGTTGATGAGCGCATTCTCGATGCCCTTCGCGCGCAGGATCGCCGCCGCGCGGTCGAGCGCATAGCCCTTGGCATAGCCGCCGAGGTCGAGCTTCACGGCCGGATTGCGGCTTTCGACCTGGTTGGCGTTGATGACGAGGTCGGACATGCGCGGCGCCGCGTCCAGCACCGCCCGTAGCGCGGAGGGATCGGGGCGGCGCGGCACGAACTCGTCGGCCTGGAAGCCCCACATCTCGATCAGCGCGCCCATCGCGGGATTGAACAGGTTGTCACCCAGGTCCGCCAGCCGGCCCGCGTCCGTCAGCATCGCGGCGAGTTCGTTCGACACGGTCGCGACCTCGCCGCGCGCGATCGCGTCGTTCAGCCTGGTCAGCTCGGACGGCTGCCACGCATGGTAGGCGCGATGCAGGCGGTCGAACTCGCGCAGCACCTCGGCCATCGCCGCCTCGGCGGTCTCGCGCGTTTCGCCATACACGGTGACGTCGACGCGCGTGCCGAACACGTAGGCCTCCTGCTTGTGCAGTTCGGCATTGGTGCACGCCGTCAGCACTGCCGCGCACAGCAGGGCCAGCAGGACGGTGGCGGCATGCCGCAGCGCCTCGCGCAGGCTCATCGGGCGCAGGCCTCCTCGAGCATGTCGACGAGCAGCGCGGCCACCGAAAAGCCGCTCTGCTCGGCGATCTCGACGAAGCAGGTGGGGCTCGTGACGTTGATCTCGGTGAGCTGGCCGCCGATCATGTCCAGCCCCACGATCAGCAGCCCGCGTCCCCACAGCACAGGCGCGAGGTACTCCGCGACCTCGCGTTCGCGCTCGGTGAGCGGCATCGCGACGCCGCGCCCGCCCGCGGCGAGGTTGCCGCGCGTCTCGCCGGCCTTGGGGATGCGCGCGAGCGAATACGGCACGACCTCGCCGCCGACGATCAGCACGCGCTTGTCGCCCTCGGCGATCTGCGGCAGGAAACGCTGCGCCATGATCGTGCGCACGCCCTCGTGCGTGAGGGTCTCGACGATCACGTTGCGGTTCGGGTCGTCGGCGCGCACGCGGAAGATCTGGCTGCCTCCCATGCCGTCGAGCGGCTTCAGGATCACGTCGCCGAGCTCGTCGATGAAGGCATGCACGTCGGCGCCGTCGCGCGCGATCAGGGTGGTCGGGGCGAACTGCGGGAATTCGCAGATCGCGAGCTTCTCCGAGTGGTCGCGGATCGCGCGCGGGTCGTTGAACACGCGCGCGCCGCCCGCGACCGCGCGCTCGAGCATCCACGTCGCGGTCACGTACTCGAAGTCGAAGGGCGGATCCTGGCGCATCAGCACCGCGTCAAAGGCCGTAAGCGGCAGCACCGCCTCCTCGCCGGGGAGGTACCACGCGTGGTCGTCGGCGGTCGGGCGGATCGCCAGCGCGCGCGCCGACACGACGCCGTCGCGCCAGGTCAGCGCCTCGCGCCGGATCGCGAACACCGCGTGCCCGCGCGCGTGGGCCTCGCGCATCATCGCGATGCTCGAATCCTTGTAGGCCTTCAGGCGGTCGAGCGGGTCGACGATGAAGGCGATCCTGAGACGGTCGGTCATGGGCGCCCTTTACGCGACGTCCGCTTCGGCCGGTTCGGTTTCCTCGATCTCGACCGAGGCGGCGAGCAGCGCGAGGCGCGCGACGACGCCGTAGGCGTAGAAGCGGTTCGGCGCGGCATCCGGAGCCTGGCGGCAGTCGGGCAGCGAGCAGCAGGTCTGGAACGCGAGCGGCTTGAAGTGCATGCCCGGCGCGTTGAGGTTCTCGTCGCGGCCGCGTTCGGTATGCACGCGGTAGAAACCGCCGACGACGAAGCGGTCCATCATGTACACGACCGGCTCGGCGACCGCATCATCGACCGTCTCGAAGGTATGCACGCCTTCCTGGATGATCACCTCCTGCACCTGCAGGCCTTCCTTCACAACGCTCATCTTGTTGCGCTGGCGCCGGTTCAGCCCGATCACCTCGGAGGCGTCGCGCACCGTCATCACGCCCATGCCGTAGGTGCCCGCATCGGCCTTGACGACGACGAAGGGCGTCTCGTCGACGCCGTATTCCTTGTATTTCGCGCGGATGCGCGTGAGCAGGCCGTCGACCTCGGCCGCAAGGCAGTCCTCGCCGGTGCGCTCCTGGAAGTTGATCTGGCCGCACACGCCGAACTCGGGGTTGATGCGCCACGGATCGATGCCGATCACCTCGCCGAACTCGCGCGCGACGCGGTCGTAGGCTGCGGCGTGGATCGACTTGCGCCGCGTGTGCCAGCCGGCGTGCAGCGGCGGGATCAGCCACTGCTCGTCGAGGCCCTTGAGGATCGCCGGGGTGCCGCCCGACAGATCGTTGTTGAGCAGGATCGCGCACGGATTGAAGCCGGCAAGCCCGACGCGGTTGCCGGTGCGCACCAGCGGCTCCAGCGTCAGCGAGCCGCCGTTGGCGAGCTCCAGCGTCGTCGGCGCGGTGATCTCGGGCAACAGCGAGCCCACCCGCACCTCAAGGCCGGTGAGCTGCAGCACCGACACCAGCTTGGCGACGTTCTGCAGGTAGAACTGGTTGCGCGTGTGGTTCTCGGGGATCAGCAGCAGCTGGCGCGCGTCCGGGCAGATGCGCTCGATCGCATCCTGCGCGGCCTGCACGCACAGCGGCATGAACACATCGTTGATGTTGTTCCAGCCGCCGGGGAAGAGGTTGAGGTCGACCGGTGCGAGCTTGAAGCCCGAATTGCGCAGGTCGGTCGAGGCGTAGAAGGGTGGCATATGGTCCTGCCACTGCACGCGCATCCAGCGTTCGATCTCCGTGGCATGGCCGAGGAAGTGCTTCTCCAGCTCCAGCAGCGGACCGGTGAGGGCCGTCGTAAGGTGAGGAACCATGGAATTTTTCCCGTAATGGATGCCACCGGCGACACGCGCCGGCGACGATGGTTTTGCCCGAATACTACATCACCCTGCCCCGCAGGGATTCAGACCGCGGCAAAGGCGCGAAAGTGCTCCGGCAGCGGCGCGTTCTCGAGGCTGCGTTGGGTGAAGATGTAGCGCCCGTCGCACACGAAGCCGAGATCGCCCCAGTCGACGGCGTTCAGCGCGTCGCGGAAGGCCGCGGGATCGACGTCCTCGCGACGCGGAAACACCGCCAGCACCGCGCCGTCGTAATGCGGGCAGTCGTGCAGGAAGAAGGGCTGCGGCCGGCGCGTGCGCCCGTTCACATACACGCGCGGGCGCCCGGACTGGAAATAGCCGCGCCCCCAGTGCCACCAGTTGCGCTCGTCGAAATTGCTCACGCGGCGCGCGATCAGACGCTCCTTGTGCGGCAACAGCGCCGCGGGCGGGCGATCGTCCGGCTCCACCCACAGCATGCGCCGCGTGGCTCCGCTCTTCACCGTCGCCGAGCACACGAAGTCGCGGTTGCCGGCCGCCTCGTCGGCGTAGATGTCATCGGCACCGGACACCGCCCCGACCTTGACGAAGGCGACGTCCGACAGCCGCAGCGGATAATCGCCGCGCGCGAACATCAGGTGGCCCGCACACTCGACGAGGTGGCGCGTCTGCCAGGCCGGCGCCGCGAGCGCATCGGCGAGGCGGTCACTGGCGCCGATCTCCGCGTAACGCATGCTGCGCTCGAAGTTGTCCTTCTCGAAACGCCAGATCAGGCAGTTCGGCACCGCGTCGTCGAACACGCGCGCGTCGCCGAGCCCGATCGCGTCGGTGATCGTGCCGCTCGCCATCATCAGGCGATTGAGCTTCACCGCCGAAGTCACCTTGAGGAAGTCGCGCGGCGTGATGAAGATCAGTTCGCCGCCCGGCGCAAGGTGACGCAGGCACTTCTCGATGAAGAACAGGTACAGGTTGGAACGCCCGTCGAAGTGCTCGTCGTGCAGCAGCGCGCGCGTCGCCGCCGGGATGTCCTGGAAGCGCACGTAGGGCGGATTGCCGATGATCGTGTCGAAGCGCTCGCTTTCCGGGTAGGCGAAAAAATCGATGTTCGTCGCGCCGGGCGGGCAGTGGTCGGCGTCGTACTCGATGCCGACCGCGCCCGGCAGGTGGCGCAGGAAGGCGCCGTCGCCGCAGGACGGCTCCAGCACGCGGCCGCGGTTGCGGCGCAGCGCGAGCATCGCGCGCACCACCGCCTCGGGCGTGAATACCTGGCCGAGCATGGCGACGTCACGCGGGCGGGCGGGCGCGTTGGTGTTCACGTCGGGTTGCATTCGGGCCAATGGGAGTGGACGTGCCCGCAGCGGAACGGAGGGGAGCGCTTCGGCATGGAGCGGCAGGAAGGTTCTGGGCGGATTGCGCCGAAGATAAACCGCGTGCGCGTCTCACGCAAATCGGCGGCGCATCGGGCGAGATCGCGCGTATGTCGGCAATTTTTACACACAGGGGTCGATGTGCACGTCGCAAAGTAAAATTTTTCCTTATATTCAGCGCACTACGGTAGTTTTGCACGAATATTGCTTATTCATGACACAAGGAGCTCGGCCGTTTTCAGGACGAGCAACCGCTTCATGCAAAAGAGCACCGCTATCAAACGCTTCGCACTCGCGTCGGCCCTCGTCGCGACCTTGCCCTCCGCCCAGGCGCAGTTGGCCACGGACGCGGAGAGCCTCGCGGGCTATGCGGGGATCGCGACCCTGACGGTCACGCGCGCCGGTCCGACCAGCTCGTCGACCGAGTCGGGCACCGTTTCCGGGCTCGAAGTCGGAACCACGTTCTCCATTGCATGGACGACGGCAGGGCTCTATGCGGGCCCTGTCGCCGACGCGACCGGTTTGCCGCTGTACGCGGTCGACTTCGGATCGGTGCTGCCCGGCTACGCGCCGACCAGCCTCGGAAGGCATGTTTTCGACCTCTCGCTTCCTGAAGCCGAACTCGACGTCGATCAACTCGACCTCGCCGGACCGTCGGGCGGAGATCTGCACGAGTTCGCCGCGCTCCTGGCGGCCGAAGAAGAGCGCGCCGCGTGGACGGACCACGCGAACCAGGGGATCTTCGGCGCAAGCTACCAACTGATCCTGTTCAACATGCCGGGCGGGCTGTTCACCGCGCAGGCCGCTGCGGTCGATGACATCAGCGTCGCCGCGGTCCCGGAACCCGACATTCTCGCGCTCATCGGCATCGCCCTCGTCGGCCTCGGCCTGAGTCGGCGGCGCCACTGAAAGGTACCGGAACGGCGCCATTCGCGACAATGGCGCGAACCTGGCGACGCCTCACCGCGTCGAACGGCTGACTTGGAGTGACAATACCCGCCGCAGGGCGGCCCGCCTCCGGTCGCACCGTGTCCACTCTTCCGGATCTTCACCATGTCGCTGTCCCCGGCGGAAGTCGCAGAGTTGCGGCATGCCCGCGACCTTCTTGAAAACCCCGGCCTCGCCGCACGCATCAGCGACGCCCTCGGTTCGCCGATCGAACGCGGCTTCGAGATGCTGCCGAAGCGGTGGAACGCCGCGGTGACGGGTGCCACGCACAAGGCCATCGCAACCGCCCTCGACGTCGCACTGCGCACTCTGGACCACGAACGCACCGACGCCCCCGCAAACCGCTGGCACAAGCTCGCCGTCGGCACCACCGGTGCAGCCGGCGGCGCCTTCGGGCTCGCGGCGCTGGCGATCGAACTGCCCGTATCGACGACGATCATGCTGCGCTCGATCGCCGACATCGCGCGCAGCGAAGGCGAAGACCTGCGCGACCTCGACACACGCCTGCAATGCCTGCAGGTGCTTGCGCTGGGCGGCCGCGCCGCGGGCGACGACGCCGCCGAAACCGCCTACTTCGCCGCCCGCGCCGCGATGGCTAAGGCGGTGTCGGAGGCCGCACGCTATCTCGCGCAGCAGGGCGCGGTGCTGCACGGCGCCCCCGCCATCGTGCGCCTGATCACGCAGATCGCCTCGCGCTTTTCGATCACCGTGTCGCAGAAGGTCGCGGCGCAGGCCGTGCCCGTGCTCGGCGCCGTCGGCGGTGCGCTGGTCAACACCGTCTTCATCGATCACTTCCAGGACATCGCGCGCGGACATTTCGTCGTGCGGCGACTGGAACGCCGTCACGGTGCGGAAGAGGTGCGGCACGTATATAACGAGATTGCGGGTCGCCGGTAAGGCCCGGAGTGAAGCGTCGCACTGCGGAGGTGCGCGATGAGGCGGAGCGCCGAGTGGCCGGATGTCATCCATTCCAACGGGGAACGGCTCGCCATGCGCCGCCTCCTCGCATGGCTGCTCGCAGCACTGGTGGCCGCCACCGCGGGCCTGATCGCGGGCGCGTCGAGCGTACATGCCCAGACGCGCCCGTCGTGCGAGCGTCTTCCGCTGGCCGAACGGGATACGGCGCGCAGACAGGGCGCCTGTACCGACGAGCCCCAGCCGGCGCGAAGTCCGGTCATCCCGCTGCCCGACCTGCGCCCTGAAATCCGCCCCGAGCGGCGCACCGCACCCGTCCCGCCCGCGTCCGAACCGGCGCCGCTCGTGTGGGTGCCGAGCTACATCGGCCGGCCCGCGGACGTCGCCCGGCGCGAACTGGCGCGCGAGTACCATCTCAGCGTGCGCACCGCGATCAGCGCCTCCAGCGCCGCGCGCGACGTGGTGATCGACCAGTCACCGGTCGAAACGCGGGTGCCGACCGGAACGACGGTGACGCTGCACGTCTCGGACGCCTCCCTCGTCCGCGTCCCGGCGGTGGGCAAGCGCGACGAAGCGCTCGCCATGGCAATGCTGAGCAAGAGCGGTCTCCGTGCGAGCATCGCGCGGCAAGCGGCGCAGGCGCGCCCCGGCACCGTGGTTGCGCAAGACCCTGGAGCGGATTCCGAGGTGCCGCGTGGCAGCGTCGTGCGCCTGACGGTCGCGACCGAGCCGCCCCCGCCCGCGCAACCCGCAGCGCCGGAACCCCCACCCGCCGACACGCCCCCGCCGCCCGAAGACGTCCCCGCGCCTCCAGCTCCCGAACCCGAACCGCCTGCCCCGCCCCCGCCTGCGCCCGAATCCCAGCCACCGCAGCAGCCACCCACTGCACCGCCTCCGGAGCCGTCTGCGCCGGAACCTTCGTCGACCTTGCCGCCCCTGTCGCAGCCGGCTCCGCCCCCCGGACCCAGCCCGCTGTGGTGGTGGGTGCTCGTCCCCCTCCCCGCGGTGGGCGCCGCAGCGTGGTGGCTGCGGGCGCGCGGCACGGGCGGGCGCTCCCCGCTCTCCGTGAAACCGACGGTCCGCGCCAGCTTTGCCGGCCCCGCCGAACGTCCGCGCAGCACGCCGCTGGAGGGGCCGCCGCTGCGCGTCGAGATCGCCGTCACGCCCCTCCGAGCGGCGGCGCAACCGCGTGCCGACATATCACGGGAGCCCGGCCATGAGTGAAACCGGCATCACCATCAGCCAGCTGCTCGACGTCGCCGCCGACGACCTCAAGGACACGCTGCACGAGCACGTGCGCGCGCATGCCGCGCACGCCGACTTCCCGGCCACGCTGCTCGGCTTCGTCGCCGAGGAAGCGGCCGAGGCGGTTGCCGCACAATTGCGCCTCGACGTCTTCGAACTCGTGTTCAAGGCGTGGGCGGCGGTCGACGAACTGCGCGAATACGCGGACCCGGCGAAGCACCCGCCCGGCGAGAGCGCGATCGTGCACTGGGGCAAGTGCCGCATCCGCGCCCCGCAGGCGATCGACATCCGCCTCGGCATCGCCGGGATCAGCCTGCCGGTGCTGCGGCTCACGCTGGCGCTGGAGGCCGAATTCCACAGCCTCGCACTGACGATACGCGACGGCGCAATCCGCAAGCTCAGCCCCGGCACCGCGAGCGCCTCGGTCGCGCTGAAATACGGCGACGCGACCTTGATCCAACCATGCCGAACGCCCGAGATCGCATTCCGGCACGGCATCGAGTTCGAGCAGGGCCTGCGCATCGTGTGACCCACGCAGCGCGGGTAAGATGCCCGCATTCAACGCCGGCCGCCCCCGGCAGCCGGAAACGACAAGGAGAACCATCGTGGTCCTGCGCATTGTCCGCCTGGGCACGCCGCGAGCGGCCGACGAAGGCCTGCGCATCGGCACCGTGCGGCGCCCGCCGCGCGGCGTGCCGAAAGCCGAGTTCGCATCGCGGAACTGGTACGACGTGTGGTATCCCAACCTCGCGCCCAGTGTCGACACGATGAAGCTCGCGCAGCAGGCGCAGCACACGCAGTCGCCCGCCGAGTGGCAGTCTTTCGTCAAGCGTTACCGCGCCGAGATGGCGACGCCCGACAACAGCCGCTCGCTCGACGTGCTGGCCGCACTCTCGCAGCAGACGAATTTCTCGGTCGGCTGCTACTGCGCCGACGAGGCGCACTGCCACCGCTCGGTGTTGCGCGCGCTGCTTGCCGAGCACGGCGCCGCGATCGCCCCTGCCGCATCTGAAACCGACCACACGACCTGAACCACCGCAATGATGCCCCGCCGCACACTATACGGCGGGGCTGAGGCCGCAATCAGCGGTGGCAGATCGGGTCGGGATCACCGTCCGGATCGCCGCTGGCGCTGCCGCTGAAGGTCGGCGTGCCCAGCAGGAGGATTCCCGCAACGTGGGGCGCGGCCATCGAAGTACCGGAAAAGGTCGTGACGCCGCCGCCGTTCTTCGTCGACACGATGTTCACACCCGGCGCAGCGCAGTCGACGGGCGGATTGCCGTAGTTCGAAAACCACGCGAAGGTATTGCTTCCATCGATCGCCGACACCGTGTAGATGTTCGGACCGGTGGCGCTGGCCGGCGAATACTTCGCCGCATCGTCGCTCTCGTTGCCCGCCGCGAGTGCGAACCGTATCCCTTTCTCGGCAGCCCGTACGACCGCATCGTTGAGCGCTGCGCTGTACCCCCCGCCCAGGCTCATGTTCGCGACGTCGCCCACTCCCCCCTTCGATGCGACGTAGTCGATCCCCTTGATCACGCCGGAGTAGCTTCCGGAGCCGCTGTTGTCCAGCACGCGCACTGCGACCAGCGTGGCGCCGGCTGCGACGCCGACGACGTCGCAGCCGTTGTTAAGCGCTCCGATCGTGCCGGCGACATGGGTGCCGTGGCCGTTGCCGTCGTCCGCCGAGGTCTTGCCGCGCAGCAGGAAGCTGGCGCTGCGCTCCCGGTCAACGACCAGGTCCGGGTGCTCGAAATCGATACCCGTGTCGATGACCCACGCGGTGCGGCCCGTGCCGTCGCCGGCCCCGCCTACCCGCGTGACGCCCCACGGAATCTGCGCGGTGGTGCAGGGATAGGCCGCGGCCGTGCCCGGCTTGCCGAAGGCGTAGGCGATCGCATCGGGTTCGTAGGACGCGATCAGCGGGTTGGCCGCGAGCAGGCGCGCGGCGGCCTCGTCGGGCAGCTTCGCCGCGAAACCCTTGATCGATGCGGTATAGGTGTGGGTGACCCTGCCGCCCGCCCCCGCCGCGAGCGCGTTGGCGTGGCGCGCCACCTCGTTCGCGGGAACATCGTCGCGCAGCACGAAGATGAAGCTGTTGCGTACCTCTTCGCGCACTTCCACCGACACGCCGAGATTCCCCGGCTGCGCCTGGGCCGCGACACCGGCGGGCAAACCGGCAAGACTGCAGATCACGGTCGCCGCAAGTATTCCGTTCCTCATTTTCTGCTCCGTTCTATGGCTGGGCGGGGACACCGCTCCGCATGGCACGGACGGATGCGCCCATAACGATTCAATTCTGGTCGCAAACGCCGCCCTGCGCGAGCGAAATCCTCGCAATCTTGCGGCGTCGCGCACGTTAGCGCAAACATTTTGATGTCATAATTTGTATGGATTGTGCAACACCCCCATCGCATATCCTGGAGCGACAATGGACCGGCATATCCACTCGGCACAGAGCAAGGCGGAAGAAGCCTTCGACGGGGGGTTGTATTGCGCCGAAAGCGTGGTGCGGGCGCTCGTGGGCACGAGCGCGGACGCGGACCTGTTGACGCGCGCCGCCACGGGATTCTGCAGCGGCATGGCGCGCACTTGCGGGCCCTGCGGCGCGCTGAGCGGCGGCATCATCGGCATCGGCCACGTGCTGGGCCGCGCACACGCCGGCAAACCGGTCGCCGCAGCCTACGGGGCGGTGCAGGAGCTGATCGGCGAGTTCGAGCGCATCTTCGGCGCGCGCGACTGCAACCGGCTGCTCGGCTGCGACCTGGGCAGCCCGGAGGGCCAGACGATCTTCCGCGAGCAGCAGCTGCACCGGCGCTGCCGCGAAATCACCGCACTCGCGGCGGAACTGGCGACCACCGCGATCGCCCGCCACCTGCAGCCGGCCGAGCCGGCCGGAGCCTGAAGGCGGCCGGGCGGGACGGCCGGTCGCACTGGCCCTCGGGTGCTTACTCGATGTTCTGGACCTGCTCGCGCATCTGCTCGATCAGCACCTTCATCTCCATCGCGATGCCGGTGACCTCGGTCGCGGAGGATTTCGACGCGAGCGTGTTGGCCTCGCGGTTGAGTTCCTGCATCAGGAAGTCGAGGCGCTTGCCGGCGGCGCCGCCGGCCTTGAGGATGCGCTGCACCTCGTCGATGTGCGCGGTCAGGCGCGACAGCTCCTCGGCGACGTCGATGCGCTGGGCGAAGAGGGCGACCTCCTGGCGGATGCGGTCCTCGTCGAGCGAGGCGACCGCTTCGCGCAGGCGTGTCGTGAGCTTCTCCTGGTACTCGGCGACCAGCTCGGGGACGCGCGGCTGGGCCTGGGCAACGAGCTCGCGCATGCGGTCGAGGCGCTCGCGGATCATCGCCGCGAGCTTGTCGCCCTCGCGGCGCCGCGTCGCGACCAGTTCGTCGAGCGCAGCCTTGGCGAGTTCGATCACGGCCGGCTGCAGCTCGTCGAAGCCGACGCTGTCGTCGGCGAGCATGCCGGGCCAGCGCAGGATCTCGGCCACCGACAGGTGCGCGGCGTCGTGCATGTGGTCGCGCACGCGGGTTTCGGCGTCGCGCAACTGGTCGAGCAGCGCGGCGTTGAGGGCGAGACTGCGCGGGGCGGCGCCGTTGGTCTGCAGATTCAGGCGGCATTCGACCTTGCCGCGCGTCAGGCGCGCGGAAATCAGCTCTCGGATCGCCGGTTCGGCCTGGCGCAGTTCGTCGCCGATGCGGAAAAACAGGTCGAGATAGCGCGAATTCACGCTGCGCAGCTCGAGGTGGATGCTGACGCGACCGAGGTCGCGGGTCTGCACGGCGAAGCCGGTCATGCTGTGGATCATTGGTCGTGTCTCCGGGAACCCGCCGCGATCCTGTACACTGCGGGTTCCGAACAAGAAAATGCCGCGGAAAGCCGGGTTCCAGCCTTCCTCCAAATGTCTGCGCAAACAAACTGCCCTCTTCCCGCCGGTTTCCAGCTGGACCAGTACCGGATCGAGCGGCAGCTTTCGCTGGGCGGCTTCTCCATCGTCTACCTCGCCAACGACCAGGAAGGCACTCCGGTCGCGATCAAGGAGTACCTGCCCAACTCGCTCGCCTTGCGCAAGGAAGGCGAATTCGAACCGCAGGTTTCCGAGGAGCACTTGCCCGCGTTCCGCTACGGGATGAAGTGCTTTTTCGAAGAAGGCCGCTCGCTCGCGAAACTGATGCACCCCAACGTCGTGCAGGTGCTGAATTTCTTTCGCGCCAACGCCACAGTTTACATGGTGATGAAGTTCGAGCGCGGGCGCACGCTGCACGACTATATCCAGAAACACCGCGGCGAGGTGAGCGAACGCTTCATCCGCGTGGTGTTCACGCGCATGCTGAACGGCCTGCGCGAGGTGCATGCGCACAAGCTGCTGCATCTGGACATCAAGCCGTCGAACATCTACCTGCGCAACGACGGCACGCCGGTGCTGCTGGATTTCGGCGCGGCGCGGCAGACGCTGATGAGCGACCAGCCCATCCTGAAGCCGATGTACACGCCCGGCTTCGCATCGCCCGAACAGTTCGAGCACCGCGACGCGCTGGGGCCGTGGAGCGACATCTACAGCGTCGGCGCGAGCCTGCACGCGTGCGTCACCGGCAGCCCGCCGCAGCGCTCGGACGAGCGCATCAAGCACGACACCTTCGTGCCGCTGCGCAGGACGCACGGCGCACAGTATTCCCCGCAGCTGCTGGACACCATCGACTGGTGCCTGAAGCTCGACCCGTTGGCACGCCCGCAGAGCGTGTATTCGCTGCAGAAGGCGCTGATCCGCCGCGACGACGGCGGCGACACGGTGCATGCGGGGCTGTTCGGCGACCTCGGCGCACGGCTGAAGTCGTTTATCGGACGTACATAAGGAAGGAAGCGACCGTGAAGTTCACGATCTACCAGGAAAGCCGCATCGGCCGGCGCAAGAACAACCAGGACCGGCTCGCCTACAGCTATTCGCGCGACGCGTTGCTGATGGTGGTGGCCGACGGCATGGGCGGGCACCTCCACGGCGAGGTCGCCTCGCACATCTGCGTGCAGTTCATCACCGAGGCGTTCCAGCGCGACGCGCGGCCGGTGCTGCAGGATCCCTCGATGTTCCTGTCGCGCGCGCTGACCAACGCCCACAATGCCATCCTCGACTACGCCTTCGACAAGAACCTCGAAGAGGCGCCGCGCACGACGGTGGTTGCGTGCATCGTGCAGGACGGCTTCGCCTACTGGGCGCACGCCGGCGACTCGCGCCTGTACGTGCTGCGCCAGGGCAGGATCGCGATGCACACGCGCGACCATTCGCGCGTACAGCTGATGATGGACCAGGGCCTTCTCAATGCCGAGGAGGCCGCGCGCCATCCGGGGCGCAACCGGGTGTATAGCTGCCTCGGCGGCAACCACGCACCGCAGGTCGAATTCTCCAAGCGCCTGCCGCTGCGCGATGGCGACGTGCTCGCGCTATGCACCGACGGGGTGTGGGGGCCGCTCGGCGATGTCGCGCTGACCGCGGGGCTGTCGGAGCCCGACATCATGCAGGCGGTCCCTGCCCTGCTGAGCCGCGCCGAGGAGCTTGCGGGGCAGAGTTGCGACAACCTGTCGATGATCGCGATGCGCTGGCACGACGACGCCACCGAGCCGCACGCCGACGCGGTATCGACGCAGACGATGGCGCTCGACAACTTCACGACGCAGCTCGAGAGCTTCGACACCTCGCGCACGCCCGCTTCACGCTACGACATCAGCGACGACGACATCGAAAAGGCGATTTCCGAAATCAACGCCGCCATCCAGAAGTTCAGCAAATAGGAAACAACCCGCATGCGCCCGAGCCACCGCCACGCCGACGAACTGCGTATCGTCCGGATCACCCGCAACTTCACCTGCCACGCCGAAGGCTCGGTGCTGGTCGAATTCGGCGCGACGCGCGTGCTGTGCACGGCCAGCATCGATGAGTCCGTGCCGCCTTTCCTGCGCGGCAAGGGCCGGGGCTGGGTGACCGCCGAGTACGGCATGCTGCCGCGCTCGACCCACACGCGCAGCGCGCGCGAGGCCGCCAAGGGCAAGCAGAGCGGGCGCACGCAGGAGATCCAGCGCCTGATCGGGCGCAGCCTGCGCGCGGTGGTCGACCTCGCCGCGCTGGGCGAGCGCCAGATCATCGTCGACTGCGATGTGCTGCAGGCCGACGGCGGCACGCGCACCGCGGCGATCACCGGGGCCTGCGTCGCCGTGCATGACGCGATCGCGAAACTGATCGCCGCCGGCAAGCTCGCCGCGAGCCCGATGCGCGACTTCGTCGCCGCGGTGTCGGTGGGCATCCACAAGGGCGTGCCGGTGCTGGACCTCGACTACGCGGAGGATTCCGACTGCGACACCGACATGAACGTCGTGATGACCGGCGCCGGCGGTTTCGTCGAGGTGCAGGGCACGGCCGAGGGCACCCCCTTCACGCGCAAGGAACTCGACGCGCTGCTGGCACTCGCAGAAGGAGGCATTCGCCAGCTGTTCGCCGCGCAGCGCGCGGCCATTGCGGAGCAGTGACACGATGAGCAAACGACTCGTACTCGCGAGCAACAACGCCAAGAAGGCCGCCGAGATGGCGGCGCTGCTGGCGCCGCTGGGCATCGAGGTGGTGCCGCAGTCGGCCTTCGACATCCCGGAGGCGGAGGAGCCGCACGACACCTTCGTCGAGAACGCGCTCGCGAAGGCGCGCCACGCCGCCAGGCTGAGCGGCCTGCCGGCGGTCGCGGACGATTCGGGCCTGTGCGTGGTGGCGCTGGGCGGCGCGCCGGGCGTGCAGTCGGCGCGTTATGCGGGCGAACCGAAGTCCGACGCGCGCAACAACGCGCTGCTGATCGAGCGCCTCACCGACGTCAGCGACCGGCGCGCCTTCTTTTACTCGGTGGTCGTGCTGGTGCGCCATGCGGACGACCCGCGCCCGCTGATCGCCGATGGCGAATGGCACGGTGCGATCCTCGACGCGCCGCGCGGCGAGGCCGGCTTCGGCTACGACCCGCTGTTCTACGTCCCGCAGCTGGGCCAGACCGCCGCGGAACTCGACGCCAAGCTCAAGAACACGCTGAGCCACCGCGGCGCGGCGATGCGCCACCTGCTGTCGAGGCTGGAAACCGACCCGCTGTGAACGAACGCCGCATCATCCCGCTCGCGGTCGCGCCGGCCGCAGGCAAGGCGTCGGGCGACCTGCCGGAACGACCGCAGCTCGCCTCCCCGCCGCCGCTCGCGCTGTACGTGCATTACCCGTGGTGCGTGAAGAAGTGCCCGTACTGCGACTTCAACTCGCACGCCCCGCGCGGCGGCGAGATCCCCGAGGCGGCCTACATCGACGCGCTGCTCACCGACCTCGAAAGCGCCCTGCCGCAGGTGTGGGGGCGGCGCGTGCATTCGATCTTCTTCGGCGGCGGCACCCCCAGCCTGATGTCGGCGCAGGGGCTGGACCGGCTGCTGACCGGGATCCGCACGCTGCTGCCGCTCGACCCGATGGCCGAGGTGACGCTGGAGGCCAACCCCGGCACCGTCGAGGCAGCCCGCTTCCGCGACTTTCGCGCGGCCGGCGTGAACCGCCTGTCGCTGGGCATCCAGAGCTTCGACGACCGCCGGCTCGTCCGCCTCGGCCGCATCCACGGCGGCGACGAGGCGCGCCGGGCGATCGACACGGCGCTCGCGCACTTCGAGCGCGTGAACCTCGACCTGATGTACGCGCTACCCGAGCAGACTCTCGCCGAAGCGCTCGCCGACCTCGACACCGCGCTGGCCTTCGGCGTCACGCACCTGTCGTGCTACCACCTGACGCTGGAGCCCAACACGCCCTTCGCGCACGAACCGCCGCCGCTGCCCGACGACGACCTGTCCGCCGACATGCAGGAGGCGATCGAAGAACGGCTCGCCGGCGCGGGCTTCCGCCATTACGAGACCTCGGCCTTCGCGAAGCCGGGCCAGGAGTGCCGCCACAACCTCAACTACTGGACCTTCGGCGACTACCTCGGCATCGGCGCCGGCGCGCACGGCAAGCTGTCGAGCCACGCGGGCATCGTGCGCGAGATGCGCCACAAGCACCCCGCGCGCTACCTCGAAGGCGCGCAGCGGCGCGAGTTCGTGCAGGAACGCCGCGAGGTCGGTGTCGCGGAGCTGCCCTTCGAGTTCATGATGAACGCGCTGCGGCTCACCGGCGGCTTCCCGCGCCGGCTGTTCGCCGAGCGCACGGGCCTGCCCTTCGCCGCGATCGAGACGGAGCTGATCGCGGCGCGGCAGCGCGGGCTGGTGCAGGTCGACGGCGACGAGATCCGCCCCAGCGAACAGGGGCGGCGCTTCCTCAACGACCTGCTGACGCTGTTCCTGCGCGATTAGCGCCTATGGCGCGTCGCACAGGCAGTGGCCATACAGGTGCTGCGGGTCGTTCCAACGCAGCAGGTCCGCAGCCTGCGCCTGCAGGTTGCCGAGGAGGCGTGCGAGCGGGGATTCGGTGGCGATGCCCGCGGGACCGGCGACCGACATCAGGCGGCGCAGCAGCAGGTTGCGCAGGCTGATCTCACCGGTCGGCCACACCGTCTCGTAGCGGTCGAGCTGAGCGCGCTTCGCGGCGGCGGTGACCGCGTCCTCGACCCCGCCGAGCTTGTCGACGAGTCCCAGGCGCAGCGCGGCCTCGCCGGTCCACACGCGGCCGCGCGCAACGTTGTCGACCTCGGCGACGTCCTTCCTGCGCGCGCCCGCGACGATCTCGAGGAAGCGCCGGTAGCTGTGCTCGACGCCCAGCTGCATCGCCTTCGCCAGCGCGGGGTCGAGGGGGCGGCGCGGATCCAGCGTACCGGCGAGCGGACCGGTGGCGACGCGGTCGGTGGTGACGCCGAGGCGGGCCAGCGGTTCGGTGAACTCGGGGAACATCGCGAACACGCCGATCGAACCGGTGAGCGTCTCCTGCCGTGCCCAGATCTCGTCCGCACCCGCCGCGACCCAGTAGCCGCCGGACGCGGCGACCGAACTCATCGACGCGACGACCGGCTTGCCCGCGCGGCGCGTGAGCTCCAGCTCGCGGCGGATCACCTCGGACGCCCAGGCGCTGCCGCCGGGGCTGTCGATGCGCAGGACCACCGCCTTGACGCGTTCGTCCTCGCGCGCCGCGCGGATCTGCGCCGCAAGGCTGTCGCCGCCGACCGAATCGTCGTCCGCCGCACCATCGACGATCGCGCCCTGCGCGACCAGCACCGCGACGCGCGCGTTCTCGTGCGGGCGCGCGGCGCGCACCGCGGCGAGGTAGTCGTCCGCATCGATGCGCCGGAAGTCCTTGCCGTCGGCATCCTCGCCGAAACGCGTCTTCAGTAGTTCGTGCCATTCGTCGCGCTGGCTCAGCATATCGACCAGACCGGTGTCGCGCGCGACGCGGGCGGCGTCGCCGCCGGCCGCCTGCAGCAGCCCGGCGTAGTCCCCGACATAACGGTCGAGCGCCTCCGGCGCGAGCTTGCGGCTGCCGGCGACACGTTCGCGCAGGCCTTTCCACAGCTCATCGAGCAGTTCGCGCGAGGATTCGCGGTCCTCGTCGGACATGTCGGTGCGCGTGAAGGGTTCGCTGAAGGACTTGTACTCGCCGACGCGGAACACATGCACCTTCACGCCCAGCGCGTCGAGCGCGCCCTTGAAGTAGCTGACGTTGCGCGCAAGGCCGGGCAGCAGCACGAAGCCGTCGGGCGCGAGATGAACCTCGTCGGCGATGCTGGCGAGGAAGTACTGGCCCTGCAGGAAGCGCTCGCCGCGCGCATACACCGGCTTGCCGCCGCTCTTGAAGTCGAGCACCGCCTCGCGCAGCTCGGCGAGCTTGGACAACCCGCCCGGAGCGAGGAGATCGGTCTCGATGACCAGCGCCTTGATGCGCTTGTCCTCGCGTGCGGCGCGCACCGCCTCGAGCAGGTCGGGTAGCGAGGTCTGGGCTACGGAGGCGCCGCCCGAGCGGATGATGCCCAGCGGATCACCGACGCGCACGCGCTCGACCAGGGTGCCCGCAGGCCGCAGCACCAGCGCCGCCCCGTCGGGCACGGACGGCCCCGGATACAGCGCGAAGGCCAGGACCAGCGCGAGCGCCAGCAAGAAGACGAGCGTGACGACGACGCGCCGCAGCATATCGAGCGCACGCCAGATCCATGCGAACATCCTGCCCAGAACGCCAAACATGTGCCTTACCTCGGTTCAGATCACGCGCGGGAGCGGCGTCGGCCGCCGAAACGCCGACTTTACCGCGTATCCGCCTGTCGTGGCCGGTTCCGCGCTCCTGTCCCCATGCCTGCGCAGCTTCAGCCGCGCTTGCGGAACACCAGATCCCATACACCGTGGCCCAGCCTGAGGCCGCGGTTCTCGAACTTCGTCAGCGGCCGGTAGTCCGGGCGCGGAGCGAAGCCGTCCGCGGTGTTCTCCAGCGCCGGCTCGGCGGAGAGGATCTCCATCATCCACTGCGCGTACTCCTCCCAGTCCGTTGCGCAGTGCAGGTACCCGCCCGGGGCGAGGCGCGAGGCGATCAGCGCGACGAAGTCGGCCTGGATGATGCGCCGCTTGTGGTGACGCTTCTTGTGCCAGGGATCGGGGAAGAACACGTGCACGCCGGCGAGCGCAGCTTCCGGGATCATGTCGCGCAGCACCTCGACGGCGTCGTGCTGCATGATGCGCAGGTTGGCGAGGCCGTTGTCGGCGATCAGCTTGCACAGGCTGCCGACGCCGGGACCATGCACCTCGATGCCGAGGAAATCCTTGTCGGGCAGCGCCGCGGCGATCTTCGCGGTGGTCTCGCCCATGCCGAAACCGATCTCGACGATTTTCGGCGCAGGGCGGCCGAACGCGGCGTCGAGGTCGAGCGACGCGACGCGGTAGGGAATCGAGACCCTGGGGAAGGTCTCCTCCATGTGGCGCTGCTGGGCGACGGACATGCGCCCCTGGCGCAGCACGAAGCTGCGGATCGAGCGGCTGGAGAAGCGCGCCTCGGGATCGCCGGACGGCGTGCAGGAAACCTCGGCCGGGGTTGCAGAGGCGGACGGATCGGAATCCGGCAGGTCGGGAGTCGTTGCGGTCATCGTGTATGGGCGGGAGGCGACGGGCACGGAAGCAGTCGCGCCCCGCAGGCGGAACGGAAATGGAGGAATCCGGAGGTCGCAGCGGCCCGCGACGCGCGCCGCTGCGATGCGGCTTACGAGCCGATCAGGCCGCTCGTCGGCGAGCTCGGGTCGGCGGAATAGAACTTGCGCGGCATGCGGCCGGCGAGGAAGGCTTCGCGGCCGCACTCGACCGCCTTCTTCATCGCGCTGGCCATCAGCACGGGGTTCTGCGCGTGCGCGATCGCGGTGTTCATGAGCACGCCGTCGCAGCCCAGCTCCATCGCGATCGCGGCGTCGGACGCGGTGCCGACACCGGCGTCGACGAGCACCGGCACCTTGGCCTGGTCGATGATCAGGCGCAGGTTCCACGGATTCAGGATGCCCATGCCGGAACCGATCAGCGACGCGAGCGGCATCACCGCGGCGCAGCCCATGTCTTCGAGCATCTTCGCCTGGATGGGGTCGTCGGCGCAGTACACCATCACGTCGAAGCCGTCCTTCACGAGGACCTCGGCGGCCTTGAGCGTCTCGGGCATGTTCGGGAACAGCGTCTTCGGGTCGCCCAGCACTTCGAGCTTCACGAGCGCGTGGCCGTCGAGGAGTTCGCGCGCGAGGCGCAGCGTGCGCACCGCGTCGTCCGCCGTGTAGCAGCCGGCGGTGTTCGGCAGGATCGTGAAGCGCTCGGGCGGCAGCACGTCGAGCAGGTTGGGTTCGCCGGGGTTCTGGCCGATGTTGGTGCGGCGGATCGCGACGGTGACGATCTCGGCGCCACTCGCGTCGATCGCTGCGCGCGTCTCGTCGAAATCCTTGTACTTGCCGGTACCGACGAGGAGGCGGGAGCCGTAGGACTTGCCGGCGATAACCAGGGAGTCGTTCATGTTCGACCTGCGGGATTGCGGGGTTGAAAGAGAATTGGCGTCAACGCCGGGAAACAGCACCAAGAGGTCTTGAAGAAAGCGTAGCGAGCGGCCCTAGTTCGGCCCGAGAAGCGCAGCCGTACAATGGTACGGCGACGCATTTGCCAAACTCGACAGAGGCGAAATCGGGTCGCGCAGTAGCTTTATTCATGATCTCTCAGCCGCCGCCCACTGCGACGACTATCTCGAGCCGGTCGCCGTCCGCGAGCAGGGTTTCGGCGTGCCGGCCCTTCGGGACGATCTCGCCGTTGCGCTCGACCGCCAGCCGCTTGCCGGCGAGCTGGCGCGCCTCGAGCAGGGCATGCACGGTCAGCGCCTGTTCGAGGCGTTCCGTCTGGCCGTTGATGATGAGCTGGATCATGGGGAAACTGTCTGAAGCGTCGAGTGAAAATCTTACCACGCCCTGCGGCACCGCCCCGACCGCGCATTGCGTCGCACTGCGCCAGTCATTAGAATGGCGCCCTGCCCGACACAAACCGGGCCGCCGAGCGGGCGTCGTATAATGGTAATACCCTAGCTTCCCAAGCTAGAGCCGTGGGTTCGATTCCCATCGCCCGCTCCAATTAGGCTTCCATGGAAATCCACTGAGTTCCATAAGCGGTTGTCAGAAAAGAATTTTTCGCTAGACAACATTCCAATGAGATCCACCGAAATCCACCCACTGCTGGACTAAATTAGTCCATCCGGCAGTCCATCAAAGCGGTTGTGTTCGAGTCCGGATTGTTCCTTGGGCCGAGCGGGTGCCGGGATGAGCATCTGACTCCTGACTCTGTTCAGGAGCAAGCATGGCACTCACCGACATGTTCGTCCGGCAGGCAAAGGCCACCGGAAAGGACTACACGATCCCCGATTTCGACGGCCTCTCGTTGGCGGTCTCGGACAAGGGCACCAAGTCCTGGCACTTCCGCTACACCTGGCTGGGCCAACAGAAGCGGATGTCCCTGGGGACGTACCCGGAGATCAGCCTGCGCGAAGCGCGCGAGCGCCGCGACAACGCGCGGGCGCAGGTGGCCAAAGGCATCAACCCACAGCGGCAGCGAGAAAAGGATCGGCACATCGCCACCCAGGCCGAGCAGAACACCTTTGAGGCGGTGTACGACAAGTGGCTCGCCTTCCGGGCGCAGGGGCGCCTCAAGAAAGGCCGGCAGACCACGCTGTCGATGATCCCGCGCATCTTCAAGAACGACATCCTGCCGAGCCTGCGCAAGCGTTCGATCTACGAGATCACCCGCGCCGACCTACTTGAAATCGTCGGCCGCATCGAGAAGCGCGGCGCGCCATCCATCGCCGAGAAGGTGCGCACCTGGTTCAACCAACTCTTCCGGTATGCCCTCGTGATCGTGCCGGGCCTGGAACAGAACCCGGCCTCCGACCTGGATGTGGTCGCCATGCCCCAGCCGCCGGTACGCCACAACCCCTTCCTGCGCATGCCCGAATTGCCCGAGTTCTTGCAGTTGCTGCGCAAGTACCCCGGCAAGCTGAAAACGCAGCTTGGCCTCCGCCTGCTGTTGCTGACCGGCGTGCGGACCGGGGAACTGCGGCTGGCGACGCCAGAACAGTTCCACCTCGACGATGGCCTGTGGATCATCCCGCCGGAGGTGGTGAAACAGCTGGAATTGAAGATGCAGAAGGAGAACGTCCGGCCGGAGGACATCCCACCCTACATCGTGCCGCTGTCCGTGCAGGCGATCGAGATCGTTCGGCACATGCTCGACCAGTTCAAGCCAGCCCAGACGTACCTGTTCCCGGGGGACAAGAGCCTCAAGCAGCGCATCAGCGAGAACACCCTCAACAAAGCACTGCATCGCTTGGGATACAAGGGCCGGCTGACCGGCCACGGCATCCGCGGAACCATCTCGACCGCACTCAACGAACTGGGGTATCCCGAGAAATGGGTGGATGCACAGCTTTCCCACGTCGATCCCAACCAGGTTCGCGCAACCTACAACCACGCCAAGTATGTGGAGCAGCGCCGACGCATGATGCAGGACTGGGCGGACCGGCTGGACCTGTTCGAGCAGGGGCAGGTCGAAGCGGCCAGTACGCTGCTGTCCATTAAACTGGATGGCTTTCCCGTGGTCGCCACCGAAGCGGAGGCGCAACCGTTGTCGGCGGCCAGGGCTGCTCCCACGCTGGTGGTGTCGCAACCGCTCCAGGGGGCCATGGCGCTGGCCACGGCTCCGGTGCAGCGCCTTTCCGCAGTGCGCGTGCCCAAGATCGAGCCGGCCATCTCCAACGTCCAGCGCGAGCGGATGATCCTGCTCGACATTCTGGAGGCTCCGCACAACCTGTCGGTCGCCGACTATGCCAAGCTCGCAGGCAAGTCCCGTCGCTGGATCACTTACGAAATCCAGGCCGGCAACCTCCTGTCGATCAGCCTGGGCAACCGGGGACAGCGCGTGCCGGATTGGCAGCTCGATCCGCTCAAGCGCCGCCTGATCCAGACCATCCTCAAGCAGATGCCCCCGGGAATCGACACGTGGCACATCTACCATGCACTCACACGGCCGAGCGATCTCTTCCAAGGGCAGTCCCCCATCGAGGCAGTGACGCTGGAGAATCTTCACCTCGTCGTTCATCTGGTATGCAGCGCTGTCAGCGAAAGGGTGGTGCAACGCGATAGTCGGACTCCACAACTGTCCCGGTACGCCTAGCGATACGCGCGATGGCGAACTTGCACAGCAAGATGCCGCGTGCCGCTTTCGTCTGGAAACACGCGAACGTACGATGGACGCCTGATCACGCCGACCTGGTCTCCGTGATCTTCGCCGCCCGTTCGGCAAACCTCTCGACAGCCGGCACACACCCTCGCGACGGCAGCAGCAACTGGGTTCGGATGAGATAGGGACCGTCGGCCAGGGGGCGCATGGCAACACCCCAGCCACGTGCCTGCGCGATGCGCGATCGGGGCGCAATGCCGACACCGTAGCCTGCCGCCACCAGCAGAGCCATGAGTTCGAAGGAATTGACCTCCCGGGCAGAACGGTCTTCAGGCCCAATGACAGCATCAACCTGCTGGCTCAGCGCTTCACATGCCCGTGGGCACCACCGAACCAGTGGATAGTGCAGCAGCGCATCCAATGACACCTCGACGTGGGCAAGCAGCGGCGAGCGTAACGGAACCGCCAAAGCCAGTTCGTCACCCCAAAGTGGCTGAGTGTCCAACGCCAGGTGCGTTGACGTCGCCCTCACCGCCATGCCCATGTCGCAATCGCCGTTTTCCAGGCCACGGACCAGATCGCCGGCAGTGACCTCCTGCAGCAGGACGAGGGTTTCCGGCTCCTCGGCACGTTGCAGGGCAAGTAGGGTCGCCAGCTGTGGCGACAGCGCGTCAGCCGAAACGGCGAGTTTGAGTATCGACGATTGGCTGGGGGCACTCATGGATGCCATTTCGTGATGGAGGCCAGACCGTGGCAGCAAGCATCATAGCAAAGAGTTAAATTTAACGTGGTTAAAAGTATCGCGATATTCGACGCTTTTGCCGATGCAAAAGCGTACTGTCCAGCGAGGCCGCCCTGTCGGATCGACCACCTACGAACCTGAGCCTGCGCTGGCCTTCGGCCTGGCGGTTCGTGCGGCACGGATGGAACAGGGAATGGCTCAGGAGGAGCTGGCGTCGTTGGCGGAAATCGAGCGCTCCCACATGGGAAAGATAGAACGGGGTGAGCACATGCCCACGCTGGCGCTGATCCTCAGAATCGCCGGGGCTCTGAACAGAAGTGCCGCTGATCTGATCGCTGTGACGGAGGATAACCTGCGCTCGGGGCCAAAGACGTAACCGGTGAACGGCACCGGGCTTTGCCTGTTACTCGTCGATTTGAGCGTGTAGACGCGCCATAAAGCGGTCCAGAGGTATGGCGCAAGGGGTGTCCGCGCCACTGTCCGGTCGTAACAGGTACGTGGTGTGGGTGACATTTTGGGCCGCGAGAGGACGAGTCACCACGTCGGGGCGATGACAAACTCTGATTCGTGCAGCGTTCGCGAACCCAACGCCATAACCGGCTGCGACCAGCGTCAGCATCATGTCCATCGAGGCGACGTGCTCGACGGCGCCGGGTTTGCCCGTCGCGGTGTGCAGCAATCGATCCAGCTCGCAATTGCTCCGCCCGAACAACCGGGGATCAGCCATTACGAGCGGATAACGCACCAACTCCTCCAAGGGCACCTGCTTGTGAACGAGCAGCGGATGCCGTGCCGATACGGCCACGACCAGCGGATCAATCCAGATCGGTTCGGCAACGATTCCATCCCCGACGTCGGTGGTATGTGCAAACCCCACATTGAAGCTGCCCGAACGCAGTCCGCGCACCTGCTCGGCCAGCGTCGCTTCTGTCAAACGTATCTCGACTTCCGGATCTTCCTCGCGACAGCGTGCGAGAAAGCCAGATAGCCGCGGATCGATGCAGCCGCAGGGGACGGCGATGCGAAGAATCCCCTGATAGCCTGACGAAACCGCTTTTACGTTTTCACGGGCAAGTTCCAGCGTCGAGAACAACCGAAGCACATCCTGGAGATAAACTGCACCGGCCTGTGTCAGCCGTGTGCCGCGGCGGTCACGATCGAATAGCAGTGCGCCAAGTTCGTCTTCGAGCTCCTTGATGGTACGGGACAGGGGGGACTGCTCGATATGCAGCCTTTCAGCAGCACGGGTGAAGTGCAGTTCCTCCGCCAGGACAGCGAAGCAGCGAAGGTGGCGCAACTCCATGGTTTGTCCTCCATCGTGATGTTACCGTACGGTTCCACTTGCAGCCTCGGGATACTTGCAGTTCTAGTCAAATCACGAGGACTGTCGGTTGGACCGCCTATCCAGAAGCGATGAATTACTCGTCAGGCGCTACTGAAATACTAGACGGGAACCCAATGGGATTTGCTCGCAGCCTCGCGTCCAAGCCGTTCCGAACCAGGTATGTTTGACCCGTTCAATAACAGCCAAGGCGTGCGTCAGATCGATATGGCTGTACGGGCCGGTACGTGGTGGATAGGCGCGGTCGGTAGCGATACCACAGTAGATCTGCACAGCCTTCCGAGTCAGACGGGACGCGGGGCGGAAGAGCGCAAAGGAAGGCGACTTTCCTTCGCAACTAAAACAGCCCTTTCATTGGACGCGACCACGACCATGCAGGCGATACACGATGAGGCTATGTGAGTCTTGTATAAGAAGGACTTGGTTCCACAACCAGCGGTAACGCCTTCATGAGACCATCAACTCGATTTCTCCTTCCAATCAATTCGGACGCATTACCCAATTATCTGGAAGAAGAAATTTCGCCGGATGCGCAGAACGCTCAATCAATGCGGCTTGCTAAGAAAGTCTACAACCAATCTACAAAAGTCATTGGCGGCTTCAATTTGCACCCAGTGCCCACAGCGAGCAAAAGAATGCAACTGGACGTTCTCCAATAGTTGAAAAAGACGAAGACTGCTTGACAGTGGTACCACCTGGTCATCACGGCCGTGAATCAAAAGCACCTCATTCGCGAGGTTGCGAATTTGCTCATCCGAGCTCGCCAGTGCGTCAACCCAGCGCTGCCGAGGAGCGGGGAACATACTGCCGAATGACTCTTGAAAGCCTGGCCGAATGCTTGCCTCATAACGCAGTTTTGCAAGTTCATCATTCACAAGCGAACGATCGAAGGCAAATATATCCAGCAGGTTGCGCATTTTTTCAATTGACGGCGTATAACCCCAAACTGCATCCAGCCCAGGGGTAAGTTCAAAATGTGTTCCTGCTGCGCCCATCAAGACCAAACGGCCAACGCGTTCGGGGTGCTTAACGGCGGTTGCGATTGCAAGGGCACCACCGAAAGAATTCCCAATAAAATCTGCACGCTCGATTTTTAATGCGTCAAGCATACCTATGATGTGCCCAACCCAATTATCCTTTGAGTAGATGTAATTCTTCGGGCGCTCTGTAAAACCGAACCCCGCCATATCCGGTGCTATGACGCGAAATAATTGCCCCAGTGTTGGCAACACCAAGCGCCAATTTGCATAAGCGCTGACACCTGGACCCGATCCGTGAATAAGAAAAACAGGATCTCCTGTTCCGAGCTCGTGATAATTGGTCTTAATTCCAGCAGCGACGATTTCTTTTCCAATTTCTACGTTGGTCATTTCAATTTCCTAGTTAATTCACCATAAAATATTAAAACAGGTAGAATCTTGTAATTTTAAGATTTGCACAACCATGACAATTTCAACTTAATATCAAACCTAAAAACGATAAGTGAAGGCAAAAGTGGCACTATCTTGGGCGTGATTTATTTCGATAGGAGCAGACGTGTTTGGCAATGAAGAGTTTTGCATCGTCTTTTTAAATGAATGAGTCCAAGCAAAATCAAAACTACTCATAGGTGTAAGTTGGTAACCAAAGCCAAGAGTCCCGAATCTATTTGGAATGGCAGGGATTACAGCCAATACCGTGTCCGATCTCAAAGCCTGTGTAGTAACACGAGCACCTCCGCGCAATGTCCATTTTCCGGAAGTGTAGGCGACACCCAACGACAATGCAGTCTGGTCCTTATAGTTTTGAGGCAGATCAATATCGATATTTTGACCAGCGTTTGAAACAAAGGAGACATGAATATCTTTTACTGCATGTTTCCAGAATACCCTGGAGATATCCGCCACGACCATCCACTGATCGTCAAAACGATGGCTTATTCCGAAATTCAATTGTGCCGGCGATTGGAAGTCTTTAATACGAATCTTTCCATCTAGCTTGACTTGGCCTACCAAGCCGTCAATTGCGGTAAGGGTAGCACTCCCAGTCATGTCATCAAGATGTGTTTCAAGAACGTACGAAGCACCTAGGATCGTATCCTTGCTGACCTTGTACGTCAGGCCGATTTTCCCTCCCCAGCCCCAGGCGTCGGCGCCACTCGCAATTGGCTCATTCTTGGTGAAGCTCAAATGCGCACCACGCATATCTGGCAACCCTCCAAGCACAGGGATCAAACTTCCCTGCGCACGCCCGGCGCCAATTAGGGAACCCACTTGATCGGCCCCGAGGAGCATATCTAAATTCAGTCCCTGCCACACTGCATCCACGCTTGCGCCAACGGCAAGACTATCAGTCATCTGAAAGCTTGCGGCCATGGGTATATTTAGTGTCAATAAGCGACTTGAATTTTCCAAACCCGTATCCAATCCACCTGTTGCACGTGAAAGAAAGCTATCCTTTCCGTACTCTGTGCCTACTCCGCCACGTGCAAAGGCTCCAATACCGAATGCAAATCGTTCGGCACGATAAGCATATGCCATTTGCGGAGCCGCATAGGGTCCTCGGTTGCTGGAATGCTCTTTGGATTTTGCGGATTCGCCCGTCGCGGTGTTCTTGATTGATAGATCTGTAAAAATGACGTCCATTCCAAGGTGCATTTCCTCCCCAGGCTTGCCAAGGGATAAGGTAGCGGGATTTGTCATCATGCCGGCCGCACCGACGTCAAAGGCTGTAGCGGCCCCACCCAATGCCCCAGAAACTGGACCATGACCGACAAAGCGATAAACATCGCTTGTTGTCGCCAAGGCAGTATAGGATACCCCTGCTAGAGCAACGCCCATTACACTAGATTTAAGATTGAATTGCATACAGCCTCCTCCATTTTTATATGTTAATTAAAGAAATCAACCCCGTTTTTTCTAAGCGGTGGCTTACTTCCTGTTCTGTTTAATTGCTTCTGATTATTGATCTCGAAAATCCGAAATTCTTACTTCTCGTTCGTAACCGGTGGTTACGTAGTAAAGTGGTCAATCGGGCCCCCTTTGGTGTCAATGTTGTAAGAAATCGATCAACAAGCGATTAAACTCTTCAGCATGTTCCCATTGCGCCCAGTGACCGCACCGAGGCAAGACATGCAAGCGCGCATCATGGATGTGCCAAGCCAACTTCAATCCATGGTCAAGAGGTACGAAGCGGTCGTCGCGCCCCCAGATGACAAGCGTTCCTGCCTTGATCTCTCCTAATCTCGATGTAACGTCCCAAGCACTCAATGGCACGCGTTGCGTACTGACAAGAAAATTTCGAAGGTGTACTTGATTATGCTGAATCGCCCGCCAGCGGCCCTCAATCAGTTCATCGGTGATCTGGGTCTGATCAAAAACAAATACCGATAGCATTTGCTTCAAATTTTCAAGCGTAGGCTCGGCATACAGCTTGAAAAGCAATTTGATGCCTTCCATGGGCATCGCGGAAAAAAGACTCGAGCCAAGCCCCCCCGGCCCCATCAGAATGAGCTTACCGATGCGCTCCGGATATTCGATGGCAAAATTCAGTGCGGTGGCCCCCCCCATCGAGTTGCCCACCAGGTGCGCTTTTTCGATGTTTAGGGCATCCATCAAACCCTTGACGGCGCGTGCGTTCACCAGACCTCGCTGTTCGTCCATTACGACGGGGTCAGACTTATTAAATCCTGGTGAGTCCTTCAAAATCACGCGATAACCTGCTTGAACCAGCGGGCCCAGATTGCGGCTATAGTTACTCCATCCACCTGCCCCGGGCCCACCACCGTGCAACATGATGACGGCCTCGCCGTCGCCAGCTTCGTTGAAATGAACCTGGAAGTCTTCAAATCCCTTCTCGTTGATCTTGGCAAACCTGCTGGTTGTAGATTCCGTATATTGATTCATTTGCATCTCTCCCCCTGTTAAATATATAAAAGGCTCAGCGCCAAGTGGCATTATGCGGAGGCAATAGAGCGATCCTTGGCCATGGTGATGGCGGTATCCTCGATCATGTCCTCCTGCCCGCCGACCATACCGCGGCGGCCCAGCTCGACCAGAATGTCGCGGGCCGGCACGCCGTACTTGGCGGATGCCCGCTTGGCAAAGAGCAGGAAGGAGCCATAGACCCCGGCATAACCCAGGGTCAGCGCATCACGGTCGATGCGGATCGGGAAGTCCATCATTGGCACCACGAGGTCTTCGGCAACGTCGGTGATCTTGGCGACATCGACACCGGTTTCGATGCCCATCAGGCTGCACACGGCGATCAGGACTTCCATCGGCGTATTACCGGCACCGGCACCGAGGCCGGCCGCAGCAGCATCGATGCGGTTGGCGCCGACTTCAATGGCGGCGATGGAGTTGGCGACGCCCATGGCCAGGTTGTGGTGGCCGTGGAAGCCGAGTTCGGTTTCCGGCTTGAGGGCAGCGCGCACAGCACCGAGACGTTCCTTGACGCCTTCCGGCAGCAGGTGACCGGCCGAGTCGGTGACGTAGATGCAGTTGGCGCCGTAGCCTTCCATCAATTTGGCCTGCTTGACCAGGCCTTCGGCGCTGTTCATGTGGCTCATCATGAGGAAACCGACGGTGTCCATGCCGAGCTTGCGGGCCATGGTGATGTGCTGCTCTGAGACGTCAGCCTCGGTGCAGTGGGTGGCGACACGGATGGTGTTGACGCCGAGGTCGCGCGCCATCTTCAAGTGGTCGACGGTGCCGATGCCGGGGAGCAGCAGGGCGGAGACCTTGGCGTTCTTCATCTTGGGGATGACGGTGCCGAGGTATTCTTCATCGGTATGGGCCGGGAATCCGTAGTTGACCGATGACCCACCGAGGCCATCGCCGTGGGTGACTTCGATCAGCGGAATGCCAGCGGCATCAAGGCCGGTGGCGATGGACACCATCTGGTCGAGGCTCATCAGGTGGCGCTTGGGATGCATCCCGTCGCGTAGGGTCATGTCGTGGACGGTAACGGTCTTGCCTTTGGCGGTCATGATTATTTTCTCCGTATCAGTTGGAACCGCAACCGGCCAGTTTGGGGGAACCGGTAGCAACCTTGGGTTCGAGGGTGAGGCGACCAGCAATAATTTCTTCGGCGAACATTTCGGCGGTACGGGCACCGGCAGCAGTCATGATGTCGAGGTTACCGGCGTAGGTCGGGAGGAAATCCCCGAGTCCGGTGACTTCCATGTAGACGGACACACGGTTGCCGTCGAATACTGGGCCGTTGACCAGGCGATAGCCCGGCACGTATTTCTGGACTTCCTTGATCATGGCGTGGATGGATTCAGTTATTTTTTCCTGATCGGGCGCGGTTTCGGTCAGGCAATGCACGGTGTCGCGCATGACAAGCGGTGGTTCGGCCGGGTTGATGATGATGATGGCCTTGCCTTTTTTGGCGCCGCCGACCTTTTCGACGGCACCGGCGGTCGTGCGGGTGAATTCGTCGATATTCTTGCGGGTGCCGGGGCCGGCGCTCTTCGAAGAGACAGTGGCGACGATTTCGCCGTAAGCGACCGGCTGGACACGGGAGACGGCAGCGACCATCGGGATGGTGGCTTGTCCGCCGCAGGTGACCATATTGACGTTCATTTCGCGCTTGCCGACGTGCTCGACGAGGTTGACCGGCGGCACGCAGTAGGGGCCGATGGCCGCCGGCGTCAGGTCGATCATCAGGACGCCGAGCTCATTGAGCTTACGACTATTCTCGGCATGGACGTAGGCGCTGGTCGCATCGAAGGCGATCTGGATGCTATCGGCGAGGACATGCGGCAGGAAGCCATCGACGCCGGTGGCACAGGTCTTGAGGCCCATGTCGGCGGCGCGCTTGAGGCCTTCGGATTCGGGGTCGATGCCGATCATCCACACCGGTTCGAGGAAGGGGCTGCGCTTAAGTTTGTACAGAAGATCGGTGCCGATGTTGCCCGGGCCGATCAGGGCGCACTTAATCTTGTTCATTAAAACTCCAATTCATAAAGCATAGATTTGACATGCACATATACACAATTCTTTTGGCGGTGGCGTTATTTGCATGGCACGTCCCCCTGCAAACTTAGCCTATTGGAAATCAGTATTGCTGAGGAATACCGCAACACACGGAGTGGCATAGTGACTTAGTGGCGTCCAATAACCCCACGTCAATGGCTATCCAGTCAGACAAAGGAGACGGAACAACTACCGATACCTCCAATTGCCACACGATAATGGTCGCCTGCATGAATACTAAACATACTCGCAAGCGCCCCAGAAAGAATAATTTCTCCTGCCTTAAGTGGAATTCCCAGGCCACCAAGTGTATTCCCCAACCAAACTACAGCATTGATAGGAGACCCCAACGCCGCCGCCCCTGCTCCTGTCGCCACAATCTCACCATTTTTTTCCAAGACCATGCCACAAGTTGTTAGATCAAGCTTCCTCGGATCGGCCATGGTGTTTCCGAGCACGAATAGGCCGCAGGAAGCGTTGTCTGCTACCGTATCCTGTATCTGGATTTTCCAGTCCCGAATACGCGAATCGACAATTTCAAAGCAAGGCATAACAAAATCGGTAGCCGCAAGGACGTCGGCTGCGCTGATTCCTGGCCCCATCAAGTCGCGCTTTAACACAAAGGCAATTTCGCCTTCAATTTTGGGCTGAATAAGCGATTCAATTGGAATGCGCGCTCCGTCACAGATAGACATTCCATCGAGCAAATACCCAAAATCAGGCTGATAGACCTTGAGCAGATCCATTACAGGCCGACTTGTGATTCCAATTTTCTTTCCAACAATTCTCTCTCCTGCTTTTTGGCGGCAGGAAATCATCCGTAACTGAATTCTGTAAGCGTCATCAACTGAGATACCGGGATAACGGTTGCTCAAAGGCTCGAGCATTCTTTTTGCACATAATGCGTCGTAAAGCTCGTCTCCCAGCTTGGTGACAATATCTTCATCCATCATGCCATTCAATCTCCTATTCGGAACTTTAGTAAATCACCCGTCTGCCGTCATAGACCGATAGCTTTTGTTTAGAAAATCATTCAGCTATCACTTTGTCCTAAAGGCGTTTTCCTATTCCCCCCAAACATCTGAAAATCCACCGTTTGGGAAGAATAGTTTGATCACACGCTATTTTTGTTTCCGGAGCGACTTGTGCCCCCACATGGCTGTGCGACTGTGGCGGGTCATTGTCCAGTTGCAATCGTCAACAGCACGAGCGCCCCAACCAAATTCCATTTCGAATCCTGATGGCGTCCGGGCATAAAATGAAACCATATGGTCGTTTACATGCCGGCCAATAGTGGTGGTCAGGTAGCTATTGGGCTTTTCTTCAGCAACTCCAAGATTGGAATCGGTAGTTTGGTAATCAAAACCGTCCAAACGATCACATGCATGCCCAACGTCATCCAGCGTGGCGGCTTGGAGCATGAAATGGTGGATGCGCTTAGGCATGGGGGCTTCAGCGATTGCCATGGTATGGTGACGTCCATTGCAATGCAGAAAGTGGCCACGTACCGTCATATCCGGACCTAAAGGAATATCGATTACGTCCGACAATTTAAAGCCAAGCACGTCAACGTAAAATGACAAACCCTTGACAACATCTGGAACGGCATAAAAATAGTGCCCCAACCCTTGGTCTCCCGTTTGAAAGCCTGTTACGCCGGTTGGCGAAACAAAGGGTTTTTCGTAGGAATCCCCCGCGCCATAGAAGATTTCTATTTGCATGCCGAACGGGTCTTTGAAGGCAATCAGATCAAGCACATCGCGCTTTTTCGCGAGATCGCCAACATCGCTTATGATTTTTACTCCAGCTTCCTGAAGTCGGACACGCATTTTTTCTAGAGCACTAGGATTAGCAACTTCAAATCCTGCAAATGCCAGATCATCCAAGTCGCCTTGTTCTACGCCAATACGCCAGCTTCTCGAATCCATTCGAAAACGGGCCTGTTCATCTGTTGAGCATGGCGTTTCCATCAAACCGGCCAGCTTGGTGAGATACCGCCGCCATTCCGGAACATCGTTTACGGAAAACCCCATATAACCCAATGCCTTGATCTCCATCCTATTTCTCCTTGGTTAGTTATGAATCACTTCTGTAGTTTCAGTTTCTCTTCAAGATCTTTGCCACCAACTGCAGAGAAGAGGCCGCGAACGCCCATCCCACCGTCGTAGTTGAGAACAGCGCCGGTGGCTGGAGCTGCATCTCCGTGGTTGGCAAAAAATACATACGCTCCGGTGTACTCCCTCACATCGGGCATTCGACCAATTGGGAGGACGGATTCAAGTAATTCGCCAAGCGGAATACTCGAAATGGAACGATCCCCCATGCCCAACGATTGCGGGCCGCGTAAATCCGTTGCCATGCCTCCAGGCGCTACACCATTGACGCGGACATAGGGGGCCAGTTCAAAAGCAAGCTCTTTTACAACACCAATCAGTGCATGCTTCGATGCGGTATATAGCGGGCCGCCGCCATTGGGATAAAAGCCAGCATTTGAAATCGTGAATATCACCCCCCCCCGACTCGAAACGAGATAAGGAAGAGCAGCCTTCACCGCGAGGAGACCGGATTTGACATTGATTTGAAAGATTTCGTCGAAAGACTCATCGATCCTTTCGTCTGGGATATCCACCAACGGGGTGTTGTAATCCCAGATTCCAACATTGGGAATCAGAGTATTGATCTTTCCAAAGGAATCCACGCACCGCTGGACTGCGGTTTTATTGTCAGCCAGCAAGCGGGCATCACCCGCGACTCCGATCACCCGCCCTGGATGCATCGACTCTAGTTCTTGGATGCCTTTCTCGGATCTGTCGAGCACCCCTACCTTTGCACCTTCTGTAACGAAGCGTTCGACGAGCGCACGACCAAGCCCAGATGCACCGCCTGTAATAAAGACAACCTGATCTTTCAGATTCATTTTGCTATCCCCAAATTGAAGCGCGACATACATTCCATATTTTGTCCGTAGTCATCATCTAGGCGGTTACGGTTCGCGCCGCATTCCCCTTGAGTAGTTCGCGGATGCTGATATCCGTATCAGCGAGGTGGTCAGGCACTATCTCTATTTCGGACATCACTAAACGGCTTACGCCACCGAAGTCCTTGGTCGAATTAATCGCCACCGCAGCCAGCGCCTTGCCGTCCAAAACCCGGAACAGCACGGTTTGCTGATTGGGTTCGAACTCGCCGCGCTGCACATATTCACCGGGTCCCTGCATATCCCCAATCATCTGGATGCGGTGCCCTGCGATCTCGGTCCACGATGTAGCGACTTGGGGCACCGGATTGTATTCGCCTAGCATCGCGGCTACCGCCGCTTCCGCCTGTTGCTGCGAGTTGATATAGGTCTCTAGCGCGCGGCGGCCCCCGTGCCTTAGGGGCCACACAGCTACGTCGCCAGCGGCGTAAATATCGGGCGATGATGTTTGTCCGCACGCATCGACAACTACGCCTTGATTGCAGGCGACGCCAGCTGCATTCAACAGGGTATCTTCCGGATCGCCGCCAATGCTGACCAATACGAGTTCGGCTTCCACCTCTCTGCCATCAGCAAACACCAGCGAACGCACACTGCGCTCACCGCTAAGATGCGAAATATGCGCATTCAATTCGATGCGAACGCCCATTGCCTCGAGTTGCTCGCGGCACCACGCGCCAATTTGCCGGCCTAGAACGCGCGTCAGTAACTCATCGGCGCATTCCAGGATCGTGACTTCAAGTCCCGCTTTGCGCGCGGAGGTCGCCACTTCGCAGCCGATCAGACCGCCACCGATAATTACGAGCGATTTCGCCGCCGTGAAGGCCTGGCGTAACGCGGCGCAATCCGCGAAGTTGCGAAGGCTGAACACGCCTTCCAGATTGCCGCCAGGAATAGACAGCTTGCGCGGTCGCATTCCGGTGGCGAACAAAAGCCGGTCGAAGTCCAGGCTCAAACCTGAGTGCAGGGTTACAAGGCGCTCCTTGGCGTTGATCGCAAATACGGGGTCGCCCAGATGCAGTTCAATCCCTTCGCTCTCAAACCACGCGGCCTCCATCAGCAGAGGCGGTATCTCCTGCGCCCCCCCTAGAACCCCTTTTGACAATGATGGGCGATCATAGGGCAGCTGGGATTCATTGCCGATCAGATGAATCCGCCCGGCATATCCCCTTGCACGAAGGGCGCGCGCAGCCGTTGTCCCGGCGAGTCCCGCGCCAACAATGACGATACTCTTGATCATTGGGCAATATCTCCGGCGCTAAAATCAATGTAAACAGCATTTCCTTCTACATGTATCGGAAAGACTTTCAGCGGTTCAGTCGGTGGATATGCCTTGACTTTTCCTGTCCGAACGCAGAATTTCCCGCAGTGCAGCGAACACTCAACGACATCCCCGTCCAAGTACCCTCCTTCGGACAGAGACCAATCGCCGTGAGTGCAACGATCTTGTGTTGCAAATAGTTCTCCGTCTACATTGAAGATCGCCACATCGAATTCTTCGCCAGAAACTTTGAGCGCTTCGCCGACAGGGATATCACTAACCTCACAAACTTTCTCAAAACCCATAATTCCTTACCTCGTAGATTGGACTTAACTTTTCAATCCGCTCAATTTCTTTCTGCATCAACAGCACGGGGTTGACTCAAGCGGTCGCCTACCTGGCGCCAGAGGCTGATTCCCCATATGATCCACACCAAATGAATAGCAAGTGTAGTAAGCCCAAACCACAGGGTCTCGCTACTTAAGACCATGCTATAGACATCCCACATTGCGTCGAAAATCTCGATGAACACAACGACAGGAATAATGCCTGCATAGCGAATGGGTTCGCGCAGGGCCCAAAGAGCGAGCACCCCCACAGCGCCAAGCTGCATCCCGACCACGAGCCACGCATCCTGAAGTAGCATCATGAGTTCCCCTTGAAAGCCATTTCCGACAGAGGGGTACATCAGCATCAGGACGGCAGCACTACGGGCAGGAAGCAGTCCCAAAAAATTTAGTAAATAAAAAATGCCGATTGCAGCCAGGAACCAGCGGATTGCTTTATCGTTCATTGCTTCCTCCTGAACGACAGGATTCACACCCCCGGTGCGAACCCTGTCGTCGGTTCTCCGATACCCCAGCCTTAGAAGAACATGCTCAGATTGTTGGCCGTGATCGTGCCTTGATCGAGCAATACTGTGCGCTTGTCGATCTTGAAACCCAGACCATCATTTGCCCGTAGGAGAATATCGCGACGCTCCCCGACGTAAATGTCAGTCATTCGTTCAAGACGATTGCGATAGCACAAGAAGGCGGAACTCACTTCGAGCTTCTCAGCTGACACTTCGCGCACAATCACATTAGTGATCATGTGACGGGATCGGGAAGGGGGGTCTTCGGTCCAGTTAAGGCCTGACAACCTGCCACGGATACGGGCAGTCAATCGACTGTGGTCTTCGTCGAAGTGGGCGTTACATCCCGGACCGTAGTACTCCAGGTTCGAATTTTTTGTGGTCTGAGTGGTCCGAATTGGAACCCAATAATGGATGTCCTCAGTGAGCAGGGTTAACCATTCTTGATATTTACGATGATCAAGAAGTTGCGCTTCCCGATAGTAAAACTGTTCGACTGCGTTTTGGAGCTCAAGACTCACAGGCTTTTCGAGATAATTAAACGGTTGTGTCAATTCTATGGACATGGAACGTCTCCATCATTTCGTTTGGATCGAAGTATCAGCAAGACTGGCCTGACAAGTTGATCTGTTTGGTTAGTGCGGAACGAATAGCAATGTGGCCGGTAGTAAATTACGGCTTGAGGGTTTCCCAACTCGGCTCGGACATCATGCGGCTCCAATGGTGATAAAAGCCGCGCGCAGCCTCCTCGCCGTAGACGTAGCTAGTCTTCCCTGGGAAATCTGGATTGTTTGCATTTGGTTTACCGACACCCATTGATGCACAGAAGGGTTGGCTGCGGGCCACATGCCCCCGCAAAACACGCTGCACTTCAACCCAATTTTCACCATCGTCCTGCTCGAAAGTTCCACCCTGGTTGAAGGTCAAGATATTCATTCGGCGATATTCATCCTTGATTTCCTCGGGGGCATCAGCATCGACTACGATGAACGACCAGACTTCGAGTTCGTTCGGTCCACGTGGATGCCAAGTACGAACAGTATTGATGCCCGGCAGGAATGAACAGGTCGGGAAGATGGTCATGTGCTGAGCAACCATGCGGTTCGCAGGCAGTTTGTTACCGAGCCGCGCCTGTGCACGTTCAGCGGCCGGACCCTTTGTCCAATAGTCCACAACTTTAGGCCCCATAATTGCGTACAGCAGGGAGAAGTCGTCATTGAACCACCCCGTTCCATGACCACCCCACGCTGCACGGAATTGGTTCCCAGTGACAGGCAGCTTTACGTCGGATAGGTCTTGATCGGGACGTAGGCTGGAAACGACACCGGCCACATGCGACATAGTGCACGCGTGATACATGTCGCTACAAAACTGCTCGGCTGCGAATTTCCAATTGCATGGAATAACGGTCCGCTGCATCCCGGTAATCACTTCAGTCCCAGCCTCGGTACGGTCCAGCATCACATCCATATATGGCGTGGCGTCACTGAGATAGTCCATCAAGGCCGGCGCCTTTGCATCCCAATTGGCGAATACCAAACCCTTGTAGGTATCTACCCGCGCCTGCAGCGGACCCCAGTCGGCTTTTTCGAAACCACAGTCCCCTTCTTTCTTGTCACAGAAGGCTTCCTTTTCAAACGGAACATTGACAAGATTGCCTGCAATGTCGTACGCCCAGCCGTGATAGGTGCAAGTAAAGGACTTTGCATTACCATAAGTTGAGCGCTCAATGACCATCCCACGGTGACGGCACTGATTCAGAAATACCTTGATGGAGCGATCCTTTTGCCGAACCACGATCACCGGGTCTTCACCCATATACGTCGTTATATAGTCACCCGGATTTGGAATATGTCCTTCGTGGCACACAAGCAGCCACGAACGAGCAAAAATTCGTTCCAGTTCCAGCTCATACAGATCCTGATCACTATAGATACGGGGATCAAGCAGTCCTTGCTCTTGATCGACGAGGCCACGAATCTCCTCGGGAGTCCACTTTCGAGAAAGCCTAATCGTGGCTTGTGAAACTTCGTTAATTGACGAACTCATATTTGTCTCCTCAATTGCCCTTGGTGAAGAGCTGTTAAACGCACCTATAAATTAAACTTGCGGCGTAGGTGCTTCACCGCAGCAATGCAAACTGCCGAACTACACTGACTGACGACTCAATGTGCTGACGCAGCAGAAGGGAACATTGTTCTGCGTCACGCGCAAGCGCGCTTTGAAAAATGAGCTCGTGCTCCGCGTGGACATTTCTCTCGGGCAAAGTGTGGGTCGACGTAAGGCGCCGGTAACGCTCGAGGTGAATATTCAGAACAGCCAAGAATCTGTAGGTCCAATCGGACGAACAGGCGCTAATAAGTGAACGGTGGAAATTGCGATTCGCTATCTCCCATCGGTCAAACTCGTCGTCCGGATTACGCATTACGTGCTCATCGGACCGAGTGAGTTCGCTATATGCGGCAACCAAATTGCTCTCCCATTCAGAGCCACCGCACTTCACACTTTCGCGAACAGATTCACACTCAAGCGCTATGCGGGTTCGAGTGAGGCCCTCCAAGTCTTGCAACGACATTGGCGCCACGAAAAAGCCTCGCTGTGTCTTGGCATGCACCAAGCCGTCAGAAACCAGGAGGCTCAGGGCTTCACGCACTGTCCCGCCACTTACATCGAAACGCCGCTGAAGGTCATCAATCAGCAGTCTCGATCCTGCCGACAAGACTCCTTGCACAATTTCGCATCGAAGCCTATGCATAACTGACTCAATCAGACTGCGCGGCTTTCCTTTAGGCGACGCAACATCGGCCGCAAAAAGGTCAATGCCAATTGCCTCTTTACCCAACGCTGGCTGATTCATCGCTCTTCTCACCTATATCTTTTCTGAAAATTGAACTTCGAAATCGCCTAGAGACAGCACATCGCACTTGTGGCGGCGCTGCTGCTCGACTGGCGACGGACTTGTCACGAATGTCGATTAACGATAATCGATTTTTTGGATGTTTGCACGCTGCAGTGCAGCATTGCAAGAGCGCCACTAAGTGCTCTGGTACGAACGACTGGCCCAAGCGACGATCTTGCGGGAAGACGAACCCTGCTCAGGGGCGTACATTTGGAAGCACGCTCTGCTCAACTGACACGCCGGCCCCGCCTTTCAAGTGCGTCGAACTGCAAGGCCTAGAATCGGGCAACAAGGCATCGGGTTGCTCGAGCCGATCTACACCGCGCAGTTCGACTCGATTCGCGCCTCGTGCGTCAAGGCGATGGACGAGACGCCGATCAAGGCACGGCGTGCCGGGCCGGGGAAGTTGAAAGCGGCGTACCTCTAGCCGGTCTACGGGGAACTCGACGAAATCTGTTTCCCGTTCTTCGTGAGTCGCAGGATCGAGCACGTCGAACAGGCGCTCGGCCTTCCGTCAAAGAGATCGCCGATCTTCTGCGCCACCAAAGCCTCGACACGGCCAACACCTACGCCCGCGTCGATCTGGAAGGGTTGTGGACCGTGGCCCTGCTGTGGCCCGGGAGTCTGCCATGAACGCCCTGGTTTCATGGATGACTCGGGTCGAGACGTATCTGGCGTATCGGCGTCGTCACGGATTCAAGCTCAGCATCGATGCCACGCAGCTTCAATCGTTTGCCCGCTTTGCTGACGAAGCCGGCACGGCAGATCACCTGACGGTGGCGCTGGCCATCGCATGGGCCCGCTCCTCGCGGCGGCGGAATCCGCTCATGTGGGCGAGTCGTATCGAGGTTCTGCGTGGCTTCGCACGTTTCTGCCTGCGCGACGATCCGGCGACGGAGATGCCGCCGCAGGGGCTCTTCGGCCCGGCGCACCGGCGCCTCGTCCCGCACATCTACACGCACAGCAGGTCCTGGCGATACCCATGAAACGCTTCGAGCGGCCCCTGCTCGAGTATCTCTCCCGCGATGAGGTTCAAGGCGTTCTCGCCGCCCCCGACACGAGCACCTGATGTGGTCACCGTGATCGGGTCATGTTCGCGTTGCTCTACAACACCGGCGCGCGAGTTTCCGAAATGATCGGCATCCGGGTGGCCGATGTCACGCTCGCCACGACGTCCTCGGTGCGCTTGCAGGGCAAGGGGCGCAAGCAACGAACCGTGCCGCTGTGGAAGGAGACGGCGGCCGAAATCGGTCACTGGTTGAAGTATGCAGACTTGCGTGCAGACCAGCCCCTGGTCCCCAACCGCAGCGGGCGACCGATGACTCGCACGAATGTGGCCGACCGACTTGCCCTCGCGATCACGGCCGCGACGACGCAGTGTCCGCGGCTGGCGGGGCGCAGAATATCGCCCCATTCCTGGAGGCACGCGACGGCCATGCATCTGTGCAGGCCGGTGTCGACATCACGGTCATCGCCTTGTGGCTGGGTCACGAGAGCCCGGTCACGACCCATGGCTATGTCGAGGCTGATCTGGCAATGAAGGAACGTGCCCTCGCGACCCTCGCGCCCCCGGAGACCAAACGCAAACGCTATCGCCCAAGCGACGCCGTCCTCAAATTCCTCGAAAGCCTCTGAATTATGCAAACCTGTGCATGCGGACCACCGTACAGGAGAACGCTCGCGACGGCGTAGCTTGCCTAATAGTTGACCGAGGATAACGGCGCTTATCGAAATATTTCGATAAGCGCCGGAACTGGCTGTTCTGCTGGACCGAACTCGGCGCCAGGCAGGTCGGCATCATGCAGATGCCTGATCGTCACTTGCCGCCTGCACGAAATCGATTCGTATGACTATCTGGTCGATGTCCTGCAGCGAGTTGGTCAGCATCCGGCCAGTCAGGTCCACGAACTGACGCCACGCATGTGGAAGCAACTCTTCGCTAGCAATCCTCTCCGATCGCCTTTGCAAAATCCACAGGCGTAGGCAAGTACGCCGGGCAGTTACCGGTTACGCTTGGCCTACCTGACTGACGCTTGCGTCGGCACTTGCGCCTGAAATCTGGCACGTGCGACGGCGATCGCCGGCTGGTGGTGCTCCGCCCAAGCGATGAGTGCGGTGAGCGGGGGCATAAGCGAGGTACCGAGCGCCGTGAGTCCGTAACGCACCGCTGGCGGCGTGGTGGAGGTCACCTCGCGCCAGACGAGCCCGTCGCGTTCGAGATGACGCAAGGTTTCGGCGAGCATTCGACGGGAGATGTCGGGTACGGCGCGGAGGAGTTCATTGAAGCGCATGGAGTTGTTGGCAAGGGTGATCAAAATCAAGACCGACCACTTGTCCCCCAGCCGATCAAGCACATCACGCACCGGGCAACTTTCGCCGTGGGTGGGCAAAGGCAGTGGAGTGGTTCCCTTATGATTACCTTGCGACATACGCGTGCCTTCTTGTGCAGTTTGACGACAGTTCCTAGAATGCACCAAGTTCTTTATTGTAACCTGAAAGGTAATGCTATGCCCCATTTTCGCGACGCACGGATTTTCATCACCGGCGCTTCGGGCAAGTTTGCCACTCAGGTGCTGCGGGCGCTCAACGCCCAAGGCGCCCGGTACGTGACCGCAGGGAGCCGGTTCCCGGTGCGGATCAGCGGGCTCGCCGAGTCAAAAATCAGGGTGGATTTCGACGACCCAGTCAGCCTGGACGAAGCCTTCGAGGGTATCGATCGATTGCTGATCGTTGCCACCGATGCTTTGGGTGAACCTGGCAAGCTCGCCCGCCAGCAGAAGGCGGCGATCGAGGCGGCCGCCAAGGCTGGCGTCGGGCATATCCTCTACACCTCGATGACCAACCCTGGACCTGAAAGTCTGATCCCCTTCGCGCCGGACCATCGCAGCAGTGAGGAGGCGGTCATCGCCACCGGCATCCCTTACACCATTCTGCGTAACAACTGGTATTTCGACAACCTGCTGTTCACGATGCCCTCGGTGCTTGCGTCGGGGCGCTGGTACACCGCTGCCGGCGATGGGACAGTGGGCTATGTGACGCGCCTCGACTGCGCGGCAGCGGCCACAGGCGCCCTGCTCACAGAGGACCAGTCATCGATCCAGGACATCACCGGCCCTGTGGCCTTGACCGTTGACGCGCTGGCAACCGCGACCAGCAAGCAACTGGGCAAGCCCATCGAGGTGGTCAAGGTCTCCGACGACGCGCTCGCGGCCGGGATGCGCGACGCAGGGGTCCCCACCCATTCGTTGAGCTCATGGTCGCCTTTGATGCCAACGTGCGCGCAGGGCACATGAACGTGGTCACCGATGCGGTGACATACTTCGCTGGCCGTGAACCGCAAAGCCTGGGCGACTGGCTGGCGGTGAACCGCACGGCCCTGACAAGCTGAGCCCATGCGCCGCCAGCCCACGCGCTACCTCCCTCACTGCGGCGGGCCCCGTTTTTTCATGGGCTGGATCCACCCGACACTTACGAACTCACCTGGCCGGCGCCGGGTGCGCCATGGCTGGCCGAGCGAGCGGGCTGCTCGAGGCCGCAGCCATCGCCACCGCCTTCGACGGACAGGGCTTCGACCACGGGGTGTTCGTGCCACTGAAGATCGCCCCTCCCAAAGCAAGATTTCCATGCGCGCAGACGTCGCTCAAAGCCGGCCTCGGCCTCGACGTTCACTTGACCGCAGGCGCGGCGCTCGCCCCGTTGCGCGAGGAAGGGGTGCTGATCATCGGCTCGGACAACAGCTTCCACAACATGCAGGAGATGATAGCGGGTATGCACGGGCGCAGCCGGGTGCGAGCCGTGAATTCGATGCCTGGCTGGAGGCGGTCGCCGCCGACACGCGTGAGGAACATCTGTTACCCCTGCATGTGGTGGCTGGCGCCGCCGCTGGCGAGCCACGCCGCAAGATGCTGGAAGATCACGTCATGGGCACCGTGGAGAGTGCCTTTGAATATGGAGGTATGGAGGCAGGCCATGAGCTTCGAATTTCCGCCACGCCCGGGCGAACGTCCGCGGACCACGCCTTGTGCACCGCACACCCAGATCAGCCAGAACAGCGCTCCGGAGGTGCACCGGACCTTCAAGGTACACGCATCGAGTTGCCTTCGTGCGCAGCGAGCCATCGAGAATCTCGGTCCCCGGGGCCGAGGCTCTGGTGCTATCCCATGAGCGCGCATGTGGTCCGCCCCAAGCCTTCATGGTCGGTCGCGAGTTCGCCCATGTGCATCCGGCTGATGACGGTTCGATGCACCTGATTCTGCCCCTGGAGCTGGTCAGCAAAGGCTGGGGCGAGCCACATCCCATGGCCGAGGCGGGCTACATCCCGGCCAATGCCGTGATGGCCTACGCGCCCCGGGACATCGCCGAGATCGACATCCTGCTGGGCATCCTGCGCACCTCCTGGGACTTTGCCTGCGGCCATATAAATCTACCTTCAACCATCGTCATCCATGAATGAGGAGAAAGCAGTGACTCAAAACAACCGTGATTTGTACTCACCGGCCACCGTCGCCGGCCACCGGCTACAGAACCGCATCGTCATGGCGCCGATGACGCGCAACCGCGCCATCGAGAATCTGCCCAACGCGCTGATGGCCGAGTATTATGCGCAGCGCGCCTTGGCCGGGCTGATCATCACCGAAGGCACCAGCCCCTCGCCCGAAGGCCTGGGTTATCCGCGCATTCCAGGGCTGTTCTCAGAGGCCCAGGTGGCCGGCTGGAAGGGCGTCACCGGCGCGGTTCACAGCCGCGGCGCCAAGATCTTCGTCCAGTTCATGCACACCGGACGTATTGGCCATCCGCACAATCTGCCGCAGGGCGCGCAGGTACTGGCTCCCTCGGCCATCGCCGCCGCCGGCGAGATCTACACCGACCGCGCCGGCATGCAGCCGCACCCGGCGCCCCGGGCGATGAGCCTCGACGACATCGCCCGCACCCGGCAGGATTTCGTCAAGGCGGCCCAAAACGCCATTGCTGCCGGTTTCGACGGGGTCGAGCTGCACGGCGCCAACGGCTACCTGCTGGAGCAGTTCATCCGCCCCACCAGCAACCAGCGCAGCGACGACTACGGCGGCCCGATCGAAAACCGCGCCCGTTTCGTGCTGGAAGTGGCCAGGGCCACGGCCGAGGCCATCGGCGCCTCCAGGGTGGGCATTCGCCTCTCGCCCTACGGCGTGTTCAACGACATGCCGCCTTACGCGGAAATGGAGGCCGACTACACCTACCTGGCCGAGCAATTGGGCAAGCTGGGGCTGGCGTATCTACACATCGTGGATCGTTCTGCCATGGGCGCGCCTGCAGTGCCGGAGCAGATCAAGCAGGCCATGCGCGCGGCCTTCGGCGGCCCCGTCATCCTGGTCGGCGCTTATGACGCGCAGCGCGCCCAGGACGATCTGAACGCCGGCCGCGCGGATCTGATCGCGGTCGGGTGTGATTTTCTCGCCAACCCGGACCTGCCCGCCCGCTGGCAACAGGGGTTGGCGCTCAACGCGCCGGACTTCGACACTTTCTACACTCCCGGCGAGAAAGGCTACACGGACTACCCTACCCGCGCCGCTTAGCCGGCCACCTCGCACGCCGCGGTGATCGACAGGGACGATCGGTCATCGCATGGCGGCGCGGCAGAAGCTGATCTACATCACGTGGCCCGATGAACAGAGGGTGCTCGTCACCCGGTTCACGTCATGGCCTAGCCAAACTGCCGCCTGAACCTGCGCACGCCAAAACCGAAGATCCCCACCCCCAGCAGCGTCAATCCCAGCAGCGAATCCCACAGCACGTCGAGCCCCGCGCCCTTGAGCAGGATGCCGTAGCCCATCTCGATGAAGTAGTAGAGCGGCGACAGATACATCGCCTCGCGTAAACCGGCGGGCATAGCCTCGGGCGGGGTCCAGGCGCCGGAGAGAAACACCATGGGCATAAGGATGAAAATGGCCAGCATCGCCGCCTGGGCCAAGTTGCGGCTCAGGGTGGCGATGTAGAGACCGAGCCCGGAGGTGGCGACGGTGTAGAGGGTGGTCACGGCGAAGAACAGCGGCAGGCTGCCCTTGATGGGCACGCCGAAGACCGGCACCAGGACCAGGAACAGGGAGATTGCAGTGCCCGCGAGGATCACCAGGGTCATGGAGATCACCTTCGGCAGCAGGATCAGCGCCGGGGTCAGCGGCGAAACCAGCAGTTGCTCGATGGTGCCGCGCTCCTTCTCGCGCACCGCGGCGGCGGCCGGCAGCATGATGGCCATGACGGTGATGACGGTCAGCAGCTCCGAGATGGGGATGAACCAGGCATCGTTCTGGTTCGGGTTGTACCAGACGCGGTGCTGGTCCTGGATCATGGGGACAGTGTCGAGGCTCGCCTCGCTCGCCCCCATGCGCGCCAGCGCCGCCTCGAAGCCGTAGCGACCGATGATCTGGCCACTGTAGCTGGCGGCCAGCGTCCCCAGCACGGTGTTGCTGGTGTCCACCAGAACCTGCACGTCCGTGGGCCGGCCGCTCTGCAGGTCACGCTGAAAGTAGGGAGGGATGTCCAGCACCGCCAGCGCCTGCCCCTGGTCCAGCAGCGCCTGCCCTTCGCGGCTGTCCTGGATCTCGCCGCCCAGCTGGAAATAAGGCGGACGGAAGCGGTAGATCAGCTCGCGGGAGGCGGCGCTGTGGTCGGCATCGTGCACCACCACCGTGGCATGGTTGAGCTCCAGGCGCACATTGCGGGTCATGTAGATGTCGGCGGTGAACAGGAAGACGATGGCGAACATCAGAAAGCCGTCGCGAAAGAGCTGCAGCAGCTCCTTGACTGTCATCGCTGCCAGCCGCGACCACCAGAGTGTCAACCTTGAGTTCATGTGCGCGGTCTTTTGTGAAAGAGCGCGAAGCTGATCAGCCACAGCACGGCCGCGTAAATGGCCAGCGCCAATGCCTTGCCCCAGAGCTGTTCCAGGCCCACCCCCTTGAGGAAGCTGCCCAAGGCGATGTCGGTGAAATACATGGCGGGAAACAGGTGCGCCTCGAATTGCCCCTGCGGGTCCATGGAGGCGATGGGCACCAGCAGGCCCGAGTACAGCACGGAGGGGATGATGGTCATGACTACGGTCAGCATCATCGCCGCCACCTGGGTGCGCACGATGAGCGAGGCGAGCAGGCCGATGCCCGTGGTGCAGGTGACATAGATCACCGAGGAGAGGAAGAAGAACAGCGGATCGCCCTTGAACGGCACGCCGAACAGACCGGTGGCGAGCGCCCACAGAATGAGGCTGTTGACGATGGAGATACCCACGTAGGGCAGGAGCTTGCCGGCCAGGAATTCGCCGCGGGTGACGGTGGAGGCATAGATGTTGTAGATGGAGCCGCTCTCCTTCTCGCGCACCACCCCCAGCGCGGTGAGGAATGGAGGCGCCACCATCAGCACCAGCATGACCAGCGCCGTGGCGATCGACCAGGTGCTCTTGAGCTCCTGGTTGTAGAGATAGCGCAGCTGCACCCGCACCGGCTGGGCGAGCGCCGCCGCCCGTTCCGGCGCGACGCCGAAGCGGCGGCTGATATAGGCGGCCAGCAGTTCGCCGTTGAAGGCCGCGTTGATGGCGATGACGTAGCCCTTGCTGGTCGAGGCGCGAAACGGGAAGGTGCCGTCGATCAGGCTCTGCACCGCCGCGGGCCGCCCCGCCATGAGGTTCTCCTCGAATTTTGGCGGAACCACGATGGCGAAGCGGATGCGGCTGTCGGCGAGCAGGGGGTCGAGCTCGCGTTCGCTCTTCACATGGCCCCGGTAGTCGAAGTAGCGCGAGTCGATGAAGCGGTGGGTGTAGTCGCGCGAGAGGGCGCTGCGGTCATGGTCCACCACCGCGAACGGGATATGCTCCACGTCGAGCGACAGGCCGTAGCCGAAGACCAGCATCAGCGCAGCGGGCACCACGAAGGCCAGCGCGAGAAACAGGCGGTCGCGCACGATCTCGCGCCACTCCTTGTGGGCCAGCGCCGCGATGCGTGCGAGGTTCATAGCCGCTGCTCCCCCTGTTCCAAGGCCGTGATCCGGTAGACGAACACATCCTCCAGCGAGGGCGGGCGCGGTGTCACGCTGGCGAGCCCGATGCCGCGGCCGGCGAGGATGGTCTGAATCTCGCGCGTCGCGGTGTGCGCATCGCGGGCAAACAGATGGATGTGCCGGCCGAACAGCGCCACCCCCGCGAAGCCCGCCTGCTCCAGCAGCGCCATGGCGGCCAGCGGCCGGTCGGTGGCGACCTCCAGCAGCTCGCCGGCCTCCTCGCGCAGGGCCTGCTTCAATGCCGCGGGCGGGTCGTCGGCGACGATCCGTCCGGCGTGCATCAGGGCCAGGCGGTCGCAATGCTCGGCCTCGCTCATGTAGTGGGTGGTGATGAGGATGGCGACCTGCTCCACGCGGGCGAGATGGACGAGGATGTCCCAGAAGCGGCGCCGGCCGATCGGGTCCACGCCGGAGGTGGGTTCGTCCAGGAACAGGATGCGCGGCCGATGCACCATGGCGCAGGCGAGCGCCAGGCGCTGGCGGATGCCCAGCGGCAGGCGGCCCGCCAGCTGCCGCTCGCGGCCCGTAAGCCCGGTCAGCTCCGCCACCTGTTCGATGCGCTCGCCAGCCGCGTGCCGCGCTACGCCGTAGATGCGGGCATAGAGGCGCAGGTTCTCCAGCACGCTCAGGTCTTGATACAGGGAAAACGCCTGGGAGGTGTAGCCGATGCGCGCCTTGATCGCCTGCGCGGCAAAGTGCATGTCGGCCCCGGCCACCCGCCCCTCGCCATCGCTGGGCGGCAGAATGCCGGTGAGCATCTTGATCAGCGTGGTCTTGCCGGCACCGTTGGCGCCCACCAGACCGAAGATATCGCCCTGATGGACGGTGAAGCTCGCGCGATCCACGGCACGGAAGCCGTCGAAATCCCGCGTCAGATCCTTGGCGAGGATGGCGACATCGTCGCCAGGCGGATCGCCGTCGCCGGCCCGGGGTTTGGCAACGGCCCTCTCCTCGACCAGCCGCTGCCGGCGCAGGAGGGCGACGAAGGCGTCCTCGAGATCGGGCGTGGTGGCGTGCAGGTCCCGCAGAGACAGTCCCTTGAGGAGCCCGGCTACCGTGCCGACGGCGGCTTCGGGCGCCGCGTCGTCCACGAACACCCGCAGCCGCGGCCCCACCGACTCCGCCTGCGCAAGGCTGGCCTGGATGCGGTCCAGCGCCTCCACCTGCGGCTCGGCCTCGAGTTCCAACACGCTGCCCGGCGTCCGGGCCCGGATCGCATCGGGTTCGCCGCTCGCAAGCACGCGCCCGCCGTGCATCAGGGACAGGCGGTGGAAGCGCTCGGCCTCGTCCATGTAGGCGGTGGAGATCAGGGCGGTGATGCCTTTCTCGCGCAACAGCTCGGCGAGGATGGCCCAGAAATCCCGGCGCGAGACCGGATCGACACCGGTGGTGGGCTCGTCCAGGACGATGAGCTCCGGCTCGTGGATCAGGGTGCAGACGAGGCCGAGCTTCTGCTTCATGCCGCCGGAGAGGTGTTTCATCGGCCGGCCGGTGAAGCGGTCGAGCCGCGTCATGGCCAGGAGCTTCGCCTTGCGCGCGGCAATCTCTGCGGCCGGCACGCCGCGCAGGCGGGCGAAAAAGTCGATGTTTTCTTCCACCGACAGCTCGGGATAGAGGTTGAGGCCCAGGCCTTGGGGCATGAAGCCGAGCCGGCCCTTCACCCGCTCGGCCGCCGCCTCCGAATCGATGCGGATGCCGAACATTTCGATCGAGCCCTCCTCGAAGGCGAGCACCCCGGCGACGGCCTTCATGAGGCTGGACTTGCCGGCGCCGTCCGGCCCGATGAGGCCGTAGATTTCACCGCGCCGCACCTCGAGATCGACCCCGGCGACCGCCGCCTGCCGGCGATAGCGCTTGCCGAAACCCTGCACCCGGACGGCCGGCGCGGGCGTTAGCGGCGCGGCTTCGCCCATGGGGTGTCCTCGCGCCAACGGATGATGGCATCGGCCGGCAGCCCCGGCGTGAGGCGGTGCTCCGGGTTTACATCCAGATACAGCTTGACCGCATAGACCAGCTTGACCCGCTCGTCCGGTGTTTGCACCTCCTTCGGCGTGAACTCCGCCCGCGCGGCGATGTAGCGCACCGTGGCGGGGAACGGCCGGTCGGGGAAGGCGTCGGTGTACACCCGCGCCGGCAGCCCCAGGCGCACCTTGCCGATGTCCTTCTCCGGCACATAGGCCTTGAGATAGAGGCGGTCGAGATCGACGACGTCGAAAAGCGGCGCACCCGCGCCGACCACCTCGCCCGCATTCACCAGACGCTGGGTGATGATGCCGTCGGCAGGCGCGACAATGGCGAGATCGGCGAGCACGCTCTCGGCCTCTTTCAGCGCGGCCCGCGCCTGATCGAGCTGGGCGGCCAGGGCCTTCACTTCATCCTTTCTGGCGCCCAGCCGTTCATCGCCCAGACGCGCCTGGGCGAGCTGCCTTTCCGCCACGCGCACGGCCTCTTCGGCCGAGCGCGCCTGGTTGGCCGCGACCTCGGCGGCGAGCGCCATCTGCTCGTAACGGTGCCGATCCACCGTTCCCGCCTCGGCCAGCCGGCGGAAGCGTTCGGCATCCCGCGCCGCCTGCTCCGCGCTGGAGTGGGCCGAGGCGAGCTGCGCGCGGGCATGGGCGAGGTTGGCCTCGGCGGTCTGGATCGCCAGGGGCAGGTCCTTGCGCGCGACTGCGAGCGCCGTCTGCGCCGCCCGCCATTGCGCCTCCATGGCGCTTGCCGCCTGGCGGGCCTGATCGAGCCTGGCGCGGACCTGGGCATCGTCCAGGCGGGCGAGCACCTTGCCCTTCTGCGTGCTATCCCCTTCGCGGGCAGGGAGATCAGCCACCTTACCCGGCATCTTTCCGGCGACGGCATAGTGATCGCCCTCGATACGGCCGTTGGCTTGGATCAGTCCATCAGGCAGCGGCGGCGTGCGCAGCCAGAACCACCAACCCGCGACGGCGAGCAGGGCCAGCACGGTCAATCCGGAAACGAGCCCAACGAACGGGATGTTCTTCTTCACGCTGGCTCCCTCTCTAAAGATCGCCCACGGCACGCTTCAGTCGCAGTCCAGCCAGCGCGGCGTCATAGTGCGCGGCGGCGTGATTGGCCTCGCTGTTGACGCGCAGGGTTTCGGCGTCCAGCACCTCGGTATGGGTGGACAGGCCGTTGGCATAGCGGTCGCGCACCACGCGCAGGTTTTCCTCGGCCTGGTCGATGGCCGAGCGGGTGACCTCGATGCGCTTTCCCGTTTCCTCCACGTCGAGCCAAGTCTGGCGCACCTGCAGGGCGACCACCGAGGCGAGCTCCTCGCGCTGCTCCGTCAACGCTGCCGCCTGGCGCTCGACCGCGCCGGCGCGGTGACCGGCCACACCGCCATCGAACACGTTCCATCGGGCTCCCAGGGTGACCATCCACTGCCCTTCATGCACCTGATAGCGGTTTTGCTGGTAGCCATAGCCGCCGGACAGCGCAATCTGCGGACGATTTTCTCCGCGCACGGCTGCCGCCTGATGGCGTAAGGCCTCGATCTGTCCGGCCAGCGCGGCCAATTCGCTGCGCTGGACGAGCGCCCGCTCGGTCAAGCGCGCCAAGGGTACCCGACCCGCATCGGGGGCCAGTTCATCCAAGCTGACGGCCTGGTCAAGCGGGCGCCCCAGCAGCCGGTTGTAGGCCGCGCGGGCCAGATCCAGGGCATTGGCCGCCTGCAGGGCCTTTTGCCGTGCATCGGCCAGGGCGACCCGCACGGAGAGCAGGTCGCTCCTGGCCACCATGCCCTGCTCGTGCAGGTTTCCCACATCGCGAGCATGGGCCGACAGACTCTCGACATGGCTTTCGGCGACCTTCAGCATCCGGCCGGCGCGCAGCCCGTTGACGTAGGCATCGGCCACGCGCAGCTTGAGGTTCTGCACGTCGGCCGTCTCGCCCAGCCTCGCCGCCTCCAGGCCCGCCGCCGCCGCATCGATGCCGCGCTCGATGCGGCCCCCGGTGTAGAGCGGCAGGGTCGCCATGGCCTTGTAGGCGGCGCTGTCTTGCTGGGCCATCGGCATCTGCAGCGACTGGCCGAGCAGGTCGGCCCTGAACGCCGGCGTGTTGTCGAGGGCGGTATAGCCTGCCTCCAGACTCACGCTGGGCAGGCTGCTGGATCGGGCAGCCTCCAGCAGGCTCTCGGCGGCGGCGGTGTTTTCGCGCGCCGCCTTCAGGCCGCGGTCCACGGCCAGGGCGGTGTCCCATGCCTGCGGCAGGGATTCGGCAGCGGAGTTGCCCGCGAGCAGCGCGGCGGCCAGGCCTGCCAGCGGCAGCAGGCCGCGGAGTCTTTTTGGGTGATGAGCGGAATTCATGTTGTTCCTTCTTTTGTGGCCGCTTCTTTGCGCTGTTTGTGGCGCAGCAGCAGATAGAGCAGCAGGGGCACGACGATCAGTGTGAGCACGGTGGAGACCAGCGTGCCGAAGATCAGCGAGATGGCCAGGCCGCCGAACACCGGGTCGGCGAGCATCACGGCGCTGCCCAGGACGATGGCCAGCGCCGTCAGCAGGATGGGACGCAGGCGCACCGCACCGGCTTCGAGGATGGCTTCGCGCAGGTCCATGCCCTGGCGCCGGTAGTCGAGCACGAAGTCGATGATGAGCAGCGAGTTGCGCACCACCACGCCGGCCAGAGCGATGATGCCGATCATGGAGGTGGCGTTGAACGGCTGCCCCATGAGCCAGTGTCCCGGAAAGACACCGGCCAGCCCCAGGGGGATCGCCGCCATGGCGACCAGCGGCAGGCTGAAGGACTGGTAATAGGCCACCAGCACCAGGAAGATGAAGGTGATCGCCAGCCCCAGGGCACCCAGCATGTCGCGGTAGGTATCGAGCGTCATGCGCAGTTCGCCATCCCAGAGCAGGCGGGGGCCGTCCAGGGTGTCGGGCGCCACCGGCTTGAAGCGCAGGTTGCCGGTCACAAGGCGGCTGCCGTCGGCCAGCGCCAGGCCGTCCAGGCGCCGGTCGAGATCGAGCACCGCGTAGACGGGGGCGGTGGATTCGAGCTCGCCGCCCACGAAGGTGACGCGCTCGCCATCCTTGTGCAGGATGGGCCGGTCGGCCCGGGCGGGCGCCACCTGCACCAGTTCCGACAACGGCACCCGCTGGCCCTGCCGATTGGTCAGCGACACCCGTGTCAGCAGTTCGGGGTCGATTTGGTGGCTGCGCGGGATTTGCAAGCGGATGGGCACGGGGTTCTTTTCGCCTTGAACATGGGCGCGCCCCAATGCCTCGCCGTCGATCAAGCGGCGCAGCGCGACGGCCACCTCGGCGACGGTCAGCCCGGAGAGCGCGGCCTTTTCCCGGTCGACGGTCAGGCGGTGTTGGTACACATCCTCGACCTCGGTGTCGGTGACTTCGACCATGTCGTAGGTTTGCCCGAAGGCCGCTTTGACCTGCCCGGAGAGCGCGCGCAGTTGCTGCGGGTCGGTGCCGTAGATTTCGGCCAGCACCGTGGCGCGCACCGGCGGCCCCGGCGGGTCTTCCACCAGCTGCACGGTACTGCCGGGGAAGCGCGCGGCGATGGCCTGCACCGCGGGACGCAGCTCGCGAACGATATCGATTGAGGTCTTGTCGCGCGCCGTTTTGTCCCGGAGGTTGACGCGGACTTCCCCCACATGCGGTCCCTGCTTGCTGCCGGCGCCGCGCAGCAGGCCATTGAAGTCGATCACACCGGCCTGGCCGATCCAGCTCTGGTAATCGCTCACGTCGGGGTTCTGGCGCAACAGGGCACCGATCTCACGGGCGAGGCGATCGGTGGTTTCTACCGGGGTGGTCTCCGGCAGGTCGAAGGTGATGTTGAAGGTATTCTTGTCGTCCTTGGGCATCATCGCCATCTCGACGCCGAACCAGGCCTGCGGCCCGCTCAGACCCGCCGGGCGCACGAACTGCCAGGCGGCCTGGAACAGGGAGAGCACGATCGCCAGGGCGGCCAGCAGAAAGACGCCCCGCCGTCTGGGCGGGCGGTCCACCAAGGGCGCCATGAGCGCGTGGTAGAAGCGGTGCAGGCGGTCCCCGGTGTCGTGGTCTTCCAGGTCGTGCCCCTCGCCCGGTTTGAGCCAGCGGTTGGCCGCCCAGGGCACGACGGCATAGGCCACCAGCAGGGAGGCGGCCATGGCGACGGGGACGTTGAAGGCGACCGGATAGAAATACTGCCCCGTCATGCCGGAGACGATCAGCAGCGAGCCGAACACCAGCATCACCGCCAGCGTCGCAAGGTTGGTGGGGGAGCCGATCTCGTTGACCGCCTGCACCGTGGCCCGCGCCTTGTCCTCCTGGCCGAGGCGGGCGTAGCGGCGGTGGATGTTCTCGATGACGACGATCGCGGCATCGACCAGCAGCCCGAGCGATAGGATCAGCGCGAACAGGGAGACGCGGTTGATGGTCAGGCTCCCGAAATAGGCCGCGCCCAGGGTGAGCGCCAGAATCAGCGGCACCGTCACGCCCACGATCAGCGCCTCCTTCAGCCCCAGGAAGACGGCGGTCACCAGGAACACGGCCAGCACGGCGATGCCCAGGTGCTCGATCAGGCCGTTGACGGCGGCGTCCGCCTTCTGGCCGTCGTTGCGGGTCACCACGAGCTCGACGTCGGCCGGTACGAATTGCACCCGCATCCGCTCGATGCGGGCGAGCACCTCATCAGCAACGACCACGGCATTGGTGCCGGCCTTCTTGGCCACAGCCAGTGTCACCGCCGGCATCTCCGCCTGCTGCACCTTGCCGAAGCGCGCATCGGCCGGACCGAAGGCCATGCGGCTCAGTTTATCCCGCTCTTCGGGGGGGCCGTCGACGACGCGCGCCACCTCGCCCAGGTAGATGGGGCGGCCGGCGTGGTTGCCGACGATCAGGCGCCCGAGCTCCTCCGCCGAGGCGAGGAAGCCGTCCAGGTACACCTGGCGGTTCTCGCCCTGCTGCACCACCGTGCCCAGGGGGGCGGCGACGTTGCCCGCGCTCAGGAAGGCGCGCACCTGGTCCAGCGTCACGCCAAAGGACTGCAGGCGCTGCGGGTCTAGTTCGATGCGCATCTCCCGGTCGCGGCCACCCTGCACGAAAGTGGTGGATACCGCCTCCAGGCTGCGCAGCCCCTCCAGCATGCGGTCGGCCAGCCGCTTCAGCGCATAGTCGTCATAGCGCTCCGAGGCCAGAGTGACCGTGACGATGGGCACGTCGTCTACGTCCACACTGCGGATGAGCGGCTCCATCGCCCCGAGGGGCAGGCGGTCGCGCTGGCCGAGCACGCGGTCGTAGAGCTTGACCAGGGATTTCTCCTTGTTCTCCCCTACCTTGAACTGCACCATCAGCACGCCCAGCGAGTTCATTGCCGTGGCGTAGGTGTGGTCCACCCCCGGGATCTGCTTGACGATACCCTCCAGTGGCCGGATCACTAGTTCCTCCACCTCTTCGGGGGAGGCGCCGGGCAGGGCCACCCGCACCTCGGCGCCGGGGACCACGATCTGCGGGTTTTCCTCGCGCGGGGTGAGCGCCATTGCCAGCAGACCCAGCAGCGCGCAGGCCAGCATGAATAGCACGGTCAGCCTGGAGTTGACGAAGAACTCGGCCAGGCGTCCGGCGCTGTTGAGCCTGCGGTCGATCATCGCGGCGCCTCCACCGGCATGACGCGGTCACCCTCGCGCAGGGCGGGCTCGACCGCCGCCACGAAGCGCTCGTCGGCCGCCAGACCGGCGCTTACCTCGACCCGGTCGGGCCATTCGCGGCCGGTGCGCAACCAGCGGAAGCGCGCCCGGCCTTCGCCATCCAGCACGAAGACTCCGGTGAGCCCGCCGCGCTCGGCCAGCGCCCGCCGGGGCACCACCGGCGAGGGGCTTTCTCCGACCGTGAAGACCGCGCGGCCGAACATCCCCGGCATCAGCCCTACCGTCTCTGGCAGGGCGATCTTGACCTGGTAGCTGCGGGTGACCGGGTCACCGGAGGGGACCACCCGGGTCACCGTGCCTTTCAGGGGCGCGGGCAGGCTGTCGATGCTGACCACCGCCGGCTTGCCCTCGGCCATGGCGGCGATCTGGCCTTCCGCCACGAAGGTCTCGAATAGCAGGCCGCGCCCCGACTCCACGGTCAAGAGCGGCATGCCGGGCACGGCGAGATCGCCGGCCCGTTTGAGGCGGGCCACCACCGTGCCCGCCACGGGGCTGGTGATCTCGGCATAGGCGCGCTGGGCGAGCGCCGTGTCGAGACCGGCGCGTGCCTGGTTCAGGGCCTCGCGGGCGGCGTCAAACTTCAGGCGCACCTTGCGCATCTCGTTTTCCGAGACGCTGCCGCGTTCGAACAGGCGCTCGAATCGCTCGAGGTCAGTCTGCGCATCCCGGAAGGCGGCCTCGGCTGCGCCTTGGGCCGCGCGCGTTTGGCGGATGCCGCCTTCCACGTCCGCGGCATCGAGGCGGGCAAGCACCTGGCCGCGCCGCACCCGTTCACCCTCCTGCACTTGGATCTCGCGGATATAACCGCTCAGCCGCGAGGCGACCTCGACGCGCTGATCGGACACCACCGAGCCGACCGTAGTGTACTCGACCGGTGCACTGGCGCTCGCCGTCATGACCGGAAGATTCCAGGTCTTGGCGTCGATTTGAGTCGGGGCCTCCGGCGCTTTACCGCATCCGGTCAAGAGAGCGTAGAGCGCCAGCGGCGCCATGTGTGTGAGCAGGGTTTTTCTTTTCATGGGGCGGGTTTTTCCGATTGGACTTTAAATGGTGATTAGCAGGACGCGGGCCAGCCATTCTGCGGACGCGGCCTTGTCGGTGCCGCGAGTGTTGCGGCGGCCGGTGCGGAGCGGCCTCGTAGGCAGCGCGCTCCGGCTGGGGCATCCGCATCTGAAACTGTTTGCCGAGCTGATCGGCACCGAATGCCGTTGTGCTGCCGAAAGACAGAAGAGCGCCGGACAGAACGTGCGAGAGCCACATTGAATGGGGGCGTGGTGAAGGCAAGTTACTTCTCTCTTTTGCGGAAATACACCTGGGCAACGCGGCGAGCAAACACCACCTTTGGACGCCACCAAACATGCAGCGATGTCCGCACTCTGTCGGTCCACGAAGCGCCCGGGGGCAACAGCTCCCGTCCCAGCACCGACTCGAACGCCCGTAGCTGCGCCAAGTAGACCTGGACGTGACGCAATTCGAAGCGCTGCGGGTCGATCTGCCCGTAGTCTTCCACGAGCCGGTTGAATAGCGCGCGTAGCCGGTCCGCGCGAAGACGGAGCAGACCGTCTTCGGCATGCTCCGTCGCCAGCCGGGCGAGTTCGAGTCCCCGATTGACGAGCGCGTCAAACCCCTTGATGGCAGGGCGACCCTCCAAGCGCCCGATCCGCTGGAACGGAAGTTCCAAGTACACCGCGAGCACACGCCGCAAGTCGGCGAGGATCGCCTCCTCCAGTGCCAGGGGAGGACGCTCGACAAGCGGGATATCCTCGGTTCCCGATGCCGACCGGCAGGCCCGCAAGTCCTCGACATAAAGCCGGGAATCGCTGAAATACCCAGTGACCTGTCGGGTTGTTGCCTGCTCAAGCTCGTCGCGAGACGCGTCGCTGAGCACGCGCGCCATCGAGCGCAATGGCTGCCACATCGAGAGCGGAAAACGGGAAAAGCGATAAGGCGCCTGAGTTCCAGGCAGCAAACGGTAGGCGATCAATTCCTCCTGCAACGACGGGTCTTCTTCGAACCGTGCTCGGATGCCCTCGAACACGTCCAAAGGCATGCTCGGCAGCCCTATCCGGTTGCCGAGGGAGCGGCGGCCATAGCCACCGGCCGCAAGCATCTGCGCCACGACGTCCGCGCAATTGAAATCGCTCCGGTGCCATTGCAGGCTGCCATCCCGGAACGCGCCTTCCTGGCGGCGCGCCTCGGCCACCATCGCGGCGCGGCTTTCGGGGGGAACGCCCCGGACGCGCAAACCGAGCGTCTCGCGGCCGTAGGCCATGCCATAGGTGTTGGTATGAACTTGCGATGGGGACGGACGAGTGACACCGTACAAATAGTCCGCAAGGCTCACGTGCTGGAGAAAATTTGGATCGACGGAAGGGTCCGCGATGTAGTTCGCGCTATAAACGACGCCCTCGATACGGATGGCAAGGTGTCCGAACGGATTTTCGCGGACGATCCGCTCCGGCGTCTGCGAGGTCGCGTAGGAAAGCAGCAACTCGACCTCGGCCGATGACTCGGCGTCGAGTCGTGCGAGCGCTGCGTCGATGCCGAGCACCGGCGCGCCATCTTCGACCCCGTAAGTCGGCAATGGATATACGGGATCCTCTGCGTCGTCCAGTGCGAACCGGGCGATGCTGACGATGTTCGTCCGCTCTCTGTACTGCCGTTGGGCGGTGAGGATTTCTTCCCGTCGGACCGGATCGGAGAGGATTTCCTCGACCAGTCTTCCCGCGTCTTCCGCATTGCCAGCAAAACTGGCCAGCCCTTGGCGCACGAACAGGGCGGCGTTCTCGCGCTCGTGGCCGCTGATGACATCGAGGAGGATGGTCGGCACGCCGATCGTGAACGCTTCCGCCAGCGTCAGTCCTCCCGCCTTGGTGATCAGGACGTCGGCGGCGCCCATGTACGCAGTCATGTCGGATCGTGGCACCAGTCCCACGACCTTCAGTGTTAGCCGCGACGGCAGGCTCCCGCGCAGTTCCTTGAGCCTGGCACGCAGGCTCGCGTTCGCGCCACATGCGGCGATGATCTGCAGGCTGCAGGGAACATGACGCATCACGCTGTAGATGAAGTCGACATAGTCCCCCCGGCCTTCCTTGCCGCCCGCGAGCGTCAGGGTGGGAATGTCCGGCGATAACCCGATACACGCGCGGATGTCCTGGCGAGCGACTGCGGACACCGCCTCGACCTGCACCGGCATCCCGCTGGTGATTACCTTGTCCGGTGGCACGCCTGCCGCCAGCCAGCGCGATTCCAGTTCCGGGTGCGCCAGAAAGGTGCGATCGATCAGCTTGGAGATACGTGGAAAGTAGCCCTCGAAAAAGTCCGTATGCAGCCATCCGATTCTTCGATTGGCCAGGAACCCCTTTTCGCGCAGCGTTCCCAGCACCTGGGCAGCGCCGTAGTGGGTCGACAGGATGACGTCCGGCGCCTGTTGGGTCAGGTAGGCGTGAACTTTCCCCTCCGGGTAGTCCGTGGGCATCATCGACAGCGAGGGAATGCGGTTGCCTCTGGTTTGCATCGCGTCGAACAGGCTCTCGAAGCACTCGGGCAAGTTGCTGGCGACGAACCAGTACAGGCGTTCGTCGACGCGCCGCCAGAGCGGGTGCATGAAGGCGCGAATGTCCTGCAGAACCACCTCGGTGTTCCGGGATTGCCGATGTATCTCCGCCCTTATGGCTTGGGCAGCACTGATGTGCCCGTAGCCGATCGACGAATAGAAAATGACGATCTTCTTCGGTGGCAAGGACGCGTCCATTTTCATTCCCTGCTGGCTTGTCACGCGGGCCGGCTGAGGGTTGGGGCTCATTAAATTCATGATTACTTTTCACTGCCTCCAGCCTCGATGCTGGCAGCGATCCGTTCAGCCAGTTCGAGTGGACGGCCGTTCCCTGTGGCCGTCGCAAGGGTGCGCGCCTCCTGCGTCGCCTGACGGCACAGGTCGCGCGCTGCGCACAGGAGGGCGGTGCGTGCCTCGCAGCGCTCCATGGCATTGGCTTCTTGCAGCAACACGTGGCTCGCCACGAGGGTTTCGCCGTAGCGCCGAGCGACGCCGGCGAGCGGTTCCGGGTAGCCCGCGAGCGCAGCCCCTGTGGCACCGGCCGCCCCGCCCAGCGGCGCCGCCAACCGTTGACGGGTTCGCACCCACTGCGTCGGGTCATCGACGCCATCTCGCGCCAGGCTCAGATTCGCGGCCTCCAATTCCGCGGCACGGTTGACCGCATGAGAAATCAGGGCGAGGACTTGCAGGTCAGCGCAGCGCACCAGCAGGCGGAAGGCCCCGGTGGTCAAGTAGTCGCCCGCCAGCACGGTGGCGGCGTTGCCGAGATGCGCGGATGGGCCGCTCGCCGCATCGACGTGGGCATGCAATTGCTGCAGGCTGAGATGGATCAGGTCCAAGGCCGTGCCGGCATCGATGCCCGCCTGCCCGGAATGAAAGCTGCTGGTCACCAGCGCCCGGATCGGAATCTGCTGGCCTGACAGCAACAGGCGCAAGGCAAGCTGGACGGGGGGTGCCTCGCAGGTCAGGGCGCCTGCAATGGCGGCGCGGACGCCCGTCATCACAGCCTCGGGGAAGTTCATGGGATGCCTGTCAGTCATCAGTGGGCGCTCCTGCCCAGCGGGCCAATTGCTGCGCCGCGCTGCGGTAGCCGATCTCGATGATTTCCTCGGCGCGGTCGAACTCCATGAAACGCACCGCACCCAGCGGCGGGCGGATGAGGATGTCCGGCTTGTCCTGCCGCAGGCTGGCCTGGGTCATGCGCGCCTGCATGATGTAGATGGAGCTCAGCAGCACATCGAAGATGCCCGGCAGCGGTTCCGGCTCCTTGTGCAGCCAGGCTTCGAACTGGACCAAGCCGGGGTTTGTTCGGAGGCTTGCCAGCAGGCGCGCCATGGCCTGGGTATGGAATGTTCCCTGTGAGTTCGAATCTGGGCGGGATACCCGGCTCGCCACGATGTCGTGGTTGAGGTCGACGGCGATGACCAGGCCTGCGCCCATGGCACGCACCACACTCACCGGCACCGGGTTGACCAGACCGCCGTCGACGAGAATGCGGCCGTTGCTGCGCACCGGCGTGAAGATGCCGGGCACCGAGATGCTGGCGCGCACCGCATCGATCAGGTCGCCCCAGGCGCACACCACCTCCTCGCCGCTCATGATGCAGGTGGCCACGGCGCGGAAGGGGATCGGCAGATCCTCGATGCTTGCGGCCGCCACATGGGCGCGTACAAAGTCCGCGATCTTCTGGCCGTCGATCAGCCCGGAACGGGGGAGAACGGGGTCGAGCATGCCGACGATCTGCCGCCAATCGAAGGCGCGAAAACGGTCGGCCAAGCCTCCGATCTTGCCGGCGGCATATACCGCGCCCACCACCGCGCCTATGCTGGTGCCGGCGACCAGATCGACCTTGATCCCGGCCTCCTCGATGGCACGCAGCACGCCGATGTGCGCCAGCCCGCGCGCTGAACCGCTGCCCAGCGCCAGGCCGACCTTGCGCGCGGGCGGATTGGGAACGGTTTCGGGTGCTGGTTTCGCCATCTCTAGCCCTTGCCGCCACGCCAGATGGAGAACAGCACCCAGATGCCGCCGATGACGGCGGCGATGAAGCCGAGCAAGCCGAAAGATGGCAGGCCGGGCTCGCGCTCGACGGTCATGACGATGGCCGAGCCGATGATCAGGGCGGCGGTGACGACGCTGATCGCCAGGCGGCTGGCGGCGCGGTCGAGACGGTCGCCGAAATGCTTGAGGGGCAGGACCTCGACTTGCACCAGGAGCTTGCCGCGCCGCGCGGCGCGCAGGAGCTGGCGCAGGTCTTGCGGCAGCCCGGCGACGAGGGCAAGCGTGTCGCGCAAGGCGCGCCAGCCGCGCCAGACCAGGGCGCCGGGCGCGGCGTGGGCGAGCAGCACCCGTTCGAGAAACGGCGTAGCCTCGCCCGCCATGTCGAAGTCGGGGTCGAGCTGGCGCCCCAGTCCCTCCAGGGCGATGAAGGCCTTGATCAGCAGCGCCAGGTCGGGCGGCAGGGTGAGGCCGTGCTCGCGCAGGATGGCGACCAGGTCGGAGAGCATGGCGCCCAGATCGAGGTTCTTGAGCGGCACGCCGTGATACTGGTCGACGAAGGCGTCGATCTCGGGCTGCAAGGTCTCGCTGTCGATCTCGGCGCCGCCGCTCCAGTCCAGCAGCACTTCGGCCACCTTCTCCGCATCGTGGCTGACGAGACCGTGCAACAGCACGGCCAGCTGATAGCGGCGCTCCTCGGAAAGGCGCCCGACCATGCCGAAGTCAATGAAGGCGATGCGGTTGTCCGGCAGGTAGAAAACGTTACCGGGATGCGGGTCGGCGTGGAAGAAGCCATCTTCGAGCATCATCTTGAGCACGGCCCGGGCACCGCGACGGGCCAGCAGCCTGCGGTCGAGGCCGGCCGCGTCCACGGCGGCCAGGTCGCGGCCGGCAATGCCCTCGACATAGTTCTGCACATTGAGCCGCCCGCCGGTCCACGGCCAGTGGATGCGGGGAACGACGATCTCGGGGTGGGCGGCGAAGTTGGCGGCGATGCGCTCGGCGCTGCGGCCCTCGGCGGAAAAATCCAGTTCGCGGCGCAGCGACAGGGTGAAATGGCGCACCACCTCCCGCGGCCGGTAGCGGCGCAACTCGGGCGCTTCCGCCTCGACGATCTCGGCGAGACGGGCCAGCAGGCGCAGGTCGGCCTCCACGATCGGCCGGATGCCGGGGCGCCGCACCTTGAGGATGACCGCCGTGCCGTCCGCCAGCCAGGCGCGATGCACCTGGGCCAGCGAGGCCGCCGCCAGCGCCTGCGGTTCCAGGCGTGGGAAGATGGCCTCGGGCGACTCGCCCAAGTCCTCGGTCAGCTGCGGCAGCAGCTCGGCGAAAGGGATGGCGGGTGCGGCATCCTGCAGCTTGCTGAACTCGGCGATCCATTCCGCCGGGAACAGATCGACGCGGGTGGCGAGGATCTGCCCCAGCTTGACGAAGCTCGGCCCCAGCTCCTCCAGCGCCCGGCGCACGCGGGCCGGCGGCTCCAGCCGCGCCAGTTCCTCCGGTTCGTGCCAGTGCAGGGTGCGGCCGGCACGTTCCAGGGCGCCCGCCATGCCGATCCGCCGCACCAGATCGCCGAAGCCATAACGGATCAGGACGGAGGCGATGTCATGCAGGCGGCCCAGGTCGCGGACGGCGCCGATCGCTTGCCATAGCATCAAACGTCCTTGCCGGTATCTTTCGATTCCAGGCGGGCAGCGATGCCCTGGAGCAGGCCGGCGGCCAGACCGGCAAGCAGCGCGGCTTCATGGCGCACGACTTCCGTCCCTTTCTTGGCCTGATCGCGAGCGCCTGCCGTAATGGCCTGGGCCAGTTGCTCGAGCGCGATCCGGGTACGTTGGCCGACGGCCGAGCCACTGGTGCGGGCATGTTCGGCAAGCTCGGTGAAGGTGGCCTGGACGACGCCCTTGGCGCTCTGCGCGGCCTCCTGCAGCGTTTCGATGAACAGCGTCTGCAGCGTAGCCAGCTCGTCCGCCGCCCGCTTCAGCCCCTGCCGGGAGAACTCGCTGGTGCGACCCGCGGCCTCCTGAATGGCCAACTGGGCGGCCTCCGCTGCCCCGGCCAGGGCCTCGTCCAGACCGCGCATCGCCTCTTTCAGCGCCTGTCCGCCGTGTTCCCCGAGCGGCGCGGCGCCTTCGCGGGCGCCTTTGACCACGGCCGCCGTCACGCGTTTGAGCGCCTCGGTGTCGAGGCTGCCGCGCGTGAGCGCATCGAGCGTGATCGCGCGCACCTGGGCGGCGATCGCGGCCGGGTCGGTGGCGAGGGCGCCTTGTACGCGTTGCTCGATTTCCTCCGGCGTCATCGAGGGAAGACGTCCCTGCTCTTTGAGCATCCGGTCGATCTCGGCCTCGGCCTGCAGCCAGTCCTCTGCCACGTTCCCGCCCAGAAAGGCGCGCTTCTCCGCGCGAAAATAGGCGGCCTCCGCGATCATTCGATAGCGCTCCTCGGCGGTGACGGGCGGATTCTTCTCCGCAACGGATTCCGGTGCCGCATTCGAAGCGGAGGTGGATTTTGCCTTGGTCATGGTCGCTGCTCCTTTTCAAAGTGAGAGTGTGGAAAATCCGGCGTGTACGGGGCCGGGTATCGGTATGAGCTGTCCAGGAGCCCCATCCTCAGCGTGCCTCCCCCTCGGCTGCGGCTAGGCTCCTTCGCAGCAGTTCGCATACGTGGCGTGCCAGCACTTCGGGGTTGTCCTGGTGGGGCCGGTGTCCCGGCATGAACTGACGGGTTGCACCGGTCTGGAAATGGAAGATCACCAGGCCAAAGATCGACATCGCAAGCAGGTGGGCATCCTGATGCGGGTCCAGTTCGCTGGCGAGATCATGGACGGCGACGAACATGTCCCTGAATACATGTTTGGCCAAGGTGCTCTGACGCGCCTCGTCGCTGTCCAGAAGTACCCACTGCACCAGCCGCAGAAAGTCCTTATCCGTGGCCATCATCCGGGCGAGCCCGGCCACAAAGCGTTCAAGCCTCTCCCGTGGAGTACCGTCGCCGGCCAGCATGTCTTTCAGCGCGGCCTCTCTTTCCCGGAATTCGTAGGCCACCGCATCGAGATAGAGCTGGTCCTTGTCGGCGAAGTGGTAGTAAAGCGCCGCCTGGGTGAGGCCGACGGCAGCAGCGACATCGCGCATCGAGACGCCGTCGTAACCGTTCCGCGCAAACAGAGGCGCCGATAGTTCAAGAATCTCTTCCCGCGTTTTTCGCTTGCGAATGATCCTAATCGGCTGGCGGATCATAGATTGGTGGCCCTTCCGATAAACTTAACGAACGATCAGTATATCTCTGTCAGATGTGGTTTGCACCATCCAGCCTACTGAGAACCTGTTCACAATCCTTTGAGCAGTAGTGCGATGAAGGCCAAGTGGACGAACTGCAAGCTGGTGTTGAGTTTCCGCTCGCAGTTTTTCCAGTGGCGGCGGCATTTCTCGATCCAGGCGAATGACCGCTCGACGACCCATCGCTGAGGCATGACGGCAAAGGAATGCAACTCGCTGTGCTTGGCGATTTGGACTTCAGCGCCAAGCCATTCCTCAACGGCATGAGCGAATGGCTGGCCGACATAGCGTAAGCGCCCGGAAAACTCACCTGTCCCATGGCGCGGTCATCCGCTGAAGATCGTGCCCACCAATTTCGATGGTGACACTATGGACGTTGGCATCCCGCGCCGAGCCCGGCGAACAGGTGCTCATTGCCAAGTACCAGGGCATCGTGTGCTACGAACGCAACCGCCAATGGCGAGGTAGAAGCGATGCTTTACCAAAGATGAGGGGAGGCCCCTCGAAGTCGGCTTGCAGGGGCGGGCTCTTCGTCAGTTTCTCTCCTGCCGTGAGTGACAGAGCGGCGAAAGCGATGCGGGAGACCATGCGTCACTGGCGGCTGCATCATCGTGGTGACCTTCCTTTGGACGATCTCGTACGTTGGACTCGCTCCGTGATTCATGGGTGGGTTGCCGATAGGTGCCTTCCTACACAGGATCGGCGGCAGCAGATACCGACAGGTAAGGGTTGTTCGGTGGCATATCGCTGAACAGGACTCGCGGGTCTTCCAGCAGGTAGCCGTGGAGTCTCCGCGATTTCCGCGGCCCTGTGACTGCGCATATCCAGATGTTCAGACCATTCTGCTGCTTGCGGTGCAATTGCAGCTTCTCGAAGCGTTTTTGCACCCATTGCCAATCGGCCAGTTGGTCTTGCCTGGCAAGGAAGGCGGTTCTTGGATGTTCCTGAGCGTAACGCTGGAACACGCCGGGGCTGACCAGATAGACGGTATCGGCGACCGTATGCACCAGTGCCTTGGTGTCATTGATGATGAGCTTGCGCTCTTCGATATGCCGGCGCAGCCAGGCGACGAAATGCTCGCCTGACGGCGTTTCCTCCAATCCTGGAATCGACGCAGGCGTCGCCGAGTCGAGCGGTAACCTTGACTCACCTGACTCAAGAGGCGGCTCTTCCAGGGTTGGAGAAAACATTTCGGTGGTCGACGAGAGAACAGCCGACGCCATATCTGGAATGTCGAGCAGATCCAGAAGCGCCTCGACGCCTTCGCCGGCTGGCTGCGCCGACAGAGGCTCGGGGGCGACCGAGTCCGGTACGGCGGGCAACGATGCGGAAACAGTTGCTTCCCCCTCGTCCTGCACCACCATCACTGTGCCGGCGAACGGTGTGGGCCGCTCATTGCCTTCCCAGATCAGCGACGGTGCGAGGCGCAGGAGCGTGAAGGTGTGAGACCAGCCCGCGTCGCTGGTGATGGTCGCCTTCCAGATGGCCTTGCCCTCTGGCGTCGGTTGCGCAATGCCATGGTCCTGCAGCACGTTGAAGACGGCGGTGTTGCTGGACGGGATGCCATCGATGCCCTGGGCCAGCAGATGGGCGCGCAGCTTGTCCGAGACCGTCTTGCTGACCAGCCACAGTGCATCCTGGGTCAGCCATCCGTCCGAGGCCTGGGGCTGGTTCAGTTTGAACTCTTCCTTGAGCAGGTAGCGCAATCCGTCGAGGAGCTTGCGTTGGAGCGCATGGCGGGGTGCCGCCAGCGCCTTGGCCGGATCACCACCCAGCGCCTGGGCGACCGAGGCTTGGTCGGCCTGCACGACCAATTCCCCGAGCATGCCGGCATGCTCGTACTGGCCGGCCAGCACGTACAGGAGTGCCGACCACAGGTCCGGATACACGCTGAGCCAGTCGAAGATACCGGCGTCGAGCAGTCGGGCGTAGAGCAGCCCGGTAGCTGCGCTGTGCAGCCGGTATTCGCGTGCCTTGTGGTAGCGGAAGCGGTACGGCTTCCGGAGCGGACCATGCCAGGGATGCCAGATCGTGCCGTCGGCATACTCGACATGCAGGTCGACGGCGACCTTGCCGACGTCGTGCAGCAGTGCCGCGTAGGCGATGCCCGCAGTCCAGGCCTCGGCCTGGGCGGCCTGGGCTTCCGGCGTGGCGCCGGCCGGCAGGAGATGGGACTGTCGCAGCTTCAGCGCGTAGGCCACGATTTCCAGGCCGTGGTCCAGCATGCCGCCCAGGTAGGCGTGGTGGTGGCTTTCCGAGGCTGGAAAATTCTGGACCAGCTCGGCGTAGCGCTCCAGTGGCGCCCGATACAGCGTGGCGAACTGGTCACGGGAGACGGACGTGCGCTGCCAGATGTGTTCCAGCAGCTTCTGCCGGCGCGGTGTCGCCAGCAGTGATGCGGCCGATTCCGTCCGCGTCAGCCCTTTGGGGGGCTCGGCGGAGGGAGTGGGCGTCACTGCGGTGGCAGGTGGCATCCGTTTGCGTTGGAACAGCGAGAGCATGGCGAATCCTGGATGGCGGGCTGTTCGGGGGAGCCTCTTGGCCCTTTCGGGTAGGGCCTTTCCCCTTGACCCCGTTCCCTTGCCCCTTCCCAGCCCTTTGTCCTTTGTCGGAAAGTCTTTGGTATAGAGCAGCGAAGGTAGCCGAGCCACAGCCAATGCGGGACTGGCCCAAATCGGATTCTGGCGGGAAGGCGCCTGTGCCGGGGCTACGATGGGGCCTTCTCTTTCAACTGGATGGAGGCCCCATGCTCAGGCAGATTGACGATGTAAGGAAAATTCCTTACCATGCAAGTGTTGTCATCAGGAGAACATCCATGCCTGAGATCCATGAAGTCGCCACGCTGACCTCCAAGGGCCAGATCACACTGCCCAAGCCCATCCGGCAGGCACTGGGCGTGGACGCCGGCGGAAAAGTGGCCTTCGACCTGCGCGGAGGCGAAGTCATCGTGACCCGCGCGGACGCCGAGCACGAAGACCCGGCCATCGAGGCCTTCCTGGGCCTGCTGGAGGCCGACATTCGGGCCGGCCGGCATGTCCAGTCCCTCCCGGATGATCTGGCCCGGGTCATGTTGGCGAGTGCCGGCCACGCGGTCAATCTCGATGAAGACATCGACGGCGAAGTGGCGCTCTGATGCAGCGGCACGGTTGGACGCTCTTGTTCCACGAGGGCGTGATCGAGCAGTTGCGCAAGCTGCAGGCGGCCGCAGAACGGGCCGAACAGAACGACCCGCAAGGGTTCGAGGGCAACGCCAACGTCAAGCTGTTTCGGGCGCTGAGCCAGTTGATCATGGAGGTCGTGCCGAGCGATCCCTCACGGGACGAGTACCGCCAGGGCAACACCCTGGGACCGGCGTACCGTCACTGGCGGCGCGCAAAGATCGGGCGGCGATTCCGCCTGTTCTTCCGCTACGACTCCAAGGCGAAGGCGATCGTGTTTGCCTGGGTCAACGACGAACAGACCTTGCGATCGGCTGGCAGCGAATCCGATCCCTATGCGGTGTTCGAGAAGATGCTCGGACGTGGCAATCCGCCCGACGACTGGGCGGCGCTTGTAGCAACGAGCCAGGCGGAATGGGCATCGAAGGAACGTTGATTGGATGTCGCATGGAGTTTCAAACGATCTTTGAAAAATCCACGATGGATCCAATCGACGATCCCTTGGAGCGGGTGCCGAGTGAGAACCCATAGGACGGCCATGAGGTAGCCACCATGAAGCTCGCTGCACAGACCACTTTCGCGGAACGCGCTGGCCGGACACTGGGCCGGATGTGGCGGGCTTGTGTGCGTCTGGACCGCCAAGCGCACGACTGGCTGGTGGCGCAAGGATTGGCGCCTGTTGCCGCCCGAGGGGTGTTGCTGATCCTCAAGCTCGTTGCATTCGGCGTGCTGATTTACGTCGCGCTCTGGCTTGCGATGTTGATCATGATCGCCGTGTTTGCGGGTTGGACGGCACGGAACGCCGCTCCCGGCGAAGCGGAGGAATGGGCGATCGGCGATCAAGCGGATCACAAGCGCAGTGTTTTCTACGATCCAATCAACTACGACGACGATCCAGACCCCCGCTTTGATGATGAGCGGTAGGTAGTTACTTGGCTGCCCGAACCACGGTGCCCGTGCCCCTTGATCCGGCTTGGCCTGCTGATTTCGTGCCTTCCGACAGCCCCTGAAGCGCATTGCCGGCGCGGATGCCCACCCATCCCAGGGCCGTCACCCAAAAGCCCGGAAGCACGATGAACATCGTCGCCATGACGAAGTTCAGCAGCATGTCCCCGAAGGCGTTGTTCAGGCCGATCAGGGGATCGAAGTTCGAATGCGGCCGGCTCGCGCCGAAGCCCCAGCCATAGAGCGCATCGAGGATCGTGCTGTCGAGCCAGCGCGCGAGCTGGAACCAGAAGTCCACGAAGAACAGCGCAAACTCTACGCAGCTCACCGCGACCAGGGCCTTCAGCTCGTAGGTGCCGAAGAGCAGCACCAGCGGGATGCAGATGACGAGCGCCATCTTGAGCAGCGACAGCACCATCGGCAACGCCTGGCGGACCACATCCATGGCCGGAAAGAAGCCCAGCGAGCCGACGGCCATCCCGAGGTCGCCGGCACCGCGGGTCACGATGTTGGGCAGCGTCTTCTCGATCTGGCCGCCGTAGTCGGTGTAGACGGCGCCCTGGTTCATCTTCTGCTGCCTGGGTGAGACGACGGCGCGGATCACCGAGTCGTTGACCTCGTTCTGCGACAGGAACCCCGCCCAGCGGCCGATACGGGAGAGCAGATCGGGATCGACCTGGGCCAGCAGGCGGGCGCGTAGCCCGCTGTTGCCGTCGGACCACCACTGCCGGCAGCTCGGATAGCCGCCGCCGCTGTCCACCTGGGCCAGCCCCGCGTCGCGGGTGGCATCGTAGGGCCAAGCCGTGCGCGGCGTGCTCGAATGGTAGGTGTCGTAGAAGCCGGGCGCGTCGAGGAAGTAGCTCGAACCGATCCAAGTCACGTCGTTCATCTGCTCGTCGGAGAGCGTCGGCCGGTTCATGAACAGTTTGGCGCGCGAAGGCCCATAGCAGTCGTGCACGAAATCCCCGACCTCCTGGGCCAGTACCGGGTCGTCGATGCGGGTGGAATCGACGTCCATGCGCATCTGCCGCAGATCGGTCCCGCAGGGGATCGCCGCCACCGCAGCCCCGGTGACGGCCTTGGAGATGGCGTGCATGAAGAACCACCACACCGGCACCAGCGCGCTCTGGTTGTTGAGCGTGGTGTAGGCGTTGGACCAGCCCGTGTCCGCCGGCTGCGGAACGCTGACCTGGCACTGCGCGGAGCGGCTCGTATCGAAGCGGATCGTGCTCAGGTCCACCGGAATGAAGGGGATGCCGGCGAACATGATGACCACGATCGCCACCCAGACGCGGTTCTCGATGCGCATCGAGGACAGCACACCTTTGTTGCCCTCGTCCGCGCCTTCCGCGCGCGCCCGCAGCCACTCCTGGATCACGATGGCGACGAACGGGAGCGCGAACACGCCGCTGGCGACGAGGATGTTCCAAATGCCGTTGTTGACCAGCCAGCCCACCAGGGTCAGGTAATACTCGAGGTAGTCGGTCGTGTAGAGGGTCATGACATCCTCCCCGCCTCAGCCATGGCGCAGCAGTTGGCTGCCTTCGAGCAGTACGATGGTCGTCACGGCCGCGATCTCGACGCGCAGCAGGCGGTGATGCGTTTCGGCTGACGGCTCGCGTTGCCGCAGGCGCTTCCGCATCCACCACCAGCCATAGGCCGTCGCCGCGTAGAGAAAAAGCCGCCAGACGAGGAAGTGGGCGGAATGCGCGTGCAGCCAGCGCTCCCAGCCATCAATACCGCCGACGACATGAATGCCGGCGACGTTCACTGCCACCGCGATTCCGGCCACCAGCAGCGCCCACAGCAGTGCGACGCCCACCCGGCGGTTGAACAGCCACGTAGGCCGCAGCCACGTGCGGCCGGTCATGGTGTGCTCCGGGGTTTCTGGACTTCCTTGAGGCGGTCGCGCGTGGTGTCGCCCTCGAAGATGCCGCGCGAGCCGCCGGCGCGCGTGCCGTGGCGCTGGACGATGGCCATCGCGGAGTTGCCCGCCAGCGTGCGCCGCAATTCGAGTTCAGTCTTGAGATTGCTGATCTCCTGCTCCAGCGCGCCGTTCTCCTGATCGACCGCCTTCACGGCCAGCTCGTTGGCCGCGACGTTGGGCTCCTTCTTGCCGGTCAGCAGCGTCCGCTGCAACAGCAGTGCCTTCTCCAGCACGCTGGACAGCGCCGCCTCCGAGGCCAGGCGCTTGCCCAGCAGATCCTGGTCGGGCTCGTCACGCAGGGCCTCGATCACGCCGCGGGTGATCGGCAGCGAGTTGCTGCCGGCCGCTTCCAGGTTCGCCACCGTCGTCGGCTTGGCGCCGGTCACCAGTTCCTGCAACGCCTGCAGCTTGGTCTCGTACTCCTCCTGGATCACCGGTGTGAGCCCGACACCGGGCGTGGTTTGGGTCTTGGTGCAGCTTTCGCAGGTGCGCTGCTCACGCTCGCCCAGCACGCGCGTCGCCCAGGCTGCAGCCGCACCAGGCGAGGACCAGGTCTGGCAGGTCAGCCGGTTGCCGCAGGTGGCGCGAGAGATCGACGAGGTGTCCGTCACACTGCGCCCGTTGAGCAGGTTGTAGCCTGCGCGCGTCACGTCGCCCACCACCTTGATCGACCCCTGGCCCGAGCCGCCCGCGTTGCCGCCGCCGACCCAGGGCACGCCGTTGTTGCCCCTGTTCGACTCGGCCTGCTCGACGGCCGACACGGCATCGGTGCTGCTCACCGCATCGCGCAGCGCCATGCCCTCAGCGAGTTGGTCCCAGCCTGCCTGGCCGCCCGCCATGTCCGCGAGGCGGTTGGCGATGGCCCGGCAGGTCATCTTCGAGCGGTCGAAGTCCAGGCGAGCCTGCAGGACGCCGTTGGTGAGTAGGTTGTAGAGGCCCGGATCGGCACGCTGGATGATCAGCGCCGGCAGCGACGCCACGGCACTGGTGGCGTTCTGGATCACCGTGCTCATGATCGCCTGGAAGCCGTTGGTGATGCCATTGAGCTGGTTCTGCAGCGTGGTCGTGATGCTCATGTTTCCGCAGATCAGGTTGCTGTTCCAACCGACACCGACGCCGATGCTCTGCATGTTTCCCGCACCACCCATGGAAACGGCCCGGCCGCCACCGATGCTGTAGAGCACGTCGTCGCCGATGACGCTGCCATTCACACTGACGCCCCTGGGATTGATGCGGGTCTGCGCCCAAGCGACGCCCGCTGCCATGACGGCACAGGCGAGCGCAACGGCCAGGGTGTAGAGCCTGGCTCGCTGAGTGATGTGGGAAAAGGACACCTTCATCGCGGGCACCTCACTGGAAATCAACGCTACCGAGGAAAACCTGCCCACGGCGCTGGCAGCAGGCATAGGGCCGCCACAGCGCCCAGGCGTAGTCGCCTTGCTGCGCTTGTACGCGCGTGTTGCTGTGAGGGAAGACGGCACAAGTGCTGGAAAGTGTGGGCGTCAGTTCCTGCCACTTGCCGGTGGAAGCGTCGCCCTCCATCAACGCCCCAGCCGGCCAGTAGCCATCGCGCGCATTCGCAAGCAGCGGCTGATAAACGTGGATCTGACCACGCCGGGTCACGATGTCACCCGCGCGCTGCACCACCACCGCGCCGCTCTTGTAGTCGTCGGTTTGATGCAGGAAGCCGCCGCGTGGGTAGACGCTGCCCCACAGGTTGGCGCTGGCGTAGCTTCCGATCTCACGCATACCGGGAATGAGCGCTTCCGGGAACACCATCTCGGGGATGTAGTAGCGCCAGGCCAGCGTGTCGAGCGTGCTCAGCAGGTAGGGCATGAAGGCTGCGCCGGCTCCCTGACAGGTGTAGCCGGAAGCGCTGGCGAACTGGCTGAACACCGAGCCACCGGGATGCCCGATCACATCGGCGTTCTTGAACTTGGCGAGGTTGTTCTCGTTGTCGTGGTTCGTGGTGCCATCGCCGCCGGCCTGCGCCATGGAATTGGGCGTGCTCATCGCCCGCACTTCCCCCCACGGGTTCGCGCCGGTGTTCGAATAGCTGGATACCACCGCATCGGGAACGTAGTGGCGAACCTTGACCGAGGTGCGTACCGAGCAACCGAACATGGTGCAGAACAACCAGTAGCAGACACCGACAACGCGGTATTCCAGGCAATCAGGCGACAAGGACGATGAAGTGATGGTCGCCGTGTTCAGCGCGAAGCTCGACGTGGCTCCGCATAGCAACAGCGAAGCCATGACTGTCCGCAAGCGTTGGGACGGCGCTGTTGACAGACGGGTCATGGCCGCGCGCTCCGATAGGCATCGATACGGGCGGCGGCACGCGCCACGTTGGGCTCGCCGTAGATCACGTAGCGTCGATCGACCACCACTGCGGGAATCTTGACGATACCCAAGCCCCAAGCTTCGGCAACATCCTGGTAGGCAAGCCCAATGTGGCGTTGCAACGTCTCGTTGCCCTCACGCAATCGCTGCTGCATGATTGCCTCGGCCCGCCCCGGATCGGCCGGTAGCCCCGTCGACAGTTCGGCTTCGATCCGGGCTGGGAGGTCCAGTTCTATGACACGTTCACCACCCATGCGCTGGATCGGGTGACGGCTGTCGGTTACGACCAGCACGTCGGCCAGTGCTACCCCGCTCAACAAGACCATGCACAACCCCGTCACCACTACGGCAGCCATGGATTGCCACGACGGTGAGCCAGGAAGAAAGCCGTGAGATGAAAACAGCATGTCGCGCCTCCGGGGGGTCGATACAGGCTGTAGTCGAAACCAAGAGCGTGTGCGGAGCGACAAAGAATCCGTTGCCGGGGAGTCCCCATTTTTCAGGAGTGCTGCAAAAGTATGGGAGCCCGAGGGCTCCCATTGGGATGAACGGCGGATGCCGGGACAGCGGGGAGCTACAGCAGACCGGCCTCAGCGAAGGAGTACGGCTTGCCCTTGCCGACGATGAAGTGGTCCACCACCCGGACATCGACAATGGCCAGAGCGGCTTTGAGTCGATCCGTGAGCGAGCGATCAGCGGTCGAAGGCTCGGTCACCCCAGAGGGATGCTGGTGCGCCAGGATCAGCGCCGACGCGTTGAGGGCCAAGGCGCGCTGGACGACCACCCGCGGGTATACCGAGGTTTGGTCGACTGAACCCTTGAACAACGGCTCGTAGGCGAGCACCTGGTGCTGGCTGTCGAGGAACACGACAGCGAAGACTTCGTTGGGCTCCACGACCAGTTTCAGGCGCAGGTAGTCACGCACGGCGGCAGGACTGTCCAGCAACGCCCCGGCTTTGAAGATGCGTTTCTCCAGCAAGTTAATGGCCTGCTGGATGATCCAGCCTTCGTGCTGGGCGGCGATCAGGGTAAGCGACTCCGGGCGGGAATCGGCGACGACACAAGACATGGCGAACCTCCAATGGATGAGATTGGAGGGCGTATGCCCCAGGAGGGCAAACCCTCCAAAGGACGACGGGGATGGAACAGAGGAAGAAGAGGCATCCACCGCCACAAACGCGGCGGCTGTTCGCAGGCGAGGATGCGAAGCGAACGGGTTCGATCAGTGCGGTCGAGCCGCACCGTAGCCTTGAAGATCGATGGCTACCTGGGCATGTCGCCGACAGAGTCGGCTGGCATTTCCTTCGATGGCAAGCCGGTGGTGCCGCTCGCAGTGAGCAGATCGAGAGCAGACAGCAGAGCATCGCCCTCGACGGAGCCGTGCAACAAGAGAGCCTTGCCGGTCTCCCGGTCACGTAGTTGCAGCGCCGGCGTAGCGGAAACGCCGTTCTTTACCGCCTCCTCAACCTGGGCGTGGATCACCGCGTCGGGCCGATCACTGGCGAGACACTGCTGCGCGGCAGGCGTGAGGTCGGGATAGCGCAGCCCTTCGGGCAGCCCCTGCCCGTCGCCACGCGTGTTCGCGTAGACCCAGTCTACGGCCTGCCAGAACGCGGCGGGGCCGCCGGCCTCACCGATGCACTCGACCAGGCGTGCCTCGGCGGAGGCCGCCGGTTCATGCATGGCCAGCGGCAGGTGATGCCATTGCCAGCTCATTTCTGGATGTCCATCGATCCAGTGCTTGAGTACCGGGAAATAGGTTCGACAGAACGGACACTCCAGATCGGCATACTCAACCACCGTGAAACGCGCATCGGGCCGGCCATAGCGCCAGGGTGGCCTGGATGGTGGTGAAGGTACAGACGGCACCGTCTCTGTGGAGCTTAGAGGGCGGGTTTCAACTTGTGCCGTGGCACGCGGGCGCAGGAAGGACAAGGCGGCGAGCAGAAGCAAGGCGGCTGTCAGCAACGCGAGCAGAATGAAACGGCGGGATCGTACGAATCCGGGCAGGTGCATTGCCGCCTCCCCGTCACGCCAGCGTATCGAGCGCCAGCGACTCGATGCCGCGGGCATGGTCGATTTTCTCGGCCACTTTGAAGGCGGCATCCAGCTCGCCGATGCCGTACTGCTGCATCAATTGGTAGCGCTCGGCCTTCTCCTCCGGCTCGGTTTGGGCCAGCGCTAGGTACAGACTGGGCGGCACCGCGCGGAACAGCACCTCCATCGACTTCGAGAGGATCACGCCTTCGCTAAATTTGCCGGCCTCCTTGCGGGCGGAGAGCATCAGCGCCTTCTGCGCCGGGTTCAGCTCGCGGAAGCGCGCGATCTTCTCCACCTCGTCCGGGGGCATGGAGAGGCAGATCCACCACTCGATCATGTTGAGCATCGGTTCGGCCGCCTTGGGCAGGTCGTCGATGTTCTGGGTCGCCAGCCAGTACCAGGCGCCGAGCTTGCGCCACATCTTGGTGATCTTGACCACGTAGGGCGCGAGCAGCGGGTTCTTGGTGATGATGTGGCCCTCGTCGGTGACATTGATGATCGGTCGTCCGAGGAACTGATCGCGTTCGGCGATGTTGTTCACCGAGTTGATGAGGCTGATGTAGGCAATCGAGAGCTGGGCGTTGTAGCCCTCGCGGGCGAAGGTCGCCAGGTCCACGATCGTGATATCGGCCTCGGGCCAGGGTGTGCCGGGACGGTCGAACATCTCGCCGTCGACACCCTGGCAGAACATGTCCATGGCGTCGGCCATCTCCAGCAGCCGGGTGCGCCGTGCCTCCGGCAGCGTCGCATCGCGGGCGCGTTCGCGCAGCGCGTCGCGCACGTCGCGCGTGAGCACGGTGCGCTTCTCCGCCACGCAGCGCTGAGACGCATCGAGGATGCACTGGCGGATCAGGCTGCGGTCGGCGCGCGTCATGCGAGCCTCTTCCTTGTCCTCGCCACCGGTGATCATCAGCCGCGCGGTAATCTCCAGTTCGCCCAGCACGTCGCGCTGCTCGTCGGCATCGGCGACCTGCGCTACCTCGTCGCGGTCTTCGTCCAGGTCATCAGCATCCAGCGTCTGCACCTGGCTGGGCGTTTCCACCAGGCGGTGTGCGTCGGCGAACGGGGCGAGGCTGACCCCTGCGCCGGGTGCGAGCTTTACGCGATGCACCGTGAGGCCCAGCCGCGCCGCGAAGTCGCCGAAGAGGCCGAAGCTGTTGCCCGCCTCGACGATGAAGAGGCGCGGCCGGTAGATCGCCGTCACCTGGTTCAGGATGTTGTTGAGCGTGGCGCTCTTGCCCGAGCCGGTGGGGCCGAACAGGAACAGGTGCGCGTTCATCTGCCGGTCGAGGCGATTCAAGGGATCGAAGGTGATCGGTCCGCCGCCGCGGTTGAAGAAGGTGATGCCCGGATGCCCCGTCCCCTGGCTGCGGCCCCAGACCGGCGCGAGGTTCGCGGCGTGCTGCACGAACATGAGCTGGGTGTACCACTGGCGCCTGTCGAGGGCCGGGTCGAAGATGCAGGGCAGCCAGCGCAGGTAGCTGTTGAGCGGCGCCACCTCGTCTTCCTCGCGCACCGGCTGTAGACCAGCATTGAGCATGACATTGACCAGTTGCAGGCCGCGGGCGTCGAGCTGCGCCAGATCGCGCCCGCGCAGGAAGAACGCCAGCGCCCCGCGATAGAGCTTGTGCGCGCTGCCGATCAGGCTGCGCGCGTGCTGCACGTCCTGGCGGGTCTGCTCCGAAGCGAGCGTCTCGCCGACCGACTTCCTGCTCAGGTGGTTCAGGTACGCTTCCAGCACGTCCTGGGGCGTGGCGACCAGCGTGAGGCACATCACCGTGTCTTCCGGCATCTGGTCGAACAGCGCATTGACCGCATCACCGCCCTTGCGGGTCTCGCCGGTGATGTGGCCCGTTGGCGGCGGCATGCGCAGGCGGTCCATCACGATCACCCGGTGTGGCATGCCGTCGAAGAGCCAAGTGCCGTTGCCCACGTCCGAGCCCGGCTGGCCGAAGAACAGGCGTTGCGCGAAGTCGCCGCTGGCCAGCTCGATCTCACCCTCTTCCGTCTCCTCGGGATAGCGGGTCAGCGCATAGAAGCGCTCCCGATCCTCGGCGCTCGGCCCCAGCAGCGTCGGGTGGGGATTGAACCAGCGCAACAGCCAGTCGTGGATGTCGGCGGCGTTCATGCGCCGCGCCTTCACGCCCGCGTTCGCGAGCCCGCCGGCGAGCCGGTCGCAGATCGTGGCCAGGGCCTGCCCGGGGGACTGGCCGCGCCGCGACGACGCGGTGGTCGGGGTACGCCGGTAGACCACCATGCGCACGCGCCGGACTTGGCCGCGCCATGGCAGGCGTGTCACCGTGGTGTCCTCGAACAGGCCGCCGGGCTTGGCGATCGCGCGCAGGTGGTGGGCGAAGAAGCGCAGGTAGAATTCGCTGAAGGCGCTGCCCCGGGCGCGTGGCCGCACGTAGCTGGCCAGCCCGCGCAGATAGCCGTCCCAGTTCGCCTCGTCCTGGGCGTAGAGCTGGACCACCCAGGGGTTCTCGTCGAGTTCGTCGAAGGAGTCTTGCAGCGCGTTCTCCAGCGCATCGCGCGCCTGCCACAGCCAGGCCAGTTCGCGACCCTCGGTGCCGACCGGCGCCAATTCAAAGAACGCGGCGACCGACTGGCCGTCTTCCAGCAGCATGCACTTCGACTCGTTCAGGTATTCCACCCAGGGCAACAGATCGGCGAAGGACGGGGCCACGCCGTAGAGCGCCTGGGCGTCCGCCTCGGTGGCCGGCTTGCGGCGGCGGACGGCCAGCGCACTGCCGGGCTCGCTGATGCCATGCGTAGCCAGCATCGACACGTGCCGCGTCCATGCGTCGTCGGCATCTGCCTCTGCGCCGGCTGGGGTTTCGGCCGGGCGCGCCTGCAGGAAGGGAACGGACCAGGTCATCAGTAGTCCTCCAGACGCTCGCCCGGCATGGCGTACTGAACCCGCTGGTAGAGCGGAAACACCGTGGTGTAACCGGGCACCGGCACGGGGTCGGTGCCGGCCAGGTGCGGCAAGACGTACATCACCAGGTCCGGGTTCGGCAGCCGGTGGAACTGGCGGTAGATTTCGTTGGCCGCCGTGCGGGTGTAGGCCGCATTGTTCGCGGGCGCGGCCTGCACGTCGGCCTCGATCAGCGGCCGGCGCAGGCCCTGGCGCGCATCGAGCAGTTGCCGGGCCGACTGGCCCCCGCCAGCGCTGCCGCCGGTCTCCTGGTTCCAGACATCTAGCATGGTGTGATCGCCATGCGGCAGCACCTTGTCCTTGCTGGTGGCACAGCCGCCCAGCGCCGTGGCCACGAGCATTGCCACGACCGTATCAGTCCAGTTCCGACGCATGGGCGCCTCCGATGCGGTGATTGACCCGGCGCCCCTTGGCGTCGTAGTCGATGTTGAGGGGCTGCTCCAGGTGGACGGCGACCTTCGCGCCGGGCTGCACGTAGATGGCGGCGAAAGCCTGGCCGTAGAGCTTGTTGACCCAATCGGCCATGTCGCGCACGCCACCGGCCAGGATGCGGCCCATGGCCTCGTTGCCCGAGATGCCGACCGTGCCGAGCGAGCCGTTGCTGTTGGCGACCACCGCCATACTGCCGTTGTCGGACTTGATCAGCGAGGCCGCACCGGCACCGGCCGCGGTGATCAGGGCCTGCGAGCCGAGGTACTGCTGGGCGTTGCTGCGCCGCTCGCCGGAGACGCAGGGGATGCCGTAGGGATCGCTGATCCAGCCCAGGCCGCCCTGAGTGGCACTGCCGCCGGTTTGGCCGCCGTTGCCACCCTGGCTGCGCGAACTGTTCTCCGGCACGGTGCGGATGGTCCCGTCCTGGAACACGAAGGTCACGCTACGGATCTGTCCGCGCACGCACGAGAGCGTCCAGTCGCCCGAGGCGGTGCCGCTGACCACGGCGCCGGCCACGTCGGGGATGTCGATGCCGTTGGCGGTCAGGTTGTCCGGCCCGATCAGCACCTTAAAGGGGTACGGGTCATTGACCGTGCCGTCGATCGGCACGCGTCCGATCAGCGCCGTCATGGCAATCGACCCCATCAGCGTCGAGTTCGACGGCACCGTGTAGACCGGCTTGGCGGAGGCACCCATGGCGCGGCTGCCCGCATCGGCGACGGTGCTCGCAACGCTGTCGGCCGTATTGGTCAGGGCTTTCTGCGCGGGTCCGAAGCTGGTGGGAAATGTTGGGCCGCTGCTCGCGGCGCCGTTCTTCGGTGGCTTGGCGTCGTCCGGCTCCACCCAGCGCGTGCTACTGCCGCGAGCGCCGCTGCCCAAGCTGCCGCCGAAGTTCTTGCCGTCGCCTTCCTCCAGGCCCAGCCCGACAGGCAGATCGGCCTGGCCGCCCTTGCCGGTGAGGCCATCAAGGCGCCGCTGCAGGTCCTGCAGCAGGCTCTGCGTCTGCTGGCGGTCGCTGGCGACCTGCTCACGGTCCTGCTGCAGGCGGCCGCGCTCGCCGTCCAGGGCAGTCTGGATGCGCTGGTCGACCGCGCTCTCGCGGGCGCGCATGCGTTCGTTCTCGGCCTTCTGGTTCTTGTTGTCGGTGAGCGCGGTCTGCAGCTCGTTGCGCAACTGCTTGACCTGGGCGACCAGCGTGGCAACGGTGTCGCGCGGTGTGTCGCCCTCGATGCCCAGGGCCTTCATCTCCTCGGGCGTGAGCGGATTGGCGGCGCCGGGTTGCGCGGGTTTGGCGCCGCGGTCGCCCGAGAACAGCTTGATGCCGACGAAGATCACCAGCAGCGCCATCGGGATCAGCAGCCACTTGAGGAGAGGGTTACTCTTCATCGCGAGCGCCTCCTCCTTCGGCCTGGCCGGCTGCGGCTGCCGGCGGCAGACTCACCGCCGCGTCGATCGGCGCGACCTTCGGCAGCAGCGACTCGGCCAGGCCATGGCCACGGGTGACGAGGTAGACCACGGTGGTGTCGGCCGATTGGCCGGCGGGCCCCAGGCTCGCATGCTGAAAGGTCGCCGCGACGAAATCGCCCTGCAGGGCGCGCGGATCGAGGTTCAGCCAGCGCGCGGAGGTGTTGGTGAGCCTCACGGCCGTCACCCACTGGTCTTCGAGCCGCCATGCGGCCAGCGCCTGTGCGCGCACCGGCAGCGTGGGCAGCAAGGTGCTCAGCGCGAGGCCGCGGCGCAGGTTCACGCGCCCGATGCCGGCGACCGGCTCGACGGTGCGCAGCGGCGCGTACAAGTTTTGCGCGGCATGGCGCGTCAGCACGACCGATACCGGCGTTTCGCGCCGGGGAACGGATTTGTCTGCGGGCGCTTCTGCCTGCTGGTCCGCGCCGCTTGCTGCACTGCCGCCGTAGCGCTTCGCGGGGGCCTCCGCTTCCACGATGCGCACGGGCTCCAGCGCCGGCTGGCCCGCCTTGGCCGGCTCGGCGGCAATGTCGATCAGGATCAGCGCCCCGGATTCGGCATCCTGCAGTTCCAGTCGCGACGGCGGAATCGGCTCGCTCGCGCGCAGGTAGATCGCACCGCCCGCGCTCTGCACCCGCAGGTGCGATCCGATGCTCTCCGGCACGCCGATGCGCACGTTGCGGTCGATGAAGATCACGCGCTCCTGGCCGACCACGAGCGGTACGGCCAGGGGCAGACGCTCCCAGCGCAGGATCTCCACGGCCTGGCTGGTGGAGACGAGCCCCATGCTGAGCAGGAAGCCGGCCAGGGCCGGCAGGACAAGGCGCTTCATGAGGCTCCTCCTTGCAGGTGGTTGGCTGCGGCGGGCTGGGCGGCCGGCGCAGGTGCCGGCGCCGGTTCAATGCGCTGCGGCGCGCTCGCGTAGCAATCCAGGGCCAGGCCGAAGGGGTTGCGCTCCGGATCGACGTCCATGCGTTCGACCTTCAAGGCGTAGCGCACCAGTGCGCGCTTGACCTGCTCGGAGCCCAGGTACTCGTCGGCGCTCACGTCGAGGGTGACGATCCAGTTCTTTGCCGACACGACCTGGACGCGCGACGTGGGATCGTCGCCGTAACCCCGGCCGGGAATCTCGTAGATACCGCGCACGCGCTGACGCAACTCGCCGTTGCTGCGCCGGAATTCGTAGTCCTGCTGCAGGAACGAGCGGCAACTCGGCGTGAGGTAGGCAGACAGCGCCTTGAGGTTGCGCGGGTAGTCTTCCTCGCCGTTGGTTGGCCAGCGCTGGGCCTGCTGCCAGATGTAGAAGGTGAAGGCGTAGACGCTTTCTGGAGGCACGTCCCACCACTTGCGGGTGCTGCCGGAGCGCAAGTCCGGGGGTACGTGGATGGTCAGGCTCTTCGGCGCGCTCCACCAGCCGAACCCAAGCAGCAGTGCCACGACGAAGAGCGCGGCGGCGCCGAGGCGCAAGGTCTTGACGTGCGCCCGCAGGTGCATGACTTCGTTCTTGAACCGACTCACTGGACAGCCCCCCTGTCACTGCGTGACGCCCTTCCCGAGGGAGGATGGGCAGCACCTCGACGGATGGACGTGGAAGGCCGCTGGCGCCGCGTGGTCCACCAGCCCGAGCGGGTGATGAGCTGCCGTCCCCCCACGTGGGCCGCCAGGGCAGGATAGCGCAGTGCGAGCCGCCACTGGAGCTGGCGGTACAGCCAGATGTCGGGCCGGCCGCGCTTTTGCCGGCGCAGGAAGCCGCTACCCGCAAACACGCCGAGCCCGATGCCGACGACGATCAGCGTCGGCACCATGGCGATGCTGTGCGTGAGCCAGGCCAGCGGTATGCCGGCCAGAAATCCAGCTACGGCCGACAGACCAGCGCAGACCCACAGCTCGTCGGCGGTCAGTCCGCGCACGACCACCGGGTGGCGGTTCAGGCGATGCGGCAGGAAGGTCACGAGCCCGTCGCGCGGACTCTCCGGGGAGCCGGCCATCGGTGCCGGCCCTCAGAGCACGCCGGTGGCCTTGGTCAGCAGCCAGATGCCGACGACCAGCAGGATCGCGCCTACCGCCACCGTCAGGCCGAACTGGCCCCACGTGGTGCGGCCGGTGTGGATTTCGGCATAGCGCGTATAGGCGTGGTAGCAGACCCCGACGAACATCGAGGCGACCACGAGCAGCGCGATCAGCAGCACGATGTCGTAGCCGTAGTTCTGCAGCGTCTGCATGATGCCGCTGCCCGCGCCGCGCGACGGGTCTTCCATGGTCGGCAAGCCGGCAGCGAACGAAGCCAGCGGCGTGGCCGCGATGCCCAGCGGAGCGAGTACGGCGGCAATGCGCGCGGCGCGATGAGAAGTCGAAGAAGGGTTCATGGCGATTCAACCTTTCGTGGTGGTCAGGACAGGAGGAAGAAACTCAGCACCAGGTACATCGCGACGAAGCGCACGACCACGCCGAGGAACTGGCGCTGGGTCAGCCGGTTCTCGGCCCAACCGACATAGGCGGTACGCATCGCCCACACGCCCCACAGCAACAGGATGGCGAAGACGAAGCCGAGGACAACGGTGGAGACGGTCACGGGCGTGAAACCGCCGTTGGCCTGGAAGGCGGCGACTTGATCGGCGGAAGGTGTCATGGCAACGGCTCCTGCCGTTCATCGCTGCGTACGTAGTCGCCAGCCAGCGGAGCGGGATCGCGTGGTTGGGCACGCTGCGGGACGAGGTAGTCCTGCAGGCCGGCGCGGATGCGCTTGAGGTCGGCGCGCAGCCGGGCGTAGTTGAAGTGGTAGTGGGCACGTTCCCGCGGAGCAGTGCTGGCCGCATGCTCGGCCAGACGGTCGATCAGGTCAAGCTGGCGTACGAGTGTGGCAAGTTGCTCGCGCTCTGGCGCGTCGTCGGTGGCATGGGCAGGACGCAGAACTAAGAACGACACAGCTAATGCTAGTGGCAAGCCTGCCATCAAGCGAGGCCATGCTAATGTGCGCCGGCAGGTCTGTCCCATCGTGCCATTCCCTCTTGAAGCGAATGGCTAAATGCTGTGGCACGTTTTCGCTTCGCGCCGCAATCAATGTGGAACACCGCATGACCATGTTGTCACCGACTGGCATATGGGAGCCAATGCGTGTTCGGCAGGAGGAAGGCGGCGGCCCGCAGGAGCACCGAGATGTTGAGTACCGCCGGGCCCTGATGCGGCTGCGTCAGGGCGACTCCGAGGTCGCGTGCTCGAAGCTGATGGAACGGACTAATCTAGGCGGCCGTGTGCTCTTTGAGCATTTTCTTGATGAGCGTCTCGACGAATTCAATGTCGACAAATGGAACTTGGGCGTAGATCACCTCCCTCTCACCTTCGAGTTTCGCTAACAGATGACCTTTGCCCAGCAGACGTTCCGCGCCTTTTTCGCCAAGAGCGATTTCGGATGTTCCTTCCGAGTCGACACGCAGAATCAGGCGATTGCCCAAATTTGAGCGCAGTTGCATCGGCATAACATTGGCATCCGGCCGCTGGGCGGCGAAAATTAGATAGATGCCCGCGGCTCGAGCCTTCACACCGAGCCGCTGAACGATTGCCGACACGGCGTCCTTGTAATCTTCCGTCAGCATCCATTCGGCGAACTCGTCGTGAATGAGCCAGATGACAGGCAGGCGTTCGTTTGCTGCGACCTTGGCATTGAAGGCGGCCAGATTGGATACGCGCGTTTCCTTGAAGCGAGCGTAGCGGAGGTCCATTTCGGCCACGAGTTCTTCGAGCCGCTGAGTTGCCAAGATCTGATCATCGATGACACCGCCGTCGATATGCGGCAGCCTGTCGAAAGCGAAATAGTCAACGCCTTGTTTGGGGTCAATCAGGACGATCTTCGCTTGTTCCGGTGTGTTGGTCGCGGCGATCCCCATGATAATGTTCTGCATCAGCACGGACTTGCCACTGCCGGTGCTGCCCGCGATCAGCGTGTGTGGCGCATGGTCTTTACCAGGTGAGAGGAACAGGGGAGCGCCCGAGTTTTCTTGCACTGCGATCATGAGCTCTTGATTACCCCAACCGTTCGAGGCCGGTGACCAATCGGACCAAAGGGAGCGGATATCAATGATCTGGCGTTTGGGTCGCTCCACCGCGACGATGACGGCACCGGGTTCTGGGCGGACCGAGATGACGTTCAGTCCATAGGTCGTCAAAAGCTCGGACCGCTTCTTCAAGACCTGCTCGACAGTGAGGTTGGCGTTGCCGGCGAACCGCAATAGCGCAGAATTGGGCGTAAGAGCGGACTCGATCAATTTGGCCTGAAGCTGTAACTGCTGCAGGGCGCTGCGCGTCGAAAAGGCTGTTTGCTTGAGCCATTCCCCTTCTTCAGGTGCGATAGTGGCCACGTGGAGCGCCGACGCGAGCAAATCGGCGATCTCCGAATAGGCCCAATGAGCTTGCGCCCGTGTCGGCGAAGAATCGACGGGTAACGGCACGCTATCGCCAGGGAGCGGCGTGTGGAACAGATTTTCGATGCTCGGTTCCGTTGGCGCTTCAGCGGGTGTGTCCGGCGCTTCAGGAACAGGGAGTGCAGGCAGGGGCGCCGGTCTGCGGACAGGCGCGCGATATGCACTGCGGAGAAAGGCAACGCCGGAGCCCGGAGCACGCCAGGTTGGCTCAAAGTCCATATGGTAGAAACCCATGCTGCGCCGGACGTCGGCGGTGCTCTGGTTGTGCCAGTAGGCCATCAAGAGCTGCTTGAGCGCCTTGCGGCCGATGATTTCCTGATAGGCGTAGCGAGTGTCGGCGACCTCGGTTGCGATCGTGAGATCGTCGGCGTCGGACGAGGTCGGAACGAAGACATGAGATAGGCCTTTGAGGTGGACCTCGCAGCGGCCCTCGCGCATAGCGCGGCGCCATTCGCCGAGATCAATGCCGCGGGCGGCCGGGATGCGGATGCCGTCAAGCATGAGGTCAGCCAGCCGAGCTAGCCAGGATTGGCGGTCGAGCCGCTCCGGATCACCGAATATGGCGTCTTCTAGGCGCTCAAGCGTATCGCGCAGCTGTTTTTGCGATTCTTTGCGCTTGGCGGCCAGGCTCTCGATCTCGACGTATTTCGCTTCGCTGACAGCGAGCGTGATTCGCAGTGTGCCTTCTTCGGCGACTTGGGGGCAGATTGCGAGCAGATCGGCGATCTGTTGTTCGCGCTGGCCAAGCCAGGACGCATAGTCATCAAGAAAGTACCAGCCGATCAGCTGATCGGCACCCAAGTCGTCACGCAACATGCGGCGGCTCAGCACGATGCCCATGAGTTCGCTGGCGCTCTGGCCGCATGTGGCCGCACGCAGCACGATGTCACCCGACACATCATTAGCGTCGTCGATCAGGCGATCGGCCAGTGTCCGCACCTCGGCGTCGGTCAGCGGCAGCTGCAGCGCCTTGAGGCGGCTCATAATCATCGAGCGCAAAAGCGTCATTGGCGCCCGCGAAGAGATGATCAGGTTGCGCCCCTGGGTCGAGATCTGCTTGTAGCGTATGACCCGGACCTGGTGGTTCATTAGCTGACGCCGGTCGAGAAGCTCGTCGAAATTGACGACCCAATTGCCTAGGTCGTGGGTCTCTTCGAAGATGCGCTTGGTCCGGCCGTCGGCAAAGTCGAGCTGGCGAACGGGCAAAAACCGTTTGGATGTCGATTCATCGCGGTCGCCTTTGAAAATGCTCGCGACGGCGGAGATATAGGCCCAGCCCTCGGCGCTTTGTACCGGGCAGCATAGGAAGACCGCTGACTTAAGGTCGTCTCTGGCGGCCGGCCGGCGGCGCGACCAGCGTGACGGCAACAGCTTGCGAATGTCGGCTGGTTCGCCTTGTTCGAGATACCATTCAAGTTGCGCGTGACGCGATATGACATCTTGCGAAAAGACGATGTCGTATGGATGGCCGTCTTTGGGGTTGGGCGGCGGCGCCTGGTCAGCAATCACCGAGATCCGCAGGCGGGCCATGAAGTCTTGAGAAGCTTCACTCGCGCTATAGGCGTCTGCCGTAGCTTCGGAGCTCAAGATCGAGCAATAGATGTTACGAAGCTTCTGGCTTTCGATGTGGCGCAGCAGAACTTGGCATCGAACGTCGTCCTCGTCATCCTGCATGCCGCCGATCTTCGCCACGACCGCCTGAGGCAGCCGCGCGGAATCGCAATTAAACAGTACGACCGACAGGTTGGAGCGTTCGTGCGGTTGCAGGGCGAGATAGCGCTTGACGAGGTCATGGACGCAGGAGCCGCCCTCAGCTGGGCTTTCATTGGTGTCGTTCTCGCCTTTGGGGTCGGCGACGGGAGGTTCATGCAGACTGTAGTCGGCGACCACGTCGCTTACCGTAAGGAATTGTGGGCCGTCATTCGTCCAGATCGACACAATCTCAGGGTATAGCGCGTGCTCGAAATCATGAGCGATATCCCGGAAGAACAGCTTTGGATCGCCCTCTGCCTCGATGCTGCCGAGAACCTGACTGACGAGATCGACGGCAAGCTTAGACTTTCGCCATATGGCGACCAGACGCATCGGATGCCAGGGCGCGACGACGGCCGCCGGCCTGCCGCCGTCGATCGGCGCGACACCAATCATGAGCAGTGGCTTGAGCAGCTTGTCGCGATTGCGATCGCCCTTGGCGAGTGTTAGGACGGTTTCGAGCAGCGCAGCGTACGCTGTCGTCTGATTGAGTACGGAGTCGGCGCCGCCTCCTTTCGTCGAGAAGTCGACGATTGCGAGCTTGTAGGCACTTTCAAAGGCTGTAAAGGCCTCACCCAATGTCTTGGCATCCTGGGCGGAGAGATAAGCTTGATCGACGCACTCTTTGACATTGTTGCGCCAAAGCGCGTCGAGATTCCGGTCAGGTTTGGCCGCTGGCACGAATGAGCCGCGATCACGGTCGAACGCCGGCATGAACGTCTTTACGTTGGCCAAATCGATCGATTTGTCAGCGGTGAATTCGCGCTGTGTGCGGCAGGCCGTGAAGGGATTTTGGGTCAACCGCCCCCAGTCGTCGACCAATTGGCTCGCGACGCATGAGGGGTCGTAGCGCCAGATCAGCTGCGTCGAATGCTTTTGAATGCTGTCCCCGTCGGTCGTTGTCTCCAATTCGACGACGAATTTGAGCTGAAGCGCCGGTTTGGCGGTGGACGTGTTGAGCTTGTTCTTGGCCTTGTCGCCCTTTTTCCAGTCGGAGACAAGCTTGTCGAATTCGAAGAGATCGCCGACATCCCAATCGATCATCCCGCCGAACAGACGACGCAGGCCGGCGTAGCGGTGCGCGAAATAGAGACCTGCTTCATAGTTGAGAGATCGCAGGTCTCTCTTAGTCGCGGATTCGCATTTGATTTTCAGCTTGCGCTGATCGCCTGGCGGCATCCGGTTGTAAAGTGGCTCCATAACCGCGCAAATGCCGGCGATGAAGTCGGTTGTTTCGATGGGGCGGCCATATACGAAGCGATCCCAAGCAGACTTCAGCTTCTTGTCGTCTTTGATTTCGCTACGGTGGGCTTCATAAAAATCCGTGTCTTCATCGATTTTTTCCGACCGCTTGGACAAGAGCTTGAGATATTCCCGCTCCTCATCCTCAAGCTTGTCTTCTTCTAGCTCACTGAAGTATTCAAGTGTGTTTTTGCCAAGGTTGAATTTCTCACGCTGCAGGCCATCGAAGATCGGCTTTATTTGCTCCCAATCTTGTTCTGCTAAAGCTTCGGCCTGGGCGTTCCAGCCGCTGGGCGCCCCGATAAAGGCTTCGATCGCGGGATGACAGGCATTCGGGATCTGGTGCGCAACCTTTTCGAACGCGTTGCGCAGGTCTTCTTCGCTGAGCAGGAGCTGGCTTGAGGTCTGCTTGAGGAGCAGCCCGGATCGCCTCTTGTGAGCGTTGTTGAATTGCTGCTTCCATGCAGATGCATGTCCGCGCTGGCGCTCTTTGAGGCTTCCGAAGCACGCAGGGTCGTTAGGAAGACGTAGTGCCGGCATTGCGGCGCCCAGCGCATCGATGATGGGGCGACCCGCTTCCTCGTTTTCTCGGCGGGTGCGCAAGATGTAGACGGCAAAGCGGTCGATCGAGACGATTCGAAGATCACGGAGCCCAGTCAGGGCTTTTTCCCACCATTTTTGCTGTTCCTGGGCGATAGGCAGGCCTTTTGAGGCCTCGCGAACCCAAAGGTCGATGCGCTCCAGTAGCTCAGGGGGGCCAAGTTTCGCAATTTCACGAATCGAGGCGTCTTCACCATGTTCGTGTTCGGCAAGTAGATAGGCGGCCTTCGGACAATCAGCGTTTCGATAGAAGGTGGCGCTTTCGGTCGTCAGAGTCTCATCGGGTAGGCCTTGGCCGCTCACAAGCGAGGTCGGTAGCTTGATGTCGATGCGCTCTTTGAGAAACGGATCCGCGAGCACGGCGCGTGCGACGGCTGCGACCTGTTCGGCGCTGAGATTGAGCACATACCGCGCAGTCGACTGCACTGCGCCCGTATCGGCCTGGAGTTCTTCGCGGAGATAGGCGGCGGCGACTGCGCCGACGAGCGAGGCTACGTTCATGCTGCGGATCTCCGCAAGGGATTTTCGACATAGGCGCAGGCGTCAGAGAGCCGCCGTAGCATGCCGATAGTCTTGAGGCGATTTTCGAGCCGCGAGGCATTGGCTTGAAACGCGCGCTTGTCGAAATCTTCCGTGGTGATGGCGAGCTGGCCCTCCTGCTCCCCAAAGACGAGGCCGTAGCGGTCGTAGAGGCGGCCAAGGAATTGGCCGTAGTCCATGCGCACCGGAACGTTGGCGAGGATTAGGGCCTTGAGAAGTTCATCGGTTGGTGCGTAGCGCAGCCGATTGGTGCCGCGACGCGAGACCAGCCCTGCGCCTCGTCCGAGGCTGTTGTGGATGTTGGCCGTATGCTGACGATGGCGCCGCTGCGCTGTGTGACGCAGATTTTCGAGGAGAGCGTCAGGGTCGACTGGGCCGGTGTAGTCCTCATCGGGCCAACGCACTTTTTCTCGCATGATTTCACGGCATGCCACAAATCCCGACTGCTCTGCCGCCGCTGCGATCCACTCCGACGAATTGCCGATGTTTCGCACATAGGTATCGACAGCCGAAAGCGACAGTTGGTTGTTCGCGATGTAATTGCCTGCCGAAAGCTCGCGAACCAGCGTCTTCTTGGGCGCGACAACTTCGCAAATGAAGTGGGGTTTGGGCTTGTCACAGACGTGGGCGGCGACCTGTAGCTGATAAAGGGTGATATGAAGTGCTCCAAGGATCGTCAGGTACGGATAGGCGTCGAATCTCGGGAGCTGGAGCTCGAGAACGGCCAGCCAATCCTGGGCCAGCACCTCAAAGGCGGGATGCTTGGCGTAAGGCAGGTAGCTGCCGCTTCGCGTATGCCGCTCCTCGGCGATTTCCGGTTGGAGGAGTTCGGTTAGGCGATCGCAGGGATCACGCCGCTCGAACAGATGTGCAAAATGCCGCGCGAGCTCGGGTGCGGCGCTTGATCGCGCGAGCATCTGATAAAGCAGATCGCCGTTGCGCGTGAAATTGATGTATTCGCGGTTACCCTCAGTGTTGAGGTCTTCATAAATCGCATGGCGCCCGAACGGAAATACGAAGCGCGAACTCCATCTCTTATTCATGCTGCTTTCGATCGTCGCAGAGCGCAGCATTTCGATGACTTTGACGAGCTGTTCGAAGTTCTGAAATCTGTTCTTGAGGTAAGAAAAGTCGCGGTGGGCGACCATCTTGGCGTTGCTCTGCATCCACTCGAGCCATTTAGCCCATCCGGTTTCGTTATCGGGATAGAGATCGGCGAGCTCCAGCAGCTTGTCGTTGTTGAACAAGAGATTACGCAGATAGGGCCGTTGCGCCGGCCGGAAACTGAATGGAAATTGCGTCGCGTCAGCTGCGAATAGCTGTCCGGTTGCATGAGAAGCTTCTGCGACCGAGAGAAATTCGAGGAATAGGAGCCATGGGTCCTGCTCCCACAGTCGATGGCCCCAGATTTGTTCGTCGAGCCACAGGTCATTGTCATCATGATAGCTCGCCGGTGGCGGAGGAAGCTGGACAATGTCAGTCATTTGAGAGCTCTACAACTTGGTCGATGGCATTGCCGGTGGTATCCAGGGCAAGGAGCCGGAATATCAGGCCATCATCATCGTCCAGCACATGACGGTCGATCCCCGCAGCCGAGAGAAGAGCGCTCTTGAATGCCAGCAGATCCTCATAGCATTCGCGGGAGAAATTGCCAGGTAGTGCGCCTTCGCTCACGCGCATGAGGAATTCGTAGCGCGTGAGGTTGAGGGCCAGCGATCTCGTTTGTCCGTTGGGCAGCGTCACGATCAGATGCGGAAAGTCGCGGCACAGGGATATTTCGACTCGCTCCACACGCCCGTGGGAGTTGATGGCGACTTTGTCTTCGAGCAGTTGGCTAATCTTGGCGCCGGAGTGCGACAGACTGGTCGCTAGCAGCAGCTCGCTCTTCGTCGTGGTAAGGAGTCCAGTGAAGATGCGGTTGAGCCCATTTACGAGCTTGCTGACTGTTTGACGCGACACACGCCTGCCGTCGTTTAATGGTTGTGCGACATCGCGCAGATATTCGCCAGCACTATTGAATACGGTTAAACACCAAAGTTTCAGTTCGTCGGCGTGGGCATCTGGAATCTTGAAAAACAAGCCGCGCCTCTGGTCAATGAGCATGTCTAGGAAGGGGTGCCGTTCGCCGTTTTGCGCCTCTGGCATCTCGATATAGCTGCGTTGCTCGCCGCGATATCGTTCGGTTGCACCATAGAAGCCGTCGGCCTCGACCAGGTCATGAAAATATTGGCTGACGTTCTCGTCTTCCGAACCGAAAATCAGGATGTTGTCGATCCGGTTCGTGGTCTCAAAACCGATGCCAAATCGACTGAGATAGTCGAAGATTTCCTGTGCATCGCGTTTCGCGCTCTTCAGATTGGCACCGAAGAGATTGGCGAAGAGACTCGCCTTGTGGGTTTCTCCAGCGGCGAGGATCTTGGCCACGTCAGATGCAGACATGAGACCGTCCTTGGCTGCGGGATGGCCCAGGATAGCGTTGGCAAGCAGTAGAAGGACGCGCCGGACCGGGGTGTGGAGCTCGTTGAAGTCCAAGAGTTGGAATAACGCCACGAGCCGGGTACGCACGAGCGGGTCGCGCAAAAGCTCAAAATTGTGCCGGATCGGACATCCGGGACCGAAGAATCCGTTCGGTTGCGCGGCGGCATAGCAACTCTCCCAGCCCTCGTGGCCAAGGAGTGCGTCGAGACAGAGTGCCAGTACCGTCGCACTGGGCACTGCGCTGAGATTGAAGAAATGCAGGCGGTCGGTCGGCTCTGGATCTTCGTCATTCATGAGCCGGGCTTCGAACAACGCCAAGGCGCGCTGTGAGGCAGCATGGTTGCCTAGCTTTCGCCAGTTTTCGACGAGCGGCCCGTCATTGGCGGCGACCAGGAACAGATTGGACGAGGGCTCGAATAGCGCGGAGCTCAGTTCCTGCAGAAGCTGGGCCTTTGAGCCGTCTGGATCGTTCTTGCAGAACGGCGTCAGGTCGCGAATGAGATGGAGTGTGTAGGCGTGGCCATTGATGGTCACAGGCAGCTTGTAATAGGACATATTGCTGGCCCAGGCGTCTGGTGAGCCTCCCAACGCCTCCCATACTTGGTAGCAGAGGTAGCTCTTGCCGTCACCGGCTGTGCCGGTGAGTATGACCACGCCGCCGTGGCCTTCTTTGCGGTCGGTGAAGGAGGCGAGTACGTCGCGGCTGAGCGGATGCTCGAAGGCAATGGGTGTGACGCTGAGCTTCTTCGACCAGCGTCGAATCTCCTCGTCGTACATGTTCGCGTTGCGCGCGAGAGGACCATATTGCCTGACGAAGCTGATCCATTTTTCGGCGTCGATCGTCATTATCCCTTTTCCAACAGCGTTAAACTAAGTATCAGAGCTGCTGCTCATAAGGCGTTAAGAGCAGCACGATCATGGCGTCCGTCAGATCCTTCGGTATGGTCTTGTCGAAGACGCAATGGATGGCAGTCGGTGGCTTCTTAAGGCTTGCCTTTCTCCATGCCCGTCCAAGGCTCGCCTTAATCTGGTCACCGCTCTCAAAGCTCACGCGCTGTACCGTCCCAGCTGCCAAGTGCTGCTTCAGCAGGTTGGCTTGGCTGGAAGCTTGAGCGTCTGCCAAGTGTGCGCGGTCCAGCTTGCCCGAGAGCCATTCGCCGAAGTCCGATGTCAGACTCAAGGTCGTCGTTGTCGGAGGCTTCTTCTTCGATGTTGCGCCGCCGTCGACAGGGTCTGGCTTGGGCATATGGCGTCCTTGCACGATGATCACAGAAGCCCAAGGCTCTTTAGTGGCATCAAATTCCTTCTGGAACCCATCTTTGCCTATCAGGACAAGCTTTGCGCGATACGCTGTCACCGACGGCGGCGCAACAGGCTGACCGATCCGCCCGACGCGCTGAGTTAAGTCTTCTTGACGTGCAAGCGCAGCAACTGGCTTCAATCGAGCCAGCCGTTTGATGCCACCCCTGCGTTGGGACAGTTCCGCCAATTCCGGGGTCGTGGGGTTCACCGGATCCCAACTCGCCAGGTAGTACTTTTGCCCCTCGCCGAAAGTCATGCTGACCAAGTCGACCGATCCGTACGCCGTCCGATAGAACGCGAGTGCCACGTCGCTGATCTCTTGCGGAACACAGCGCAGGCACAAGACCACGGTCTTCTGACTGGAATGGGGTCTTGCGAGGTCACAGCTCTGATCAACCACGAGAAGGAACTCTTTCGGTGTGCCGTCCCCGTTCAATCTCGCGAAGAGGTCACCCAGTTGGACCGGCGAACTCTTGGTCTCTGGGAGGTCGTCAGTGATATCCAGCCGCATCACCGAGCGCACGTGCATCTCGGCCAGTCGACTGCCGGGCGGTACCGTCCCGGGAAACGCGCTGTGCCCAATCAAGTCTGGCAGTTGCGCCCCCAAGGCGCGCACTCCCGCGTCCTCCAGCAGACCGCTCGCGAGCGACTCCGAGACTAACCATGACAGGTAATCAGGCAGCCTAGCCTCTTCGACAGCAAGCTCAGCTTCATGAAGCAGCGCGATTTCCGAAGGCTCGATCTTCGACAGATTCTGCCGCAACGTCATCGCTGCACGAATGGCACCTAGCCAGAACTCGTCGAGCATGTGCGCCCAAGACTGTTTGCCATGGTAGCCCTCAAGCATGCGTCTGAGCTTCGGCATGAGCTGTTGGGGGATCTGGTTCTTCTCGACGAAGCAGAAGAAATCCGCCCGAAGCCCCGTTCGTTCCTTGAAAGCTCCCTGCTGTTCTGCAGCCCCAGGCCTCGACGACATCAGAACAACCAACGGGTACTGCTTGAGAGTACCTTTGTGCCTCGCATCAATGATCAGTTGAGCAAGCTGCGCGGCGCGCGCTAATGACCGCTCTGGATCTCTCTCGTCTTTGAGGTAGAAGTCCAGAAAGATGACCTGGTATCCGGTAACATCGAGCATCGCGGGGTCAAACTTCGAAACTCGGTTGACGCGCCATTTCTGCTCATTCAAGAAGCCCTCAAGCCCTTCGAGAGCGCCTAGCTTTTCTTCTACGTCCTCTGCATATTTTCGGAAGACGGTTTCAACTAGCCAGGACCAAGCTTGCTTCTCTCGCAAAGCCCAAAGCCGGGCCACAGTGGCCGTGTCTTGAAGAAGCTCATCAAGGTGCTGCGGAACTGAGGGATCAAGCTCTGGGCGATGAAACTCCCTCTTCACCTGCGTCAACCGCTTCGGTACATCGAGTAGGGTGTCGCGAAATCGAGATACCGCTTCTCCATCAATATCGACGGGATCAGCCGATGCATAGGCATCGTCGATTACGACAACCTTCTTTAACGGCTTGACGAGCGCTTCTTCAAGAGCCTCCATTCCTTGCCCCTCTATAGCTGACAACGAATCCATGATGGATCCGGTCTTCATCGGCTTCCGCAAGTGCGATTTCCATCGCATTACCTTCCGCAAGCTTCTTCGCGATATACAAACCCATCCCGCGCCCTTCGCCAGAAGGCTTGGTCGTGAAGAACGCATTGAATACTTCATCGCCGCGGTCTTCTGAAATCCCAGGACCGTTGTCCAAAACGGTGAGTGTGTTGGCAGCCCTGTCGATGCTGAAGCTGATGATGGGCTCGAACCTCGTCGTCGTCGCAAGCAATTTGAGCCAATAAACCGAGTTGGAGATGAAGTTTTCTACGATCTGCAGAAGCTGCCCGCGGACGGCCTTGATCAGCACGGGCGTCTTGCCTAGACCGGTCAGGTCGACTCGGATTCCATGACGCCCACATTGAGGTTCGTGCATTTCCACGACATCCCGCAGCATCTGAACTAGGTCAAACGATTCCTTCCTTTGACGCCCCGGCGTCGACAATGGATCTAGGATTCGGATCCGCCTCTCGAGAGTGCTCAGTTGATCTCGCAGATTCCGAAGCTGGCGGTTTTCGGTAGCGTTGCTCGGCTTGTAGGTCTGCAGCAGCTTCAAGGCGTTTGCGGAAAGGCGCGCCAATTCATGGAAGATGAACTCCGTCATTAGGCCGACGCCCGCGAGATGGACGTATTTGTCAATGTCCTCCTCATAGGCGCGCACGGTCATCTTCGAACGCTCCCAGGCTTCGGACATGTCCGTCATGCGAGCAAGCAGGGTGTTGATCGCCGCGACGTCCTCCGGAGCCTTGACTTTGGTCCTCAGGTGTTGGACCTGTTTCAGCGCCTGTTTCTGGGCTTCCTCCAGGCGCTTCTCCAGCTTCGGAAACTCCTTAGCCGCCGACTCGTCCTGTGCCCCCTCAACAGCGTTGAGGTAGCTCTTGAACTCGACCACCAAGATGTGGCGCAATAGTGCGATCAGTGCTGCTTTCTCTTCCGTGTCGCGCAAGCCTTCCCGATTGGTCTGATCCTGCAGATGTGGGTTGCCACGACTGGAGATGCGGACCGCACCGACCAGCTGTTTCCGATTCATTTTGTAGCCCTGCGTGGCCAACGCAATGCCGTCCAGGTCGAGCCAGTCGTCACGCGCCTCTGCGTACGGATATACGCGATAGTGATCGCGATAAAGCAGTAACCCTCCGCCCCAGTGAGTCAACCACTGCAGGGCCGCTTCATAGCCATCAGGCTTATCGAGGCGAAGCTTCTGCCGGTTAAACCAATGCGCCTCCATCTCAAAAGGGCCTAGGCTCGCTAGACCCTGCATCAGCGTACCCGCTGGACGGAATGCCTCGCCCGTCTTTGGACGCTTGCCCTTCAAAGTCAGTGCGCTGAGAAGATGCATCCCCTCCAGGCTGAAGGTCTTGCTCTGTCCGTAGGCCTTGTAAGTTACCTCACCCGATAGGACAGGTTGCCCGTCGGCATCGAGCGCGAAACTCGCCGAGCATCGTGCATGCGCGTATGCGAGCTGACGCGTCTGAAACGAAGGGATGTCGACTGACTGCCCATTAAAGTACAGTCGCACATTCGGGCGGCTGAACGAAGTCAGGAACGGATCCACCAACTTGGCGAAATCTGTCTTCGCAAGAGACTCCATCTTTTCGATCGACCACTCGCTCGTCAGGTTCGACATGCGGATGATTGTGCCGTGATCAGACGCCTTGTTCTTCTTCGGCCCGACGTTGGGAGCTGCAGGGAACTCGTCTAGGTTGAGGTGTGGATTGCGTTTGATCGTGGACCAGTCGATCTTGAGTTCATGCAGCGTCTTATCGCCCGTCTTAGACGTCAAGACGTGAAGCTGATCGCCAAGGCGCACGGCGGAGAGGCGGCCGATGCCCTTTTCACCAAGCACCGTGTGGGTGCTGTTGCGCATTCGATCGTCCAGGCGGTGGGTGGTGCCAATGGTGAGATAGACGCCACCAAGGTCCTCGAACGACATGCCGCCACCGTCGTCAGTAATCTCGACCCAATTGCAGCGTGTGTAGGCGGCATCTAGTGCCTGGATGTAATCACCATTTGACGGCGACAGCGCCTTCTCTAGAAATGCATCACGGTCCGCCTGCGCTGCCGTGGGCTCCATGCCGGCCTCGAGCATTTGCCGAACCGTATCCCGAGAGAGACTTTCCTTCTTCTGGAAAGATCGCTCAAGGCTCTGGCGAATGCCGAGGTATTCACTGCGCGGTAATGTGACGCGAACATGTACTGCAATGCGCGTGGCCCGCGCATCTAAAGAGTTCTTCACCAACTCGTAGATAGCGATCTGGTCGGAGCTGATCAACTCAGCACCGAGTTCAAGCAGGACGCGAGCCTTGACTGTTATACCCACAGACAATTACCTACCGGTGCAAGAGCTGAGCGCCCAATCAACAGGGGGGCGCTCGACGCTCGGAAGTTTCCCGACAAGATGGCTCTGTGCTCAACAGCAGCTACAACTGACATACGAGGCACCCTTGATCATCATCGTCCTCCGGCACCTCGGCGGAATCCGCTTGGGAGAAGACCTCCATCAGCGTCACGTTTTCGCGGCGCTGGGCCTTGCGCTCGATACGGATCACGTGCTCGCGCTTGATTTCCTCCATGCGTTCCGGCCGCTCCAGCTCTGCCAGGCTTTCCCCCTGGCTCCACGTGAAGAAGTTACCGGTCTTCTCGTATGGCTTTTCGTACGCCTTGGCCTTGTCGTACAAGTCCGGATACGTTTCCTTGAGGCGGACCCACTCAATCTTCTGCTGGTAGAAGCAGAAGTAACATCCCGAGCGGGTACGGCCCCAGCGTGTGTATGGAGGCATGCCGACGCCGGAATTCCTCAGGATTTCTTCGATGTCGCGCAGCACCAGTCCGTCTTCGCGGAACGGATAGACAGCCTTGATGTTCGGCTTGTGGCTGATGTAGCCGCTGCGGTCCTCGTCAGCGCGCAATCCAACGTAGTTCACGACCTCGTCGTTGCCGCAATATTGCTCGAAAGGCTTGAGCTTCAAGGCCCGCGTGCACCAGCGCCGGTGATTGGATGGAATCATGCCGCCGTACATCTCGTACCAGTGGTCGAACCCGACGTCTGCATTGAGATGCGTCACTTCCTTGCCGAGGTAGTTCGAGATGCGTTGCAGATACTCGTAGGTCTCGGGAAGCTCCTTGCGCGTGTCGCTGAAGATGTATTCCATCTCCGGCACGCGGTCACGCAGGTAAATGGCCAGTGCCGCGCTGTCCTTCCCGCCAGACAAGCTGAGAATATGTCTAACCCGCTTCTCGCTTGTCATGGTGCTTCTCCTCGGTGGAATTCGTCGGTGCACGCGTTACCTGCAAGTTCTGCAGTGCCTGCGCCAGTGCAGCAGCGGCGGTCTGTGGGTCAGCACCGGCCTCCTGCGCGAGCAGGTCCAACAGGTTGTGCGCAAGCCGGGTGGAATGCTCGGTCGTGGCGACCAGCAACGCGGACTCCTGCCCGCTAGCGCTGGTGAGCGTCAGGCTCATGAAGCGTTCGGCAGCGCGCGGTGCGCCCTTGCGCTGCATCACCAGACGCAGCCAGCGTCGGTAGTGGCCGGAGATGTCTGTCACAGCCTGAGCAAAACTGACGACAGTCTCGTCCGTCCAGGCGTCCAAAGGGAGCTGGACGAGTAGGCTGGCCACGGAATCGAGCCACTTCTCGTCCGTCAGCGTTAAGTCCGTGCAACGCAGGATAAAGCTCTTGAGTCGGGCGTCTGCCAATCCGGTAGCGGTACCAGAGCATTCGGACTGCAACTGGCTGCGGATCTTGCCAAGCGGGCCGATCATCTCAAACGCTTGCCCCAGCTCTGTGACCACAACATCCTGCAGCTTGCGTTGGCTCATGCCCAGATCAACCAGCGCCGCAGACAGCCATTCTTGAAAGGGGCGTTTCCCCTTGCTCTGGGCATACACTTTAGGCAGCGTCGAGGTCAGCAACTGGATCGGATCCTGCGCTTTGCGCAAAGCCGAGCGAACCAGTGCGGCATCCTTGCTGACTCGTCCTGTCTGTTGAGTGAAATCCGACAGCCGTCCGAACCAGCGGTACAGGGCCCGAGCTAGCTCCAGATATGTCGCTTCGCCGCTGGGCACGGCCCCAAGCGAGGCAAGCACAGCGCCGTAGTCACGCAACAAATTGTGGCCGCCCTGCGCCTGCGGGAGTTCGCGCAACGTGAACGTGTGCGGATTCCGATGCATGCGCTGAAGGTGCTCGCTCGTGAGTTCCAGCACCAGTGTGCCCCGCTCGAAGACTGCGCAGCGACTGCGATGGATCATCAGGTAAAGCGTGACCCATACGCTGGCTGGACCATTGCGTACACCAAACGGCGGAGCTGCAAGCTCCTGAAGCACTTGCTCGAACGTGGGTGCCTCGTCTCTCGTCAGGACGAGCGAAATCTCAGTCCAGAGTGCGCAGATGTCGACGCGAGCCCCAAGCTTGGGTTCAACGAGCTCGCAGTCGTTGCCGTCGGCCTGCCATATGCCCGTGTCGCGCAACAGCGTGGCGTGGATTAGCCGCTCGGGCGGGTACTCGTTGTCGCGAAAGAGTGTGGCTCCACCGGAACCAGCCAGCAGAGCGTCAAGCAACCGCTGACGCGCAAGGACGATAGCGGAAGCGGGGCGATCCTTGTTGATCAGCTCGTTGATGATGCGCGGAGCACGGTGGAAGACCTTCTCGAACATCCAAGATGCCACCTGGCCGACGTTCATCGACTCGCTGTCCGGCACAGCCTTACCCTGGTGCCAATACACTGGGCCAATGCGCCCCGGATTAGACGCCAATGCGGACAACACGAGTGCATCGACATCCTCTTTGGCCTGATGGAGGCGGCTCTCGACGTACTGGCTGGTCCAGGGATCGAGCCGCTTGGCCGCTACCTCGCGCTGCACCGCCAGCCAGATCGCCAACTCTGCGAGCGCCGCCCGCCCCCGAGCGGACAGCGACAGGCAGCAGTGCACGCTGAGCGGATCGTCCGCGTCGCGTACGCGGTCCAGGACTTGTCGCTCTTCCCGTGAGTCTGCCGTCACCAGGATTAAGCGGAGCCAGCCGTCAGGTTGCCCGTCTGAATCACTTCTGTTGGCGCCTGCATGGGGCCACGCGGTGACTGTTCCGACATCAATGGCTAGTGTGCGGATCGTTCCCCGGCGGTCATAGTGCTTGTTGGCCACAACCAACCGATTCCCAAGCGCGTGCGAAGCACCACGCACAGTAAGCTCGTCGTCGCCCGCCTGCGCCGCTTGCTCGTAGAGCGCTTCGATGTTAATGGCATCTGATACAGCGAATCCGTATTCGGAACGGCTGTGGCGGCAGATCAGCAAGCCTTGGTCCACCAGGCGGTCAAGTAGCGTCCGTGTCTCAGAGACTGAGAGGTTGCCGAGCGCGAATGCGACCAACTCCGGAGTAATGCGTAGCGCGAGGGGTGCCTGCACCAACTCCAACACGGCGATGGTCTTGAGTGCCACCAGAGCGTCCGCGTCTTTCGCCTGCCTCTCAATGCTGACGAGTGCAAATGCCCAACGACGCTCTGCAGCGAGATCGCGAAAGCGTAGCCCATTCCCCGAAGCCAGATAGTCGAACACCTGAGCCAGGCGATACCAGGGGTATCCCTCTACGGAGGTGACTTGCGCAAAGTCCCGAAGCCCCGCCGGCTCGTTGCTGTTGAGGAAGGCATGGAATGAGCGCTCGCTCTGACCATAGCGTTTGGAGACGACGGCCAGCGAAGCCAGCGTCAGCGGATGGAGGGGGTAAAGTTTCTCGGGATGCTGGAACAGACGACGGTCAGCGGGGGTTGGCGCCCGAAGGATGGATTGCTCCAGCGCCGTTGCGAATAGAGACCGTGCGGCACCCACGAGTTTGGAATCGCGGTGCAGCGCCGGCTTAGTGCCTAGCGCATGGGTCGCGAAGTGGACGTAGCGCTCGACGGGCTCGTCGAAGGGTATCTCCTCGAAGCGCGACGCGACCTTGTGCCATTCGTCCCCCAGAGCGCGGCCAATGCCTGCCGCGTAGCTCGCGAAGTGCTGGTGCTGAAGCACAACCATCGCGAGAGAATCGTCCCCTTGCCGGCATGCTTCCTCAGCCAGTTGTTGAAGTGCGATCAGGTCCCCTGCTTCTGGGTGCATCGCGGCGTGCTCGACGAACTTGCCCACTTCATCAACCAGGAGCAACGTGCCAGAGAAACCCTGTGCTCGAGCGACAGACGCGAAATCGCGCATCAGTTCCCCGGCAACCGCGTTGATGGGGCGCCCCTTGTAGAGGCCCGGCTCGCTCAGATGGCGCTTCAGGGCGTTTGCCCCTTTGCCTTGGTGCCAGCCTTCCAGAGCGCGATGGACTTCCGCTTCCAGCGCTAATCCGATGGACAGCCGCGCTCCCACGATCGCGAGCGCGAAACGCTTGGAACTTGCGAATAGGTCGGCGACAGACGCGGAGGCTTCCCGCAGCATTTCCGAGGCCGCAGGATGAGTGTCACGACCAGCGAGCAATTGGGCAAGCACAATCCCCAGCGCCGACTTGCCGCTTCCGTACGGACCAACCACTTTCCAGGCACGCTGAGACCGACACTCCGCAAGCGCCGTACCGATCTGCTTGAGCGCCTGGACGGCATTGGGCGTAGGCAGGTAGCTGGCGATGGTCGTATCGTCGTGAAGGTCGCGGCTCAGCGAGATTGAGCGGGTGTGGTGCGCGTTCAGCTCCAGTCCATCGATGATTCGTTTAAGCATGGATGGGAGCCTCCTCGTGTGCATCCAGTAGGTAGTACGGATCGACGCGGTCGCGGTGAAGTACAACGCTTTGCGTGTCGGAGGTGTCGACGAAACGCACGGCATCGCGCAAGGGGCCTTGTGCCACGTTCTCCACGAAAGCGCGCAACTGGTGTTCATCTAAGCGGAAGACGACCCCGGGGCTGTTCACCCCCTTGAGCAGACGATGGAAATCCACAGATGACGAGCCTTGTTCGGACGAAGCTACAAACTCCACTAACGCAATAGCAAACACGCGCAGGCTCAAACCGATTGGCGCGCGAAGATCGGTGTTAAAGACGATACGTCCATCTTCTTCCTTGGCGGCGCGCAGCAATGCAAGATCCTGCAGCGGGCACCAAGAGGTGTCGTCGCCACTACGCTCGGCTTGGTAGTAACTTTGGAGAAAGATGGCTGCATGCTGCTCCAGCGTGCTGGCGGCGAGCGGCCTGGCTGAACCTTCGGCGCGTTGGGCCAGTGCCGCGACCAGCCGCTGACGGTCGAAGCGCACCAGTCGCCCCTCACCAAACACTTCTGACCAGGCTGCCAGCGCCGCACGAGTACATAGACGCCAATGCAACAACCACAGCGACTCAAGAGACTCCAGATGCTGGTCCCACCCGTGCTTGGGGTCGAGCAGCTTGCGTCCGACGGGACCAGGTTGGTGCCCATGACCCGTCACGGACACAAGAATGCCCGTGGCCTCGCACCAGAATTGCAGCGACTTCAGCATGTTGCGACCGATACCCAGAGCGTGCATTGCCCGCTCTTCATCCTTCAAAAGGCCGGGCTCGACAGAGACCGCCTGGTAGGCCTTTGGTAACCAGCCATATCGGCAGACGAAGGACTCGTGTCCGGAAAAGCGATCGGTGACTGTCATGGTGCCTTGGTCTTGTTCTTGGTGCGTTTCGCGCCGATAGAAGCCTCAGCGGCCTCTGCCGATGGAGAGCGTTCGACGATGATGGCCTTTGTGGTAGCGTCGAAATACAGATCCACTGAATCACCCTCCTGGATGCCGGCATTGCGTAGCAACGCTTCAGTGAGGGCAATTCGTCCCATTTTCTGTACTTTTTTTGTACCGAAATGAATCTTCATGAAGTACCCATCAGGGCGAAAACTGGTCAGTAAAGTAGGGAATATTAACCCAATACAGCCCTCATCAGATACAAGGCATGCGCTATAAATATTTCTTGAACGTTCCCGCCGCGATGTCCACCGCAGCCCCCAGCAATACTGCACTAGGCAGCAGGATCAGCAGCGGATGGACGCTCACCGGCAGTGCCAAGTAAGTCACCCACGGCAGGATAGCCAGCGGCATCAGGCTGGCTTTCGCACGGTGGTAGACGAACCCTGATTCGCGCCCAGCTCCGAAGCTGCGCACGTCGCGCCGCACCAGCCCATCCACCAGGCCGACGAAGGCGGCCATCAGGAACAGCGGCAAGGTCAGCGTCAGCACCAGCAGCCTCACGAGAAATACGAGCACGGTGTAGGCCGAGGCGATCAGGTAGCTCTCCATATGCACATAGACCATGCCCAAGTAGTACCGGAAGTCATGGGTCTTGCTGCGGGCGCCGGCGCTGGCCTGCGTGGCGGCATCGCGTATCCAGTCGAGCAACCCGCTTTTCACGAACAACCAGTCGTAGGCCAGCTCAACGAGATGCAGGGTGGCGCGTCCTGGTTCCTGCACCAGTACGCTGCGCGTGAAGCTCTCAGACACCAGGGCCAGCTCGTGGTTGAGCATGCCCTGGGCGTGGCGCCAGCTTTCCTCGGGCCAGAAGAAGTGCATCCCGACGCACTCGATCACGATGCACAGGAGAAGCGAACCGCACAGCACGCCGAAGAACCGGAACGGCAAGGTGATGAGGCCCGCGATCAGCCCCTGCTGGCGGACCTGCTGGCGCTGCGCCGCGACGGCCGGATCGCTCACGTGCAGGCGCCTTCCTCGCCAGCCTCATCGGCCGCAGCCATCTGCTGGAAGTTCGCCAGCAGATCGTCCGGCAGCGCCTGATCCTGGAAGCCAGGGACGCCCTCGCTCTCCCACCACTCGCCGGCCTCGACGTAATGCTGCCGCATGTAGCCGGCCAGCTCCTGCAAGTCCTTGGGCATAGCCTCGTCGGGGTCGGGTGCCGGCAGCGGCATGCGGATCTTCCACAGTTGCCCGCCTTCGATGAGCGCGAAGCATTGTCCTTTGGGTAGTCCGACCACGTGTGCCGGCTCGATCAGCGGCACGCTGTTGCTGCTGATTCGGTCCTGGGTGTTGGAGGTGAATGCGGTGTTGCCGGTCGGGTCGGAGCTGTCGGTCGCGCCGCTCATCACCGTGGTTGCATAGACCTCGACCTTGGGAAGTTGCCGCGTCAGCAGCTCGGCCGTGGCGGTCTCGCGCACGCGCAGCATGAACAGGTTGTTGAAGTTGCCGACGACCTGGCCGGCCTTGGCGCGGTTGCCGATGCGCGCTTCGATGTCCGAGAGCGTCTGCGTGTAGGCCGTGACCTGGACTCCGGCGCCACCGCCCTTGTTGATCATCGGGATGAACTCGTCGCCCATCAGCTCGTTGAACTCGTCGGCATGGACGTTGATCGGCACCTTTACGCCGGCGGAGGCGCCCGGCAGGCCATCGTCGATGCCGAACTTGTAGATGTGCCCGGCAACCGACACCAGGTCGCTGAACATCGAATTGCCCACGGCGGCGGCGACCTCCGCATCCGACAGCGCATCCAGACCGACGTAGACCACCGCACGCTTGCGGATGATCTGCATCCAGTCGAAGATCGGCCGCGGGTCGTCGAGGTCCGAGTAGTTCGGTGCGAGCAGTTGGGCGATCTTGCCGGTGGTCAGCTTCTCCAGGAGCGGCAGGAGACTCGCCACGATCTTGTCGAAGTAGGTGCGGTCATAGCGCACCGCGCTGCGCAGGCCGTCAAGCACCGGGTCGTAGATGCGCACCTGCGAGAGGTACTGCTCCAGCGCTACGACGCGCTTCTCGCGGCCGATCATGTTGCGCGGGATGTTCTTGTCGTTCAGCCTGGCTTCGAGCTGGACGATGATCTCCCAGGCCTTCGGCTCGTTCTTCGCGAAGAAGTGCTGGGCGTACTCGATGAACAGCGCATCGATGTTGACGACGTGGCGCTGGATCAGCAGGTAGTCGGGCCGCTGCCCCAGTTCCACCAGGGCCCGGGCGATGATGTTGACGAAGCGCCAGGCGAACTCGCGGAAGGCGGCGCTGTTGCCCTCGCCCGAGAGCTGGCCCGCGATGCGGGTGGCGACTTCCGAGATGCGACCGAAACGGCCCACGGCGTTGTAGCGCGCCGAGATGTCCGGCCAGCCCAGGTGGAAGACGTAGAACTCGCCTTCGCGCCCGGCGCGCCCGGCCTCCACGTACATGCGTTTCAGCAGATCGGCATCGCCCTTGGGGTCGAAGACGATCACCACCTCGTGCTGGCCATTGACCTTGCGGCGAATGTCCTGGGTGATGAAGAGTTCGCCCAGGCGTGTCTTGCCCACGCGCGTGGTGCCCAGGACCAGCGAATGGCCGACCCGCTCCCCCAGCGGCAAGGTGACGTCGACCTCGTTCGGCTCGATGCCGTGCAGGCGAGGCAGTCCGCCGACTGGCTGCAGCGGGCGCGCCGGATTGAGCGGGCTGTCCCAGGCCAGGGCCTTCGCCAACTTCGAGACCGGGAACGGGGCGAACTCCAGCCGTTCCTCGATCCGCCGCGCCGCCCGATAGATCGCCGTCGGCTCCACGTAGCGGCGGAACTCCGGCCGGTAGGTCTGCATGAGCCGGTGCGTGTGGCGCTGGTCCCAGCGGAAGCCCCGGCCGATGAACAGCCGCTGCTGGCTCACCGGTACGTCGCGGCTCGTCATCACGTAGCGCGGCAATCTGCGGATGTTGCGCCGGTAGCGCAGGATGGCCCAAGCGTCCCGCAGGCGGATGGTGCCGAAGGTCAGAAATGCCAGCGCGCTGCCCAGCCCCAGCAAGGGGCTCAGCGCGAGCGACCACGGCGCCACCAGGCACAGTAGCGCGGCGCCGGCACAGACCGCGACGGTGTACAGCTCCACCGCTGGCCGCAGCAACACCTCGACGGCTTGGGACTGGGCCATGGCCGGCGCTTCACGTCACTTCAGGGCTCGATGCCGGTGGCGGTGATCAGCACCGGGTAGTGGCGGATGCCCAGCCGCTGGGCCAGGTCGTCGCCCGAGGCCGGCGAGAGCGTCAGCCCCGGTGCGAGGCGGCGCAGCTCGGCCAGAGCTTCGGGCGAAGCCACGTTGACCACCAGCCCCACCGCGTGCAGCTCCTGCAGCGCCGCCCGCCTCTGCTTGAGCCAGGTGCGGGACCGGTCGTCGTCGCCGAGCAGGAATAGCGGCGTGAGGCCCGATGCGCGAATCACACGGCGTGGCTCGTCGCCCGGTGACAGCCGCGCCGAGCGCACCGGCAGCATGGCCGCCTCGGCATCGGCCGCGCTACCCACGCGGGGAACCGGTTCCGGCACCGGGGGTGTGGCGCGATCCGAGTCTTGGGGACCCAATGCCTGGTAGTACGGCAGCGCCGAGGTGCCACTGCGGTCCTCGACGACGATCAGCGGTTCGGAGGTGGCTTGGACGGCGGTACTCGCGGCCAAGAGCAGTCCCAGAGTGGCGGTGAAGAGGATGCGGTTCATGGTGTGGTGGTCCGGATGGAGGAAAGGGACGCATCCGGACCCAGCACCCGGGCGAGGTGCTGGTGGACGCTGCGGCGGTAACGGGCGGCCGGTGCGCCACCTGCAGGTCGGTGGTAGCGACCGATGGCGACCAGCCAATCCTCACCGGCCGTGTGTTGCTCCTGCAGGATCTCCGCAGCGATCGCGAGATTGCGGTATGGATCGAGCAGTTCGCAGGGGTGGACGTAGCGGTGCGCATGGTGGCCGAGGTTGACCTGCCCGAGGCCGGCATCGATGCGGCTGGCCGGCGTGTGAGAGAGAGCCTTGCGAAGTCCGGTGCAGGCGTTGGCCCGCGTGGGGTAGCGCTCGGCCCTGCCGGCGACATTGAGCGTCCACGGCCAGGGAATCAGGCGGCCGCGCAGCCGGGTGCCGCTCTCCTGCAGGGCCACTGCGTACAGCACCGGCGACGGCACACCCACCTGTTGCGCAGCGAGCTGGTAGGCTGGGGGCGGCAGTTCCCGGGCAGGAGCGGGGGACGCACAAGTGCAGGTGCCGAGAACCAGTGCGGCATGGGCGGCCATTGCACTCCACTGCACTAGGCGCCCGGTGGCTATTGGCGCTGCCATTGGCCGTTCACCTCGTGCACCACGGCTGGCAGTTCGCCGGGCAAGCCAAGGGACAGCCAGCGCCCGGCGTCGTGATTGAGCGTGATCGTGCGTGCCTGGACGCGTCCGGGATCGATGCCGGCCTGGGCCGCCCACTGGCGGATGCGCGCATCGTCCTGACGGCTTCCGACCATGTAGAGATCGAAGGATGTGCCGGCCGCCTGCAATTGGCGCACGCGCTGCTCGCACGGCGGGCAATCGGCTTTCACGAAAACGGCCAGCCGGCCGGACCCCTTGTTGCCGGAACCGGGCGCATGCGCGCCGGGCAGGTTCACGCGCTGCTGGCCCGGGAAGAGGCGCTTCCACGCAGCATCGTAGGCGCGTTGGTAGGCAAGTGTCTTATTCACGCGCCTGGATTCCGCCTGCACCTGCAGTTCCGCATAGCGGTTGCGTTCCTCGTAGCTGCGGGCCTCGATGCCCAGGGCAGTGAGTGGATCGAGGTTGGGCGAATAGATGCCGAGCGGCCCCTGCATCAGTTGCCGGTAGCGCGCCCATTCCTCGGGGCGCAGCCCCCAGTCCCGCGCCTGGCGTTCGTCGAGTGCGGCGTCCATGCTGTTCTGCACCTGGCTCGGAGCCGCTCGGGAAGTGGTCACCGGTGCTGATTGCGCGACTGTATCGGCCGCAGCGATGGTGAGGGCCATGGCAAGGCTGATCGCAGACGCAAATCCCGGTTTCATGGCACACGCTCCTACGGCAACGTGATGCGGAGCGTCTGGCCATCCACGCGGAACACGGCGACATGCACCTCGATGGCCTGCAGGTGCCATGCACCGACGGAATTGCCCTCACGCAGCAGCCGCACTTCGGGTAGCGAAGTCGCTCCTGGCGCCGCAACCGACAGGAAGCGTTCGCCGCCGCGCAGCTCAAGGCCGACCACGCTGAACGGCGGTTCGAGCACCTTGGGTTTCGCTGCCTCGGCGGTGCGGCGGGATACCGTCGCTGGTGGCGGCGCCTTCTTCAGGCGCGCTTCGATCGCGCCCACGCGAACCTGCAGTGCCTGAAGGTCTTCGCCGCGGGCATCCGCCGCCTGTACCTGTTCGACGTGCGACAGCCGCTCCTCGAGGGCCTGGCGGGCGGCGTCGAAGTCCGTCTGGGTGATAGGCTTGGGCTGGTGCTTGACCGCTTCGGCCTGCTGTTCGAGGTCGCCGACGCGCGTGGCGAGTGCCTGGACATGGGCGTCCTGGGCGCTGGTGTGGCTTTGCTCGGTCAGGCGCGACAGTCCGACACTGTTGACGATGGTCAGAGCGCTGACGAGCAGCAGCCAGACGCCTGCGGCGATCCTGAGCCAGCGCGTGCGGTCGTTGCTGGCGGGAGGGATCTGAGGGATGTTCATGGCCGGACCTCCCGAGGCTCTGCGGCCTCGACCCGATCTTGATCTGCGCCCGGAACGACGCCAGTCGGGACTGCGATCGAACTGGCGGAAGCGGGTGCCGCCTGGCGCAGGAAGCACACGTGGCGGGAGGCATCGTCGACCGACAAAACCCATGCCGGGCCGGCGAGCACCAGCAGCGCGTCGCGCAGAGCCAGCGGCCCGAGACGCAGATGCGCTGCGGGCAACGGAAGCGCATACAGGGCCGTGGCATCCGCAGCGTCACAAAGGCGATAGCCCGTTCGGCGGAGGACGTGACGCATGGCGTCGCCCACGCTCGCGTCGAAGGTGGGTGGAATCGCGACCTCGACGACCTGCTCCATCAGGTCACGCTGAGCCGGTTCCGGCACCAGCTCGACCAGGGTGTAGCGCCCCTGGCGGACGACGGGAACGAGTTCCGGCGTCTGCTCAGGCACAGCCTCGACCGGCGAAAGGCTTCCGGGTTCAGAGGGGGCCGGAATCGTCGTGCAGCCGGACAGCAATCCGCCGAGCACGAAAAGCGCACAAAGTAGTCGGGCAGAAGATGATGGCATGTGGCAACCCTTGGCGACGAGATGCCATCACCATTGCAGAAAGGTGCCGTGCAGGCAGCCGGGAATCGGGCATTGACCGTTCCCCAATTCCGAGGAGGTGCCATGCGCCCCAGGCGTGCGACATCCGCCGGATCGAGAACTTCGGGACAAGGAACGGAAACAGCGCCAGCTTCGCTGAAAAGAAGCGGCCCCCGAAGGGGCCGCCAAGTCCAGCAACTCTCAATGCACCAACTGCCGTGCCAGCGCCACCTCCACCGAATCGCCATCCTGGTTCAGGACATCGAGCCCCGATTCAGGTACGTCGCCCGAGGTGGATTGCGAGACCATGATCTTCCTGGCCATCAGCCCCAGGCAAGTCATCTGCGAGGAACTGGCGTAGCCGAGATAGATCACGCGCACCGGTTGCTTCTGGCCGATGCGCCATGAGCGCCGCGCCGCCTGCTGCAGCGAATACACGTTGTAGCCCGATTGCATGAAAACGATGGTCGGGAATTCCAGCAGGTCCAGCCCGGTTTTGACCAGCTCGGGATTGGTGATGAGCACGTTGATGCCGCGGTCCAACTGCTCGGCGATCCAGTCCTCGCGGCGGGAGGCATCCACGCTTGCGCGCAGCACCGCCACCTTGAAGCCCTCCTGCTCCAGCAGCACCTTCAGGCGCGACGTGGTGTCGCGCGTGCCGGTGTAGACCGAATAGACCAGAGTCTTGCGACCTTCCGCTTTCTCCTGCTTGCATATCTCGATCAGCTCGCGCTCCTTGGGCATCACCTCCAGCTCGTTGAACTGAGCCGGGACGAATTCCAGGGTGTTGCGCGTGCGCGGATGCACCACGGTTTCCGACCGGAAGCAGCAATCCGGCCAGGCCAGCAGCACGTTGAGGACCACGCCGAGCAGTGTCGTGTCGCGTTTGGCCAGGGCCTGCTTCAGCTCCTGGGTCAGTCGACCCGCCAGATCGCGGTAGGCTGCGGCCTGCGCCGTATCCATCGCGACTTCGCGGAACTCCTCGTCGTAGGGCGGCAACACGTTGCCACCGATGTCCTTGAGCTTGAGGAAGACGGTGAACGGCAGGACGCAACGCAGCACGCCCTTGGGACCGAAACCCGGCGCCTTGACCGTGCGCACCGACACCTTGGTGCCCTTGGCCGTCTTGTGCGCCGTGCCCGTGCTCTCCGAATAGATGTCCTTGAGCACGCCGTGATCGCGCATGAACGCCATCGCGGCCGAGGTCATGCTGCCGCTCTTGGTCGGGCGGTAGCCGTCTTCGATCATCCGCCCGGGCAGGGCTCGGAACAGCAGATGGAACAGGTCGTCGCCGTAGCCGCCCATCAGCGTGCCGGTGAGCAGCAAGGTCTTGCGCGACTTCGCTGCGAGCACGCCCATGGCCTGGCCCTGAGCGGAACCGCCGTTCTTGTACTCGTGTGCCTCGTCGGCGATGAGCAGGTCGAACGTGCCCTGGGGCAGATAGCGCTTGATGTACTCGGACGGCTGGTAGCCGCCCTCGCCAAAACCAAACTCCATGTTCGCCATCGCGCGCTCCATGCGGTGCGCCTGGCGATCCGAGAAGACCAACTCACCCCGGTCGTCCATCAGGTTGATGAACTCGTGGATGTTGTCGCCGAGCATCGACGCAAGGAACGCATCGCCGAACTTCTGCATCAGCTTCTGCGCGGTGACTTCCCCGATGGTCGGGATGCGCTTCAAGGCTTTGAGCACGGACGAGGACTGGTCGCTGGCGGACAGGCTCCTCGGGCGGATCAGCGTCCACAGCGGTGCGGCGCACTGGCTGCACTTGCGGCGGTACTCCTCGGCTTCCAGCTCGACCGGGTTGGCCGGCTCGCCGTCGAGGTCGGCAATGACATGGCCGCAGTCCGGGCACGCCCCCACGTCGCCGTGGCGTGTGCGGTGGAGGGTGAAGACAGGTTTCCAGTGGAACCCCATCCGCATCCGCACGCGGCCCAGGACGAAGAACTCCTGGCCGCTCGCCGGCACGCCCAACTGCTCGCGGAGCTTCAGCAGCTTGAGCAAGGTGTCCGGGCCGTTGAGCACCCAGACCTTGGCGCCGGCCACCGTCTCCTGGATTTCGCGCCGCCACTTGTAGACCAGGTGAGGTGGCGAGAGCACCAAGGTGCGGCGGTAGCCTTCGGCGTTGAGCACGGCGGCCGTCGCGATGCCGACGGTCGTCTTGCCGCATCCCATCTCGCCATTGACGATCGCGGCGCGTTCGCCGCGGTCAACCAACAGCTCGGTGACGGCATGGACTACATCGGCTTGCGCCTGGAACAGCTTGCGCTTGAGACTGGCGAGGACGATCTGCCGATGCGACCGTGCCTGTCCGGCGTAGACCGGGGGATTGGCTCGGTTGAGCGAGTCCAGCAGCTCGTCGCCGAATTCGGACACGAAATCCTGCAGACTGAGAGTGAGAGGAGAAGCGGACGATTCGAGCAGATCGCCCTGCACAGCGGTTTCGGGAGTGGTTTCGAGATCGAGGGACATGGTGATGCTCCAAAGTAATGGGGCATGCACCTCCCCCTGCAGGGCGATGGCATGCCCCGGGGTGGGGAGAATGGAACGGCGCGGGGCCGTCGAGAAGGATCAGTACTCGCTGGGCAACAGCAGCGTCGTGACGCTGCGATCCCATTCGGTGATGATCCAGAGCTTCAGATCGGGCGCGACCTGGTAGGACGAGAACAAACGATCTTCGCCGGATTTCAGTGCGGCGTCGTTCTGCTGCCTGTCACCTTCGTCGAGATCGCCCCAATCGCCGCTGAGATGGCGACGCAGGTACGGAGACGGATTGAGCCGGCCCTGCTGGACCAATGCATCGATGCCGATGGTCATGACTACCTGACCGGGCGAGAAACGTGCTTGTGACGCGAGGTTGAGGACTGCGAGTGCCATGGTGGGCTCTCCTTCTGGAAGAAGGGGCCACGGCACCCCATCGGGGCGACATGACCCCGGTGGGTGGATGAAAGCGACGGCGAACCGTCAGGGAACAGCGATCAGCGGATGGTCAGCACATCTCCCCGTGTCGGGGAACCTGGCGTCATGTCCCAGGCGCGGATGACCGGCACGAACTTGTCGGTGAGGATGCGCGTCTCGGCCACGGAGCCGTCGTCGCGTTCGGTGTATTCCGTCTGGAGAGTCTTCTCCTTGTGGGTATCACCTTTGACGACGAGCACGCGCCCGGTCCTGGACCTCACCACGCCAGAGATCGCGCCCGCGGCCAGGGCCAGGGCGAGATGCCAATGCGACAAGGCCCGTGCCGGAGGGCGCAGCGCCTGCTGCGCGGCACCGAGGTGCGTATCGAGTGCCGGCCAGAGCCCTTGCAGCCGGCCGACCTCGTCGGCGAACTGCTCGGGTTCCATCGTCACGCGATAGAAGTGCTCCGGTTCGGCCGGGCTGATGGGGACCGAGTACGGCAGGAACGGCCATTCCAGCGGCAGTTCCTCGGCTTCGGCGTCGCCTTGCCCGATCTGTAGCAGCAGACCGCGCGTGGCCTTGACCGAATCCGATGCCTGGTCGCGCTGGCGAACCCTGCGACCGAAGACCACCACCTGCTTGAACTGCGTCTCCACCGCACGGTAGATGCGCAGATCGGCGAAGTGGCGCGTCAGCCATCCGACCAGTTCGGCATCGAGCACGTAGGACGGCACGATGAAGACCAGCACGCCGCCGTACTGCAGCAGCGGCAGCGCACGCTGATAGAACAGCTTCTCCAGCCTGGCCCGACCCTGGCCCTGGTAGCCGATGTTCCCGTTGGCGTCCTTGCTCAGGTCGCCATAGGGCGGGTTGAGCCACAGCAGGCCAAAGGTCTGGCGCGAGATCAGCGTGTCCATCAGGTCGCCATGGATGCAGCGATCGACGAGTCCGCGTGCGTGTGCGGCGCGTTCGTCGTCGTACTCGACGGCGAAAGCCTTGACCTGCTCGCGCCCGAGGGCGTGAGCGACTTCGGCAATCGCCACGCCTTCGCCGGCGCAGGGATCGAGAATGCACATCGGCCCGTCAGAAGGGGCCAGCGCAGTGAGCGCTCTTTCGAGCGTGGGCTCGTCCGTGGGGAAATACCCGTTCTTAACGAAATTGCGGGCGAGCCGCGGAAACATGAGTGCCATGGGATTCTCCTGAAGGCGGGAATGAAGGAAAGCGGACATGCGGGGCATGCCCGATGGGGAAGCGTCTCAAGCCACCGTTTCGAGCGGCAGCGCTGAGACAGGCTCGGGCCGAGGCGTCTCAGCGGCGAGCACCCCACTGCGGATCAAGCCGCCCAGGGTCTGGGTCAGCACCGGCACGTCGATGGCGAGTCGGTGGCCTTCCAGTGGGCCGAGGGCGAACGGCAGGCGGGTCAGCATCGACTTCGCCTGCAGCAGCTCCAGCACGAGGTCGCGCCAGTGATCGAGCAGCGGCAGCGGGCAGGTGTCGCGCACCAGCAACCACAGCCGGTCGAGCCGGTGTGTGGAGTCGCGTGGCAGAAGCGCCAGCGCGCTGGCGTTGGCCTTATCGGGACGCACGCAACGGCGGTCGAACAGCCACACGTTGGAAAGCGAGCCGAACAGCGTGCGCCGGTAGGCGCGCGCGCTGCGCTTTTCCAGATTCTCGACGTTGCCGACGAAAACCGGGACGCTGCCGCCTTGCTCGGTGATGAGATGGAACTGGTCCAGTCCCTGTTCATCCCGTCCCAGGGTCAGGCGAGCGAGGAATTCCTGAACCGCGGTGTCGCGCGCCCAGATGGAGAGAAAGACCAGGTTGCCGTTCTCGTTACCGATGCAGCCGTCGGCCATGAGGTCGGGGCATTCATCGATGCGATACAGCGTCTTGGAGGGATGTGTGACAGGCATGGTGTTGTCCTCGAAGGAATCGGAGGCAGCACGGCCCGCCGGGGCACTCACTGCCCCAAGGGGTGGAAAAAGCGCCGCAAGCGGCTTGGCAAAGAAGGACGACCTACGCGTCGCAACGCGCCGTAGCCTTGAAGGTTTTGGCTACCTGGGCATGCTGTCGGCTTCGCCGACGGACATGGGCATAGCCTGCCTCATTGCCGAGCGGGACGTGAGCGACAAACCGCTGCGCGCACTGCTCACGTTGATCGGCCCTCGCGCATTCGGGCACCTCGACAAAGAAGAAGCGGATCATGCCGCGATGGGCACGATCCGCTTGGAGGTCAGGCTTTCAGCTTACGCAGGCCTTCCGCGAGCAGCCAGAGTGCCCGGTTGAGCCGGACGTTCTGGTCGATGCCCTGGACAGGCCGTGTGCGCTGCTGGCGCCCGTTGGCAGTGCGGCCGGTCAGACCGCCTTTGACGAGGTTCTCCTGGATGCGGTTGAACGTGGACCACAAATCCGCGTGGTTGTCGTCGAAACGACGGGGGCGCAGGATCTGGCCTTCCGTGATCGGCACGGTCTTGCCGGGTTCGTCGTACTTGAGGACCAGGGCCGATCTGGCGAAGACCTCGGCCTCGCCGTCGTCGAGCGTGATGGCACGCATGGCGTCGCGCGAGTCCTGCACCTGCTCGAAGCCATGCAGCACCTCGTAGGCACCCTCGATCACGTGATCGGTGACGTTGCCCTTGTGAGGCACGCGCACGTCGGCGAAGGTGTCGCCGCACACCAGACCGTTCTGGCAGACGAAGCGGAACATGCCCGCCAGCATCTGGTAGCTGCTGGTGCCATCGTGCGAATTGAGCAGGATGATCTCGTTGGCCTCGGCGCCGTTGATCTGGCTCGCATGGCGAAGGCGCAGCATGTGCTTGGTGTAGTCGCGGCGGTCCTCCTGGCGCACGCGGGTCTGGCACACCATGAACGGCTGGAAGCCTTCCTTGCGCAGTTCGGTCAGCACTGCCGCCGTGGGGATGTAGCTGTACCGCTCGGAGCGGCTCTCGTGCGGGGTGTCCGCGAAGATGGACGGCGCTACGGTGCGAATCTGGTCATCGGACAGCGGATGATTCGACCGCAGCACCGGGGAGCGATAAGTGAAGCGGGATGCGAGTTGCATGACGATCTCCTTGGATGAGAGACCGGAGCCCCGCCCCACCGGGGAGGAACCCCGGCGGGTGGTGGAACGTCGCTGGCGCGGCGTTGGGAATCAGGCCTTGGCGAGATGCCAGTCCTGGGACAGCGGAGCGAACTCGTAGCCCAACACACCGAGACGGTCGCGCTGCTGACGCAGGACGCGGCGATCGACGGTGGCATCGAGCTTGACGATCTCGCCCAGCGGCCAGAGCGCACCGAACAGCGCCGCGTCATCCGCGTTGGCCGAGGCCTCGGGGGATGCGGTCGGCTCGCTGCCGAACGGCGTGGTGTCGACCAGGGGATCGCGCGGGTTGCGTGGCTTCGCCTTCGGCTTGGCCTGGGGTACGGCCGGCGCGGGTGCCTGCGCTTCCTCGTCGATCGGATCGACTTCCTGCGGACTCAGCCGGCGGGCTTCGTCGCGGCTCAGAGCGTCGATGTTGGACAGCGTCATCCCGCCCAGAAGGGCGCGGATCTCGATGACCATGCGGCCGTTGGCGTTGTAGGTGGAGGGACGAATCTCGGCAATGGCGAAATCGCCCTCGTACTTGCCTTCGGCGTACTGGTCGAGCTCAGCGTTCTTCACGACGAACTCGCCGATGGAGGTCGCGAGGCGGCCGACGTTGAAATCGCCGTTGCGGCCGTGGATGGTCTTGATGGCCAGTTGGCCGGGGATGGTGATCATGAAGGTCTCCTGCTGACGAAGAGAAGACAAGGCCCCAGGGAACGGGGCCTTGCGGATCAGAACGGCTCGGCAGCGGCCAAAGCGGGGGCATCGGCGTCAGCATCGTCGGCAGCTTCGGCAGCGGGCCTGGAGGGCTCCGGTGTCGAGGCTTGCTGCGCGGCGGGCACCTCGGAAGCCTCGGGGACTTCCGGCTCGCGCGCGTCGGTCTCGATCGGCTTGGATTCGGCCTTGTAGACGAGCTTGCCGTCGACCTTGATCCAACTGACGAACAGCAGGCGTGCCTTGAGGCTCACACCCTGCTCGCCGGCACGCTTCCCCTTGGAATAGGTGAAGGTGTCGGTCCACAGGTCGCCCAGGCGGAAGCCGATCATCACTTTCTTCTCTGCCTCGACGGCGTCGATGCAGCGACGAACCAGGTGCTGCGCTTCCGAACCCGATACGCGCGTGTCGAAACGCACGTACGAGACGTCATCGCTGGGACCGTTCAGGGCCGCGATGTCGCAGGCCAGGAACGCATCGCCTTTCTTGGGCTTCACTTCGCGGATGCGATTGAGGTACCCGAGGCCGGTGATGTGCAGATCGAAGTAGGACTTTTCGGTGGAAGTAGTCATGGTGAATCTCCTGAAGAACAAAGAGGCGGAGACACACCCGACCCAGGCGGGGAAGGTGTGGAACCCCCGCGTGGGTTGATGGAACAGCTTGGTGGCATCGCCATCGAGAACCGATGGCCGTTCGCGCATGGACGCCGGTGCGAACTGGTGGGATCAACGCGGTCGGAACTGCGTCGTAGCCTTGAGGATCGTGGCTACCTGGGCATGCTGCTGACGGAAGTCAGCGGAACATGGTGGGAAGCGTGGCCCGAGGTCAATGCCCGCGCCAGTCGGAATTGGCACCATCTGGTTCCCGCATTGGCGAGGGTCTGACTCAGGCGTCGCAGAACCGGGCCATCGACTCTTTGGCCGAGTCCAACAGGTCGTTCTGGTAGGCAAAGAAGTGCATCACAACGACTGTAGGCCAGCAAAAAGAAGCCCCCGAAAAGGGGGCATGGGGAAGGGGTTGTCAATTGCCGTTGTGCGCAGGGGCCACGGCATGCAATGACAAGTGCGTCGCGGTCGCGGACACCTCGAGGTCGCCCTCGCCGCTCAGGATGAGCGCGAAGACACCATCGTGCGGATCGAAGAACTCGCCGAAGTCGTCGCCACCGAACTCGGCGCGCGCCAGCTCCCACCAATCATCGAACGCATCGACATCCGGATTGCAGTGCACGGCGTAGGCGATGAGCTTCTGGCGCCCATCGGGCCTGCGCTCACCGCGCTCGGCCAGGAAGTACACGCCCTGGTCCTTGACCAGGACGACACGACATTGATTGACCACCGCTTCGGCGAGCACGGGCCGCAGGTCGGTACCTTTGAATCGAACAGACATGGATGTGATCTCCAGGAAAACGAATGAAGGGCCTCCCGCCGAGAGGACGGGAGGCTGCGTGGAGGTCAGTGCCGGACAGGCTTGCGACCGGACAGGCATTGCACGCGAATGCGCCGCCAGTTCCCGTCGTCGATCCGCCGCTCCAGCGTCTCGCCGAGAGAGTCGAAGAACACCTCATCGACCCGTTCGACCAGCTCGCCGTCGCGGTGCAGTTCCACTGCGTACACGTCGAGCCCGCGCTCGTACAGCACGGTGACGCGTCCCTGGAACTTCGCCGTGGCCACCGTGAAGCCAATGGCCGGTGGCGTCGCGATGATGTCCTTGGGCAGCGGATCGACCCAGGTGAAGTCCCGTGCGCCGGCATCCACCAGCATATGGGTGATGCGCCGGTAGCCGTCGGGTGCGGGCAACTGTTCCATCTGCTGGATCAGCTCCTGCAGCTCAGGGCTGCGTACCTCTGGAATTGGCAGCTTCGCCGGTGCGGAACCGAGCACGAACCGCTGCACCGTGTACGGCTTGCCGTCGGCAGTGAATGCGGTTTCTTCCTCGGGCGTGTCGGCGCGCAGACCATCGAAACGGCGTCGGGCGTAGGGTTCGACCTGCACCTTGGCGCCCTCGCCGGGCACCTCGGTCACGAGCGCCCGGTCGAGCACCGCGAATTCGGCGCGTCCCGTCTTGATGACGATGGCCTCTTCGGTGGTGGCGATGACCTTGCCCTCGAAGGGCTTGGGATCGATGTGGAAGCCCAGCGTCGAAACCTTTGGCTGGCCGTCGAAGATGTTGAACTTGAAGCTGCGGACGTTGGAAGGCACATGGCCGTGGACGAGCGTCGGCATCTGTGCGCGGATGGCTTGGGTATCCATGAGAGACTCCTTGTGGCAACCAAGGGACTCCCGCCCGCAAGGGAGGTATGTCCCTTGAGGGTGAGGTGGATGGACGCGGCATGCGTCCGGCGAAAGAAGCGACCAGCGCGGCGAACCGCACCGCAGTCTCGAAGGTCTCGACTGCCTGGGCATGCTGCCGGCAACGCCAGCGAACATGCGGGAAGCGTGCGGCAGGCGCAGGTGCCCGTCGTCCGGGAATCGGCAACCTGTCGCCACCTCGTTCCACGAAAAGGAAGAGCCCCGGGTGGGGGCTCGAAGGTGCTACTCGTCTTCGTACAAGGGCAATCCGTCCAGCACCGGCGCATCGGCATCGAAGATCAGCATGCGGACGTTGGCGAGTGCGGCCAGGTGCAATACCTCCACGAGGGACTCCGGCATGCCCTTGGCCCGGTGCTCCTGCCGCAGCTCTTCGGCGGTAATGCCCTCGACAAGCTGCAGGTTCGCATCCGTCCAGGGGGTGGCGATCAGCTTCACGCCGATCGCGGGGCTGTACGGGATGCGGAAGGCGACGAACAGAAAGCCGCTCGGTGTGGCGATGTCCGCCAACCCGGCGAGGAAGCGGCCTGCCTCGGGGGTGAGATGGGCGCTGCTGATCTCCCAGCACCGGCTGTAGAAGCCCGTCTCGAAGCTCAGTCGCCACACGACTTCCCGCGCAGCTTCCTCCGAATAGGTGTCGCCGACGTGCACGGGCTGGCCGAAGTCGTCGCCGCTGACGGCGTAGACCACGGTGCGCACCACGCCCTCGGTCTGGCATTGGGCCTCCAGGTCTTCTGGAATGTCCTGGCCTTCGGTGATCAGAGCGAAGTCGTTGTTGAAGACGCAGGGGAAGAGCGCGATCTGGTCGTCTGGCAGATGCGCCTGGCTGGGATGCAGCGGGTGCCAGACCGGCGGGCAGTCGTCCTCGTAGGTGATGCACAGGGAGCGATCAATGCGCAGGTTCTGGTAGCCGCGGAGGAAAGGGTTGGAATCGGGGGACATGGGGTTTCTCCATCAGAGGAAGTGGAGCCCATTCCCCGGCTGGGGAGCAAGCCCCCAGCGGGTGGTTGAAGAGATGTTGAGAACAGGGAGGGACACCGCCTCGAAAGGAGGCGCATGTCCCTCGTGGGTGGAAAAAAGGAACGGATGGCGAACAAGCGAATCGGGATCACCAGCCGCTGTAGTTCAGCACCAGATCGGCGATGACCTTGCGGCGATCCAGATCGAGACCTCCCAGATCGGAAAGCCCCTCGAATCCGCAGCGCTTGAGCATCGCGCCGCCTTCGCGGGCGTTGTAGAAGCTCACCATCGCGGACAGGAACATGCGCTGGCCGCCGCTGAGGACATCCAGGGCGTCGTTGAGCAACAGCACCTTGGGGCGCAGATCCCACTTGCTGGTGGCGCGCTGCAGGCCTTCGGGCGTGCCGTCGCCGAACCATTCGGCGCCGGCGATTTCCACACCGCGCTTCCACCCTTCGAAGAAGGCCTGCGGGGCTTCGGCGAAATGCCGCTCTTCCGCGGCGATCTGATCAAGTACGTCTTGGGGCAAAGACTGGTTCATGAGATGGCTCCTTGTGAGTGGAAGTCAGGGGTGGATGCGTTGCTGCCAGCGGCCTGTTGCCAGGGCGTGCTCGGCGGCGTGCTGCGAGCGGAAGTACTCGACGGACTCTCGGGACACCGGGCCGTCTTCATCGGCGGTGCCGATGAAGTGGCCGGCGGCGCTGTGGCGCACCTGCAGGGACAGGCGCTTACCGGTGCAGGCCAGGGCCAGATAGCCAATGGCTTCGGTGCGGGCTTGGGCGGCGCTCAGCGGTGCCGATGCGAATGCAAGGGACATGGGGCTCTCCTGGTTGAAGGACCGGGAGCCCACACCCGGACGGGAGCGGATATCTCCCGAAGGGTTGAAGGAAGAAGCATCGGCGTCGTGAAGACGCACGTCCGCGGTGGTGATGCGAAGCGGACTGGTTCGATCCACGCGGCAAACCGCGTTGCAGCCTTGAAGACCGGGGCTGCCAGGGCATGGTGCTGACGACCGTCAGCAGCACATGACTGCAGGATGGACGCGACGCCTCACTGGCGTCTTCTAGGAATGTGCATCGCGCAAGGGCCGCTTTGAGGCTGTGCGACACCGACCAAGATCAAACAATGACCAACGGGCCGAAGGCCCTTGAGCCTTCAGCCGGAGAAGAGAGAAACCACCTGTGGGCTGTGGCAGTCCCGGCCGTCGTCAAAGCCGCTCGCTGCGTCAGCAATCGCACCCGACCCGTGTCGTGGCTGGGGTCGACATCCTTCGGCACACATCCGCGCACAAAGGGAGCCCGTTGTTCCGCCGGCGGGCACCGGCACCGAATACCGTCGACCCGAGGGGTCTCCTGACGGCTCGCTTCGACACAGGTCCGCCAGGCGTCAGGAGACCCCTCGTCATCGACGGGAGCATCTCGATCAATGGAGTCGCGACAGACGCGATTCGCGGAGAAACGGCCTTCTCGTCTTGCGAGCCCGTCGTTGGGCAGCCAGACGTGCACACCGTTGCAGAAGGGGGCGTGCGCTGGGGAATCCCGCATTGCACGGGAGGTTGGACCCGCCGCTAGAAACGGCTGGCGTGGCGAAGGGATTCGTCGGTGTCAGGACGCCTTGCGGGAAGCCCTCTGCTTGCGTGGCGCACCGTGCTTGCCTGCCGAGCTGTCGATCGGCAGCGTTCCCTTGCAGTCCGGATAGCGACTGCATGACCAGAAAGCGCCGCTCTTGCCGGTGCGCTGCCGCATCTGCCCGCCGCACTGGGGGCAGGAGGGCGAAGGCGGCAGCTTGATGGCGAGCGTCGCACCGCGGTACTCCTGCACGAGTTGAGCCACCCAGGCGGATTGCCTGGCGATGAAAGTGTCCAGTGTCATCTGGCCGGCCTCGATCATGTCCAGTGCCTGCTCCCAGACTGCTGTCGTGCCCGGATCGGCAATGGCCGCCGGCACGGTGTCGATCAAGGTGAAGGCGGCATCCGAAGCACGGATGGCGCGGCCCTTCTTCAGCAGATAGCCGCGACCGAGCAGGCCGCCGATGATGTTGGCGCGCGTGGCTTCGGTGCCGATGCCTGTCGTGTCCTTGAGCTTCTGCTTGAGGCGCGGGTCGGTGACGAGCTTCGCGACGCCCTTCATGGCCTTGACCAGTTCGCCCTGCGTGTAGGGCTTGGGCGGCAAGGTCTTCAGCGCCTTCAGATCGACATGGCCGACCTGGCAGGACAATCCTGCTTGCAGTGCCGGTAGCACCTGGCTGCGCTGGGCGTCGTCGCCATCCGCATCGCTTTCCTCCGGCGCCGCCAGCACCTGGCGCCAGCCGGCCACGGCGATCTGCTTGCCCACGGCCAGTAGCGACTGCCCGCCGCACGCGAGCTGCGCCACCGTTCGGTCGAACTCGTGGTGGAGCAGGAACTGTGCCAAGTAATGCGCGCGGATCAACCGGTAGACGGCCAGCTCCTTGTCGTTCATGGCCGAGAGCTTGGCCGGTTCCAGTGTCGGGATGATGCCGTGGTGTGCCGTGACCTTGCCGTCGTTCCAGGCGCGCGAGCGCTGGGTCGGGTCCAGGCGGTCGATCAACGGGCGCAGGCCGGGATCGGTCTTGACCAGGCTCTCGAGAACGGTCGGCACCTCGGCCAGCATGCTCTCGGGCAAGTAGCCCGAGTCGGAGCGCGGGTAGGTCGTCGCCTTGTGGGTCTCGTACAGCGCCTGGGCGATGTCCAGCGTCTCCTGCACATCCAGGCCCAACTGCTTGGAACACACCTCCTGCAGCGTGCCCAGGTCGAACGGTAGCGGCGGACCTTCGCGCACGCGCTCCGTCTCGACCGACACCACCTGGGCTCTGCTGGCGGCGCGCATGCGGTCGGCGGCCTGCTGTGCCACGGGCTGCTGCAGGCAGCGGCCGGCGTCGTCGGTACAGCCTTGCGGCGGCGTCCAGCTCGCCGTGAAGGACTGCCCCACATGGGACAGCGTGACCTCGATTGCCCAGAACGGCACCGAGACGAAGCGGGCGATCTCGCGGTCGCGATCCACCACCAGCTTGAGCGTCGGGGTCTGCACCCGGCCCACAGACAGCACACCGGTGTAGCCGGCCTGGCGTCCAAGCAGGGTGAACAGCCGGCTCAGGTTCATGCCGATCAGCCAGTCGGCACGCGAGCGGGCCAGGGCCGAGTAGTAGAGCGGCAGCGTCTCGGCCGACGGCTTCAGCGCGCCCAGTGCCTTGCGGATCGACGCATCGTTGAGCGCCGACAGCCATAACCGCTGGATCGGTCCGCGATAGCCGCACAGCTCGATGATCTCGCGGGCGATCATCTCGCCTTCGCGGTCGGCATCGGTGGCGATCACCAGCTCGTTGGCCTGGCCGACGAGCTGCTTGACGATCTTGAACTGCGCGGCGGTCGCAGCCTTGGGCTCGACGCGCCAGCGTTCGGGAATGATGGGCAGTTGCTCGATGGCCCAGCGCTTGTAGCGCTCGTCATAACCCTCGGGCGGAACTGCTTCGACCAGATGACCGATGCACCAGGTCACGACGATACCCGCGCCGCTGTAGCAGCCGGAACCACGCTGGCCGGCACCCAGCACGCGGGCGATGTCCTTGCCTTGCGAAGGCTTCTCGCACAGGAACACGCGCATGAAGCCTCCTCGGGAATGTGCGGTTCATCAGATGGACAACAGCATGGCTGGGCCAGGAGAGACCGGCAGCAAGGAAGCCGGACGGCATGAACACCGAATTGTCCTCGGTTGGGGAATGGTTGCCGCAGCGGTATGAGGGGCGGGAAATTCGCGTCGGGAGGGCGGCTGGAGCTCGGTGGGCCGCAGTGGAACTATCCCCAGGGGATAGCCCACTGGTGCAAGGCGGGCGTCTGACGGTTGCTACAGCCGCCCGCGATGCTTGGTCACTGGCCCCCGGCAGGCTTGGCGCCGAGCGTCACCGCCTCGATGCGATAAGGCAGGATGCCGACGCGCCGGGCCTCGATCTTGAAAGTGACGCGCTCGTTCTCGTCCGCGTCCTCCCATTCATCGCGCACGGTGCGACCTTCGACCAGTACGCGCATGCCCTTCTGGTACAGCGACTGCCAGTGCTCGGCATCGCGATGCCACAGCTCCACGGGCGCCCAGAAGCCGCCGCGGTCCTCGTACTCGCCATCCTTCTTCGGGATGGGATTGTCGAAATAGACGTTCAGCCGCAGCAGCCGCCTCGGCTCGTCGTTGCCGTTGGGGAATTCGCGGTACTCCGGCGCGGAACCGATGTTGCCCTCGCCGACGAAGTGCGTGCTCATGGTGACTCCTTGGGAGTGGTGGGAACGGACGCGACATGCCCGTGGACACGCCGCAGATAGGTTGCCTCGGCCCGGTCCACCCTGCTGGCGCATTCCAGGGCGAGGCGGGTGATGCTGTGGGTCAGACTGATCTGCATGTTCAGCGCGATGCGCTGCAGTTCCATCGCATACAGGTCGTCGATCAGCGAGGCCGGTGTCGCGGGGCGATCGAGCAGCGACTCCCACAAGGCCACGCCCATGGCCGAGCGGTCGAGGTTGCGCCAGCGCAGAAAGGTCGTCCCTGCGCCAGTCGTCTGCTGGGCCAGTTGCACATCGAGCAGGTTGAAGGGGTAGGCCCGCGCCTGGGGCAACACCTGCCGTTGTGCCAGGGCGATCAACCCGTCGCGCAGCGCCATGCACTGGCTGGCCCAGGTCTCCAGACTCCCCTTACCCTTAAAGGGCTGTAAAAGGCCTTTTAGGTAGCCTGCATGTTCCAGCCGCTGGAAGTCCGTCTGTCCCAGCGGAATGAAGCGCGCTGGGTGGCCGGAAGAAGAAGGTGCCGTCATGCGTTGACGCCCTCATCGTCTTGTCTCGCGGAGTCGCCTGCGCCAATGCCTGACTCCAAAGCATCAGCGACCGGTGACTCGGGCCGGCTTCCCCTCCGTGCGATGGGTGGCGCAAAGCGCGAACGGCGCGTGCCTTCGAAAATGTCCTGCGGCAGCTCGCCGAACTTCTCCAGCGCCGCCCGCGCCACGGCGTTCTTCGCCGCAAAGTCGTCGCGCGTCGCACCTGAGTAGCGGTACTGCTGCGCCAGGGAGAACAGGCTGCGCAGTGCATGCGCACCGTCGTTGAGCCAGCGCTCCAGCGTGCTGCGGTCGATCAGTGCCGTGTGATGGGCCAGGATCAGCTTGCGTGCGAGGTCGTCGTAGTCGGCCAGCAGGTACACCGCCATGAAGCCAAGCTGCGCATTGACGAACAGCGGCAGCTTCACTGGCTGCACGTTCATGTTCTCGCCCAGGGACAGCGCGGGCGGCACATCAGCCAGTGCTTGGTCCACCTGTTCGCGCAACGCCTGTAGGCTGGTCTTGGTCTGCGTGAGCTTGTCTTCGATGCGCAGCATCCACCAGTCCGAGTAGGGGTCATCCTGCTCGGCACCGCGCTTCATCTTGTTCATCACGCTGATGTAGCCGTTGAGGCCGATGATGCCAGGACGACCCTCGGCCGGCGCGCGGCCATGCCAGATGCGCGATGCGTGATGGGTGTGCAGCGTCAGCGACATCGCGCTGCGCAGCGATCCGAGATTCAGTTGCAGGGGTTCGTTGGCCATGGAGACGACTCGCGATGAATGAACGAGTCGCCAGCATCGGCACCAGCCGGAAGGCTGTCAGTCAACAAACCGCATCCAACGTCCGCCCGGTTTGCCCGACGCGGAAGGCTGTGTGTGCCGGCTATCCCCTGGGGATAGGCAGGCGTTGGCCGAGATCGAGATGGACAATGCAGAAGATGGCCCGGCGTTGCCCGCCGACGGCTGCGATCCGCAATGCCTGCAGGATCGACTCCTGATCGTCCGCGAACGCAAACGCTGCATCCTGCCCGGTACGCCGATTCCGCGCGGCCGCAACGCGCCGCAGCGTGGCGACCTTCGTTTGGTCGTTGGCATCCCGGGCGGAAGGGGCAGTCGGGGTGTTGAAGATCTCAAGGCCGCGCCAGAAGCGCAGCAGGCATTCACTCAAGATCAGCATCCGCCGCTTCGACATACGGCAACCGTACCTCGAAGCGGCTTCCCTGCCCTGGCGTCGACTCCACCCGAATCGTTCCGCCCATCAGCCGCCCCACCCGCTCCGTCAAGGCCAATCCGAGTCCCATTCCGCCGAAGCGGCGCGAGGCACTCCCGTTCGCCTGTTCGAAGGGGCGGAAGAGCTGTCGGACGTGGTCGATACCCATCCCGATGCCGGTATCGGCCACCACGAAGACCAGCTGGTCGCCGTCCCGCCCCGAAACCAGGGTGACCCTCCCTTCATCGGTGAATTTCACGGCATTGTCCAGGAGGTGGTCCAGGATACCCTCCAGTCGATGGCCGTCGATCACGCAGTAGGCCGGCTGGGGGCCTTCATGCCGATGCTCGAAGCCCAGCCCCTTGGCCGTCGCGCTCGCCAGTGCACGCCGCGCAACCGCTTCCAGGGGCTTCCGGAGTGCCGTTGGCACCGGCCTGACAAGGCCGTGGCCTGCCTCGAACTGGGCAAAGTCGAGGACGTTCTCCACCAGCTCGGCCAAGCGGCGGCCTGCTTCCAGAATGCGCCGACAGGCGTGCCGGGATTTCTCAACATCATTGGCACGCATCCCGACGGTGGCCATGCCGAGGATGCCGTACAGGGGCGTGCGCAATTCGTGATGCATGTTGTTCACGAATTCTGCCTTGAGCTGGCGCAGGTGCTCTGCTTCAGCCAGCGCGCGCTCCTTCGCGGCCCGAAACTCGGCCTCGATCGCCGCCAGCCGACCGCCCCGGTCGCCGGCCACGCCGGGCGGCACCTCGCCGCCCGCTACTGGGCAGGGGCGAGAGTCCCCCTCGTCGGAAGTCCGTTCCTCCAGCGTCGATACGCGATCCGGATGCATGTCATCAGGAGATCCCGATTCGGGATATCCCACAATGGGTTATTAAGGTATGGGGATGGTCAATTCGCTGCACCGCCCCCAATACGAGCTCTTCCGAACGATGATGATCGAGGCGCGGGAAGTCGCCGGGCTTACCCAGGTACAGGTTGCCAAGGCCCTCGGCCGGCCCCAGAGCTTCATCTCCAAGTACGAACGAGGGGAGCGGCGTCTCGACTTCACTGAGTTCGTCGACATCGCCGGCATTCTGGGTATCGATGTCGCGACCTTCGTGTCCATCTACCAGGACAGCGTCAAGGCCCGTGATCTTCGGCAATGCTTGCGCTGAGCGCCCGCCCCGATCCCCATCTTGCCTGTAGCACATTCTGATTCCGGCCGGACCGCGCCCCCGCAGTCACCGCAATCGCAGCTTTTCCCGCAGGTCGGCGATGTGCCGCAGGGCAACTTCGCGGGTGGCAGGCGCGGAAGCGCTATCCCCAGGGGATAGGGGCGTCGGTGGACCATGCTCTCGGCCGGACTGACCTGCCCACGCCTTGAACTCTCCACGGATCGCCTTCTGGATGATGCCGAACAGATAGCCGGCCGGGTTGCGCACCGCGCTGCTGCGGCACCGCGCTGCCCACTCGTCGAGCACCGCCTGCCGCTGGGTCTCTTCCACCTGCTGCAAAGCGATCATCGCCCCTGCCTGCTGCTCTTCCTTCAAGCGCAGGAATCGCTCGGGCAGTCGCAGGTTCTGCACCGTCCTCGCGCGCGGTACTGTACGTACTTCATCAATACGATCCTTACGTACGGTACGGTCCTCCTTCGGATTCCGAAGAGAGCCATCCGGCGCGGGCTTCGGCCCCGCTTCGGATTCCGAAGACGGGCGTTCTGCATTCCGAAGCAAGCTATCTTTGCCTTCTTCGGATTCGTGGTCGACACCCTCCTGTGGATAACTCGTCGTCGTCCACCCATGCCGGGCCATGTGCTGGGACAGCACCTGCAAGCGCGTCGGCAGCGTGCGGCCGCTGAGCAGCGGGTCCTCGGCAATCTCCTTCAGCGTGTGCATGCCGACGATTTGCACCGCCTTGGCTGCATGGGTAAGTGCCTGGCTCACCAGACCCAGATAGTCGGGGTCGAGCTGCATCGCCTCGAAGGGCGTCAGCGGTTCGTCGTGCAGGACATAGAGGTTGCCCAGGATGCGGCCGGTCTTGGGGTCGCGGCGGCGGCGCACTAGGCTGAGCCAGCGCGTCAGGCGCAGCAGCGTCAGGGCGCGCGCGACGGTCTCGTGCGAGGCCCGCGCCCCGCACGGCATCGAGGCCAGGTAAGGCCGAAGCTGTTCATAGGTCGGAAAGGCCGTCACGCCGTCGTCGTTGAGCTGGAGGCGGAAGACCTGCCAGGCGTTGCGCTCCAGCGGCGTCAGGCGCCGGTCGAGGAACAGTGCACGCGGCACGCTTTCATGGCGATTGCCGCTGTACAGGAACCCGTCGCCGGCCGGCGCCGTGCCTTGCGCCATCGCCAGGTTCTGCAGCGCGTCGTCGAACAGCGCCGACAGCGCCATGGGACCATCGCGCCGTGGTGCGCCGCCCGTCGCCATGGCCTACACCAGCCCCTGGTCGATCCAGTTCCGTATCGCCGCCCAGACCACCGACATCGGAAGCGTCAGGGTCTCGGCCAGGTCCATGGTCAGGCCCAACATGGCCAACTCGTCGTCCAGCGCGATATGGCGCTCGGTGACTCCGGCTTTCCAGTGCTCCCACAGGGTGGTTTCCTGCGCCTCGTCCAGCACCGGGTGCCGGCCCTTGCGCTTGGGCAGCCCGAGGATGTCGCGCCGCAGGGCGACCTCCTGATGGGTGAGGCCGTAGAACCGGCTCACCATCTCCGTGCTCGCGCCCAGGCGCAGCATGCGGTCCACCGTGGCGATTTCCTGCTCCACGTCATGCACCTGCGTCAGCAGTCGCTTCAGTACCTCGCGGTTGACCGAGACCGAACACCACGACACCGTGGCGTTGACCAGGACGCTGACCAGCGCCGGATGCTTGAGCGCGTCCAGCTCCTCTTCGCCGAAACCCATCGCCTTGCAGCGGCGCAACTGGCCGTTGCGCAGATCGTGCAGGGCTTGTGCGATGACGGCCTGGTTGAGCGGATGGGGTGACGACATGGTTGCCTCCAGCGCTCAGGAATCGCGGCCCGGGTCGGCTGAAGCCGCACCGCTTTCCAAGTCCAGCAGCCGGCGCGCCAGGCGCAGCAGCCGGAACAGCTTCACCAGGCCGGCGTCGCTCATGCGCATGGATGTTCCGCCACTGCCGTGCAGCAGCGGCGCCAGGTCGTCGGTCAGTCGCGCACGATCCAGCCCCGTCGCGGGTGCCGGCGCCGCGCTCAGCGCATCCAGCAGAGTCAGCATCGCACGGGCAAAGGCCGGTAGCGCTTTCACCTGGGCAATGGTCGAAGTTACACAAATGAAACCGATGCCGCTCTCACTGGGCTCGATTTGCCCCGCTACCGCCGCTTCCTCGGCGATCTCACGAGCGAACTGCGCGATATGCACGCGGAGCCGGTCAGGCGCGTCCAATCCGGGCTCGATGTACCAGACATCCGAGATGGGGTAGAGCCCGCCGACCTGCACGGGAATCGCGCGCAAGGCATTGGTCTCAAAGTCGGGCAGCTTGTCGCCCAACTGGTCGGCTACCAGGCGCTGAATGGATTGCAGGCGTTCGGTGGTTGGTGCTGGAGACACGATGTGCCCTTGCAGGCGCTCCGCATCGCGGCTTGCCAGTACTGGAGCGGTGTCTTCCCCCTCACCTTGCCCACTGCCAGCCACGGGTGCTACAGCGTTCTGTGTGGGGGGAAGCTCGGCAGCGGGTGCAGCCGATGCGCCGACCTGCATCCCCGCCGGAGGTGGTGATGCAGGCCGCGGCGCCGCAGGCATGATGGGTGCCGCCGGGCTCATCGGCTGGGGCTCGCTGGTCAACGCCCGCTGCCGAATTTCGCTGTCGTCGATCTCCAGGCTCAGCGTGTCGTAGTCCGCTTCCAGCAGCTCGACCATCTGGCCCACCAGCTCGTCCTGCACCCGCTGGAGCGAGAAGCCATCCGGCTGCGTGTCGAACTGCGACAGCACATCTTGGAACAGCGAGGCGAAGTCCACGGCGGGTTGATGGCCCAGCGCACGCCGTTCCCAAGCGCGCTCGCAAGCCTTGCGCAGCACCGCGAGCCGTTCGACCTGATGCCGGCCCAGCCCGCGGTACAGCACCGTCGGAATCGCCGGCAGCAGGTAGCGCACTGCGTCCTGCATGCGGCTGATGTGCGACTGCTGCACCGGGTAGCCGTCGGCCGTTAGGCGCCGAGCCAGTTCGGACTGCGACAGCGCCTGCCCGCCGTTCTCCTGCTCGTAAAGGCCGCGTGCCTTCTCGATGCCCAGTGCCCGCTCGATGAAGGTGAGCCCGCCACGCAGTTCGTTCTCGGCCAAGTGGCCGGTGAGCGCCACGATCTCGCCGCGCTGCGGCCATGGCCGGAACAGGCAGGCAATGCGGAAAAACCGCTCTTCCTTGGTCTCGCTCCACAGATCACGCAGGATCGCCAGGCGCGTGTTGCCGCCGTTGCGGATGATGTAGTGGGCCCCTCCGGGCCGGCGTGTGATCGCGGGTGGGGCATCCAGCCCGCGCTCACGGATCGACGCCTTGATCTCCTCGTAGGCCGGGTTGCGGGTCACGCGCGGGTCATGGTCGTAAGGGCGCAATTGATCCAGCGTCACCACCATCGGTGTGTCGGCGATTGGGTCGCTCAAGGCCTTGGCCGTCGGACCGCCGCGCTCGAAGCCGGAGGCCATCAGCTTGGCGGCCATGTCCTGCGGGGTCAGCTCAACCACGGCCGTTGTCCTGGGGCGGTATCCCGCCGATGGGCGCCTGCCGGTCGGAACGGCGAAGCTGCGCACGGGCATTGAGCCCGGCGCGGTGGTCGCTCGCCGTCGAGCTGGTGTAGACCGACGCGCAGCCCGGCTTGGTGAACTTCAGGTGACCGCCCGGTGTGCGCACCACGTGCCAACCTTCACCCAGGGCGAAGTCGATCAGCGCCCGCAGCCGCTTGTGGCCGCGGGCCAGGTCATGCGCGTTCGTCATTGCCCTCGCTCCCTGCCGGGCCTTTCGCAACGCATCGGCCGGACACCCGCGCAAAGCGTTCCCGCCACTGCGGAAACAGCTCGCCGGCCAGGGCGCGCATCGTCATCAGCGCCGAAGGCGCGACACGACCGGCGGGCTGTCGGCACTCCACCTGGTGCACCGGGAGGCCGCGCGTCGCCGCGCGCGGATAGGCCTCGATGGCTGGCACGTCGGTGTCCAGCACCTGCACGCCCGTCGTTCCTTGGAACATCTGCCGCAGCGTCTGCTGAATCAGCCGGGCATTCGACGACACCGGGTGCACCCGATTGATGAGCAGGTGCAGCGGCGGAGGCTCGATGCCGAGGTGCCGATACGGCCCGATGTCCTCGATCAGTTGCAGCGTGCCGCGCCGCAGCTCGCGTGCGGCCAGGATCTCCGGCGTCACCGGCGACAGCGCCAGGTTCGAGGCCAGCACCGCCATTTCTAGCAGCACGCTGCGAGCGCCCTGGGTGTCGATCAGCAGCAGGTCATAGAACGGTGCCAGCACCGGCAGCAGGTGTCGGAGCCGCAGGCGTCCGTCCGGCGCATGCAGCAGCAGTGTGTTCAGTTCTCCGCGGTCGTCGTTCGACAGCACCAGGTCCAGCCCGGCGATGGCGGTGCGCGACACCAGTTGATCGATGCGACGCTCGTTGAACGCCAGCAACTCATAGATGCCAGCGGGCGCACGTGCGTCCAGCGCGAAGTAGCTCGACAGCGTGGGCTGCACATCCAGATCGAGCAGCAGCACGCGCAGCCCTGCGTCGGCGGCAAGGCCACCCAGGTTGGCCGCCGTTGTCGTCTTGCCCACACCGCCCTTGGTGGAGATGATCGAGATGACCAGCATCGTCAGACTCCTCGTTTCATTGTTGGAGAGCTGAACGAGGATCAGATGCGCTCACTGCGGCGCTCGGCGATCCATTGCTCGATTTCGAGCGAGTCCCAGCCGACCGCACGTATTCCCAAACGCATGGCTTTCGGAAACTTGCCCGCCTTCATCAGGCTGTAGATGTGGGCGCGCTTGAAACCGGTCTTGGCTTCGACTTCCTCGCGGCGCAGGATGCGGTGTTCGCCCGCAGGCTGCGGAAGTGGCTTGTCCGACATGAGGGGCACTCCTTAGCGCTTACTGGCGCTTGTTTGGCGTGACCCGTAATTGACAGGAACCCCGTGGGAAAGAACACCGCAAATGCGGTTTCCGCGACCGCAGATTGGGGCTTGACGCTCTTCAATGGTTCGCTGCCTGCAACCTGCGGCGGGCCTGGGCGAACTTGGCCTGCAGCGTACGCTCGGTGACGCCCATGAGGTTGCCGTGATGGGCGATCAGGGCGCTGATGATCGCGTCCTGGCTGTTGAAACTGGAGTATGGAGCCCCGGAAGGTGTTCGTCCGAGCATCAAGGCCAACATCGTGCCGATGATGTTCAGATAGGTGATCTCGGCACGATCACTGAGGGGGCACGGGGTGCAGTTGAGATTCGGGGCCCCTTGCTTCTTCTGCTGCTCTTGGAGCTGATGCAACTGATGGCGACACTGCTCCAGCTGGGACTTCAGCGCTTCCCGTTCCACCAAGAGCGCATGACCGGTCTCCAGCGTGATTACCGGATGGGTGATCCTCTCGTGGCGGGAGAAAAGGAAGGTCGGCCGTTGCTCTGGATAGGTCCGAAGCATCCAGCGCTTGAGGTCGACGTGGCGAACGGTCAGATCGGGTGAGTCCCACAGGGACTCGTCATTGATCGTAATGCCGTTCAGTCCGTAGGGCAGTTCACCGTGGAAGATGGCATCGTAGATGCGATCGGTATAAAGACGAAGCTCGTTGCAGCGCGGGCAATCCAGCGTTACCGGCAGGCTTCTTGACTTGACGGCCGCGAGAATGTCATCCCTGAACCGGAACAACCCGGCCCATCGGATGGCCGCATCGATGGGTCGGTAATACACCTCCGAAAGCGAACTCCCTTGCATGTAGTTGCCTCCCTGTAACTGCTACCCCATCAAGGACTCCTGCCTGTCCCGGTCGAGGCCAGTGCTTTGAAAACCCGTAAGCGGTACGATGGCGCTGCGCAGCCCTGCGCGGAGGGATCGAGCCTCATCGCGAGTCGCCTCCCATTCAGGCTCAATGTCGGCGTTACACGCGAGCTACCCCGGGGTAGCCCACTCAGGGCCTTGACGAATGGCCGGTGATCGCACGCAGGTCGCTCCGGCGTCAGCAAGATGGGGGCTGCGCCTCTGTTGCCGCGCATGCGAGGATCATGATCGCGCGAAGCGCCGGCAAGACCGGCTGGGAATGGACTGATCTCGCGGCGATCTATGACTTTGAGATATCCGGCAATGCGATGCCTCACACCACCCAATTTCAGGCAAAAGCGCCCTGGGTCAGACCTGGTCGGTATGCTGATAGGCTAAAAAGGAATCGCGCCGCAGAAGGGTACGAGCGTTCAACGTGGGCCAGGAAGGCCACCCCGTGCGCTGGCTGTCCATGGCTGAGGATGGCTCGCCTTGGAGCGAAGGCGTTGCCTGCTTTCCGACTGGCAGGGTAAACTAGTCCATGAGCCAGTCCAGTGACTGGTTTAGGTTTGGAAGAATCGATTAAGACTCAACAACTTGGGGGTCGGATTCGATTCCCTTCGCCCGCTCCAGATTCCCCAAGAAGGGCCCGGTAATTGCCGGGCCCTTCGTCATTTCCGGCCCGCGCTTCGCTTACTTCAGGCGCGCGATCACGCCGCACGCGACGCGCGCGCCGGAGTTGCCGGTCGGCTGGGTGGTGAAATCGTCCGGGGCGGCGTGCACGATCACGCCGCGGCCGACGATGTTGCCGTTGCCCTTGCCGCTGATCGTCAGGCCCTCGAGGGTCGCGCCGAACCTCGCGTTGCCGTTCGCATCGGCGACCAGCATCGGCATGTCGCCGAGGTGGTGATCGCCTTTTGCCGGGTCGCCGTGCGGCTTGCCGGTCGGGTTGAAATGGCCGCCGGCGCTGGTGGCGTCGGGGGCGGAGCAGTCGCCCTTGTCGTGGATGTGGAAGCCGTGCTTGCCGGGCGCGAGGCCCGTCACGCTGGCGTCGATGACCACGCCGCCGTCGATCTCGGTGAATTTCACCATGCCCGACGCCGTATTGCCCGTGGTCGGGGCAAGGGGCGCCTCGGCGGTGATCGGCCCGCCGAGGCCGAGGTTGCTGCACGCGGCGATGAGGAGGGTTGCTGGCAGTGTCGGGATGAGGGAGCGGGATTTCATGTTCTTCTATCCTTTCTCGAATGGAGGACGTCGTGCGGCCGGCATTGCGGCCGGCCTTAGTTCATCATGGACCATCGATACAGCGAAAGGAATAGGTTCACGCCGCCCGGCGCGACCGTCGCACCGGGGTTCTGCGGGTAGCGGGCGGCTTTCTCCCGCCGGCGGCCTCAGGCATATGCGCGCGCACCGACGAGTTCGCGCGCCGCGGCGACGATCGCGTCGGCCTGCGGCACGAAGGCCTGTTCGAGCGGCCACGACGAGGGTGCGGGGGTGTCCGGGCCGGTGAGGCGGCGCACCGGCGCCTGCAGCGCGTCGAAGGCGTGTTCGGCGACGAGGGCGGCGACTTCGGCGCCGACGCCGCACAGGCGGCTCGCCTCATGCACGACGACGACGCGCCCGGTGCGGCGCGCCGAGGCGAGAATCGCGGCCTCGTCGAGGGGCTTGAGCGAACGCAGGTCGATGACCTCGGCGGAGATGCCCTGCCCGGCCAGCGTTTCGGCTGCGGCGACGCAGTAATGCACGGTCTTGGCGTAGCTCACGAGGGTCACGTCGCGCCCTTCGCGCAGCGTCGCGGCGCGCCCGAGCGGGACGAGGTGCTCGCCGGCCGGCACCTCGCCGGACTGGTAGCCGAGCGCGAGATCCATGAAGAACAGCACCGGGTTGTCGTCGCGGATCGCGGCCTTCAGCAGGCCCTTGAAGTCGGCCGCGGAGGACGGCATCACGACCTTGAGGCCGGGGCTGTGCACGAACCAGGCCTCGACGTTGTGGTTGTGCTGCGCGCCGACCGTCCAGCCGGCGCCACTCATCGCCAGCACGACCATCGGGAACTTGAACTGGCCGCCCGACATGTAGCGCAGCTTGCCGGCGCTGTTGACGATCTCGTCCATCGCGAAGCACAGGAAGGGCGCGAACAGCAGGTCGACGATCGGGCGCAGGCCGCTCGCGGCGGCCCCGACCGCGGTGCCGGCGATGATGCCTTCGGCGAGCGGGGTGTTGCGCACGCGCGCCGCGCCGAATTCGGCGACGAGCTCGCGGCGCTTGGTGGCGACGCCTTCGCCGAACATCAGCACGGACGGGTCGCGGCGCATTTCCTCGGCGATCGCCTGGGAGATCGCATCATTGACGGTGATCACGGGCATGGCGGTCTCCTTACGCATAGACGTCGGTGAAGAGTTCGGCGGTTTCGGGATAGGGCGAGGCGTTCGCGAAGGCGACGGCCTCGTCGATGACCGCGGCGACGCGCGCGCGGATCTGCGCGAGGCGCGCGTCGTCGAGACGGCCGTCGGCGCGCAGACGGTTGGCGAGCAGCTCGATCGGGTCGCGCGCCTGCCACGCGGCGAGCTCGGCGGGGTCGACGTAGAACTGGTCGTCGGGCTCGTAGTGGCCGCGCGTGCGGTAGGTCAGCGTCTCGAGGAAGGCGGGCTCGCCGGTCGCGCGGATGCGGGCGGCGAGGCGCGCGGCCGCCGCATGCACGGCCTCGGCGTCGTTGCCGTCCACGGTCTCGGCGACCAGCCCGTGCGCCGCGGCCCAGTCGCGCACGTGCACCATCGGCATGGTCTCGCGCCGATGCACGAAGGCCTGCCATTCGTTGTTCTCGCACACGTAGAGGATGGGCAGCTTCCACACCACGGCGAGGTTCAGCGATTCGTGGAACACGCCCTCGCAGGCCGCGCCGTCGCCGAAGAAGGTCGCGACGATGCCGTCGTCGCCGGGCGTCATCGTGCGTGCGAGCGCCACCCCCGGCGCGAGCGAGAGTTCGCCGCCGACGATGGTCGAGGTGAGCACGGCGCCCAGCTCGGCCGCGGAGATGTGCAGCGAGCCGCTCTTGCCCTTGCAGTAGCCGGTGCGCTTGCCGAGCACCTCGGCGATCATGCGCCCGGGATCGGCGCCGCGCGCGAGCAGGTGCCCCGCGCTGCGGTGGTTGGTGAGGATGCGGTCGCGCGGGGTGAGCGCGCGCACGACGCCCGCGGCGGCGGCCTCCTGGCCGACCGAGGTGCAGGTGCCGGGGGCATTGCCGCCGGCCGCGATGCCGACGAGGGCCTCCTCGTAGGCGCGGATCAGCATCATCGTCTCCAGCAGCGCGAGCGGGGACGGGGCTTGTTCGCTGTGTTGCATGTGTCGCCTCCTGATGTCGGGCGGCCTGCCCCGAAAGGGCCGGGGCACCGCGTGAGGACACTCTAGGCGTGCGCAGCGCCCCGTGGACGGGGCTTAAGAGACTCTTAGGATTCGCTGAGGGAAGATTTAGGAAGCCGGCTCAGCAGCCCGCGCCGTCGGCGCGCGCACCGCCCTGCCCGGCCTCGACGAGGGTGAGCGGACGCGACGCGGTGAGCAGCAGGCGGCCGCGGCCGGCCTTCTCGAGGCGCACACAGGCCTCGCGCTCGTTGAGGCGGCGGCGCAGCAGGATCAGGCGCGCCTCGAGGTTGTCGGAAAGATCCGGCAGGCGGATGCGCGGGTCGAGGCGCAGCTCGCGGTTGCTGAAGGTGCTGCGGCCGGTGTCGACATGGTCGCGCACCAGCGCCCAGAAGATCGAGCCGGCCACGCCCTTGATCAGGTAGTCGTCGTCGAGGAAGACGCTGTCGTCCCCGGCGTAGTGGCGCACGACGACCGGGCGGCCTGCGGAGGACTGGGGCGGCGGTTCGGGGACGAGCACTTCCTCCTGCAACTCGCTCGCCTGCTGCAGCGCCAGCGTCGCCGCGCCGAGCTGGCCGGCGAGCGCAACCAGCGCGTCCTCGTCGTCGTAGCCGAAGCGCAGGTTGTGCGGGCTTTCGACGTACAGCACGCCGAGCAGGCGCCCCGCGGCGCGGATCGGCACCGCAAGCTGGCTCGCCGAGTCGGCGAGGCCGGGGAGCGGGATCTCGGTCTCGAGCGCATCGGCGAGCCCGCTTGCCTCGGTTGCGGCGCGGATCGCACGGCCGTAGGCGTACTCGAGCGTCGCGTAGCCGATGCGGATCGGCGTGCCCTCGCGCGCGGCGACGCCGATCACGCCCTGCCCCAACGGAATCTCCGAGCCGACGCCGGACGCCTCGTAGCCGCGGCTCGCGATCGTGTACAGGCGCGAGCCCGAGCCGTCGAGCAGCAGCACCATCGCGTGGCGGATGTCGAACTGCGCTTCCAGCCCGGCGAGCGTCTCGGCGAACAGCAGGTCGAGCTCGCGGCAGCACGCGATGCGCGCCGACACCGCGCGCAGCGCGGCGAGCAGGCTTGCCCGCGGGGGCGGCGGCGCGAGCGCGGCGCCGGGGATGCGTTCGATCTCGGAGACGCGGTAGATGTCCGAGCCGAGCAGGCGGAACACGCCGCTCATGCCGGTATGCGACGCGATGCCGGCGAGCTTGGCCTTCATGCGCTCGAACAGCGGGCCGGCGGTTTCGGTGCGCAGGTAGCGCAGGCGCAGGCGGAAGCGCTCGCCGGTGTGCGGGTGCGTGACGATCAAGCGCGCCTCGGGGTTTTCGAGGATGTTGCGGCGCGTGGTGTTGAAGAACTGGTAGGACAGCGCGATGTGCCGCCCGTCGACGTACTCGGTCTGCGACAGGTAGGCGACGTTGGGCGTGCCGTCGGCCGCGCAGGTCGCCATGATCCCCGGCACCGCGCCTTCGAGGCATTCGCGGATGGCATCGAGGCGCTGCGTCATTTCGCGTTCGCGAGCGGTTCGCCGGCGCGCGGGCCGGGCGTCTGGTCGAAGGCGGCGCAGGGCGTGAAGGCGAGCGCGACGACGTCGCCGCCGCCGCTGTCGATCAGCGCGTGCGTGAATAGCGGGCCGAAGCCGATCGCCCCGAGTTCCGCGGTGAAGGCCGTGCGGTAGCGCTCGATGCGTTCGCGGTCGCCGGGCTCGAGCGACTCGACGACGGCGTCGCGGCCCTTGATCTGCAGCGTGCGGTGGCTGTGCGGCTCGCTGAACACGACGGCGATGCGCCGCGTGGCGCGCACGTCGTCGAGCAGTTCGCGCGCCTGGTCGGCGGCGACGAAGACGCTGATGCGCGACCGGTCGGGGGCGATGCGGCAGCCGATGCCGCGCGTGATGCTGGGCAGCAGGTCGGCGCTGGACGAGCCGACGCTGATCGACGCGCCCGCCGTCGCGATGAAGGCCGCGTGCTCGGCGTCGATCGGGGATTCGGGAGCGGCGGAGGGAACGGAGGGCGGCTGGTCGGGCATCCGGTCGCAGGCGATCGCAGGCGTTTTGGGGTCGGTACCCTTCCACGGCGGGCACGGCTTTACCGGTCGTGCGCCGGCTTACTGGACAGTATAGTTCGCCCAGCCGCGGGCGCCGCCCGGAGAAAACGTCAGCGAATCGGGACCTCAGCCCGCGCTGAGGCGGCGATAGGCGCCAGCATGGTAGATGAGCGGGGCGCGGTCCTCGCGGTCGAAGCGCACGACTTCGGAGATGAAGACGAGGTGGTCGCCGCCGTCGTGGCGCGCCGTGTTGCGGCATTCGAAGCGCGCGCAGCAGTTCTTCAGCAGCGGCACGCCGTACAGGCCGTCGTCGATGTCGAGACCGGCGAACTTGTCGTCCGAGCGCGTCGCGAAAAGCTGCGACAGGTGCTGCTGGTCCTCCGCGAGCACGTTCACCGCGTAGTATTCGCAGGCTTCGAACACCGGCAGGCTGGCCAGATTGCGCGACAGGCTCCACACGATGAGCGGCGGATCGAGCGACACGGAGTTGAAGGAGTTGACCGTCAGGCCGATCCCCTCGCCGCTGGGCGCGCGCGTCGTGACGACGGCGATGCCGGTGGCGAACATGCCGAGGGCATCGCGGAAGGCGCGGGTGAAATCCTGATGGGTGACGGGCGGCTGGGACATGAGCGGTTCTTGTGATCAGCGCCGGCCCTTCTCGGGGCAGGCGGGGAATTGGAGGGGACCGGCGATTATCGCTGCGCGCACCGCGCAGGGCAACGCGGCAGGGGCGGAAACGCAACCGCGAAAAGGAAAAGGACTGGGGAAGGGATGGACGGGACGACGAGGGACAGCGACTTCGCGCTGCGGCTGATCGCATGGCACCGCGGGCACGGGCGGCACGACCTGCCGTGGCAGAACACGCGCGATCCGTACCGCATCTGGCTGTCGGAGATCATGCTGCAGCAGACCCAGGTGGATACGGTGATCCCGTACTACGCGCGCTTCCTCGCCCGCTTCCCGGACCTCGCGCGCCTCGCCGCCGCGCCGGTCGACGACGTGCTCGCGCTGTGGAGCGGACTGGGCTACTACGCGCGGGCGCGCAACCTGCACCGAGCCGCACAGGCGGTCGTGACGCGGCACGACGGCGAATTCCCGCGCCGCGCCGCGGAGATTGCGGAGCTGCCCGGCATCGGCCGCTCGACCGCGGCGGCGATCGCCGCCTTCGCCTTCGGCGAGCGCGCGGCGATCCTCGACGGCAACGTCAAGCGCGTGCTGTGCCGCGTGTTCGGCATCGGCGGCTTTCCCGGCGAGCGCGCGGTCGAGCAGCGCCTGTGGGCGCTCGCGGAGGACCTGCTGCCGCAGACGGGGATCGGCACCTACATCCAGGCGCAGATGGACCTCGGCGCGACCCTGTGCACGCGCGCCCGCCCCGCCTGCGGACGCTGCCCGATGGCGGAGATGTGCGTCGCGCTGCGCGAGGAGCGCGTCGGCGAACTGCCCGCGGCGCGCCCGAAGAAGGCCGTGCCGCAACGCCATGCGCGCGTCGCCGCGATCGTTGCCGACGGGGAGGTGCTGCTCGAACGCCGGCCGCCGACCGGGATCTGGGGCGGGCTGCTCGCGCTGCCGGAGATTCCGGAACAGGAGCCGGATGCGGCGCGCTGGGTGGAGATGCGCTACGGCCTCAGCGCACATGCAACGCGCCCGCTGGCGGTGCTGAACCATGCCTTCACCCATTTCCGCCTGGAGATGACGCCCGTGCTGGTCGAGGTCGCGGGCCGCGGACGCGTCGCCGCGGACGACGACCACCGCTGGCTGGCGCTCGATGCGCTCGCGGACGCGGGCCTGCCGACGCCGGTGCGGCGCATCCTCGGCGATGTCGTCGACGGGCCGAAGGAGACGCCGCAGCGCGAGCTGCCCTTGTGAGCGCCGTAGGGCGGATGAGCCGAAGGCGTTATCCGACGAATGCGCAGTATCGACGGTATGCATGTGGCGGAAGGCGCTTCGCTTTTCCGCCCTACGACTCAGCGCCGCCGCCGTGCCTCAGCTGCCTTTAGGCTGCTTCATGCGCTCCGCGAGCAGGCCGCGCTGGTCGAGGAACTGGCGGACGATCTCCAGCCGATCCGTCGGATCGTCCAGTTCGAGCAGCGCCTGCTTGGCCTGCGCCGGGATCGGCAGCACCTCGGCGAAGCGCAGCCCGACCCAGCCGGCGTCGTCGAAATCGTGCGGTTCGGGCAACCGTTCGACGCCCGCATCCTCGACGATTGCGCGCAGCAGCGCGACCAGCGACAGGCAGTTGTCGGGAATGGCCCGGTGCGGCGCCTCGGCGAGCCATTCGACCTCGCCGAGCAACAGGCTGTTGGCGCCGAGCTCGGAGCGCAGGACACGGTAGCGGCGTTCGCCGCGCACGACGAGGTCGAGCGTGCCGGGTTTGGCCATGTCCCATTCGACGATGCGCGCGCTCACGCCGACCTCGTAGGGCCGCGCCGGCGCCCCGACCTCGCGGCCTTCCGCGATCAGGTTCACGCCGAACACCGAGCCGTCCCTCAGGCAGCGCGTCGCAAGGTCCATGTAGCGCGCCTCGAACACGTGCAGCGGCAACAGCGCACCGGGGAAGAGCACCGTCTGCAACGGAAAGAGAGGCAACAGCGGTGGCAACTGCGCGGCATCCGCCATCACGGGTTCTCCCCGCCCGTCTCGCCCCAGCGCTGCATCAGGCGGTGCGGCACGCGGATCTGGTCGAGCACGCGCGCGACGACGAAATCGACCATCTCCCCGACCGTCTGCGGGTGATTGTAGAAGCCGGGGCTGGGCGGCAGGATCACCACGCCGAGGCGCGCGAGCTTGAGCATGTTCTCGAGATGGATGGCCGAGAACGGCGTCTCGCGCGGCACCAGCACGAGCTTGCGCCCTTCCTTGATCGCGACGTCGGCGGCGCGCTCGATGAGGTTCTGGCTGAGGCCGGCGGCGATCGCGGCGAGCGTGCCCATCGTGCACGGGCACACGACCATCGCATCGGCGGGGTTGGAGCCGGAGGCGAGCGGCGCGAACCATTCCTCGCGGCCGAACACGCGCAGCTGGCCGTCCGCGGCCCTGAAGCGCGCGGCGAGCAGCGCCTCGACCTCGGCCGGGCGCGAGGGCAGCTCGAGGTTCATCTCCTGGCGCGCGACGATCTGCGCGACCTGCGAGTACAACAGCCACACCGTGCAGCCGGCATCCAGCAGGCATTCGACGAGACGCATCCCGTAGGGCATGCCCGAGGCGCCGGTGAAGGCAACGGCGACGGTCTGCGGAACGACGGGGCTCATCGGGGAGGGGTTCTCACTTCGGGTTCTCACTTCAGGTAGTCGCTCAGGATCACCCAGCGGCCATCCCGGATCTGCGCGATGCGGCCGTGGCGGTTGCCGAGGTGGTCGTCGCGACTGAAACGATACTCCGGGGCGCCGAAGAAGTCGCGCGGGGTGTGCAGCGACTCCATTGCAGCGGTGAAGCGCTCGACGGTGAGCTCGCGCCCGGCCTTGTCCGCGGCCTTCACGAACAGGTCGGCGACGCCGTAGCCCATCACGCTCCACACGTTGGGCGCGGCGCCGAAGCGCTCGCGGTAGCGGCGGATCCAGTCGGCGAGCTGGCCGTTCGCGCCCGCCTCGTAGGGGTGCGGCAGCACGGTGACGCCGTACAGCCCCTCGACCGCCTTGCCGCCCAGCTCGTGCGTCTGCGCCGAATAGCCCGACGCGGTGACCAGCATGTCGACGTTCCAGCCGGTGCGGCGTGCCTCGGCGACGGCCGCGACGGTCTCGCGCACGACGGTCGCGAGCACGACGAAGTCGCAGCCCGCGCCGCGCAGGCGCGCGATCTGGCTGGAGAAGTCGGTCGCGCCGCGCTTGTAGCTGGTCTTCTCGACGAGCGGCTGGCCGAGCTTCGCCAGGCCCGCCTCGACGCCCTTCATCACCTCGAGGCCGTAGTCGTCGTCCTGGTACAGCAGGCAGGTCTTGCGGTAGCCGTGCGTCTGCACCATGTAGCGCGTCGCCGCGTCCATGTAGTCCTGGTAGGGCGCGAACATCTGGAACTTCAGCGGGTGGCGCGGCGCGTAGGTCGATTCGTGCGGCGAGAACGGGAACAGGTGCGGCCGGCCGGCATCGACGATCAGCGGCATCGTCGCCATCACGACCGGCGTGCCGAGGTTCGCGAGGAAGGCGAACACGCGGTCGCGCTGGACGAGCTTGCGCGCGGCGAGCACGCCCTTCTTCGGGTCGTAGCCGGCGTCCTCGACGACGAGGCGCAGCTTGCGTCCATGCACGCCGCCGGCGGCGTTGGCGTCGTCGAAGCGCATCTGCATGCCGTCGCGCACCGGCACGCCGAGCAGCGCGATCGGGCCCGACAGGTCCTGGATGCTGCCGACGACGATCTCGCGCTCGCCGACGCCCGGAACCTGCGCCGCGGCAACGCCCGCGACGGCCAGGACGAGCGCGGCAAGGGTGCGGCGGATGAGCTTCATGGATCCTCCGGCGCGGCCAGCGACGCCCAAAAAGGGGCGATTATCCGTGAAGCACGCCGTCGGCCGCCATGCGCAGCGCGAGTTCCGCCGCCAGCATCGGTCGGCCGATCAGGTAGCCCTGCAGGTAATCGCAGCCCAGGCGACGCAGGAAGTCGCGCTGCGCTTCGGACTCGACCCCTTCCGCCGTGACCCTGAGGTCCAGGCTGTGCGCCATGTTGATGATCGCCTCGACCAGGCTCGCATCGCTGCGGTCGTCGGGGCAGTCGCGCACGAAGCTGCGGTCGATCTTCACGACGTCGACGGGGAAGCGCTTGAGGTAGGACAGCGACGAGAAGCCGGTACCGAAGTCGTCGAGCGAATAGCCTATGCCCTGGCCGTTGATTTCGCGCATGCGCGCCTCGGCCTCCTCGCTGCTGTCCATCAGCACCGATTCGGTGATCTCCAGCATCAGGTGCTCGCGACCGTCCGCCGCGCCCGCGAGCAGCGAGCGCACCAGTTCGGGCAGGCCGGGTTCGCGGAACTGCACGCCGGACACGTTGACCGCGATGCGCAGCGCCGGGTAGCCCGCCTCGCGCCACGCGCGCGACTGACGCACCGCCTCGCTCAACGCCCATGCGCCGATCGGCACGATCAGGCCGCAGTCTTCGGCCACCGCGATGAAGTCGGCCGGAGACACCAGCCCGCGCCGCGGATGCTGCCAGCGGATCAGCGCCTCGGCGCCGACGATGCGCCCGCTCGCGGTATTCACGATGGGCTGGTAGTGCAGCACGAATTGCTGCTGCTCGACCGCGATGCGCAGGTCGTTCTCCAGCTGCACGCGCGCCAGCGCGTCGGCCTGCATGTGGTGCGCGTAGAACTGCGCGCGGTTCTTGCCGGCCTGCTTGGCCTTGTACATCGCGATGTCCGCGTTGCGCAGCAGCGTCTGCACGTCCGCACCATCGTCCGGGAAGACCGTGATGCCGATGCTGCCGGAGACGTGATGCCGGGCGTTGCCCAGCAGGAAGGGTTCGCGCAGCACCGCGACGAGCTTCTCGGCCACCACATGCAGGTCCTCCATGTCGCGCTGGTCGTGCAGGTCGCTCACGACCACGGTGAATTCGTCCCCGCCCAGACGCGCCACCGTATCCTGCTCGCGCACGCTCGCCTTGAGCCGGCGGGCGACCTCGACCAGCATCTCGTCGCCGACGTCATGCCCGAGCGAATCGTTGATCCACTTGAAGCCGTCGAGGTCGAGGAACATCAGGCCGACCTTGCCGTCGTGCCGCCGCGCCTGCGCCAGCGCGTGCTCCAGCCGGTCCTGCAGCAGGCTGCGGTTGGCCAGGCCCGTGAGCGGATCGAAGTTCGCCTGGCGCCAGATCGCCTCCTCCTGCTGCTTGCGCTCGGTGATGTCGCTGAACAGCGAGACATACTCGGCGACCGTGCCGTCGTCGTTGCGCACCGCGGTGATCGTGAGCCACTGCGGATAGATCTCGCCGTTCTTGCGGCGGTTCCAGATCTCCCCCTCCCACGCGCCGCCTGCGGCGAGACGGCTCCACATCGTGCCGAAGAAGGCCGGGTCGTGGCGCCCGGACTTGAACATCGACGAGCGGTGGCCGACGACCTCGTCGACCGAATAGCCGGTGATCGCGCAGAAGGCCGGATTCACCGAGGTGATCACCCCCTGCGCGTCGGTGGTCATGATCGCCTGGCTCGACGCGTTGTACACGACCATCGCCTCGCGCATGCGCTCCTCGTAGCGGCGCCGTTCGGTCACGTCCTGCACGATCGAATACAGCAGGCTGCGCCCGCCCAGTTCGATCGGGCCGCTCGCGACCTCGACGTCGCGCACCTCGCCGCTCGCGAGACGGTGGCGGAACTGGAAGTAGTCCGCCGCGCGCGCCCGCGCCCGGGCCATCTCCTGCAGCACCTTCTCGCGCGACAGCGCATTGATGTCCGAAATCTGCATGCGCGTCAGCGTTGCATGATCGTAGCCGTAATACGCACACGCCTTTTCGTTCGCATCGACGATGGCGCCGTCCGCCGGATCGATCACCAGCATCACGACGCGGCTGTTGGCGAACAGCGCCCGATAGCGCATCTCGCTCTCGGAAAGCGCGCGCTCCATGCGCACCCGCTCGGTGATGTCGCGCGCCAGCGCAATGTAGCCCGCGGGGCCGCCGGCACCGGTCAGCCGGCTGATCGAGGCACTGAAGTAATGCACGCCGTCGGCCAGATCGAGCGCATATTCGATCTGCCGCGGCCCCCCGTCGGCGACGATCGCGTCGATCGCCGCATCGAACTTCGCCGCGACCTCGGGCGGCACGGTCTGCGCATAGAGGCGCCCGATCAGATCATCGACCGGGGCGGCGAGAAGCCGCGGTTCCGGCGCATGGCACTCCACGACGCGCCTGTCCTCGTCGATCAGCAGCATCTTGTCGGGCAGCGAAGCGATCAGCGCCGCCAGCCGCGCCTCGCGCGCCGCCAGCTCCGCCGTCCGCTCGGAGACAATTCGCTGCAGCGCGCTGCGATGCTCGCGCAGCTGCATCAGGCTCGTCGCCAGCCAGCCCAGCGCGAAGCACAGCACCGCCGCCACGGCGAGCTCGAACAACTGCCCGGAACCGTCCTTCCACCCCGCGACGGGCGCCACGCCCAGCGTCCACACCCCGTTGGGAACCTCGATCTCGTGCTCGACCGGCTCGACCAGCGGCCGGGCGGAAGAAGCGGCGATGACCTGCCTGGCCCCCGTATCCGGATGGGTGCGCCACAGCTCGTAATCGAAGCGGTACTTTTCGACCGAAGGCAGCAGCGCCGTCGTCAGCACGTCGGGAAAGCGGATCACGACGGCGACGAAGCCCCAGAACGCCGGCTCCCCGGTCTCGTCCGGCAGGTACACCGGCAGGCGCCCCACCGCCCCCATGCCGCCCTGCTTCAGCGGGAAGGGACCGGCCAGCGTCAGCTTGCCGGTGTCGCGCGCGAGAAAGGCCTCGCGGTTGCGTGCCGGATCGGCCAGCAGGTCGTGCCCGATCACAGCGGAATTCTCTGCCAGCGGCACGATCTGCCGCACCACGCCCGCCGGCGCCAGCGCCAGCGACGAAGCTCCTTGGTAGAACGGCAGCATCTGCTCCGCCAGCGCCTCGAAATTCGGGATGCGGCCCTCGCCCTGGCGCACCAGCGCCGCCAACGCATAGGTCACCGCCAGCGCGTGCTCGATGTTGCTGCGCAGATCCTGCGCCTCGTCGAACAGCGTGTTCGTCACCTCGACGCGACGGATCTCGATGCGCTGACGCTCGAAACCGGAAATCAGCAGGCCCGAGACGAGCGCAGTCGCCAGGAAGACAAGCAGGCCGACCAGCAGCGGCCGCTGCCGGCGGACGTATGCCGACAAGCTGATCATCGCCGCCTCGATCCCGCCCTTCCCCGCCTGCCGGCCGACCGGGAGACGGAGCCAGCGATTGCGGGGCGACGCGTGTCCGGAACACCGATCATGCTTGCAACCCTCGCGCAGCGACAGGAATGTAAGCAAATGCTAACGCCAACGTGCTCCCTCGGCCAGTGAACGGCTGCACGCTATCCAAACGACGATTGAATCCCTCCGTTCGCCCTGAGCTTGTCGAAGGGCAATCGCAGGGCTTCGACAGGCTCAGCCCGAACGGTATCTGGTTCCCGGGGTGATAGCGACGCTGGAAACGCTCAGCGCGATCCGGCCAGGCCGCCGGGGCGCAGCAACACGAGGATCACCAGCACGGCGCCGAACAGGGCCGTCTCGATGCCCGCGGCCCCCGCCAGCCCAGGCGGCAGGCGCTCGACCGCGAGCGACACCCCCTGCGGCAGGGCCACCACCACCAGCGCGCCCCACAGCGCTCCGGCGAGGTGGCGCGCGCCACCGATGAAGGCCAGCATCAGCAGCTCGAAGGACAGCATCAGGCCGAACTGTTCCGGGCTCACGAAACCGATCCAGTGAGCATACAGCGCGCCGGCCAGCCCGGAAAGCCCGCCGCCCAGCACGAACGCGAGCGTTTTCGCGCGCGCGACGTCGATGCCGGCGGCCGCCGCGGCGACCTCGTCCTCGCGCACCGCGCGCCACGCCCGCCCCAGCCGCGACGCCACCCAGCGCCGACAGGCGAACCACGCCAGCGCCAGCGCGACGCCACCGACCAGCGCCTGCGCGAACGACGTGTCCGCGACCCATCCAGCGAGCGCCAGCGGCGGCACCGCAAGACCCGCCGCGCCACGGGTCAGCGACTCCCAGCGCACCAGCGCCTCCTCGACCACCAGCGCGAAGGCCAGCGTGCTCATCGCGAAATACAGCCCGCCCAGCCGCCGCGCCGGCAGGCTCGCCAGCCACCCGCCGGCCGCACCCAGCGCGACGGCCGCCGCCAGCGACAGCGGCGCCGGCACCCCGCGCAGCGCGAGCAGCGCCTGCGCGTAGGCCCCCAGCCCGAGCAGGGCGCCCTGCCCCAGCGAAACCTGGCCGCACTGGCCCACCACAAGGATCACGCCCAGCCCGGCGATCGCCCACGTCGCCACGAAAGCAGCCTGCGCGAGCGCGTAGTCCGCGCCCAGCGCCCACACCGCGAGCGCGGCAAGGACCGCCAGAGCGGCCGCCGCGGCGAACGGGCGCGGGCTGCGGGTGTCGCGCGCGCCGTCCATGCCGCCATCGGCCGGACTCACGGGCGCCCCCGCAGGCCGGCCGCGAAGCCGCCCGGAAACAGCAGCAGCACGGCCAGCATCAGCAGGTAGGGCACGACGTCCTTCGCCCCTTCCGGCAGCGCCAGCCCCGCGAGCGCCTCGACGACACCGAGGAACACCCCGCCCGCGAGCGCCCCCGGCAGACTCGTCATGCCGCCCAGCACCGCAGCCGGAAACGCCTTCAGCGCCACCAGCCCCATGTTCGGATGGACGAAGGTCACCGGCGCCAGCAGCACCCCCGCGACCGCGGCGAGCCCGGCGCCGAGCGCCCACGCCAGCGTATGCATGCGCGGAACCGACACGCCCATCAGCGCCGCGACCGCGGCGTTCTCCGAGCACGCGCGCAAGGCCAGCCCCGCGCGCGTACGGCGGAAGAACAGCGTCAGCGCACCGGCGAGCAGCGCGGTCGCCGCGATCACCGCGAGGTGCTCTGCCGCCAGTGTCGCGCCGCCCAACTGCACGCTCGCGCCGGCGAAGGGCAGCGGCAGGCGGTGCATCGCGTGGCTGGCCGCCGGCACCGCCCCGACGGCGCCGCGTATCACCATCCCCAGCCCGAAGGTCAGCAGCAGCGCCGTCAGGTGCCCCGGTCCGAGCGTGCGGCGCAGCACCGTGCGCTCGAGCATCGCGCCGAAGGCCGCCAGCGCGGCGACGCCGAGCACGACTGCGGCCGCGAGCGGCAGGCCGGCCGCCTCGTGCAGCGCCAGCACCGCGAAGGCCCCGAGCATGAGCAGCTCGCCCTGCATGAAACTCACCGCCCCGGTCGCCTTGTAGATCAGCACGAAGGACAGCGCGACCAGCCCGTACACGCAGCCGGTCGCGACGCCGCTCGCGAACACCTGGATCAGGGTCTGCGCGGACATGGATGCGGCGACAAAGTCGTGCCTGGTCGTGAAAAGGGCATGCGTCTTCCGAAGGTGGGGGGCTGGAACGGCAGGGGCAAAGCGCGATTATGCCAAGCCCGTGGTGAGCCCGACGCTGCTTGTTGCCGCTGCGGAGGGCCGTCTCGCGATGCTATGCTCGCCCGATGCGTCCGATCGATACCCTCGTCTATGGCATCGGCCTCGCCGGCGTCGCCGCGCAGGCCGCCGCGGGCGTCCTCGAAGCCGGCAACAAGCGCTTCGACCTCTTCGGCATGGTCGTCGTCGCCCTCGCCGCCTCGCTCGGCGGCGGCTCGCTGCGCGACATGCTGCTCGACCGCCAGGTCTTCTGGATTGCCGACCAGAGCTACCTCGTCACCGCGCTCCTCGCCGCCCTCGCGGCCTTCGCGCTGGCGCGCGTGATGCGCCTGCCCGCGCGCCTGTTCCTGCTGCCCGACGCGATCGGCCTCGCGCTGTTCACGGTCAGCGGCACCCAGGCGGCGCTCGCCCTCGACGCACCCTGGCTGGTCGCGAGCCTGATGGGCGTCATCACCGGCGCCTTCGGCGGCATCGTGCGCGACGTGCTGTGCAACGAGGTGCCGCTCGTCTTCAGCGGCGCGCTGTACGCCACCGCGTCGTGGGTCGGCGCGCTGCTGCTGGTCGCGCTGTCGGAGTTCGAGGTCGCGCACACCTGGGCGGCCCTGCTCGCCGGCTCAGTGGTGCTCGCGATCCGCCTCTCGGCGATGCGCTTCGGCTGGCGCCTGCCCGTGTTCCGCGCGCGGATGTAAGGCCTCCCGGATAGCGCCGCGCAGCACGGACGACTATCCCGTAGGGAAGCCGCCGCCGGCGCGCGATGACGTGCGAAAGGCGCAAAAGATGGCACACTAGCCGCGTCGGCACGGCCAGCGCGCCGTGCCGTGACCAATCAACCACCCCGGGAGGTTATCGAGAATGAGTTTCCTGCGCGAGTTCAAAGAGTTCGCCATGCGCGGCAACGTCGTCGACCTGGCGGTCGGCGTGATCATCGGCGGCGCCTTCGGCAAGATCGTCGATTCGCTGGTCAAGGACGTGATCATGCCCGTCGTCGGCCGTCTGATGGGCGGCGTCGATTTCCGCCACCTGTACGTCAACCTTGGCGACAAGACCTTCGAAACGCTGGAAGCCGCCGAGAAGGCCGGCGCGCCGCTGGTGAAGTACGGCGCCTTCATCAACACCACGATCGACTTCATCATCGTCGCGTTCGCGATCTTCGTCGCGATCAAGGCGATCAACCGCCTCAAGCGCGCCGAGCCGCCGGCACCGCCGCCCGAGCCCGCGCCCGAACCGGAAGACATCAAGCTGCTGCGCGAGATCCGTGACGCGCTGAAGCGCGGCTCGTGAAATCGTGATCCTGTTGGTCGGGATGAAGCTCCCTCCCCTTCAAGGGGAGGGCTGGGGTGGGGATGGGTGGACTCCGACGCGCCCGTAAGAAACCCATCCCCATCCTGTCCTTCCCCTTGAAGGGGAAGGTACCTGCTAATTTGCACCAGCGATGCACGAAGAAAGGACTCGGCCGAGACTCAAACTGCTGAACGCAAGATGAGCCCTCCAAGAACGAACCGCTACTACACCAGTCACCTTTCGCCCCGCCCCCGGAGGACCGCCGGCGCCCGGAGTCGCCCCGGTCGTCCGGGCCCTTACGCGTAGTCGCCGACGTAGGGGTTGTTCTGGCGCTCGTCGCCGAACGTCGAGGTCGGGCCGTGACCCGGCACGAAGGTGATGTCGTCGCCGAGCGGGAAGAGCTTCTCGCGGATCGAATGGATCAGCGTCGCGTGGTCGCCCTTGGGGAAGTCCGTGCGGCCGATCGAGCCCGCGAACAGCACGTCGCCGACGATCGCGAGGCGCGCATCGGCGTGGAAGAACACGACATGCCCGGGCGTGTGGCCGGGGGCATGGATCACGCGAAAGCTCTCCTCGCCCACCGTCACGGTGTCGCCGTCGTGCAGCCAGCGGTCCGGTTCGAAAACCTCGACGTCGGGAAAGCCGAACATCTTGCTCTGCTGCGGCATCCCGGCGATCCAGAAGCGGTCTTCCTCCTGCGGCCCCTCGATGGGCACGCCCAGCTCGCGCGCGAGCTTCGCCGTGCCGCCAGCGTGATCGATGTGGCCGTGCGTGATCAGCAGCTTCTCGATCTTCACGCCGAGCTTGTCGGCCGCGGCGCGGATGCGCTCCAGGTCGCCGCCCGGATCGACCACCGCCCCCCTCATCGTCTTGTCGCACCACACGATGCTGCAGTTCTGCTCGAAAGGGGTCACCGGTACGATACGCAGCTGGATCATGGCAGGCAGGAAGTCGGGTTGAACGGCCCGACAGTTTAGCGCGGCCGGCGTGCCGCACCCTAACGCAGCAGCGCCACGCCCTTCACCTGCGCGAACAGGCTCATGCCCGGCGCGATGCCCATCTGCACCGCGGAGCGCGTCGTGATGCGCGCGAGCAGGGCACGGCCGGCGACGTCCAGGCGCACCAGCGTGCGCCCGGGGCTCGCGTCGTCGAGCGACACCACGCGCGCCGGCAGCACGTTGAGGATGCTCGAATCGTGGCGCTCCGCGAGCGCCAGGCTCACGTCGCGCGCCAGCACGCGGGCGCGCACCTGCGCCCCGAGCGGCGCATCGAGGCCGGTGATCCACAGCGGCAGGCCGGCGAATTCGAGCCGCGTCAGCGCGAAACGCTCGTCGCGCCCCGCAACCAGCGCATCGACGACGACGAAGGCCTCCTCGTCGTGCGCGAAGGGCAGATCCAGGCGCGGCATCACCTCGTCGATCGCACCGGACGCGAGCACCCGCCCGTCGCGCAGCAGCACGACGTGATCCGCCAGCCGCGCGACCTCCTCCGGCGCATGGCTCACGTACACGACCGGCATGTCCAGTTCGCCATGCAGGCGCTCCAGATAGGGCAGGATCTCCGCCTTGCGCCGCGCGTCGAGCGCGGCCAGCGGCTCGTCCATCAGCAGCAGGCGCGGACTGGTCGCCAGCGCGCGCGCGATCGCGACGCGCTGGCGCTCGCCGCCCGAGAGCCGCTCCGGCATGCGCTCGAGCAGCGGCTCGATGCCGAGCAGCGCGATCGCGTGATCGAGCGACACGCGGCGCTCGGCCGCGGCGACCCGCTTCAGGCCGAATTCGAGGTTGCGCCGCACCGACAGGTGCGGAAACAGGCTCGCCTCCTGGAACACGTAGCCGAGCGGGCGGCGGTGCGTCGGCACATACACGCCGCACGCATCGTCCTGCCACACCTCGCCGCGCACCGCGAGGTAGCCGTCCGTCGCCCGCTCCAGGCCCGCGAGGCAGCGCAACAGCGTCGTCTTGCCCGAACCGGAGTGACCGAACAGCGCGCTGACGCCGCGCCCGGGCAGCTGCAGCGCCGCATCCAGCGCAAAACCGGACCACGCCAGCCGGAAGCGCGCCTCGATGCCGGCGCCGGAACCCTCGACCGCGGCAGCGGCGGGCCTCATCGCATGCCCCCGCGCTTGCGGCTGTAGAGCAGGAACAGCACGAGGAAGCTGAACGCCACCATCCCCGCCGAGAGCCAGTGCGCCTGCGCATATTCGAGCGCCTCGACGTGGTCGTAGATCTGCACCGACACGACGCGCGTCTTCTCCGGGATGTTGCCGCCTATCATCAGCACCACGCCGAACTCGCCGACCGTGTGGGCGAAACCCAGCACCGCGGCGGTGACAAAACCCGGCCGCGCGAGCGGCAGCACGACGCTGAAGAAGGTGTCGAGCGCGCCCGCGCGCAGCGTCGCGGCGACCTCCAGCGGCCGTTCGCCGATCGCCTCGAAGGCCTGCTGCAGCGGTTGCACGACGAAGGGCAGCGAATAGAACACCGAGCCGACGACCAGGCCCGCAAAGCTGAAGGGCAGCAGGCCCAGCCCCAGCGCCTGCGTGAGCTGCCCGACCGGACCGTGCGGCCCCATCAGCAGCAGCAGGTAGAAACCGATCACCGTCGGCGGCAGCACCAGCGGCAGCGCAACCACCGCGCCGACCGCACCCTTGAGCACCGAGCGCGTGCGTGCGAGCCACCACGCGACGGGCGTGCCGATCACGAGCAGGATCGCCGTCGTGACGGCCGCGAGCTCCAGCGTCAGCCGGATCGCCGCGAGGTCCGCCGCATCCATCATCGTCCCGCCCGCCTCACTGTCCGTAACCGTAGGACTTGATGATCGCGGCCGCCTTCGCACCGCGCAAATATTCCGCGAGTGCACGCGCGGCGGGCTTGTCACGCCCTGCGGCGAGGATCACCGCGTCCTGGCGCAGCGGCGCGTGCAGCTCGGCCGGCACCAGCCAGGCCGACCCGCCCGCGAGGCGGCCGTCGGCCCACACCTGCGACAGCGCGACGAAACCGAGCTCGGCGTTGCCGCTGGCGACGAACTGGTGCGTCTGCGCGATGTTCTCGCCGGTGACGAGCTTCGCGGCGAGCGCCTCGGCGACGCCCAGCCTGCGCAGCACCTCCATCGCCGCCACCCCGTAGGGTGCGGTCTTCGGGCTGGCCACCGCGAGATGGGCGAAGGCGCCGCGCCTGAGCACCTCGCCCTTGTCGTCGACGACGCCTGGCTGCGCCGACCACAACACCAGCTTGCCGATCGCGTAGGTGAAGCGGCTGCCGGCCACTGTCGCGCCCTCCTGTTCGAGCTTCAGCGGCGTCGTGTCGTCGGCCGCGAGGAAGACCTCGAAGGGCGCGCCGTTGCGGATCTGCGCGTAGAACTTGCCGGTGGCACCGAAAGCGAGCCGGGCCTTGTGGCCGGTGTCGCGCTCGAACTCGGCGGCGATCTTGTGCATCGGCGCGGTGAAGTTGGCGGCGACCGCGACCTGCACCTCCGCGGCGAGCGCGTGCGTAACGCCCAGCGCGAGGACTGTTGCAGCCAAGACTCTGCGGATTGCCGAAATCATCGAAACGGGCTCCCGATGTGCGCTGGGTGCGCTCCCTGACGGATGAGAGCGAATAGCATGCCACGAGCGCAAGCCCCGCGGGGCGCGGCTTTCGGGATCGGACGGTTTGGCGCGTTGTTGTCGCGCTCGCGACAATCGTGCGGCGAAGCGGAGGAAAAGTGCCGTGCGACGCACGGACGCCGGCACGGCAAGGCCGGCCGCATTGCGTCGCCGGCCCTTGGGAACGGACGCTTACTTCTTCGCGATGCTCGCGTCCTCGACCAGCAGCGGGTACATGTAACCGGACCCGAAATCGCGGTCGAGCTTGACGTTGCCGGTCACGACGACCTCGTCGCCGACCACGGCCGTATCCTTGCTCGTAACGATGAGGTTGTTGGTGGCCTGATCGCCCGAACCGTCGCGCACATGGACGAAGTTGCGCCCCATGATGCCGTTGTTCACCTTGACGACCTTGCCGCTGACCTGGATCGCCTTGCCCGACAGCTCGGCCTTTTCCTGATGCACGGCGGCGACGGTCTTGACGGCGGCATCCGCGGCGAAGGCTGCGGGGGCGACGGAACCGATCATTCCGGCGATGACGAGGGCGAGAACTTTCTTCACGAACAGACTCCTGCTGGTGGGTCCGCATGCGGACATGAGGGCGATGCTGCAGCCCGCCATTGTATACCGCGACGACGCCGGGTGAATGGCGTTTGCATTTACTAACCCGCCGTGCGAAGACTTCCGTTCGCCCCGGCCCCTTCGGCCGCGCTGCGGGCAGGCCTGTCGTCGCGGGGCTGACGAAGAGGCGCCCCCGGCGCGGACCGTGATGGCCGCGGCGCGGGGGCGGAAAGTGAGCAGGGAGCGGGGTGGGTGCGGCACGCGGGAAGCGCGTGCGGCACCGGACTCAGGCGAGGCGGAAGCGGCCGGCGGTGGTCTGCAGCCGCGCCGCGACGCCTTCGAGCTGGTGCGCAGCGGTCGCGGTCTCCTTCACCGCGGCGCTGTTCTCCTCGCTCATCTGGGCGGTCTGCTCGACGCGCCGTGCGATCTCGTTGCTCGCGGTCGACTGCTCGTGCAGCGCGCTCGTGATGTCCTCCACGGCCGCGACGACCTGGCGTGCCTGGTCCGTGAGCGCGCTGATCGCGTCGCCCGCCTCGCGCGACAGGGAATCGACGTCGTCCATGTGGGCCACGACCTTTTCCATGCTGGCGACGGCGTCGCGGGTGACGTTCTGCACCTGCGAGATCATCTCGGTGATCTCCTGCGTCGACTTGCCGGTGCGCTCGGCGAGCTTGCGCACCTCGTCGGCGACGACCGCGAAGCCGCGGCCCTGCTCGCCCGCGCGCGCCGCCTCGATCGCCGCATTGAGCGCCAGCAGGTTGGTCTGGTCGGCGATGTCGCGGATCACCGCGACGATCGACGAGATCTGGTCGGAGAAGCCGCCCAGCATGCGGATCTGCCCGGCCGTATGGGTGACCGCGGTGGCCGTGACGCGGCCGCTTTCGACCATGCGCGTGACGATCTCGTACCCTTCGGAGGACTTGCGCCCCGACTCGGTGGCCGCCGCGCGCACGTCCTTGGCATGGTCGGAAACCTGGGCGATGCTGACCGACATTTCCTCGACCGAAGCCGCCATCGACGACGCTGCCTGCGACTGCTGCTCGGTCGAACCCGACAGCTGCGTCGTCGTCGCCGCGAGCTGCTCGCTCATCGACGCGAGCCCTTCGGCGTGCTCCTGCAGGTTCGCGGCGATCTCGCGCAGGTTGCCCTGCATCGTGCGACAGGCCGCGAGCACCTTGCCCAGCTCGTCATGGCCGTCCACCTCGAAGGCGTGCGTCAGGTCACCCCCGGCGATGCGCTCGGCGGCTTCCTGCACGATCTGCAGCGGCTTGAGAATGGAGCGCAGCACGAAACCCGCATACACGGCCAACCCGATCGCCGCCACCACGGCGATGATGGCGATCTCGATCAGCGTCCGGCTGCGCTCCTCATCAAAGTGGCGATCGGCGTCGAGCGCCTCGCGCCCCATCGACTCCGCAACCTTGGCCAACTGCTCGCGGATGCGGCTCACCGTCGCGTCGGCCTCGTCGTCGATCGCATGGATCGCAGGATCCACCTCGTTGTCGGCGTTCAAGGCCGGCAGCAGACGCTTCTCGAACAGCGCGACGATCGCCTCGACGTCCTTGCGTGCCTGCGCCACCGCCGCCTTCTCCTCGGACGAGTCCGCGGCCTCGGCGAGCCGCTGCAGGTCGCTGTTCGCCTCGGCGTGCAGGGCGGCGAAATCCTTCTTCGCCGCGTCGATGTCGCGGTTGATGATCGTGTCGGCGAAGATCTGGTAGAACTGGGCTCCCAGCCACGAGGCCTCCGCGGCGCGCGCCTGCGTCTGCGTGCGCGCAAAGCCGTCGTCCTGGAAACTTGCGAGGTGACTCATGCGGTAGAGCGCGATCCCCATCACCGTGGCAAGCATGATGAGGGCGATGGCGACCATGACCAACAGGCGGTGTTTGACACTCATGATGCGGCTCCCTGACTCTTATGCGATTCCGGGAGGGTCGACTACCAGCCCGGGTTCAGATCTTAACGTCGCAACCACAACTTTATTAAGGTTATTTTTCTTCAAATTCATTGTCTTCCGGCGCTTGCCCTGGTCCTGCCCGACCCGCCGGCGGGTCGACGCGAATCATTTATTCCTTCGTCATTCAAACACGCACTCGCAGTACACCGGCAATGCAATAATTGGCACTCCACCACGGCTTCCCCTCGACCAGCAGAGACCTCGACGATGGCACGCATCCACCCCGAAGGCTGGCAACGCATCCCCGCAAGCGGGGCGCTGGCGCGCGAACTGGAGACGCTCGCGACGCTCGCGGAAGGACTGCCCGACGACCACGCGGTGTATCACGGCATCCACTGGACGCGGGTGAATCGCGACCATGCGCTGTTCGGCGAGATCGACTTCGTCGTCGTCGGCCCGACCGGGCGTGTGCTGCTGATCGAGCAGAAATCCGGCTTCCTCGACGAAACCCAGGACGGGTTGGTCAAGACCTACGCGAAGGCGAGGAAGAACGTCAGCGTGCAGATGGCGCGCAGCGCGGACCACCTGCGCGAGCGCCTCGGGGTGTTCCTGAAGGGCCACAAGGCGCGCATCGACGCGCTGCTCTACTGCCCCGACTACGCGGTGCGCCAGCCCGGCAGCGCCGGCATCGATCCGGCGCGCATCGTCGACGCCAGCCGCCGCCAGCACCTCGTCGCGATCGTGGAGAGCCTGCTGCGCGACGACGTGCGCGACCGCGTCGTGCTCGACAACATCCACCGCTTCCTCACCGACGAGCTGGAGCTGGTGCCGGAGGTGAACGCGATCGTCGGCCAGGCCGAGGCGCTGTACACCCGGCTCGCCGGGGGGCTTGCGGAATGGGCGCGGCGCATCGAGATGGAGCCCTTCCGCCTGCGCGTGACGGGCACCGCCGGCAGCGGCAAGACGCAGCTGGCGATGGCGGTGTTCCGCGACGCGCTCGCCGCCGGACGGCGGCCGCTGTACGTGTGCTACAACCGCCCGCTCGCCGACCACATCGCGCTGATCGCGCCGCCCGGCGGCGAGATCGCGACCTACCACCAGCTGTGCGACCGCGTGCTGCGCGCCCACGGCGAGGTGCCGGACTTCCGCCGGCCGGACGCGTTCGCGCAGCTGGAAACGCGCTTCCGCGAGCTCGATCCGGGCGAGGCGTGGCGCTTCGACGAACTGATCGTCGACGAGGGGCAGGATTTCCGCGCGGAATGGCTCGACACGCTGCTGCGCCTGTTGCGGCCGGGCGGACGTGCGTGGTGGCTGGAGGATCCGCTGCAGAACCTGTACGACCGTCCCCCGGTCGAGCTGCCGGGCTGGGTACGCATCACCAGCGAACGCAATTACCGCAGCCCGGGCGACATCCTGTCGGCGCTGAACCGCATGTTGCCGCTGCCGCAGGCGCTCGAGGCGGGCAGCCCGCTCACCGGCTCCGACGTCGAGTTCCTCACCTGGAGCGACTCCGCCGGGCTCATCGACGCGACCAAGCGCGCGATGACGCGCGCCATCGGGCTGGGCTTCCGCCGCGACATGATCGCGACGATCACCTTCCGCGGGCGCGAGCATTCGGTGTTCACGCCCTTCGACCGCCTCGGCGCGCACCGCCTGAAGGCCTTCACCGGCAGCTACGACCTGCTCGGCAATCCCGTGTATTCGGACGGCGACTTCCTCATCGACTCCGTGTACCGCTTCAAGGGCCAGGCCGCGCCGTGCGTGATCTTCACCGAGATCGACTTCGAGGAGCTCGACCCGCTGACGGTGCGCAAGCTCTTCGTCGGCGCGACGCGCGCGGGCATGAAGCTGATCATGGTGCTGTCGGAGCACGCGGCGGCCCGCCTCGTCACCGGCCTGGAGGACTGAAGCCGGGGCACTTCCGAAGGGTCGGCCGGCGGGCAGACCCCGCACGGCGCGTCCTGGTTAAGAACGTTTAATCTTCCGTCCACCGTCTCACTAATAAGAATCATTATCATCTCAGGCAGATCATTGGAGCCTCCCATGAAACGCCTGACCTTCACCCTGTTGTGCCTGCCGTTCGCCGCCCTCGCGGCCGATCCCGCGGAAATTCCGCTTGCGATCAAGAACCACCGTTTCGAACCGGCCGAGGTCCATGTGCCCGCAGGCCAGAAGGTGAAGCTGGTAATCCACAATCAGGACAGCACGCCGGAGGAATTCGAGAGCCACGAGCTGAATCGCGAGAAGGTGATCCCCGGCGGCGCGAAATCGGCGGTCTTCATCGGGCCGCTGCAACCCGGCAAGTATCCGTTCTTCGGCGAATTCAACGAGGCCACCGCGCGCGGCGTGGTCATCGCAGAGTAAGCCCATGTTCGGCTCCGCGATCATCGTCTTCCGCGAATCCCTGGAGGCGGCGCTGCTGATCGGCATCATCGCCGCGGCCGCGCGCACCCTGCCCGATCGCAACCGCTGGCTGTGGAGCGGCGTCGGCGCCGGCGTCGCGGGCGCGCTGATGGTCGCGGCGCTGGCCGGGAAGATCGCCGAGATGGCCGACGGCATGGGGCAGGAGATGCTCAACGCCGCGATCCTCGGCCTCGCGGTGACGATGCTCGCGTGGCACAACATCTGGATGGCGCGCCACGCACGCGAGATGGTCGACGGCGCGCGCGCGCTCGTGCGCGACGTGGCGGACGGGCGGCGCGAACTGTCGGCAGTCATGGTGCTGGTTGCGATGGCCGTGCTGCGCGAAGGCTCGGAGACCGTGCTGTTCCTGTTCAGCCTCGCGTCCGAAGGCGAATCCACCGGCCAGGTGCTCATCGGCGGCGCGCTCGGGCTGGCCGGAGGTGCCGCAGTCGGCTACGGCATGTTCGCCGGGCTGTTGCGCATCCCGGTGCGCTGGTTCTTCAGCGTGACCGCGGCGCTGGTGCTGCTGCTGGCCGCCGGCATGGCCGGCCAGATGGCGCGCTTCCTGATCCAGGGCGACATCCTGCCGCCGCTCGCCAACCCGCTGTGGGACACCTCGGCGTGGCTGTCGGCGAATTCGCCCGCCGGCACGCTGCTGCACGTGCTCGCAGGCTACGACCCGCGCCCGAGCGCAATGCAGGCGCTGTTCTACCTCGGCACCATCCTCGCGATTGCGCTGGGCATGTACCTCGCGCGCGCGCCGTCCCGCCGCAGCGCACCGGCCTGACCTTCCCCTTTTCCGTCGCGCGAGCCCGGCCCGCAAGGTGTCGGCCGGGCTCGCGCATGCCTCGCATCCGGTTTTCTACGCACGACATCGAAAGGACCATCATGAAGAAGCAGCTCATCGCCCTCGCGCTCGCCGGTTTCGGCGCGGGTATCGCCCACGCCGGCCCGGCCGCCTACATCTACACGCCGACTGTCGAGTACGGCGAACACGAGATCGAGTTCAAGGCCGGCTCGCATCGCGATCACAGCAAGGAAGACGAAACCGCAATGATGATCGGCTACGGCATGGGCGTGACGCCGTGGTGGTTCACCGAACTGAACGTGGAGTACGAGCGCGAGCGCGGCGAGCGCTTCAAGTACGAGGCCTTCGAATGGGAGAACAAGTTCCAGCTCCTCGAGACGGGCAAGTACCCGATCGACCTCGGCGTGCTGGTCGAGATCGAGCGTCCGCGCGAGCACGCCGAGGGCTGGGAGCTGAAGCTGGGCCTGCTGACGCAGAAGGATTTCGGCAAGGTGCAGGCGAACTTCAATGTGCTCGCCGAGCGTCACTACGATGCCGAGGAAAAGAGCGAGACCGAGCTGGGCTACCAGTGGCAGCTGAAGTACCGCCTGATGCCGACCTTCGAATACGGCCTGCAGGGCATGGGTGAAGTGGGCAAGTGGAACGACTGGGCGAAGTCGGACGAGCAGGAGCACATGGCCGGTCCGGCGATCTTCGGCAAGCTGCCGATGGGCGGCCACCAGGCGCTCAAGTACGACGTGGGCTTCCTCTTCGGCATGACGAAGGACACCCCCGAGCACACGCTGCGCATGAAGCTCGAATACGAGTTCTGATCCCCGCGTCGCGCATCAGGCAAGAGGCCCTGCCGGTCAGTCCGGCAGGGCCTTCTTGTTTCTGACTCGGCAGTGGCCGCCGGGGACGCTGCTCCGCACGGACGGGACAGGGCGCCCCGCCGATGCACTTGTCCTTGGCGGGCGGCGGGCGCCGCGGACGCGAGCTGATAGAATTCGCGCCGTTCCGAGGCCCGCCACGCACCCGAAGAGACGCCATGTCGAAGAAAGCCGAGAAGTTGATCCAGCAGGCGCAGGCCGCTGCGAGCGCCGGACACCGCGCCCAGGCACAACGCTGCTACGAGAAGATCCTCGAGAAGGAGCCGCGCCACCTCGATGCGCGCTATTTCCTCGGCACGCTACTGGCCGAACAGGGGCTTTACCCGCAGGCGCGCCAGCATCTCGAGATCGCCGCGCGGCTCGCGCCCGACTCGCCCTACATCCTCAACAACCTCGGCAACGTCCACCTCCTGTGCGGGGAAGACGCGGCCGCCGAACAGGTTTTCCGCAAGGCGCTGCGCGTGGCCCCGGACATGCCCGAGGCGCAGACGAACCTCGGCAACCTGCTGGTGCGGAAAGGGGCGCTGGAGGAGGCGATCGGCCTGGCGCAGAAGGTCGTCGCCGCGCGCCCCGAGCAGGTCGCCGCGCACGTGATGCTGGCGAACGCGCTGAAGGATCAGGGCCGCATCGACGAGGCCATTCCGCATTTCCGCCGCGCCGCCGAGCTGTCGCCGGGCAACGCCGTCGCCCGCTCCAACCTGCTGATGGCCCTCAACTATTCGACGGCATCCTCGCCCGCGGACATCCGCCGGGCGCACGACGAATGGGCCAGCCGCTTCCCGCCGGCCCAGCCACGCCCGGCGCAATCGCGCACGGGGCGTCTGCGGATCGGCTACCTCTCGCCGGACCTGGGCCGGCATCCGGTGGGCTACCTGATGGAACCGGTGCTGGCCGCGCACGACCGCGAGGCGTTCGAGATCTGCGTCTATTCGGACAACCGCAGCCCGGATGAGATGACCGCCCGCCTGCGCACCCACGTCGACAGCTGGCGCGACGTCGGCGCCCTGGGCAACGACGATCTCGCGTCGGTCCTCGCGACCGAGCGTCTCGACGTGCTCGTGGAACTGGCGGGCCACGGGGCCGGCAACCGGCTCGCCATGCTCGGACGCCGGCTCGCGCCGGTGCAGGTGAGTTACCTCGGTTATCCGGCGACGACGGGGCTGAAGAGCGTCGACTACGTGATCACCGACCGCGCGCTGGATCCGTCGGATTCCGACCAGGCCTTCTATGCGGAAAAGCTGTGGTGGTTGCCGCGGCCGTGCTTCGCCTTCCGGCCGGACGAGGAATTTCCCGCGGTGGGAGCGCTCGCCGCCGCGACGTCGGGCACCCTGACTTTCGGCTCGTTCAATGCGCTGGCCAAGATCAGCCCGGCGGTGATCGACTTGTGGGCGGCGGCGATGCGCGCCCTGCCCGATGCGCGCCTGCTGATGCAGGCGCGGGCTTTATCCGATCCCGGTTCGCGCCTGCGCGTAGCCGAAGCGTTCCGCGAGCGGGGCGTCGCGCCCGAACGCATCGAGATGGCGGGCTTCACGTCGCTGCCGGAACATCTGGAGCTGTTCAATCGCACCGACGTCTGCCTCGACACCTTCCCGTGGAACGGCCACATGACGACGCTCGACAGCCTGTGGATGGGCGTCCCGGTCCTGACGCTCGCGGGCGATCGGCGCGCGTCGCGGATGGGGGCGACGATCATGGGCGAACTCGGCCTGACAGACTTCGTCGCCGCCACGCCGGACGAGTTCGTCGCCAGGGCGGTGGCACTCGCCGGCGACCTGATCGGGCTGGGGGAACTGCGCGCGTCGCTGCGCGAGCGGCTGGGCCGGTCGAGCCTGGCGGACGGCGCCGGACTCGCCCGCGCGCTGGAAGCGGCTTTCGCGGCGATGCATCAGGCCGCGCTGCAACCCGCGCCGTAAGGGCACGGAGCGCGCAGGTCGGGCGCCTCGTGGCGCCCGGAGTTTCAGCGCCGGGAGAACTTGCCCACGAGCTGGGCAAGCTTCTCGGTCTTGCGGCGCTCGGTTTCTTCGGCGCGCAGGCGCTCGCGCTCGGCTTCGGCCGCGACCTTCTTGCGCTTGGCGACTTCGGCGAAGCGCTCCTTGAGCGTCTGCGCGGCGTGCTGGCGCTGCTCTTCCGTGACTTCGCCGCTTTCCTTGCCGTCGAGGTCGAAGCGCGCGGTGGCCTTCTCGACAGCCTTGAGGTAGCGCGTCGTCGCGGTGTGCATGCGCATCGCGCTGCGGACGACCTTGCGGTCGATCTCGGGGAAGCGCTCGGCGATGGCCTTGTCGATGCGTAGCGCGAGCGGCTTCACTTCGCTGAAGGTCGGGGAGATTTCCTGAAGCTTCTGCAGCAGGCCGCGGGCATCGATGCCGGCGGTCTTGGCTTCGGCGGCCGGAGCGGCGGGCTGTTCGGCCACGGCTTCGGGAGTCGTTTCGGTAGTCATTGCGGGAGGGAGCTGGGACTGCGGACGAAAAACGGCATGATCGCATGAAAACGGCTTGGGGGGCCGTAATGGTGGCGCCGTGCGTTCGGGGCGTCAGGGCGGGCGCACGCGGCGCTTGTGCCGGCGCATTCGTCCGGCGCGCCACGTGCGCCCGCCCTGACGGGTGAGCCTGGTCAGGTCTCGACGGTTTCTTCTGTTCGGATTCTCGCTGCGCAGTACTTGAACTCGGGAATCTTGCCGAACGGATCCAGTGCGGGCTGGGTGAGCAGATTCGCGGCAGCCTCGACGTAGCAGAAGGGCATGAAGATCGAGCCTTTCTGCATGCCGCGGTCGGCGCGCGCGGCGAGCGTGATTGCGCCGCGGCGGGTTGCGAGGGTAATCGTCGCGCCGGATTCAATGCCGAGCGCGGCGAGGTCGTCCGGATGCACGGTGCACCACGGCTGCGGTTCGAGCGCGTCGAGGACGTTGGCGCGGCGGGTCATCGAGCCGGTGTGCCAGTGCTCCAGCACGCGGCCGGTCGTGAGGACGAAGGGATAGGCCTCGTCGGGGAGTTCGGCGGCGGGGAGCGGCGCGACGGCGACGAAGCGGGCGCGCCCCGTTGCGGTGGGGAAGTCCTGCTCGAACAGCACGGGGTAGGAGGGACCGTCCTCGGTGAATTTAGGCGCGACGACAGCAGTTTCCGCTTCGAGCTGCGCCCAGGTGATGCCGGCGTAAGCAGGGAGCGCCTGGCGAAGTTCCTCGAAGACCTCGGCCGGGCCGGCGTAGTTCCACGCGAGGCCGAGGCGCTGCGCGATCTGCTGGATGATCCACCAGTCGGGGCGCGCGTCGCCGGGCAACGGCAGCACGGGTTGCGAGAGCTGCACGAGGCGGTCGGTGTTGGTGAAGCTGCCGGTCTTCTCCATCAGGCTGGAGGCGGGCAGGATCACGTCGGCGAGCATCGCGGTCTCGGTGAGGAAGAGGTCCTGCACGACGAGGTGCTCGAGGCCGCCGAGCGCGGCGCGCGCGTGCGCGAGGTCGGGGTCGGACATCGCCGGGTTTTCGCCTTCGATGTACATGCCGCGGATCTCGCCGGCGAGCGCGGCGTCCATGATTTCGACGACGGTGAGGCCGGGCTTGTCGGTGAGCGGCGTGTTCCACAGCGTTTCGAACTTCGCGCGCACGGCCGGATCGCTGACGCGCTGGTAGTCGGGGAACATCATCGGGATGAGGCCCGCATCCGACGCCCCCTGCACGTTGTTCTGGCCGCGCAGCGGGTGCAGGCCGGTGCCGCGGCGGCCGATCTGGCCGGTCATCAGCGCGAGCGCGATCAGGCAGCGCGAGTTGTCGGTGCCGTGGATGTGCTGCGAGATGCCCATGCCCCAGAAGATCATGCTGTTGGGGCCTTGCGCATACAGGCGCGCGACTTCGCGCGCGGTTTCCGCGGGGATGCCGGTGATCGCCTCGACGCGTTCGGGCGGGAAAGCGAGCGCGGCGGCGCGGAAGGCGTCGAAGCCTTCGGTGCGCGCGGCGATGAAGGCGTCGTCGGTGAGCCCTTCCTCGATGATCACGCAGGCGAGCGACAAGAGCAGCGTGACGTCGGCGTCGGGGCGGAACTGCAGGTAGCGGTGGGCGTGGCGCGCGAGCGGAGTTTCGCGCGGATCCATCAGGATCAGCTTCGCGCCACGCTCGACGGCGTTCTTGATGAAGGACGCGGCGACCGGGTGGTTCGCGGCCGGGTTCGCGCCGATCACGACGATCACATCGGCGAATTCGACGTCGCGCACCGGGTTCGACACCGCACCCGAGCCGATGCCCTCCAACAATGCCGCGACCGAGGACGCGTGGCACAGGCGCGTGCAGTGGTCGACGTTGTGCGTGCCGAAGCCGGTGCGGACGAGTTTCTGGAAGAGGTAGGCCTCCTCGTTGCTGCCTTTCGCGGAGCCGAAGCCGGCGAGCGCGTGCGGGCCATGCTGCGCCTTGATGCGGGCGAGGCCGGCCGCGGCGGCGTCGAGCGCTTCTTCCCAGTTCGCTTCGCGGAAGGCGGCGAGCGGGTTGGCGGGGTCGAGGTCGACGGATTTCGCGATGCCGGGCTTGCGGATCAGGGGTTTGGTCAGGCGGTGGGCGTGGCGCGGGTAGCCGAAGCCGTAGCGGCCCTTCACGCACAGGCGGCCGGCGTTCGCCGGGCCGTCGCGGCCGACGACGTGGACGATCTTCGTCTCAGGGCCGTCGCCGGCGACGTGGTAGGTCGTCTGACAGCCGACGCCGCAGTAAGGACACAGCGAGTCGATCGCGCGGGTTTCGGGGGCGGCGATCGGCGTGGCGGCTACGAGAGGCACTTCGGCTTCTTCTTCCGCAAAGGCGCCGCGGACGAGCGCCGGCATCGCTACCGGTGCTCCGGGGGCATCGACGAGCGCGGCCGGCAGCAGCGCGCCGGTCGGGCAGGCCTGCACGCATTCGCCGCAGCCGACACACGAGGAGGTGCCCATCGGGTCGTTGAAGTCGAACACGATCGCCGTGTCGGCACCGCGGCGCGCGAGACCGATGACGTCGTTGACCTGTTCCTCGCGGCAGGCGCGCAGGCAGCGCGTGCATTGGATGCAGGCTGCGAGGTTCACGGCGATGCCGGGGTGGCTGCGATCGGGCGTGGGATTTTCGCGTGGGGCGAAGCGGGATTCCTTTACACCCAGTTCCTCGCACCAGTGCGCGAGTTCGGAATCGGCTTTTTCGGCGTCGGCCGGCACGTCGGCACGCAGCAGTTCCAGCACCATGCGCTGCGACGCGCGGGCGCGTTCGCTCTCGGCCTTCACCTTCATGCCGGGCTTGGGCGCGCGGCAGCACGAGGGCGCGAGCACCCGCTCGCCGTCGATCTCGACGACGCAGGCGCGGCAGTTGCCGTCGGCACGCAGGCCGTCCGTGTAGCACAGGTGCGGGATGTCGGTGCCGGCGCGGCGCGCGGCCTGCAGGATCGATTCGCCGGGGACGGCATCGATTTCGCGGCCGTCGAGTTCGAAGCGGATCATGTCGGTGGCGTTCATGCTGCGCCCTCCTCCTTCTTGCCGCCCACTTCCTGCGGGAAGAAGCGCAGCACCGATTGCATCGGGTTCGGCGCGGCCTGGCCGAGGCCGCAGATCGAGGCGTCCATCATCGTCCTGCCGAGTTCGGTGAGCAGCCCTGCGTCCCATTCGGGGGCCTTCATCAGTTCGGCGGCCTTCGCGCTGCCGACGCGACAGGGCGTGCATTGGCCGCAGGATTCGTGGGCGAAGAACTCCATCGCGTTCTCCGCCAGCAGCCGCGCCTTGTCGTACTGCGAGAACACGACGATCGCCGCCGAACCGATAAAGCAGCCATAGGGCGCCAGCGTGTCGAAGTCGAGCGGCACGTCGGCGAGGCGCGCGGGCAGGATGCCGCCCGAGGCGCCGCCGGGAAAATAGCCGTAGAGTTCGTGACCGGGGAGCATGCCGCCGCAGTGCTCGGCTATGAGCTCGCGCAGCGTGATGCCGGCATCGGTGACGACGACGCCGGGCTTCGCGACGCGGCCGCTGACCGAAAAGCTGCGCAGGCCCTTGCGGCCGTTGCGCCCGAAGCCCGCGAACCAGTCGCCGCCCTTCTCGACAATGTCGCGCACCCACCACAGCGTCTCGAGGTTGTGCTCGAGCGTCGGCCGACCGAACAGGCCGACCTCCGCGACATAGGGCGGGCGCAGCCGCGGCATGCCGCGCTTGCCTTCGATCGATTCGATCATCGCCGATTCCTCGCCGCACACGTAGGCGCCGGCGCCGCGGCGCAGTTCGATCGGCGGCAGGTCCGGCCACTCGGCGCGCACGCGGTCGAGTTCCTCGGCGAGCAGGCGCCGCAGCGCCGGGTACTCGTCGCGGATGTAGATCCAGATGCCGGCGATGCCGACGACGCGCGCGGCGATCAGCATGCCTTCGATGAAGCGGTGCGGGTCGGTGGCGAGGTAGTGGCGGTCCTTGAAGGTGCCGGGTTCGCCTTCGTCGATGTTCACCGCCATGTTGCGCGGCGCGGGCTGGGCCGCGACACTGCGCCACTTGCGCGCGGCGGGGAAGCCGGCGCCGCCGAGGCCGCGCAGGCCGGCGCCGTCGAGCGCGATGATGATCGACTCGGGATCCCGTGCACCGCTGCGCACCGCCTCCCACAGCTGGTAGCCGCCGGCCGCGCGATAGGCGTCGAAGCGGATTGCATCCGGTGCAGCCTCGTCGCGCTCGCCGCTCGCGACGGTCGCGGCGACCTTGTCGGCATCCGCCTGCAGCACCGGCCGCTGGCCGACGACCGCGACCGGGGCGCTGTCGCAGCGGCCGACACAGGGCACGCGCTGCACGCGCACCTCGGCACCGAGCCTGCTCGCGAGCGTCGCGGCGAGTTCCGCGCCGCCCGCCATCGCACAGCCGAGCGAATCGCACACGCGCACCGTGAGCGCCGGCGGCGCTTCGCCGCCGGCCGGGACGAAATCGAAGTGATGGTAGAAGGTGGCGACCTCATACACCTCGGCGCGCGCGAGCTTCAGCGCTTCGGCGAGCGCGGCGAGGTGGTCGGCGAAAAGCGCGCCGTGGGTATCCTGCAGCCGGTGCAGGTACTCGATCAGGCGGTCGGCGCGCGGGACGATGCCGGCGTCACGGTCGGGCACGAGCGCCGCGGCGGCGGCGGCGTGCGCGGATTCGGGCAGCGGTTCGCGCTTGCGCCCGCGCTCCCCGCCACCCTTTCCGACTTTTCCACCACGACCTCCTCCTGAAACCTCACGCACGGCGTCGGGATCACCGCCCTGCCCTGCCAGTCCGCCGGCTCTGCCTTGCTGTTCCGCGATGTTCGCCATGCTGTTCGCCGTCTCTGTTGTTGAACGGACACCTGATGCCGTTCGGGCCGAGCCCTGCCCCGGCCAAGTCGGCGGAACATTAGTGCAGCTTCGCCGGCGAGGAAAGCGGTTTCTGCCGAAGGCCTATTCGCTTTTTCCGAACGGTCTGGCGAGCGTGCGGGCGGCCGCAAGCAGGGCATCGACGAGCGGCGAAGCGGGTTCGCGCCGGAGCGTCACGAGGCCCGTCTCCCACGCGACTGCGGGCTTCACCAGCGGCAGCGCGCGCAGTTCCGATTGCGCGCCGACGAGGCCCAACACGCTGCGCGGCAGGATCGTAGACCAGCGTCCGGTGCGAACGTGCGCGAGGAGACTGAGGATCGAGTTCGTCTCCAGCCCCACGTGCGGCGTGCACTCGAGGCTCTCGAACACGCGGTCTATGGTCTGGCGGTTCTGCATGTCGCGCGACAGCAGGCACAGCGGCTGGCGCGCGGCCACCTCCCACGCGATCGCCTCGTCGGCCGGCGGCGCGGACGCGGCCGTGACGAACACGAGCTGTTCGCGCCACAGCGCACAATATTGCAGGTCCGCCGCGTCGGCGGAATGCGCATACACGACGCCGCCTTCCAGTTCGAAGTTGCGCAGCGCGTTGAGGATCGCCTGCGTGCTCGCCGAGCGTACTTCGATCGCGACCGCGGGGTGCGCGTCGGCGAAGGCCCCGGTGAGCGACGCGACAACCGGCAGCGCGGTCGGGATCACACCGATGCGCAGCGGCCCGCGCAGCCCGTCGCGCAGCATCCCGAGCTCGTGGCGCAGGTCTTCCGCCCCGGCCGCGACGCGCTTCGCGTGCGCGACGACGCATTCGCCCTCGGGGGTGAGCCCCGCGAAGCGCTGCCCGCGCACGACCAGCGCGACGCCCAGCTCGTCCTCCAGGTCGCGGATCGCCGCGGACAGCGTCGACGGCGACACGTGGCAGCTCTCGGCGGCCTTGCCGAAATGCCGCTCGCGCGCGAGGGCGAGGAGGTAGAGGTATTTGCGGGCGATCACGGGAATCAGGATACGGGCTCCGTCGGCGCCTCGCCAGACGTCCGGGGCAATCGCACGAATCCGACCGCCGCAACGATCTCATACGAAACACCGCCGGCACCTTCAGTAAAATGTCGGATTTCCGCCCCCGCAACGAAGGAATCCCCAGCATGCTGCAAAAGCTCCCGTCCTTCCCCGGCATCGCCGGCCCGGTCGTCGTCATCGTCATGGACGGCTACGGCGTTCCCAAGAGCGACGTCGGCAGCGCGATCGCCGCCGCGAAGAAGCCGACGCTCGACTCGCTGTTCGCCCGCTACCCGCACGTGCTGCTGCGCGCGCACGGCTCCGCGGTCGGCATGCCCTCGGACGAGGACATGGGCAACTCGGAAGTCGGCCACAACGCGATCGGCGCGGGCCAGGTTTACGCGCAGGGGGCCGCGCTGGTCGCCGATGCGATTGCCTCCGGCGCGATCTGGCAGGGAGAGGCGTGGCAGCAGGTCGTCGCCGGCGCGAAGGCAGGCCGCGGCGTGGTGCACTTCATCGGCCTGTTCTCCGACGGCAACGTGCATAGCCACATCGACCACCTCAAGGCGATGGTGCTGCGCGCGCGCGACGAAGGGGTCAAGGCAGTGCGCATCCACGCGCTGCTCGACGGCCGCGACGTGCCCGAGACCAGCGCGCTCGAATACCTCGAGCCTTTCGAAGCCTTCCTCGCCGAACTGCAGGCGGGCGGCTTCGACGCGCAGATCGCCTCGGGCGGCGGGCGCATGACGATCACCATGGACCGCTACGACGCCAACTGGAAGATGGTCGAACAGGGCTGGCACACCCACGTGCTGGGCCGCGGCGAACAGTTCGCCAGCGCCTCGCAGGCCGTTCGCGCGCTGCGCGAGAAGCATCCGGGCACGATCGACCAGGACCTGCCTGCCTTCGTCATCGGCAAGGACGGCCAGCCGGTCGGCACGATCGAGGATGGCGACGCGGTGGTGTTCTACAACTTCCGCGGCGACCGCGCGATCGAGATCACGCGCGCCTTCGAGGAAGGCGCGGAGTTCGACAAGTTCGATCGCGTGCGCGCCCCCAAGGTGACCTATGCGGGAATGCTGCAGTACGACGGCGACCTGAAGCTGCCCAAGCGCTTCCTTGTCGATCCGCCGGCGATCCGCGACACCATGAGCGAATGGTTCGCCAAGAGCGGCGTCGCGCAGTTCGCGTGCTCCGAGACGCAGAAGTTCGGCCACGTGACCTACTTCTGGAACGGCAACCGCTCGAACAAGTTCGACGGCGAGACCTGGCAGGAAGTCCCCAGCGACGTCGTGCCCTTCGAGCAGCGTCCGTGGATGAAGGCCGCCGAGATCACCGACGCGATGATCGCCGCGGTCCAGTCGGGCAAGTACAAGGTCCTGCGCTGCAACTACGCCAACGGCGACATGGTTGGCCACTCCGGCCACTTCCGCGCCGCGACGATGGCGGTCGAGGCCGTCGACCTCGCGCTGTCACGCCTGCTGCCCGCGATCGACGCGGCCGGCGGCATCGCGCTGATCACCGCCGACCACGGCAACGCCGACGAGATGTTCGAGCTCGACAAGAAGACCAAGCAGCCGGCGCAGAACCCCGACGGCTCGTTCAAGGCCAAGACTGCGCACACGCTCAACCCGGTGCCGCTGATCCTCTACGACAACGTCAGCGGCGGCAAGCTGGCGCTGAAGGCGGTCGAAGGCGCGGGGCTGTCGAACATCGCGGCCACCGTCGCGAACCTCATCGGCTTCGACAAGCACGCCGCCTGGGACGCCAGCCTGCTGGACGTGCGCTGAGTGTCACCGCGCATTGTCATCGCACCCGACGAGGTCGAGCTGACCGCCATCCGCGCCCAGGGCGCGGGCGGCCAGAACGTCAACAAGGTGTCGAACGCGGTGCACCTGCGCTTCGACATCGGGGCCTCGTCGCTGCCCGAGGCGGTGCGCGCACGGCTCGCGGCGCTGGGCGACCGGCGCATCAGCCAGGACGGCGTGGTGATCATCAAGGCGCAGAAATTCCGCAGCCTGGAGAAGAACCGCGCCGAAGCCATGCGCCGGCTCGAAGAGCTCGTCAATCGGGCGGCCGAGGTGCCCAAGGAGCGCCGCCCGACGCGGCCGACGCGCGCGTCGGTCAAGAAACGCCTCGAAGGAAAGGCGCACCGCGCGCTGATCAAGGCCGGACGGCGTGGTGTTTAAAGTAGATGCGCAAGCCGAGACAGCCGGGATTCCCGGAAACAATCATCGAGGCATATGTAGAGCATTGAAACGACATTGATCAACGTCATAAGACTTGCGCAAAGACGGAATGCGGTTTAGGAATTGAGTAACAATATGTTTCCACACCCGTTGTTCGGGCCGAACAGCGGGACGCTGAAACAGGAGAGTCGATTGTGATTCAATTCAAGGACGTTCCCGTCGCACGAAAGATCGGGTTGGTGCTCGGCCTCACGATGCTGCTGGTTGCCGTCGGCGTCGCATTCATGATCTACGGCGAGCGCGAGCGGATGTATCGCGACCGCCTCACTGCCATTCAGGCGCTGGTGGAACAGGCCGTCACCGTCATCAACGAGCAGGCGGTGCTAACCGACGCCGGCACGCTCACCGAGGAGGAGGCGCGCCAGATCGCCGCAACGACCATCGGCAAGATGCGTTACGGCGATGGCGACTACTTCTGGATCCAGGACAGCAAGGCCCGGATGCTTGCGCATCCAATCAAGCCGGAGTTGAACGGCAAGGACCTGAGCGGCTTCAAGGACGCCGGCGGCCAGCACATCTTCGTGCGTTTTTCCGAGATCGGCCGGCAGGGTGGCGAGCTCCACTACATGTGGCCCAAACCCGGCTACACCGAGCCGCAACCCAAGATCTCGTACGTGAAGCAAGCCGCCCGCTGGGACTGGATCGTCGGCACGGGCGTCTATACGGACGACATCGAGACGGCGTTTCGTCGCGGGCTCGTCAGGCATGCCGGGCTTCTGGCCGGCATCTTCGCGCTCGCGCTCCTGCTCGCGACCGTGATCCTGCGGCGCTACGTCACGGGACCGATCCGCCGGCTCGACGCTGTCATGGAGAAAGTCGCCCGCGACGGCGACCTGACGGTGAACTACAGCTACGCGTCGAAGGACGAGATCGGCGGCATGTCGTCGGCCTTTCAACGCTTGCTGACGGCGTTGCGCGAGAGCCTCGGCGCGATCCAGCGCGACGCGCAGGCCGTCGCGGCAACGTCCGAACGTCTGGCGATTGCGGCGCAGCAGGTGCGCTCGAGCACCGAGCACCAGAGCGAGTCGGCGTCGTCGATGAGCGCCGCGGTCGAACAGATGACCGTCAGCATCGCGCACGTGGCCGACAGCACGCATGGCGTGCGGGAGCTTGGCGAGCGCAGCGTTGCGGAAGAGCACGACGGCGCAGTGCACACGGATCACCTGAGCGTCGAGCTCGAAAAGGTGCAAAGTGCCGTCGAGGATGCGAACGGCACCCTCGACGAGTTCGTCGACGCGACCCAGTTCATCGCCAACCTCACCCAGCAAGTGCGTGAGATTGCCGACCAGACCAACCTGCTCGCGCTCAATGCCGCGATCGAGGCGGCGCGGGCGGGAGAACAGGGCCGCGGTTTTGCGGTGGTCGCCGATGAAGTCCGAAAGCTCGCCGAGAAGTCGGGCCATACGGCCAACGAGATCAATGTACACACGCAGCGCATCGCCACGCAGGGCGAAGCCGTCGAGAGCGCCATGAGCGCGAGCCGCGAACGACTGGACGCCGCAAGGACTCTGATGAGCAAGGTTGCGGCGGTGCTTAACCACGCGGAGGCTTCGGCGCTCGAAACGCGCACCGGACTCGCCGAGATCAGCAGTGCGATGTCCGAGCAGACCGCGGTTACGACCGACATCGCCAAGAACATCGAGTGCATCGCCCAGATGGCCGAAGAGAACACCGCCGCGGCCGGGCAGACCGCGGAGGCCGCGGAAGAGCTGCGCAAGGTGTCCGGCCAGCTCAACACGACGGTCGAGAAGTTCCGGATCTGATCGACAGGAGCGAGGAGGCAGGTTGCCGTGAATTCACTCGCGCGGGCCCGGTCTTGCCATTTGACCTGTGCCTGCGTCGGGCAATAGGTCAGGATCGTAGCGCGGGACCGGCGTAGCGTATTCCGGCGCGCGGTGTTCAGGCAGATTCTTGCGCATGGATTGGCGGGATGCGCTGCGCTCCTCCCGCCCTACGCGGTTTCGTGCGATCGCCCTGGTCGCAGCGCCGCCGTGGCACGCCGCAAGGTACGCCTGAGCTAACATGTTCCATTTCGCCGGCCGCAATCATGAAGCCCGCACAACATTCGACCGCCAGCCGCACCTCCACCTGCCGCGCCATCCTGAGAGCCCTGCTCGCAGTGACCTTGCTGGGCACGCAGGCTTCGGCGGTGCATGCGGAAGCGCCGCCGGCCGCCCTCGCAACCATCGCCGCGCTGGACGTACCGCGCTACATGGGCACGTGGTACGAGATCGCCAAGTATCCGAACCGCTTCCAGCGCCACTGCGTCGGCTTCACCCTGGCCGAGTACCGCCTGCAGGAGGACGGACGGGTGCAGGTGGCCAACCGCTGCCGCACGGCCGAGGGGCGCGTCGACGAGGCGATCGGCACCGCGCGCCAGATCGGCGCGGCCGATTCGCCGCGTCTCGAAGTGCGCTTCGCCCCCGCGTGGCTGTCCTTCCTGCCCTGGGTCTGGGGCGACTACTGGGTGATCGACCTCGACGCGGACTACCGCCTCGCGGCGGTGAGCGAACCGCAACGCGAGTATCTGTGGATCCTGTCGCGCACGCCGACCGTCCAACCTCAGGCCCTGGAGGCGCTGCGCGCGCGCCTCGCAGCCCGGGGCTTCGACCTGTCGCGGCTGGAGATGACGCGTCAGCAGGACTGATGGCGGGACCCGGCGCCGGGGCTTCGACAGGCTCTGTCGGAAGGTATATAGTTGCATAGTCAATCATTGGACAGTTCAATGACCAATACATACCTTTCACCCACCGCACTGATCGACAGCGACCACGCCGAAGTCCTCGCCTTCGCGCGCGAACACTGCCGCGGCAACGACGTGCGCGAGCGCGCGGTGTCCTTGTACTACGCCGTACGCGACGGCTTCCGCTACGACCCCTATCGCATCGACCTGTCCGAAACCGGGATGAAGGCGAGCAGCGTCATCGCCACGGGCTCCGGCTGGTGCGTGCCGAAGGCCACGCTGCTGGCCGCCGTATGCCGCGCGGCGGGCATTCCCGCGCGCCTGGGTTACGCGGACGTGCGCAACCACCTCAGCACCGAACGCATGCGCCAGACCATCGGGTCGGATCTGTACCGCTGGCACGGCTACACCGAGATCCTCATCGACGACGCGTGGTACAAGGCCACGCCGGCGTTCAACCTCGCGCTGTGCGAGCGTTTCGGCTTGCTGCCGCTGGAATTCGACGGCCGCAGCGACTCGATCTATCACGCGTTCGACCGCAGCGGCAACAAGCACATGGAGTACGTGCATCAGCGCGGCCACTTCCCCGACGTGCCGCTGTCGCAGATGGCCGCGGATTTCCACACGCATTACCCGCTGTGGCTGGAGCAGGCCGAGCAGCTGCGGGCGGCGGATTTCCTCGCGGACGTGGAACGGGAAAACCAGCCCGCGTAGGCGCGCGGCCGCGCAGCGGGTGATCCGGCAATCGAACGGTTGTTAAGGCGGAATACAACCGTTCGCCGTGAGCCTGTCGAAGGGCACTGGCAGGGCTTCGACAAGCTCAGCCCGAACGGTGTTTGCTTGCCGGGTCAATAGCCCGCGTGCAGGCGTAACCCTCCGCGTGACGCGGTCGAGGTCACAAGCGCCGGGCTCCGCGCTATGCTTCCGGCGTAGCCACAGCCGGAGCAACGCATGCCGGAGCAGTCCGCCCCTCCCCCGCTCGTTGCGTCCTCTCCGCGCCCGATCTTCGAGGCGCGCGGCCTCACCAAGATCTACCAGATGGGCGAGGTGCGCGTGGAAGCCCTGCGCGGGGTCGATCTCGACCTCGTCGCGGGCGAGCTCGTCGTGCTGCTGGGGCCGTCGGGGAGCGGCAAATCGACGCTGCTCAACATCCTCGGCGGGCTGGACACGCCGACGAGCGGCACCGTGCGCTATGCGGACCACGACCTGACCGTCGATGACGACGCGGCGATGACGCAATACCGGCGCGAGCATGTCGGTTTCGTGTTCCAGTTCTACAACCTGATCCCCAGCCTGACCGCGCGCGAGAACGTCGCGCTGGTGACGGAGATCTCGCAGCACCCGATGACGCCCGAAGAGGCACTGGCGCTGGTGGGGCTCGCGCAGCGCATGGACCACTTCCCGAGCCAGATGTCGGGCGGCGAGCAGCAGCGCGTGGCGATTGCGCGCGCGGTGGCGAAGCGGCCGCAGGTGCTGTTGTGCGACGAGCCGACCGGCGCGCTGGATGCGCAGACCGGGGTGATGGTGCTGGAGGTGATCGCACGCGTGAATCGCGAGCTGGGGACGACGACGGTGGTGATCACCCACAACGCGGTGATCGCGGCGATGGCGGACCGCGTCGTGCATTTCGGCGACGGCCACGTCGTGCGCATCGAGCGCAACGCGAGCCGCAAAGCCGCGTCCGAGTTGAGCTGGTAGCGATGCGCGCGCTCGACCGCAAGCTGTGGCGCGACCTGTGGCACATGCGCGGGCAGGCAATCGCGATCGCGCTGGTGGTGATGTGCGGCGTGGGCACCTACGTGATGTTCCTGTCCACGCTCGGGGCGCTGCGCGTGACCCAGGACGCCTACTACCGCGAGTACCGCTTCGCCGAGGTGTTCGCGACCTTGAAGCGCGCGCCGGAGTCGCTGCGCGCGCGCCTGGCGGCACTTCCCGGCGTGGAGCGCGCGGAGACGCGCGTGGTCGAGCAGGTGCGGCTCGACATGCCGGACTTCGTCGAGCCCGTCACCGCGCTGATGGTGTCGCTCGCCGACGACGCGCCGCACGGCCTCAACGGCCTGCACCTGCGCGAGGGCCGGCTGCCGCTGCCCGGCCGCCCCGACGAGGTGGTCGTCAGCACGCCGTTCGCGAAGGCGCACACGCTGCATCCGGGCAGCCGCTTCCACGCCATCCTCAACGGCCGGCGGCAGGCGCTGACGGTGGTCGGCACCGCGCTGTCGCCCGAGTTCGTGCAGCAGCTGCGGCCCGGTTCGGCCTTTCCCGACACCAAGCGCTACGGCGTGATGTGGATGGGGCGCAAGGCGCTGGGGCAGGCCTACGATCTCGACGGCGCGTTCAACGACCTCGCGCTGAGCCTGCGCCCCGGCGCGGACGCGCAGGACGTGATCGATCGCGTCGATGAACTGATCACGCCCTTCGGCGGCCTCGGTGCGTATGCGCGCAAGGACCAGCGCTCGCACCGCTTCCTGGACCAGGAGCTGGACCAGCTCGGCACGCTCGCGAGCCTGTTCCCGACCATGTTCATGGGCGTCGCGGCCTTCCTGCTCAACGTCGTGATCGGGCGGCTGGTGACGATGCAGCGCGAGCAGATCGCGACGCTCAAGGCCTTCGGCTACGGCAACGCGGCGGTGATGCTGCATTACCTGAAGCTCGTCGCGGTGATCACCGGCGCGGGGGTCCTCGGCGGCACGGTGCTGGGGGTGTGGCTGGGGGCGGCGCTGTCGCGGATCTACATGGAGTTCTACTACTTCCCGTGGCTGAAGTTCAGCCTCGAACCGATGACCATCGTCGAGGCCGCGGGCGCGAGCCTCATTGCGGCCGGCGCGGGCACCGTCGTCGCGGTGTGGCGCGCGGCGAGCCTGAAGCCCGCGCAGGCGATGCGGCCCGAGCCGCCGGCGCGCTACCGCGAGACAGCGATCGAGAAGCTGGGTCTCAAACGCTGGCTGTCGCAGCCGACGCGCATGATCCTGCGCCACATCTGGCGCCGGCCGCTGAAGTCCGCCCTGACCGTGGTGGGCATCGCGCTCGCGTGCGGGATCATCCTGACCGGCCTGTTCCAGCGCGACACCGTCGGCTACATGATGAACGTGCATTACGGCATGGCGCAGCGCGAGGACCTGTCGGTGGCGTTCACCGACCCCACCGCCTACCGCGCGCGCTTCGACCTGATGGGCCTGCCGGCGGTGGAACACGTCGAGGTATTCCGCTCGGTGCCGGTGCGCCTGCGCCACGGGCATCTGGAACACCGCACGGCAATCCGCGGCATCGAGGCGGGCGGCGAGCTGCAGCGTCTGCTCGACGCAGACCTGCGGCAGGTCGCGCTGCCTGCGGACGGCATCCTGCTCACCGACCATCTCGGCAAGATGCTGGGCGTGCGCGCCGGCGACCGCATCGTCGTCGAGGTGATGGAAGGCAACCGACCGCTGCGCGAGGCGACGGTCGCGGGGCTGGTGAAGGAGTACCTGGGCGTGTCGGCCTACATGGAGCTCACGGCGCTGAACCACTTCATGCACGAGGGGCCGACGATTTCGGGCGCGTGGCTGGCCGTCGATGCGGCGCAGTTGCACGCGCTGTACGGCGAGCTGAAAGGCATCCCGCGCGTCGCCGGGGTCGCCGAGCGCGTGCAGGAGATCCGCAACTTCAACCGCCTGATGGACGAGACGATGCTGTTCTTCACCTACGTATCGACGGTGTTCGCCGTGATCATCGCCTTCGGCGTCGTCTACAACAGCGCCCGCATCGCGCTGACCGAGCGCGGGCGCGAGCTCGCGAGCCTGCGCGTGCTGGGTTTCACGCGCGGCGAGATCGGCTACATCCTGCTCGGCGAGCTGGGTATCCTGACGCTCGCCGCGATCCCGGTCGGGCTGTGGCTGGGCGAGGGCATGTGCTACTACATCGCGCACACGATGCAGACCGAGCTGTTCCGCGTGCCGGTCGTGCTGGTGCCGCAGACCTATGCGTTCGCGGTCGCGGTGGTGCTCGTGTCGGCGGCGCTGTCGGGGCTCGTGGTGCGGCGGCGCCTCGACCATCTGGATCTCGTCGCCGTATTGAAGACACCGGAGTGAGGAAATGAAGACCAAGGTGCAGTGGCGCAGGCAGATCGTGTTCGCGCTGATCGTCGCGGCGATCGCGTGGGGACTCTACTCCGGCTTCCGGCCGCAGCCGGTAGTCGTCGATCTGGGCAGCGCGGTACGCGCGCCGATGCGCGTCGCGGTCGAACAGGAAGGCCGCACGCGCGTCGCCGACCGCTACGTCGTCGCCGCGCCGGTCGACGGCTACGCGCGGCGCATCGAGCTGGAGGTGGGCGACGCGGTCGAGGCCGGCGACGCGCTGGCCGTGCTGGAGGCGCAGCGCTCCGAGGTGCTGGACGCGCGCCGGCGCGCCGAGGCCGAGGCGCGGGTCGCGGCGACGCAGGCGAACCTCGCGGCGGTCGGGCAGCGCGTACAGGCAGCCGAGGCCGGCGCGACGCTCGCGCGCAGGGAGCTGGAACGCATCCGCCGCCTGCGAGCCGCCGGCCACGTCACCTTGGACGCCGAGGACCGCGCCGCAGCCGAGGACGAACGCGCCGCAGCCGAGCTGCGCTCGGCGCGCTTCAACGTCGCGACTGCGCGTCACGAGCTGGAAGCCGCGCGCACCGCGCTGGGCTACGCCGCGGCCAGCGGGCGGGGCGACCCGCTGCTGGTGCGTGCGCCAGTCGCCGGGCGGGTGCTGAAGATCCCGCGCAAAAGCGAAGGGGCGGTCGAGGTCGGCCAGGCGCTGATCGAGATCGGCGATCCGCGCGCGCTGGAAGTCGAGGTCGACGTGCTCTCCGCCGACGCGGTGCGCATCCGCCCCGGCACGCGCGTGCTGTTCGAGCGCTGGGGCGGCGAAGGGGCGCTCGAAGGCAAGGTGCGCGTCGTCGAGCCGGCCGGCTTCACCAAGGTGTCGGCGCTGGGCGTCGAGGAACAGCGCGTGTGGGTGATCGTCGATTTCACGTCACCGGCCGAGCAGTGGCAGCGCCTCGGCGACGGCTACCGCGTGGAGGCGAGCTTCGTGCTGTGGGAAGAAGAGGATGTGCTGCAGGTGCCCGCGAGCGCGCTGTTTCGCGACGGCGAAGGCTGGGCGGTGTTCGCCGTCGAGGAAGGCCGCGCGGTGCGCCGGCGCGTCGACACCGGCCAGCGCAACGGGCTCGCGGCGCAGGTGATGTCGGGACTCGCGGAAGGCGCTAGCGTGGTCGTGCATCCGGATGACCGGCTACGGGATGGGGTGAAGGTGAGCGGGCGGTGACTCACTCCGCGCCCCCTTCCAAGAACATGTGCCAACCGGCCCGATGCTTATACTGCCTTTAAATACATCCACCGGATGACCGTCATGACCGAAGCCATTGTCGCCATCAAGTATTGGGGCAACAGCCTTGGCGTGCGCCTGCCCGCGGCCGTAGTGCGCGAGGCTCGCCTGAATGCCCGCCAGCAGGTGCGAATCACGGTCGAGGACGGCCGCGTCGTGATAACCCCGCTCGCGCGGGAGAACCTGAGCCTCGAGCAGCGGCTTGCGCGTTTCGATTCGCAGCGCCATGGCGGCGAGGCCATGGCGCGCCCGGAGGTGGGGGCCGAGCGGTGGTAAGCAGGCGCGTCCAGTTCGTTCAGCCGAAATCCTTCGACTGGCGCGTGCGTGGAAAAATCGAGTCTGACCCCTTTTTCCCCTGCGACGGCGCCGAAGATGTGATCATCTTGGCGATTCGTCACCAGAAAGAGGCTGGCGGATAGCGGATACGACGCGCCGTTTTCGGCGTGTATTCGACGAGAAAATCGCGGAAAATCGAGTCTAACCCCATTTCTCCCCAAATTCGCCTAACTAAGTTGTTTGCGAAGCAACCAAAGTTTTGCAACCAGCGCCCACATATATATCGCAAGCGCGGCAGACAGGATCGTTACGAGACAGTAGGCAGTACGAACCGCGTCGTACTTCTCAAGTGCCGCATAGCCACTCCGCCTGTACGCTAGAAAGGACTCCGTGCCGAGTTTGAAAGCGTCCGGGGTAAAGATTATTGCAACCGCAAGCGCCATTATGGCGACGGGCAAGGCTTTGGCAAGAAGCACCGAGGTTACTATCTTTCTAGCTGCAACGTTGTCCTCTTTGTACGGCCTCGGCGCTGTTTCAAGCGCTTTTGCAATCTCTGCATACCAAAGACTAAACAGTATTGCTGCGATAGCCATAAGCAGGCTTGACGCTGAGAGTAGATCGCTCATTGCTATCACGGATTCGGATGGACACCGAACTTCGAGCACAGCCGGTTATAGGAAGACGGCGATATTTCGTACGTCGAAACACTGCCTTTCTTCTTGCCGACGGGCGAGAGGCTCCCATCAATGTCGGCGAGGGATTTATTCAACTCGTCAACTACGTTCTGGCTATTAATCACGACTGTATAGTCTTGCCCATTGGTCTGCCGACTTGCAGCTGTAAGTGACGCACTGAGAGTGCGCGCAACATAGCTTCTAAGCTGATACTGGTACTTTGAGATTACTGCGCGAATGAGTGAGCGGCTCTCTGTCAATGTCGTCTGAAATAGACTGCTAACGGTTCTCTCATCAGGTATGACCCCATTGAATGCGGTTTCAATCAAAAGTAGTAATCTATACTCCAGCATATCGTTTCCGCGCTTGAACACCTTCTGCCCACGAAACATAGTCAGGTACTCATTAATTGAGGCGCCTAGACAGGCATTTAGACGATTGGGGCAAATCACTTTCGGCGCCATCTGCTTAATGTGTAGCCAATCCGGTGCGTTAACACCGATAAGTTGATGCCTCTGAGCCACCAAGTCCTGCTGCGCCGCTTCATTCAATGCATCTTCAATATCCATAACTTTTGCATCCGGATATTTTTCAAGTTGCTCCTGAACCCGCTGCGCCTTAGCGGTTGGTTTGACGTAATAAACGGGAGGAGGTTGTTTTCCGAGAGTACACATTGCGCGCCCCATTGCATGATATGCGTCTGCAAACATTCCCATGAATCCATTTGGATCGGCAAGGGAAACCAGCCAGAGCCCATGCTTTTGGCTGTATCGAACTCCGCTGTGATTTCCGGCGTGCGTTGACTCCGGGACGATCCCGACTCGAAGACCGCGACCTCCTTCTAAGAGGGCGTAGTTCGACTTGACAGTCGCTGCAAAATATCGCGGATCGCCTTCAGCAGAAAGAAACAGATCCGTCTTCCAGATCTTCTTAATTCGCTCATTGAGCATTGGTTCGGAGGCCGCGCCCAACGCGGCCTTGGAGACCCATGGACCGAACTTGAACGGTCTTCCACTCCCTTCGGGCAACAAGAATGAATCGTTGCCTGCCTCATCTACCACTGCATCCAAGAAACCAAGGTACTTGGCACGCTCATACCCGAATAAGAGCGAACTTGGAGGAGCGTCTTTTACGAACTTTGAGGCTTTACGCAACGCGTGACTGATAGGACCCAGCACCGAAGGCTCGCCTCCCATTAACGCTTCGTGGACTGCCCATTCGAATCCATCGCCCTTCATGCCTTTATCCCGCTCCAGTCGCACGACCTTAGCAAGTTGACGCATACGAACCTCCTCAAGCGGGGTATTGAGATCCGTAAGATCTTCATTCGACAGGGAATCGAGCAGCGCCCTAAGGACTGACCGGCTCACCGCATACAGTGCGCGTCCATACTCATCAATCGGAGCATTTTGTTCGATAAAAGTTATCTCGGCTGCCATCTATTCTTCCTCGATTAAGGCCCAACGTTCAAGGTCAGAGACGCTGTACAAGTTTATCGCGCAGCGTCAATTGCACGTTTCCACATCTAGTTCATCGAAATCCCTTCAAACATTCCGCATATACCGGCACGTGGGAAAGCTAGAACATCCATAAAACTGCTTCCCCGCATTCGCCCCCGATTTCGCCGTCCTCAACACCAGGTCGCTGGAACACTTCGGGCACGTCGTCGTGCTCGAATGTCTGGCCTTGAGCGATTCGACGTGCGCGGTTCTTGTGGCCCAGGTTTTCGGCAGCGCCCCCGTCTGGATCGCTGCGACGATGGAGCGGACGTCATCGTCGGAAAAGAGCACTTTCCGCTTGCGCTTGATGTAGCTCGTGTAACCGGAAGTCATGACGTTTTCCGGCATCGCGGTCTTGAATTTGGCATCGCCCCAGAACATCACGACGGAGTGGAAGTGGGTGTCGTCGAGTTCGAGGAAGTCGGCGAGGGCGCGGATGTGGCGGTAGTTCTGGCGCAACGGGTTCTGGAAGCGGAACTTTCGGCCGTAAATGTTTTGCGTCCACTGCGCGCTCTTTTCGTCGCCGAAGATCCAGCCCTTCATGTTCTTCGTCTCGATGACGAAGATGCCGTATTTCGAGACGACGACGTGGTCGATCTGGGTGGTGCCGTTCGCGGTCGGAATGGTGATGTTGTTGAGGGTGGTGTAGATGCTCTTGTCGAGCAGCAGGTGCTTGGCGAGGGCACCTTGCGCTTCACCAAACCAGCCCTTGACGATGGGCGAGCGCAGGATGCCGGCGATCACCGCCGCGATGATCAGGAACCAGGCGGCGTTCCAGAGCGGCGCCAGGACCGGGGTCATGTCGATCACGTTGCGGACGCCGGATCAATGGCGACGGCTGACCAGGATCAGGCGATCCTTGGCGGGCTTGATCAGTTCTTCGAGGAAGTAGTTGGTGACGCGGGTGTTGAGGAACTTGGCCATGTCGCGAATCCGTTCTCCGTTGTCATCCGTCGCCATTCGATCGGATAGGGCACGGGGTCAACGGGCAGCTCGGACGATGACTACGTGTTCATGTCGATGGCGTTTGAGCGTGCATTTTACATTCGCACACATATGACGAAGGAGGAAAAGTGCACTTGGGCGGGACAGCGTCGGAACGGAGCCCCCACGCCAAGCCCCCTCCGAGCCCCCCGCCCCCGAGCGCCTGCCGCTTGACTGTATCGCATTAGAGATACAGACTGCACGTATACAGATAAGGAGGATTCAGCCATGGCCCACTCCACGATGCTGCACGTCCGGGTCGACGATGAACTCAAGGCGCAAGCCAGCGAGGCGTTGGAAGCCATGGGGCTGTCTGTGTCGGATGCGGTGCGTATCCTGCTCAAGCGCGTTGTCAACGATCAGGCGTTCCCGCTGGAACTCAAGGTTCCGAATGCACAGACTCGTGCGGCGATGGAAGAAGCCCGCGCGATGATGAAGGCCCGCGCTGCGCGCTTTGAGTCTGCTGACGCCCTGATCGATGACCTCCAAAAGACCCGCCAGCAGTAAGCGGGCCACGCCGCCCAGGGCGTGCGACTACACCAAGACCTTCCGCAAAGACTGGGACCGCCTTTCCCGCTCGGGCCGTTATGACCTCAAGCGTCTGAAAGAGGCGATGCTGCTTCTCGTCGCCAGCGATGCGCCTCTTGGCCCCGAGTCGCTTGATCACCCACTAAAGGGCGACTGGGCTGATCACCGGGAATGTCACATAGGAGGCGACTTTCTGCTGATTTACCGCCTGGATGGGGATGTCATCATCTTTGTGCGAGCGGGCACGCATTCGGAACTGTTCGAGGAATGACGACGGCCGCAAATACAGTAGGACAAATTCCCGCTTCTGGTCGCTATGGTTAGCCGGTCATCGGTCCATGTTTGCCGCTTGCGCCCCGCACTGCGCAGCTTCAGGTGGGTTCGCGCACCAGCGCCTCGGCGCTCCGCGGGACTTTCGCCATTGCGGTCTTGCCCTTGGCGGTGAGGAAGGGTTCGACGAGGAGCAGCAGGCCTTCCTCGACGTATTCGGCGAGGCTGAAGCGGTCGACGAAGGCCCAGTGCTTGAGCGCCCAGGCGTGGGCGAAATTGACGATCTGGTAGCACAGTAGATATTCGTTCACCGGCCGCATGAAGCCGCCGGAGGTGCACGCGCGGATCGACTTCTCGATCATGCGGTTGGTGCGCGTCTCGCCGTCCTTGATCAGCACGCGCCGGTCGGCGCGCAGGGACTTGGTCGAGCGGTAGGCGAGCACCGTCGCGTCGCGCTGGGCGTCGACGACCGCGCAGTAGGCCCACACCGCGTGACACAGGCGCTCGACGGGATGCGTCAGACCTTCGATCTGGCGCGGGATTTCCTGTTCATAGGTGTCGAGCACGTTCTTCAGCGTCAGGAACAGGATGTCGTCCTTGTCGCCGAAGTACTGGTAGATCAGGCCGGTGCTGACCTTGGCTTCGCGGGCGATCTGCAGAATCGTCGTCGTGTAGTAGCCCTGCTCGGAGAAGAGCTTGGTGGCCGCGCTGATGATCTGGTGACGGCGCTCCTCGACCAGCTTGGGGTCCGTCACGACGCTTTTGACGCTTTCTGCTGAACTCATGTCCATTCCCTCGGGTGAACCATTGCCACAACTGTCCGGCATCGGGCCGTACGCCGTATTGTGCCACCGGTGCAGCCGGGTTTCCGCGTCGCCGTCACCCCGGCCTTACTGACGGTTCAGGAAGCCTTGCACGCGCGCCTGCGTTTCGCCGTCCGCCAGCAGCGCCGCGCTGCCCGCGAGTTCGACTGCGTAGCCGTCTTCATTGCCTTCCACCGCGACCGTGATGCAGCGCTTGCACTCGGACAGGGCCAGCGCCGGAAGGGCGGCGATGCGCGCGACGATGGCGCGCGTGAAGTCCTCCAGCTCGGCGGCCGGAGCCACCCAGTGCGCGCAGCCGAGCTTCACGGCCTCCGCGCCGCCGACGACCTCGGCGCCGAGGATCAGGCGCCGCGCGACGGCCTCGCCGCAGATGCGCGTCATGCGCTGCGTGCCGCCCGCGGCCGGGAGCAGGCCCAGGCGCGCCTCGGGCAGGCCGACCTTGGCGGTGTCGGCGACGACGCGCAGGTCGCACGCGAGCGCGAGCTCGAAGCCGCCGCCCATCGCTGCGCCGCCGATCTCGGCGATCGTGACCTGCGGCAGGCGTTCGAGGCGGGCGTAGAGCTGCTGCATGCGCCGCGTGATGTCTATCATCTTCACGCGCCCGGCTTCGGTGCCGAACAGCGAGCCGATCACGTCGAGGTCGGCGCCGGCGCAGAACACGCGCTCGGCGCTGCGGATCCACAGCACATTGACGCGCGGCGTGTGCTCGAGTTCGGCGAGGATGCGGTCGAATGTGTCGATCCAGTCCTCGTTGATGGCATTGACCGGCGAGCGGCAGAGCGTGACGGTTGCGACGGAATCATCGATTCTCAGCGAAATCATTGCGGTGTCCTCTGGAGCCTGTGCCCCGTCAAGCAGGGACCGTTCAGGCTGAATCTGTCGAAGCCCTGGCAGCGCCCTTCGACAGGCTCAGGCGAACGGTTGTGTGTTCGATTCGCGCCTTGAAAAAAACGGGGCGTCGCCGGCCTCTGCGCACATCGGAGGAGATATCGTTGGCAGGAACGCACCGGCCGTTGACGCGACGCCCCTGGGAAAACGGCCGGCGCTTGGCTGCACCACGCGCGACCGTACGACAGGACGCAACCGGGCGGCGGGGACGGCCGCCTGGTGCGCCGGAACGTCAATTGCCTTCGAACTTCGGCACCTGCTTGTTCACGAAGGCGTTGTAGGCGCGCGTGAAGTCCTGCGTCTGCATGCAGATGGCCTGGGCTTCGGCCTCGGTCTCGAGCGCCTGCTCGATGGTCTGGTTCCATTCCTGGTGCAGGCACTTCTTCGTCATCGAATGCGCAAAGGCCGGGCCGTTGGCGAGCGACAGCGCCATCTCCTGCGCCTTCGCCAGCACCTTCTCGGCCGGCACGACGTCGTTGAAGTAGCCCCAGGCGCGGCCCTCCTCGGCGCTCATCGAGCGGCCGGTGTAGAGCAGCTCGGAGGCGCGGCCCTGGCCGATGATGCGCGGCAGGATGCTGCATGCGCCCATGTCGCAGCCGGCAAGGCCCACGCGCACGAACAGGAAGGCGGTCTTCGCTTCCGGCGTCGCGTAGCGCAGGTCGGAGGCCATCGAGATGATCGCGCCGGCGCCGGCGCACACGCCGTCGACCGCCGAGATGATGGGTTGCGGGCAGTTGCGCATTTCCTTGACCAGGTTGCCGGTCATGCGCGTGAAGGCCAGCAGGCCGGTCATGTCCATCTTGGTCAGCGGGCCGATGATGTCATGCACGTCGCCGCCCGAGCAGAAGTTGCCGCCGGCGCCGGTCATCACGACCGCGCGCACGTCCTCGGCGTACTGCAGCTTGATGAAGGTGTCGCGCAGTTCGGCGTAGCTCTCGAAGGTGAGCGGATTCTTGCGCTCGGGGCGGTTGAGCGTGATGGTCGCGACACGGTCGGCGACTTCGAGCTTGAAGTGTTCCGGACGCCATTCGGCGGCTTTGAGCTTGCACATGTGATTCTCCTTGAGACAAATCGGGTAGGTGTGTGGAGCCTGCTTTCCTCCCCTTGAAGGGGAGGGAGTTACCGTGCAGCAATCAACCTGACATCACCTCGTGAAACCGACAGGAAGACACTCCTGCGACTGAACATTCACTCATCCTGCGAGCGTGAGACCGCCGCTGACGCTGATGACCTGGCCGGTGACGAAACTCGCGCGGTCGCTGGCGAAGAACAGCACGGCGTCGGCGAGTTCGGACGGCTTGGCGAGGCGGCGCATCGGCGTGGCCTTGATGAAGGCCTCGCGGTGCTTCTCGGGCACCGCCTGCAGCAGCGGCGTGTCGGTCGGGCCGGGGCACACGCAGTTGACGTTGATGTTGTAGCGCGCGACTTCGCGGGCGAGCGACTTGGTGAAGGCGATCGCGCCGCCCTTGGCGCCCGAATACACGGTTTCGCCGAGGCTGCCGACGCGGCCGGCGTCGCTCGACACCGTGACGATCTTGCCCGAGCCGCGCTCGATCATCTGCTGCAGGAAGGCGTGCGACACCGCCACCGGCCCGAGCAGGTTGAGGTCGATGACCTTGCGCCAGAAGTCCGGCGTGTTTTCCATGAAGGGCTGGATCTTGCCCCAGCCGGCGACGTTGGCGACGATGTCGACCTGGGGATGGCGGCGATAGGTTTCGTCACGGAAGGCGTGAATGGAGTCGATGTCGGTCACGTCGAGCCGGACGAAGTCGACGTCGAGGTGTTGCTCCGCGAGCTGGCCGGCGGCAGCCGCGCCCTTGTCCGCGTCGATGTCGCCGATCACGACCTTCGCGCCCGCCCGGGCCAGTGTCTCGGCCGTCGCATACCCGATCCCCGATGCGCCGCCGGTGACGACGGCCGTTTTGCCTTGCAGGTTCATTTGTCTGTCTCCTGATTCACCCGTCTTGCGTTTCCGGGGCGCCCGGCTATCGCCGCGAACGTCGCCCCGCTACCTGTTTGCTGCAGTGTCGTGTTTTCTGCGACACCGGCAGTTGAATGAATGATTGTTCAGTCACTGAATTTAGTCAACCCCTTTACGCGAAAATCGGAAGAACCGCATTCGCACAGTGGCCGCTTGTGCTAACGCGTTGTCACGGACATCCCGATGCCCGACGCATGAATGCAAACGGCCGGAGATCCGGCCGTTTGAAATGAATGCTCAATCATTTGCGTAGGGCAAGAGGAGCCGAAGGGGGATCCCGCCATGCGGCGATTGGGCGGCCTTCGGCGTTGGGATTGGCGGGATACGCTGCGCTCCTCCCGCCCTACGTCCGTGCGTGCAACGCCCGTGGCACGGGCCGACAGGCGGCCGGGCGCCCCTACAGCCGCCCCGCCTGGAGCAGCTCGCGCAGGCGGAATTTCTGGATCTTGCCGGTCGCGGTGCGCGGCAGCTCGTCCACGAAACGCACCGTGCGCGGGCATTTGTAGATCGAGAGGTTGGCCATCAGGGTGTCCTGCACCTGCGTGGACAGCCGCGAATGGCTCGCCGAGGGCTCCTTCGCCACGGCCACCAGCACGAGGCGGGTCAGGCCGTCCTCCTGCGGCACGCCGACGACGACGGCTTCGGCGACACCGGGCGCGGTCATCGCGCAGGCCTCGATCTCGGACGGGCTCACCCACTGCCCCGAGATCTTCAGCATGTCGTCGGCGCGGCCGTTGTGGTACCAGTAGCCGTCGCGGTCGAAGCTGAACATGTCGCCGGGGAAGTACCAGCCGTCGCGCAGCGCGCGCTTCGTCTGCTCGGGCTGCTTCCAGTAGCCGCTGAACTGCGAAGTCATGCGGATCGCGATCTGGCCGGGCACGCCGGGCTCGACGATGTCACCGCCGGTCTCGTCGACGAGGCGCACTTCGGCCCACGGCACGGGCTTGCCGCAGGAGCCGGGCCGCTGCACGCCCCCGTCATTGACGAGGAAGAGGAAGATCGTCTCCGAGGCGCCGATGCCGTCGACGAGGGGCTTGCCGGTCGCTTCCAGCCAGGACTGGTACAGCGTCTCGGGCAGTTTTTCGCCGGCCGACAGGAAATGGCGTACGTCGCGGAAGGCCTCGCTCCCCCCTGCCCCTTCGCGCAGCAGGTTGCGGTACATCACCGGCGTGCTGAAGAAGATCGTCGGGCGATGCTCTTCGACCACCTGGATCATGCGCACGGGGTCGGGCCAGCCGGCGGCGACGACGACGGTCGCGCCGCAGCGCAGCCCGCCCATCAGCGAATGGCCCAGCGCCCAGCCGAAGAACATCTTCGAGGTGGCGAAGATGCGGTCGCCGGGACGTACGCCGAAGTACTCGGCCTCCATGCGCTCGGCGATCAGCACGCAGGCGTGCGCGTGCATCACCGCCTTGGGCCGCCCCGTCGTGCCCGAGGAATACACCCAGAAGGCGATGTCGTCGGGCGCGGCCGGCTCGGATGCCAGCGTCTCGGGCTGCCCCGCGAGGAACTCGTCGAGCGGCACGCCGCCGCTGCGTGGCGCGGCACCGCGCACGACGAGCTGCGGCGGGTTCGCGAGCTCGGCGGCGATCTCGTGGTAGAGGTGAGCGAACTCGGCATCGACGAACAGCAGGCGGCAGTCGCTGTCCTCGATCACGTAGCGCACGTCGCGCGGGGCGAGGCGCACGTTGAGCGCCACGGCGACCGCGCCGATGCGCATGGTGCCGAGGTAGGCCGCCACCATCTCGGGCGAATCGTCCATCAGGAAGAGGACGCGCTCGCCGCGGGCGACGCCATGCGCCTTCATCGCGTTGCCGGTGCGATTGACCAGCGCATCGAGTTCGCCGTAGGTGACCGAACGGCCGGCGCCGACGATCGCGGGTTGTCCGGCGAGGCCCAGCGCGAGGGGACGGCCGATGATCTCGTCGGCGGCGTTCATCGCGCCGCAGCGCGCGGTATTGTCAAAACTCATGTCTGCTCCAGGACGACCGAAGGGATCCCCGGCGGGCACGCCGGGGAGCAAGGCAGGCCGCACGCCGCTCAATTCTTGAGGAGGGCCTGGGCTTCGGCCAGCAGCTTCTGGCCGTCGTAGCCCTTGGCGCTGACCTCCTTGACCCAGTCGGCCGTGACCGACTCGGACGCCCTCTGCCACTTGCTCACCTCGGCCGCAGGCACGGTGTAGAAAGTGTTCTTGCGCTCGACGCCAGCCTGCCGCCCGGTCAGCGTCGCGTCGTCCCAGATCTTGCCGGCCCATGCGGAGACTTCCGGGCCGCTGTTGGCGTCGATGACCTGCTTCAGCTCGGGCGGCAGGCTGTCGTATTTCGCGGGATTCATCGCGAGGATGAAGGTCGTCGTCGACAGCAGCGGCATCGACGGGTCGGTCTCGGTATGGAACTTGACGACTTCCTGGACCTTCATCGCCGGCACGACCTCCCACGGGATCATCGCGCCGTCGATCACGCCCTTCGCGAGGCTCTCCGTGACCATCGGCACCGGCATCGGTACCGGGGTCGCCCCCAGCGCCGTGAGCATGCGCGTCGCCAGGCGGGTCGGCGCGCGCAGCTTCATGCCGCTGAGGTCGGCCATCGTGCGCACCTGCTTCGTCGTGGTATGCAGCGCCATGCCCGAAATCACGTGGAACACCAACGGACGCACGCCCTTGTACTCGGCGGTCGCGTTCTTCGTCGCGTAGGTCCATAGCGCGCGGCTGGATTTTTCGCCCGACACGCCCATGAACGGCAGCTCGAAGGCTTCCGAGACGAGGAAACGGCCTGCCTGGTAGCCGGGCACCGCCCACACGATGTCGGCGACGCCGTCCTTGGCCTGGTCGAACAGTTGCGGCGGCGTGCCGCCCATCTGCATCGCCGGGTAGATCTGGCACTTCAGGCGTCCGCCCGACTCGGCGTTGATCTTGGCGCACCACGGTTCGAGGAACTTGACCTGCGTGTTCGACGAAGGCGGCAGGAAGTGATGCACGCGCAGCGTCACGACCTTGTCCGACTGGGCCTGGGCGGCGCCGCCCGCGAGCAGCAGGGCCGCCAGCAGCGGCTTGAGCAGTTTTCCGGTATTCATCGCGTCTCCTTTGTTGTGGATGGGCCGGCCCGGGCGTTCAGCCGCCGAAGGTCCGCACCAGGTACAGCGAGATGGCAGGGAAGAACAGCAGCAGCGTGATGCGCATCAGGTCGGACGCGAGGAAGGGCATCACACCGCGGAAGGTGTCGGTGAGCGGTACGTCCTTCGCGGCCTTGTTGATGATGTAGATGTTCATGCCGACCGGCGGATGCACGAGCCCGATCTCGACCACCATCAGCACGAGGATGCCGAACCAGATCGACTTCTCGTCCGGCGTCAGTCCCCAGAACTCCAGCCCCATCACCATCGGATAGAAGATGGGAATGGTCAGCAGGATCATCGCCAGCGCATCCATGACGCAGCCGAGGAAGACGTAGATCAGCAGGATCGTCGTCAGCACCAGCAGCGGCGACAGGCCGCTGTCCCTGACCCAGTTCGCGAGCTCGACGGGCATCTGCGTGAGCGCGAGGCCGGTGTTGAGCATGTCGGCGCCGAGCAGCACGAGGAAGATCATCGCGGTGGCCTCGGCGGCGCCGAGGACGCTTTCGCGGATGCCCTCGCCGCGCATGCCGCCCGTGACCACCGCGAGGATGCCGCAGGCCGCCGCGCCGATCGAGGCCGCCTCGGTCGGGTTCGCCCAGCCGCCGTAGATGCCGACGATGACGACGAGGAAGATCAGCGCGACCGGCGTGACGTTGGCGATCGAGCGCAGCTTCTCCGCCAGCGGCACGCGCGGACCGGCCGGACCGGCCTCGGGCTTGAGCGTGACGATGATGCGGATCACCAGCATGTAGCCGAGCATCGCGATCAGGCCCGGCAGCACCGCCGCCATGAAGAGCTTGCCGATCGACTCCTGCGTGAGCACCGCGTAGATCACCAGCGGCACGGACGGCGGGATCAGGATGCCGAGCGTGCCGCCGGCGGCGAGCGCGCCGGTCGCCAATGCGCCCGAGTAGTTGTAGCGCTTCAACTCGGGCAGCGCGACCTGCCCCATCGTCGCTGCGGTCGCGAGCGACGAGCCGCAGATCGCGCCGAAGCCCGCACAGGCGCCGGTCGAAGCGATCGCCACACCGCCGCGCCAGTGCCCGACGAGCGAGCTCACGCAGCGGAACAGCGCGCGCGACAGGCCGCCGTGGGTCGCAAACTGGCCCATCAGCAGGAACATCGGGATGACGGCCAGATCGTAGTTGGAGAGCCGCGCATAGGCGAGGTTCTTCAGCATGTTGAGGAAGGGAGGGAGCTCGCCGCCCATCATCGTCAGGTAGCCGCCCGCGCCGACGATGAACATGGTGATGCCGATATGCACGCGCAGCACCAGCAGCACCAGCAGGATCGCGAACATCGTCGCGCCGATCGCAATGCCGCTCATTGCACACCTCCGGCCACGACGCGGAAGCGGCGCCCCGCGATGTACAGGCTGGTGGTCGCGAACAGCAGGAAGGCCGGCACGATCAGCGCGATCGACACCCAGCCCGGCCAGCCCAGCATCAGCGAGGCCTCGCCCGATTCGTAGGACGCCACCGCCGCAACGCCCGTGCGCCACGCGATCAGCAGAGCGACCGTCCCCATCAGCAGCGCCGCGATGCCGTCGAGCAGCGAGCGCACGCGCAGCGGCAGCCAGTTGGTGAAGAAGTCGACGCGCACGTGGCCGTCGACCATCTGGCAGTAGGAGAAGAAGGTCGCCGACGCGACCGCCGCGCCCATCTGCAGGACTTCGAAGTCGCCCGGCACCGGCAGCGCGAACAGCTTGCGCCCGACGATCGAGACGAGCGACATGCCGACCAGCAGCATGAACAGGGTCCCGCCCATCAGCGCGGACGCCCTGCTCGCCGCGTACAGCCGCCGGCCCCACGGCCCGTGCGGCAGGGCTTCGGGGTGGGCGACGTGCTCGATCGAGCCAGGCTCGAGCTGCACGCCGGCGTCCGCGTCGATGCCGGGAGCGCCCCTCGGGGATGCCTCCGCGTCTCGCAGCCCCGCGGCTGCGTCCAGACTCGCTACGCTTGAATACATGTTCTGTCTCCTCCTCGATGCGTTCATTTGATTGAACGTTCACTCACTACACATGCGGAGAAAATAATGGCCGCGGCGGGCGCCGCACGACGCCCGCCGCGAACCTTTTCCAGGCTCAGGCGGCCTGTTCCTGCTCGTATGCGGAGAGGGTCTGCCGGGCGATGATGAGCTGCTGCACCTCGGTCGCTCCCTCGTAGATGCGCAGCGCACGGATCTCCCGGTACAGGCGCTCGACCGGGTGCTCGCTGACGACGCCGCAACCGCCCCACAGCTGCACCGCGGCGTCGATCACCTGCTGCGCGGTCTCGGTGGAGGTCATCTTGGCCATCGCCGCGGCGCCGGTGATGTTCTTGCCCTGGTCGCGCATCCACGCGGCGCGGTAAGTGAGCAGCGCCGCGGTGTCGACGTGGGTCGCCATCTGCGCGAGCTTGGCCTGCGTGATCTGGAAGTCGGCGAGCTTCTTGCCGAACATGTCGCGCGTGGTCGCGCGGCGCAGGCCTTCGTCGAGCGCACGGCGCGCGAAACCGAGCGCGGCGGCGGCGACCGAGGTGCGGAAGATGTCGAGCGTCTGCATCGCGACCTTGAAGCCCTGCCCCGGTTCGCCGAGCAGGTTCGCCGCGGGCACGCGGCAGCCGGAAAAGCGCAGGCGCGCGAGCGGGTGCGGCGCGATCACGTCGATGCGCTCGGCGATCTCGAAGCCGGGAAGATTGGCTTCGACGATGAAGGCGGACAGGCCGCGCGCGCCCGGCGCCTCGCCGGTGCGGGCGAACACGACGTAGAAGTCGGCGATGCCGCCGTTGGAGATCCAGGTCTTCTCGCCGTCGAGCACGTAGTCCTTGCCGTCGCGGCGCGCGCTGCACGCCATTGCCGCGACGTCCGAACCCGAGTCCGGCTCCGACAGCGCGAAGGCCGGGATCGCGCGGCCGGCGGCGACTTCGGTCAGGTACTGGCGCTTCTGCGCATCGGTGCCGTGCAGCGTGATCGCGCCCGAGCCCAGCCCCTGCATGCCCAGCGCGAAATCGGCGAGGCCCGAATGGCGCGCCAGCGTCTCGCGCAGCAGACACACGGCACGCGTGTCGATCTTGTCGAAGCGGCCGCCGTAGGCCGTGCCGCCGACCATGTAGCGCAGCCAGCCGTCGGCGCCGAGCTTCCTGACCAGCGCACGGCAGGCGTCGTCGAGGTCGCCGTGCGGGTGGCCGTCGATGTGGGCGGCGGCCCAGGCCTCCAGTTCGACTTGCATGCCGCGGTGGCGCTCTTCGAAGAAGGGCCACTCCAGATAGGTCCGATCGCTCATCCTTGCGTCTCCTCTCGGGTCGGTGCGCCGCAGGCGCCCGCCCTCCTCATGTTGTCGTCGCTGCGGCGCCCGCTCGGGCGGGTCTGTGCCGCGTGTGTCTGTTGCACCGTTCGCCCCGAGCCTGTCGAAGGGCATAAGCGGGGCTTCGACAGGCTCAGCCCGAACGGCTTTTTTTACTCGCTTGGCTGCCAGGGTCACTGCGACCGGGCGTGCCCCTTACATCACCTCGCCGCCGGACACCGAGATCGCCTGTCCGGTGATGGCCTCGGAACCGGGCAGGCACAGCCACAGCACCGCGTTCGCGACCTCTTCCGGTCGCACCAGGCGGCCCTGCGGGTTGTGTTTCGCCAGCTCGGCGAGCGCCTCGGCCTCGCTGCGGCCGGTCTTCTCGCGGATGTTCGCGATCGCGTCGCGCACGATGTCGGTGTCGGTGTAGCCGGGGCACACGGCATTCACGGTGACGTGCTTGTGCGCCACTTCCAGCGCCAGCGCGCGCGTCATGCCGATCACGCCATGCTTTGCGGCGCAGTAGGCGGAGACGTAGGGATAGCCCTTCTCCCCCGCGGTGCTGGCAACGTTGATGATGCGGCCCCAGCCGGCCGCGAGCATGTCGGGCAGCGCGGCGCGGGTCGCGAGGTAGGTGCCCGTGAGATTCACGTCCAGCATCTGCTGCCACAGCGCCCGGTCGGTACGCAGGAAAGGCGCACTTCCCGCCTGGCCGGCGTTGTTGACCAGCACTGCGACCGGGCCGAGGCGGCGCGCGGCGGAGGCGAAGGCCGCGACGACCGAGGCCTCGTCGGCGACGTCGACCGCCTCGCACTGCACTTCGCAGGACTCGCCACCGACGGCGCGCAGCGCCGCGGCGCGCTCCTCGAGCTGCCCGAGGGAGCGCCCCATCAGCGTGAGCTTCGCCCCCTGCCCGGCCAGCGCTGCGGCGATCGCGGCACCGATGCCACGGCCGCCGCCGGTGATCACAGCGTGTTTGCCTGAGAGCGCACGACCCGATTCTGTCGCCATCACTTCCTCCAACTTCGGTTGCCCTGCTGGGCGAGCTCGCCGCGTTTCCGATACGGTAGTGCGTCGCGACTCGTTGAATGAATACTCGTTCATTTTGCTTTGAAGGTCAACGGGAATCTGCCTGTTCGTCGCGGCGGAATTCCCGTTGCCACACGCGGCGTTCACCGGCGTGAAAAGGCGTTCATGCCCGCCGCCCGCACGCGCGCCTCGCCACAAAAAGCGAGGCCGGAAATCCGGCCTCTGCCGCGTTCGGCGGTCCTGCGTGCCGCCTCAGGCCAGCTCGTATTCCAGGTTGACGCGCTTCGACGGGGCGAAGCGCTGGCGCGCGAAGAAGCGCGCCAGTGCGAAGTTGTCCCAGTTCACCGAGGTGTACACCTTCTTCACGCCAGCGGCCTTCATGTTGGTCATGAACTGGTCCAACAGTTCGCTGCCGACCCCGTGTGCCTGCAGCTCAGGATCCACGCCAATGGTGTCGATCGTCGCAGAGGTCTCGGGAATGCCGAACTCGCCGAAATAGACGTCGCCCATGACGAAACCGGCGAGGCGGCCGTCGATCTCGCAAACGAGCGACACGTTGATGTTGTGATTCGGGTTCAGCATCGCCTCGATCTTGCGCGTGTAGTACTCGCGCCGGTTCTGCTTCGAGGCTACCTGGTCGATGCGGACGATCGCGTCCAGATCGTCCTTCCTGAGCACCCGCATGACCCGCTTCTGGTTCGCCATGTGTCTTTCCTCCGTGGATGGCGCGCCCGGGCCGGGCGCGCCTCAAGCTCAGGCCTTGGTGGCCTGCTTCTGCATCAGTGTGTAGCCGAACAGTGCCGCGCCGAGCGCGCCCGCGATCTGGCTGTCGATCTTGGTATCGACCTGTTTGATGCCCAGCAGCCGCTCGATCCGCTTCACGACGCCCGGGTTCTTCGCGATGCCGCCGGTGATGAAGAAGCCTTCCTCGACACCGATCCGCTCCAGCAGGCTCACGACGCGCTCGGCCATCGCCTGGCAGTAAGCCGCGATCACCATGTTCTTCGTGTAGCCGGCCTTCAGCAGACCCAGCGCTTCGGACTTCGCGAACACCACGCAGATCGACGACACCGCTTCCGGTTCGGTTTCGACGTCGAACGAACGCGGGCCCAGTTCGGCGATGGGGATCTGCATCAGGTCGGAGATGACTTCCATGCCGCGACCGGTACCGGCTGCGCACTTGTCGTTCATCAGGAAGTTCGTGACCTTGCCCTTCTCGTCGCAGTGGATGGCCTTGCAGTCCTGGCCGCCCATGTCGAGGATGGTGCGCACCTGGTTGCCGCCCATGTAGTTCGCGCCGCGGGCATGGCAGGCGATCTCGGTGATCGCCTTGTGGGCAAAGGGCACGTTCACCCGGCCGTAGCCGGTGCCGACGACATAGTTGATGTCCTCGAGCTTCATGCCGATCTTGTCCATGATGCCCTGCAGGGCGTTCTTGGCCGAGTCCGGCGAGTTGTTGCCGGTGCGCATGCTGTTGTAGCCGTACAGCTCGCCGTCACAGACCAGCACCGCCTGCGAGGACACCGAGCCGACGTCGATGCCGCAGGTGATGATCTTGGCGTCCTTCCAGTTCTTGGTCTCGTCGTACCAGGTGTTTTCCTGCCAGCGCCAGAATTCCTTCTTCTCGGGGGTGGCCGTGGCCAGCTTTGCTTCGTCGATTCCTGCATTCATTTGCGTGCTCCTCGATTCATGTCCGGTCGGTTCAGTGCAGGCGCTCGGCCGCGATCAGCGCGCAACCCAGCGCGCTGGCGAATTCGGGCAGTTCGGGCAGCAGCACCTCGTCCACCTCCATCGCGTTCTTCAGCGACTGGACGAAACCGGGGTTGTGGCCCATGCCGCCGATCAGCACGACGTTGCCTTCGATGCCGACGCGACGGACCATCGCGCACACGCGGCTCGCCACCGCATCCAGCACCGCCTTGGCGATGTCTTCCTTGGGCGTCGAGGAGTGGATCAGCGACACCACTTCGGACTCCGCGAACACCGTGCATTGCGCGTTCATCGGGATGCTCTTGTCCGACTTCAAGCTCGCCTCGCCGAACTCCTTGAGCGACAGCTGCAGCGCGCGGCTCATCGCCTCGGCGAAGGAGCCGGCGCCGGCGGCGCACTTCTCGTTGCCGGCGAAGTCGATCGCTTTGCCGTCCGAGTCGGTCTTGATGCCGCGACCTTCCTCGGCACCGACGTCCACCACGGTGCGGGCCTGCGGATACATGTACACGGCGCCGCGCGCCCCCGCCGTCATCTCGGTGACGCCTTCGGTCGCGAAGGCGACCTGGCTGCGGCCTGCGCCGGTGGCGAACACCGACTTCACCTGGTCGCGGCTCACGCCCGCCGCCTTCAACGCATCGTCGTAGGCCCGTTCGGCGGCCTGGTCCGCATCGAGGTCGCCCGGCAGCATCATGTGCGCCTTCTTGACGAACAGCTGCGGCTTGCCTTCCAGGTCCAGCTCTTCGAGCAGCACGACCTTCACGCTGCGCGAACCCATGTCGATTCCTGCTGTGATCATCTTCATGTCCTCATCTCGTTGCCATTGCTTGTACGCGTCTTGCGGGCGCGCGCCGACACCGGTAGCCGGTTCCATGACGGAAGGCGGCCCCGGGCGGCGGCGGCGCAGGGCCGCTCTCTATCGGTTTTTTGGGGGTGCGCTGCGGATCAGACGGCCAGCTTGCGCAGTCCGAGCTGCTCCATGAAGGCATCGACGCGCCCCTGCGTGCGCACCTCGTCGAACTCGCGCTCGTCGCCCATGTTCCCCTCGTAAGTCATGATCGGGATGCCGGCCTTGGCCATCGCCTGGCGGTTTTCCATGATGCCGACCGAGAGCCCTTCGCAGCCGCGGTTGAGGTGCATCATGCAGCCGTCGACACCCCAGTCGCGCGCGATGTTGAGCATCATCTCGGACTTCACCGACGGGTCGAAGAACTGCTGCCACAGCGGCTTCGAGAGGTTCCAGTCCGCATACAGGCGCAGCGCCGTGTCGCGATCGTTCATCTCGATGCCCTTCTCCCACGGCACGGTGCGCGCGCCCCAGGAGCCATCCTCCTTGTACTCCCAGGTACCTTCGAGGCCGAAGGTGTAGAGCGAGCCGATCGACACCGCACCGTAGCTCTCGAGGTAGCGGAAGATCTTCAGGAAGGGCCACGGCGGCTGCGTGTCGGACATCAGGCGGCAGCGCTCGTTGGGCACCGCGGCAATGCCGCGCGCGACGCGGTCCTTCACTTCGTCGTACAGCTCGTCCATGTAATCCGCACACCACTGCGACGACTTGTGCAGGATGCACAGCACGTACAGCGAGTACATCGTCTTCTCGTCGAGCGGCGCGGGCCGATCCTTCTGCAGCTCGCAGATCTGCGCCCAGCGGCTGGTCGAGCGCATCTCGTTCTTGATCGCGCGGATCAGCAGCTCGTCGTCGCACTTGCGCCCGGTCGCCTTCTCGACGAACTCGATCGAGTCGTGCAGCTGCGCCGTCACGTAGTCGAGCCGTTCGGGCGTGAGGTCCTTGTACGCGCCGACCGAGACGTCGACATAGAAGTCGGGGATGTTCTTCACGCGCGACACGTGCTGGTACCACTTGGCGTGCGAGCAGCAGATCTGCGTCTGGTAGATGAAGTCCGACTTCGGCCACTTGCCGCCGTAGAAGTACTCATCGAGGTGCATGCTGCCCCAGTAGATGCGCATGTAGGAGCACATGTCGCGGGCGAAGCCGTAGGACTCGGCGGCGTCGAGGCAGCGCTGGGTGAACTTCTTGTCGAGCGACACGCCGGCCGAATACGGCTCGCCGGTCAGCGGATAGACGTCGTCGCCGAGGGAGGTCGGGATCGCGTCGAAGGACCAGCCGGCGGCGGACCAGCGGATTCCGCCGTTGTCCTTCGCCCGGGCGTAGTTCTGGTAGTACTGCTCGCGCAGCTGCTTGGCCTTGCCCCACAGCTTGAGCGGTTCGGTCGGATAAAGCGCTTTCATGTCCATGACTTGTCTCCTTGGGGCTCAGAACAGCTCTTCTTCGCTCAGCGTCTCGAGCATCGCTTCGATGCGGATGCGGAACGGGCCGATCGGGTTCGTGATGTCGAATTCGAGGAACAGCGTGGGGATTCCATTGGCCTCGAGGTGACGCTTCAGGTCGGGGTAGTCGCCCTCGTGCGGATCGCAGAACTTCTGCTGCAGGAAGACCGCCGCCTGCACCTTGTATTCCTTGGCGAGATTCAGAACGTGGTCGAAGCGGGTGTGCGCCGGGTAGTCCTTGGTCGGGCAGGCCGGGCGGTCGCAGTAGCGTTCCGCGATGGCCTTGATCACGTCGTCGTCGTTCTTCGAGGCGTTCCAGAAGTAGCGCGTGCCCGAGCACTGGTCGTCGATGACGATCGTGGCGCCGACCGACTCCACCATCGCCATGAAGGAAACGTCGTCGTTTTCCGAACCGATCGTCATGAAGCGGGCGCCGGTCGGGCGCGTCACCTTGCGCGCAGGCAGCGCGGCGAGCACCTTCCTGAGCACCTCGTTGTGCTCGCGCTTGTCGATGAACTGCGCGGTGATCGACGCGTACAGCGCCTCGACACCGGTGACCTTGGGCTCGTCCGCCTTGCGATAGTCGAACAGCTCGCGCAGCAGGCGGCGGTTCTCGTCCATCACCGCGAGCGCGTCGCGCAGCATGTCGTCGGTGAGCGTCTTGCCCGTGAGCGTCTGCAGGAACACGCGGAACTGCTGGATCTCGGCGTAATGCGCCTTGCGCGAATGCGGCGACTGCACGTCGTTGGGCATCGCGACGTAGTAGTCCCATTGCACCGTCGGCACGTTCTGGCGCCACGAACTGTAGGCCTGGCGGTACTGGATGCACGACTGGGTCAGCGTGACGCCTTCGGCGTAGTCGAAGCGGCCCAGCAGGCCCTGCGCGAGCGAGTCGCGACAGAACGGGCAGAACATGCCGAAGATGTGCGGCTCGGTCACGTTCTGCGGCTCGTGCGCGCCGAGCACGCGCACCGGCAGCATGCCCGCCGCGATCAGCAGCTCTTCCGGCGTGTAGGTGCACATCGTCGCGACGACCTGGCCACCTGTCCGCGCCTTCCAGTCGCGGGCGTAGTCGTGGCGCTTCTCGTACCACTCCTTGAACTGGTCAAACAATCCGTCGTTCATGAAACTGTCTCCTGTTGATTGCCCCGCCCTGTCGGGGAGCCTGTCCGGCCAAGTAGTTCCGGTCCTGCCTCCATTCCAGTCCGTTTGATGTCCATCAACTGACTGAACGCTCGTTCACTCTACCCGCGGAATTTTCCGAAATCAAGCACTGAATGAACAATTATTCATTCTCATGCAGCAGAGTGCATGCGGACGTTCGCCGCGCGCGACCGGTTAGCCGGCCTCGACATCGATCACGAACACTTCAAGGGCGTGTCCAGATGCACCATCGCCCCTGCCCCGCCCGCTCGTGGCAATTTTCATTTGTCATTAGTTCGGCAGCGCGCGGTACACTGTCCGCTGCGCGGGGATCGCCGTTGCTCACCGTCGCCAGGCGCAAAGAACTACCTTCCGGCTACGCACCTGTCACACAAACATGAAAATCTGGAAACCTGCCCTCGGGGCGCTGGCCGCCCTCTCCCTCTCGTCCTGCGCGACCCCCTTCGACTCCGGCAATGAGCCCGGCCAGATGCTGGTGCCCGTGAACCACACCCACCGCTATGCGCCCAATATCTTCGTCGAGGACGCATGGGCGGGAAACGTAGATGCACATGGAGGGGGAGGTGGCGCTACGTGCTGCATCGCTGGCCGCAAGGACTGGTCGAAACCGGCCCTGGTGCAGTGGCGCTGGGGCGCCGAGGACGATCCCGCCACCGGGAAGATCACCGTCGCCGGCGAAGACCGCTCCGCCCTCGTCCCCTTCCCCCGTGCCCCGCATCGCATCAACAAGAGCATCAAGGACGACTGGTCACGCGAGGACTTCCTCGCCGACGAGATCTATCTGTGCGTGATCTTCCGGACGGTCGATACGGTCGAGTTCGCGTTCTCCTCCACGCGCAGCGGATGCACCACCAAATAGTTTCATTGCAAAGTTCGAGACATGAGTGTCAGACAAGCCGGCACCCCCACCACCGACGATGAGCTGGCAAGCGCCTGGCAGCAAGGCGCGAAGAAGCGTATGGAAGACAAGATGGCCTGGTGGACGGCCGAATCGACGCCCGCCGACCGCGCCCGCTGCCGCCTCTATCCCAAGCTGTCCTTCTTCTTCGACGGCACTGGCAACAACCTGTACCAGGAGATGGCCAAACCCGCGGCCGAACGGGCACTGTCAAACATTGCGAAGCTCTATCAGGCGGCGATAAAGGACAAGGACGGACTGGAGGCGGTACCCACCTACATCCCCGGCGTCGGCACGCCGTATCGCTACGCGAACGGCAACATCTCGCCAGACGAAGACAAAGGTGGCGCTCTGGGGCTGGGTTTCGGCGCCGGTGGCAAGATGCGCCTCGAAGCCGCACTGTACGAGTTCCGGCGCCTCCTCGAGATCGACTGGAGCGCAGGCGCCGTGCGGCACATGGAATGGATCACGCTATCGGTCTTCGGTTTTTCGCGCGGCGCGACCCTCGCCCGCGCGTTCGTCCGCCGCCTGATCGCCGAGCAATGCGAACGTGATGCCGACAAGTGTTTGATGTGGAAGGCACGTTACGGCGAGCGGGTGCCCCTGCGCATTATCTTCATGGGCCTGTTCGACACCGTGGCATCGGTCGGGGGCCCCGGGCTGCATATGGGCTGGGGCTCGGAACTGGCGATTCCCGAAGGCGTCGAGCGCTGCCTGCATTTCGTTTCGGGGCATGAAGTACGGCAAGCCTTCCCGCTCGATTCGGTTCGCGTGGGCAGCGAATACCCGAAAAAGTGCGAAGAGGTGATCTACCCCGGCGTGCATTCGGACGTGGGAGGTGGCTATTTCGACGGCTTTCAGGGCCGCTCCAATTCGCTTTCGCGCATTCCCTTGCGCGACATGTACGCCGAGGCCCTGAACAGCGGGGTGATGCTGCGCAGGCTTTCCGACGCGCCGCTCGAAGTTCGCATGGAAATCGCGCTGCCGCCCGATGCACCGCTGTTACCTGCCTATCACGCCTACATGGCGGCCCTACCGGCGGCCGACAGCTCACAGGAGTCCCTGCCGGCGGCGGATGGCTCACTGGAGTCGCTGCTGCACGCACACCGCAAGCTGAAGTTTCGCTGGCGCGCCGCGCTCACGCGGACGAACAGCGACAGCCGCGTGCTTGGAACGCTGCACCGCAGCGTCGACCCCGTGTTGTGTGACGCGGTAGCGGCGCACGACAACCATCAGACGTGTTCACCGACAACCTGGACATACGAACTGCCGCGCAAACCGGACGTGCAGGCGAAACAGCTTCTGGCCGAGCATCGGCGTCTGGTGCGCCAGATTCCGGCCATCCGCGAGCCGGTCGAATGGCAGGGCGACACCAAATGGAGCCGCCCTCGCACCAGCTACGAAAACTTGATCATCGCCACTTGGGACGATCGGTCAGTGCTCCCGGCAGCGGTCGAAATTTTCATGGCCGAGCACGTCCACGATTCGGTCGCACACTTTACCGAATGGCCCTGTGCACTGCATGATCAACGCGCCATCTTCTGCGATGAGGCGCGCATTCTCGCCGAACGGGAAAGGCGCCGAAGCACTGCACATGCATAACGCCAGGAGTGCGGCATGATGGGCTGATGGGCACGCCGGGCGCGTCCATCAAGCCCGGGCCGACTACAGGCGCCTGGACGTCCGAAGCCACTGCAGTCATCGCCGTGCCTCAGCCCTCCTGCTCGGGCGCCGGGTTGAAGTGTTCCTTGCCGTTGCCGCAGTCCGGGCACACCCAGTCCTCGGGCACATCTTCCCACTTGGTGCCGGGCGCGATGCCGTCGTCGGGCAGGCCGTCGGCCTCGTTGTAGGGGAAGTAGCAGGCGCTGCACTGGTAGGTGGTCATGATGGCGGTTCTCTCTCGGTCGTTGGGGGTGGGTTCGGGCGCTCTGCGGCGCCGTTGTGGGATTGCGGTTTTTCGTAGGGCGGGAGCTATCCCGCCAAATGGGCGTATCGAGCCGGCACCGCCGCGTGGCGGGATGCGCTGCGCTCCTCCCGCCCTACGGGCAGGGACGTGCGGGATCGCGCTGAGGTCATATCGGCGAGCCTGCCGGGAAATTCGGCGTCCTTCTCTCGCGCACGGCCGCCAGGCCTTCGCGCACTTCGGGACCGGTGAAGCCGAGCATCTCCAGCGCGACGGAGTTGTCGAAGATGGGGCCGGCCTGGCGCAGCCAGTTGTTGAGGCTGTGCTTGGTCCAGCGCAGCGCCGTCTGCGGACCGGCAGCGAGTTTCTTCGCGACGTCGAAGGCGGTGTCGCGGAGCTGATCCGCTTCGACCGCCATCGACACCAGGCCGATGCGCTCGGCTTCCTCGCCGCTGATCTCGTTCGACAGCAGCAGATGCAGCTTGGCTTTCGCCATGCCGCACAAGAGCGGCCAGATGATCGCGGCGTGGTCGCCGGCGGCGACACCCAGGCGCGTGTGACCGTCGATCAGGCGCGCGTTCTTCGCGGCGATCGAGATGTCCGCCAGCAGGGCGACCGCCAGCCCGCCGCCAACCGCCGGGCCGTTGATCGCGGAGACGATCACCTTCGAGCAGTTGATCATGTTGTAGACGATGTCGCGCGCTTCCTTCCACACGCGGGCGCGGTGCTCGAACTCGTCGACCATCGCGGCGACGAGGTCCAGCGTGCCGCCGGCCGAGAAGCCCTTGTCCTGGCCGCGCACGACGATCACCGACACGGCCGGGTCGCGGTCGAGGTCGCGCCAGATGTCGGCGAGCTCGCCGTGGCCGGCCGCATCCGCAGCGGGCAGCTTGCCGGGTTCGCCGAGGATCACCTCAGCGATGCCGTGCTCGTGGAGTTCGACCTTGAGGTTGGTGTAGCGGCTGTAGTCCATCGTCTGTCCTTTATTAAACCCGTCGGTCAATCGCACCCGTTCGCCCTGAGCCTGTCGAAGGGCATTGGCAGGGCTTCGACAGGCTCAGCCCGAACGGTATTTGAGGTCGGGTCAATCGCTTCAGTCCTTCGATGCAATCAGATAGCGCCCGAAGCGCGCGCGCCATTCGTCGTCGATCATCGTCGCGCGCGGGGCGCCGCCGAGGTCGGCCCATACCACCGTCTGCTTCGCACGAAAGCGCACCTGCTCGCCCATCGATGCGGTGGTGACGATATCCATCGAGCTGCCGCCGATGCGCGCGACGTAGAGCGTGAAGGTCAGTTCGTCGCCGTGCATGCTCGGCGCGATGAAGTCGACTTCGAGGTGGCGCATCGGCACGCCGCGGCGGATCTCCGCATGCAGCTTGTAGAAATCGACGCCGATGCCGTGGTCGAACCAGTCCTCGACCACTTCATTGCACAGCACCAGGCATTGCGGATAGAAAACGATGCCGGCCGGGTCGCAGTGGTGGAAGCGGATGGGTTTCTTGCATTCGAAAATCATGGTCGTTCAGTCCAGGATGCGGTTCACGAATTCGCCGACGGCCTCGATCACGGCCGCAGGCTGGTCCTTGTGGGGGGAATGGCGGCAGTCGGCGAGCTTGACGAGATCCACGTCGCGCGCCTGTGCGGCGATGCGGTCGATCTGGTCCATGGTGCCATATTCATCGTCCTCGCCCTGAATCGCGAGCACCGGGCAGGCGATGCCGGGCAGGTATTCCTCGATGTTCCACGCGCGGAAATCCGGATGCAGCCAGATGTCGTTCCAGCCCCAAAACGCGGCCTCGACGTCGGCGTGATACTTGCCGAGGCGCGCCGGCAGGTCGGTGGTCTGCCACGCGACCTTGGCCTTGGCGATGCTCTCGACCGAGATGTCCTCGACCAGCACGTGCGGCGCCATCAGGACCACGCCCGCGAGCGGCGTGCCGGTGCCGCCGGCGCAGATCAGCGCGATCGAGCCGCCGTCGGAGTGACCGAGGAGGATGGGCCGGTCGAGCTGCAGCGCGTCGAGCAGCGCAGGCAGCACCGTCAGCCCCTCGTCGTGCATGTAGCGCGTCGTGCGCGGCAGTTCGGCCGGGTCGGAGCGCCCGTAACCCGCGCGCGAATAGACAATGGCCTCGCAGCCGGTCGCGTCGGCGACCTTTTGCGGGAAGTCCCGCCACATCGATACCGAACCCAGCCCCTCGTGCAGGAACACGATCGCGGGCGCGCCCTCGCGCGGATGCGCCGAGGGCAGGCGGATGTATTCGAGACGCTTGCCGCCTACCAGCACCTGTTTCATTCAGACCCCCAAGTGTTTCTTGATGAGCTCGGGATTATTGCGCACCTCCTCGCTCGGACCGTCGAACACGACCTGGCCTTTCACGAGGATCATCGAGCGGTCGGTCAGCGCGGTGACGGCCGAATGGTTCTTGTCGACGATCACCGTCGCGATGCCGCTGTCGCGGATCTCGCGGATCACGCGCCAGATCTCGCGCACGATCAAGGGCGCCAAACCTTCCGTCGCCTCGTCGAGGATCAGCAGATCCGGGTTCGTCATCAGCGCGCGGCCGATCGTCAGCATCTGCTGCTCGCCGCCCGAAAGCTGGCCGCCGCCGTTCGTGAGGCGCTCGGCGAGGCGCGGGAAGGTCGCCATCACGCGGTCGAAAGTCCACTCGCGCTGGCCCTCGACGCCCGCGCGCGCGGCCATCAGCAGGTTTTCCTTCACCGAGAGGTTCGGGAAGATGCCGCGGCCTTCCGGCACGTAGGCGATGCCCAGCTTCGCGATCTTGTGCGTCGGCCCGCCGGTCATGCGCTGGCCGCGCACCAGCACGCCGCCCGCCTTGGGCGTCAGGAAGCCCATCATCGTGCGGATCAGCGTCGTCTTGCCCATGCCATTGCGGCCCATCAGCCCGAGCGCCTCGCCCTTGCGGATGTGGAAATTGACGCCGTGCAGGATGTGGCTGGAGCCGTAATAGGTGTGCAGGCCGATCGCCTCGAGCAGCATCTCGCGCTGGTCGGGGCTCTGCTCCGCGGCCGCCGGGGTGACCCACTGAGCCGCCTCGTTCACTCTGAACATGGACATGTCATTCATGCTCCGCCTCGTGTCCCAGATAGGCCGCCTGCACGTCGGGGCTGTTGCGGATCTGCTCCGGCGAGCCCGATTCCAGCACCTGGCCGTTGACCATCACGGTGATGCGGTCGGCGACCGCGAACACCGCGTCCATGTCGTGCTCGACGAGCAGGATCGCGCGCGTCGCCTTCAGGCGGTTGAGCAGCGTGACCATCTGCGCCGACTCCTCCGAGCCCATGCCGGCGAGCGGTTCGTCGAGCAGCAGCACCTCGGCGTCGGTCGCGAGCACCATCGCGATCTCGAGCTGCCGCTGCTCGCCGTGCGACATCGTGCCGGCGACGCGGTCCTCGCGGCCGGAAAGACCGGCTTCATTGATCGCCGCACGCGCGCGCTCGACCGCTTCGGGCATGCGCAGCGCATCGGTGAACAGGCTCCACGGGCGGGGCTTGCGCGACTGCGCGGCGAGCCGGCAGTTTTCCAGCACCGTGAACTTCGGGAAGATGTTGGTGCGCTGGTAGCTGCGGCCGATGCCGATGCGCGAGCGCTGGTAAGCGGTCAGGCCGGTGATGTCCTCGCCCTTGTAGCGGATCGCGCCCTCGGACGGCGGCAGGTCGCCCGACAGCATGTTGATGCAGGTCGATTTGCCCGCACCGTTGGGCCCGAGCAGCGCATGCAGCACGCCGCGCTCGAGCTGGATATTGACGTTCTGGTTCGCCGTCAGGCCGCCGAAACGGCGCGTCATGCCTTCCGACGCGAGCAGGACTTCAGACATTGCCCTTTCCCCCGTTGATGCGCGCCATGATGCGGGCCGGCGTTGCGGTCAGGCCGCCGGGCATGAACAGCACCGCGGCGACGATCGTGAGCCCCATCAGCAGTTGCCAGTGCTTGGTGACGCTGGTGAAGATCTCCTGCAGGCCCACCAGCGCCACCGCCCCGGCGATCGCGCCGGCGAGGTTGCCCATGCCGCCGAGGATCACCATCAGCAGCACGTCGCCGGACTTGTGCCATGACAGGTACTCGGGCGTGACGAAGCCGAACAGCACCGCGTACAGGAAGCCGGCGAGGCCCGCCAAGGCGCCCGCCAACGTGAAGGCGGCGAGCTTGTAGCGGAAGGTCGCATAGCCGAGCGAGAGCATGCGGTGCTCGTTGCTGCGGATGCCGACCAGCACGCGGCCGAAGGGCGAGCGCAGCACGAGCTTCAACAGGCCGTAGGCGAAGAGCATCGCCGCGACGACGAAGTAGTAAAGATGCAGCGGCTCGTTGAGGTCGAACGGCGCCCAGCCGGCGATCGCCGCGTCGGGCTTGAAGTTGAGGTAGATGCCGTCCGAGCCGCCGCCCACCGGCGTGTCGTGGAACACGTAGTAGGCCATCTGCGCGAACGCGAGCGTCACCATGATGAAGTAGATGCCCTTGGTGCGGAGCACGAAGAGCCCGATCACGAAGGCGGCGACGGCGGCAGCCAGCACCGAGGCTGGCAGCGCCAGCCACAGGTTCGCCGGGTCGTACTTCGGCGTGAGGAGGGCCACCGCGTAGGCAGCGATGCCGAAGTAGGCCGCGTGGCCGAAGCTCACCAGGCCGGTGAAGCCGACCAGCAGATCCAGGCTCATCGCGAAGATCGCCAGGATCATCACCTTGGCGATCATCTCGGCATAGAAGTCCGAGCCGAAAACCGGGAAGGCGAGCACGCCGGCCATCACGGCCAGCTTGAAGAACGTGGTTGTACGGGAATTCATTGCCTCATCCTTCCTCTCAAGCCTTCTTGAAGATGCCTTCGGGGCGCCACAGCAGCACCACGGCCATCACCAGGTAGACCATCAGGCCCGCCAGGTCGGGCAGCAGCACCTTGCCGAAGGTGTCCGCGAAGCCGATCACCAGCGCGGCGACCAGCGCGCCCCACACCGAACCGACGCCGCCGATCACGACGATGACGAAGGAGATGATCAGCACGCTCGACCCCATGCCCGGATAGACGGACGAGATCGGCGCGGCGAGCATGCCGGCGAGCGCGGCGAGCGCGACGCCCAGCGCGAACACGGTGCGGTACAGCACGTTGATGTCGATGCCGAGCGCCTTGACCATGTCGCGATCGTGGCTACCGGCGCGGATCATCATGCCGAGGCGCGTCTTCTGGATCAGCCAGTACAGCCCGCCGGCGAGCGCGAGGCATACGACCGAGATCACCAGCCGATACACCGGGTAGCTGAGGTTGTCGGAGAGCGGGATCGACGCCGAGAACAGCTCGGGAATCGCCACGCCATGCACGTCGTCGCCGACGGCGAGGCTGCGCAGTTCCTCGAAGATCAGGATCAGGCCGTAGGTGAGCAGCACCTGCTCGAGGTGGTCGCGCTTGTACAGATGCGAGAACAGCGCCCATTCGAGGATCGCGCCGAACACGAACGCGAGCGGGATGCCCAGCGCGATCGACAGCAACAGGTTGCCCGTCAGGCTCGTCAGCGCGAACGCGAGGTAGGCGCCCACCATGTAGAAGCTGCCGTGCGCGAGGTTGATGATGCCCATGATGCCGAACACCAGCGTCAGCCCGCTGGCCACGAGGAACAGCAGCAGGCCGTACTGCAGCGAGTTCAGCACCTGGATCAGGAAGGAAACGAAATCCATGAGTCTTCCCCTCCGGGCGCCGTTGCCGGCGCCTGGATATGTTGGAGTAAAGCGGAAGGACTTGCGAGCGACCAGGCAATCAGCCGGATGACGTCGGGAGCCTTTGTTCCTCCCCCTTCAAGGGGGAGGTTAGGAGGGGGATGGGTTTCCGGCGGGACTACCCGGCGGTTGTAGCAACCTTATCCGAAACCCATCCCCCACCCCAGCCCTCCCCTTGAAGGGGAGGGAGTCATCCGTGCAGCTCAACCGAACCTCGCCAAACCAACAAGGCTTACATGCGACACCCGCGCGCCGGATCGGCCAGGCCCTTCTCGGCGACGCCGACGAGCTTGTTGTCGCGGCCTTCGACCTTGCGCAGGTAGATGTCCTGCACCGGGTTGTGCGCCTTCGACAACGTGAAGGCGCCGCGCGGGCTGTCGATCTTCGCCGTTTCCATGGCCTTCGCGACGGCGTCCTTGTCGAACTTGCCGCCCTTCAGCGAATCGAGGCCGGTCTTCAGCATCTGCGCCGCGTCGTAGCCCTGCACCGCATACACGTCGGGCTGCGCCTTGTAACTGAGCGCGTAGGCCTTGCGGAACGCCTGATCCTTCGGATTGGTCAGGTTGTCGGCGTAGTGCAGCGTCGTCATCACGCCCTCGCCCGAGCCGCCCATCGCGTCGATCGTGCCGTCGGTGAGGAAGCCCGAGCCGTACAGCGGGATGGACTTCTTCAGCCCCGCGGCGTCGTAGTCCTTCACGAACTTGACCGCGCCGCCGCCGGCGAAGAACACGAAAACGGCGTCCGGCTTGAGCGACGCGATCTCGGTCAGGAAGGGCTGGAACTCGACGTTCGGGAAGGGGAGATACAGTTCCTTCGCGACCTTTCCGCCGGCCTTCTCGAAGGCTTCCTTGAACCCCGCAACCGACTGCTCGCCGAAGGAGTACTTCCAGCTCACCGTGACGACGTTCTTGTGGCCGCGCTCGGCGACGATCTTGCCCATCGCATAGGCCGGTTGCCACGCCGAGAAGGAGCTGCGGAACACGTTCGGCGCACACAGCGGACCGGTCAGCTCGTCCGCGCCGGCGTTGGGGATGATCAGCAGCGTCTTGGTGTCGCGCGCGACCTTGGCCATCGCCAGCGCGACGCCCGAGTGCACGGTGCCGACCAGCACGTCGACGTTGTCGCGCTTCACGAGCTTGGATGCGTTTTCGGTCGCCTTGGAGGGATCGGACTCGTCATCGACGACCGAGTACTCGACCTCGTAGCCCCCCAGCTTGCCGCCCTGCTCCTGCACGTACTGCTTGAAGCCGTTGGTGATCGCCGTGCCCAGTGCGGCGTAGGTGCCGGTGTAGGGCAGCATCAGGCCGACCTTGATCTTCTCGGCGGCCTGCGCGGCGGCCAGGGGCAGCAGGGTGCCGGCGATCACGCCGATCGCCGCCTGCATCAGGGTACGGCGGGTGTTATGCATCGTCTTCATGGTGTCTCCTCCACGGGGATGGGTGGGGTTTTGCCCCTTGTATTCGGTTCGTTCGTACTGTCTTTGGCCCGGTGATCAAGCACATCCGTTCGCCCTGAGCCTGTCGAAGGGCACTTAGGGCTTCGACAGGCTCAGCCCGAACGGTTATCTCGTTTCCAGATCAAGGCTTTCCTGCCAGCGCGCGCAACTTGAACCTCTGGATCTTGCCCGTCGCCGTCTTTGGCAGCTCATCGACGAACTCCATCCAGCGCGGATACTTGTAGGGCGCGAGATGCGCCTTCACGTGCGCCTTGATCTCGGCGGCGAGCTGCTCCGAGCGGTTGTATCCGGGCTTGAGCACGATGAAGGCCTTGGGCTTGATCAGGCGCTCCTCGTCCTCGTGGCCAACCACCGCCGCCTCGAGGATCGCCGGGTGCTGGATCAGGCAGGACTCGACCTCGATCGGCGACACGTAGATGCCGCTGACCTTGAGCATGTCGTCGTTGCGCCCCGCGTACACATAATAGCCCTCAGCGTTGCGCGAATACTTGTCGCCGCTGCGCGTCCACGGGCCCTGGAAGGTGGCGCGCGTCTTCTCGCGGTTGTTCCAGTACATCACCGCGCTGGTCGGCCCCGAGATCTGCAGCTCGCCCGGCTCGTCGGGGCCTTCGACGACATTGCCGTCGTCGTCGATGAGTCGCACCTGGTAGCCCGGCACCGGCTTGCCGGTGGTGCCGTAATGCACGTCGCCGGGGCGGTTCGACAGGAAGATGTGCAGCATCTCGGTCGAGCCGATGCCGTCGAGGATCTCGACGCCGAAGCGCTCGGTCCAGCGCAGGCCGATTTCTTCCGGCAGCGCTTCGCCGGCCGACGTGCACATGCGGATCGCGAGTTCGTCGCGCGTCGGACAGTCGGCATCCGCGAGCATCGACGCGTACAGGGTCGGTACGCCGTAGAAGATCGTCGGCTTGTGCTCGCGCAGGCGCTTGAAGGCGGCCGCGGGCGTCGGGCGCTCGGCCATCAGCACCGCGGTCGCACCGACCGACAGCGGGAAGGTCAGGCCGTTGCCCAGGCCGTAGGCGAAGAACAGCTTGGCCGCCGAGTACACGACGTCGTCCTCGCGGATGCCGAGGATGGGCTTGGCGTACAGCTCCGCAGTGTGGATCAGGCTGGACTGGATATGCACGGTGCCCTTGGGCGCACCGGTCGAACCCGACGAATACAGCCAGAAGCACGGATCGTCGCAGGTCGTCGCGACCGCCTCGAACTTGTCGGAGGCATTGGCCATGAGCCCCGCGACCGAATCCGCTCCCTCGCCGCCCGCGACGACGATGCGCTCGAGCGACTCGACCTTGCCCAGCAGGGGCGCGAAGGTGTCATACAGCGGCGCCGAGACGACGGCGATACGCGCGCGGCTGTCGCCGAGCATGTATTCGTAGTCGGACTGCGTCAGCAGGGTGTTCACCGCGATCGGCACGACACCCGCCTTGATCGCGCCGAGGAACACGGTCGGGAAGTCTATCGTGTCATGCACGCACACCAGGATGCGCTGCTCGCGCGTGATGCCCAGTGCACCGAGCGCGTTGGCGAAGCGGTTCACGCGCGCCGCGAGTTCGTCGAAGCTGTAGCGGCCGAGGTCGTCGATGTAGGCGATCTTGCTGCCGCGGCCGGCGTCGAGGTTGCGGCCGATGAGGTCGTCCGCGGCGTTGTACTGGCGCGGCAGGGTGATGGTCGGCGGACTGGTGCTGTGGTCCGCTGCGCTGAGCGTGGTCATTCCTTCTCTCCTCCGTTCTTCCGGCGGCTGCCGGGGGTATTCCGTGCCGGTCTTGGTGCCGGCGTCGTTGCGTGCTTCGGTGTTACCCGTATGCGACGGGTTTTCCGGGGTCGCGTGGCGAAAACCCGCCCCCGTCACGGGGTATTCCGCGCCTCGTTGGCGCGTGGCGGACGCCTCGGCACGAAACACCCCGCGCCGGGGGCTGCGCCGTGCCCGATTTCATGCGCCATGCGGCTGCGGGCATCGCGTTACTGCTTGGTGAACTCGATCGCGCCCTGCGGCAGCAGGTACAACACATAGGCGCGGCCGTCGCTCACCGTCGGCCGGTGCACGCTGCCGGGGCCATACACGAACCAGCCCGCGCCGTGGCCGTCGAACTTCGCGTCGCCTTCGAGCGGCATGATCATGTCGATCTCGCCGTTGGGGTGCGCATGCTGCGGGCCGACGAGGTCCTGCATCTCGACGACGTCGACGCTGAAGCCGTGGAGCGCGTCACAGGGCTTGATGACGCGGCCGAACTTGATGCCGCCGTGCTCGCGTTCGCACATCCACCCGGCCGCGACGGCGTCGGCACAGGCCTGGGCAATGGCCTGGAACTCGGCGCCGGTGGCCGGGAAGCGTTCGTTGAGGAAGTCGGCGAGCTGGCCGTCGAGGGGGCGGCCGGCGATCTCGCCGGTCACCTTCGCGATCAGCGCCTGGAACTGGTCTGGCGTCATGTCTCCGTCTCTCCGTCGGAACTGGGGGTTGGGGTCAGGGGGCGGGATGCGTATAGGCTTTATAGTTCATGCACCGAGCAGTGCGGCGTCGACTGCGTCACGCGACAGGGCGTCGAGCACGGCGGGACCGCCCTGCACGACGCAGCGGCGGTGGTACATCGCCAGCGCGCGCAGGCCGCCCAGCTCCTCGCCGCCGCCGGCGCGCCCGGGGCCGCCGTGCAGGCAGGTCGGCATCACGTTGCCGTGGCCGGTGTGGTTTGCGCCGACCGCGGCATCGACGACCATCACCCGGCCGTGCAGGTCGGCGATCGCCGGCACGAGTTCTCCGAGGAAGGCCGCGTCGCCCGAATACACCGAGGCGACAAGCGAGCCGTGGCCGCGCCGCGCGATCGCGATCGCATCGGCGGTGCCGGCATAGGGGACGATGGTCGCGACCGGGCCGAAGACTTCGACGTCATGGACGAAGCGCGCTGCAAGGCCCTTGTCGCAGAAGAGCAGCGTCGGCTGCACGAAGGCGGACACCGCAGCGTCGGCGCCGACCGGCTCGAATTCCGGATCGCCGCCGAACACGACTTCGCACTCCTGCTTCAGCTTCGCCAGGCCCTCGAAGGCCGCGGCCTGCTGCGCCTTGCTCACCAGCGGCCCGACGCGCACGCCTTCGCTGCGCGGATCGCCGACCTTGCAGCCGGCGAGCTTGCCGGACACCGCATCGGCGAGCGCACGCGCCGTGCCGTTGGGCGCCAGGATGCGGCGGATCGCGGTGCATTTCTGGCCGGTCTTGATCGTCATCTCGCGCACGATCTCCTTCACCGCGAGATCGAACTCGGCCGTGCCGGGCTTGGCATCCGGTCCCAGGATCGCCGAGTTCACGCTGTCGGCCTCGACGTTGAGGCGCACCGAGCGCGCAACGACGTTCGGATGCGTGCGCATGCGCGCCGCGGTGTCCGCCGAACCGGTGAAGGACACGACGTCGCATTCGGTGACGTGGTCGAGCAGGTCGCGCGCCGATCCGCACACGATGGAGATCGCCCCCGGCGGCAGGATGCCCGCTTCGACGACGTCGGCAACCATGCGCTGGGCGAGCCACGCGGTCGGCGTCGCCGGCTTCGCGAACACCGGCACGCCCGCGAGCAGCGCCGGGGCGGCCTTCTCCCACAGGCCCCAGGCCGGGAAGTTGAACGCGTTGATGAATACGGCGGCGCCGGTGAGCGGCATCAGGAAGTGCTGGGCCTGGAAGACATCGGTCTTGGCCAGCGCCACGCGGCTGCCTTCCTTCAGGTGGCGCGCAGCGCCCAGCGCCTTGCCGGCACGGGCGTAGCTCTTGACGGTGAAGATGGCGCCATCGACATCGAAGGCCGCGTCGCCTTCGGTCGCACCGGAGTTGCGCAGCGAGATGTCGAAATATTCTGCACGTTTGGCCGTCAGCAACTCGGCGATCGCCGCCAGCTTCGCCGCACGCTCCTCGTAGGTGAGGGCCTTCAGTGCAGCACCGCCAGCCGTGCGGGCGAACTCCAGTGCATGTGCGACGTCGATGCCGTCCGAAGAGACCCGCACCAGCTCCTCGCCGGTGACGGGGTCGGTCAGCGCCGTGCCTTCGCCCGCGCCTTCGATCCATTGCCCGTATACGTAATTGGCCAGCTTCACCTGTCTGTCTCCTCTCTCTGTTGAGGCATCACGGTCTTGCGCCGGATGTCTGATGTTCTGGCGTCGCGCCCAGAGCGCAATCGGTGGAGATAGAATACACGCGCGAAATTCTTCGTCAAGCACTTTACTTCCACTTCGTTTCAAACAAGTCATCCAAAGCTGCAGTTTTTGACACAGCATCACCACCACCGCCATCCTATACTGGATGAAAACCGCAGATTACTGCAGTGCAGCACAAATTAAACTGCACTTTAGGTGTTGACGCATCGATCTTGCTGCACTATTGTTCAACTCAACCGATGCAGTTCGCTGCAAGAAAGGAACCCCGATGAGCCTCGAACCCACTACCGAATCGCAGCAGGAAGCGCTTCCGGCGGCCGAACAGGTCACCGAGAGCAATATCCTGCCGACGCTCGGCAAGCGTGTCCGCGAGATCCGCGACCGCCGTGGCATGACGAGAAAGCTCGTGGCCCGCGAAGCCGGCGTGTCCGAACGCCATCTCGCCCACCTCGAAGGCGGCGACGGCAACGTGTCCATCGTCCTGCTGCACAACATCGCCCGCGCGCTCAACGTCTCGCTGATCGAGCTGCTCGCGCCGGAAACCGAAGACACCGTCGAGAAGCGCCTGATCCGCCGCTTCCTCGAGCGCCTGCCGCAGCATCGCCTGGAAGAAGTCGTGTTCCGCCTGATGCGCGACTTCGGCCACGAGGAGGCCGTGCGCCGCAAGCGCATCGCGCTGATCGGCCTGCGCGGCGCCGGCAAGTCGACGCTGGGCAAGCGCCTCGCGCAGGAAGAAACGATGCCCTTCATCGAGCTCGACCGCGAGATCGAGAAGGAAACCGGCATCCCGGGGCGCGAGATCTTCTCGCTGTACGGCCAGTCGGGTTACCGCCGCATCGAGAAGCGCACGCTGGAGCGCGTGCTGCGCGACAACCCGCGCGCGGTGATCTCGGTCGGCGGCGGCGTCGTGTCGCAGCCGGAAAGCTTCGAGATGCTGCTGTCGCAATGCATGACCGTGTGGGTCAAGGCGCAGCCGGAAGAACACATGGCCCGCGTGATGGCCCAGGGCGACCTGCGGCCGATGGCGGGCAACGACGAGGCGATGGAGGACCTCAAGCGCATCCTCGAGGCGCGCTTGCCCCTCTATGCCAAGGCAGACACCGTGCTCGACACCTCGGGCGAGACGGTCGACCAGAGTTTCATCAAGTTACGCCAGCTCGTATTGGGCTGAGCCACAAACAGAGAGAGAGGAGACAACCATGGAAGCAGTCGCGAACAAGCCGGTCGGAGAACTGGTGGATTACCGTACCGAGCCGTCGAAGTACCGTCACTGGTCGCTTGCGACCGATGGCGAGATCGCCACCCTGACGCTCAACATCGACGAGGACGGCGGCATCCGCCCGGGCTACAAGCTCAAGCTCAACTCGTACGACCTGGGCGTGGACATCGAACTCCATGACGCCCTGCAGCGCGTCCGCTTCGAGCATCCGGAAGTGCGCACCGTGGTGGTCACCTCGGGCAAGCCGAAGATCTTCTGCTCCGGCGCCAACATCTACATGCTGGGCCTGTCGACCCACGCGTGGAAGGTGAACTTCTGCAAATTCACCAACGAGACGCGTAACGGCATCGAGGACTCCAGCCAGTACTCCGGCCTCAAGTTCCTCGCCGCGTGCAACGGCACCACCGCCGGCGGCGGCTACGAGCTGGCGCTCGCCTGCGACGAAATCGTGCTGGTCGACGACCGCAACTCCTCGGTGTCGCTGCCCGAAGTGCCACTGCTGGGCGTGCTGCCCGGCACCGGCGGCCTCACCCGCGTCACCGACAAGCGCCGCGTGCGCCGCGACCATGCCGACATCTTCTGCACCATCTCCGAAGGCGTGCGCGGCAACCGCGCCAAGGACTGGCGCCTGGTCGACGACGTCGTCAAGCAGCAGCAGTTCGCCGAACACATCCAGGCCCGCGCCAAGGAACTCGCCAAGACCTCCGACCGCCCCGCCGGCGCCAAGGGCGTGCAGCTCGCCCGCCTCGAACGCACCACCGACGCGACGGGCTACCACTACGAGTTCGTCGACGCGACGATCGACGCCGACGGTCGCACCGTGACCCTGACCGTGCGTGCGCCGTCCGCCGTCACCGCCAGGACCGCCGCCGAGATCGAAGCCCAGGGCATCAAGTGGTGGCCGCTGCAGATGGCGCGCGAACTCGACGACGCGATCCTGAACCTGCGCACCAACCACCTCGACGTCGGCCTGTGGCAGCTGCGCACGACCGGCGACGCCCAGGTCGTGCTCGACATGGACGCGACGATCGTCGCCAACCAGGACAACTGGTTCGTGCGTGAAACGCTCGGCATGCTGCGCCGCACGCTGGCCCGCATCGACGTCTCCTCGCGCAGCCTGTACGCGCTGATCGAGCCGGGCTCGTGCTTCGCCGGCACGCTGCTGGAAGTCGCCCTCGCCGCCGACCGCACTTACATGCGCGACGCCGCCGACGCCGACAACCGCATCGGCCTGTCGGCGATGAACTTCGGCCCGCTGCCGATGGTGAACGGGCTGTCGCGCATCAGTGCCCGCTTCTACCAGGAAGAAGGCCCGATCGCCGCCGTGAAGGCGAAGGAAGGCAGCCTGCTGTCGCCCGCCGAGGCGATGGAACTGGGCCTCGTCACCGCGATCCCGGACGACCTCGACTGGGCCGACGAAGTGCGTATCGCCATCGAGGAACGCGCCGCGCTGTCGCCCGACGCGCTCACCGGCCTCGAAGCCAACCTGCGCTTCGGCCCCGTCGAGACGATGAACACGCGCATCTTCGGCCGCCTGTCAGCGTGGCAGAACTGGATCTTCAACCGCCCCAACGCCGTCGGCGAGAACGGCGCGCTGAAGCTCTTCGGCTCCGGCAAGAAGGCCCAGTTCGACTGGAACCGCGTGTAAGCACACACCCGAATCACTCCGCCGCCGCGCGGCAGGCCGTCCCGCTGCCGTTGCAGCCGGCGCCCTGGCGCGGCGCGGAGAACGCAGCAAACGCGAGCAGCAATAACAGACCCGGCGAGCCGACGAGCCCCGGGCCGAGACGATAAATCCGGAGGAGTACAGAGATGATCAATTACAGCGAACGCATCCCCAACAACGTCAATCTCAACGAGAACAAGACCCTGCAGCGCGCCCTCGAACAGTGGCAGCCGTCCTTCCTGAACTGGTGGGACGACATGGGTCCGGAAAACTCGACCAACTACGACGTCTACCTGCGTACCGCGGTCAGCGTCGATCCCAAGGGCTGGGCCGACTTCGGCTACGTGAAGATGCACGACTACCGCTGGGGCATCTTCCTCGCGCCGCAGGAAGGCGAGAAGAAGATCACCTTCGGCGAGCACAAGGGCCAGGACGTGTGGCAGGAAGTGCCGGGCGAATACCGCTCGACCCTGCGTCGCATCATCGTCACCCAGGGCGACACCGAACCCGCATCCGTCGAGCAGCAGCGCCACCTCGGCCTGACCGCCCCGTCGCTGTACGACCTGCGCAACCTGTTCCAGGTGAACGTCGAGGAAGGCCGCCACCTGTGGGCGATGGTCTACCTCCTGCATGCACACTTCGGCCGCGACGGCCGCGAGGAAGGCGAAGCGCTGCTAGAGCGCCGTTCGGGCGACGCGGACAACCCCCGCATCCTCACCGCGTTCAACGAGAAGACCCCCGACTGGCTGTCGTTCTTCATGTTCACCTTCATCACCGACCGTGACGGCAAATACCAGCTCGCCTCGCTCGCCGAATCGGCGTTCGATCCGCTGGCGCGCACCTGCAAGTTCATGCTCACCGAGGAAGCGCACCACCTCTTCGTCGGCGAATCGGGCATCGCCCGCGTCATCCAGCGCACCTGCGAAGTGATGAAGGAACTCGGCACCGACGACCCCGCCAAGCTGCGCGCCGCCGGCGTCATCGACCTGCCCACGCTGCAGAAGTACCTCAACTTCCACTACAGCGTCACCAGCGACCTGTACGGCGCCGAAATCTCGTCGAACGCCGCGACCTACTACACGAACGGCCTCAAGGGCCGCTTCGAGGAAGAGAAGATCGCCGACGACCACACGCTGCAAAACTCGGAATACGAGGTCATGGATGTGGCCGGCGACAAGATCCTGACCCGCCACGTGCCCGCGCTGTCGGCGCTCAACGAGCGCCTGCGCGACGACTGGATCACCGACGTGCAGGCCGGCGTCGACCGCTGGAACCGCATCCCGGCCAAGTTCGGCTTCGGCTTCCGCTTCACGCTGCCGCACAAGGGCTTCCACCGCCGCATCGGCATGTTCGCCGGCTCGCACGTCAGCCCCGACGGCCGTCTGCTGTCGGAAGCCGAATGGACGCACCAGCACAACAACTGGCTGCCGACCGAAAGCGACCGCCTGTACGTGCATTCGCTGATGGGCCGCTGCATCGAGCCGGGCAAGTTCGCGAACTGGATCGCAGCGCCGGGCCGTGGTATCAACAACCAGCCGGTCAACTTCGAGTACGTGCGCTTTAATTAAGAGGGCACGAATAAGGCTACTGCGCGGGTCGATCTCGCGACTGCGATACTCGCCGTACAGTTGTACGGCTGCGTTTCTCGTCACGACCTCGACCCGCTCACTACGCCTTCTTCGACCCTCTGCCTAAACAGGATAAGAACGGGAACGCAGTTTCCCGCCGTGGAGAGAGACAACCATGAACGCGCCCGCAGAGCACGCCAACCTCGCCAGGCAACACCTCATCGATCCCGAGATCTGCATCCGCTGCAACACCTGCGAAGAGATCTGCCCGGTCGATGCGATCACCCACGACAGCCGCAACTACGTCGTCAAGTTCGAGACCTGCAACGGCTGCCTCGCCTGCATCTCGCCCTGTCCGACGGGCGCGATCGATTCATGGCGCAACGTCGACAAGGCCGCGCCGCACAGCCTCGCCGACCAGTATTCCTGGGACTACCTGCCCGACACCACCGAGCTCGACCAGCTCGAAGCGACCGTCATGGGCGCGGCCGAACTGCCTGCCGAAGTGCAGCAGATCACCGAAGTTGCGACCGCCGGCCAGGGCGGCCCGGCGATGGCGCCGTGGTCCGCCTCGCACCCCTACGTGAATATCTACTCGCCGGCCGCCCCGATCACCGCGACGGTCACCGGCAACTACCGCCTCACCGCCGAGGATGCATCGAGCGACATCCACCACATCGTGCTCGACTTCGGCACCACGCCCTTCCCGGTGCTCGAAGGCCAGTCGATCGGCATCATCCCGCCGGGCACCGACGAAAAGGGCAAGCCGCACCTGCTGCGCATGTACTCCGTCGCCAGCCCGCGCGACGGCGAGCGTCCGCACTACAACAACCTGTCGCTGACGGTGAAGCGCGTCGTCGAGGACCACGAAGGCAATCCGACCCGCGGCGTCGCGTCGAATTACGTGTGCGACCTCAAGAAGGGCGACAAGGTGCAGGTCACCGGCCCCTACGGCGCGACCTACCTGATGCCCAACCACCCCGGCTCGTCGATCATGATGATCTGCACCGGCACCGGCTCGGCGCCGATGCGCGCGATGACCGAACGCCGCCGCCGCCGCATGGACCGCAAGGAAGGCGGCGAGCTGATGCTCTTCTTCGGCGCCCGCGCGCCCGAGGAACTGCCCTACTTCGGCCCGCTGCAGAAGCTGCCGAAGGACTTCATCGACATCAACTTCGCGTTCTCGCGCGTGCCGGGCGAGCCGAAGCGCTACGTGCAGGATGCGATACGCGAGCGCGCCGAAAAAGTCTTCGCGATGTTACAGGACGACAACTGCTACATTTACATCTGCGGCCTCAAAGGCATGGAAGCCGGCGTCCTGGAAGCCTTCCGCGACATCTGCCGCGCGAACGGCGCCGACTGGGACGCACTGCGCCCGCAGCTGCTCGCGAAGGCGCGCTTCCACGTCGAGACCTATTAAGAGCAGCGCGGAAAGGCGAAGCGCCTTCCGCCGGATGTTGCCGGCTCCTCACACCCCGGGGGCGACGCATGCGGCGGAAGGCGACTCCGGCTTTTCCGCCCTATAAAACGCGGGCGCCTTACCGGACCGGCGCCTCGCCCACCCCATCGAGGACTTCCTCCATGACCCGCCCCGTCTACATCTGCGACGCCATCCGCACCCCGTTCGGCCGCTACGGCGGCACCCTCTCGTCGGTGCGCGCCGACGACCTCGCCGCGCTGCCGATCCGCGCCCTCGTCGCGCGCAACGCCGCCGTCGACTGGACAGCCGTAGATGACGTCATCTACGGCTGCGCCAACCAGGCCGGCGAGGACAACCGCAACGTCGCGCGCATGGCCGCGCTGCTGGCCGGCCTGCCGGTCGAAGTGCCCGGCACCACCGTCAACCGCCTGTGCGGCTCCAGCCTCGACACGCTGGGCATGGCCGCGCGCGCGATCGCCTCCGGCGAAGCCGAGCTGATGATCGCCGGCGGCGTCGAAAGCATGAGCCGCGCCCCCTTCGTGCTGGGCAAGGCCGACAACGCCTTCTCGCGCAGCGCGAAGATCGAGGACACGACCATCGGCTGGCGCTTCGTGAACCCGCTGATGAAGGCGCAGTTCGGCATCGACTCGATGCCCGAGACCGCCGAGAACGTCGCGCAGGAATTCGGTGTCGCGCGTGCCGACCAGGACGCCTTCGCGCTGCGCAGCCAGCAGCGCTGGGCCGCCGCGAACGAGCGCGGTTTCTTCGCGCGCGAGATCCTGCCGGTCGAGATCGCGCGCAAGAAGGGCGATCCGCTGATCTTCGGCGCCGACGAACACCCGCGTCCCGACACCACGCTGGAAGCGTTGGCGAAGCTCAAGGGCGTCGTGCGCCCGGACGGCAGCGTCACCGCCGGCAACGCCTCGGGCGTCAATGACGGCGCCTGCGCGCTGCTCCTCGCCTCCGAGGACGCCGCGCGCCGCCATGGCCTCACGCCGCGCGCGCGCGTCCTCGGCTCCGCCGCCGCGGGCGTGTCGCCGCGCATCATGGGCATCGGTCCCGCACCGGCGACGCAGAAGCTCCTGGCGCGCCTGGGCATGAACATCGGCCAGTTCGACACCATCGAACTCAACGAAGCCTTCGCCGCCCAAGGGCTCGCGGTGCTGCGCCAGCTCGGGCTGCCCGATGACGGCGAGCACGTGAACCCGAACGGCGGCGCGATCGCGATCGGCCATCCGCTCGGCGCCTCGGGCGCGCGCCTGGTCACCACCGCGCTCAACCAGCTCGAGACCACCGGCGGCCGTTTCGGCCTCGCCACCATGTGCATCGGCGTCGGCCAGGGCATCGCGCTCGCCTTCGAGCGCGTCTGAAAGACGCAGCCTCACAACAACATGCAGCACCGGAGAGAGAGACGAACGTGAAACCGGAAGCCGTCCAGATCATCCGCGACGAGCACCTCGCGATCAGCGCGGTGCTGTACTCGCTGCGCTACCTCGTCAAGGGCATGCGCAAGGGCGAGGCGCCCAATTTCCCGCTGCTGCGCGCGATCCTCGACTACATCGTGTCCTACCCCGACCGCTGGCACCACCCGAAGGAGGACAAGTACCTGTTCTCCGCCGTGCAGCGGCGCACGCGCGAGGCCGACGGCCTCATCGGCCGCCTCGAACGCGAGCACACGCTGGGCTACCCGATGGTCGAAGACCTCAAGAAGCAGCTCGTCGCCTTCCAGGGCGGCGATGCCCAAGCCGGAGAGGCCTTCTACGACACCGCGGAACGCTATGCCGAGTTCGAATGGGAGCACCTGCGCACCGAGGAAGACGCGCTGATTCCGATCGCCGAACGCGTGCTCACCGCGGAGGACTGGGCCGAGATCGCCATCGCCTTCCGCGAGAACGACAACCCGCTCTTCGGCATCAAGCCCAAGGACGAGGCCGAGACGCTGTACCAGCGCATCCTCAGCCTCACGCCCGCGCCACTCGGGCTCGGCAAGGCGCAGTAATACCCCGCACCGATCACCCGGCTCAGGGCGGGACGAACTCCCGCATCCCCACCCACCTACTCCGTGGGAACCAAGGAATCGCTGAACAAGCCGGTTTCAACCGGTGACAAACTCGTCACGAACGCGAGCCGGTAAACGATCTTTCAGATCTTCGGCATTTTCGCCCGATGCGATGCGGTTCGGCCGTACTCGGCCCGATTTCCGCGCCCTGGCGCCTCATCGGTGCATCCCCTTGGCATCCCCTTGCACTTGGTGCACTGAATGGCAACGTGGCTGGCCACATTGTGATGGCTCACATTGGCGGCTGTCGCGGCCATCACATTCACACAGTCCAACTCGGCATCGACGCCGATATTCGCCTTCATCCCGAAGTACCTGTGGCACAGCAAACCTGATCGCGCCGCGACAGGTCCGCTGGCACTCGTCAGCCTTTTCGTCACTTGCATATTCAGTATGGCAATCGCATTGTCATTGATATCCCTTTTGCGTAACATCAGCCGCCTTGCAGCGAAAAAACACATGGCGGCAAATCTTTCGCATCAGACGAACAGCTCATTTAACTGTTTGTAACCACGGGAAAATCAAACGATGGCAATTCTGAACGGATCCAAGAGGAACGACACCCTCACCGGCGGCAGCGCCGACGACCAGCTCTATGGCCGCCAGGGCAATGACATTCTCAATGGCGGTGACGGCAACGACCTGCTGTTCGGCGATGCGGGCAGCGACTCCCTTATCGGAGGTCTCGGCAACGACTATCTCGACGGCGGCACGGGAAGCGACACGATGACCGGCGGCGCCGGAAACGACACCTATGTCGTCGACATCACGACTGACATCCTCACCGAACTCGCAGGCGAAGGAACCGATACCGTTCAGAGCAGTGTCAGCTATACGCTCGGCAACAACCTCGAAAACCTCGTGCTGATGGGCTCTGCCAACCTCTCCGGCACCGGCAACGCACTGGCGAATGAGTTGTACGGCAATGACGGCAACAACAGTCTGGACGGCCAAGCGGGTGCCGACACGATGTCGGGCGGCGATGGCGACGACACCTACACCGTTGATAACACCGGCGACGTCATCGTCGAGAACGCGGGCGAAGGCACGGACACGGTGATCAGCAACATGAGCTTCACCCTGGGCGCGAACGTCGAGAATCTGACGCTGAATGGAACTTACCTCTCTAACATGAGCGGGACAGGCAACGATCTCAACAACGTGCTGACGGCGGCGGCCGCATATAGCCACGACACGCTGAATGGCGGAGCCGGCGCAGATACGATGATTGGCAAGTGGGGTGACGACACCTACTACGTGGACAACGCGGGCGACGTGATCGTGGAGAACAGCAGCGAAGGCACCGACGCCGTGATCAGCACCATCAGCCACACGCTCGCCGCCAACGTC